>CALRKN020000048.1:0-5884 GCA_943368005.1 Bradyrhizobium ivorense | reverse complement strand
AGGTGAGGGAGCGGAAGCAGCTGAACCTGGACAACCCAAGAAGTTTAGGAACTGACGCTTTCACTGCGTCATGTTTCCTTAAGGGGAAGGAACGTAAGCGTCGTGGATGCAGCCGCTGATGGCGGAGGCAAATACGAGGAGCGTTCTGGAGCCGAGGGGGAGTGTGACGAACGAGCAGTGAGGGTGTGAGGTCCCGTCAAAAGAAGAAAAGCAGAAGCAGCTCTGAGAAAGGGTTGCGGATGCGACCGGATCTGAGATCTGGGAAAGTCACCGGCCATCGACGGAGCAGGGAGAGCGGGAACGCAATTGCTGCTGCGGAGAGGGGAGGTGCACTCTTGTGAACCCTTCTGTCAGAGGGAGGGGGCTCCGACTGTTCGTACCTGCGCGAGTGGGAAGCGGATGGGGGAAGAGCAATTCAGATTGAGTTTGATCACTGGCATGAAAAATGTTGAGTGATTGGGCAAGAGGATTTGAACTACAACGGAGAGTTTGATCCTGGCTCAGGATGAACGCTGGCGGCGTGCTTAACACATGCAAGTCGAACGAACCTTCGGGTTAGTGGCGGACGGGTGAGTAACGCGTGAGAATCTGCCCTCAGGAGGGGGATAACGGCTGGAAACGGCCGCTAATACCCCATATGCCGAGAGGTGAAACGAGTTTTCGCCTGAGGATGAGCTCGCGTCTGATTAGCTAGTTGGTGGGGTAAGAGCCTACCAAGGCATCGATCAGTAGCTGGTCTGAGAGGATGATCAGCCACACTGGGACTGAGACACGGCCCAGACTCCTACGGGAGGCAGCAGTGGGGAATTTTCCGCAATGGGCGAAAGCCTGACGGAGCAACGCCGCGTGAGGGATGAAGGCCTCTGGGCTGTAAACCTCTTTTATCAAGGAAGAAGATCTGACGGTACTTGATGAATAAGCCACGGCTAATTCCGTGCCAGCAGCCGCGGTAATACGGGAGTGGCAAGCGTTATCCGGAATTATTGGGCGTAAAGCGTCCGCAGGCGGCCTTTTAAGTCTGTTGTCAAAGCGTGGAGCTTAACTCCATTTCAGCAATGGAAACTGGGAGGCTTGAGTGTGGTAGGGGCAGAGGGAATTCCCGGTGTAGCGGTGAAATGCGTAGATATCGGGAAGAACACCAGTGGCGAAGGCGCTCTGCTGGGCCATAACTGACGCTCATGGACGAAAGCCAGGGGAGCGAAAGGGATTAGATACCCCTGTAGTCCTGGCCGTAAACGATGAACACTAGGTGTCGGGGGAATCGACCCCCTCGGTGTCGTAGCCAACGCGTTAAGTGTTCCGCCTGGGGAGTACGCACGCAAGTGTGAAACTCAAAGGAATTGACGGGGGCCCGCACAAGCGGTGGAGTATGTGGTTTAATTCGATGCAACGCGAAGAACCTTACCAGGGTTTGACATCCTGCGAATCCCTTGGAAACTTGGGAGTGCCTTCGGGAGCGCAGAGACAGGTGGTGCATGGCTGTCGTCAGCTCGTGTCGTGAGATGTTGGGTTAAGTCCCGCAACGAGCGCAACCCACGTCTTTAGTTGCCAGCATTCAGTTGGGCACTCTAGAGAGACCGCCGGTGATAAACCGGAGGAAGGTGTGGATGACGTCAAGTCATCATGCCCCTTACATCCTGGGCTACACACGTACTACAATGCTACGGACAAAGGGCAGCAAACTCGCGAGAGCTAGCAAATCCCATAAACCGTGGCTCAGTTCAGATCGTAGGCTGCAACTCGCCTACGTGAAGGAGGAATCGCTAGTAATCGCAGGTCAGCATACTGCGGTGAATACGTTCCCGGGCCTTGTACACACCGCCCGTCACACCATGGAAGTTGGCCACGCCCGAAGCCGTTACTCCAACCCTTGTGGAGGAGGACGTCGAAGGTGGGGCTGATGACTGGGGTGAAGTCGTAACAAGGTAGCCGTACCGGAAGGTGCGGCTGGATCACCTCCTAACAGGGAGACAAACCTGATGTGGATGCCTAGGTAATTAATCCAAGGCCCATGTCCTGTCACCTTAGGTCGATCGGTACCTCAAGGAGCGAAGACCAGAACCTGAGAGATCAGGTGAGAGGTCAGAGCTTTATTCAGTTCCTAAACTTTGTCTAGGTCACCCAAAAGCTCCTGGGCCATTAGCTCAGGTGGTTAGAGCGCACCCCTGATAAGGGTGAGGTCCCTGGTTCAAGTCCAGGATGGCCCATTCGTGTTTGGGGGTTTAGCTCAGTTGGTAGAGCGCCTGCTTTGCAAGCAGGATGTCAGCGGTTCGAGTCCGCTAACCTCCATATCAACGCTAACCCGCAAGCGCAAGCAAGTGAGCTGCTCGGGAAGACCTGGTTGGGAGAGAAAGGAAGAGAGCTGAGGATGACTCCAGCCTTCAGGAGGCAAGAGCCACCATGAATGTGGTGGACATTTGACTTTTGAATGCTGGACTCACGCCGGTCAATGAAGATTGATTGGCGAGACGTTCAGCGCAGAACCTTGACAACTGCATAGGTGAGTCTGGAAAGAAAGCATCTCATGGATGTCCAGTGAAAGCTGGAGATTCTATTGAGTTTAGAGCCGAGACTTTCCAGTGTTCTCCTAGGAATCTAGCCAATCCAGCTAGGTGAAGGGAGTTTGATTGTGGCATTCAAACCACGATCCTGACGAATCAAGAACTGCGCAAGTAAGACTTGAAGAGTTGAGGTGAGCAGGTGAATCCACGAGAATAGGCCTCAACAGCCTGAAGCACTGGGAAGATTATTGGTCAAGCTACAAAGGGCTCACGGTGGATACCTTGGCACACAGAGGCGATGAAGGACGTGGTTACCTGCGATAAGTCTCGGGGAGCTGGAAACACGCTTTGATCCGGGAATTTCCGAATGGGGCAACCCCTAGAACGGCCGCCTGAATCCATAGGGCGGCGCGAGCCAACCCAGCGAACTGAAACATCTTAGTAGCTGGAGGAAAGGAAAGTAAAAACGACTCCCTCAGTAGCGGCGAGCGAACGGGGAAGAGCCTAAACCGATGGATTCGTCCATCGGGGTTGTGGGACAGCAACGTGGACCAGGGACGTTAGGAGAAGCGTTTGAAAGACGCGCCACAGAGGGTGAAAGCCCCGTAACCGAAAGCGAAACTGGCCTAGCTGTATCCCGAGTAGCACGGAGCACGTGAAATTCCGTGTGAATCCGCGAGGACCACCTCGTAAGGCTAAGTACTCCTGTGTGACCGATAGCGCAACAGTACCGCGAGGGAAAGGTGAAAAGAACCCCGGGAGGGGAGTGAAATAGAACATGAAACCGTGAGCTTACAAGCAATGGGAGTCCTACTCATAGGATGACCGTGTGCCTGTTGAAGAATGAGCCGGCGACTTATAGGCACTGGCAGGTTAAACCGGGAATGGTGGAGCCATAGCGAAAGCGAGTCTGAATAGGGCGAAAGTCAGTGTTTATAGACCCGAACCCGGGTGATCTAACCATGGCCAGGATGAAGCTTGGGTGATACCAAGTGGAGGTCCGAACCGACTGATGTTGAAAAATCAGCGGATGAGCTGTGGTTAGGGGTGAAATGCCAATCGAACCCGGAGCTAGCTGGTTCTCCCCGAAATACGTTGAGGCGTAGCGTCTAGTGCTCCAGCAGGGGGGTAAAGCCACTGTTTCGGTGCGGGCTGCGAGAGCGGTACCAAATCGAGACAAACTCTGAATACCCTGTGTGTAACTAGGCAGTCAGACTGTGGGGGATAAGCTCCATGGTCGAAAGGGAAACAGCCCAGACCGCCAGCTAAGGTCCCCAAATCAACGCTGAGTGATAAAGGAGGTGGGGTTGCCCAGACAACCAGGAGGTTTGCCTAGAAGCAGCCATCCTCAAAGGAGTGCGTAATAGCTCACTGGTCGAGCGATCCTGCGCCGAAAATGAACGGGGCTAAGCGTTGTACCGAAGCTGCGGAATTAACTTGTTAATTGGTAGGGGAGCGTTCCATGTGGGGTGAAGCGTTAGCGTAAGCGGGCGTGGACTGCATGGAAGTGAGAATGTCGGCTTGAGTAGCGAAAACATGGGTGAGAATCCCATGCCCCGAAACCCTAAGGGTTCCTCCGGCAGGCTCGTCCGCGGAGGGTTAGTCAGGACCTAAGGCGAGGCCGAAAGGCGTAGTCGATGGACAACAGGTCAACATTCCTGTACCTGTGATGTTTTGGGAAGGGGGACGGAGAAGGCTAGCCAAGCCAGATGTTGGTTACTGGTCCAAGCGTTCGAGGTGTTGAGAACCGGAGACAACGGTTTGAGCTGAGGCGTGAGTGCGAGCTGCTACGGCAGCGAAGTTGGTGATGTCAAGCTTCCAAGAAAAGCCCTATACCCGTTAAGGCATCATGGCCTGTACCCGAAACCGACACAGGTGGGGTGGTAGAGAATACCGAGGGGCGCGAGGTAACTCTCTCTAAGGAACTCGGCAAAATGGCCCCGTAACTTCGGGAGAAGGGGTGCCAGCGAGAGCTGGTCGCAGTGAAGAGGCCCAGGCGACTGTTTACCAAAAACACAGGTCTCCGCTAAGTCGCAAGACGATGTATGGGGGCTGACGCCTGCCCAGTGCCGGAAGGTTAAGGAAGCTGGTCAGCGCAAGCGAAGCTGGCGACTGAAGCCCCGGTGAACGGCGGCCGTAACTATAACGGTCCTAAGGTAGCGAAATTCCTTGTCGGGTAAGTTCCGACCCGCACGAAAGGCGTAACGATCTGGGCGCTGTCTCGGAGAGAGGCTCGGCGAAATAGAATTGTCTGTGAAGATGCGGACTACGTGCACCCGGACAGAAAGACCCTATGAAGCTTTACTGTAGCTTGGTATTGTGCTCGGGCTCGGAATGCGCAGGATAGGTGGGAGGCATTGAACCATTGCTTGCGGGTGATGGTGAGCCACTGGTGAGATACCACTCTTTTCGAGCTTAAGTTCTAACGGCCACCCGTTATCCGGGGGCCGGACAGTATCAGGTGGGCAGTTTGACTGGGGCGGTCGCCTCCTAAAAGGTAACGGAGGCGCGCAAAGGTCTGCTCAGGCTGGTTGGAAATCAGCCGACGAGTGTAAAAGCAGAAGCAGGCTTGACTGTGAGACCTACAAGTCGAACAGGGAGGAAACTCGGCTTTAGTGATCCGACGGTTCTGCGTGGAAGGGCCGTCGCTCAACGGATAAAAGTTACTCTAGGGATAACAGGCTGATCTCCCCCAAGAGTTCACATCGACGGGGAGGTTTGGCACCTCGATGTCGGCTCATCGCAACCTGGGGCTGAAGTCGGTCCCAAGGGTTGGGCTGTTCGCCCATTAAAGCGGTACGCGAGCTGGGTTCAGAACGTCGTGAGACAGTTCGGTCCATATCCGGTGCACGCGCAGGAATATTGAGAGGATTTCTCCCTAGTACGAGAGGACCGGGAGGAACGCACCTCTGGTGTGCCAGTTATCGTGCCAACGGTAAACGCTGGGTAGCCATGTGCGGAGAGGATAACCGCTGAAAGCATCTAAGTGGGAAGCCCACCTCAAGATGAGTATTCCCATGGCGGTAAGCCAGTAAGGTCACGGGAAGAACACCCGTTGATAGGCTCTATGTGGAAGCGCAGTAATGTGTGAAGCAGAGGAGTACTAATAGACCGAGGGCTTGACCAAGACTCGAGCTCTAAAGGTTGCCTGGAAGGCAGCCAGCAATTTTTCCAGAGGGCGAAAGCCTTAGCCTATGCAGTTCTCAGGGTTCAACCTGAGGAAGAATAATTTTCCTGGTGTCCATGGCGCAGTGGACCCACACCGATCCATCTCGAACTCGGTTGTGAAACGCTGCAGCGCCGACGATAGTTGGGGGGTAGCCCCCTGAGAAAATAGGTCGATGCCAGGATAAACTATTCTTTTTCTGATGCTGTTTTCAGAC
>CALRKN020000047.1:0-3327 GCA_943368005.1 Bradyrhizobium ivorense | reverse complement strand
CAGCTGCAGACCCACTACCCCACGGGGGTGTGCACCGCACAGGGCCACCTCGATGCCATCGCCGCTTTGGACCAGCAGCTGGCCGCACTGACCCCGGCGGAGGTGAATACCCCAGTGCGAAGCAGGCGCAAGGGCGTCGCCGGTGGCGTGGTGCCGAACCCGTTGCCGCTGAGCAAGTTGGCGGTGGTGGAGTACGCCACCGAGCTCCTGCTGGAAGAGAGCGACACCGAGTGGAACCCTGCGGGCCCCTCGCCGGCGGTGGTGCTGAACCGGCAGCGCAGCCAGCACATTGGCCAGCTGGCACTGCTATTACCGCGGCTGCAGAACTGGCGCCAGTGCAACCCCGACCCGTTCCGGGGATCGCTGGTGCGGAGCTGAGCGATGGAGCAGCCCATCTCGCCGCTCAACCAGGGCCTCAATCCCCTGCGGGGAGCGCCGCTGTGGGGCCAGCTGGTCTCGCTGCCTGCAGCCACCCCGGCGATCGACAGCCGGGTGCCCCAGCCCGCGGCGGCCGCGCCCCTCTGGCTGGCGCTGCAGCCCTACGCCAACGCCCGCCTCTGCCTGTTTGAGGTGGATCGGCCCGAGAGCCGCAACCCGATCCCGATTCGGCGCCACGTGATCGACTGCTTCCTCGAGCAGAGCGGCATCGTCAGCGGCTACAACGACACCGCTCTCACCGACCCGGGCGATGTACTGCTGCGCGGCTACCTGTGCCGGGCGGCGATCCTGCCGGTGAGCACCACCAACACCTTCGACTGGCTGGCGGCTGAATTGAACTGGGCCACCCCGGGTTTCCGCGCTGAGGCGCCGCTGCCCTGGGACACAACGCTGCTGGGTACGGTGCAGGCCCCCTGCCAGGGGGTGATGTGGCTGGGGGATCTGGCCCTGCTCCAGCCCGAGGGCGGTCTGCCATCAGGCGGCCGGGCCCAGTTCGCCGGCTGCCAGGTGATGCACTTCGGGGCGGACTACGGCCCCGGTGGCATTGGTCTGCTGCTGCAGCCGCTGCTGGGTGAGGCGATCCAGCTGGTGCTCAGGCCCCACAGCGTGCTGGTGCTCAGGGATGGCGACACATTGACCCTGATCGCCGAGCGCTATGGCACCACCGTGGACACCCTGCGGCGGATCAACCCCCAGCTGGAGAGCACCCAGACCATCACCGCCGTGGAGGGGGATTCGCTGGCGGTGCTGGCCGGTCGGCATGGCACCACGGAAAGCAAGCTGCGCAGCCTCAACCCGCTGCTGCAGCAGAGCGAGCCCTACGTGACCGCTGAGGGCGAGACCTTGAGCAGCGTGGCGGCCGAGCAGAACCTCAGCCTCTCCCTGCTGCGCCAGTTCAACCCGGAGCTGAGCAGCTGGCCCAGCGAGGAACAGCTGCCAGCTGGCACCACCCTGCTGCTGCCGCGCTACCGCTCCACCACGCCGATCCCGGCCGGGATGCAGCTGTTGGTGCCTGGTTATCTGCCCTCCACGCAGCTGCCGGCGGGGGAGTGGATCTACCTGCCGGCCAGGCGGGCTGCACCAGCAGTGGACGAGGGGGTTGATCTACCTAGTTGATAGGGGCGTCGGGTTTCAGGCACTCAACGGCCAACGCTCCACCCTCCCCCGGGCAGGGGTGAACAGGAACGCCTCGGCATCGATGCGGTGCACCTCGGATCAGGAGACGCTTTCCCCACGAGTAAGGGGCCTGTGAGTAGAATGTATATTTTTTTATTACAGAATTTCACGACATTTGACCTGCCAGTCGGTACGCGTTCAGCCTCGGTGAGGACAGAATGATTGTTCAGTATATGACTAACATCATGGGCAAGATCTTTACGCTAGATCGACGCAATCAGGCGTTGCTGCTTGGCACCGAGGGCGATGACATCGTTCAGGGGAGTAGCGAGTTCCCGCCCGTTTGGAATGGGAAAAAGGGAGTGATCCGCCTGCTGAGAGGCGACGACATCATCAGCAGTAGAAGTTTTGTGCAGATCAACGGAGTAATTGATCTCGGCCGCGGACGTGACGTGATCACGGGCCTAGGCGAAAACCTCCCCCCTGGCCAGAGCGCCATCTACCTGCTCGCGGTCGACAATTTCAATGGCAACGTCACGATGGGTCGCGGCCGAGACGCGATCCTTGTGCCGAGCGGAAGTCTGTGGGTCGGTGAAGATAGTAGCCTGGATATGGGAGAAGGAAATGATCGTATAGAAGCAGACGCAATGGCTGTGTATGGAGGATTGGCTTCTACCGGGGATGGGAATGACAGGATTGATGTTGGTGATGGACGACTTAGTGCTGATTTGGGAAGTGTTTCCTTTGGCTCCGGAGATGATGTTCTCATTGCCCGTGGAGGCATGCGTCTCTCTGAGGGAGGGGGAATCTCTATGGGATCCGGCAACGATCTCATTGATGCGAGGAATGGAATCGAAAACTCTTTTTATAGTGGCGGTATTGGTCTCGGATCAGGTGATGACAAAATAATTGGGTTCGCTGCGTTTCCTGATCCGCCCGAGACCATTGAGCCTGGTAGCTTGTTCGGAGGTAGGGGCAAAGACACTATAGCTTTGCCTACGGGTGTCTACAAAATCACAGCTGATCAGATCAGCACAAGTGAAGCTTTTCTGACCGTTGCCGGCATCAACTTTCTAGAGGGAATTAACGGAGGTCGATTCGCTTATGAACCCGGCATCCTCGCGGTCAACGATCAGGGAGTCGCCTCCTTTGCTGCAGATCTGTAGGTGTAGTGTGTCGGGCATTGATGACAGCGTTTTTAGCCTCTCTATAGCGCTTCATGCATCCTGGTCTATGGATATCCGCACGCCAGTTGCCGAGACTCTGGTTCCTCGCCGCCGCCTGATCAGGCCTTGGCCCAGAGCATAGCTTTAGGTGCCCAGAGGCGTACCGGGCAACTATGGCAGTAAAATATAACTTTGCCATACGGCCAGCATCAAGTATCGATCTGGCAGAGGTAGGCCAATGCGCTGGCGCCCCAATAGAAGTCCTAGTCCATGGTGGCGGACTGAAGCACAAGCCCATGCCGATCTGTTTACAGCGCACCTGGCCATCGATGGCCTCCATGCCTCCCCGGCAAAATAGATCAGCTGCTGCGCCTGGCCGTCATCTGCGTTGCTGGTTGGCAATTAGCACCAAAGTCTGATTGCCTTCCACCGCCCGGATCAGGGCTTGGGCGTCCTCCAGCTGACGGGGGTGGAACAGCAGCAGCTGGGCGCCGCGGAGCGTGGTGGGGTTGTCCGTGGTCGCTGCTTTGCCAGGGAGGAAGCAGGAGCGTATATCTAATTTCCAGGGTGCTGCAGCTGCCTCAGTTGCGTCCTGCTGGTCAGCGGC
>CALRKN020000046.1:0-4211 GCA_943368005.1 Bradyrhizobium ivorense | reverse complement strand
CCAGCCACCGCCACCAACAGGTTCAGCTCCGCTGCCCAGCACACCGCCCGCCACTCCAGGTCCGCCGCGGCGCTGCGCAAGGTCCAGGTGATGCCATCCGGGGAGGTCATCACCCGGGTACCGGTGCCGCTCTGGCCCACGGCCACCAGCAACCCCAGCTGCGGAGCCCAGCAGAGCGAGCGCCAGCTGTTGTCGGCCGGGGTGGTGCGCAGCGTCCAGGTGATGCCATCCGGGGAGGTCATCACCGCCTGGTTGGTGCCGTTGCTGCTGGTGGCTAGCGCCACGAACAGGCCCAGTTCGGCGGCCCAGCACACAGCTCTCCACACATGACTGGCGGGTGTGCGCCTGGCGGTCCAGGTCATGCCATCGGGCGAGGTCATCACCCGGCTGGTCGTGCCGCCAAAGGCCACTGCCACAAACAGCAGTCGTTCTTGGCTCCAGCAGATCGCCACCCAGCTGTTGTTCACCGGCACAGGCCGGGCGGACCAGGTGAACCCATCGCTGGAAGTCATCACCCGATTGCTGCTGCCGCTGGAGGCAACGGCCACAAACAACCGCCGCTCTTGGCTCCAGCACACCGCAATCCAGGTGTTGTTGTCGCTCGGCGTGCTGCGGCCGCTCCAGCGGATGCCGTCGCTGGAGGTCATCACCCGCCGGCTGCCGTCAATCGAGACGGCCACCAGCAGGCTCAGCTCGGGCGCCCAGCAGACGGCCCGCCAGTCGTTGTCGGCGGGGGTGGAGTTCAGGTCCCAGAGACGGCCAGCGGTGGCGGAGCAGGCCGGCCGGACCAGCAGGCCCTGAAGTTCTGCGGCAGGGGCCCGGCAGGTGGTGCCGTCGCGCTGGACGACGAGCAGGTCGTTGGGCTGGATCACGGCGAGAAGAGTCAGAACAGGCAGAAGCGGAGCGCAATCAGAAGGGGGGCAGTCGCCCCCCTGATCAGACCCTGGTGATGCAGGTCGTGACTGCTCAGGCGGGCAGGGCGGGCAGGGTGCTGATGTCCAGCGGCATGTAGTCACCGGCCGGCTGGGTCATGTCCATGGCTGCTTTCAGCGCGGCGGCATCCACGGCGGCGCCCTCGGTGCCGGCCGTGAGGTCCTCGGCATCGGCCAGGCGCAGCACACCGGCAGCAGCGGTGCTGGCGGGATCGATCGTGAGCAGTGGCTGGGCGGGATCGCTCTCATCGACGGCCAGCGGTGCGGCCACCTGGATACGGATCACACCGGCGCCATCGGGGCCCAGCGCGGCGTTGGCACTCCAGTTGCTGCCGTCGAACAGCAGCAGGTCGCCCTGGGCGATCTCCGCTCCGGCGATGCCGGTCCAGCTCTCCAGAGCAGTGCCGGAGGTGCTGGCCAGGTACACATCCCCGGCCGTGGCGCCAACGGGAGCATCCGTAGTGGAGGGGTCGATCGCGCCCCGGTAGGTGAGCGCGCCAGGGATGGCGGCATGGAGGGTGCCGTCGGCATCCACCGAGAGGTTGGTGCCGGGCTTGATCGCGCCGATTGCCACCGCGGTGGCCGGAGTGAGCATGTAGCTCTTGAGCTGCTCGGCGGTGGCCCTGTAGGGCGTGGCGCCGCGCTGAACGATCAGCAGGTCGCTGGGTTGGGTCCTGCTGGCACCAGAACCAGCGGTGGGAGCAGTGCTGTCGGCTTCTGCGGGAGCCGGGGCGTCAGCGGTCAGAGGCGCTGAGGGGGTGCGGGTGGGAGCAATGGCCATGGGACGTGGGGAATGCGAACGGAGGAGACAAAGCAATGGCGCTGGCGGTTCTCAGGGCAAGGCCGCCAGCAGCCGCATGTCGAAGGAGATCGACACCACCCCATTGCCAGCACTGGTGCTGCGCAGCGGCGGTCTGGCCAGCACGGTGGTGAGCGGTCCGCCAGGGGGCGGGCGGTTGCCGAGCACCCACTGGGATTCGCCCAGGAAGATCACGCCCTCCGGGCGCTCATGGCCCTCCGCACTGGCGCCGGCAGGAAGCTCAGAGCAGGTCATCGGGGAACTCCGGATCGGTGCCATCCCCTTGGAAGCCAAGGTCATCCGCGGCGGGACTCTCCTCACCAGCGGCCAGGTCGGGTGGAGTAGCCGCGGGCATGGCCTCGGTGGGCTCGGCCCCCTGGGAGGGTGTCCCTTGGGGTAGTGCCCCCTGGAGCAGGGCGGTGGCGGTGGCGACCAGTTCGGCCTTGGTCATCGAGCCATCGAGGCTGACGCCAAAGGTGCTGGCGCAGAAGGCGGTGATCTCCGCTTTGGTCATCGCCTGGAAGTTCGGCACCTCTCCCGCCAGCACTGCTTCCCCGGCAGAGGGTGCCGCGTCAGCAGGAGGAGGTTCAGCCGCTGGGGTGGGACTCGGGGGAGCCAGCAGCTGGGGCTCAAGAACCTGGGGGGCAGGCAAGCCCTCCGACGTTTGCGATGGCTCAAGCTGCTCCGTCTCCTCGGGCTCCTCCGGCTCCAGCCCACCGGCCGGGGCGTCGGCTGGAGTGTGCAGCTGCCAACCCAGCTGCTGCCAGCCGGACAGGTGCACCGGCCAGATCGAGCGGATCTGCCCGTCCTTGCGGATCAGCAGCCGGGTGGGGCGGAGGTCCTGCTCAGCGCCCACGCCTGGATCGGGACTCACCGTCAGCCGCTGGTGCGGGCCACCACTGCTGGCGGGGGTGCTGAACGGATGGGTGGCATCGAGGGGCTGGAGCAGCTGCAACGGCAGCACCGGTGCTCCGGCGGCTGCATGGTTCGACTCAAGGGGATGGGTCATGACGGGCACCTCACAGCATCTGGCTGGCAGTCAGTGCCACGCACATCCCCGCCGGTGTGGCCGGTGAGACGATCGCCCGCGCCAGGCGGATGCAGGGCGGTGTGATCAGCTCGCTGTCCACTGGGTTGAGCAGCAGGGCCGCACCGCTGATCGCCGCTTCCACCTTCCCCCCGGCAGCGGGGATGGCGACGGCAGAGGCGGTGATCCAGGTGCCAGCGTTGCCGTCGTCCAGCAGTGGCGCCAGCTCCAGCGTCACCGTCACCGCCTCGCTGTGGCCCGGGTGGGAGGCAACGAGCACAAAGGTGCTGGTGGCATCGAGGTCAGTGCCGAGGTTCACGACATCACCGCTGCTGCGGCTGTGCTCGTAGCAGTCGGTGGCGGAGTGGTTGATCCAGCCGACGAGCACCGTCTGGGCGTCGAGCAGCCGGGTGGCTTGAGAGGTCATGGATGGAGCTCCTGGGGGAAATCGATGAGGGGTTCGGGGCAGTTCTCCTGGATTGGGGCCGGCGTTCAGGGCAGCGCCAACGGCATGGGCGCCACGTTGAACAGGCGTGCGGCGGCCTTGCGGTTGCACACCGCAAAGCCCACGTACCAATCCACCCGCGTGCGGAACACCGGCGCGTCATGCACCTCCCCGAAGTCCCGCACCGAGATGCCATACCGCCCCTCGAACGGGCCCTGCAGACCGCAGACCGCCGCATCACCGAGCACGCAGCAGTAGATCGAGGTGGTGTCGCCCGGTTCGTCGTAACCGAGCACGGCGTTGCCCTCGGCGTCCTCCTCCACCAGCAGGATTTCGACGCCCTCGAAATAGTGCCGCCCGTCGATCACCTCGTAGAGGTCGCCGCCGGCCTGGCGGGAGGCGGTGCTGATCTGGCGGCGGGCGGCCTTGCTGGCGATCAGCACCTTGTCGCCGCCGTAACCGATCACGCTGTCGGTCAACGCCTCCAGCGCCAGCAGGTTCAAGGTGCTGCCGCCGTTGTCGATGGTCTGGTCCTCACCGGGCACCAGGCGTTTGCTCAGCCCGTTGAACGCCCGCGGATCGAAGGTGTCATCGCCGTTGATGATCGCCGCCTCCAGAGTGAGGCGCATGGAGCGCACCTTCATCTCGGTCTGGGCAGCACGGGCCTCAGGGCCCTGCAGGTCCACGATCGAGCGGTCCACATCCAGGTCGCCGCCGAACAGGTGCACAAACTCCGAATCGGAGTTGATCACCCCGTAGCTCTGGCGGTAGCCCTCGTTGACGGCCCGGAAGCCGACGCGGGGCAGCTTGGTTTCGGCCGGGAAGCTCAGCGAGCCACCCACCAGGTTGCGGAAGGGCAGGCGGCGCAGCAGCTCCCCCTCCGCAAAGGTCTTGAGCACCGCCAGCTGTTCGGCGCGGCGGGCGTATTTCTGCGCCTCGATCAAGGTCAGGCCCAAGGGCACGCTCCCGGGGCCTCGCCCCAGTGACAACAGCAGCTGTTGCCAGGTG
>CALRKN020000045.1:0-4626 GCA_943368005.1 Bradyrhizobium ivorense | reverse complement strand
CAGCCGTAGCGCTCGATCAGGTTGGCGAGGGCCTGGTAGGCCCAGTCCGTGGGGCGAACGTCGGAGAACTGGTTGATGCTGGTGACCTGGTTCTGGGATTCCCAGGCACGGAAACGGTCGATGTCCTGCTGCTCCATGTAGGAGCTGATGGAGGCAGAACTGGCGCTGGAAGGCACTTCCTGGGCGGTGGCGGCCAGGGGTGCCAGCAGGCCGGTGCCGGCCAGGGCCAGCAGCAGCTGTTGGAAGGGTTTCATCGGGTCCTCACACCGATAGGGGTAGCGCAAAGGCGCTGGGCGGACCTTATGGATCCATCCCCTACCTCGGCCAGTGCGAGGAACACAGGGATGCTGTGGCCTGCGCTACGCGCAAGTGCACCCTGGTTCTGCTAACGCTGCTATCAGAAGAACAGGCGGCTGTAGCGGCGATCCGGATCCCGGGGGCTCTCCGGCCGGAAAGGGTACAGCTCGTTGTCATCGAGGCCCGCCATCTCCTGGAGCTGACAGCGCAGCCAGTGGCGGAAGATCAGCAGGGCCCCCAGGTCGGCCAGCCGCGCGTCGGTGAGCATCCAGATGGGGGTGGGCGTCAAGGCTTGATGAACCTGTTCTTAACCTTGCAGACCCCTAGCGCACTCGCCCGCCAAAGTCGATTAAGGCCTGGCTCCAGCCCAGCCCAGCCAGGCCGGGAGCGTGGGCCGGGGTCGGGCCAGGGCGGCCAGGCGCCGTCGCCGGCTGGGCAGCGGCTGAAGGCCCTCGCTCAGCTGGCGCCAGCGGCGCCAGCAGTGCAGCCGGTGCTGTTCCAGCAGCCAGGCCAGCTGGGGCAGGGTTTCTTCTAGGCCGTCCTGGGTCTGGTCGTGGATCGCCTTCTGCAGCACATCCAGATCGTTCAGTTCACCGAGCAGGCTCTGGCCCTGCTTGAGGCTCCCGATCCAGTGGCGGCCCGGATCGGCGAGGAAGGGCTGGAGGTTCTCCAGCCGGTAGCGCAGGGTGCGCAGCTGTTTGCGCAGGTCGTGCAGCACGGGGCCGTCCCGGCCGGGCGCCTCCAGCCACCAGCCGGGGTGCAGCATCAGGCTGGCGCTGCTGGGCACGGCCCATTCCGCGATCCACTGCTGCAGGGGCGCCTCCCCCAGCGGCGTGTAGCGCGGCTGCTTCAGCCAGGCCTGCAGCTGGGCGATCAACTCCAGGTGGCGGGCGCTCTTGAGCACCGATTCCAGCTGCTCGCCGGCCAGGCGCCGCTCCCGCGTGAGCTGGCGCCGCACCGGCTTGAGACGCTGCTGTTCCTGCTGGGGCAGCTGGGGCAGGAACACCTCGTCCAACCGTTGCCGCAGCACGTCCAGGTCCCGGGCGACGCCCAGGCGCTGCACGGATCGGCCCAGCCGGCGGTCGTTCACCTCGGCCGGCAGCACCAGGCAGGGGGCGAACTGGCCGAGGGTGGCGCGCAGCTTGCGCATCGTGACCCGCAGCTGGTGCAGGGGCTCCTCGTCGCTGTCACGCAGCACCGGACCCTGCAGGGCCACCAGCCTCTTGCCGTGGGCCTTCAGCAGTTCGTGCACATGGGCACCGTTGCGGATTGGCGGGCTGACGGGAATGGGCTGCCTCCGCAGGGGCCTGCGCTCACTCTGCAGCGCCGCTGCCGCCGCGATGGTTAAGGCCAGGTTGTGCCGCGTCGCTGGGGCTCAGCGGGGTGCGGTCCAGTCCTGGAACCAGCCGCGGCGCCACAGCCACCAGCTCTGGATAACGGCGATCGTGGCCATCAGCGTGAGGGCATAGGCGTAGCCCAGCCGCCATTTCAATTCGGGCATGTACTCGAAATTCATGCCGTAGATGCCGCCGATGAAGGTGAGCGGCGCAAAGATACTGGTGAGGATGGTGAGCGTTTTCATCACCTGGTTCATGCGGTTGCCCACGCTGGCCGCATAGGTCTGGGTGATGGCATCGCACTGGTGCCGCAGCAGCTCACAGTTGCCGAACAGCAGTTCCACCAGTTCCCCCATCTCCGTGAAGCCCGCCCAGGCCTGGTCGCCGAGCAGGTCCTGGCCCTGGCGCAGCACCATCTTGATCTGGTGGCGCAGGGGCCAGATCTGGCCGCGGATCCGGCGCAGGTTGCTGCGGTGGCCGAAGGCGCGGGTGAGCAGTTTCGGCTTGGGATCGCGCAGGGCCGCCGCTTCGAGATCGTCGAGGCGGTTGGCGATCTGCTCCAGCATCGGGTGGAGCTCATCGAGCACCTCGTCGATCAGCAGGTGCATGATGTTGGCCAGGTCACCCTGGTCGCCCGTGCCCACCTGGGAGCGCAGCCAGTGGAGCAGCTCGGGGAAGGCGTCGCCATGGTGGCTCTCCTCGAAACTCACCAGCAGGTTGGGCAGCAGCAGCAAACCCAGCTGGCTGCTGATCAGGTGGGAGGGATCCCGGGCAAAGCTGAGGCGGTGCAGCACCACCAGCAGGTCCCGGTCCACACAGTCCACCCGCGGCCGCTGGGGAATCTCCAGCAGTGGCGGCAGCAGCGCTTCCGGCACCTCCAGCTGGGCGAGCATGGCCCGGATGGACTCGGGCTGGCTGAGGCCCATCACCCGCAGCCACAGCGGCCGGCCCTGCTCCCGCAGGCGGGCCAGCTGCTCGGGAGCCTGCAGCTGCTCCAGCCGGGGGCCATCGGCGGTGAACACCACCACACTGAACTGGCTGAGCGGCCGCCCGCCCGTGACATAGAGGTGGCTGGGGAGGTTGGCGGGGCGCTCCTCCAGCAGGCGGGAACTCAGAGTGGTCGGAGTTGGGCGCAGCACGGCGGTTCGGGGGCGATCCAGCGATCGACGATCTGTCCACCACCCACAATGGCGGCCTGGAGCAGGAGGCACGGCAGCACATCCGGCAGCCGGAACAACCCAGCGGCAAACGGATGGGGGCCGGCGGCCGATGTTGCCGCGTGGTGCAGGGGCTGGTCCATGGCTCCCACCTGAGTCCTCAGTGCCGTGATCCTGGGCAGGATCGGGCGGCCCCACGGTGCTGCTTTGCACCCGCTGCCGGTGTCCCAGACCACGGGGCCCCGCTCTTCATCGATTCTTAACTTCAGTTGCCTACGATTCGCATTCTGGTTATGGAGGATTTCAGTCCTCCCCTCAAGTTCTGCATGTCGGCATCCCCAGGCGACGTCCAGCCCGGTGAGCCCACCGGAGACCTCCAAGCCCCGCAGTCACCGCTGGAGGCCCATTCCTCCTACCGGGCCCCCGACTGGACGCCCCAGCGCCTGATGTTTCACCAGAATCTGGAGTCGTTCGCCGAGCGGGTGGGTCTGCTGGTGGGACTGCAGAGCAACGGCAAGGTGAGCCAGGAGCAGGCCTTTGCCGAGATCCGCAAGCTCTGGAAGGATCTCAAGGGCAGCCGTGGCGCCCTGCTCGACGACTGAGATAGCACCACCGGGGCTCCTCAGGGCTGGGACGCCCGCCGCAGCTCCTGGCGCAGCCGCCGGATGGCCCGCTTTTCCAGGGCGCGCACCATGTCGCGGCTGATGCCCAGCTCTTCCCCCACCTCCTGCAGGGAGGGTGGCAGGGGGCTGAGGAAGCGCCGCTCCACCACCAGCCGTTCCTCGGCCGTGAGGCAAACCAGGCGATGGCGCACCTGATCGAGAGAATTGAGGCGGTGCAGGTCGTCGTAGGCGTCGCTGTGTTCGGCCGCCAGCACCTCCGCCAGCCTCGGTCCCTCTCCGCCCTGGGCCGGTTTGTCGAGGGAGGACACCTTGCGGGTGAGCAGCAGCGACTTGGTCACCGCCTCCACGTCCAGTTCGGCCTCCAGGGCGATCTGGGTGAGGGAGGGGGCATTCACGCCCGAGCGCTGCAGCTGCTCCGCCGTCTGCCGCACCTTGCGCAGCAGGGCATTGGTGTGGCCGGGGATGCGGATGGTGCGGTCCTTGTCGGCGATCGCCCTGCTGATTGCCTGGCGGATCCACCAGCTGGCGTAGGTGGAGAAGCGATAGCCGAGGGTGGGATCGTATTTCTCCACGGCCCGCATCAGGCCGATGTTCCCCTCCTGGATCAGGTCCTGGAGGCTGAGATGCTCGGCCCGGTAGTGCTTGGCCAGGGCCACCACCAGGCGCAGGTTGGCGTTCACCATCCGCTGCCGGGCCCGCTCGCAGGCCATGATCCGCCGCTTCAGCAGGGGGGAGAGCTGCTGGAGGGTGAGGGCGCGCAGGGCGGGCAGGGAGCGCACCTGCTTGGCCAGCAGGATTTCCTGCTCGGCGGTGAGCAGGGGGTAGCGGGCGATGGCCTGCAAGTAGTGGGCCAGGGAATCCTGCACGGTCCAGGAGCATTGCGCCTGAACCATGCTCGGCAGGATTCCCTCCGGTGCCGGTGTCCTGGATCACCGGCACCCCGTGCGCGGCTCAGGCAGCCAGGGCGGGTGCCCGTTCGCTGGTGGCGAGGGTGGCCGGGGTTTCGCGGCGGAAGCTGGTGAGCTTCTGGCTGCCGGCCCCGAGTTCGGCGGCGAGCACGGCACAGGCCCGTTCGGGCATGGTGTGGTCGCCGCAGGTGAACACATCCACCGCCGCGTAGCCGGATTCCGGCCAGGTGTGGATGGAGATGTGGGATTCGGCCAGCAGGGCCAGGCCGGTGACACCCTGGGGCTCGAAGCGGTGGGTGATCAG
>CALRKN020000044.1:0-4978 GCA_943368005.1 Bradyrhizobium ivorense | reverse complement strand
GGCGGCGCAGCAGCTCCCCCTCCGCAAAGGTCTTGAGCACCGCCAGCTGTTCGGCGCGGCGGGCGTATTTCTGCGCCTCGATCAAGGTCAGGCCCAAGGGCACGCTCCCGGGGCCTCGCCCCAGTGACAACAGCAGCTGTTGCCAGGTGACCCACGCCCCAACCACCGAGAAGACAGAACCCTGGTGGCCCAGCTTCTGGTGGATCGGCTACGCGCAGCCCTCCTCATGGTCCGGGCGGCCTCAAGGGCTGACGCGAGTCAGCCGAACTGGTGCGTTGGCTGCGCTGCGCTCCGCATTGCAGAGGGGGCTGCCCCTTGACCCCGCCCGGCCTGCTTCGGGGTCTCCGCTACGCCTGCCATGGCTTCCGCATCCCGCACCCGCGCCTTCCAGCTCCTGAGCTCCCGCACCCTGGAGCTGCTCTGGGAAGAGGCCTCGGCCCACCGCCCTGCTCCTCTGGAGCGGCTGGAGCGGCTCTGCGCTGATCTGCTCTTTGAGCGCCAGGTGGCCACGCCAGCTTCGGTGCCGGTCTGGTGCCCCGAGAGCGAGCTGCCCTTCTGAGGGGGCGGCCCCGGCTGCGGCTGGGGCGCTCTCTTTGTGCCCGCAGCCAGCGGCCCAAAGCCAGCACTGGCAACAGGGCTCAGCAGCACCACGCCCATGGCCAGCCCCATGACCCCCGAGCGGTTCCAGGACCGCTTTGAAGCATTTCGCAGTGAACCCCAGCAGGTCTCCGGCGTCTGGACCCTCCATGCCGCGATCACGGCGCTGCCCGGCAGCGAGGCCGTGCTCAATGAGCAGGCCCCCTGGGCGCTCACCTTCAGCCAGAAACCCGCTTCGCCCCCGGCGCCGGCAGCTCCAAGCGGCGGCCTCGATCCGCGCGGCTCGGAGGAAGCCGGCATGGCCGGCCCCCAGAAGGCTGCCCCGGTCCAGCCCGGCGACACCTACCTGCTGGTGAATGACCGGGACGAGGACATGGAGGCCTACAACCACACTGGGGCCTTCCTCTGGAAGATCCCCTGCCTGGCCCGCGGCCAGGGCGCCGACACCGACTGGAGCCACAACAGCACTGACACCCCGCCAGGCCTTTACAAGCTCGGCCAGCTCTACGCCGACTACGAGCAGAACCCCAACCCGCCCTGCTCCGACACCGCCATGGGCTACGGCTGGTACTCCTTCGACATGGAGGAGCTGGAGGGCCAGGAGGTCAAGGTCGGCCGGGCAGGGATCATGCTCCACGGCGGTGGCTCGGCCTGCGGCTGGCCCGGCGCTTGGGCAGCGCAGCAGCCCCTGCACCCCACCCTCGGTTGCGTTCGCCTGCACAACGCCGATCTGCGCGACAAGGTGCTGCCCCTCTACCGGCAGGGCACCGTCTATGTGGGGGTCTTCCAGGAAAAAAAGTGACGGCGGCTCTGGTGCCGCCAGCTGGGGACTGATCGCGAGGGAAGAGCAGCGATGGACTCAGGCCCACTGGCCCGACCGCCCAAGCCGCCGTTCGACCGCGAGCGGTTCGTCTTCAAGATCCTGGCGGTGGTGATCGGCACCCAGCTGCTGGTCTATTCCCTCGCTGCTGGGGTCTGCGGCCAGAGGGCGCTGGAGGGGCGATCGATCGGGCAGATCTGCCCCGGCACGCTGGAGCAGCTGCAGGGCGGCTTTGATTCCACCCTCAAGCTGCTGCTGGCGCTGCTGGGCGGAGCAGCGCTGACGCGGATGGACCGGTAACGCCTGGGAGCGGGTGGGGGGCTTGCTCCGGGCCTCTCCAGTCTGAGGCCCGTCCTGCGGCCGCGCCTCCGCTGGGATCGGTCCCGTCGCTGCGCCACACCTGGCGCCGATCGTCATGGCCACGCCCTCTATTCCTGCCTCCCCGTTCTGCAGGCCAGAAGAGGATCCGTTCCTGCTGCTCGAATCCACGCTGCGTTCGGTGGAGGAGATCCTGCTGCGTCGTCGTGGGCTGCCGCTGCGCCGCACCTGGATCGAGCAGCCCTATGGAGAAGAGGAGATCACCCTGCTGGAGGAAGAAGTGATCCCCGCGATCCAGCAGTGTCTGGCACGGGTCGATGAGCTGGATGAGCGGCTGTTGGCCCAGCAGGAGCTGCTGCAGCGCTGTGAGCTCGAGCTCCAGCGCCAGCCACTGTCTGTGCAGAAGCTGCAGATGGCCTGAGCGCCATGGGTTGGGGGCTGCAGCTGCGGCCCCCTTGCCTGTACCTCGATGCCAGGGTTGGTGGAGCAGCTCCACTGCTCGGGCGCGGTGGATGCTCAGCACGGATCTGCAGCAGGGCCAGTTGGGCGTGGCTGGCTGGGCGGAGCGAAACCCCTCCGCAGCATGCCCCTGCGGCTTGCGCTGGCCAGGGCTGACGCGAGGCTCGCCGGGCTCGCCCCTGGCCAGCACTGCGCCTGCGGGGCGTCTGGTCGGTGTTCTCCGCTCCACCCAGCCATGGCCACTCCCCAAGGCCCCGTCTGCGAAGTCCGCCTGCTTGTGGTTCACCGCTATCCGCCAGGAGTCCAGAAGCTCGGCACCACTCCCTGTGAGGTCGAGTTCTTTGGCCGCCGCGGCAAGCCCGTCAAGAAGATGCGGCTGATCCCTGCCGAGAAGGCGTTCGCCTTTGCGCGCAAGCTGCAGGGCACCCCCGGCTGCACCGTCTCGGTCTGCTGAGCCAGGGGGCTCAGGCCCGGCTGCCGGTTGGTGGCCGGGCTTTCATCCCCATGCAGGGAAAGCCCATGGAACCCGTGACTAGAAGACTGGGAGCAGTCAGCAGCCGCTGTCCTCAGCTCTCCTGTCCTGGGTTGTGGTGCATCAGATACCTGGCGGCCACAAACCGCGAACGCTGGCCGGCTCTGCTGAGGCTGGAATTGGCGCGATGGATTTCCTGTTCCGTCGCGCGGGTTGTGTAGAGCGCTGAGCCGGTATCCCGATGAAGAAGCACGTAATCGCTGGCCTCTGGGGCGGCGGACATGGGCATGACGGGGTAGCGGCAGGAAGCGCTGGGCCGCAGCAAAGCGGAGCAGCGCTGCCGGTGCCAGAGCCGATCCACTGCTGTTACTGATCGGCTTGCTGCATGACGTCCTGCTGATTGATGGCTGGGTCAGCCACGGGCACCCAGCCACCTCCGGTAACGGCTGCGCTGCCGGCGGGCCCTGGCTTTGGAGCGAGCACTGCCGAACTGAGGGCTGCTGCCGTCACGGCGACGGCGCACCCAGACGCCACGGTGAATGGGCTGGCTGTCCCGGGGATGGGCCCGACGGGCGGCCACGATCGCCCCATAGCCCCGTTTCTGCTGGCGTTGAGCACGAGAGCGGGCCTGGCTGGCGTTGGCGGCTGGCACCACCGTGGCGGTGGAGCGGTTGCGCCAGAACACCAGATACCAGGCCATTCCCTCAGCCCCTTCGGTGATCAGCGCCGTGGTGCAGCAGCCCTGGGGGTGGTGCCCTTGACGGCCTCCAGGTAGAGCTCGGCGGTGCTCAGGGTCTGCAGGTTCACCGCTGCGCCGTGCTCGTGGCCCGTTTCAGGCACAGCAGCGGAATAGAGGCCGCTGCGCTGCTGGAACAGGAAGCTGTACACCGGGTGGCGGCGCAGCTCCTCCACGTAGTCGCCGTCGCTGAGGGCCACCCCGTCGGCGGTGAGGGGCTGGCCCTTGCCGTCCACCGGCAGCAGCCGCTCCCTGCCATCCACCTCCCCCAGCTGGAAGTGGCCGCCGCACAGCGTCACGAAGGTGTCAAAGAAGGTGCCCCGCTCATCGCCGCCGATGCGGCCCTCGGCCTCGCGGAACAGGCGCTCCAGCAGCCGTTCCTTGCGCAGGTTCTGCACCTGACAGCGGGCCTCGTCCCGCTCTTTTTCAACGCTGCGCACACGGCGCAGGTTGGCCTCGTTGAGCTGGCGCTCGCGGTCGGCCACCTGGCGCTCGAACTCCTCGCGCTTGCGCTCGGCATCCTGCAGGCGGGCGTACTCGTCCGGGTTGATCTCCGAGAAACGCGACAGCTGAGCGCGGGCCTTGCGCAGTTCTTTCTCGAGCTGGTTGCTGCGGCGGCGTTCGGCGCGCAGAGGATCAGCACTGCTGGGAGCAGCGGCAGGGGGGTCGTCGTGGTCGCCGCTGCCGGGGCTGGAGTCATGTGTCGACGCAGCGTCAAAGCTGTCGTCGCCGGCAGAGCCGCCGTCGAGGCTGCTGGCCTCGTCGTCGTCCTCGTCGAGGGGGTCGAGGTCAGCGGCTGGTGGAGCCGTCGTACCAGCGGGGCCCTGGTTGGGCTGCTGCTGCTGCTGGCGGTAGACCTGCCAAGGAGCAGCAGGGGCCAGGGGGGCTGAAGCGGTGCCGCTGCTGGGGCGGCTGGATTGAGAAAGGAAGGAAGAGGGCATCACTCATCACGGCTGTGGTGCTGCGGGCGCCCCGTCCGGGCTGCGCTCGCTCTACCCCTTGCCATGTTGGGAGCACCGCGAAGGGTCCGATGCTGCGCTTTCTGCTCAACGTGCTCTGGTTCGTGCTCGGTGGCGTGGTGATGGGCCTGGGCTGGTGGCTGGCCGGGCTGGTGGCCGCAGTCACGATCGTCGGCATCCCCTGGGCCCGGGCCTGCTTTGTGATCGGCAACTTCTCCTTCTGGCCGTTCGGGAACGAGGCGGTGAGCAGGCGGGAGCTCACCGGTCAGGGCGACATCGGCACCGGGCCCTTTGGGCTGGTGGGCAACGTGATCTGGTTCCTGCTGGCCGGCTGGTGGCTGGCGATCGGCCACCTCAGCTCAGCTGTGGCCTGCTTCATCACGATCATCGGCATCCCCTTTGGCATCCAGCACATCAAGCTGGCGCTGATCGCTCTGGCACCGATCGGCATGCAGGTGGTGCCGGTGGGCCGCTGACCAGCAGGACGCAACTGAGGCAGCTGCAGCACCCTGGAAATTAGATATACGCTCCTGCTTCCTCCCTGGCAAAGCAGCGACCACGGACAACCCCACCACGCTCCGCGGCGCCCAGCTGCTGCTGTTCCACCCCCGTCAGCT
>CALRKN020000043.1:0-6177 GCA_943368005.1 Bradyrhizobium ivorense | reverse complement strand
GTTGAGGTGGTACTCGAACCAGGGAAACGGGCCTGCCCACCCCTTGCAACGCCAGCTGTTGGGCCAGCCGCCTGAGGTGCGCGGCCCACCCCGGCTACGCCGGGGTGGGGGTGCCGGGGGATTTACACCACTCGCGGGGACGCCAGCGTGGGCACCGGTGGCGGTGGATCCCAGCCGGCCGATCAGCCAGACCAACCCGCCGCGGCGGGCACCTCATCACGCCCAGACCCCCAGGGCCACGGCTGGTGAGGTGGAACGGCGGATTGCAGAGGCCCAGCTGTGGATTGCACAACGGTTGCCGCTGCTGGAGATCAGGGCAAAAGCGGGCGAAAGCTGGGGGGTGAGCAACGTCAAGACGGTGAACCGCTACCTCAACCTCGCCCGCGAGCGGATGGTGGAGGAGCTGATCACCGACCGGCGCCGCCATCAGGCCGAGCAGATCTTTGCGCTGAATGAGTGCGCCCGCCGGGCCATGAATGCCGAACAGTTCAGTGCGGCCGTTGGTGCCTTCCGGGTGATTGCTGAAATCGGCGGCCTGCTGCGGGCACCGATCAAGCCGCCGGAGCCACGGGCATGACAGCGAGCACCACCACCACCCCGATGCCAGCACCGGTGTTGCAGCCTGCCGCCCCCACCGAAGGTGGATTGCTGTTGCCGGAACTCGACCCTTGGGGCGACGGCGGCCTGCTCCACCTGCCCACGACCACCACAGCCGAGCCATCGGAACCCCAGAGCCTGCGGAGCTTCATTGCCGAGGCCTACCCCCGCTACGGCTTCCACCGCTGGGCTGAGGTGCTGATCGAGCTGCTCCAGCAGGTGGCCGATGGCCAACTGAGCCGGCTGATCGTCACCTGTCAGCCGCGGCTGGGGAAGAGCCTCCTGGTCTCGAAACTCTTCCCGGCCTACTTCCTGCAGCGCTACCCGCAGCTCTTTGCGGCGATCGCGTCGTACTCGGCGGAGCTGGCCTATGCCCACTCCCGAGAGGCCCGCCACTTCTACCGGGTGACCGGGCACCTGCTGGCCCGCGACTCGGCGGCGGTGGGCAACTGGCTCACCCGCCAACGCGGCGGCTGCATCGCTGCTGGCGTTGATGGCCCGTTCACCGGCAAGGGCTACAGCCTGGGGATCATCGATGACCCTTACAAAGGACCTGGTGATGCCGCCAGCCCTGCGCTGCGGCAGAAGCTGATCGACTGGCTGCGCTCGGTGTGGCTGACGCGCGCCGAGCCGGCCTCGGTGCTGGGGCCGGACGGGAGGGAGCAGCCGAATCTCTCGGCCCAAGTGGTGGTGCTGACCCGCTGGGACCACCAGGACGTGATCGGCTGGCTGAACGAGCAGGAGCTGGGGGAGGCCCCGCAGCACTGGACCGTGCTGGACCTGCCGGCCATCGCCGAGGACCCGACCGAACGGCCCAAGCTGCCGCCCACCTGCACCCTGATCCCCGACTGGCGCCAGCCAGGAGAAGCCCTTTGCCCGGAGCGGTTCCCCCTGCCGGAACTGCTCAAGATCAGGGCTCGCCTTGGTGCCTACTGGTGGGCGGCGCTGTACCAGCAGCGGCCCAGCCCAGCGTCTGGATCGATCTTCCTGCGGCAGTGGATCCGGCCGCCCTTCCCCCGCGAGGACGCAGGAGCGGCCACTGGCCCGCAGCGCCAGTACGCCCTGCTGGCGCTCTCCTGTGACCTGAGCTTCAAGGGGGAGGCAGAGAGCGACTACTGCGGCTTCTGCCTGGCCGGCCTGCTGGCACCACCAGCCCGCTCTGCCATCCCCCGATCGGGTGAATCTCAGGGTCCATCGGGTCCAAAGGAGTTGGAGATTGAGGTGCTCTGGGCCGCCCGCCATCGCTTTGGCCTGCCGGAGGTGATCCGCTTCCTGTTGGGTTGCCTGGAAGCGCTGGAGCAGCAGGCCCTCAGGCCCAACGCCGTGCTGATCGAGGACGCCGCCAACGGTCCGGCGGTGCTGCAGACGCTTCGCCGCAGGGTGCCGGGGATGCTGCCGATCACCGCCAGAGGCAGCAAGGAAACCCGCGCCCATGCCGTTGCCCCCCTGGTGGAGGCCGGGCAGATTCGCTTTCACCACCGCGCCCAGCCGTTGGTGGAGGAGGCGATTCGCTTCCCCAAGGGCAGCAAGGACCTGGTGGATGCCTTCTGCCACGGCGCTCTCTGGCTGGAAGGCCGTTACTGGAAGGCCCAGGGCATCCAGCCGGTGGTGACGCCGCTGCTGGTGAGCCGGTGAGCGAGTCGATGGTGTCCGCGGTGCGGGAACATCCCAAGCCTTCCGCAGTGGAGAGCCCACGCCCTGTCTTGCTGACTCCTCCTGCTGTGCAGCTGGTGCTGCCGCTCACGGTGGTGCTGGTGGGCAATGCCGCTGGGGCGGAGAGAATGCTGCGGCAAAGGCGCTTTCGCCGGCCGGCGTGCCATGCCCGTGCGCAACAGCTGGAGATCAGTCTCCATGCTCCAGTGCGTCACCACTCCAGAGGCCTGGGTCAGCGGCCCCCGCGTTGCAGGCCCCGGCGAGAACGACCGGTACGGCCTCATGCCGCTGCTGATGCCCTGGCGCTGCAGCACATGGATTTGGCGGAGAAGATCGCCGGCAACTTCGCTCGGCGCACTGTCCATCCGAAGGAGGACTTGCGGCAGCTGGCGATGATCGGGCTGATCAAAGCGGCGCGTCGCTACGACCCCTCACGAGGCCCATTCCGGCCCTACGGGCGCACCTACGCGAATGGGGAGATCACCCACTTTCTGCGGGACAACGGCTTCCTGCTGAAGGTGCCGCCGACCTGGCGGGAGCTGCATGCGCGGGGGCAGCGTTTGTTGACTTCAGGAGTAGGCGTGGGAGAGATGTTGGAGCGAGTCGGGATTAGTCGCGAGCAGTGGATTCAGATCGTTGATGCTTGCTCAGTACGGGTGGTTGCATTTCCTATTGACTGAACTCTGCCCCTGAGTGGCAGGCAAAGAACTTGCGTTCGAGCAGCAGAGTGCTGATGGTGGACAGTCCACTCAAGGGCATTTTAGGTTTCAGTTTAAATAATACCCTTGCCAAGCATCCAGCTCATTACATTGCCAAAGTTCACAGGCTCTGGAATTCTTGAAGCTGCAAGCATTCGATGAACCCTTTGCTCGCGTCTCATTGGATCAGTAGGCAGATTTACCCACTTGGGGCTCTTAGTGACAAGCAGCTTTAGACGTTGTTCAAGGATCTGCTCACTCGTTTCCGAGACACACAGCGCGGCATCCAGCGTACAGATGACCTTTCGGACTAACGTCGCAAATAAAGTACAGTCGCCAAGGTGCATACAGATTTTGTCTCCAAGCGGCTGCATGGGGAGCACGAATAAATGGCGAAATGGGGCAGGCTGAAGCGACTGCGCAGTGCTTAGCCGAGCCCTCCAGTCCACAACCTCTTGGGTCACAAGACCGCCAGAATGGATAATTGAGTTTCTGCACTCTTTAAAGTAGCGATAAGCAGCGAGATAGTGCTCTAGAGATGGCCAGACATTCAGCTTTGATGAGGCGAGCCTAGGGAAAAACTCATTTTGCATAAGTGATGACGTCGACCTGTTCGCGGCTCTAACTGTGACTAAAAAGCCAGTCGGTTGGCCGTTGCGTGATGTGCCTGATGGGAACTGCAATTGCTTCGCATGCTGCTCGCTTCCAACTGCAAAGACGTCTCCGCAGACTTTCTCTGCCCAGCCTTCGTAGAGAGTACAGGTTTCAAAAAGAAGCCACTTCGCAAATTCTTCCTCATGCGTGCCCCAGCTGGTGTCAAGAAACAGATGCCGAAAGTCAATTCCCCCTGGAACTGGCAGTCCAGAGAGAAACTTCTCTTCAACTCTTTTAATATGCAGATCTGGGAACTGTGATTGAAAGCCACGGACTTGCCACCAAAGTTCTCGGAGGCCGGCATAGCTAGCCCATATAAAACTGAAAACATCCCCAAGGCGATCGTCGACGCTCTGGGTGGCAGAGAAGAAGAAAGCTGGCTTAGAGCTAGGCATTAGCTTGGGAACCTAACGACTATACGGGCTGATCCTCGCTAAGTGATAATGAGGCTCTCCGTAGTCCGCATAAGAATTTGAAGCCATTCCGAGTTAAAGTCGAAATCTACTGCGTGGCTGTCAATTCTAAGCAGGGAGCTGATCACGCTCGATTCTTCTACGGACCCACATATGAACTCAAGCCCTCCGGCTTGGCCGACCTGCTTGTCCTGGCGCCTTGACCAAAATGATGCAGATCCTGCATGGATTGCACAGGGGGTCCATTGATGCCTCTGGCAAGGGCGATGGCCCAGACAGCAGCCACAGTGCCCACTACCCGTCGCCGCCGGACAACTACCCCCAGCAGCCTCTCCTCCCCGCCAGCGCCGAAGACTCCACCCCCTGCCCAGCCCCCCTGGCTTGAACACCCCACCCTGAGCGGCCTACGTGACCGCCTTCAGCTGGTCTACGACTGCTGGACCCTGCTGGAGCTCCCTGATGGCACAAGCCGCCGGCCGGTGTATCTCCCCCGCGGCATCGAGGAGCCCGAGACCTGCTACCTCAAGCGCCTGGAAGCAGCCCGGCCCACCGGCTTCTACCGCGATGCACTGCGCACCTACGCGGGGATGCTGTCGCGCCTGGCCTGGCAGGAACTGCCCGACTCCCTGACCCGCGTGGCCACCGATGTGGACGGCCAGGGCACCGACCTGGGGGTGTTTCTGTTCCTGGCTGACCTGCTCACCCTGCGGGATGGCGGCTGCCTGATCCTGCAGCTGCCCCCACAGCACCGCTGGCCATCGGAAGGCGACCGGCTCGAGGCCCTGGCCAAGGGCGATCGGCTTTCGCTGCCGCGGCTGCAGCTGTTGCCCAGGGGCGATTTGCTCAACTGGCGCCTGCCCACCGATGGCGCCACAGGCGCCCCAGCGTCGGGGCCGGTGGAGATCGACTGGCGGGAACCGCTGCGGCAGGCCCTGCCGCCCCGTTTCGCCAGCGGCAATGCAGCGGTGCCCACGGTGGTGATCGATGCCCACGGCGGGCTGCTACCGGATCCGGCGGCCTGGCTCTACCGCAGCCTGTCGGTGAGCGATGACGGCCTGGTGCTGCGCAGCTGGCAGGCCAACCCCAACCCCGGCGCCGTCGATGGCTACGACGTGGTGCCGGTGGGGGAGCCTTCGCTGCTGCCCCAGCGCTTTGACCTGCCTGCCCTTTGGTACTCGGTGGATGGCAGCGCTTTTGGAGAAGGCGATCTGCCCCACCTGGGCTTGGCCCACCAGTACCTCAACCACTACCGCTGCCGCAGCGAATACGAAGACCTCCTCTCCCGTACCGCCCTGCCGGTTGGCGTGCGCACCGGGCTGGTTGATGCCTACGGCTTCCGCCGCAGCGATGGCGCCTTGGGCTCTGGTGCTTCCACCGGCGGAACAGATGCCCAACGCCCCCAGCGGCTGGTGCTCTCCACCTCCTCCTTCATGGACCTGCCGGAGGGTGCCAAGTTTCAGTGGGTCGAAATAGAAGCCCGTTCGCTGGCGGAGCACCGGGCCTACCTGCAGCAGCTGGAAGAAGCCATGTGCCGCGACGCCCTGATTCCAGCTGGTGGCCACGGTCCAGCCCGCACCGAGCTGGAGGTATCGCTCACCGCCGGCCAGAGCTTTGCGGTGCTGCAATCGCTGGCAGGCCAGAAGGCATCGATGCTCAGCACCCTGCTGCGCCAGTGGACCCGCCTCACCGGCGAAAAGCTCTCCGAGACGCCGGCCTGCAGCGTGGAGATCTGCCCGCTGGTGCCGCCCCAACCGCCGCGCAAGCCCCAGCCCTCGGTGCAGGAGTGGCTGGTGCTGCATGAGCGGGGGGTGATCGACGTCGTGGAGCTGCGCCAGCAGCTGGGGCTGGCCCAGCCCAACGGGGGCAGTGGCGGCTGAGCTGGCAACGGAGGGCATGACCCAGCCCTCCCCGCCCACCTGCACCTGGCGTCCCAGCGACGCAGAAGCCCTGCGCATCGTCCTCTCCATCCCCGTCACCAGTGCTGCCCTGGCGGCCCTGAACCGGGAGATGGCGCAGCTGCAGACCCACTACCCCACGGGGGTGTGCACCGCACAGGGCCACCTCGATGCCATCGCCGCTTTGGACCAGCAGCTGGCCGCACTGACCCCGGCGGAGGTGAATACCCCAGTGCGAAGCAGGCGCAAGGGCGTCGCCGGTGGCGT
>CALRKN020000042.1:0-6721 GCA_943368005.1 Bradyrhizobium ivorense | reverse complement strand
GATCGCGCTTGGCAGCCGGCCATTGCTGCTGCTGGCGCATCTCGATCAGCTGGCTGGCCGCGGCAGCATCGTCGATGAGCGACCCCGCTTCCTGCTGCCTGCCCGCGGCTCTGCCCTGCTGGCTGAACAGCTGAAGGGGATGGGTTGGTGGCGTTGGAGCGGGAGCCGCAGTGTTCTGCTGAGGCCCTGATTGGGCGACTGGGCCAGGGGCGTCTGCTGCTGCCGGCTGCCGGGTCCCTGCTGGATCACTCCCCCTGGCGGGAGGCCGGCCTGGTGGCGTTGTTGCGGCAGCGGCTGGCGGGTGGTCGCCAACAGAAAACCCCCGCGATGGGCGGGGGTTCTCCGGAGCGACCGCGACTGGCAGAACGGCGCTCTATGGGGCGTCGAGGGCGCTGACGCCTGCACGCAACGATGCAGCTGACTGGGCTGGTGGTGCAGCAGAGAGCAACAAACGATCACGCCAGTCGGAGGCTCTGGTTGATCACTCCTCTTCTGATCCGCCAGCGGGCACCAGCTTGATCTGCTTGCGCCCCAGCTTGATCTCGAACTCATCGCCGGGCGCCAGGCCCAACTGGGCGGTGTAGGCCTTGCCCACGAGCAGGTTGCCGTTGAACTGCACCTTGGCCACATAGCTGAGGCTGCGACCCGCCTTGCCGCGACCCTTGCCGCCGGCATCACCCAGGCTCATGCCCTTGGCCTCCAGCAGCGCCTCATAGAAGGCCGTGAAGCTCAGCCGTTCGCTGCCATCCTTCTTGGTGCTCACGTAGCCGCAGCTGCGCACCAACTCGGACTTGGAGGCATCGTTGAGTTCCTTGACCTTAGCGAGCAGGTCTGATCCGGTAAGCATGATTGTCCCCATCAACACCATCACTGTAGCCAGCTGATTGAGGGTAATGGGGCGTTCTGAATATGGATCAGGATCCAAGCCTGAAGGTGGCAACCACCGCTGCATGATCGGATGCTGGATCCTGGCTTCTCTCGGACGGTGTGTCGCCCACCGATGGCAGTTCAGATGTGGCCAGTACGGTGTGTGCCAGCGGCAGGTTGGCCGGGTTGACCAGTCGATGGCTGGCAAAGATGTGGTCGATCAGCTCTCCCCGGCCCTTGAACCTGCGGGTGTAGGGCGCCTCTAGCGGCGGCTCACCATCGCTATCGCGGTTCAACAGGGGCGCCAGGTTCCAGAGCCGATAGCCATCACCCTGGTCGCCGCCGCGGAAGCCGGCCGTGCCGATCTCCGATCCTGACGGCCCCTGGATGATCTGGGTGGTGGCGGCCTGGGGTTCGTCGTTGAGATCCCCGCAGAAGACCACGGCTTTCTCCCGCCCCAACCCCTGCCTGGGGTTGGGTTCGCTGCTTCCGCCGGAGAGCAGGGCATTGAGGCGATCGCGGATCGTCATCGCCTCGCCCGTGCGCAGGTAGAGGGCGTAGGCGGCATAGCGGTAGCGCTCATCCTCATCCCGCGGCTGAAAGCGACTGCCGGGTACATCCGGCCTGCGGCGGGCATAGCTGACCAGCTTGGACTTGAAGTGGGCGTTGAGCAGGCTCACTTCCACCCCGCCCACCACGATGCTGATCTCCAGGGCCCCACGGCCCATGGCCAGGCTGAGCGATTCATCCTCCTCTGTCTCCGCATCATCAAAGATTGGATCGCGGGCCTGCGCCCCCTTGATCAGGGCGGGAAAGGGCTGGATGTTCCGCTGCTGCTGAATCACATACCTGGAGAGGAAGGCCACCCGAATTCCCCGGCCATCGGGGATGCCACTGCTGGCATGGGGCAGGGAGGTGCTCAGGGCCTCCTGCAGGGCCTGGAGTGCCCCATCCGGTCCGATCTCCTGGAGGGCCAGCACATCGGGCTGCTGCTGATCAATCACGGTGGCCAGGGCGGCCAGCTTGCGCTGGAACTGCTCGGCCGCTGGGGCATCACCCGGCGGCGGCAGGAACAGGTTCTCCACGTTCCAGCACATCAGCTTGAGTGTGGTCATGGCGGCTTCTTGGCGGGGGATGGGGGATAGACGGCTGGCGGACCGCGCCTGCGAGCGAGGTGGTCGATCCTTCCGTTGGGTGAAGATGTAGGGACTAAGGAGGAGTTATCAAGGTTGCAAGAATCGCCTAGACCATGCAATGCCCCGTCAAGCTATGCAGCTGATGCAAGGCTATTCGCATACTTCAAGTCAATTTATTCGAGATTGTACAGAAGAAACTCCACTACTTCGCCGACGATTGCCTCAGATGCACTCTTGATGTCTGCCGCTGTTCCCTCGCGATAAGAATCTGTAAGTGTTGCATGGCTTTTGATTGCAGCAAACTGCTCCTTGTCAAGCAACTGGGCCTTTGGAATTTGCTCGCTTATAGCCATGATCCGCTCAGCCGGGCAAATAGGATCCATTCCATAGCGAACTACCAATAGTGGCGTGATTGACCCTGTAGCGCTCTTGACATCTTCGTCATCCATTCCGAGATTCTTCCTTCGGTCAACAGAATCTAGAAAGGGAAAAGATAATGAAAGTGGAAATGATGGCTGCGCGGCAACTGCAGCAACAACCGATTCCTGAGCAATCGTAGCTAATGCAATTCCACCAGTCATGCACATTCCAACTACGCCCACGCCCTTTGCATTTGCATGGCGCCCATGAATATGATCAGCAAGTAATCTAATCCAATTGGCTATTCTGCTTGTCTTGCCTAGCCGAAAGATCTCAAACTCGCGCATGATACATAGTTTGGCTATTGCCGCCGGTGCCGAAAACTCTTGGCCAGGCTTGCCATAGAAAATTGGTGCGTAAACCGTAAAGTGTCTACTAAGATGCATCGCCAAAAGCATAAATGAATGAGTAAAACCATCTAGCTCATGCATCAAGATAATTGGTTGACCACTGCCGCCAGTCCATACCGGATGACTAATTGAGTCAAAGGGCGGAACATCTGGTATTTTTGTAAAGAGAGCTTTGAAATCTCGTGTTGACTCGTTAGCCATTTGCATCTAGAAATTGGCTTTTTAAGAAGGTACTTTCCGAATTTAGGTGTTTCTTGAAGGGATCTGATTAGCGGGCCTTTTGAACGAGTTCGAACTCGATGAATAAAGACGATTCAAATTACAAGATTATGTCTAGGCAGAATTGCAATCACGTAAAAATGTAGCTTATGAACTTGTCCGCTCCTACGGCTTACACGAGTAGGATACGGGATTTATCAAGCTAGGATTGGGGTTGAATTATCTTGAGTCGACGCTTATCGTCGTTCGGGAAGACTCGGCCAGTAACCATGCATTCAAAGATGTGGTCAAACACTAATCCTGGATCACCCTTTATCTTTCCACTCCTGAAATATGTGTGACCACTTCCAGGGTCGTAACTATTATTTACGTCGTCACAGTCTACGGCATAAACATTGTGAGGCGTAAGTTCCATATTCTCGGGCCCGCCATGTCCAAGCCGTCGCGAGGCAATTCGGTTTCTAAGATTGACCACCTTGCTCGCCCGTAAAGCGAGATCGTCCGCAGCGAAATAAACGACTACATTGCGAGAAGCATCTGAAATTATTGATGCTCGCTCCTTGCGGTGAATGGACTCGTTCTCTATATCAGCTGCCACAAGAAAAGAGTTTCTGAAAACAAGAGGAATCCCGCCCGGAAGTGAATATTTAAACCAGGCATAAAGCGTCTCTCTTAGTACTCTGTTTCCCATTGAGTGAGCGAGTATGTTAATGCGCTTTGTGCAAGGGTCTGTCTCGGGCTCGTTTAAGTCCGACTCTCTCCATTTGAGAAAATGATTAAGGGCTCGACTGAATGATTTGTCACTCGCATCTGCGGACTGCTGGTCATCCCAGTAGTCCTTTACAGCACCATAATCATTATCGCATGGCCATATAACAGGCACAACGAGAGCTTCCCTGGCTTTTTTCTTGTCGCATAATTGCTGAAGCTCTTGTGCCGCTTCGAATATTCCCTCTGGGAGATTAGAGTAACCATGCACATACAGCAATATCTGCCGGTATGGGGAGCGCTTCAGCTCCGACATGAAGTCCATGCCTCCAATTTCTATGCTAGAACCGTCTTCTCCTCGCTTACAGTAGAAAACTGAATAGCTAGGAGCGTTATTTTTTAAATCGAATTCGAACTTGCGACCCAGCCTGGTCCGAATCGAACCCTTTGGGAATCTATTGGTGACGAACAGCATTGATCGGAATTGTCTATTAGAAAAGTAAGCATTACCAGTAAAGCCAGACGAGGCGCTTTACATTTCTTTGCTTGATTTAGTGCGTGGTGGGACTGCTCTGGCTAGGGAGACCCTGGAAAACCCAGCCCGACCACGGGACAATGGTGATGTGATTACAGGCCTGGGCTGAGGTGATAGGCGGTAAGCAGCTGGGAATCGGCGATTACGAGCAGACCACCGCCAAGAAGCGCACGAAGCGGGAGAAGTTCCTGGCTGAGATGGACGCGGTGGTGCCCTGGCAGGCACTGATCGCTCTGATCGCGCCCTCTTACCCCAAGACCGGCAGCAAAGGCGGCCGCCCGCCTTATCCGCTGGCCAAGTAGCCGCTGGCTTCTGCGAAGCAGTTGTTGCGGATCCACCTGATGCAGCAGTGGTATTCGCTCAGTGATCCAGCGATGGAGGATGCCCTGATCGAGGTGCCGACAATGCGCCGGTTCGCCGGGATCGACCTGCTCAGCGACCGGATCCCGGATGAGACAACGATCCTGGCGTTTCGGCACCTGCTGGAGAAGCACAACCTCGGCGAGCAGATTTTTGAAACCGTCAAGGCCCATCTCGGGGAACGGGGCATGGCTATGAAGCAGGGCACGATCATCGACGCCACCTTGATCGCCGCGCCCAGCTCCACCAAAAACAAGGCTGGTGAGCGGGATCCGGAAATGCACCAGACCAAGAAGGGGCAGCAGTGGTACTTCGGCATGAAAATCCATGCGGGCGTGGACAAGGACTCAGGACTGATCCACTCGGTCGTCAGCACTGCAGCCAACGTGCATGACCTCACCCCAGCAGCTGAGCTGCTGCACGGGGAGGAGGAGGTGGTCTACGCCGACGCTGGCTACCAGGGAATCGCGAAGCGCCCAGAGATGGCCGGCAAGTCAACGGAATTTCGGGTGGCCATGCGTCCCGGCAAGCGCCTAGCACTGCCCGATACACCTGATGGCCGGCTGGACGATCTGGTGGAGACAGCCAAGGCCCACATCCGCGCCAAAGGTGAGCATCCATTTCGCGTGATCAAGCAGCAGTTCGGCTTTCAGAAGACCAGGCTGAGGGGCTTGGCCAAGAACCGCTGCAAAATCAATGTTATGGCGGCATTGACGAACCTGTTCCTGGCACGGCGGCAGTTCCTCGCGTCAGCCTGAGCATGAGGATGGCATGTCCAAACACTTGGATTCAGCCTCAGCAATCATCCAAAAGAGACTGGAGATAAGCTCATAGAGCTGCCAAGACATGGTCTCAGAGGCAGATCAGGGCCCAACTCAGTATTGCAATCTCAGCCGCTGCTCAAACCTCTGTTGCCCAGAGACTCCCTAATACCATGAAGAACAGTAAGTTTTTGGCAGGCAAAGCCACGATGCACCAGCTTCGCCCGTGTTATCAAAAACAAAACCTGATCAGTGACGACCTTCAACAGCACGACTTCTTCTGCGCTGCGCTAAGCACTTGTCTGATATTTCAAGACTAAGTATTCACGGCAACACCATGTGAGCTTCGCCGCCTATGTGTATATCGCCTTAAAACCTCCGCTCAAGGGGCGACCGTTCTCACAGGCCCCAAAGGCTGTGGCTGGGTTTTCTCCATCGGCCCCAAAGCTGGGGGCGCAGCGCCTTCAGCGGCTTTGATCTCTTCAATGGTACGTGTCTGCCCCATCCCCAATCCAGTTACCGCAGCTAATTCGTTGACAAGACTTTTGACTGGTTTGTCATTCTTGAATTCAAATTGCATAGACACTTGCCTGCCATTTGCATCATATCCATTAACGAAGAAATTGTACTGATGGTTTTTTGCCAAGAAGCCAAGCAGCCCTATTCCACCAAAAAGGAGTGTCGTCGCCACTCCTGTGCCGATTGAGGTTTTGCTCTCGCCTGTATTGCCCCAGTAGGTTACCCTTTGAGGAGGGATAGTGCCAAATGGAGAGGAGATACCTGCGGGAGAAACCGAAACTGTGCACTTGGTGCCTCCGCATAGGGCTTCGTACTGGCCTGCAGCCGCAGCCAACGGAAACCCTGCATGCAAGGCAGTAAAGAACAGGATTACTGCCGCCCTGGAGGAGCGCCTGGCTTGGCCGCTAGAGAAGCTCACTAGACTAAGTGGCAAATACTAATAGCTTACCAGTTGAATTCAGGTTTGGATAGGCTGGCACTTGTGAGATCCCATCACGGGGGCAATAGATCCTGCGCTCCCGAGATCAAGGGCAGCGCGTGGCCGGGCCAGCGATGCTCCCAAGCGGGAATAGCTTGGCTGCGCCAGCCTGCAGGCACCCGCGCCCACACCGTAAAGCTCCCCTCATGAAGTGCGATTGCCGCTGGTAGCGAGCGGTGTCGAACTGGCGTGGTCGCTTGCTTGCCTGGGCTGGCCGCCCCATCGTGGATGCAACGGGATTCGGAGGCTCCATCGATGGAAGACACCCCCCCTGAGCACCAGCCAGGAGCGCGCTGACGATCCGGCCCCTGCTCCAACACTCTCGACGGATCTCTGACGTTCCTGGCGTGTCAAGGCTGCTCTGTCGC
>CALRKN020000041.1:0-7205 GCA_943368005.1 Bradyrhizobium ivorense | reverse complement strand
GCTGAGATGGACCAGGTGGTGCCCTGGGGAGCCCTGATCGAATTGATCGAGCCCCACTACCCCAAGACCGGCAGCAAAGGCGGCCGGCCGCCCTACCCGCTGGCCACCATGCTGCGGATCCACCTGATGCAGCAGTGGTACTCGCTGAGCGATCCGGCGATGGAGGATGCCTTGATCGAGGTGCCGACGATGCGGCGGTTTGCGGGCATCGACATGCTCAGCGACCGGATCCCTGACGAGACGACGATCCTGGCGTTCCGGCACCTGCTGGAGAAGTACGAACTGGGCGAGCAGATTTTTGAAACCGTCAAGGCCCATCTCAGGGAACGGGGCATGGCCATGAAGCAGGGCACGATCATCGACGCCACCTTGATCGCCGCGCCCAGCTCCACCAAAAACAAGGCTGGTGAGCGGGATCCGGAAATGCACCAGACCAAAAAAGGCAACCAGTGGTATTTCGGTATGAAAATCCATGCTGGGGTGGACAAGGACTCAGGCCTGATCCACTCGGTCGTCACCACTGCCGCCAATGTCCATGACCTCACCCCAGCCGCTGAGCTGCTGCACGGGGATGAGATGGTGGTCTACGCCGACGCTGGCTACCAGGGAATCGCGAAGAGGCCGGAGATGGCAGGCAAGTCAACGGAGTTTCGGGTGGCCATGCGTCCCGGCAAGCGCCGAGCACTGCCCGATACGCCAGATGGGAAGCTGCAGGATGTGGTGGAGACAGCCAAGGCCCACATCCGTGCCAAAGGTGAGCATCCATTTCGTGTGATCAAGCAGCAGTTCGGCTTTCAGAAGACCAGACTGCGGGGAATGGTGAAGAACCGCTGCAAGGTGAATGTTCTGGCTGCACTGACGAATCTGTTCCTGGCGCGGCGTCAGTTGCTTGCGACTCCATGATCAGGGGAGTGGTGTGCCCAAATGAGGCCATTCACGGGTGCAAGGCAGCAAAAAAGGAGCATGAGATAACCTTGGTTCTGCACAGATCAATCCCCGAGCAAAGGCGGAGGAGCAATCCGTCGACGCCTGATCTCAGGAGCCGCTCAAGCCCTTGTTGCTCAGAGCTTCCTTAGAAAGAACTAAAATCCTTAAATGACCAAGGGACCCCAGTTCACCCGATACATCCTTCCCATCCTGCATGCTCTGCGGGAGATGGGTGGATCGGCCACTGCAGCTGAGGTAACAGATGCGGTGATTGAACGTGAAGACCTCCCCGAAGAGCTTCTAGAACAGACTAATAAGAACGGCCAGTCAAAAGTACGCAATCAGATTGCGTGGGCTCGTATGTACCTCGTTCATTCAGGACATATTGACTCATCTCTTCGCGGCGTGTGGAGACTGACTGACAAAGGTCAGCATGAAGACCTCAAGGTTTTAGATGTAGCATCATTATTCAAGGGTGTTCAGAGCACCTTCAAAGGGTCTCAAGATGAGGACTCTACTCCAAAGAACGCGGCATCTGTAGAGGCTACAGAGAGTCGATTGGAAGCTGAGGAGACTGCCCTTCTGCCGGTGATCAAGGCACTTAGTTCTGAGGGATTCGAGCGGTTATGTCAGCGCCTCCTAAGGGAGCACGGTTTTCAGAATGTGAGGGTCACTGGCCGTTCAGGGGATGGAGGCATTGATGGAGAAGGGATCCTCGAGATCAATCCACTTCTGAGTTTTAAGGTGTTATTTCAATGCAAGCGTTATCAAGGATCGGTTGGCGCAAGCATGATCCGGGATTTTCGAGGCGCCCTTGTTGGGAAGGCTGATAAGGGTATCTTGTTGACCACTGGGAGTTTCACAATGGATGCCAAGCGGGAAGCAATTCGGGATGGCGCTAATCCCATCGAGCTTGTTGATGGGGAGAAGCTTGTCAGAATGTTTGAAAAGCTTGAACTTGGTGTCAAGCCAAAGATTGTCTATGAAGTAGACATGGATTTCTTCAATGACTTCAAGTAGGGTCTTTCTAACATCCAGATACAGAAGTCGGGAGCGGGAGTGGCTTGTCAATCCGAGAAGCCTCTGCCCGCTTCTGATCTGGAGCGTAAGCACGTCTGAGGAGTGACCCGCACCGCAGAGATCGTGGAATGGGCGATCATCAGCGGGTTGCCGGTGCTGTAACGAGGCTGGCAATGGGGATGGTCAGCACCACGACCGATGACCACCCCGATGAGCGCTGAGCGGTTTTCCGATCGCTTCCGCTACTTCAAAGGCCAGCCGCAGCAGCAACGTGGCGTGCAGCAGCTGTATGCCGCCATCGGCAGCAGCGACCAGGGCACAGCGATCCTCGATGAGCAGGCCCCCTGGGCGCTCACTTTCAGCGAGCAGCCACCCCAGCCGCCAGCACCAGCAGGTGGCCTTGATCCCCGCGGATCAGAAGAGGTCGGCATGGTCGGGCCGCAGAAGCCGGCACCGGTCAAACCCGGCGACACCTACCTGCTGGTGAACGACTGGGACGAGGACATGGAGGCCTACGACCACAGCGGAGCCTTCCTCTGGAAGATCCCCTGCCTGGCGCGGGGGCAGGGCGCCGACACCGACTGGAGCCACACCAACACCGACACCCCACCTGGGCTTTACAAGCTCGGGAAGCTCTACGCGGACTACGAGCAAAACCCCAACCCGCCCTGTTCCGATACCGCCATGGCCTACGGCTGGTACTCCTTTGACATGGAGGAGCTGGAGGGCCAGGAGGTGGCCGTTGGCCGGGCCGGGATCATGCTCCACGGCGGCGGATCGGCCTGCGGCTGGCCCATGGCCTGGGCGCCCCAGCAGCCCTTGCACCCCACGCTTGGCTGCATCCGCATCCACAACGCCGATCTGCGCGACAAGGTGCTCCCGCTCTACCACCAGGGCACCGTCTATGTGGGGGTGTTCCAGGAAAAAAAGTGACGCCGGGCCAGGCCCCAGGGGGATGCACCTCTGGGGAGCCATCCCTGGCCCACGCCAACCTGCAGCACTGGCTGGACTTCTTCTGCAGCAGCGCCGTCACCGAGGCCAGCCTCGGCGTAATCCAGCCGCTGAGTGCTGAGGAGGCCTGCGGCTTCCTTGGCTGCATGGTGGTCGAAACCGGCGAGCCGGAGCTCAACAACCTCGATGTGATCGAGGCCGGCAGCGGCGCCGGTCGCGGGGCCATGCAGTACACCGGCGTGCGCCGCACCGCCTATGACGCGGCACGGCTGCAGGCCATCAGCGAGGGCATCGACCCCAGCAGCAACGCCTGGCAGGAGCAGTACTTCGCCGAGGAGTACGCCGGCCTGCACGATCCGCCCGAGGGCTCGCTGATCGGCTGGACCCGCGTCTTTGAGGAGCGGCCTGCCGGCATGGATCCAGCCGAGGCGGCGGCCTATTGGACTGGCTCGGCTGCTGAGCCCGAGGGCTACTTCAGGCCGGGCACTCCTCACACCGAGCGACGCCAGGCAGAGGCCCTGCGGGTCTGGGGTTTGCTGCAGAGCGGGGCTCTGGTGCTGCCTACTGCTGGGGCCTAATCGCCAGGGAGGAGCAGCGATGCAAGCCAACCCAGCACCCCGGCCGCCCAAGCCGCCGTTCGACCGCGAGCGCTTCGTCTTCAAGATCCTGGCGGTGGTGATCGGCACGCAGCTGCTGATCTATTCCCTCGCCGCCGGGGTCTGCGGCCAACGGGCGCTCGATGGCCGCCCTGTCGGGCAGGTCTGCCCCGGCACGCTGGAGCAGCTGCAAAGCGGCTTTGATTCCACCCTCAAGCTGCTGCTGGCGCTGCTGGGTGGAGCAGCGCTGTCGCGCATGGACCGGTGACGCCTGGAAGCGGGAGGGGGGCTTGCTCCGGGCCTCTCCAGTCTGAGGCCCTCCTGGCGTCGGGCCTCCACTGGGATCGGTCCCGTCGCTGCGCCGCTCATGGCGCCGATCGTCATGGCCACGCTCTCATCTGCCGCTTCTCCGTTCTGCCGGCCTGAGGAGGATCCGTTCCTGCTGCTGGAGTCCTGCGGCAAGGCGATTGAAGCGATCCTCAGGGGCCATGCGGGCCGGCCACTGCGGCGCACCTGGATTGATCGGCCCTATGGAGAAGAGGAGATCTCGCGGCTCGAGGAAGAGGTGCTGCCGGCGATCCAGCAGTGCCTGGCGCGGGTCGATGAGATCGATAGCGCCCTGGAGGCAGAGGCCCAGCTGAGCTATCGGCGGCAGGTGGAGGCAGAAGCCTCGTTGCGGCGGGGCGGGCTGCAGAGCAGCGGGGCCATGCCGGCTGTCTGATCCTGCGGGGGCCTTTGGGCCCCTTTTGGCCTGCGCCGTTCCGCCTCTCGCGCCTGCTCGGGCTCCGCGGCGGAGGCCAAGGGATGAACAGCCACAAGAAGGATCCGGCACCAGGGGCAGCCCTGCCACCAGCCAGACCCGGACCTGTGCCCAGGCCATAGACAAACGGTGGCCGGGGTATTGCAGAGCGGGCAGCCAGGGCGCCGCTGCGCGGTAGTCCGCATCAGTCGTGACAGGAGCAGCTGGGACGGACCTCGATCCCAGGAGAGCCAGCACCTCTGGTCGCCTGGCGCGGTGAGGAATCAGCACGGCACTTGCACCGTTGCCACTGGGGGCTGGCTGGCGGGGCAGAGCGAAACCCCTCCGCAGCATGCCCCTGCGGCTTGCGCTGGCCAGGGCTGACGCAAGGCTCGCTGGGCTCGCCCCTGGCCAGCACTGCGCCTGCGGGGCGTCTGGTCTGTGTTCTCCGCTCCATCCCAGCCATGGCCATTCCCCAAGGCCCCGTCTGTGAAGTCCGCCTGCTTGTGGTTCACCGCTATCCGCCAGGCGTCCAGAAGCTCGGCACCACTCCCTGTGAGGTCGAGTTCTTGGGCCGCCGCGGCAAGCCCGTCAAGAAGATGAGGCTGATCCCTGCCGAGAAGGCCTTCGCCTTTGCCCGCAAGCTGCAGGGCACTCCCGGCTGCACCGTCTCGGTCTGCTGAGCCCCTCGGGCTCTGGCCCGGCTGCCGGTTGGTGGCCGGGCTTTGATCGGTGGCTCTGGCAAATGTGGGTTTCAGCCCATTGAGGCCATGGCCACCCGCACCCGCAAGACCGGCACCGCCAAGACCAGCAGCAAGCCGCGGCGCACCACAAGAGGCAGCAGCGCAACAGCTGCCGCTCCCCCGCTACCGGGCATCAGTGCGGCTGAGCGGCGCAAGCTGGCCCAGGAGGAGGCCCGCTGGCGGGCCGAGAGCGACCTGCGCACCCTGCGGCAGGCCGAGGAGATCCGCCGCGATCCCAGCCGGCTCAAGCGTGCCGCCACCATGGCTGCCGAGGAGATGAAGGCGCTGCAGGCCGTGCGCGCCATCAAGCGCGGCCGCTGAATCTCGATCACAGCCAATGGCGGTAGCTGCTGCGTTGCCGCCGGGCCCGGGCTTTGGAGCGAGCACTGCCGAACTGGGGGCTGGAGCCGTCACGGCGGCGCCGCACCCAGGTTCCCTTCCTGATCAGGCGGGTGTCCTGGGCATTGGCGCGGCGGGCGGCCACGATCGCCCCATAGCCCCGCTTCTGTTTGCGTTGGGCACGGGCACGGGCACGGGCGCGGGCCTGGCTGGCGCTGGCGGCTGGCACCACCGTGGCGGTGGATCGGTTGCGCCAGAACACCAGATACCAGGCCATTGCTCCCTCCCGGCTGGGTGATCAGCGCCGGGGAGCAGCCGCCCTGGGCGTGGTGCCCTTGACGGCCTCCAGATAGAGCTCGGCGGTGCTCAGGGTCTGGAGATTCACCGCGCCGCCGTGCTCATGGCCCGTTTCAGGCACAGCAGCGGAGTAGAGGCCACTGCGCTGCTGGAACAGGAAGCTGTACACCGGGTGGCGGCGCAGCTCCTCCATGTAGTCGCCATCGCTGAGGGCGACACCGTCGGCGGTGAGGGGTTGGCCCTTGCCGTCCACCGGCAGCAGCCGCTCGCGGCCGTCCACCTCCCCCAGCTGGAAGTGACCGCCGCACAGCGTCACGAAGGTGTCAAAGAACGTCCCCCGTTCATCGCCACCGACGCGGCCCTCGGCCTCGGAAAACAGCCGTTCCATCAAGCGCTCCTTGCGAAGGTTCTGCACCTGACAGCGGGCCTCATCCCGTTCTTTTTCAACGCTGCGCACCCGGCGCAGGTTGGCCTCATTGAGCTGGCGTTCGCGCTCGCCCACCTGGCGTTCAAACTCCTCGCGCTTGCGCTCGGCGTCCTGCAGGCGGGCGTACTCATCCGGGTTGATCTCGGAGAAGCGGGACAACTGGGCTCGGGCCTTGCGCAGCTCTTTCTCGAGTTGGTTGCTGCGGCGGCGTTCGGCCCGCAGGGGATCAGCAGTGCTGGTGGCGGCGGCCGGGGGATCGTCGTGGTCGCCGCTGCCGGTGCTGGAGTCCTGCGGCAGAGAGAGATCGAGAGTGTCGTCGCCGGTAGAGCCGCCGTCGAGGCTGCTGGCCTCGTCGTCGTCCTCGTCGAGGGGGTCGAGGTCTGCGGCTGGTGAAGCAGTGGCGCCAGCGGGACCCTGGTTGGGTTGTTGCTGGTGCTGGCCATAGACCTGCCAGGGAGCGGCAGGGGCCAGGGGAGCTCGAGTGGTGCCGCTGCTGGGGCGGCTGGCTTGAGAGAAGAAGGAAGAGGGCATCACCCATCACGGCTGTGGTGCTGCGGGCGCCCCGTCCGGGCTGCGCTCGCTCTACCCCTTGCCAGGCTGGGAGCACCGCGAAGGGTCCGATGCTGCGCTTTCTGCTCAACGGGCTCTGGTTCGTGCTCGGCGGCGTGGTGATGGGCCTGGGCTGGTGGCTGGCTGGGCTGATTGCCGCAGTCACGATCGTCGGCATCCCCTGGGCCCGGGCCTGCTTTGTGATCGGCAACTTCTCCTTCTGGCCGTTCGGCAATGAGGCGGTGAGCAGGCGGGAGCTCACCGGTCAGGGCGACTTAGGCACCGGGCCCTTTGGGCTGGTGGGCAACGTGATCTGGTTCCTGCTGGCCGGCTGGTGGCTGGCGATCGGCCACCTCAGCTCAGCTGTGGACTGCTTCATCACGATCATCGGCATCCCCTTTGGCATCCAGCACATCAAGCTGGCGCTGATTGCACTGGCACCGATCGGCATGCAGGTGGTGCCGGTGCGCCGCTGACCAGCAGGACGCAACTGAGGCAGCTGCAGCACCCTGGAAATTAGATATACGCTCCTGCTTCCTCCCTGGCAAAGCAGCGACCACGGACAACCCCACCACGCTCCGCGGCGCCCAGCTGCTGCTGTTCCACCCCCGTCAGCT
>CALRKN020000040.1:0-7941 GCA_943368005.1 Bradyrhizobium ivorense | reverse complement strand
AATGGGTGCTCCACTTTCGAGCGGATGTGGGCCTTGGCTGTTTCGACCAGATCCACCAAGCGGCCATCAGGCGTATCCGGCAGAACCCGGCGTTTGCCCGGTCGCATCGCAACTCGGAATTCCGTTGTCTTGCTTGCCATCTCAGGCCTCTTGGCAATGCCTTGGTAGCCGGCATCGCCGTAGACAACCTCCTCATTGCCATGCAGCAGCTCGGCGACTGGGGTGAGGTCATGCACGTTGGCAGCTGTGACCACCACCGAATGGATCAGACCTGAATCCTTGTCCACGCCTGCGTGGACCTTCATGCCGAAATACCACTGGTTGCCCTTTTTGGTCTGGTTCATCTCTGGATCCCGCTTGCCCTCTTTGTTCTTGGTGGAGCTGGGCGCAGCGATCAGGGTGGCATCGACGATCGTGCCCTGCCGCATCGTCATGCCCCGTGCGCTGAGGTGGGCTTTGACAGTGTCAAATATCTTCTCGCCCAGCCCGTGTTTCTCCAGCAGGTGGCGGAAGGTCAGGATTGTGGTCTCATCAGGGATCCGGTCACTGATCAGCTCGATGCCGACGAAGCGGCGCATGGTGGGCACCTCGATCAAGGCCTCTTCCATCGCTGGGTCGCTGAGCGCATACCACTGCTGCAGCAGGTGAATCCTCAGCATGGTTGACAGCGGATAGGGAGGCCGACCTCCCTTCTTGCTGGCCTTGGGGTAGTGGGGCTCGATCAACTCGATCAGTGCCTGCCAGGGAACCACCGCCTCCACTCAGAGAGAAACCTCTCCCGCTTGGTCTGCTTCTTGGCCGTGGTGAGCTCGTAATCCGAGAAGCCGAGCTGCTTGCCGCTCATCAACCCAGTTCCTAGCCTGCGATCACAGAGCCAGTGTCCCGTGGATCGCCTGGGTTTTCCAGAGTCTCCCTAGCTCTTGACCTTGTTGGTTCACCTGGCTATCCTAGAGGGTACTTGTGCTTACCCTGTGTCTGACTTTGCTTAACATCGCACACGTGGTTCCACCCTTTGTGCGTGTGCTATTGCTGATGCTAAGAGGCTTCTCTTGATCCCTGATTCTCGCCTACTCTGCCCATCAGTGGCCGCGTGGTGAAACTCTTCAGCAGCCTGCCGTTCACAGCGCTAACCCAGCTGTTGGTGAGTTTTCTGGCTTTGCTGATTCACTTTTGATGTCCTTTAGCTTCTACGTTCTGATCGAGAGGTCGACCATGAACAGAGCCTCATCGCGACTTGCTTTGGATTACTAAAATGATTAAAGTGCCTCGGTTTGCCTATCTTCGTCGCATCATTCATCAAACGCTCGAACCTAAGGGGTGGCTGGCAAGAACGATACAAGGCTTGCCCGCAGGGGTAGACCTTGTATGGGATATTAGGCATCGTCTTCGACTTCCATTGAGAATAATCATTGATATTGGTGCATACAAAGGGGAAACTCTGCATTATTTGCACGATAGACTGCCGGAGTGTCAAATTCTTGCATTTGAATCTGTCAGTACGACCTTTAACGAACTTAGTGAACAATGGACCCTGGCTAATAATGTGCATTTACGCAATGTGTCACTTCAGAAGTAGAAGGTTTCTCGACTATTTGCTTTAAACACGATTCTCAAGCTAATTCCTTGAAATGTTCTCCAGGAGTGGGAGCTGGCGAAACTACCGAGAAAGTAGAAGTTTCATGCCTTGATGCTGAGGTCTTGACATTGTTTCGAGATCAACAAATCGATCTAGAAATAATTGACGTCGAAGGCGTTGAAACGCGGGTAATCCAGGGCGCCAAAGATCTTTTAGGCAATAAGCGTATTAGCCTTATTTTGTCAAATTCACCATAGATCCCGGGGATACTCATCATACTCAGTTGGATGACCTAATTTCACTTCTTATGCTCCATGGCTTTTGCTTAGTCGGCTTCTACGATCAAGTGATTTGGAATCACCCTCTTCGGGTTGGCTACGCTAATGCCCTCTTTTCTCTTTCGCCCTAAGCGTTAAACCAGTGGTAAAGGTAAGCGTCTGGATAGTTACTTTTCGCAGGCCTCTTCTTCTCGAGAGGGCGTTAAGATCCCTTCTTGATCAGACAATGACTAATTGGAAAGGTTTTGTTGTGAATGATGATCCCGAAGATCTGCAAGTGGCAAATGTAATTAATAAATTTTCTGATTCACGTCTATCCCTCTTTCAACCAGTTAAGAAAAGAGGTGCCGCAGGATCATTTAATCTCGCTTTTGGCGCATCCAATTGTGATTTCTCTTCCCTACTTGAAGATGATAACTGGTGGGAGCCACACTTCCTGGAAAGAATGTTGGCCGCGCTGAATTCTAATCCAAACGTGGATATTGCTGTTGCTAATGAACGACTCTGGAGGGAGTCTTTATCGGGTGAATGGATTAATACAGATCGAACGATATGGCCCGATGGACCTGATCAGTTATTTACAACACCTGTAGATCTCGCATGTGGCTCCTCAAAGCTATGTAATAGCTCGATGCTTGTTCGGAGGTTGAACAGAACCCCCTTTCTTACTCCCAGAGACATCCCTGTCGATGTGACTGAACACTTTCGCGAGAGGTGTGTCAGTCAGCCAATTCTTCTTGTTTGTGAACCATTGGTTAATTATGCAGAAACACAACATACAAATAGGCAGAAAGATGGAATCCTTTGGGGGGCTTATCAAGCTTTATTAATTGCAAGCTGCTTCCACTCGCTTGTGCCGCCTTCCCGTGTTCGTCTTGCTCAGCGCCTTGTATCTACAGAAGCTGGTCGGCCTTCGCCTCGAATTACAACGCTGGCAACTACGGCTTTGTTCTTTCCAGAAGTTCGTGCAGTATGGTCATGCTTAAACTGGAGGCAACTTGTGCGGACTTTGATTTCATGGACTTGGCGTTTTCAATCATTGCTACTTCTTGGCAAGTTTATTCGCTCAACCACTGGGAAAAGGCATTTTGACTTTCTGGTAAACTCTCCTTACAACGCTATATTGCATGAGTGTTCGAAAGAATTTCCTAAGTTAAGGTAGGCTGTGTTTAGCGAATCTCATTTGATTTCTTCTTGGTATTAAGTATTTTACTTTGGGCCTACTGAAAAAGTTGACTGCAGGCTCGATGCGAATGTTGCCAGGTTGAGGTGGGTGCCTTTTACTGGACAGTTTTGGCCCCTGACATCGTTAACCTTGGGCGGGAGGAACAGGGTTTGGCCTCAGTGTAGACCTCATGGGGAGTTCTGCCTCCCAGTGCGCTGTGGGGCCTTACATGGCAGTCCACAGGAAGCGGGCCAGTCTGATTTCTGCTTCCCAGCCATCGCTGTAGGCATGCAGATACACCTCCTCATATTTGACAGTCCTCCACAGACGCTCGACCAGGATGTTGTCGTAGCAGCGCTTCCTGCCTGACCAGCTGATCTTGATCTTCTCTGCCTGCAGCCTGGCCACGAAGTCGGATGAGGTGAACTGACACCCTTGATCGGAGTGGAAGGTCTCTGGCTTGCGACCGCCTTCCAGCGCCATCCCCAGAGCCTCCAGACAGAACTCCGTGTCAAGGCTGTTTGACAGCTTCCAGCTGAGCACGTGCCTGGAGAAGAGATCCACGATCGCCACCAGGTAGAGGAAGCCTTTCTGAAGCGGGATGTAGGTGATATCTGTGGCCCATACCTGATCCACAGCTGTGACCGTGCTGAGATCCACCAGGCATGGGAAGCGCTCGGATGGATCACCAGGGACAGTGGTGCGAGGTTTCTGGTAGATCGCCCGTAACCCCATGCGGCGCACGAGTTTTCGCACACGGACTCGGCTTATCGGGATCCCATCTCTGGCCAGGTAGCCCACCATCCGGCGGCTCCCGCTGCAGGGGTCTTCCAGGTAATGGGCATCGATCCTGGACATGATCTGCAGGGTCGATTCCCGTACCGGTGTCGGCTGGTAGTAGAGCGTGGACCTGGGCAGGACCAGCAGCGCACATTGCCGCCTGACGCTGAGTTCGGAATGGTCGTGATCGAGCAGCTTTCGCAGTTCACGGGCATCAAAGCAGCTGAGATTTTTTTTGAGCCACTCCAGCTCCATCTGCAGCCGGCCGATCTGCTGGAACAGCTCCGCCTCCTTGGCCTGGCCCTCGTCCTTGTCCTTGGTCTTCTTGCCCCTTGTGAACAGCTCGCTGGCGCCCTCCAGCAGCTGCTTCTTCCACTGGCTCACCTGGATGGGGTGAATGGCGTGATCAGCGGCGATCTCCTGAATGGTCTTGCGGCCACTGATCGCCTCCATGGCGACCCTGGCCTTGAACTCGGGGCTGTGGGTGCGGCGCTTGCTCATTGGTGGGAGCCCCTTTCAGGGGCGGTACCCCGCCTCAGAGGTTAACGATGGGACCTGTCCAGAAAAGCCAGTCCACCTCAGGTAGAGGCGCGTAAGCTGCTCGCACGCACATTTATACAGCGACCGGTGAATCAGCCATTTCAAGCTGCCAAATGCTCTTGAGCACCACCCACCGGGCCCCCAGGACGTTGCCAGGCATAGAACCAGGCACAGAAGGTGAAAAAAAGAGGCGGAGGAGCCTCAGGAACTTCTCCGCGCACATCACTAGAAACGCTATCGAGATCAAGGCCTCTGCACCTTTGGACAACCGCGCCATAATCAGATCCAGGGAATACTTGCTCTTCCATGATTCAAAGCATCCTTCCACCTCGTTTCGCCTCCTATGGTCTTCGCTTAGCTGCCGCTTGTGAGCAGCGGTGATCTCTGGATCCTTCGGTGGTCTACCCAACCGCTTTCCAGATAGTCGTATGTTGGTTCTCTTTCAGAAGTTTCGGATCTTCGTGTTGAGGTAGATGTGATCATCACAGATTCTGTTGGGGTAACACACGTTCTCTTGTTTATACTTCTTGGCTTGTGCAATCAGGTCCTCGGCTTCATTGTATGGGTCCCGGCTGATCCAATGCACAAATGCAAAGTAATTCCGCACAGAAACACTGATTTTAGCGCCAAACTCGACAGCAGCTCTTGTCTTGCCGCGAACCATAGGCCGAATCGGTCGCTGCACTAGGTTGACGATGCGGTCGGGGATACTGCGCGTTTTGGCGTAAAGCAGGATGGTTTGCTGGTGGTGCAGCTCGCTGATCACAAGCAGTTTGTGCCACCAATGGGTCTTTAGGCTGGAAAGCACTGCGCCAGAGGCGATCAGGGCATCGATAGCTTTAAGATTCCGCTGCAGGTAGTCGAGCTGGCAACGTATTGCGGCTTTTATCTTGCGGCGTCGTTGTTTCTTCTGTTTGGCGACATTGAGGAAAAGAGCGCGTGCCCTTCCTCGATCATAGCGGGGCTTGTGCTTGCGAAAGTCTGAGTGCTGGTCACATAGCTAATCGATGATTCGTTCGGTCGACTCCCTGGCCTCATTCAGCAGCTTCACATCAGTCGGATAGGTGATGTCGGCTTGGGTGCAGGAGGCATCGATGGTGAGGGTTCCCCAGTTCTTGCCTTCTGGCCAATCGGCAGGCTTCACGAAGTTGTTGAGGGTTATCTGGTTACCAGGACCAGCACCTGGATCATCAGAACCGTCGTCACCAGGGTGGGTGGACACAGCCTCTATCACCATGGCCTTATCGCGTTCTACAATCAGTTCGTTGATTCGCTTGAGATCCTCCTCCGAGAACCGCTTGCGGAAATGAACCATCATCGATGGGTCGAATGGTGTTTTGCTGGAATAGCCGGCAAAGCCAAGGAAAAACTGCATGTAAGCATTCTCTCGGATCTGCTCCACGGTTTCTTCATTGGTCAAACCAAGCCGCTGCTTGATGAACAGCACGCCAAACGCCAGCCTCACAGGCTTTACAGGGGCGCCAGTGGTAGCACAGAACTGAGGCGCGTAGGTTGCATCCAGCTCTTCCCATGGTATTAGTGAGGAGAAGATCACCCAGCGGTTCTCCGGATCTAATGTGCCACCAAAAGGCACATGGAACTCTTCGATTGAGAGCTGCCCGTTATGATACTTCCGGTACATCTGCAGCGTTCAGCAGTTGCAGCAATCGTTGATTGCCCAGTACGAGGCCAATTTATCGGGTCTCGATCGCTGAAACCAGATGCCCCGCAGCTGGTCTGCCTTTTTCAGTAGTCCCTATTTAGATATACGCGATCATAGAAGGAGATGCTTTGATTGGCCTTCGACAAAGGGGCTTTCGCCTGGCGGCGCCGCCAGGGCCAGGCACCAATGCAATAAGCCGACAATGGTTGATTCAGTGGATGACTTATGTTACGCTAGCGGTAATCACGAAAGAACATTTAATGGTGTCGATGCACTGGATTGAGCGGGTCTACCGGCTCACGCCTGCAGCGTTTCGGCGACGGTTCTCGGAGCGAATCAAGACCAGCGTTGCCTCCTTGAATGTTATTACAACTCGCGAGGGTTTTCGGATGGACCTAGACCCGAGCGAGTGGCTGCAGAAAAATATTCGTGCAGGACACCTCTACGAGCCAGACACCGTTCGTCTGATCCATTCCATTGTTGAACGAGGCGACACATGTATCGATGTGGGATCACATGTTGGGTATTTTTCACTTATCTGTGCTGTCATGGTAGGGCCTGATGGAAAAGTGATCTCGATAGATCCGCAACCGGATAACTGCGCGAAGTGTCTTAGGAACGCACTACTTAATGATTTTACTCAAATCAATGTGGTAAACGCTGCAGTTGGAGCGGCGGACTCGCTCGTAACTCTGCCCCATCAGCGCGGCAATGATCGTTCCAAGCTCAGCTTGGTTGATGGCTGGAGCGACTCAGACACGAGCTTTGCCTTCACGACCGCTTTGGTTACGCTGGACACTTTGCTTAACACTCTTGGCCCAATGCCTTGCATTAAGCTTTTGAAAATTGATGCGGAAAACTATGAGTACGAAATTCTATTAGGCGCACGTTCAGTTCTCCCTGCTGTCGAGAATATCGTGATTGAAATTCACCCGCATGCTAACGCCGAGAAGAATCATGCAACCTGCGAGTTGTTAGTGTCACTAGGATTCGATCTCTTTGACATGTCTCGCAATCCGTGGAGGCTTGGCCAGCCGACTCCATCGCACAATGTTTGGGCGTCGCGGTCGCGGATTGAGGGATGAGATCGTTGGTCAGCCTAGGAGTTTGTTGCCGATAGACCTTCAGGCTGTTTGACACGGCAGAAAGCATGGCTTAGCTGCTCCTCTACATATTCGCTCGTCTGCTGGTTGTTCCGATGGATTGTGCCATTGGACTGTGGCCAATTCAGCCCTGGCAGACGCCGCCAAGGCCATGACCCTTCATACGGTGGCTGCCCACTGCGCTTTCTGCTGTGATTGTCTATGTCTGAACCGCTTCAGCAAGTTGTTTGTGGCAGTGTTTAGGTGCCACTCGCCGTTCACCTTCTTCAGGCCCCGCAACAGGAAGCGCCGTTGGCCCAGGCCTTCCTTGATCTGGCCGTTCACCGGCGGCACTATCGCCTTGCGCTGGGCGTAGATCTCAGTTTCCTACTTGCTTCTCAGCTTGCGGGCCATCCGGGTTTTGGCATCGGCATCTCTGGGCAGCGGCCCCCGTTTCGGCGGCAGTGGCTAACCAAGCGGCAGCCGGCCGGTTGGGATTTCGGTGTGTTTTCTCACCAAATCATTCAGCAATCAGCAGCCGCTGCAGGCACTGCTGAGGGGTGAGACCACCGAGAGCCATGTGGCACCTGTTGCAGTTCTAGATCCCCAGATAGCGGGGCAGCCACCGGTTGCGTTCCTCTGAGGTCTGGTACGCAATGACGTAGCACTATTGCGCCAGGATGGTTTTGATGAAACGCTCGGCCTAGATGTTCTGTCTCAGCAGGTTGTTCAGTGACAAAGGGGTGTGAGGCCGCTACGGGTTGAGGTGTGACCCACCAACCCAGGCCTCACGCATCCATGCATAGCCATCCCAATGCCCGTCTGACGCAGAAGGGCCGCCTCCGGCTCGTGACCCA
>CALRKN020000039.1:0-8330 GCA_943368005.1 Bradyrhizobium ivorense | reverse complement strand
ATCCAGGCCGGTGCCCTGCGCGAGAGCGGCTACGCGCTGCACGGCTATTCCAGGCTGCTGGATCTTGAGCGGCTCCTGTATCTCATCGGGCTGCTCAGCCGCTATCCCCAACTGACAGCCACGGAGGCCCACCGGGATCCGGAGCTGCTACGGCGATCCCCTGGCGGTGGCGGCCGATCTCGCGTGGCTGGGAAGTAGTAGCGGGCCCCATGCCGCACGAAGGCTCTCAGGGCAGCGCGAACCACTGAGGGCTTGCCAGCCTCATCTTTGATCGCCAGCTTGGCGGCCACGGCACGCTCCACGGCCGTATGGGCCTCCGATGCCGTCAGGCCCAGCTCGGCGCCGAGGGCTGCATAGGTGGGCGCCGGGCCTGGATCGAGGGCCAGGCGCAGCAGCACCACCAGATCCTGCGGCCGCAGGACGAGCTGGGGATTGGAGGGTGAGCGGGCCAAGGTCGCAACGGGCCATTCGGCATTCGCGAACAGCGAATAGAGAACCCCCAGGACGTTTGGTTCCCATGCTGTCTCAGGTTTCCGGGGCCGCCGGCGGCAGCAACCGCCCGATCGCCTCCGGGGGGACACCCACCTGGTGGGCGATCAACAGCACCAGCTGCTCCAACCGGTCGAGGCGCTGTTCGAGGGAATGGAGCTCAGCGGTGCCAGCCTTGGGTGCGGTCTTGTCGCCCTTGGAGGCCTTGCTGGGCAGGGCACTGCGAGGGGGTGGCCCATCCGGGTGGCTGAGCAGGGCATCCACCTGTTTCGCCGCCGGGCCCTTGCTGAGTCCCTTGATGCCCCGGCCCTTGCAGAGCTCCCAGAGCACCTTGATCGAGAGCTGCTCCAACTCTTCGCGGCTGGCCAGGGCATCACCAACCAGCAGCGCAGCGGGCGGGTTGCTGGCTGGCCTGGTGTCGCCGAGCTCTTCCTGCAACCCGTGGTAGAGGCGGGCGTCGGACTGGGCCAGGTCCCGCAACGTGGCCCGCAGGGTGTCAGTGAGTTGTCCCATCGGCCTTGACCTCCTGGGCCCGCGGGGCCGCTGGGCTGTCCACGATCTCCACCTTGGCGGGGGAAACCGGTTCCGTCTGGTTCACGGGGCCGCCGTGGCCATTGCCTCCCAGGCTGAGCGGGGGCAGATCCTTGGTCTTCTCGATGAACTCCTGGCGCTTCCGATCCAGCTGAACCACACGCTCCTTGGTGTGGGTCCAGCGGTTGATGAAGCGGATTACCGCCTGCACCAGGCCACCCAGAAAAGAGCCGCCCTGATAGGTTTTGCGGCCGAGTTTGTAGCGACCGAACTCATTGACGATGTCATCACCAGCGTCTTCCAGGTATCCAGCAATCGCGGTAACGATCTCCAGCATCTGGTAGATGTCGGTACGAACGCTGGCTTCCCGGGCGGCGAGATCCAGCAGGTTCTGCCGGAGGGTGGCGGTTTCATCACGGGCCTTGATCGAGCGTCTCCTGAACTGCCCGCGACTGATCATCGAGCTCTTGTAGCAGTTGCGCAGCTCGAGGTAGACGCTGTTGAGATCTTCCCGGCTCAGTGGCTCGGGATCAGGTGGGAAATCAGTGGTAGGGGGTAGAAAAATTATGCGGTATGCCACTCGGTGGCAATCCTGCCGCCTGCTACACCCTGCACCAAGGTGAATCAGGTTGCAGAACGATGCGCTGCCTGCATACTCACGGCGCGATGGCTTGCTGGGACTGGGCTGTAAGTAGGCCCCATGCAAGCCGCACAGGTCCCAGAAGATTCACAGATGCTCACAAGAGAGATGCTAAGGCGAACTGATTCCGGCTTGGACAACGTCGTTCCGATGCACCGCCGCTGCCAGCCCCGCCCGGACCGCGCAGCAAGCGGCCATTGCTCTTTCGCAGGAGAACTGATCCAGAAACGGTTCAGGGGGCTGAGGCTGTGCTCACTCACGCCTGCTCCCCTCTCGCCATGCCCCAGATCGACCTGCTCCTGGCTGCTGAGCTGCTGGTGGTGCTGCTGCTCGTCGCCACCATGAAGGAACCCTCCCCTCGTGCGGGCGCGGCGGAGCCACCACCGGAGGAGCCAACGCCGCCCGTGCAGTGGACTGCCGAGACCGACCTGCATGCCCAACGCATCCTGCGGCTGGAGCGTCGCCGGAGCACAGGCCCGACTCCACTGCGCTGAGGGCAGCAGCAATGGCGCTCCTTAGGATCGGTTGGCTATCTGGTGCTGGTGAGGAGGGTTCCGGGATGCTCGGCGGTGCAGACCAAAAAGCTCTCTTTGATTACTGGCACGACCGGGTGCGGCTGACCAACCTCAAGCGCCTGGGGGCTCGTGAGCACGTCACCACCCAGGAACTACGGCATGAGTGCACCAACTACGACGAACTGCGACGGCTGAACGCTGTTCAGGAGCTCGATGAACTGGAGCGTTGCCGGGTCATCGCGATCATCAAATACGAGTGCACCGCCAAGGTGCTGCAGCGCCGCACGGGCCTGCTGCGCGACTATGCCCGCCAATGTGAAGAACAGACCCTCAATCACCGCCAGAAGGAGAGAGGGTTGCTGGCCCTCATTACCAAGCTCAAAGACATCCTTAAAGGCAAGGATGGCACCATCCGTCGCCTGGAGTCCCGGATCAATGCCCTGCAAGCGGAGAACGAGGCTTTGCGAACGGAGCAGCAGCAATCCAAGGCTGAAAGCCAGTTGCGCAAGGAGCTCGATGCGTTGCAGCGCGCTTTCGAGGCTGAGGTGGAGCGCCGCAAGCAACTGGCCAAGAACAACCAGAGCCTCGGTGGCCGTGTCGCCCACACCAACCGCTACCGGCGGGAGCGCGATGAGCTGAGCGAAGCCCTCAGGATCGAACGGCAGACCAGCCAGGCCCTGCGGCGGGAGCTGGAGCAACTGCGCGCCGGTGAGCAGCTGGGGCTGGGTCTCGCTGAGTGAGCACCATGCCCCGCAAGTCATCCCCTCCAGCGAAAGGTGCCAAGCCAGCTGCCAAAGCGAATGCAGCGGCCAGGGCATCTGCCAAAGCGCCGGCTAGAGCCAGGCCTGCGCGACCAAAGGAACCCTCGCTGGCCGACCTCAAGCGCCAGGTGTTGGCCCTGGCAAAGGTCTCCGGCACCAAGGAGCTCAAGCGAACCAACGTGGATCTGCGCCATCTCGATTTCCGCCTCAAGGCCAGCTGGCGCTCCGCTTTGGGGGTACTGCAGCAGGCGGAGGTCGCCATGGCCGAGTGGGAGCGCAACCCACCGGAGGAATACAAGGAGCTGTTCGCTGAGATTGATCAGGCGGCAGCGGCCTACAGCGCTTCCATTGAGCAGGGCTTCAAGCTGAGCAGCCAGCTGCGCGACGCCGCAGACGACCTGGATGCCCTCGCCGGTGAGCTGCAGGAGGAGGCCGAGGAGCTCAAGACAATCGAGCACGCCTCCCGCAAGCAGTACCGGGCCCGCTCGATCAACTGAAAGAACAGCCAGTCTTTGGCGACGCAGGTGAACAAGGCGGTAGTGGTGCAACGATCCAGCAGCTCCGACTGACGGTTTTGACGCTTTGGCGTAAGATCGGCCCATGACTGCAATCAGCCCCACTCTCCTCAGTGATGTGACCGCCGCCCTCCGGGAGGCTGGTCGCAACGACCTGGTTGATCGGCTGGTCGCGAGTGCTGCAGCTGCCCCGCTCACCAGTAAGCAGGCCGCCACCTTGCTTGGGGTGTCGTCGGCCAACACCGTAAAGAACTGGCTGGAGGGCGGCTGGTTTCCAGGCGCCTTTCAGACTGCCGGGGGGCACTGGCGCTTCCCACTGGAAGACGTGGAGGCTGTGAGGTCGCGCTTGGAAAGTCTGCGCGATCGCAACAACCGCAGGGATCTGACACCTGTTGATTGCGACGACGAGTCGGCTGATTTGCCGCTGCCTTAATTCCAGTTCAGCGTAGAAACTTTCGCATCGTCAGCATTGGGTCGCCAGCATGATGCTGGAATGGGCCGGCTGGATCCGTGACAAAGCCGACTTTCGTATAGAAGCCGATTGCCCTCGCATTGGTCGAGCGTACCCATAGCTTAAGGGCAGCACAATTCGCCTTGGATCGCGCGCGTTCCTCGAGGTCGGCCATGACTGAAGCTGCGTAGGACTGATCCTTTGCCGATGGATTCATCTGGCCTTGAAAGGCTTGGTCGACACCAAGCATCGAGATCACCATAACCTTGGCCTTCGAGCTGCTCGCGTCATCAGGATGGGGCTGGTTGCGGAAGCTCACGGCGGCATACCCCACAACAGGTCCAGCCTCTCCAGCACGGAAGACGTAAGTCGTGAGCGACCCTCCCTTGCTTTTCTCGGCCAACCATTCGCGGGTACGGAAGTATTGATCAACCCGTGCCTGGCCACAGCAGAAGACGTCTAGAAAAGAATCATCCGGTACCGCCAGCTCAATAAAGATTCCCTGCGCCATGATCAACAGTCCCCATGTTGATCAGTATAGGGAGGGGAATCTTTCTCCTCCCTTGTTTCGCCCTAGCTTGCCGAGCTGATGCCCGGCGATTACTTTTTTGGTGTCACCGGTATCCCTTCACCCGTTGACCTCATCAATCGTGATCTCTTGCTCCCAGGCTTTGGCGATCGAGCGATCCAGTCGCCGCAGCAGCGCCACGAAGCTCTCCCCCTCGCGCCGCACCAGCATCACCGGACAGTCGTAACTGGTGCTGGCGGAGGCCACACACTCGATTGGACCGACACGCCCCACCGTGATGTCGCCGCCTTCTTCCAGGATCGCTTCGATGTTGGGGTAAGCCATGGAAGGTGTGGCGGCTGGGGCTTGAGGTTGCCTTTGTCCTGCGCTTGTTTCAAGCGGCCTGGTACACGGCGAGGGCAGTCTCCAGCTTCTGACGGTGCTCGTCCCTCAGGGCCTCGGGGCTGTCGATGCGGATGCCGGCGCCAAAGCCGAACAGCCAGTTGCGCAGGTCGATGTCGCGCTCCACGGTCCAGGGGGGCAGGTCGAGCTCCACCGGATAGGGGTGGGTGTCCCTGGGGCTGCCGGGTTCGAGCACATGCGGCGCTTTGGGATGGTGCCACCAGTGCTCGCCGGGCAGGGGCTTGGAGAAGCGGGTGTGCTCGATCGGGTAGCGCTGCAGACCCTCGCGGATGAAGGCAAAGCACCAGCCCTGGCAGCAGAAGCGCATTGTTACCAGTTGCTTGGCCCGCAGCCGAGGGTTGGGACTGGCCAGCCGCCGCTGGGCCTCCAGGTTGTCGCCGAAGTAGATGCCGCCGCTGTGGTGCAACAGCAACTCCAGCCGCTTGAGGGCCTGGGCATGGACGTCATCACCGCGGCGGTTGCCCCGCTCACTGCGGCGCAGGGCCAGGCGGTCGATGCGTTCGCTGCGGATCAGGCCTTCAGAGGTACCGATGGCGTCCTCCTCGTAGACGAGATACCAGCCGATGTTGTGAAACAGCAGCTGCAACGGCCACACGCGAAACGAGCCACTGGGGCTGTCCGCGAAGGAGCCCACCGACACGTAGCGCTCCAGTTCGATGCGGCGCCGCTCCACGATCGCTGTCTCCAGGGCCTCGGCCTGGCGTTCGGCTGCCAAGGAATCGGGCCGCACCAGGGCGCTGCTCACGATCGAGCGGTTGGCGAACGCCCGTACCGGCGTCGCCGTGTCGAGCGCAAGGCCTCCCCATCGGAGCCGTTGCTCCAGTTCGGCGAGCAGGTCCTGGGCGGTGGGATCGGCCAGGCGGCCCGCGGCCTGGCTCACCACCCCATGGATCTCGCGCAGCCGGTGGGCGGAGAGCAGGGCCGTGCCGATGGCATAGCCGTGGCGCACGTTGTCGTTGCGCCTCCGGAAGCCGTAGGGGGTGAGCAGCTTCTCGAGGTCCTTGCGCAGGGTGGCCGCTTCACCGGCGAGGTAGGCGCCGGGGATGGTTTCTGTCTGGGCGATCAGGTGTTCGGGCAGGGGGGTGCCGGCTTCCCGATCGAAGGGTTGTTGCAGCAGGTGGCGCAGCAAGGTGAGAACTCGCTGAAACACAGGGGCGTCGCCCAGGGGCGGGAAACCACCATTCACCCCGCCAGGCCAGGGGCCTGCTGGGGACGGATCGGGGTGGGCTGGCGCCACCTGAATCGGTGCCAGGGCGGGCTCGCCCTGGCAGAAGCCGTTGGCGTCCAGCCAGGCCAGATCCTCCCGGATCGCTGCGCTCTCGCCATAGCACTCGCCGTGCAGCCGGCGCAGGTAGGCGGCGGCCTGATCCGCCAAGTCGCCTTCCGGCAAGGGCGACACGATCGCCTCCAGCGCGGCGCGGGTGGCGGGATCGGCGGCGGAGAGCTCGGGGTAGGTGCTCAGCAGCCTGAGCAGGTAGAGGAGGCGCTCGAGATCCAGTAGGCGGGAGTAGCCATGCAGGGCGAAGTGCTTCTCGCGGTTGCGGGCCGAACGGATGCGGTGATCGAGGCGGGCGAGCTCATCGCGCAGGAGAGGCGCCAGCTCGCGCTGGTGGGTGGGCACCACCGCCACCACCGCCGCAAAGCCCTCCGCCCGGGAGGGCCCGAACACCGGATCGGCCAGGGCGGCGGCCATCTCGCGGATCACCGGCTCGGGCACCAGGCGCTGGCGGGTGTGGTTCCACTGCAGGCACGTACCCAGGGGGGTGTAGAGCCACCAGCCAATCCACTCCACCGGAGCGGGGAGGCTCAGGGCCTGGGTGATCGCCAGGCGCCAGGGGCGGCGGGCGTGGGTGGCATCCACGATCACCGGCACCCCGGCCGCCACCGACTCGCGGATGCGCTGGTGCAGCAGGGCCTCGATGTCGCGCCAAGGGCCCTGCACCGCCGCATCCCCGAACAGCTCACCGCGCACCACATCGGTGGAGAGCACCACGGCACCGGTGAGTTCCGCCAGCACACCGGCCAGGGTGGTTTTGCCGCTGGCCGGCGGGCCGATCAGCAGGTGGCAGCGCAGGGGCTGGGAGGGGGGATTGGTCATCGCCGCAGGCTGACGCAAACGGATGCAGAAGCAAGTGCTTGCTGCGAAAAAGCAAATTGAATTCCCAGTTACAACACGGGTTTAGCCAGTAGCTGCTGCTCTTTCGCACAAGAAAGTGCCTGAATGGGGCACAGGGGCCAGAAGCTTCCAGCAGTGCCCCAGAGCTCCCCGATGGACATCTCCGCTGCGGTGGTCCCCAAACCTGCCCACCGCTACCGCCTGCCGGCCCTGCTGCAGGACATCCGCCTGCTGGATTTGCTGGAGATCAGCGGCACCACCCTGGAGGCCGGCCGCGTCTGCGGGCTCAGCCAGCCCACCGTGAGTCGCCGCAGCAGGCTCCTGGCGGATGACTTCAACCTGCAGGTGAACCGCCGCCGCCAGCTGGGCTGTCGCTACGGCACCTCCACCGCGATGCGGCTGCTGCGGCTGGGTTGCCGCGCCCATCGCTTCTCAGCCGGTGTCGCACGGCTGGGCGCCGATGTGATCCTTCAGCCGCTGTTGGCGGACTGCAGCTGGTTGCTGCCAGCACCGCCGCGGTTCCGGCCGCTGGACGGCTGGCTGGAGCTGGTGCGCCAGGGGGTGCTGGATGGCGCCCTGGTGTCGGGGTTGGAGTTTCAGGGAGAGGAGCCGCCAGATGCAAAGGAGCTGGAGCTGTTGCCTCTGGGGGCGGTTTTGCTCGATTTGGCTGTCTCAGGTCGCTATTCCCATTCCAATGGCGACCAGCCGGAGGTGCTGGTGCCGAATCGGGCAGTGGCGGAAGGTCTGCAGCGGGCATTGCTGCAGCGGGGCTTCTCGCTCAAGACCGCCGGCAACGCCTGCCACACACCGGCCCAGTGGCTGGCACGGCTGCAGCAAGCCGGCCTGGCGATGCCCTTCCCCCAGGTGGCGTCTGCTGATTGGTGGCAGCCGCTCACCCGGCTGCCCCAGCCCGCACCGATCAGCGTGCCGCTGTGGCTGGTGGTGCCGGAGGGCTGGCGGCAGCAGACGGTGCTGGCCCACACCGCCGAGCAGTTGAAGACCCACCCGGCCCTGGCCACGAGGGGAGGCGCATGAGCAACCAGGAGCAGGGGCCAGCATCAGCGGATGGGCTGGTTCTGGAGAAGACCCATCACTGTTGGACCGCGATGTAGCTGACCTCGCACCCCTTCACCATCCGAGCTTCCTGCATCACAGCAGCGGCATTGAAGGGGGAGAACTCGAACCACTGGAAAAGATCCAAGCCTCGATCGAGGGTGATCTTCCAGCCGTGGTCGGTGGTGATGCTGCGGGCGTGGAAGTTGGGACTGGCATCGATCTCCCAGGTGAAAGGCGTGCTGGTGCCGGCGAAGGAGTCCTGCAGCTGGCCGAGGTTCTCCACCTGCTTCTCCATCGACTCTTGGTCGGAGCCGGTGATCAGGTG
>CALRKN020000038.1:0-9370 GCA_943368005.1 Bradyrhizobium ivorense | reverse complement strand
TGACGGCCACGGCTCCGGGACCTCCCACTGACATCAGGCTCTCCCATGACCCAGTGCGGTGAGAAGCCCAAACGGATCGCCTTCGGTGTGGCGCCCCTTGGCATTGTCTCGATCGGCATCGTGCCGATGGGGGTGGTGAGCATCGGCGTGGTGCCGATGGGCGTCATCAGCATTGGCGTGGTGGGGATGGGTGTGCTCAACGCCTGCGTCGTGGGAATGGGTGTGCTGGTGGCGGGAGTGAACGTGATGGGGGTGTGGTGGGCAGGTCTTGAAGGGATGGGCCCCCGGCGCCTGGGGGCCCCTGCCGGTGCCCTGCATCAGCACCACCACAGCTCCCCCGGCCAGACGCCACAGAACCTGATGGCCTACCCCACCCGCGAGGAGGCACTCGAGCAAGCCCGGAAACTGGGTTGCAGCGGCGTCCATGCCATGGGCTCGCTCTGGATGCCCTGCTCCGAGCACCCTGAGTAAGGGATTGCTTGGGATTGGTCCGTAGGTCCAGGATGAAATCCATTGGCTTGCACCGGATGAACCGCATCCACTGGCCATTCAGGGTGTTGCCCGCTGCTGCAGCCGCTCGCCGCTGGCCTGGCTGATGGGGGGCCTGATCGGCTTGCTGATGTGCTGATCTGAAAGCGGGGTTGGTTCACCAGCTGGAGGGGGACGAGGATCACAATCCCCTGGATCCATCTTCCCTGCCTGCGCTCTCCTTGCCCCTTCAGATCCGGCCCTACGAGGCAGCCGACTGGCCGGCGGTGTGGGCGCTGCTGGAGCCGGTGTTCCGCGCTGGTGCAACCTTCCCTCACGACCCGGCCATCACGGAGGCAGAAGCCCAGCTGGCCTGGGTGGAGCAGAGCCAGGCGGTGGTGGTGGCCGTGGATCCGGCCGGGGCTTTGGTGGGCACGTATTACCTGAGGCCCAACTCCCTCGCTCTCGGCGCCCATGTCGCCAACGCGGGGTACGTGATGGCCGAGCACTGCCGCTGGCAGGGGATCGGCAGCCTGCTCTGCCAGCACTCCCTGCAGGCGGCGCGGCGGCTGGGGTTCAGGGCGATGCAGTTCAACCTGGTGGTGAGCACGAACACCGCCGGTATTCGTTGCTGGCAGCACAACGGGTTTCAGGTGGTCGGCACCCTGCCGGGGGCCTTCCGCCACAGGCAGTTGGGTTTCGTTGATGCCTTGGTGATGGTCCAGGCGCTTGTGGAGGGGCCAACCCCATGAAAGTGGTGCCCTTGCGGCTGCAGCCGGGCAATGACCTACGCAAAACGCTGGAGGCCTGGATGGGCGAGCAGCAGGAGCAGGCCGGTTGTGTGATCAGCGCCGTGGGCAGCCTGTCGGTGGCCCAGCTGCGCCTGGCGGGAGCGGCTGAGGCCACGGCGATCCAGGGCGAGCTGGAGATCCTCAGCCTCTCCGGCACCCTCTCGCCCGATGGCGCCCACCTGCACATCGCTGTGGCAGACAGCAGCGGCGCAGTGATCGGTGGGCACCTCTGCGCCGGCTCGCTGGTGCGCACCACCGCGGAGCTGGTGATCAGTCTTCTGCCGGAGTGGCGGTTCAATCGGGAGCTGGATCCAGCTCCCGGCTACGCCGAGCTGCAGATCAAGGCTCAGCCAGAGCAGTGATCGCCCGCAGCGTCTGCAGCAGATCCGGGAGTCGCTGCTGGCTGGCTTGATCCGGCGGCAGGAACGCAGGCAGCGCCTCCAGGAAGGCAGAGGTGTTCAACAGCCCAAGGAACTGAGCCGCGAGATCATTCCGCAGTTCAGGCGGGCTGAGCCTGCATTCCTCCAGCAGCGAGGCACGGCCGTCGACGACGGCCATCAGATCCTCCAGGTCGTGACTGAAGAGAAAATCGCCCTGGCCGCGACCGCGAAAGGCCTCCAGCTTGGTGGCCAGGAACACCGGTGCGGTCACGATCCGAATCGAGCAGCCACTTGGCAGCCTCTGCTGCTGGGCGGTCTCCAGGGCGAGGGGATACCAGCGATTGGAGAAACCCAGGATCTCGCCCTGGGTTGGCATCAGATCGAGAAGAAGGTCGTCTGTGCACCAGCGGCAGAGGGGTGCCCCTGGCCGGCTGTCTTCCTGGAAGCCCCGCTGTCGCAGTTGGCTCCCCAGCTGGTGGTAGTCGGCCCTGGCGATCACGCTGCAGATCACATCCACATCCTGGGTGGGCCGGATCTCTGGCATCGCCGGATCCGTGATCAAGACACCGGCCACAGCGCCGCCGACAAACACCAGTTGCTCGAGTAGGGCATCGCCCAACTGCTCAGCCGCCCTTTCGAGCAAGTTCACGTTGGGATCGTTGGGGTTCATGGCTGCAGTCGCTTCTCGAGCAGGGCTACGGCCAGGGCCTGTTCACGGGCGCTGCCGCCACGCACCGCATCGAACAGAGCCAGCAACTCCCCCAGCGCCGGGTTGCGCGCCGCCGCCTCGGGAACACTCGGGTAGAGCGGGTAGAAGGCGATGCCACGGGCCGTGCCCTTCTTCCACGGCCAGACCGGTGGTGGGTCGCTGCCCGGCCGGATCTGCTCGCTGAGGGGGGAGGCGGCGTAGCCGGTGGGAACACCGCGGCTGAGCCCTCCCTGCGTGGCTGGGAAGCAGTAGCGCGCACCGTGCTGCACGAAGGCTCTCAGGGCAGCGCGAACCACCGATGGCTTGCCAGCCTCATCTTTGATCGCCAGCTTGGCGGCCACGGCACGCTCCACGGCCGCATGGGCCTCCGATGCCGTCAGGCCCAGCTCGGCGCCGAGGGCTGCATAGGTGGGAGCCGGGCCTGGATCGAGGGCCAGGCGCAGCAGCACCACCAGATCCTGCGGCCGCAGGACGAGCTGGGGATTGGAGGGTGAGCGGGCCAAGGTCGCAACGGGCCATTCGGCATTCGCGAACAGCGAATATAGAACCCCCAGGACGTTTGCTTCCCATGCTGTCTCAGGTTTCCGGGGCCGCCGGCGGCAGCAACCGCCCGATCGCCTCCGGTGGGACACCCACCTGGTGGGCGATCAACAGCACCAGTTGCTCCAACCGGTCGAGGCGCTGTTCGAGGGAATGGAGCTCAGCGGTGCCAGCCTTGGGTGCGGTCTTGCCGCCCTTGGTGGCCTTGCTGGGCAGGGCGCTACGCAGGGGTGGGCCATCCGGGTGGCTGAGCAGGGCATCCACCTGCTTCGCCGCCGGGCCCTTGCTGAGGCCCTTGATGCCCCGGCCCTTGCAGAGCTCCCAGAGCACCTTGATCGAGAGCTGCTCCAACTCTTCGCGGCTGGCCGGGGCGTCACCAGCCAGCAGCGCAGCGGGCTGGTTGCTGGCTGGTTTGATGTCGCCGAGCTCTTCCTGCAACCCGCGGTAGAGGCGGGCGTCGGACTGGGCCAGGTCCCGCAACGTGGCCCGCAGGGTGTCAGTGAGTTGTCCCATCGGCCTTGACCTCCTGGGCCCGCTGGGCCGCTGGGCTGTCCACGATCTCCACCTTGGCGGACACAGACGGTTCCGTCTGGTTCACGGGGCTGCCGTGGCCATTGCCTCCCAGGCTGAGCGGGGGCAGATCCTTGGTCTTTTCGATGAACTCCTGGCGCTTCTGATCCAGCTGAACCACACGCTCTTTGGTGTGGGTCCAGCGGTTGATGAAGCGGATTACCGCCTGCACCAGGCCACCGAGAAAAGAGCCGCCCTGATAGGTCTTGCGGCCGAGTTTGTAGCGACCGAACTCATTGACGATGTCATCACCAGCGTCTTCCAGGTCTCCAGCAATCGCGGTAACGATCTCCAGCATCTGGTAGATGTCGGTACGAACGCTGGCTTCCCGGGCGGCGAGATCCAGCAGGTTCTGCCGGAGGGTGGCGGTTTCATCACGGGCCTTGATCGAGCGGCTTCTGAACTGCCCGCGGCTGATCATCGAGCTCTTGTAGCAGTTGCGCAGCTCGAGGTAGACGCTGTTGAGATCTTCCCGGCTCAGGGGCTCGGGATCAGGTGGGAAATCAGTGGTAGGGGGTAGAAAAATCATGCGGCATGCCACTCGGTGACAATCCTGCCGCCTGCTACACCCTGCACCAAGGTGAATCAGGTTGCAGAACGATGCGCTGCCTGCATACTCACGCCGCGATGGCTTGTTGGAACTGGGCTGTAAGCAGGCCCCTTGCAAGCCGCACAGGTCCCAGAAGATTCACAGATGCTCACAAGAGAGATGCCAAGGCGAACCGATTCCGGCTTGGACATCGACGTTCCGATGCACTAGCGCTGCCAGCCCCGCGCAGACCGCGCAGCAAGCGGCCATTGCTCTTTCGCAGGAGAACTGATCCAAAAGCGGTTCAGGGGGCTGAGGCTGTGCTCACAGACGCCTGATCCCTCTCGCCATGCCCCAGATCGACCTGCTCCTCGCTGCTGAGCTGCTGGTGGTGCTGCTGCTCGTCGCCACCATGGACGAACCCTCCCCTCGGCCGGGCGCGGCGGAGCCACCACCGGAGGAGCCAACGCCGCCCGTGCCGTGGACTGCCGAGACCGACCTGCATGCCCAACGCATCCTGCGGCTGGAGCGTCGCCGGAGCACAGGCCCGACTCCTCTGGGCTGAGGGCAGCAGCAATGGTGCTCCTTAGGATCGGTTGGCTATCTGGTGCTGGTCAGGAGGGTTCCGGGATGCTCGGCGGTGCAGACCAGAAAGCTCTCTTTGATTACTGGCACGACCGGGTGCGGCTGACCAACCTCAAGCGCCTGGGTGCTCGCGAGCACGTCACCACCCAGGAACTACGGCATGAGTGCACCAACTACGACGAACTGCGGCGGCTGAAAGCTGTTCAGGAGCTCGATGAACTGGAGCGCTGCCGGATCATCGCGATCATCAAATACGAGTGCACCGCCAAGGCATTGCAGCGCCGCACAGGGCTGTTGCGTGACTATGCCCGCCAATGTGAAGAACAGACCCTCAATCACCAACAGAACGAGGCATGGTACCGGGCCCTCATCACCAAGCTAAAAGACATTATTAAAGGGAGGGATGTCAAAATCCTTCGCTTGGAGTCGCGGATCAAATCCCTACAAGCAGAGAACGAGGCTCTGCGAACGGAGCAGCAGCAATCCAAGGCTGAAAGCCAGTTGCGCAAGGAGCTCGATGCGTTGCAGCGTGCTTTCGAGGCGGAGGTGGAGCGCCGCAAGCAACTGGCCAGGAACAACCAGAGCCTCGGTGGCCGTGTCGCCCACACCAACCGCTACCGGCGTGAGCGCGATGAGCTGAGCGAAGCCCTCAGGATCGAACGGCAGACCAGCCAGGCCTTGTGGCGGGAGCTGGAGCAACTGCGCGCCGGTGAGCAGCTGGGGCTGGGTCTCGCTGAGTGAGCACCATGCCCCGTAAGTCCTCCCCTCCAGCGAAAGGTGCCAAGCCACCCGCCAAGGCAAATGCAGCGGCCAAGGCAACAGCTAAAAAGTCGGCTCAAGCGAGGTCTGCACGGCAGAAAGAACCCTCGCTGGCCGACCTCAAGCGCCAGGTGTTGGCCCTGGCAAAGGTCTCCGGCACCAAGGAGCTCAAGCGAGCCAACGTGGATCTACGCCATCTCGATTTCCGCCTCAAGGCCAGCTGGCGCTCCGCCTTGGGGGTACTGCAGCAGGCGGAGGTCGCCATGGCCGAGTGGGAGCGCAACCCACCGGAGGAATACAAGGAGCTGTTCGCTGAGATTGATCAGGCGGCAGCGGCCTACAGCGCCTCGATTGAGCAAGGCCTCAAGCTGAGCAGCCAGCTGCGCGACGCCGCAGACGACCTGGATGCCCTCGCCGGTGAGCTGCAGGAGGAAGCCGAGGAGCTCAAGACGATCGAGCAGGCCTCCCGCAAGCAGCGCCGGGCCCGCTCGCTCAACTGAGGTTCCAGCCGTTTCAGGCGGCCTGGTACACCGCGAGGGCAGTCTCCAGCTTCTGACGGTGCTCGTCCCTCAGGGCCTCGGGGCTGTCGATGCGGATGCCAGCGCCAAAGCCGAACAGCCAGTTGCGCAGGTCGATGTCGCGCTCCACGGTCCAGGGGGGCAGGTCGAGCTCCACCGGATAGGGGTGGGTGTCACTGGTGCTGCCGGGTTCGAGCACATGCGGCGCTTTGGGATGGTGCCACCAGTGCTCGCCGGGCAGGGGCCTGGAGAAGCGGGTGTGCTCGATCGGGTAGCGCTGCAGACCCTCGCGGATGAAGGCAAAGCACTAGCCCTGGCAGCAGAAGCGCAGCGTCACCAGTTGCTTGGCCCGCAGCCGAGGGTTGGGACTGGCCAGCCGCAGCTGGGCCTCCAGGTTGTCGCCGAAGTAGATGCCGCCGCTGTGGTGCAACAGCAGCTCCAGCCGCCTGAGGGCCTGGGCGTGGACGTCATCACCGCGGCGGTTGCCCCGCTCACTGCGGCGCAGGGCCAGGCGGTCGATGCGTTCGCTGCGGATCAGACCTTCAGAGGTACCGATGGCGTCCTCTTCGTAGACGAGATACCAGCCGATGTTGTGAAACAGCAGCTGCAACGGCCACACGCGAAACGAGCCACTGGGGCTGTCCGCGAAAGAGCCCACCGACACGTAGCGCTCCAGCTCGATGCGGCGCCGCTCCACGATCGCTGTCTCCAGCGCCTCGGCCTGGCGCTCGGCTGCCAATGAATCGGGCCGCACCAGGGCGCTGCTCACGATCGAGCGGTTGGCGAACGCTCGCACCGGCGTCGCCGTGTCGAGCGCAAGGCCTCCCCATTGGAGCCGTTGCTCCAGTTCGGCGAGCAGATCCTGGGCGGTGGGATCCGCCAGGCGGCCGGCGGCCTGGCTCACCACCCCGTGGATCTCGCGCAGCCGGTGGGCCGAGAGCAGCGCCGTGCCCAGGGCGTAGCCGTGGCGCACGTTGTGGTTGCGGGGACGGAAGCCGTAGGGGGTGAGCAGCTTCTCGAGGTCTTTGCGCAGGGTGGCCGCCTCCCCGGGCAGGTAGGCGCCGGGGATGGTGTTGGTCTGGGCGATCAGGTGCTCCGGCAGTGGCGTGCCGGCTTCGCGATCAAAGGGTTGCTGCAGCAGGTGGCGCAACAAGGTGAGTACTCGCTGAAACACCGGGGCGTCGCCCAGGGGCGGGAAACCACCATTCACCCCACCAGGCCAGGGGCCTGCTGGGGACGGATCGGGGTGGGCTGGCGCCACCTGAATCGGTGCCAGGGCGGGCTCGCCCTGACAGAAGCTGTTGGCGTCCAGCCAGGCCAGATCCCCCCGGATCGCTGCGCTTTCGCCGTAGCACTCGCCGTGCAGCCGGCGCAGGTAGGCGGCGGCCTGATCGGCGAGGTCGCCTTCTGGAAGGGGCGACACGATCGCCTCCAGCTCGGCGCGGGAGGCGGGATCGGCGGCGGAGAGCTCGGGGTAGGTGCTCAGCAGCCGCACCAGATACAGCAGCCGCTCCAGATCCAGGAGTTGGGAGTAGCCATGCAAGGCGAAGTGCTTCTCGCGGTTGCGGGCCGAACGGATGCGGTGATCGAGGCGGGCGAGCTCATCGCGCAGGAGGGGCGCCAGCTCGCGCTGGTGGGTGGGTACCACCGCCACCACCGCCGCAAAGCCCTCCGCCCGGGATGGCCCGAACACCGGATCGGCCAGGGCGGCGGCCATCTCGCGGATCACCGGCTCGGGCACCAGGCGCTGGCGGGTCTGGTTCCACTGCAGGCACGTACCCAGGGGTGTGTAGAGCCACCAGCCGATCCACTCCACCGGAGCGGGGAGGCTCAGGGCCTGGGTGATCGCCAGGCGCCAGGGGCGGCGGGCGTGGGTGGCATCCACGATCACCGGCACCCCGGCCGCCACCGCCTCACGGATGCGCTGGTGCAGCAGGGCCTCGATGTCGCGCCAAGGCCCCTGCACCGCCGCGTCCCCGAAGAGCTCGCCGCGCACCACATCGGTGGAGAGCACCACGGCTCCGGTGAGTTCCGCCAGCACACCGGCCAGGGTGGTTTTGCCGCTGGCCGGCGGGCCAATCAGCAGGTGGCAGCGCAGGGGCTGGGAGGGGGGATTGGTCATCGCCGCAGGCTGACGCAAACGGATGCAGAAGCAAGCGCTTGCTGCGAAAAAGCAACTTGAACTCCCGGTTGCTACAGGGGTTTAGCCAGCCGCTGCTGCTCTTTCGCACAAGAAAGTATCTGAATGGGGCGTAGGGGCCAGAAGCTTCCAGCAGTGCCCCAGAGCTCCCCGATGGACATCTCCGCTGCGGTGGTCCCCAAACCTGCCCACCGCTACCGCCTGCCGGCGCTGCTGCAGGACATCCGCCTGCTGGATCTGCTGGAGATCAGCGGCACCACCCTGGAGGCCGGCCGCGTCTGCGGGCTCAGCCAGCCCACCGTGAGCCGCCGCAGCAGGCTCCTGGCGGATGACTTCAACCTGCGGGTGAACCGCCGCCGGCAGTTGGGCTGTCGCTACGGCACCTCCACCGCGATGCGGCTGCTGCGGCTGGGTTGCCGCGCCCATCGCTTCTCAGCCGGCGTGGCACGGCTAGGCGCCGATGTGATCCTTCAGCCGCTGTTGGCCGGTTGCAGCTGGTTGCTGCCAGCACCGCCGCGGTTCCGGCCGGTGGACGGCTGGCTGGAGCTGGTGCGCCAGGGGGTGCTGGATGGCGCCCTGGTGTCGGGGTTGGAGTTTCAGGGAGAGAAGCCGCCAGATGCAAAGGAGCTGGAGCTGTTGCCTCTGGGGGCGGTTTTGCTCGATCTGGCTGTCTCAGGTCGCCATCCCCATTCCAATGGCGACCAGCCGGAGGTGCTGGTGCCGAATCGGGCAGTGGCGGAAGGTCTGCAGCGGGCGTTGCTGCAGCGCGGCTTCTCGCTCAAGACCGCCGGCAACGCCTGCCACACGCCGGCCCAGTGGCTGGCACGCCTGCAGCAAGCCGACCTGGCGATGCCCTTCCCCCACGTGGCGCCTGCTGATTGGTGGCAGCCGCTCACCCGGCTACCCCAGCCCGCACCGATCAGCGTGCCGCTCTGGCTGGTGTTGCCGGAGGGCTGGCGGCAGCAGACGGTGCTGGCCCACACCGCCGAGCGGTTGCAGACCCACCCTGCCCTGGCAACGAGGGGAGGCGCATGAGCAACCAGGAGCAGCGGCCAGCATCAGCGGATGGGCTGGTTCTGGAGAGAACCCATCACTGTTGGACCGCGATGTAGTTGACCTCGCACCCCTTCATCATCCGAGCTTCCTGCATCACAGCAGCGGCATTGAAGGGGGAGAACTCGAACCACTGGAAAAGATCCAAGCCTCGATCGAGGGTGATCTTCCAGCCGTGATCGGTGGTGATGCTGCGGGCGTGGAAGTTGGGACTGGCATCGATCTCCCAGGTGAAAGGCGTGCTGGTGCCGGCGAAGGAGTCCTGCAGCTGGCCGAGGTTCTCCACCTGCTTCTCCATCGACTCTTGGTCGGAGCCGGTGATCAGGTG
>CALRKN020000037.1:0-20387 GCA_943368005.1 Bradyrhizobium ivorense | reverse complement strand
AGAAGCACGAGATCACTTGCAGCATGTCCGCCAAGGGCTGCTGCTGGGACAACGCCTTGGTGGCGAGTTTCTTCTCCACCCTTAAGCTTGAACTGAACCTCGATGACAATCGGGGAGTGCTGATCTCACCCCAACAGTTACAGCGCGATTGGCGTTCTGGATTGAGAGTTACTACGACCGCGAACGTCGCCATGCAACGATTGGGTGCCTCAACTAGATCAACTACAAGCAGCAGTTCATCGCTGCCCCTACACTCACGCTTGTAAACCCCTGATCGGAGTCCACGAAATCGGGGGAACCCTAGTCTCTATCAGATGGTCGGTTTCAGGATGTCCACGGTGAGCATTGCCTGGGGCACCAAATTTCAGAGACAATTCATGGTAATATTGATAAACGGTGTTGGCTGTTTGCCGGCGGAGGCACTCTCAGGCCGGATGTTCCCTGGTGCCGAGTTTTATCTACGCACTTCCATAGCTATGACAGAGGGAGCAATGGCAACGTATTCCTACCCTGAGGATCTTCGCTGGCGCTCCATAGACTCACCAACCTTGGGTGTCAACAGCATTTTTTACCAAGACAGGCAATCACCCTACGGTCACCGATTCATGTTCGACGAGCATCTTCTTCGAGCCTTTCTCGAGGATGCAGTATTCGCAGGCATACCCCGCACGGAGTTCCAAGCCGGGCGGGATCAAGCTCTGTTGATTGATTCCAAAAGCCGCTGGGTCGAGTCTGTCGCCATGGAATCGGTGCGCCCCTGATGCGCCTGCTGCTGGTTTCCCCCCGCTTTCCTCCCACCAGCGCCGCTGACAGCCAGCGATTGCGCATGCTGCTGCCCCATTTCGCTGAGCAGGGCTGCAGCGCAGAAGTGTTGGCCGTCGATCCGGCCTGTTGTGCCGAAGGGAACGATCCCTGGCAGGCCGAGCACCTGCCAGCCGAAGTGCCCATCCACCGCGTTCGCGGCCTCGCCCGCCGCTGGGCTCGGCTGCCTGGGCTGGGCGGGATCGATGCCCGCTGCTTCAGAGCCCTGGCCAGTGCCGGCAGCCGCCTGCTACGCCAGCGCCGTTTTGATGCGGTGTATCTCTCCACCACCGCCTTCGGCTGCTTTCGCCTCGGCCCTCTCTGGAAGCGTCGCTACGGTGTGCCTTTTCTGCTGGATTACCAGGATCCCTGGGTGAACGATCACTACCGCCGCCACCCGCAGATCACACCACCGGGTGGCCGGCTCAAGTACGCCGTGGTGGATCGGCTCCACCGCCATCAGGAGCCGCGCGTGTTGCGCCAGGCCGTCGGCTACACCGCTGTGAGCGCCGCTTATCCCGCCCAGCTGCAGGCTCGCTATCCCTTCGCCGCCGCCATCCCCTCGCTGGTGCTGCCCTTCCCCGGCAGCGCCGAAGACTTTCAGCACCTGGAGGCCATCCCCGCTAGCCAGCTGCCCTTTGATCCCCACGACGGCCTGATCCACTGGCTGTCGATCGGCCGTGGTGGCGCCGACCTGCACACCGCCCTCGAGGGGCTCTTCGAGGCCATTGCGTTGTATGCCCCAGCGGTGCTGCGTCAACGCCTGCGCCTCCACTTTCTGGGCACCTCCTATGCTCCCGCCGGGCGCGGCATCCCCACCATCGCCCCCCTGGCCGCCCGCTATGGCCTTGGCGAGATTGTGGAGGAACGCACCGATCGCTTGCCCCTCTCGCTCAGCCTCGCTGCGTTGCAATCCGCCGATGCCCTGCTGGTGATCGGCTCCAATGATCCCGGCTACACCGCCTCCAAGCTGTATCCCTACCTTCTCGCCCGCCGGCCCCTGCTGGCGGTTGTGCATGGCCGTAGTTCGGTCGCCGAAGTGCTGCGCCGCTGTGGCGGCGGCGACCTGGTCTGCTTCGCCGAGCAGGGGGAAGCGGAGCTGGATCAGCCCCCGGCAGCGCCGTCGCTTGCGCAGCGGATCGCCTCCACATGGCTGTGGGACCAGCGCCACGCGCAGCTCAGGCCCCTCGATCCTGTGGCTTTTGCGCCCCACACAGCCGCTGCTCAAGCCGCCGCGCTTATTTCTTTTGTGCACTCCTGCCTAACTGCTCCGCCGTCCCAGTTCCACGCATGACGATGCTTCCCACCCGCTCCGTTTCGATTCCGCGGGCTGCTGGCGTTGACGACATCACGATCCAGGCCCTAGCGGATTCCTATGGCCAGATCGTTCGCAGGTTTCTGCCGGCGCTGATCTTCCTGGCGGGGCTGTTCGGCTCTCTGCTGCTGCTCGATTACTCCGACCGACTTCCTCTGTATGTGGTAGTGGTGCTTCCCGCCCTGTTGATCCTGGCCCGGAGCGCCAGGCTGCGTCAGCAGACCCTGCCAGTGATGCCGCTCTACGTAGTGATCCAGGCTCTGTCTTTCGCCTCACCCCTGTTCGCACCGGAGCTGGTCTTGCGTGGCATCAATAGTGTTGTACCGGTGAGCCCTGCTCTGCTGGCTTCTGCGGTATTCCCCCTGGCGCTATGGCTGCCTTCTCTCTGGATTGGCTGGTCGTTGACGTCGCCCGGCCTTGGTGTTCGACGCCAGGCTCCTGCACTCACCCAGTCCCTCTTCAACCCGCGCTACCTCCCTCACATCAGCCTGGCGATCGCCATCATTTTGCAGCTACTGATCAATAGTCCGCAATTTTGGCTAGTCCTCGGGGGGTTCCAGTCCGGCTTGATCTCACCCATTCGCACCCTGGCTGGTCTGGCATCCATGGTGGGTGCCTTCACCGGGGCCTATGCATGGGGCAGCCATCGGCTCCCCAATTCACTGCTTTGGTTTGTGCTGCTCGCCGTGCCTTTGGTCATTTCTCTGAGTAGCCTGCTGCTCTCCAGCCTTCAGGCCACCCTGATCGCCCTGTTGTTGGGCCTCTGGCTTGGCCGCTCCCGCTTGGCGTTGGCGATCACGCTCATCACCTTGTTGCTGTTGTCTTTCCTCAATGTGGGAAAGTCGATCATACGTAGCAAATACTGGTCGCCGGGCGTCGCCGTGCCCGACAACCCTATTGTGTTGCTGCAGGAATGGTCGCAGGCCAGCTTAGACGCAATGGCCGCCGGTGATTCACAGCTGACCGACCTGGGTATCGAGCGCTTCAACAACCTTCAGAACCTGTTCTTTGTGCAGAACAAGCTTGATTCTGGCACTCCCACCCTCAATGGCGAGAGCCTCTGGGTGATTCCCCAGACCCTCGTGCCGCGAATCATTAACCCAGATAAAATACGTAGCCATGAGGGTCAGGTGCTGCTTAATCTTCACTTCGGCCGTCAGAGCGATCGGGAGACCACCGAAACCACCTACATCGCCTGGGGATTCCTCGCCGAAGGCATCGGCAACTTCGGCAGCCTGTTCGGGCCGCTGCTGATGGGGCTGTTCACCGGCGGCCTGCTGCGCATTACCGAAAACATCGGCCGCGGCCAGATGCTTGTCTCAACCCCGGGCCTGATCAACATGACGCTCATGCTCCTCTGGCTCACCAGTTATGAGATGTCGGCCTCCATCTTCTTCGCCGCCATGGTCCAGTTGATCGTGGTGGTGCTGTTCGTCGGCTGGTGGTTCTCCCCCCGCAATGTTGCCTGATCTCACCCAGCCCACCCGTTTGGCCGTTGTGGTGAGCCATCCGATCCAGTACTACGCCCCCTGGTTCCGCCAGCTCAGCCTGGACCCGAGACTTACCCTACAGGTGTTCCACCTCTGGGACTTCGGCATCAGCAGTAGCCACGATCCAGGCTTCGACCAGACCATTAGCTGGGATCTTCCCCTGGTGGAAGGTTACAGCAATGTTTTGATCGCCAACCGGTCCGCAGATCCCGGCGCCCAACACTTCGCTGGGCTTGACAACCCCGGCCTCAATTCGGCTCTGCTGGCATGGCGGCCTGCCGCGATCCTGCTGTTTGGCTACACCTATCTCAGCCATCTGCGCCTGCTTCTCGATCCGCGCCTGCGCCACATTCCGATCCTGTTGCGTGGCGATTCCCATCGGCTGGCGCCGCGTCGTGGCGGGAAGGCTCAGCTGAGGGCGGCTCTCTCCAGCCTGTTGCGCTACCTGCTGTTCCGCCGCTTTGCCGCTGCCCTGGCAGTGGGTCAGGCCAACGCCGACTGGCTGCGCGCCAGTGGCATCGCCGCCCACCGGGTGATCCTCGCCCCCCACGCAGTGGACAACGCCCGCTTCCAGGCCGCCGCTCCCCAGGCGGAAATCGAGGCCCGCTTGTGGCGCATGGAACTGGGCATCGCCGCCGATGCCCCGGTGCTGCTGTTCGCCGGCAAGTTCGTGGTCAAGAAGCAACCGCTGCTGCTCCTCGATGCCTTCGCCGCGCTCAACCATCCCACCGCCGTGCTGGTGCTGGTTGGCTCCGGCCCGCTTGAGCAGGAGCTCCGCAGTCGTGCTGTCCTCCTGCCGGCCGGACGAGTGATCCTGCAGGGCTTCCAGAACCAGACAGCAATGCCGCGCGTCTACGCTCTTGGCGATTTGCTGGTGCTGCCCTCGCTGGGCCATGGAGAAACCTGGGGTCTTTGCGTCAATGAAGCGATGAACCTGGCCCGTCCGGTGCTCGTGAGTAGCCATGTGGGCTGCGGCCCCGATCTGGTGATTCCAGGGCGCACCGGCTGGATCTTCCCCGCCGGTGATCAGGCCGCGCTCAGCGCGGCGCTGGCCGAGGCGTTGTCGGATCCCCAGCGGCTTCGGCGCATGGGACAGGCTGCCAGGCAGCACATAGAGGCGTTCAGCTATCGCCAGGCCACAGCCGGCCTGCTGCAGGCCCTCGAGTTGGTGCGGCGATGAGCGAGGCCAACGCCGGTGCGGGCCGGCCGCTGCGGCGGCTGGATCTGCTGATCCCTGAGCTGTATGCCTCCGATGGCGGCGTGCAGAACTACTCGCGCAACCTCCTGAAGGCGCTTCGCCAGCTGCGGCCCCAGTGCCGCCTGCGGGTGTTCATCCGCAACGACCATCCCCACCATCTGCCCGATGCCGGCTCCAGCCACTTGCAGTGGCATCCGGCCAGGGGCAGCAACTTGCGGCTGAGCGCTTCCCTGCTTGCAGCCGGCGTGCGCCGCCCCCCCGATCTACTGCTCTCCACCCACCCCAACTTCGCGCCGCTGATGTGGCTACACCAGCGGCTCAGCGGCAGCCCCTCTTGGTGCGCCGCCCACGGCATCGATGTCTGGAACCTCGGCGGCCTCTCCCGGTGCAGCCTCGCCCACCTGCAGAGGCTGCTGCCCGTAAGCCGCTTCTCAGCGGATCGCCTCCAGCAGCAGCTGCGCCAACGCTGCCCGCTGCTCACAGTGCTGCCCAACACCTACGACACCCATCGCTTCCGCCCCGGTCCGCGCCCCCATCACCTGCTGCGCCGTTACCAGCTGCGGCCCGATCAGCCGCTGATCCTCAGCCTCACACGCCTCGGTCGCACCGAACGCCACAAGAACATCGACGCGTTGCTGCTTGCCCTGCCCCTGCTCCTTGAGGATCAGCCCGAGCTGCGGCTGATGCTCGCCGGGGAAGGCGACGACCGCCCGAGGCTCCAGCAACTGGCCCGCGACCTGGGTGTGGCCAGCCAGGTGATCTTTACTGGCCGCATTGAGGACGCTGAAATGGAGGACCATTACCGCCTCGCTACGGTCTTTGCCCTGCCCAGCGAGAAGGAGGGTTTCGGGATCGTTTTCCTCGAGGCGATGGGCTGCGGCCTTCCCACCCTCGGCGGCAACCGGGACGGCTCGGTGGACCCGCTCGCTGATGGTCAATTCGGGCTGCTGGTGGATCCACGCCTGCCGCTGGCGCCGCCGCTGCAGGCCTTGCTGGCCGGCCGCGGTGATCCCCTCTGGTTTCAGCCCACCCAGCTCTCTGCCGCCGTGGCCGAGGCGTTTGGCTTCGAGGCCTACTGTGTGCGTCTCGATCAGCTTCTGAGGAAGCGAGAAGCTCAGCTCAGTTGAGCCGAGGCCAATGGATTTGCTTGGTCGAAAGCCATCGGGTGCGCACATGATGACTTTTATGATTATGCGATTATCAAGGTCCTTGCTCTAGTGTGCGGCATTGCTGGGCATCTTGGCTCCGAGCCCTTGTCTCGGTCTGCTCTCGAGGCGATGGCCGCTGCGATCGACCATCGCGGCCCTGACGGGAGAGATCGCTGGCAGGACTGTCCCCCCGCCGGACCTGCCGTCCAGCTGTTGCACAGCCGCCTGGCGATTCAGGATCTGAGCAAGGCCGCCGCCCAGCCGATGCACTCGGCCTGCGGCCGTTATGTGCTGGTGTTCAATGGCGAGATCTACAACCAGAACGAACTCCGAGCTCTCCTCCAGGCTCAGGGTGTGCGGCTGCACTCCAGTGGCGACACTGAGGTGCTGCTACAGCTGCTTCTCGCTTACGGCTTGGCGGCGCTGCAACGCCTGCGGGGTATGTATGCCTTCTGCCTCTGGGACCGGCAAGAGCGCCAGGCCCTGCTGGCCCGCGATCCGTTCGGCATCAAGCCGCTCTACCTCTGGCAGGGCCAAGGCGGCCGGCTGTTGTTTGCTTCGGAGACCCGGGCGCTGCTGGCCAGCGGTCTGATCCCCGGCCACCTGCACCTGCCGGCCCTGGCGGCCTTTCTCGAAACCGGCAGCCTGCCCGAGCCGCTCACCTTGGTGCAGGGCGTCACCAGCCTGCCGCCGGGAACCTTGGCCACCTGGAAAGAGGGGCGTCTGCGCCAGCAGGCCCATTGGCAGCCCTCCTATGCCCTTGGCCTCAGCGTGAGCCGCGTCGAGGCAGTGGCCACCACGCGCGAGGCTCTCCAGGAGTCGGTGCGAGCCCATCGGCTCAGCGATGTGTCCGTGGGCCTGTTTCTCTCCGGAGGTCTCGATGCCGCTGGCATCTTGGCGTTGGCGGAGCCTGGCCTGGCCACGCTCACAGTTGGCTTCCGTGAGGAGAACCTCAATGAAGCCCCCCGCGCCGCAATGCTGGCGGCCCACTTCGGCGCCCGCCACTCCAGTCTCCTGCTCGAGCCCTTACGGGCCGCTGACCTGCTGCCGGGCTTTCTGAGTGCCATCGATCAGCCCAGCGTCGACGGATTCAACACCTACTGCGCCTCCTATCTGGCCCGTCAGCGCGGTCTGCGCGTGGTGCTCAGCGGTCTGGGCGGCGATGAGCTGTTCGGCGGCTACCCCAGCTTCCAGTCCATCCCCAGGCTGCTGCGCTGGCACCAGCGCCTCGGGCCACTGCGGCTGGCCGTCTCTGCCCGCCTCGCCGGCCACCGCAGCCACCAGCGCCAGCGCCTTGCCACCTTTCTGCGCGGCCCGGCCAGCGTTGACGCCGCCCAACGCTGCCAGCGCGGCCTGTTCGCCCCAGTCGAGGTGGCCGCCCTGCTGCGCCACTGGGGCCTGGCCAGCCAGCCGCCCCGGGATCCGAGGCCTGATCTGCTTGCCGATCCGGAGCTGAGCTTCCCCAGCCAGGCTGACCGGATCGCCTGGCTGGAGACCAGCCACTACATGCAGCCGCAGTTGCTGCGCGACAGCGATGTGTTCACGATGGCCCACGGCCTCGAGTTGCGACTGCCGTTCGTGGATGCCAGACTCAGCAGGACCTTGAATGAATTGCCCTCCGCCCAGCGCCTCGCTACCCGGCAAGCATCTCCTGCGCCAGGCCCTGCCGGAGCTGCAGAAGGTGCTGCCGCCGTCTCCCAAACAGGGCTTCACGCTGCCCTTTGAGGTCTGGTTTGACCAGCCCAACTGCCCCGTGCGTCCTGGTTCCGCCTCCTTGCCCCTGCCGCCTGCGCCCGCCGATCTCGATCTCACGCCCTGGGCCCGCCGCTGGGGGTTGATGGTGCTGCGCCACTGGCTCGAACAGAATCTGGAGGCACCTTGGAATTGAATCGTTGCTGCGCCTAACACTCCCCTGGATTTGGAACCACCCGCTGAGCCGGTCCAACCGGGTTGCTGCCTACCGCCGCTATGGCTGGTGGCAGTTGCGCCGGCGTCTGGATCCCACTCCCTGGGCGATGCCCTGGGTCAACGGCACCCGCCTACTGCTCGAGCCAGCGATGACCGGCGCCACCGGCAACTGGTACGTCGGACTGCACGAGTGGCCTGACATGGCCTTCGTGCTGCATCTGTTGCGGCCCACCGACACGTTCGCCGACATCGGCGCCAACGTTGGCAGCTACACCTTGCTGGCCTCCGGCGCCATCGGCTGCCATACGGAGGCCTTCGAACCGGTGCCAGCCACCTACAAGCGCCTGTGCCGCAACCTTGATTTCAATGGCATCCGCGGCCGGGTGTCTGCCCATAAGATGGCTGTCGGTGCCGCTGAAGGGTCCCTGAGCTTCAGCATCGACCGCGACGCCATGAACCGGGTGGTGGACGCCACCTATCCGGGCCAGTCCATCGACGTGCCGGTGCGTCCGGTCGATGCCCTTCCGGAGCTTGCAATGGCCTGCTGCTGGAAGCTGGATGTGGAGGGCCATGAGCCAGCCCTGCTGGCTGGCGCCAAGCGAGCCCTGCGCGACGCTCCCCCAGCCGTGGTGCTGTGTGAAGACCGCAGCGAGGCAGTGGCCCGCGCCTTCACGGACGCTGGCTACCAGCCCTGCAGCTACGATCCCTGGAGCCGACACCTGGAACAGTGCTGCCAGAGCCAGGGCTGCAACCAGCTGTGGATCCGGGATCTCGCCTGGGTGCGAGACAGGTTGCGCAGTGCGCCGGCTTTTGAGCTGCTGGGCAGGAAGATTTGATCCCGCCGATCGTAATTTCCTGCCTTTCTTCATGCGCGTTCTGCACGTCATCCCCTCGATCAGCCCCCGCCGCGGCGGCCCCAGCCAGGCAGTGCTGGCGATGGCCGCCGCCCAGCGGGCTGCCGGCATCGACGCCCGCATCCTCAGCAGCGATGACGACGGCCCGGATCAGCTGCGAAGGTTCCCGCTACGCCTCTGGCACAGCCTCCAGGGTGTGCCGGTGCTGCTCTTCCCCCGCTGGAGTCCGCCGTTGTCGGTCCTGCGTGAGTACGCCATTTGTCCGGAGCTGCCACTGTGGCTGTGGCGTCACATCCGCGAGCAGGATCTCCTGCATGTCCATGCCCTGTTCTCCTTCCCCTCCACGGCCGCCATGGCCATGGCCCGCAGCCGCCGTGTGCCCTACCTGCTGCGCAGCATCGGCCAGTTGCAGCACTGGAGCCTGCGCCAGCGTGCCTCACGCAAGCGTTGGATGCTGCGCCTGATCGAACGATCCAACCTCGAAGGTGCCGCTGCCCTGCATTTCACCAGCGCTGCCGAGCAGTGGGAGGCGGCGGATCTGGCACTGAAGACCCCCTCGTTCGTGCTTCCCCTGGGCGTTGAGCTGCCAGAAAGACGCCCGACCTGCACGATCCCCGCTGCGAAGGAACCATTTCTCCAGTGGCTGTTTCTCTCCCGGCTGCATCCCAAGAAGCAGCTGCCCGTGCTGTTCGAAGCCCTGGCTCTGGTGCGCCATCAGGCGCCGTGGCTGGCCTGGCAGCTACACATCGCCGGTGAGGGTGAGCCGGCCTATGTGGCGCAGTTGCATCAACAGGCGACGACCCTTGGAATTCAGGACAGGCTTTGCTGGCATGGCTTCGTGGCTGGGGAGGCCAAGCAGGCGCTGCTGGATCAGGCTCACTGGTTCCTGCTGCCTTCCGCGGCGGAAAACTTCGGCATCTCCGTGGCTGAGGCTCTCGCCCATGGTGTGCCGGCCCTGCTCTCGCCCGGCGTAGCCCTGGCCGAACAGGTGGCCGAGGCTGGTGCCGGTTGGTGCGTCGAACCCACGCCGGAGGCCTTTGCCCAGGCCTTGCTGGCCCAGGCCAGCCAGCCCCCCGCACAGCAGATCCGTCAGGCGGCCCGCCAGCTGGCCGAACAACGCTTCAGCTGGCCGGCGATCACGCAGCAGCTGCTGGAACGCTACCAGCAAGTTTTAGCTGACGCACCCTGATGCCCTCCCACTCCGGTCCGCTGCTGCAGGATTCCCTCCAGCAGGTCACCCCGCTGATCCTCACCTACAACGAGGAGGCCAACATCGGCCGCACCCTTTCGGGCCTGGCCTGGGCCCGCCGCATCATTGTGGTGGACAGCGGCAGCACCGATCACACCCTGGAGATCCTCGCTGCAGAACCGCGTGTGGAGGTTGTGCGGCGTGCCTTCGACACCCACGCCAACCAGTGGAACCATGGGCTGGAGCAGATCGCCACCCGCTGGGTGCTGTGCCTCGATGCCGATTACCAGATCACACCGGCCTTCACGGCTGAACTGGGCTGGCGGCTGGCCGCGGCTGAGGCCGACCAGATCAACGCCTTCACGGCCTCCTTTCGCTATCTCGTGGCCGGTCGTCCCTTGTCGGGAACGGTGTATCCACCCAAGGTGGTGCTGTTCAGACCAGCCTGCGGCCGCTATCACGATGATGGCCACACTCAGCTGGCGGTCGTGATAGGTAGGATCCAATCACTTCGCACGCCGATCGATCATGACGACCGCAAATCCCTGCGGCGTTGGTTGTGGGCCCAAGAGCGATACCATTGGCTGGAGGCCGACAAGCTGCTGCGCACGCCGCTCGCCCGCCTCGGCATCACCGACCGCCTACGCAAGACCACACCGTTCGCTCCTTTGGTGGCAGTGCTGTATTGCCTGATTGTGAAGCGGGGCCTTTGGGATGGCCGGGCGGGATGGTTCTACGCGATGCAGCGTGGCTATGCCGAACTGCAGATCTGGCTGATGCTGCAGGAGCTGCGTGGCCCACACTCACCCGTGGCATAACTCTTTCTGTCTTTCTTTCACCTGCCCGATGAACGTTGTCACCAGTTCCAGTCCTACCCTGAGCGAGCGCTTCCGCAGCGAGGGCTATGTCGTCATCCCCGCAGCGATTCCCCTGGAGCAGATCGATGCGGTGCTGCGGGCTCAGCGGGCATCTCGCCACAACCCGCTGCTGATCTTCCGCGGGCAGGGCGTGGTCGGCTATGAGCGCGCTCGCTGGAATGACCAGGGCCAGATGGTGCGCTCCATCCAGAATCCCCATCTGCTGGGCCTGGCCCCCAGGCTTTCGGGAGCGATCCGCAGGCTGGTGTTCAGCCCAGCCATCGCCAAGTCGCTGGAAGCCTGTACAGGAATCCAGCGTTGGGTCAACTGGCAAACGATGCTGTTCGATCGCTCCGTCGGCACCGAGCTGCATCTCGACACCTGGTTTCTCGATACGGAGCCGCGCGGCCATCTGCTGGGCCTCTGGTTCGCCCTGGAGGACATCACGGCGGAATCGGGACCGTTTGTGATCTATCCACGCAGCCAGAGCCTGCCTGTCGCCACCGAGATGCAGGGGCTGGTTCAGCTCAGTGAGCGCACCAGCCAGCTGCGTGAAGCGCTGCAGAGGTCAGCCATTGAGCCCAAGGCCTTGCTGTTGCGCAAGGGGGATCTCGTGCTCTGGAATTCTCTCGTTGCCCATGGATCGGAGCTGCCTACAGCTTCGTCTGCGACTCGCAAATCGGTGACTGCTCATTTTTATCCCTTTGGCATGAAGGTAGCCTCACCGCCGATTAAGAGACTGATTTCGATTTATGATCATGCTCACCCTCGACCGCAATTGGATGATCTGCTCTATAGCGCCTCTGTAATCCACCCTTTGCTTTACTCGACTTTGTGCTGCAGTTTGTACCTGATGCAGCGCATCCCTGCGGCCTCACGGAGAACCGGATCCATCAGGCGGGCTTGAGGGATTGGTGGTCATCCGAGATCGCTGTTTATTGGTGAGCTCAGCCTCTTTCGGAAACCAGTCTTGTGATTCGCCCAGTGACTGCTTCTATGACTCTCCTAATCGCGAATGCCGTCACAATTGTGGAGATGTAAAAGAGAATAACCTTGACACCCCAGTTCACCTGATATGTTCGCAGGATTTCGATGAACCAGATGTGTGAAAGGTAGATTTCCAAGCTTGATTTGCCTATCCAGGACAGAGGCTTGTAAATCCTCAGCCTCTCTAGAAGCTGGTTGATGGCCATCCGCTGTCGCAGGAGGCCCCAGGCAATGGCAACACCCAGCCCCTGAAGACCAGCTGCCACAATGGGCGTTGGCAGTCCAATGGAAAATCGATAATAGCTAAACTTGAGTGCCACATAAATTACGGCTGTTGTCGCAATTACAGCGATTGACCGATTCTGTCCCGACAGGCTTTGGGCTTGTCCGTCTCTGTCACCGTCGCTCAAGGCTCCTCCGCCCATAAATCCAATCAGAAAAAGAAGGCTCCACCACAAGCCTGGCAGTGATCCAAACGGTGTTCTGGCGGCGAAATGGCTGAATGTGGATAGCCCAGCTGTGGCCATCAGCCAGATCAATGTAAGGGATGCATGAAGCCGATTTCTGTTGGATCGTGACAGCCTTGCTGCCCACCATCCGATCACGTAAAAGATCATAATATTGGCAATGAATCCATAATCAGTTGGCCAAATCAGGGTCCTGACTCCTTCTCCCGCTGAATGCGGTGTTGGCTGGAATCTCGTGATCAATGAGATCAAGGTGACAAACCAGAGAGCTGGGTAAATTCTAAGGATCCTTTTTGGCACGAATGTCGTTAGTTTTGATTGCCTGCTGGTCTGACTCTTGATAATCCCGTATCCGGAAATCGCAAAAAACATCAAGTTCCCAATCAGGCCATCTGCTGCCAGCCATGCAGATGGGTAGAGCGGTTCAAGATGGGAGTTCGCAATCAGCAAGGCGGCTATTCCCATCAAGGCAAAAGTGTCTCTCCCCACTCGGGCTGAAGGTGTTGGGACAGATGACGCTAACTGCTCATTGCTGCCAGTCATGGTCTTCATTCAAGTGCTTTTGTTTCTATTCCAATGAGTAACCGCTTCTGCGCGGCTTGTCAAGTTTGAATTTTTATACTCTTCTGTCAAGGCTGATGTGAGGAGGCGGATGTGCCCGCCGCACAGGCAGAGCGTGGCCCGGATTGCAGAGGAGCTGGGCATCCACGTGATCACCCTCTACAAATGGAGGAAGACCTGGCGGTTGCAGGGAGCGCTGCCGACATGTTCACGGAGGTGATGGAGCCGGCTGGCCTGAATGCCACCGAGCTCAGCGCCTATTGCCCGGAGCGGGGCCTCTTCCCTGAGCAGGTGAGCCGTTGGCGGCAGGCCGCCCATGATGCCCATGAACAGCCAATGCTGACGATGGCCGAGCAGAAGGAGCTCGAGAAGCTCCGCGCCCAGGAGCAGCGGGAGATCAAGGCCCTCAAGAAGGAGCTGCAGCCCAAGGAGAGAGCCATGGCGGAGATGGCGGCATGGATGGTGCTGCGAAAAAAGTGAGATGCCTTCTGTTCGGAGGACGCGGAAGGCTGATGGGCGCCGCGCACCGGCGGAAGGTGATCGAGTTGATCGGCGAAGCGAATGCCGCTGGCGCCTGCTTGGTGAGCGCCTGCAGTGAGATCGGCATCTGCCTGCGAACCCTCAAACACTGGCGGAAGGCATTTCTGGGTGATGGGGACGGCAGGGACCGCCGTAAAGGTAGCCCTCGCCTGGTGAGTCACCGGCTGAGTGAGGAAGAGCGCCAGCGGATCCTGCCTACGTGCAACCAGCTGGAGTACTATAATCTGCTGCCATGTCAGATCGTGCTGGTCCTGGCCGATCAAGGGCTCTACACTGCTCAGAGAGCAGCTTCTATCGGGTGTTGCACCAGGCTGGGCAGTGCCACCGGCGTGGGCGCGCCCGGCTGCCGCAGGAACCTCGCTCCGTGCCGCGTCTGATGGCGGATCGAACCAATGCGCTCTGGTCGTGGGAGATCACCCATCTGCCGACCACGGTGAGGAGGGCGTGGCTGTACCTCTACTTCGTGGTCGATGTCTGGAGCCGCAAGGTGGTGGCCTGGGATGTGGCTGAGGTGGAATCGGCTGAGATCGCTGCGGATCTGGTGCAGAGGGCCTGCCCCAAGGAGCGCTACCGACGCCCCAGCGGCTTTGGCAGCAACCAGTGCCACCAGCCGCCACTCATCCTTCATGCCGACAACGGCAATGCAATGCGTGGGGCCACGCTTGAATCAAGGCTGGGGGAGATGGGCGTCCTCAGAACCTTTTTCAGGCCAAGGGTCTCCAACGACAACCCCTACTCAGAATTCCTGTTCCGTACGGTCAAACACTGGACTGACTCCCCCAGGCGGCCCTTTGCCAGCAAAGACGAGGCATGCCAGTAGGTGGCGGTGTTTGTCGACTGGTACAACCACCGGCACCGCCACAGCGGTATAAAGTTCGTCACGCCTCACCAGCGTCCCACCGGTACCGCCACCGCAATTTGCCAGCAGCGAGCCAATAGCTTCGAAAAGGCCCGCCAGGCCCATCCAAGACGCTGGAGCCAATCCACGCGCTGCTGGCGACAACCGGCAGAAGTGTGGATCAACAAGCCTCCAGAAGAGTCGGAACCGTTCCTGGCGCTACCCTTGACCCAGGCCGCCTGAGTGGCAGCCAAGGAGTGGCAGCCAAGGAGTGACATCTTTCCTGAAAGTCACCGGAATGGCTGATGTACCGGTTGCTGTTTAGCCGTGCGCATGCGCTGCCTGCGCCCTGCTCGTTGACCGAATTCGGATCCATCCTGAGGTTCTTTTTTCAGAAGTCCCTAAGTAGGGCCTCCTGAGAAACACCAGATCTCCTGCGCCGCAATGGATCTGAGCAGCTTCTGCCGGTAAAATGTGCGCAAATCGGCCTGTTCCGGCCAAATTTCCGACCAAAGTTTTCCACATGTACCGACGTGAGCCTCGTCATCAGCTCTCGTTTGAAGACTTCTTCCTGCCGTTTGGCGGCAAACTCTCAGGCAACAATCGCTGGATCAAGCTGCACGCGCTGATCCCATGGGATGAGCTGGAGGATGACTACGCATCACAGTTCTGCAGGGGATTCGGCGCCCCCGCCAAGCCATTTCAAATGGCGCTTGGCGCACTGATCATCAAGGCCCGATTGGGGCTCACGGATGAAGAGCTGGTTGAGCAGATCAAGGAGAATCCCTATCTTCAGTATTTCATTGGCTTGAAGGCCTTTCCGGATTCGGCCCCGTTTGATCCATCGATAATGGTGTATTTCCGCAAGCGATTGCCGGAAGCTGTGATCAATGACTGCAACGAGCGGATTGTTCGTCATGGCTTGTCTGCCATTCAATCAGAGACAGCCGATGACCATGATGATGGTGACCAGGATGGCGGCTCAGCCAGCAGTGCCGCTCAACAGGGGCCGACGACCAAAGCGGTGAGCAACCAGGGTTCCCTGCTGATTGATGCCACATGCGCGCCAGCTGATATCCGGCATCCGACTGATATATCCCTTCTCAATGAAGCACGTGAAGTCACCGAGAAATTGATTGACGCGATGCACCCTCCGGTCAGGGAGGTCTTTGGGCCCAAGCCTCGCACACACCGGAAGAAGGCCAGGCAGCAGTTTCTTGCGGTGGCCAAGAAGAAGAGGCCTCGCATTAGCAAGATCCGCAAAGCCATCAAGCAGCAAATTGCCCATCTGGATCGCAATCTTGCCAGCATCGACGCGCTGATCGACCGCGGCGCAAGCCTCCTGGCAGCTGGTCGGCACTGGTACCAGAGGCTTCTAGGGGTCAGCGAACTGGTTCGACAACAGCGAATTCTCTACCACTCAGATAGCAGAAGTATCCCTCACAGGATCGTCAGCTTGTATCAGGCTCATATCAGGCCGATCGTGCGCGGCAAGGCGCGTTGTAACGTTGAGTTCGAGGCCAAGATCTCTCTGTCGGTGACAAGCGCTGGGTTTACCTTTCTGGATCGTCTGAGCCATGACCGCTACAACGAAGGAGAAGATCTGAGAGCGCAGGCACGAGCCTATCGCCGCCGTCACGGCCATTATCCAGAAGTTATCTGTGCTGATCAAATTTATCGGACCCGTGCCAATCGAGCCTTTTGCCAGCGCCATGGAATCCGCCTGAGCGGCCTTCGCCTTGGTCGCCCCAAGAATGATCCAGAGCTCGTGGCAGAAGCGAGGAGACAATTTGCTGATGACCAACGTCAACGCAATGCGGTAGAAGGCAAGATTGGCCAGGGGAAACGCAGATTCGGCTTGGGGCTAATCCGCGAGAAGCTTGCGGCGACACAGGGTTCAGCCATTGCCATGGCGATCCTGGCGATGAACCTGGAGAAGCTGCTCCAGCTTCTTTTTGCCTTGTTTGCCTTCTGGCTGCAGATCCTGAGCAGCCAGCTTGTAGCTCTGAGGCGCAACAAACTGCCATCAAGCGTTGAGACAGCTGCGGCTTGATAATCACTCAGCAAGGCACCTGACTGCCAGAATCTGTATTGGCGGCAGCGGCTCCGACTTTCTCAGGAGGCCCTAAGTAGGGCTCGTTGAAAATCTGATACCCGCTAGGCTTCATCTAATTCCAGCGTTAATCTCATGTCAGAATGTCCGTAATCAGCTATATATGGCTTAGACGAATCTGTTGGCACGGTAATGTGCGTTCTTCAGCACACGGGCCAAGCTGTCGACTGAGCAGTCTCATTCGCCTTCGGGTCGCTGCTGCCAGCCAGTAGCGCGGTTAGGCCAATTGGGGCACAATGGTTAGTGGACATGGTCTTTCCTGTTGAAGTGGATCTCAAGCCAGGGAATCGGTCCTATTTATACCTTTCATGCGACGAAGCATTGAACAATCTTCGGATCAACACCGACGTGCCTGGGGTTGATGTTATGGTAAATCGTAACCACTCTTTATAACTCAAACGAGGAAATCCCTGCTCTTGTTCATGCACTTTTACATGTCTTTTCTTCGGATATGGTTCGGATATGGGGGCGTTCCTTGATGTATCTCTATAGTGGGGCCCAAGAATTACCCGAGCCAGGCTCTGTTTCAGATATCCTGGCATAGAATCTAATCATGCGATCAGCCACATTGTGAATATCGTATAACTCGTAAACAGTTTTTTTGCCGTTCTCAACGCAGGCCTTGCGAGTAGCGACATTGCAGAGCAGATCCATGATCCCTTGATAAACGCAATCTATTTCTGCCTTTACAACGATGCCTGCATTTCTTTCTCTAATTACTGGAGATATTCCCACCTGATCGCTGATAACGACTGGTAGGCCACAGGCCATCGCCTCCACTACGGTCATACCGAAATTCTCAGAGTAAGAAGGCAACACAAAGACATCGCTTCCTGAAAAAGCCATTAGCTTATCCTTCCCCATCAGCGGGCCTGTGAAGGTGGTCCGTTCTTCAATCCCGTATTCCTTCAACCATTTCTCGACATTTTGCCTGTAATTTTCTTCATCATTTCCGACGATCAGTAGATGGGCTTCCTGCTTCTCTGAGGCTACACGCGCGAATGCACGGATAAGAATATCAATCCCCTTTTTCCAGTTGATTCTCCCCAAAAAGAGCAAGACCTTTTTTCCGCGCAGCTCTGGATAGCGATCTCGAAGTTCTGCGTAAGCTGGTAGCCTCCCAAAATCAGTAAGATCAATTCCGTTGGGAATGATTTCATAGGGATTGGGCAGCTGAAGAAAGCGATGACATTGTTTGGCTTCGTCCTCAGACGTATAGTGAAAAGCGGCTGCGCCCTTCAAGCTTGATTTGAGAAAAAGCTGATAATATAACCATTTTTTCCAGAACTTCTTGCCGGCAGTATATGGATAAAGTGCTCCATGCGGACTGAAGGCGAAAGGCTTCTTCGTGTGCCAGCTGCGCACTGCAGCTAGAGTGGTTGGATAGTTCCATACTCCGATTATATGAACCACATCAAAGTCGGCAATGTTACGATTAAGTATATATGTAAATTGCGGCGAGAACTGCCAACCGGTGGCACCTAAGAACTCAAGTGCTTTAACAAATCCGCTATACCGAACCCTCACGCCATCAATAAACAAATACTGATCAACTGGCACTTTGCCTTCTAGTCCTACAGAAGTGGTGTATACTGTTAGGTCAACCCCCTTTTGGACAAGCACCTTATTTAAGGCATGGGAGGCAACGACTGTTCCTCCGAATTGGATTGCTGGCCAGTAGCTAGGAATCACTTGCAAGATTTTCATTTTCTATTCTCGCCGTGTAAACAGATCGTGGTATATAGTTTATAGTAAAGTTGAGCAATATTTGGCCACGCAAAACGCTGGATATTGAGATATCCTTTCTGAATTAATCTTTTCCGAAGTTTATCGTCGCCAAGAACCTTTTGAATCCCGGCGCGGATACTTGTGGTGGAATATGGATCGACAAGAAAAGCGCCATCACCGGCTACCTCTGGCAGGGAGGATGTATCTGAGGTAATGACAGGGCAGCCGCACGCTTGGGCCTCAATTACCGGAAGTCCAAAACCTTCGATTAAGGACGGGAAAACGAGACAGTCAACTGCATTATATATCCTTAGCAGAAGATCAAAGCTGACGTTCTCAAAATGAAGATAATCGATCTTATGCTTCCTTAAGAACTCAATGTGAGCAGCTTTCAATGCTCCAACTCTTATCAGTTTAATGTCCGTATCTACAAGCGCTTTAAGCAGGCGTTCAATGTTCTTATTTGTTTGCAAGCCCGATATATGCAGAAGTGTCTTGGTTTGCGAATCATTTTTCAGAATCTTCTGCCTATCAAGTGGTGACAGCTCTATCGGACGGAACCGTGCATCGATACCATTAGGAATTACGCATATTTTTTTTGCTGGAACTCCTGCATGCTTGATAAGACAATTCCTGGACTCTTCTGAGATTGTTGTAACATGGCGGCAGTATCTTGCTGGCCAGGCAAAGTAAAGGCGTTTGTATATACTTTTTTTTATTGGTCCCCAGTCATCTGACATGAGCCGTTCACAATCGTGCATGGTAATGATCGTTCGCTTGGCATCCAGAAAGAAGGCTAGGTAGTGAATGTGTCCCGTAATGTGGTTTACATCACCTTGTTGGAGTGACGCCTCGAATCCAGAGATCAGATTGCTGAAGAAGCCTTGGTTCACAAACGTGGACATGAACTTCTTCACCGATAAACCGGGGGGAAAGTTATCCTCTAGAGACTGGGTAATATTTTCTATACTGAACCCAGTCTTAGCGTGTCGTAAAAACAAGGTCACTTGCACTGGCTGTGTTCCTTCTTGCTGCAACTATTAAGTGTTTTAATTAGCTTTGTAGAGTGTGAATACAGATGGGGGCTGGCTGTCTGGAAGTAGAGCTCACAGCGTAAAGGGCTCTCGAAATATTCAGAAATGATTAATGCCTGCCACTGAGATTCACTGCGGCATCTAGGCATGCTTGAGCCCGTGGTCATCCCGGACGAAATCTTTTGGGATACCCCAATGAGTGCCATGATAGCTTGGATTGGATTGTGATGTATTTAAACCTGGGCTGGTACCGAGCTAGCCCCACTGCTGATTGTAAAATGATCACAAAGTTTCGCGCTCCGGCTGTCTGCATGGCCCACATTGCAAATTCTACGCTTCCTTACTTGTAGGCACCGCCGCATCAACCCTTGTTGACATGATCAGTGATCAGGGATCGATACTAAATTTGTGTATGAAAGCGGCATGCGCTTTTCTGTCTGATACCTTTTCTGGTGGGAATGGTGGGAATGGTGGGAATGGTGGGAATCTTAGCGGTTGCCAGAACCTTGGGATCCAGGAGTTTGCTGCCAATACGGCTCCAGGCGGTTACGGAACCATAGGTATCATTGCGTAGGGTTTGGTCGGCCAGCCCACAGAGCAGTGAATCGCTTCGATCAGTTTTCCTGAACTGGATCGGAGGCGACCGATGATGTTCTGTCGCGACAGCTGGATGTTCTGTCTTTCCAGCGCAGAATTGGGCGAATCCAGGCGGTTTCCCTGGGAGGTTACTGAAAAACCAACCGAGCCGCGGGAGAATGGCCCAGCGGCACTGAGCGGATGCGCGGCCAGCAGGAGAGGACCGGTCCTCTGTGCTCCTACGTCTCCACCGAGGACCGAATCCCCAAGGGCCATCCCCTGCGGGAGGTACGGAAGCTGGCGGGTCAGGCGCTCGATCGGCTGAACCCCAGCTTTTGCAGGCTTTACCCCGAGGGCGGCAGGCCCTCAATACCTGCTGAGCAGTTGCTTCTGGCCCTGTTGCTGCAGGCGATCTACGGCATTCGATCGGATCGCATGCTCATCGAGCAGCTGGACTACAACCTGCTGTTCCGCTGGTTTGTCGGCCTGAACCCCGACGATCCCGTCTGGCATGCCACCACGTTCACCAAGAACCGTGATTGGCTGCTGTAGCCGCAGGCTTCTGCGAAGCAGTACGAGGAGCTCATGGCCAAGTTTCTGGGGCTGCTGCTGGCTGCTCCTGAGGTCAAGCCACTGTTGAGTTCCGAGCACTTCTCGGTGGATGGCACCCTGCTGCGGGCCTGGGCCTCCCACAGCTCACTGGAGCGGGCCGACGGGACCGACGACGATCCGCCACCGCCCAGTGGTGGCGACGGCTTTGGCTCGGTTCCTGCCAAGGGGAAG
>CALRKN020000036.1:0-21211 GCA_943368005.1 Bradyrhizobium ivorense | reverse complement strand
CCAGGCGGCACGATTCAACCAGCCAGAAATCAAAAGAAAAGCTGAGATTCGGGCCGACGTATCTACCGTAAGCCACTGGTCAATAGCGAAGAGGGCTAGTCCAACCACCGGATAAGATCGTGGCTGCGCACGATCTATCCTTGTTCGTTCGAAGAGCCCCCCAAATCAGAGTATACTTCTTTACCGAAATGTGTTGGGCAGATCAACATTCATCAGAATCCTTCACAAGACGCAAGCAAAAGCATAACGACCAATAACTCTTTGCCACTTCAACCATTAAAGTCATAAGAAATAAACGATGACGGGCTCGGGCCAAATCCATAGCATTCATCTAGGCTCCACGAGGTCGGAGACTTAATCAAAAACATTGAATTTGAATGCGTCAGCCAGCCATCCCAGCTATCAATGGACGAGACAAGTTCGTTAGAACTAAAAGCCAATACATTAAACTGCGAGTAGAGTATTGCAAAGAGGGCCGCAACTGAGTCAATCGCATTCTCAAGGCTTGCTTTCGAGAAACTATCTACTCTGTTATGCTTTACACTGTTATAGTCAGTATACCAAGGCAACGAGTTGCCACTAGACCAAGACTGCAGAGGCTGAACAAGCTTTGGACCACCTGCCCAGCTCGACAGCTTTAGCTTATATTCGCTAAGCCTTGTAGCTCTCTCAATCTTCTTATAGTCACTCATCGACAAGTTGCCATCTTTCAAATAATCATTTGCTGACAGGATGGCCTTACAATTCGCCTCGCACTCAGTTGCCGCTCTGAGCAAGATCTCGTATATCCGTGTTGAGAACGTGCCTAGATTCCTGTCATCTGGTTCTACGTAGTCAAAAAGACGAGAAAGATCCGACTCAATAGTATGATACCCTCTGATTGCAGTTGCCCTGTTTGAAGCATATTCAGGATGCACCAAATATGACTTATCAATGCTTGACGCAATATAATAGCCTAGCGGAGACTGGAATGGCCTGGCTATCCTTTTATAGGCGAAGTCTAAAGCCATTGAACAGAGCCTGAAGTGAGCAGAAGCATTGTAATTGCATCTGGGATTAACACTGGCCTCCTGGCCTCTTGTCCGGTCTTAGATTTGTTGTTGCCTTACAGGCCCTTCGAACGCTGTATGGGCGGATCTGATATCCGGCCTGAAGCGAGCTCCGCAGTCAGTCTAAGACGATCGGATCCAAAAGGATTGTAGTCTTGAGTTCTATCGCTCTGTCTGGACTCTGCCCGTATCCCTTGCTGTTGAACGGCAGTTTATGCGGGTCCGCTATCCGCATGTTCGATCCAGTCCACGGCGAGCCGCGCCTCTGGGGTTGCTCTTGCTGAGATGAGCTCTGAGAAGCGGGTTTGAGCGACGCACCGGCCCTCTGGTCCTTCATTTCACCCGGATCACGATCAGTGCCCGGGAAGCAAGTCTCCAGCCGCCGGGTTACACCGGGGCTTCGGTGCCTTCGGCGCGGTGGCTCACGCTGCCGCCCAGGTGGAAGGCGGTGTGCACGGCCTGCAGGGCGCGGACGCCGTCGGCTTCGGCCACCACGCAGCTGGTGCGGATCTCGCTGGTGGCGATCAGTTCGATGTTGATCGCCTCATCGGCCAGGGCGCGGAACATCCGGGCTGCCGTGCCCGGTGTGCAGGGCATGCCGGCGCCCACGGCGCTCACCCGGGCGATGGCGGAGCCCTCCTCGAAGCGGGCGCCGGGCCATTGCTGCAGCAGCGGGGCCAGGGCCTGCTCGGCCCGCTGGCGCTCGTCGCGCTTGAGGGTGAAGGTGATGTCCTTGCCGCCTTCGGTGGTGCGTTCCGACTGCACGATCGCCTCCACGCTGATTGCCGCGTCGGCCAGGGCCCGGCACACGGCCGCGGCGGTGCCGGGCCGGTCGGGCACGCGGCGCACGGCCACCTGGGCCTGGCCCAGATCGAGGGCCACCCCGCGCACGGCCGGATCGCCCACGTGGCAGGGTTCGGGGTTGTGGCGCAGCTGGGCCTCGCTGAGCTCGAAGGCGTCGGCGGCGGCCCGCAGGGCCTTGGCCCCCTGCTGGCCGGCCACCAGGCAACTCACCTTCACCTCGCTGGTGGCGATCAGGCGCAGGTTGATGCCGCCGCGGGCCAGGGTGTCGAACAGGCGGGCGGCCACGCCGGGGCGACCCATGATGCCGGCGCCGGCGATGCTGAGTTTGGCCAGGCCGGCCTCGGCGCTCAGCTGGGCGCCGCCATCACTGCCCGGGGCTGCCCCCAGGGCGGCCAGCACCTCGCGACACACCAGTTCGGCCCGATCCAGATCGGTGGCGGCCAGGGTGAAGGCGATGTCGTTGGAGGCGCCCTCATGGGTGGCCTGCACGATCAGATCCACGTTCAGTCCGGCGGCGCCGAGTGCCTCGAACAGCAGGGCGGCCACCCCCGGCCGGTCCGGCACGTGGGCCAGGGCGATCACCGCCTGCTGCTCCTCCAGTTCCGCCCCATCCACCGGCCGGCCCAGCTCCAGGCCGCCGTGGCCGATCGGCCGCGGCGCCCCACTGGTGAGGCGGGTGCCCGGGGCCTCGCTCCAGCTGGAGCGCACCACCAGGGGCACGCCGTAGTTCCGGGCGATTTCCACCGCCCGGGGGTGCAGCACCGCGGCACCGAGGCTGGCCAGTTCCAGCATCTCGTTGCAGCTCACCTGCTCCATCAGCTGGGCGTCGGCCACCTTGCGCGGATCGGTGCTGAGCACCCCGGGCACGTCGCTGTAGATCTCGCAGGCTTCGGCCCCTAGCGCCGCCGCCAGGGCCACCGCCGAGGTGTCGGAGCCGCCCCGGCCCAGGGTGGTGATCTCCGGGGTGCCGCTGGCGGAGTTGCTGGTGCCCTGGAAGCCGGCCACCACCACCACCTGGCCCTCCTCCAGCAGCCGCCGCAGCCGTTCGGTGCGGATCTCAAGGATGCGCGCCCGCCCGTGGGCCGATTCGGTCACGATGCCGGCCTGGGTGCCCGTCATCGAGGTGGCCGGCACCCCCAGGCTGTGCAGCGCCATCGACAGCAGGGCGATCGACACCTGCTCACCGGTGGCCAGCAGCATGTCCATCTCCCGCTGGGGCGGGTCGCTGCAGAGGGCCCGGGCCAGGCCGGTGAGCTCATCGGTGGTGTGACCCATGGCCGACACCACGATCACCAGGTCGTGGCCGTCGTCGCGGCTGGCGGCGATGCGGCGGGCCACCGCCTGGATGCGCTCCACATCGGCCACCGAGGTGCCGCCGAACTTCTGAACCAGCAAGGCCATGGGGGGCGCGGCGGTGGCGGGCGGACGGAAGCTGACGATTATCCGCCGCCAGGGGGCAGGAGCAGGAAGCCGTCACGGAAGGCATCGCCGGGCTCCTGGCCCCGCTTGAGGCTGGCCTCCACCTCCAGCAGCTGCCCCAGCAGGCGCAGGAAGCGGGCCGGCGGCTTGCCGCGGATCTGCTTGCGCAGCACGTAGATGCGCTTGGGGTTGCCGATGCCGGCGGCCTTGGCGATCACCGCCACGTCGCTTTCCCCCTTCTGGTCGAGCAGGGCCACCCACAGCCAGCCGCGGATCTGGCTGGTGAGCGAGGCCACGATGCGGAGCGCCGGTTCGTTGGCCTCCAGCAGGGCATCCACCAGGGCGATGGCGTCGGCCGGTTTGCCCGCCAGCAGGCACTCCCCCACCGCCAGGGCGCTGGTGCTCTGGCCTCCCACCAGGGCCTGCACGGCCTGGAGGGTGATCGCCCCGGCCGGGCCGGGCTCTGCGCCGGCTGCGGCATACAGGCTCAGCTTTTCCAGTTCACTGGCCAGCCGGGCACTGTCGCTGCCGATCGCCTGCACCAGCGCCTCGGCCGCGGCGGGCTCCAGCCGCAACCCCAGCTCCTGGGCGGTGTGGGCCACCAGCTCCACCTGGCCGGCCCCATCCCAGATGGCCGGCAGGGCGAAGCTCCGCTCGAACACCGCCCCGGCGTCGGCCTTGGCCAGCTTCTGCAGGGTCTTGGTGGTGCGCAGGCGGCCGTCGGGCTTGGCCGGATTCACCAGCAGCAGATGGCACTGGGCCGGGATCAGTTCCAGGGTGGCCTCCAGCTGGTCGGCCAGCTCGGCGGGGCACTGGTTGCAGAAGGGGCTGCGCTGCAGCAGCACCAGCCGCGCCCCGCCCCCGAACGGGGGCGTGCGGGCCTCCTCCAGGGCCTGGGCCGCCTGGGCCGGATCGTGGCCGTCGAGGCGGCTGAGGTTGATCGTGGCCCAGGCCGGATCCACCAACCGCTCGATCAGTGCTTCCACCGCGCGGGTTCGGGCCGCTTCGTCGTCGCCCCAGAGCAGGTGGATCGGCATGGGCTGGACGGGGAGCTGCCTGGAGGGCGGCGGGATGCGGACTGCGCGTCGCTCAGATCCGCAGGGCGCTGAGCACGGGGTGCTGACCAGTCTGGGCCAGGGCTGGATGGTTGGTGACCAGGATCGCCGCATCCGCCTGGATGGCGGTGGCCAGTTCGATGGCGGCGCTGTCGTCGAGCTGGGGCTCCTGGCGGCGCAAGCGCGCCGCCGCAGCCGCGATCACGCCATCGGCGGGGATCAGCTGCCAGATCTGCGGGTTTTCGAAGGCTCTGGCGTAGCGCTGAGCCAGGGCTTCATCGCCCTGGGCCAGGGGCCCTTCCAGCACCCGGATCAGGCTCAGGCAGCTCACGACCCCGGTCCAGTGGCCCGACGCAATTCCCTGCAGCAGGGGCTCGAGGTGCTTGCCGGTGCCCTTGGCGTCCGCCAGAAAGGCCACCAGCGCCGTGCCATCAAGGGCGATCCGGGAGCCCTGGGCCAGCCAGTGGGGATGGAAGCCGGACTGCTGGGGCGGCGGCTGCCCTGGCTGCTGCACCGGCTGCACGAAGGCCGGTGCAGCCGGTGCCGGCCGGGCCGGATGGCGCTGGCTGGCATCCCAGCAGCCGCGACCGCTGCCCCGCAGGGCCATCAAGCTCTGCACCTGCTGCTGCCGCAGACGCGGATCGGAGGGAACATGCCCGGCCAGAGGCACCAGGGCGGCCATGGGGGTGCGGTGCCGCTGAATCACGAAGCGTTCACCAGCTGCGGCCCGCTCCAGGAGCTCGGGCAGTCGCCGCCGGGCCTGCTCCACGCCCAAGGGGGTCTCCGGGGCGGGGCCCGAGCCGGGGCGGGGGGTGTTCAGGAGTGTCCTTGCTTCTGTACAGACTGTACGAGCTGTACATTCTGTACGGAACTCAGGATGCTGTCGCACCGGCACCGGCTCTAGCGCTGCCTTCCCTTGACTTGCCGGGACGTCAGCCTGGTTGGAGGTTTGAGGTCGCAGGTTTGAGGTCGCAGGTTGGAGGTCGAAGGTTGGAGGTTGCAGGTTGGCCAGTTGTTGCTTGCTGCTGGCTTCTTCCTGCTCGCGGGATGCGGCTGGGGATCGGCTCAGCTTGCGCGGCGTGTCGGCAGGCCTGCGGCAGGGTGGGCGGGCGACGGAAGACGTTCCATGCCGGTTGCCGGGGCCGACTTTGACCATCCGATTTTCCGCGAGAGCCTGCGGATCATCCGGGCGATGCCGGGCATGGAGGCAGCCCTGGGGCCGCTCACGGCGCTCCAGCAGGACGTGGTGCTGCGGCTGATCCACAGCAGCGGCGATCCGGAACTGGCCGGCGCGGTGCGCTTCTCGCCGGGGGCCTGCGAGGCCGGCCTGGCGGCCCTGGCGGCAGGGGCGCCGATTCTCACGGATACGGAAATGGCGGCGGCGGCCGTGGGGCCGATGGCGCGGCGCACCTTCGGCAATCGGGTGCGCAGCGTGCTGGATTGGGCTCCTGCGCAGGCGCCGGCCGGATCGACCCGCGCCGCGGCGGGTATGGCGCTGGCTCTGGCGGAGGTTGGTCAGGCCAGCGGCGGCCATGGCGTGGCGCCGGTGGTGCTGATCGGCAGTGCGCCCACGGCCCTGGAGCTGTTGCTGGAGCAGGTGGGCAGCGGCGCGGCTGGGGCAGTACCCGGACAGCCACCCGCCCTGGTGATCGGCATGCCGGTGGGGTTCGTGGGGGTGGCGGAGAGCAAGCACCACCTGGCTGCCAGTGGCCTGGCCCACGTGGGGCTCGAGGGGTCCAAGGGCGGAGCCGGACTGGTGGCCGCCGCCTGCAACGCCCTGCTGCGGGCTGCCTGGCTTCAGGCGGCGAGCGCCCCGTCCGCCTGAGCCGGCGAGGTGGGTTCCAGCCTGATCTGGCTGTTGGCTTCGATGCGGGCCAGCACCTGGCGGGCGCGCTGCAGCACGGGGGCGGGTACGCCGGCCAGGCGGGCGGCCTCGATGCCGTAGCTGCGGCTGGCGCCGCCGCTCACCACCCGGTGCAGGAAGCGCAGGCTGTCGCCGGTTTCCTCCACCAGCACCTGGGCGTTGGCCACGTTGGGCCGCTGGTCCGCCAGGGCGTTGAGCTCGTGGTAGTGGGTGGCGAAGATGCTGCGGGCGCCGATGCCGCCCAGCTCGGGCGGGGTGGCCAGGTGTTCGGCCACCGCCCAGGCGATCGAGAGGCCGTCGAAGGTGGCGGTGCCCCGGCCGATCTCATCGAGCAGCACCAGCGAGCGCGGCGTGGCGTGGTGAAGGATGTTGGCCGTCTCGGCCATCTCCACCATGAAGGTGGACTGGCCCGCCGCCAGGTCGTCGCCGGCGCCGACGCGGGTGAAGATCCGATCGGCGATGCCCAGGCGGGCGGCGCGGGCCGGAATCCAGCTGCCCATCTGGGCCATCAGCTGCAGCAGGCCGGTCTGGCGCAGGTAGCAGCTCTTGCCGCTGGCGTTCGGGCCCGTGAGGATCACCAGGTCGGGCTGGCCCGCCCCCAGCGCCACGCCGTTGGCGGTGAAGGGCTCGTCCACCAGCAGCTGCTCCACCACCGGGTGGCGGCCCGCTTCGATCTGCAGCAGGCGGGCCTCGGGGCCGGTGGGGTCGGTGATCTCGGGGCAGCAGTAGGCGCCGGTGGCGGCCACCTCTGCCAGGGAGGCGATGGCGTCGAGCTCGGCCACCAGGCGGGCGGCGCTGCGGATGGCGGCGGCCTGCTCGCCCACCCGGGCCCGCAGGGCGCAGAACAGCTCGTATTCCCGCTGGGCGGCGCGGGCCCGCAGCTGCTGGATCTGGCTCTCGCGCGCCTTGAGATCGGGGGTGACGAAGCGCTCCTCGTTGGCCAGGGTCTGGCGGCGGATCCAGTGCTCCGGCACGGCGCCGGCCTTGGCCCGGCTCACGGCCAGGAAGTAGCCGAACGTGCGGTGGTACTGGAGTTTGAGGGTGCCGATGCCGCTGGCCCGGCGCTCGGCCGCCTCCTGCTGGGCCAGCCAGGCGTCCTGGTCGTCGAGCTGGTTGCGCAGGCCGTCCAGCAGCGGATCCACGCCGTCGTGGATCAGGCCGCCCTCGCTGAGGCTCAGCGGCGGAGCCTCCAGCAGGGTGTGGCGCAGCTCGGCCGCCAGCCCATCGAGGTCCGGCCAGGGGCGGGCCAGGGCCTGCAGCGGGGCGCTGCTGGCCTTGGCCAGTTGGGCCGCCAGCAGCGGCAGGCGCTCCAGGCCATCGGCCAGGGCCACCAGGTCGCGGGCCGAGGCCGTGCCGGCGCCGGCGCGGCCGGCCAGGCGCTCCAGGTCGCCCATCGGCCGCAGCAGCCGGCGCACCGCCAGGCGCAGGGGCCGCTGGGCCACCAGCTCGCCCACGCCGCCCTGGCGGTTGAGGATCGCCTCGCGCTCCACCAGCGGCGCCTCGATCCAGCGGCGTAAGCAGCGGCCGCCCATGGCGGTGTGGGTGCGGTCGAGCGCCCAGAGCAGGGAGCCCTGCAGCTGGCCGCCCAGCTGGGTGCGGGTGAGCTCCAGGTTGCGGCGGGTGGCGGCGTCGAGCACCAGGGCCTCGCCGGCGTGCCAGCTGGTGGGCAGGTCGAGCGGCACCAGCGCTCGGTCGCCCCGTTCCGGCTCGCCACCGCTGCGCCCACCGCTGGGCTCGCCACTGGTGCCATCGAGGTAGTGCACCAGGCCGCCGGCGGCGCGCAGGGCCAGGGGCAGCTCGGCCAGTCCCAGGCCGGCGAGGCTGGCCAGGCCGAAGCGCTGCCGCAGGGTGGCGCTGGCCTCCGGCGCCTCGAAGGGCGTGCGGGGCAGGGGCGTGAGCAGCAGGCCGCCGGGGCACCAGGCGGGGCTCTCCGCCGCCAGGCCGCCGGGCCAGAGCACCTCGGCGGCCTCCACCTGCAGCAGCTCCTGGTGCAGGGCGTCGCTGCCGCTGCGCTCGGTGACCCGGAACTCACCGGTGCTCACATCGGCCACGGCCAGGCCCCAGCGCAGGCCGGCCCGCTCCGGGTCCCGCTCGCTGCCGCCGCCGCCGCTGGGTGCCGCCAGCACCACGGCGCAGAGCCAGTTGTTGCGCCGGGCGGCGAGCATGCCCTCCTCCAGCACCGTGCCGGGGGTGAGCACGCGGGTGATCTCGCGCTTGAGCAGCTCGCCCTTGGCGGGACCCCTCGCGGAGGCCTCCTCGATCTGGTCGCAGAGGGCCACGCTGTGGCCGCGGCGCACCAGCTCGCCGCAGTAGCGCTCGGCGGCGTGGTGGGGGATGCCGGCCATCGGCACCCGCCCGATCGCCTTGCCGGCCTCCTTGCCGGTGAGGGTGAGCTCCAGCAGCCGCGAGGCGGTGATCGCATCTTCGAAGAAGCATTCGAAGAAGTCGCCGAGGCGGTAGAGCAGCAGCCGCCCGGGGTGGGCCGCCTTCAGCTCCACGTAGTGGCGCAGCATCGGCGTGAGCTGCAGCGGCTGCACCAGGCTGTGGTGGTGCCAGGCGGGCAGGTCGGAGTCGGGATCGCCGCCGCCCGGGCTGTCCGGGCTGTCGGAGCTGTCCAGGTCGTCCGGGGGGCAGGCGGCGGTTTGGGCGGCGGCCTGGGCTGCGGCGGGTCTGGCCGCCCGTCGCCGGCGCGGGCGGGTACCGGCCTCCTGCAGGGCCACCGCCTCCGGGTCGCCGTCGTGCCCCGCGGCGGGTGCTGCAGGCGGTTCCGGGCCGTTGGGGGCGAACAGATCCCCCTGCAGCGCCGGGCCGGCGATCAGCGAAAGCTGCTGCTCGGCTTCCGCTGCCACGGGCTCCCCAGGTGCTGGGGGGATCGTAGGGCGGGTGCCTGGGGCTTACCTGCCAACTCGCCCCGGCCTCGCCCCGGCATCGAGTTGTGAAGGTTGGGTTGGCTGGCCCGGGGTGGTTCGGGGCTGCGTGTGAGAATCCGCCCACTGACCGGACGGCCTGCCCCTGAGCCATGCAGATCCTCAACACCCTTTCCGTTCTGGCCCTGGTGGTGATGTCCTTCGCCCTGATCGTGGCGGTGCCCGTGCTCTACGCCAGCACGGAGGACAGCGGCCGTTCCAACCGGTTGATCCTCCTGGGTGGTCTGGCCTGGGTGGCGCTGGTGCTGGTGAACTGGGGCATCAGCTTCCTGGTGGTCTGAGCGCCAGCGGCCCTTCCTTTTAGGCTGCGTCCTTGAGTCGACGCCACGGCTGTGGCGCATGCCCGTGGCCAGTTTTGAGGGACAGTTCAGCGGTGCCAGTGGCCTGCGCGTGGCGATTGTGGTGGCCCGGTTCAACGACCTGGTCACCGGCAAGTTGCTGAGCGGCTGCCTCGACTGCCTCGGCCGCCACGGCATCGATATCAGCCCCACCAGCAGCCAGCTGGACCTGGCCTGGGTGCCCGGCAGCTTCGAGATTCCGCTGGTGGCCCAGCGGTTGGCCGCCAGCGGCCGCTACCAGGTGGTGATCACCCTCGGAGCCGTGATCCGCGGCGACACCCCCCACTTCGATGTGGTGGTGGCCGAGGTGAGCAAGGGCGTGGCGGCCGTGGCCCGCCAGACCGGCGTGCCGGTGATCTTCGGGGTGCTGACCACCGACACCATGCAGCAGGCCCTCGAGCGGGCCGGCATCAAGAGCAATCTCGGCTGGAGCTACGCCCTGCAGGCGATCGAGATGGGCTCGCTGATGGCCGCCCTGCCTTGACCAGCAGGGCCTGGGGCGCGGCGTCGCTGAAGCCCAGCTGGCGGTAGAAGCCGGCACTGTTGGTGGTCATCAGATACACCCGCTCCACGCCCCGCACGGTCGGGGCGGCCAGCAGGGCTTCCACCACCTGGCGGCCCAGGCCCCGGCCCTGCAGGTCGCCGGCCACCACCACATCCCAGAGCACGGCCCGGCAGAGGCCATCGCTGGTGGCCCTGCCGAAGCCCACCAGGCGCTTGCCCCGCCAGAGGGTCACCACCGCCTCGCTGCCGGCCAGCAGGCGCCGCAGCTCGGGAACGCTGCGGCCCCGGGCCCAGAACGCGTGCTTGTCGAGCAGGCGTTGCAGCTTGAGCAGGCCGCGGCTGGGGCGCAGGTCGGGGCCGAGGCCCAGCCAGCGCAGGCCCGGGGCGCCGCATGCGTGCTGGAGGAGCTGGATCGGGGCCATCGCCTCAGGGAGATGGCTGCATCCTCCCAGCGCGCAGGACCGGCCTCAGTAGGCTGCCCCCACTGCTCTGGTAGCCGATCTCACCATGCTCAAGCTCCTGCTGGGTGACCCCAATGCCCGCAAGCTGAAGCGCTACCAGCCGATCGTGTCGGACGTGAACCTGCTGGAGGAGGAGATCGAGCCCCTCTCCGACGACGAATTGCGCGGTCTCACCGGCGAGTTCCGCCAGAAGCTTTCCAGCCTGCAGGAGGAGTGCCGCGGCAGGGGCCTGGCGCCGGAGGCCACCCTGGAGCGGGAGCGCAAGCTCCTCGATGAGCTGCTGCCCCAGGCCTTCGCCGTGGTGCGGGAGGCCGGCAAGCGGGTGCTGGGCATGCGGCACTTCGACGTGCAGCTGATCGGCGGCATGGTGCTCCACGACGGCCAGATCGCCGAGATGAAGACCGGCGAGGGCAAGACCCTGGTGGCCACTCTGCCCAGCTACCTCAACGCCCTCACCGGCCGCGGCGTGCATGTGGTCACGGTGAACGACTACCTGGCCCGCCGCGACGCCGAGTGGATGGGCCAGATCCATCGTTTTCTCGGCCTCTCGGTGGGCCTGATCCAGCAGGACATGGATCCGGCCAGCCGCCGGTTCAACTACGGCTGCGACATCACCTACGCCACCAACTCGGAGCTGGGCTTCGACTACCTGCGCGACAACATGGCGACCGACATCGCCGAGGTGGTGCAGCGCGACTTCCACTACTGCGTGATCGACGAGGTGGACTCGATCCTGATCGACGAGGCCCGCACGCCGCTGATCATCTCCGGCCAGGTGGAGCGTCCCCAGGAGAAGTACCAGCGGGCCGCCGAGGTGGCCGCCGAGCTGGTGCGGGCCGCCGAGGTGGGCAAGGACGGCATCGATCCCGAGGGCGACTACGAGGTGGATGAGAAGCAGCGCAGCTGCACCCTCACCGATGAGGGGTATGACAAGGCGGAACAGCTGCTGGGGGTGAGCGACCTGTTCGATCCGGCCGACCCCTGGGCCCACTACATCAACAACGCCCTCAAGGCCAAGGAGCTGTTCATCAAGGATGTGAACTACATCGTGCGCGGCAGCGACGCCGTGATCGTGGATGAGTTCACCGGTCGGGTGATGCCCGGCCGCCGCTGGAGCGACGGCCAGCACCAGGCGATCGAGGCCAAGGAGGCCCTGCCGATTCAGCCCGAAACCCAGACCCTCGCCTCGATCACCTACCAGAACTTCTTCCTGCTCTACCCGCGTCTGGCCGGCATGACCGGCACCGCCAAGACCGAAGAAGTGGAGTTCGAGAAGACCTACAAGCTGGAAGTGGCGATTGTGCCCACCAACCGCACCCGGGCCCGCCAGGACTGGACCGACCAGGTGTACAAGACCGAGCCGGCCAAGTGGCGGGCCGTGGCGCTCGAAACCGCTGAGATCCACAAGATTGGTCGCCCGGTGCTGGTGGGTACCACCAGCGTGGAGAAATCGGAGCTGCTCTCCGCCCTGCTGGCCGAACAGCAGATTCCCCACAACCTGCTGAACGCCAAGCCCGAAAACGTGGAGCGGGAGGCCGAGATCGTGGCCCAGGCGGGCCGTGCCGGCGCCGTGACGATCGCCACCAACATGGCCGGCCGCGGCACCGACATCATCCTCGGCGGCAACTCCGATTACATGGCCCGCCTCAAGCTGCGGGAGGTGCTGCTGCCGCGCCTGGTGCGACCCGAGGAGGGCCATCGGCCGCCGGTGCCGCTGCAGCGCTCAGCCCAGGCCAGCGGGTTCGCCGCCGCCGCCGGTGCGGCCGCCAAGCCCCCCTCCGAGGCCCGCGCCATCGGCGCCCTCTACCCCTGTGCCCTCAGCGAGGCCACCGATGGGCAGCTGGTCCAGCTGGCCCAAGGGCTGGTGAAGGCCTGGGGGGATCGCCAGCTCAGCGTGCTGGAGCTGGAGGATCGCATCGCCCAGGCGGCCGAGAAGGCCCCCACCGAAGACCCCCAGATCCAGCAGCTGCGCGAGGCGATCGCCTGCGTCAAGGCCGAATACGAGCAGGTCACCAAGCTGGAGGAACAGCAGGTGCGTGAGGCCGGCGGCCTGCATGTGATCGGCACCGAGCGCCACGAATCCCGCCGGGTGGACAACCAGTTGCGGGGCCGCGCCGGCCGCCAGGGCGACCCCGGCTCCACCCGCTTCTTCCTCTCGCTGGAGGACAACCTGCTGCGCATCTTCGGCGGCGATCGGGTGGCCGGGCTGATGAATGCCTTCCGGGTGGAGGAGGACATGCCGATCGAATCGGGCATGCTCACCCGCTCACTGGAAGGCGCCCAGAAGAAGGTGGAAACCTACTACTACGACATCCGCAAGCAGGTGTTCGAGTACGACGAGGTGATGAACAACCAGCGCAAGGCGGTGTATGCGGAGCGGCGCAGGGTGCTGGAGGGCCGGGAACTCAAGCAGCAGGTGATCGGCTACGGCGAGCGCACCGTTGATGACATCGTGGAGGCCTATGTGAATCCCGAGCTGCCGCCGGAGGAATGGGATCTGGATCGGCTGGTGGCTAAGACGAAGGAATTCATCTACCTGCTGGCCGACCTGGAGCCGGCCCATGTGCGCGGCCTCTCGATGGAGGAGCTCAAGGCCTTCCTGCAGGAGCAGATGCGCAATGCCTACGACATCAAGGAAGGCCAGATCGAAGCTCAGAATCCTGGCCTGATGCGCCAGGCCGAGCGCTTCTTCATCCTCCAGCAGATCGATACCCTCTGGCGCGAACATCTGCAGGCGATGGATGCCCTGCGGGAGTCGGTGGGGCTGCGGGGCTACGGCCAGAAGGATCCCCTGATCGAATACAAGAACGAGGGTTACGACATGTTCCTGGAAATGATGACCCAGATGCGCCGCAACGTGATCTACTCCATGTTCATGTTCCAGCCGGCCCCCGCACCCCAGGGGGCCACGGCCTGAGTTCAGCTGGTGGAGCCGGGATTGTCGCCGAGGAATTCCAGGATCTCCCGGTCCATCAGGCTCTGGGCGTGCCCCCGGCAGGGTTCTTGTAGCGGCCGGCCGGCGGCCAGCTCCTGCAGGCAGGCCTGGGTTCGGGCCAGCTCGCCCTCCAGGGCGTCGATCCGCTCCATCAGGTTGCGGATCACCCGCGCTTCGGTGTCCGGCAGGGCCGAGTGGGCCAGGGGATCGACCCGCACGCCGCTCTGGTGCACCACCCGCCCGGGGATGCCCACCACCGTGCAGTTGGGTTCCACATCGCGCAGCACCACGGAGCCGGCGCCGATCCGGGTGTTGGCGCCCACCGTGATCGCCCCGAGCACCTTGGCGCCGGCCCCCACCACCACGTTTTCCGCCAGGGTGGGGTGGCGCTTGCCGTGGGCTTTGCCGGTGCCGCCCAGGGTCACCCCCTGGTAGAGCAGGCACTTGTCGCCCACCACGGCGGTTTCGCCGATCACCACCCCCATGCCGTGGTCGATGAACACCCCATTGCCGATCTTGGCCCCAGGGTGGATCTCAATGCCGGTGAGCAGCCGACTCAGCTGGCTCAGCAGCCGCGGCACGATCGGCAGGCCCAGCTGCCAGAGGCGATGGCTGACGCGGTGCAGCACCAGGGCGTGCAGCCCCGGGTAACAGAGCAGGATTTCCAGCGGTCCGCGTGCCGCCGGATCCCGTTCCTGGATGATCGCCAGGTCGCACTGGATCGCCTTGAGCATGCAGGCATCCTGCCGGAGCTGGGACGGGTTTGACCGAGGGGCCCCCCGTCGTGCATGATCTCAAGGTCGATCGGTTGAAGCCCCGACGGCCCGCTCCACCCAACGTGGGCGCTGCGGATGTAGCTCAGTGGTAGAGCATCTCCTTGCCAAGGAGAGGGTCGAGAGTTCGAATCTCTTCATCCGCTTCCAGCATCAGATCACCTGGAGCCCGATCTCCTTGCGGAGTTGGTCGATGGTGGCTGCCCCCAGGTAGCTCTGGGCGCAGTGCACCACGGGTAGGCGCATCAGCTGGGCCCGGTTCTGGCGCAGGCTCTGTTCCACCAGCGGCAGGCTGGGCCGGTCGCAGAGCACATGGCTCGCTGCCCTCAGCAGGGCCAGCAGCCGGCTGCCGGTGTCCGGGGTGGCTGTCATCACCAGCAGTTCATTGCCGCGCAGGCTGTGCAGGATCACCTCCGCCGCCCGCAGGATGCCCGGGCTGATGCTCACCAGGCCCACACAGCTGCCGGAACGCAGTTCCTTGAGCAGGTCGAGCTCGTGGCGGAAGTCGTTGAGGTCCACCGGCACCGCCCGCACGCCATGGCGTCGGGCGATTTCCTCCACCGGCTGCAGGAAATAGCGGCTGGTCACCACCGTGCCGTTGTTGGAGCGCTCCAGCAGGCTTTCCAGCTCCTCCATCGGCACCACCTCCACCGGCACCTCCAGCGTGGGCCTCAGCTCTTCAGAGATCAGCAGGGAGGCGCCGATGTCCTCCCGGGGCGTGCTCACCAGCACCCGCGCCCCGCATCGCAGTCGCCAGTCGATCTCGCGGGTGAGCAGGTCGCGGGCCTGCTGCAGGCTGCAGCCCGCCTGGAGCAGGCCGTCGATGCTCTGGCGCACGTCCCGGTCGATGTCGGGCAGGGTGCGGCTGCGGGTGCCCAGGGGCGGCTTCCCATCACGGGGCTTCTGGCGATCGCGCACATAGATGCCCGAGCCGGCCATGGCCTCCACCACCCCATCCGTTTCCAGCTGGCGGTACACCTTGCTGATCGTGTTGCGGTGCAGGCCGGTCTGCATGGCCAGCTGGCGCGTACTCGGCAAGCGGTGGCCGGGCGGGTAGTGACGGGCGGCGATCGCGAAACAGATCTGGTTGTAGAGCTGGGTCGAGGCCGGGATGTCGCTTTCCTGTTGGATATGAAATCGCACGCCGGAGTGGGCCAGATGGTCGCCTGGCCACCTTACGGAGCATCAGCGGCAGGGACAATCCCCCTGTTGGCATAAGACAGTGTGCCGGTTGGGGGTCGCTTCCCGGTTCCGGGCCGCGCTCGGGGGCCGATCACAATGGGGCATGCGGGTGGGCACGGGCGATGGACGGAGCTGAATCGGGGGCGGTGCGCTCCAGCTGGCAGGTGCTGACCGCACCGGAGGCAGTGCCGCTGCGCTGCTGGTGGGCGCAGCCGCTCCACCAGCCCCCCCGGGCCGCGGTGCTGGTGCTGCCGGAGGTGTTCGGGCTCAACGGCTGGGTGCGCAGCGTGGCCGATCGGCTGGCCGCCGCCGGCTACGGGGCCCTTGCCCTGCCGGTGTTCGCCCGCACCGCCCCCGATCTGGAGCTGGGGTACGACGAGGCCGGCCTGGCGGAGGGACGCCGCCACCGCGATGCCGTGACCGCCGCCCAGCTGCTGGCGGATGTGGATCGCGCCATCGCCTGGCTGGGGCAGCAGCCCGGGCTGGAGGGACGGCCGCTGGGATGCGTGGGTTTCTGTTTTGGCGGCCACCTGGCCCTGCTGGCGGCTAGCCGGCCCCAGGTTGGCGCCACCTGTGACTTTTATGGCGCGCGGGTGTCGGATTTCCGGCCCGGCGGCGGGGAGCCCACCCTGGCCCTGGTGCCGCAGATCCCCGGCCATCTGCTCTGCGTGGCGGGCACGGCCGACCCGCTGATGCCGCCGGCGGAGCTGGAGGCGATTGAGGCTGCCCTCGCGGCCGCCAGCCAGGCCCACCCCGAACGCCCGTTCCGCCAGCTGCTGTTGCCGGGGGCCGGCCATGGCTTCCTGTGCGAGGCCCGGGCCGATTTCCACCCCGAGGCGGCCCGGCTGGGCTGGGAAGCGATGCTCGAGTTGTTCGCCGCGGTGCTCTGACCGCCGGGTCAGGCTTCGCCCGCGCTGGCCGGCGCCTTGGCGGCGGCGGAGGGCTCGGCCTTGCTGCGCGAACTGGCCACCTTGGGCGCACTCGCCTTGCTGGCCAGGGCCGTCTTGCGCGGACTGAGGAACATGATCATGTTGCGACCCTCCCGCTTGGGCGGTTGCTGGATCTCGGCGGCCTCCTCCAGGTCCTTGGCCATCCGCATCAGCAGCACTTCCGCCAGGGCGGTGTGCTGGATCTCGCGGCCCCGGAAGATCACCGTGCACTTCACCTTGTCGCCCGACTTGAGAAAGCGGGAGGCCTGACCGATGCGCACGTCGTAGTCGTGCTGGTCGATCTTGTAGCGCATCTTCACCTCCTTGACCTCGGTCTGGTGCGATTTTTTCTTCGCTTCCTTGGCCTTCTTTTCCTGCTCGAATTTATACTTGCCGTAATCCATGATCCGGCATACCGGCGGATCGGCCTTCTCGCTCACCAGCACCAGATCAAGCTCCCGGTCCTTGGCCACGTCCAGGGCTGCTTCCCTGGTGATCACGCCGAGTTGGCTGCCGTCTGCGTCGACCACCCGCAACTGGGGGTAGGCGATGCGCTCATTGATGTTGGGCAGCTCCCGCACGGGAGCACGGCGGTCAAAACGGGGACGAGGAGGCATTCAGTGGAGATTTTCAGGGGGATAGGGGACAGTTCGCGAGGACTGGGGCGCCTGCTGAGGTTCAGAGCGATGGCTCTGAAGAAGTGGCTCTGAAGAAGTGGCTCTTAATCGTGGCCCTCAGAAGGCGCAGGTGCGGCATGGTCACCCTTCACCCTAGAACGCGCCCGACCTCCTGCAAGGCCTGCTGTAGCTGTTCGTCGGTCTGCTCACCGACCAGCCAGTGGGGCTGGTGTTGCCGGCGGAACCAGGTGCGCTGCCGTTTGGCGAACTGGCGGGTGCGCTGGCCGGTGAGCTGGATGGCGTCGGCTTCCTGCAGCTGCCCCGCCAGCACCTGCAACGCCTCGCCGTAGCCGATGGTCTGCAGCAGCGGCAGATCCGTGCCGTAGCGGGTAACCAGGCGCTGGGTTTCGGCCACCAGACCATCGGCGTACAGGCGCTCGGTGCGCTGGGCGATGCGCCGCTTCAGGTCGGCCGGATCGAGCCCCAGTTCCAGCACGCGCCAGGGCGGCGGACTGCAGCCCTGCTGACTGGAGCAGGGGCGGCCGGTGGCGTAGATCACCTCCAGGGCCCGCTGGGTGCGCACGGGGTCGGCGGCGGCGATGCGCCCGGCCGCCTCCGGGTCTGCCTGCTGCAGCAGGCGATGACAGAGGGGCTGGCCCAGGGCCGCGAGCTGCTGGCGCAGCTGGGGCTGGGGTGCCACGGCCGGTGGCCGCAGTCCGCGGCAGAGAGCCTGCAGGTACAGGCCGCTGCCGCCGGCGAGCAGGGCCAGCCCCGGTCCCTGGCGCCGGCGCCCCAGCTCCCGCTCGATCCGGGGTTCGGCGATCGTGCGGAACTCCTGCAGGTTGAGCGGCTGGTCCGGGTCGCGCAGGTCGAGCAGTTCGTGGCGGGCCGCGGCCTGCTGCGCGGGGGTGGGCTTGGCGGTGCCCACATCCATACCCCGGTAGAGCTGGCGGGAATCCACGTTCAGCACCGCCAGGTCGAGGGCCCGGGCCAGGGCGATCGCCAGCTCCGTCTTGCCGCTGGCCGTTGGTCCCAGCAGCACGATCACCAGGGGCCTTCCGGCGTGGACATTCAGGGCCATCCACCCACCTTGCCAGCCACCGGAACCGGCTGGGCGGCGGTGGTAGATTGCCCCTACGACCTGGGTTTTCAGCCCCAGATCATCCCTTGCCAAGCCCTTGTCCGGGATTGTGCTCCGCGATCATTGGGGTTCGGTCTGACGCCCTGTCCGATCCACCGTTCCCTGAGCTGCGGCCGAATCACCAGGCAACCCCCTCCCGCATGAGCGAAGCCACCAAAGTTCAGGCTGCCTACGGAGCCGAACAGATCCAGGTTCTGGAAGGTCTGGAGCCGGTGCGCAAGCGGCCCGGGATGTATATCGGCACCACCGGGCCCCGCGGTCTGCATCACCTCGTCTACGAAGTGGTGGACAACTCGGTGGACGAGGCCCTCGCCGGCCACTGCGACCAGATCCTGGTGGTGCTCGACCGGGATGGCGCCTGCTGTGTCACCGACAACGGCCGCGGCATTCCCACCGACATCCACCCCCGCACGGGCAAGAGCGCCCTGGAGACGGTGCTCACCGTGCTCCATGCCGGCGGCAAGTTCGGCAGCGGCGGGTACAAGGTTTCCGGTGGCCTGCACGGCGTGGGCGTGTCGGTGGTCAACGCCCTCTCCGAGTGGGTGGAGGTCACGGTGCATCGCCAGGGCCAGGAGCACCGCCAGCGCTTTGAACGGGGTGCCCCGATCGGTTCGCTGGTGTCCCAGCCCACGGAGGATCCGGCCCGCACTGGCACCCAGGTGCGGTTCAAGCCCGACAGCGAGATCTTCAGCGGCGGCATCGAATTCGATTACCAGACCCTCTCCTCGCGCCTGCGCGAACTGGCCTACCTCAATGGTGGGGTGCGCATTGTCTTCCGCGATGAGCGCGAAGCAGCCTGCAATGCCGCCGGGGAGCCCCATGAAGAAATTTATTTCTACGAGGGCGGTATCCGCGAGTACGTTGCCTATATGAATGCGGAGAAAGATCCGCTTCATCCAGGCATCATCTACGTGAACTCCGAGCGTGACGGGGTGCAGGTGGAGGCCGCTCTGCAGTGGTGTGTTGACGCCTATTCCGACAGCATTCTTGGCTTTGCCAACAACATTCGTACGGTCGATGGCGGCACGCACATCGAGGGTCTGAAAACAGTTCTGACCCGCACCCTCAACACCTTTGCCAAGAAACGGGGCAAGCGCAAGGAATCCGACTCCAACCTGGCTGGAGAGAACATCCGCGAAGGGCTCACCGCCGTGCTGTCGGTGAAGGTGCCGGAGCCCGAGTTCGAGGGGCAGACCAAGACCAAGCTCGGCAACACCGAAGTGCGGGGCATCGTGGATTCCCTGGTGGGCGAGGCCCTCAGTGAATTCCTGGAATTCAACCCGGCGGTGATTGACCTGATCCTCGAAAAGGCCATCCAGGCCTTCAATGCCGCCGAAGCCGCCCGCCGGGCCCGGGAGCTGGTGCGCCGCAAGAGCGTGCTGGAGAGTTCCACCCTTCCTGGCAAGTTGGCCGATTGCTCCACCCGCGATCCGCGGGAGTCGGAGATTTATATTGTGGAGGGTGACTCCGCAGGTGGCTCGGCAAAACAGGGCCGGGATCGCCGCTTCCAGGCAATCCTGCCCCTGCGCGGCAAGATCCTCAACATCGAGAAGACGGACGATGCCAAGATCTACAAGAACACGGAAATCCAGGCCCTGATCACTGCCCTGGGTCTGGGTATCAAGGGTGAGGAATTCGACGAAAAGAATCTGCGCTACCACCGCATCGTGATTATGACCGATGCCGACGTGGATGGGGCGCACATCCGCACCCTGATCCTCACCTTTTTCTTCCGGTACCAGAAGGCGCTGGTTGAAGGTGGGTACATCTACATCGCCTGTCCGCCTCTGTACAAGGTGGAGCGGGGCAAGAATCACACCTATTGCTACAACGAAGGTGACCTGAAGAAAACCATCGGGTCCTTCGGCGAGAAAGCGAATTACACCATCCAGCGGTTCAAGGGTCTCGGCGAGATGATGCCCAAGCAACTCTGGGAAACCACCATGGATCCCAGCACGCGGATGATGAAGCGGGTGGAGATCGAAGACGCCCTGGAGGCAGACCGCATCTTCACGATCCTGATGGGCGACAAGGTGGCCCCGCGGCGGGAGTTCATCGAAGCCCACAGTGCCGAGCTGGATCTCGCCCAGCTGGACATTTGATGCGCCCGGTTTCAACGCCCTGGCCGCTCTGGCGCTGGGCGGCCCTGCTCGGTTTTGCCCTGGTGGCACCGGCCGGTCTGCCGGCCGGTGGGGCCGAGCGGCGTCTGCCGGAAGTGCGGCGACGCCAGAGCCAGGCGGAACCGCTGCTGTCTCCGGCGCGCCAGGCCCTTCGCTGCGCCCCCCGGCACCAGGCGCCGGTGATCCGCTGTGCCGAAGTGGGGGAGCCGCTGCGGGTGCTCCACCGCTGGACGGAGCCGGGAGGCGCCAGCTGGTTGCATGTGGAACTGGCCAGCCCCAGCGCCGGAGGACGGCGGGGCTGGCTGCCGGGATAGCGGGTTCAGGCCGCCAGGGCGGCCTCGATCGCGGCGGTGAGTTCGGCGCTCTCCGGTTCGACGCCGCTCTTGAAGCGGGCGACCACGGTGCCGTCCTTGCCCACCAGGAACTTCTCGAAGTTCCAGGCCACCGGTCCGGCCGGCTCTGTCTGGGTGAGGGTGGTGTACGGCTCCTCGGCCATGGTCACCTTGTCGAACAGGGGGAAGCTGGCGCCGTAGGTGGTGGAGCAGAACTGCTGAATCTCCGGCAGGCTGCCCGGTTCCTGGGCGCCGAAGTCGTTGCACGGAAAGCCCAGCACGCTGAACCCCTGGGCGCCGTAGCGATCCTGCAGGGCCTGCAGTCCGGCGTACTGGCGGGTGAAGCCGCAGCGGCTGGCCAGGTTCACCACCAGCAGCACCTGGCCGCTCCAGTCGCCCAGGCTCTTAGGGCTGCCTTCGGCGTCCCGCACCGTCAGATCTTGCACAGTCACAGCCATGGCCGCTTCAACAGGAAGGCGGCCGGACCCTAGCGGCCCCACCCGGCGTTCGGCCCATACACTTGGCCCCAGGCGGGTCGTTGCGATGGGCGAGGTGAGCGGCGTCCAGGTGCCCGAGGTGGTGACCGAGCAGCTCAACGCCCTGCTGGAGGCAGGGAACTACGACGGAGCGAAGCTGCTGCTGCGTCCGGTGCAGGAGGTGGACGCGGCGGAGGCGATCGGCAATCTGCCGCGAACGCTGCAGGCGCTGGCGTTTCGGCTGCTGCCGAAGGACGAGGCGATCGCGGTGTACGAATACCTGCC
>CALRKN020000035.1:0-21564 GCA_943368005.1 Bradyrhizobium ivorense | reverse complement strand
ATCCAGGCCGGTGCCCTGCGCGAGAGCGGCTACGCGCTGCACGGCTATTCCAGGCTGCTGGATCTTGAGCGGCTCCTGTATCTCATCGGGCTGCTCAGCCGCTATCCCCAACTGACAGCCACGGAGGCCCACCGGGATCCGGAGCTGCTCCAACTCCTCTCACCCCTGCCTGCAGGCGGCACGGCCCAGTTGGCGGCGGCACTGCTGGAGAACCAGCACGGCCGCTGCTATGGCGATCCCCTGGCGGTGGCGGCCGATCTCGCGTGGCTGGATCAGCAGGGCTTCTCCAGCAGATGGAGTCCCCACGGCAGTGAAGGCAGCCCGCCATTGCCGCCGGTGCAGCCGCCCCCCTGGCCTCCGGGCCGCCCGCGGCCGCTGGGCGGTCTGCCGGCGCTGGCGGAGCGGCAGACCTTCTCGCGCACCTTCTCGCTGCTGCGCCACCTGATCCACCACCCCGGCGACCGGCAAGCGGGCCAGCGCATTGACGAGCACCTGGCCGCCACCCTCAACCGTCTCTATCCCGACGCAGCCCCCTGGCGGCCGCGGGAGGTGCATGAGCTGATCACCGCCACCCTCACCCCCTACGGCTTCCGGCTGCCGGGGGGCAGCGGCAAGCAGGGGTACACCCTGGGCCTGGCCCTGCTCAGCCAGCAGCAGCTGCTGGAGGTTCACCGACTGCTGGAGCGCCAGAGCAGCCGCAATGGGGATCCAGGGGCGGAGGGGCTCTGCCGGGAGCTGGCTAGCCGCCTCAACAGCTGCGGCATCGAGTTGCCCAGTACCCGGGCCAGTGCCGGCGATGAGCGTCAGTCCCAACGCCGGACCTTGCACAGCCAGCTGGAGCAGGCCATCTCCGCCCACCAGCGGCTGCTGCTCTGCCGCTTTGATCTGGATCCCGGCCGGCCGGTGGAGGTATGCGGCTGGCCCCTGCAGGTGCTCCACCACCGCGAGCGCTGGTGGCTGCTGCTGGAGCACGACCACATCGGCCACGCCTGCGGCCTGCTGACCGCCATCCCCATCGCCCAGCTGCGCTGGCAGGGGATCCGCGACAGCCGCGGTCGGGATCCTGGGCGCCACGGCCAGGCGCTGCAGTGGGCCGAACAGCTGCGCCAGTTCTGCGCTGGCCTGGAGCTGGGCCCCGACCTGCAGGCCCAGCAGGCGCTGCTGCAGGCCACGCCGGCGGAGCGGAACGTCCTGCTGCAGACCCTGCAGCTGCGCTGCACCGCTGCGGTGATGGCCGAGATCCAGGCGGAGCTGGGGCGCTTCCATCCCGCCTGCGTGCGGCTTGCCCCTCCCCTGCCTGGTGATCTCTGGTGGCCGGTCAGCAGCCAGTGGTGCTGCCTGCAGGCTGATCTGGGTGCCAGCCACCCCTACCCCCTGGAGCTGGATCTACCGCCCTGGGTGATCAGCGGTGCGCAGGACCTGCAGCGCTGGCTGTTCTCCTGGGGTGCGGGCCTGCACATCGAAGCGCCGGCGTCCCTGCAGGCCGAGCGGCTGCGCTGGCTGGCGGCCCATCAGCCGCTCAGCACGGACACATCCTGCGCCCAGGTGCAACTGAAAGCCATGGAGAGAGCCCCTGCAGAAGCTGAACGCAAACGCCAGCGAATACGCAAACGCATCAGTCCAGAAGCGCGCAACGGAAGCAAACACCAGTGAGCAGCTTCAGAGGTGTAGTCGTCTGCAGCATCGTACCGAGACGACAAGCGCCTGCTTGCAGATTGCGTGCGCACGGAAGCGGCAGATTATCCCGTTGATGCATAGGATGGGGGCGTCAATCACTCCGCATTCAATGCTCACCGGATCAGACCTGCTCGCCAAGGTGAAGGAATTGGCCGATGCCTCCAAATCGGAGCTGGTGCGCGAATGCGGCTACGTGAGCACCAAGAAGGACGGCAGTGAGCGCCTGAATTTCACCGCCTTCTATGAGGCGTTGCTGGAGGCCAAGGGCATGAGCCTGGGCGATGGCGGCAAGGGCCGCGCCAAGCCCGGCCGCGAGCTGAGCTACATGGCCAAGGTGCACTTCAACGGCAACCTGATGATCGGCAAGGCCTACACCGACCAGCTGGGCCTCCAGCCCGGCGATGAGTTTGAGATCAAGCTGGGCCGCAAGCAGATCCAGCTTCTGCCGTTGGGCTCCACCGACGAGGAGGACACTGCGGAAGCGGCTTGATTGGGGTTGCAGCTCTCGCTCCAATGCATGGTCACGGCTGCCCCGGAGAACCCCCGCCGATCGCGGGGGTTCTCTGTTGGCGGGGAACCTGGGAGATTCACTGCCGGCTGATTCAGCCGGGAAGCTCACAGAGCAGGGGGCAGAGCATCGGCGCCGGCAGGCGGCAGGTGCGCCAGTTGCCATCACCGGTGGCCACATCCACCCCGATCAGCTGGGCAGCGTGGTGGGCATCAGCGAGGGGTTCCACCCAGGCAATCGCATCGGCGATCGCCTCATCGAGGCTGGCGTACTGCCCGTCGAGCTGGCGGTGCGGTTCACAGCCGCTGTCAATCAGGCGGTAGCGGGAGAGCCCGGCCTGGCTGGTGAAACGCTCCATTTCCCTTCGTTCTGGGATATCACCATCGGCGCTTCTGCTGGGTTGGTGTGTAGCGGAGTGAACATGGAGATCAGTCTTCACGGCAATGCCGCAGGCGTCAGAAATGCCGACGCGACGGCGATAGTCGGCAGATCTGCTGCACTGAGGAGCGACGATGTCCAGCCCAGAGACCATCCCCGACGGGGTCCTGGAGGCACTAAGATGGACAGAAATCCTGTACAACCCAGTGGCCATCGAAACCACCTACACGGCAGCCCGTGAGCAGCTCAAAGCCCTGATGGACAGGGTGGTTGCGGATCGTGAGGTGGTGATGGTGCGGCGCCGCCAGGGAGGAGATGTGGCCATCGTGGCGGCAGAAGAGCTGGAAGGTCTGCTGGAAACGGCCCACCTGCTCCGGTCGCCCCGCAATGCTGCTCGCCTGCTCGCGGCGCTGGAACGCGCCCGAGGTGAGAGCCTTCCCACCCTGCGGATGGAGGATCTGGAGGCACGGCTGGAGGCATGAGCAACCAGCGGGAGGCGGTGTGCCATCCGGAATTTCTAGAAGACCTGCAGCATTGGATCGAGGTTGATCGCCGTACGGCCCGCCGCCTGCTTGAGCTGATGAAGGCCGTGCTGCGCGATCCCTTCAGTGGCATCGGCAAGCCGGAGCCTCTCAAATATCTCGGCCCAGGCGTGTGGTCGCGACGCATCACCCAGGAACACCGCTGTGTCTATCTGGTGAAGGCTGATCGGATCGAGTTCCTGCAGGGGCGCTATCACTACTGACGGCAAACCACAGGCCGCCGGGCAGAGCTGCCGTCCTTTTTGCTCGGGAGTATGAGCTGGCGAAGGGGATGGCGGGGGGCTGAGGGAAGGAGCCATGACCCTCTGGCTGATCCGCTCCGGATCCCGCGGAGAGCACGAGCAGAAGGTCCTGGATTAGGGCCGGGTGTATGTGGCCTGGCATGGCCTGGATGTCGATCTGGGGACTCTTCCTGCCCGGCAGGGGTTGATCCAGGTGCTGCAGGAGCGTTTCCCGCATGAGAAAGCAAAGGCCCTGGTGAATTGGTCCTCTCAGGTCTGGCCGTTCGTAAGGGAGATGGCCATCGGCGAATTGGTGGTGATGCCCTCGAAGCTGCAGTCCGACCTGTATTTAGGCGAGCTCACCAGCGACTACCACTTCGCAACGGCAGACCCAAACCCCTACTACCACTGGCGCAGCATCAACTGGTTCAGCGGCTTGATCCCCCCCACCGCAGACAGCACCGAAGTAGCAGGCGTTGAGAGGCTGTCAGGTCAAGAGCGATGGCGACCGTGAGAAAACCTATCTCAGTTGACACCGAACGCGATTGATGCGGTATTGGCATCATGGCAGGAAACAGCCCATGAGCTGTTTATACGGTGATCCGATTCCCAGCGAATGAAAGAGATGAAGCGGACCATCTCAGACCCTTGTCAGAGGTCCCAGTCTGGCCAGATCAATCGCATAGCTCTCCAAGTCAGCGCAGCACTGTTGGTGGTGCAGCAGGGAAGCGCGCTTGCTGGTGTGTACCAGGCGCTCTGTCCCGGCGGCAGCCCCTGCTCGGTCACCTTGATGAATGGTCAGGTCTCGATGCCAGGTCTCACCATTCCCAAAGACTCGATCCTCTCCTGGTCACAGGGTGGCTCCGGCACCAAGACCGACGTGGGCATGGGCGTCGGCGGATTGATTCTGTTTGGGCTGCCAGGACTGATCGGCTTTGCCGCCAAAAAGCACGACTACGTGTATTCGATCAACTATGTGGACTCGACCGGAAACATCCAGGCCACAGCCATCGCCTTCAAGAACAACACACCAGCCAATCAGTTCATGATGGAAATGATGGGGATGACGGGCTTAGCCATGGGCCAAGTGAACACCACTCTTCAAGCACGATTAGACCAGATCCGTGCTGAATCAGCCGAGAAAACCCGCGTGGCATCTCTGGACTGTGCCCGCCCATTGAGGCCCTACAGCTGCAGCTGGCAGAGCTACTTGGAAGCGAACCCAAGCGTCAGGGCCTGGGCAGAACGCAATCCAGCTCTGGTACCAGCCGAGAAGGCACGGCTGGGTGCTGTGGATTGACCATCTGAGGAGGACAAAACAGCAGTAGAAAGGCCAGCCCAGGGCTGGATTCATGCCGATACAGCATGGGTGTCATGCTCACAGTCAGCTCGGGTTCGACGCCCCAGAGTCATTAGGGCAGGCGGGGTGTTCCGGCTGTTTGTTGGCCGCGATCGCCTCCCTGCAGCGCTGCAGCAGCTCCTCCCTCAGCCCGTCCGGGCTCTCGATCCGGATTCCGCCCCCGAAGGCGAACAGCCAGCTGCGCAGGTCGATGTCGGCCGCCAAGGTCCAGGGGGGCAGATCCAGCTCCACCGGGTACGGGTGACTGGAGCCGGCGGGGCCGGGCTCCAGCACATGTGGCGCCTTGGGGTGGTGCCACCAGCTGTCGCCCGGCAGGGGTTTGGAGAAGCGGGTGTGCTCGATCGGATAGCGCTGCAGCCCCTCGCGGATGAATGCGAAAGCCCAGGGGGCACAGCAGAAGCGCAGGGTCACCAGAACCTGAGCGCGGAGCTGGGCAGAGGGACTGGCCAGCTGCAGCTGCTGCTCCAGATCGCGGCCAAAGAAAATGCCGCCGCTGTGGTGCAGCAACCGCTCCAACCGGGCCAGGGCCGAGCGGTGTTGCTCCGCGCTGCGCCGCAGGTCACCATGGCTGCTGGCCAAGGTGAGGCGATCGAGCCGCTCGCTGCGGATCAGCCCCTGCTCCTGGCCGATCTGGTCGTCCTCGAACAGCAGGTACCAGCCCACGTTGTGGAAGATCAGCAGCAGGGGCCACACCCGCAGATCCCCATCGGGACTGTCCGGGTTCGTGCCCACGCCCACAAAGCGCCGCAGCAGCACACGCCGGTGCTCCACGATCGCCGCCTCGATCGCTTCTGCCCGTCGGGGTGCGGCAAGGGAGTCACGGCGCACCAGCGCGGTGTCCACCACGGCGTGACGGGCATAGCTGCGCACCGGCGCCAGGCCATCGGCACGGATCCCCGCCCAGCCCAGCCGCTCATCCAGCTCGGCCAGCAGGTCATGCGCGGAGGGATCGGCCAACCGGCCAGCCGCCTGGTGCACCACGTTGTGCAGTTCGCGCAACCGCGGCACAGAGAACAGCGCCGTGCCCAGGCAGTAGCCGTGGCGCACATTGTCGTTGCGGCTGCGAAATCCGTAGGGGGTGAGCAGCTTCTCGAGGTCCTTGCGCAGGGTGGCCGTTTCACCGCTCAGGTAGCCGCCGGGGATGGCCGCCGTGGCGGCGATCAGGTGCTCGTGCAGGTTGGCGCCGCGCTCCACGGGCCGATCAAAGGGCGTCTGCAGCAGGTGGCGCAGCAGGGTGAGCACCCGTAGGAACACGGGCCCATCGCCCAGGGGCGGCAGGCCGCCATGCAAGCCACCATCACCAGCACTCCCCCGCTTGCGTAGTGGAAGCGGCGCCAGCTGGATTGGCGTCTGCACCGGAGCAGGCGAACAGAAGCCATTGGCCTCCAGCCAGGCCAGATCCGCCCGGATCGCCGTGGCCTCGGCGTAGCAACTTCCATGAAGCCGGCCCAGGAAAGCGGCGGCCCGATCGGCCAGGTCGCCCTGGGGCAGGGGCGAGAGGATCGCCTCCAGCTGCTCGGCGCTGGCGGGATCGCTGGCGGCCAGAAGCAGCTTAATCAGGTACAGCAGCCGCTCCAGATCCAGCAGCCGTGAGTAGCCGTGGCGCTGCAGCTTGCGCTCGCGGTTGGTGGCCGAGCGGATGCGGCGATCCAACCCCGCAAGCTCCGCCTGCAGCACCGGCACCAGATCGCTGTGGTGGCTGGGCACCACGGCGCAGATCGCCGCAAACCCCTCCGCCCGGCACGGCCCGAAGTGGGGATCGGCCAGGGCAGCGGCCATCTCCTGGATCACCGGCACCGGCACGGCTCGCTCGCGGCGGGCATTCCAGGCCAGGGAAGTGGGCAGGTCGGTGTAGAGCCACCAGCCGATCCACTCCACCGGAGCCGGCAGCGCCAGCGCCTGGGTGATCGCCAGCCGCCAGGCCCGGCGCGCATGGGTGGCGTCCACGATCACCGGGATGCCGGCGGCCACCGCCTCCTGGATGCGCTGGTGCAGCCGCTGCTGGATGTCGGTCCAGGGGCCCTGCACAGCGGCATCGCCGAACACCTCGGCGCGAATCGCATCGGTGGAGAGCAGCACAGCCGGCGGCTCACCGGGGGCGGTGAGCAGGGGCGCCAGGGCGCGGGCCAGGGTGGTCTTGCCGCTGGCGGGCTGGCCGATCAGCAGGTGGCAGCGCAGCGGTTGCGGCATGGAGGTGGAGAGCGGCGGCGAGGTGGCAGCACTCTCCACTCTTTCGCACGAAGAATGAGCCGCAATGGCTCCGCTGCGCAGACGCTGCACTCAGCAACATCCTGTATCCGGTGGCCAGCTCCAGTTCCTCTGCCCGTTCGGCGCCACGGCGCGCCGCCAACACCTACGCCCCGCCCACGCCTCTGGAAGACCTGCACATCCTCGACTACCTCGAGCTGGCGGGCTCCCAGTACAAGGCGGCACGGGCCCTTGAGATGCACCAGACCACGGTGTGCCGCAGCCTCCAGCTGATGCAGCACCAGTTCTGGCTGGCAAACGCCCCCGGTTCACCGATCTGCCGTCACGGCCACAACCCCTGCCTGCACCATCTGCGGCTCGCCTACCGCGAGCACCGGCTGATGGCCGAGCAGCTGCGAATCGGTAGCGATGTGCTGCACCACGCCCTGCTGAATGCCATGGCTGGCGTGCAGGAGGTGCCGCCGCGGTTCCGCTGTGCGCAGCACTGGGTGGAGCTGGTGCGCCACGGGCTGCTGGATGGGGCGATCCTCAGCTCCTTCTCCCTGACCAAGCCCCTGGCGGCCGGGCAGGAGCTGTCCTGGGAGGGAATCGCCGTGGTGCCGCTGGGCTCGATCAGACTGCAGCTCGTAGCCCAAGGCGACCACAGGCGCAGCGTGCTGCTGCCCCGCACAGCCGCCATGCCGCTGCTGCATGAGGCGCTGGAAGCCGATGGCTATGCGGTGGAGCAGCAACCGGTGGCCTGCCAGGAGCCAGCGGCCTGGATCAAGCGGGCCCGCGACCGCCAGCTGGCCATCCCGGTGTGCTCAGAGCTGCTAGGCCACCGCTGGCTGAAGAGCAACCGGCTGGAGCTGTTGGCAGACCAGCCGCCCTTGAACGAGCAGCTCTGGCTGCTCCTTCCGCAACCGGCGCTCTCCAGCAAGGCCGCGCGACTGTGCCTGCGGCGCCTGCGTCACCAGGTGGCCAAGGTGAAAACAATGCAGGATCGGCATGGAATCCACTACTGATCTGTGTTTCGGAGCCTGCAAGATGGCTGCGAGTTGCTGTACGGAGGCGCACACTGGAGTAGAGGCGCTTCGCTTTTGCGCTTTGCTTGCTTGCATCGTGGTTCGGCCTAATCACCCCCAGTCGCTTGTAGCCCTAGCTACCAGGAGGGTGTGCTGATGACAATCCAGCTGGAGTGGCTGAAGCCCGATGCCCTTGTCCAAGGCCTGGTGGGCCGCGAGGCGGTGCGCATCGTCACGGCCGAGATGCTGGGCGAAGCCGCCTGCAAGGTGGTCTATCGCGGGCAAGACGGCGCCCTGGGCGAGCAGCTGCTGTTCCGCAGCAACGAGCCCGACCTGGAGCTGGTGGGCGGCGGCCGCAAGTGGAGCTTCTCCGGCAGCGGTGATCTGTTCCGTTTGGTGAGCGAGGCCACGCGGATCGAGCTGGCTTACCTGTTCGACCCCTACGTGGCGGTGAGCAGCAGCTCGATCGACCCGCTGCCCCACCAGATCAGCGCGGTCTACGAGCACATGCTGCCCCGGCAGCCGATGCGCTTCCTGCTGGCCGACGACCCAGGGGCGGGCAAGACGATCATGGCCGGCCTGCTGATCAAGGAGCTACTGATCCGGGGCGAGCTGGAGCGCTGCCTGATCGTAGCGCCGGGCTCGCTCACCGAGCAGTGGCAGGACGAGCTCAAGGAGAAGTTCGAGCTCAACTTCGAGCTGCTCACCCGCGACCTGATCAACGCCACAGGGCTGGGCAACCCATTCGATCAGCGGCCGCTGCTGATTGCCCGGATGGACATGCTCTCCCGCGACGAGGAGCTGCAGACCCGGCTGGAGCAGGCGCCGGAGTGGGACCTGGTGGTGTGCGACGAATCGCACCGCATGAGCGCCCACTACTTCGGCAGCGAGGTGAAGCGCACCAGGCGCTACGAGATGGGCAAGCGGGTGGGCAACCACGCCCGCAACCTGCTGCTGATGACGGCCACCCCGCACAACGGCAAGGAGGAGGACTTCCAGCTGTTCATGGCCCTGCTGGATGAAGACCGCTTCGCTGGCCACCAACGCGATGCCGTGCACCGCAGCGATCCCACCGACCTGATGCGGCGGCTGGTGAAGGAAGACCTCTACACCTTCCATGGCACCAAGCTGTTCCCCGAGCGCAAGAGCTACACGGCGGAGTACGAGCTCTCCGATGCGGAGAAGGTGCTCTACGAGCGGGTGACGGACTACGTGCGCGAGGAGATGAACCGCGCCGACCGCAACGCCAACCAGCAGGGCGGCGGCAAGAAGCGAGTCAACGTGGGCTTTGCCCTGATGACCCTGCAGCGGCGTCTGGCCAGCAGCCCGTTTGCCATTCACCGCTCCCTGGAACGGCGGCGAGAGCGACTGGAGAGCCGCCTGAAGGAGGAGCGCCTGCTACTGGAAGGGCGTGGAGCTGGAGAGCGCCTGCTGCTGGATGCCAAGTACCAGCCGGGCGGGCTGAGCGACGACGAAATCGACGACCTCTACGAGGAAGACACCGCCGGTGAGATTGAAGGCACTGAGGAGGCCTTCACCGACAACGCAACCACCGCCCAAACCCTGGCGGAGCTGGAGTTCGAGATCGCCACCCTCAAGGAGCTGGAGCAGCTGAGCCGCAAGGTCGTGGACCAGCGCACTGATGCCAAGTGGCAGGAGCTGGACCGGATCCTCGATGACCCGCTGATGAAGCAGGCCAACGGTGCGCGGCGCAAGTTGGTGCTGTTCACCGAGTTCAAGGACACGCTGATGGATCTGGCTGCCAAGATCCGCGACCGTCTGGGACGGCCGGAGGCGGTGGTGGAGATCCACGGCGGTGTAGCCCGCGATCGGCGTCGCCAGATCGTGCATGCCTTCATGAACGACCCGGAGGTGGTGGTGCTGCTGGCCAACGATGCAGCCGGGGAGGGCGTGAACCTGCAGCGGGCGCACCTGATGGTGAACTACGACCTGCCCTGGAACCCCAACCGGCTGGAGCAGCGCTTTGGCCGCATCCACCGGATCGGCCAGAAGGAGGTGTGCCATCTCTGGAACCTGCTGGCCAAAGACACTCGCGAGGGCGATGTTTATATCCAGCTGCTCAAGAAGCTGGAGGCCGCCCGCGAGGCCCTGGGCGACAAGGTGTTCGACGTGCTCGGCCAGTTGTTCTCGGGCCGCTCCCTGCGGGAGCTGCTGATGGATGCCGTCCGCTACAACGAGCGCCCTGATGTGAAGGCCCAGCTGGAGCTGGAGATCGATGGGGCGGTGGACCAGCGACATCTGGAGGATCTCCTGGCCCAGCGAGCCCTAGTGCGCCAGGGCATGGATGCAGCCACGGTGGAGCAGCTGCGCCAGCAGATGGAGCGGGCGATGGCCAAACGCATCCATCCCCACTACGTGCACGACTTCTTCATCGAGGCGTTCCGACGGCTGGGGGGCAAGGTGAACCCCCGCGAGAAGGGCCGCTACGAGATCACCTACGTGCCGCCGCTGCTGATGGACCGCAACCAGCAGATCGGCATTGGCCTGCCGGTGCAAGCCAGATATGAGCGCATCTGCTTTGAGAAGGAGCATGTGGCCGATAGCCCCCGGGCGGAGCTAGTGAGCCCGGGTCATCCGCTGCTGGAGGCCTGCATCTCGCTGGTGACGGAGCGTGATGGCGCGGTGCTGGGCCAGGGGGCGGTGCTGGTGGATGAACGCGACCTGGGCAGCGAGCCCCGGCTGCTCTTCTGCCTGGAGCACGGCCTGCAGGATGGCCGCAAGACGCGGTCAGGCCAGCAGCAGTTGATCTCCAACCGGCTGCAATTCCTGGAGATCAGCCGCAGCGGGGACGTGAACCCCGCAGGTTCGGCTCCGTATCTCGACTACCGGCCCTTGAAGGAAGCCGAGCAGTCGCTGGTGGCCCCCCTGATGCAGGAGAGCTGGCTGGCGCAGGACTGGGATGCGCTGGTGCTCCAACACGCCATGACCACCCTGGTGCCTCAACATCTGGAGGAGGTGAAGGCTGAGCGTCTGGAGCGGATCGCCAAGGCCCGGCGTGAAATCCAGGCGCGCATGCAGAGAGAGATCAACCACTGGAGCCGCCGCTACGCCGAACTGCAACTCCAGGAGCAGGCCGGCAAGCAGGTGCGGCTGCCGGCCAAGGTGGCCAAGGATCGCGCCGAGGTGCTGCTGAACCGTCTGGAGAAGCGGATGGTGCAGCTAGAGGCCGAGGCCCAGATCACCGCCAAGGTGCCCACCCTCAAGGGCGGTGCCCTGGTGATCCCGGCCGGTTTCTTGTTGACCCTCCAAGGCGAGGCCGAACCTGAAGGCGTGGATGCAGCGGCCCGCAAGCGGGTGGAGCTGCTGGCCATGAACGCCGTGTTCGAAGCGGAGAAGGCCCTGGGCCGCATGCCCAAGGATGTGAGCGCCGAGCGTGGCCTGGGCTACGACATCGAATCGATCGATGCCGACGGCAACCTGTTCTTCATCGAGGTGAAGGGCCGGGTGGATGGGGCCGACTCCGTCACGCTCACGATCAATGAGGTGAACACCGGCCGTAACGCCCCCCATCGCTTCCGCCTAGCGCTGGTGCGCGTGGATGGCGATCGGGCCTCACCACCGTTGTATGTGAGCGGCGTCGACTGGGGCCTGCCGGGCTTTGGCGACACGCAGATCACCAAGAACCTTCAACAACTGCTGGCGGCAGGGAGGGCACCGCATTGACCATGGGTAAACCAAATGACGAGTCAGAGGGGCAAGAACTTGTATTGATCGATGAATGGTCAGTTGACCTTGAAGGCTATATGGAAGGCCTGATGGTCGAGGCGGATAAAGGGAAGGTCTTGGCAGCCTTGAAACTGCCGAACGACGATGAAGACGGATGCTTTGTCATTGACATCGGGAATCGCTCTTGCCAATCACAGAAGTGGTTTCAGCCAGATTGGGTCAAGCAGCAATGGAAGGTGTTGCAGATGGGACCTGAGAAAGGAATCCTAGATCTATCAGTAGCCACGCAAGGGACAAGAAGCATTGCCGCCATTTCCACCAAAGCCGGCTACGCGACTTGCTGGGAGCTTGGCAGCGAAACGGGCTGCATCATTGAAACCGACTACGGCATTCGGACAGTCGCTGTTCATCCCAACACAAACTTGCTAGCTATTGGCACTGGCAGGAAGGTTCTCGACACCGTTTCACAAGCGATTGCCGAGGTCCAGATCTGGTCGACCGATGGCGAAGAGATGCTTGACAAACGCAGGCTTCCTGGTTCTTGCGTGATCAACATGCTCTGGGTGCACCATGAAGAAGGGCTTATGGATGGCTACATCCTTGATGCAGTAGATGGCAGGCCGATCGGCAAGGGCCGTGCCTGCCTGTTGATGGAAAGCGGATCGCTAGAGGTGGTTCTTGCAGTAACCACAGAGACTCGGAATCAACAAGGCGGATTTGTCACCTTGCTTGATCCTCAGCTTCTTACGATTCTCGATATTGCCGAAATCCCTGAAGCGTCTGGCCTTGGCGGGATCTCTGCCTGGCCAGAACGGAGAGAGATATGGGCTGGCGGCTTCCGTGGACTTGATGATCTTTGTGAGACATACAACCCCCAACTCGATCGGAGGACAGCACCTCAGAAGACAGCGACATCTATGAGTAGTGAGCTGTGGCTTTCGGACGGCAGAATGTTCAGGTTTTCATGCGATAAATCCGACGCCCGGGCTGCACAAATCTGGGGTGTATCGAAATGAAGGCCAAGCTTGAAGCCATGCGCCAGCCCTCCAGGCCTGCCATGCTGGCCTCAGAGTCCGACTCTGGGAGGCCCAAACCATGAAAGTAACCGTTGAGCTTTCAGACCAGGAGATGGCCGAAGTCCTGGAGCTGACTGGTGAACGCAAGAAGGGCCCGGCCATCCGCCGCCTGATGGAGGAGGCCCTGCAGCAGCGCCGGCGGGCTCAGATCGCTCAGCGCTTCCTCAGTGGCGAGTGGGGAGTGGAGCTGGAGACCTACGAGGCCGACCAGGAACGCGAGCGCCTACGGGCCCACGAAATCGCCTCATGACCCTGCTGCTCGACACCAGCCTCTGGATCGACTTCACCCGGGCCCGCAGCCCGGTGGCTCTCAAGCAGTGCATCGCGCCCTACGTGCTCGATCCCGCAGCCCATCTGGCGGAACCGGTGCGATTCGAGGTGCTCCGTGCCGCCCGCCCGGAGGAAGCCAGGCTGCTGGAGGCCCAGTTCGACACCCTGCCCTTGCTGCCCACACCAGCGGATCTGTGGCAGCAGGCGATCGCCCTGGGCCAGGCCTGTCGCCGGATCGGCCGAACCGTCCTCAGCCTCGACCTGTTGGTGGCCGCCGTGGCTTTGCACCACAACGCCGAACTGGTGAGCTTCGACGCCGACTTCGATGCCATCGCCTCGGTGAGTGCCCTGCGTCTCAACCGCCTGACCCGCCCTGTCTGACTTCATGACCTCCCACCCCGTCAAACGCCGCAAGAAGCTGATCGAGGTCGCCATCCCGCTGGAGGCGATCAACGCGGCATCGGCGCGGGAGAAGAGCATCCGCCATGGGCACCCGAGCACGTTGCACCTGTGGTGGGCACGGCGGCCGTTGGCGGCGGCTCGGGCGGTGATCTTCTGCCAGATGGTGGACGACCCCTCGGCGGTGCCCGAGGAGTTCCCCAGCGACGTTGACCAAGAGAACGAGCGGCTGCGGCTGTTTGCTCTGATCAGTGAGTTGGTGCAGTGGGAGAACACCACCAACGAGGAGGTGTTGAACCGAGCTCGAGAGGAGATCCGCCGCAGCTGGCGTCGTTGCTGCGCCGACAACGCCGATCATCCGGAAGCAGCGGAGCTGTTCAACCCGGACAAGCTGCCCGGCTTCCACGATCCCTTCGCAGGCGGCGGGGCCTTGCCGTTGGAGGCCCAGCGCCTCGGTCTGGAGGCCCACGCCAGTGATCTGAACCCGGTGGCGGTGCTGATCAACAAGGCGATGATTGAGATCCCGCCGAAGTTTGCAGGGATGCCGCCGGTGAATCCGGAGGCCCGCAGCAAGAAGCAGCTGATCGCTCGCGAGTGGAAAGGCGCCGAAGGCCTGGGGGAAGACGTGCGCTACTACGGCCAGTGGATGCGCGACGAAGCAGAGAAGCGCATCGGGCACCTCTACCCGAAGGTGAAGATCACGCCGGAGATGGTGAACGATCCGGAAAACCCTCGCCCGGACCTGAAGCCTTACGAAGGGCGGGAACTCACAGTGATCGCCTGGCTGTGGGCCCGCACGGTGAAGAGCCCCAATCCGGCCTTCTCGCAGGTAGAGGTCCCGCTTGCATCCACCTTCATGCTCTCCACCAAGGCGGGCAAGGAGGCCTACGTGCACCCGGTGATCGAGGGTGGCAGCTACCGGTTCACGGTGAAGGTCGGCAAGCCGGATGATGCAGCGAAGACGAAGGACGGGACCAAGCTCGCTAGGGGAGCGAACTTCGGGTGCTTGATGTCTGGCGCCCCCATTGAAGGGGACTACATCAAGAGCGAGGGGCGAGCGGGGAAGATGGGGGCTCGGCTGATGGCGGTCGTTGCCGAGGGGAAGCGTGGGCGTGTGTATTTGGCGCCCATTCCAGAGCATGAGGCGGCAGCGCTACTGGCCAAGCCGGAATGGAAGCCGGAGCAGGATCTGCCCGACGATCCGCGTAACTTCTGGACTGTTCAGTACGGCCTCACCACCTACAGCGACCTGTTCACAGATCGCCAGCTGGTGGCGCTCACTGCCTTATCTGGTTTGGTAGGCGAAGCGATGCAGCAAGCTCGCCGTGATGCCATCGAGGCCGGGCGACCCGATAACCCTGCGCCTCTGCGCGACGGCGGAACTGGCGCTGCGGCCTATGCCGAAGCAGTGGGGGTCTACTTGGGAATCGGTGTTGACAAGGCGACTGACTACAACACCTCTCTTGTTGCCTGGAGTCCCGCGCGTGATCAGGCCAAGAGCACCTTCGCTAGACAGGCATTGCCCATGGTTTGGGATTTCGCTGAGATCAATCAGCTTGCTGGAGCCGCAGGAGACTTTGCTGTCTCTATCCAGGGAGGCCTGAAGTTCTTGGGATCAGCGATAGCTTGCACATTTGGTAGTGCGGAGCAAGTAGATGCGGCTTCTCAAGGCATCTCAAGCGGCAAGATCGTTTCAACTGATCCACCCTACTATGACAACATCGGCTATGCAGATCTTTCTGACTTCTTCTACGTCTGGTTACGTCGATCGCTGAAGGGAGTGTTTCCGGGGCTGTTGGCCACGTTGGCTGTCCCGAAGGCTGAGGAGCTTGTCGCCACTCCCTACCGCCACGGAGGAAGAGACGCTGCAGATGACTTCTTCCTCAACGGGATGACCAAGGCAATGACCGGCATCGCATCCCACGCCAGCTCGTGTTTCCCGGTCTCGATCTACTATGCCTTCAAGCAATCTGAGACGAAGGAGTCGGCTGGTACTGCAAGCACTGGCTGGGAGACGTTCCTGGCTGCCGTCATGAAGTCCGGTCTGGCAATCACGGGGACCTGGCCAGTGAGAACGGAGCGTGAGGGGCGCAACATTGGCATCGGGGCCAATGCCCTCGCTTCAAGTGTCGTGCTCGTCTGCGAGCGCCGTGATCCTTCCGCATCTATCCTTTCCCGCAATGCCTTCCGCCGCGAACTGCGGCAGCGGTTGCCCCTTGCGATCAAGGAGCTGGAGCACGCCAACATTGCTCCGGTAGACGTGGCCCAGGCTGCCATCGGACCTGGCATGGGGATCTTCAGTCAGGCCAAGGCGGTGCTCAACCCCGATGACTCGCCCATGAGCGTGCGCGAGGCGCTGATCGAGATCAATTCCGCCCTCGATGAACATCTCTCCCAGGATGAAGGCGCCTTTGATGCTGACACGCGCTTTGCACTCACCTTCTTCGAGAGCTTCGGCTACAGCGAGCGGCCCTATGGCGATGCCGAAGGCCTGGCTGTCGCCCGCAACATCTCGGTTGATGGCGTCGCAAAAGCGGGCATCCTCCGATCTGCCGCCGGCAAGGTGCAGCTCTATCGACGTGAGCAGCTCTGTAACAACTGGGATCCCTCCCGTGATGATCGCCTCTGCATCTGGGAAGCCACCCAGCACCTGATCAAACGGCTGGAAGCTGATGGGGAAGGGGGCGCTTCAGACCTCCTGCTTCAGCTCAAGAATCTTCCCGGCCACGGCGACCTCGCCTCCAACTGCCGAGCTTTGGCCTACCGCCTCTACAACCACTGCGAGAAGACCAAACAGGCAGAAGAAGCCCGCTCTTACAACGGCCTGGTGATCGCCTGGCCGGAGCTGGAGCGGCAGGCCTCTGCTGCCTCCACAGCCCAGTCCGCCCCCCTCCAGACCAGTCTGATCTGATCCCCTCATGGCCCTCTCCAACCGCGACCGTCTCGGCAAGGCCCTCGATCAGCTGCGCGATGGTCTGCTGCCCTACATCTCCCGTCAGCTGTACGACAACATCGGCCCCGGTTGGCAGGACCGCCTGCCCCCTCAGGCCAACAACCTCCAGGACGTCTCTGTGCTGCTGGGGCTATTCATGGAGCACTGGCAGAACGTCTTCAAGAAGCCGTTGAGTCAGTCGGACCGGGCCTACGTCAGCGAGCTCAAGGAAGCTCGCAACAAGTGGGCCCATTCCGAGCCGCTCTCGTCCGACGACGTCGACCGTTACATCGACACCGCCGTTCGCCTCTGCCGCAACATCAACGCCAGCGAGCAGGCGGATGCGATTCGCTCTATTCGCGAGGAGCTGCAGCAGCAGGTGTTCGCCGATCGGGCTCGCAACCGGACTCGCTACCAGGCCTCGATCGAGAACCAGATCCAGCCTGGCCTCGTCCCCTGGCGGGAGGTGATCACGCCCCATCCGGATGTGATCAACGGCCGCTACCAGCAGGCCGAGTTCGCGGCTGATCTCGATCTGGTGCATCGCGGCATCGGCAGCCCCGAATACACCGACCCGATTGAGTTCTTCCGCCGCACCTTCATCACCGAGGGGCTCAAGGATCTGTTGCGCATCGCCCTGCAGCGCTTCAACGGCCTGGGCGGCGAGCCGGTGATCGAGCTGCAGACCAACTTCGGTGGTGGCAAGACCCACTCGATGCTGAGCACCTACCACCTCGGCTCGGGCGTCCCGCTCGCCGACCTGCCTGGGCTGGATCAGCTCTGCAGCGAGCTCGACATCCACAGCGTTCCCCGCGTCTCCCGCGCCGTGCTGGTGGGCACCGCCTTCAACCCCTCCAAGATCGACCGCAAGCCCGACGGCACTGAGGTGCATACCCTCTGGGGTGAACTGGCCTGGCAGCTGGGCGGCCCCCAGGCCTACGCCCAGATCGCCGAGAGCGATCGCAGCCAGGTGCCCCCCGGAGCGCGGGCCCTGGCGGCACTGTTCGAGACCCATGGCCCCTGCCTGATCCTGTTGGATGAGTGGGTGGCCTATGCCCGCAACCTCGTCAGCCCGCGCGAGAGCCTGCCGGCCGGCACCTTCGATGCCCAGCTCTCCTTCGCGCAGCAGCTCACTGAGGCCACCAAGCAGGTGAGCAACGCCCTGCTGCTGATCTCCGTGCCCCAGAGCCGCAACGAGATCGGCGGCAGCGACGGCGAAACCGCCTGCGATGGCCTCAAGAATGTCGTCACCCGCCTGGCCTACCAGTGGCGGCCGGCCACCGGCACCGAGAGCTTCGAGATCGTGAGGAGGCGCCTTTTCGAGCCGATCACCACCCGCGATGGCGGTGCTAACCGCGATGCCGTGGTGCGGGCCTTCACCGAGCAGTACGCCGCCAACAAGGCCGACTTCCCCTCTGAAGTGCGCGAGAGCGGCTACCGCGATCTGCTCACCTCCGCCTACCCGATCCATCCGGAGCTGTTCAACCGGCTCTACGAGGAATGGAGCACCCTCGATCGCTTCCAGCGCACCCGTGGCGTGCTGCGGCTGCTCGCCCTCACGATCGAGGGCCTGTGGAACGGCAACAGCCGCGATCTGCTGATCATGCCCAGCTCGATGCCGATCGACGACAACGATGTGCGCAACGAGCTGGTGCGCTTCCTCGACAACCAGTGGGAGCCGATCATCGCCACCGATGTGGATGGCGCCCAGTCGGTGCCCACCCAGCTCGATCGCGAGAACCCCAACTTCGGCCGCGTCAGCGCATGCAAGCGTGTGGCTCGCAGCCTCTACATGGGCACGGCCCCCGGTGCCAACCGCGAACGCAAGGGCATCAACGACCAGCGGGTCAAGCTCGCTTGCGTCATGCCTGGGGAGCCGATCGCGGTCTTCGGGGATGCGCTACGACGCCTCGGCGATCGCGGCCGCTACATCCAGCAGGACGGCGACCGCTACTGGATCGACACCAGCCCCAACCTCAACCGCACCGCTGAGGATTACCGCGAGAGCTATCTGCGCCAGGGCGAGGAGCTTCTGGCGGAAGCCAACCAGCTGCTGAGCAAGGAGGCCAGCCGGCGAGGTCTGTTCGATGGCGTCCACGCCGCCCAGCTCGATAGCAGCGGCATCCCGGATGAGCCCGCTACCCGGCTGGTGCTGTTGGCGGCGCAGTACAGCCACAAGCGCGGCCAGGGCGAGAGCAGCCCGGCGCTGCAGTGGTGCAGTGGCTGCCTGCAGAGCAAGGGCAACAGCCCCAGGCAGTACGCCAACACCCTGATCTTCCTGGCACCGGACAAGGACAACCTGGTGAACCTATTCCAGGCCCTGGCCGATCGCAGCGCCTGGCAGAAGGTGTTCGACGAGAAGAAGCTCCTCAACCTCACGGAGAACCAGAAGGAGCAGGCGATCGCCAAGATCGAGCAGGCCACCACGGCGATTGCGGCACGCATCCCCGAAACCTGGTGCCACCTACTGGTGCCCTACCAGAGCGAGCCTGGACCGCACGGCCCTGCCTGGGATGAGCGACGACTGGTTGGCGGAAAGGGCTCCCTGGCTGAGCGATCGGCTGAGAAGTGCTCCCAGGAAGACCTCCTGGCCGAACAGCTGGGCGCCCGTGCCATCCGCGACAAGCTCAACGCCTTCCTCTGGCGCGAACGGCCCCACGTGGAAGCGCGAGAGCTGGTGGACTGGTGCCGCAAATACCTGTTCCTGCCCAGGATCAGTTCCGATCAGGTGATCCTCAACGCTCTGGTCAACCCCCAGGCCGCCCTGAGCGGCGAGAGCACCTTCCATCTGGCCGATGGCTTCCAAGCTGGGAGCACCGAAGACAGTCCAGGTCGCTACCTGGGCCTCAGCCACCAGGCCAGCCCCAGCACCCAGCCCCCGAGGCTCAACAGCCTGATCGTCAAGGACGAGGTGGCTCTGGCCCAGATCGAGGCGGATCGGGCCAAGCCCGTGGATCCACCCCCATCCCCGCCAGACAGTGGTGACGACAAAAGCCCTGACAAGCCGACGACCTGGCCATCCACAGGCGATGGAGGACGAAAACCGGGGGATGGTGTCGCACCACCACCGCCGCCACCTCCGCTGCCACCCAAACCCCAGCTGCCAACCAGCTATGTGGCTTCGGTAAAGCTCGATCCCACCAGGGCCAGCCTGCAGATGAGCGCCTTCGTGGAGGAGGTGATGTCCCACCTCCAGGCCCTGCCAGGGGCTCAGATCGAGATGACTCTCGAAGTGCAGGTCAACGCGCCTGGAGGCATCGACGAGCTGACGGCTCGGATCGTGCTCGAGAACTCAGCGGCGCTGAAGGTGGATAAGCCGGGGTTGTATTGAGTACCGTAAAAGCTAATCAGATCAGCATGATGGTTCATGGACAACGAGATTTTCATCCCCATCCCTCCCAACTTGGAAGACGATGAAGCGGAGGTAGACCTCATTGAATATCTAGAGAGTTATGCGGATGATCTCTCGCCAGCCTTTGATTTAAAGGTCGATGATGGTGATTGCCGAACGAGCTACGTAGACCACCAAATCACGCATGCATCGCTGACTGACAGCGGAGTTTGGATTGAATATGACATTTTGACTCACACTTACTATGGTTGCAAGGATATGAACAGCGATGGCACAGTTTGCAGAAGTTTTTCTGGAGTGAGAAGCGGGACTTATTGGGTATTCAAGCCAAGCCTTTCACTGGACCCAAGGTCCACCTTTGAAGAGTTCTAGTTCTGATTCGAACGGGGCGAGGTCTTGACCCTGCTCCGTTGGTAGTGGTCTCCTGCGCTAGGTACGCCACAGCCACGCTTCGCCTTCCCGCTTGCCACTGTTCACCTGCATGCCTCCCGCCGGCTGCACTTCTCGGCAAGCAGCGATGGCGTTCTGCTCTGTCTCAGTGAAGAGTGCTGGTGCCGCGAATTGATCCGGCTGGAAAGTCTGCTCGATGATCTGCTTATCGAGCGTCAGGCGGAGCACACTGAGCCGCCTGCAGATCCCGAGCTGGAAGCGCTGCTGCCTTTCTGAGGGCTGGGGCTGCGGCCCCTTTTTCGTTGACGCCAGGTCGAAGCGGCTTCCGTGGAGTGCGCTCTTCGTCGGAGACATCTACGGCGTCGCCTGCTCCTTCGGGGTCGGGGGAATGGACCGCCAGTGGGCCGGCGCACACCCACCGGATCCCTCGGCCAGTCCTCACGCCGTGTCAAGGATCGGGCCATGCGCCCTCCGATGTCGGGCGTCCTTGCCGCGGCGCTGCGGCCGGCCGGTGGGGGTGGGGTTCTCCGCCGTCCCCCGATGGCTTCCCTCGCTTCCCCCTCCCGCCGCAAGCAGCAGTCCCCAGCCCTCAGCCGTTCTGCCCTGCGTGCCCGCGATGCCCTGGTGCTGGAGCACCTGCCCCTCGCTGATGCCATTGCCTCAGCCACCGCCCGCCGCCTGTTCCCCATGGTGGAGCGGGAAGATCTGATCCAGGTGGCCCGCGAGGCCCTGGTCCGCTCCGCTCCCCGTTGCAGGGCAGGTGAGCCCGCTGGGCCCTATCTGCGCCGCTGCATCAGCGGGGCGCTGCAGCACCACCTGCGCGATCGGGTGCGCTTGGTGCGCATCTCCCGCCGCGAGCACGAGAAGGGCACCTGCCCACTCGGCCACATCAGCCTCGATGCCACAGCCGATGGCGAGCCCTGCCTGCTCGATCAGCTGGCGGCTCCGGAGGCCGAGCCGGCCATCAGCGAGGCCATGAATGGCCTGGCGCTGGAGCAGCTGCCGGCAGCACAGGCCACGGCCCTGCGGCTCACCATCCTCGAGGGCCTCTCTCTCCGGCAGGCGGCCACGCGGCTGGAGATCAGCTGCATGTCGGTGCAGCGGGCCCAGAAGAAGGCCCTGGCGGCCCTGCGGCAGCGGCTTGCGGGTGGGGGCTGAGGCCCACCTGATGGCCTTCCCCAGCTTCCTCTCTGATGAGCGGCTGGTGATCCACATGAGCACGCTGCACCGACAAACACGCGCTCAGCAGCTGGTCATCACCCGGCTGCCGCTGCCGTTCTGGGCCACAGCCACCAGCCGGCCCAGCTGCGCAGCCCAGCAGAGGCCGCTCCACTGGCGGTCGGCGGCGCTGGGGCGCAGGGTCCAGCTCCTGGCATCGGGGGAGGTCATCACCTGCTGGCCGCTGCCCGTTCCAGCCACCGCCACCAACAGGTTCAGCTCCGCTGCCCAGCACACCGCCCGCCACTCCAGGTCCGCCGCGGCGCTGCGCAAGGTCCAGGTGATGCCATCCGGGGAGGTCATCACCCGGGTACCGGTGCCGCTCTGGCCCACGGCCACCAG
>CALRKN020000034.1:0-22620 GCA_943368005.1 Bradyrhizobium ivorense | reverse complement strand
GGCGGCGCAGCAGCTCCCCCTCCGCAAAGGTCTTGAGCACCGCCAGCTGTTCGGCGCGGCGGGCGTATTTCTGCGCCTCGATCAAGGTCAGGCCCAAGGGCACGCTCCCGGGGCCTCGCCCCAGTGACAACAGCAGCTGTTGCCAGGTGGCGGAAGAAGGGCTGGTTGTTCCCCACGCCCCACAGGCAACAACCGTTCTGCTTCACGGAAGCAAGATGGCTGCATGAGCCGTTCGTTCCGATGTCCCGACACCGAACGAGTGGCCCGCCGCAAGCTCAGGCAGCTGGAGATCGCAGGCCGTCTGGACGACCTGCGCGTTCCCCCGGGCAACCGACTGGAGGCCCTGCGAGGTGATCGCACAGGCCAGCACAGCATCCGCATCAACGACCAGTTCCGCCTCTGCTTCATCTGGACTGCTGCCGGCCCGGATGCTGTCGAAATCGTCGACTACCACTGACTCCCTGCCATGAACCGTCTGCTCCCCATCACCCCCGGTGAACTGCTCCAGGAGGAGTTCCTCCAGCCGTTGGGTGTGAGCCAATACCGGCTGGCCAAGGCCATTGGCGTGCCGGCCTCACGGATCAGCGAAATCGTGACGGGCCAGCGGGCGATCACCGCCGACACCGATCTGCGTCTCTGCCGGTTTCTAGGCCTCAGTCCTGGCTACTGGCTGCGGGCCCAGGCCGCCCACGACACCGAGCTGGCCAGCGCTGAACTGGCCGACGAGCTGGAGCAGATCCAGCCCCTTGTGGCTGCTCAGACGTAACGCCCGGGGTATTCCCCTGGGTGGTCGATCCGCGTCACCCGCACGCCGGCGGCGGAGCGACCGGAGAAGCGCAGCAGGTCGCTGCCGCTCACCGGGTAGCCCAGGGCCTGGGCCAGCAGCGACACCTCATCGGCGGTGATCGCCTCGCTCACCTGCCGGCGCAGGGCAGGGTTGGCCTGCACGTGGGCCAGGAACTGCTCCAGAGCGGATAGGCCCATGGTGGCGGCATCACCGACCTCAAGGTAGGCGGGCCGCCAGGGCAGCTCTACCGGAGAGAGGTCGCCACCAGGAGAGCCGGCAAGCGTTGGGCGGGACATCAGGCGTTCGGCGGCGCCTGATTGCCGCTGCTGCTGTGCGGCGCCGGAACGATCAGCCCTCCTGAAGGATGGGGTTTTCCCCATTTCTCAGGGCTTTCCCGCCAAAACGGGAGTGTTTTCCGCAGGTTTCGCGGGCAAGACCCAACTCGCCGCCACGGATCCGGGTTGGTGGATGGGGAAAACGGCTGTCCCCTTGACGCCCTCTGCCCAGCCGTCCGCGACGGGGCGGAGAAGCTGCAGGAGCGGAGCAAAAGGGCGCCAGTCCTGCAGTCTTGCCAGGAGACCGGTGTTTCCCGGAGTGGGTTTGCCGCTTTGACGGAACCCCGCTGGCCATGGATTGATGGGGAGGTCAACGCGAGCCGTGCATGAGCCAAATCCCCGACCATCTCCCGGCCCACGTGAGCGTCGTCAACGAGTTCCCGGAGGACCTGTACCAGGCGATGCGGGAATTCATCAGCAACCGTCCCAACTGGGATCAGTACCGCCTGCTGCAGGCGGCGGTGGCCGGCTTCCTGTTCCAGCACGGCTGCAACGACCGCGCCGTGAGCCGCCACTACCTTGACGGTCTGTTCCACCGCGACGGCGGGGCCGGTGCTCAGCCGATCGCACGCACCTGAGGCTGCAGCCCCATGGTGATCCCCATTGATGCCCTGCTGCTGCGGCGTCAGCAGCAGCGCAGAAGTCATCCTCAACTGCTGGGGCAGTGCTGCGACCGGCTGCGGCCCTCGTTCCTGCGCCGGCGGCTGGAGCAGATCCTGCCGCTACACACCGCTGCCGGTGCGGCCCTGGTGGACTGGCGCTGGGACTGCGTCAGCCAACTGGTGAGCGGGGTGGTGCTGGAGGACAACCAGCTCAGGCCCTTCCGCTGGTGGCCCCGCTTCAATCACTTCGAGCTGCGCGCGGCGTTCCTGCAGATCAAGCCCTTGGGCTGAGGCCCTGGGGGAGCCACGCTCTGGCAGCTGGCGGCTGGCGGCAAGAGCAGCAGGCGCTCCGCAGGATGCCCCGGTGCAACGGGGCGCGGTGGGCGCGTCCTGTCTGCATCACCGCCATGGCCACCACACCCGTTGCCCCCGCCTGCCCGATCCGCCTGATCTGCTTCCGCCTGGCCACTACGGGCAGCACCGAGGCGCGGCGTCTGTTCCTCGATCGCGAAGGGCAAGTCTGCGCCGATCCCCACTGGACTGCCGCGCGAGCAGGCCCTGCTGCTGGCGCACAATCAGCAGCTGATCTGGGGGTCAGCCGCCCGGGTGATCGTGCTCTGAGCGCGCATCTGCGGGCCCATGGGCCAGCGGGTTGGGGCTCGCTGGCCGCAACTTGCCGGCATGGCCAACGACCATCTGCCGCTGGACAGCGACGAGTTGAGCAGCGAGGAACTGGCCGCGCTGGCGATGGCCGGTGGCGCCTTTGACGATCTGGCGGCGGAGAGCGATCTCTACAGCAACTCGGATGGAGACGAGGTCAGCGCCGACTGAACGGGCAGCCCGCTTGCGCACCACCACCGGTTTCACTTATTACTGTTAGCAGTGGTGATGAGGTGCTCCGTGGTCGCAACGCCCCTGGTGCCTGGCACCATCACACCCGACTCCATGCCGCCGGAGCAGCTGGAGGAACTGCTGACCCTGTTTCAGGAGGGAGAAGCCCGTCTGGTAGGGCCTCAGGGAGAAGAGCACCTGGTGCCGGCCCCGCTCTACGGGCTGCTGCGAGGGCTGCTCGACAACCTCAAGCGCGGCGAAGCGGTCACGGTGCTGCCCCATGACGCCCTGCTCACCACCCAGCAGGCCGCCCAGATCCTCAACGTCTCGCGGCCCTACCTCTACCGGTTGATCGAGGAGCACGCCGTGCCTGTGGTGATGGTCGGCAGCCACCGGCGCCTGCGCATTCACGACGTGCTGCAGCTGCGCGAGCAGCGCCACCAGGTGCGCCGCAGCGCCCTCGATGAGCTCAGCGACCTTGGCCAGGAGCTGCAGGTGGAGGCAGTGTGAGCCCCTGGCTGGAGCCCGCCGTCTTCCCAGTTCTGCTCGACAGCTGTGTTCTCTATCCCTATGAGCTGAGAGACCTGCTGCAGGAAGCAGCGCATGAACAGCTGTACCGCGTCCACTGGTCGGGCCAGATCCTTGAGGACACGGTGCGCAATCTTGTGGCCGATGGCCGCACTTCACCTGATCAGGCCAGCCGGTTCTGTAGCGCCATGGATCGGGCTTTCCCCGAGGCGATGGTGGAGCCACCCGCAGGCCTGGCCGATCAGCTGGGCTGTGATCCAGGTGATCGGCATGTGCTGGCGGCTGCCATTGCAGCCAAGGCCGAGGTGATCGTCACCCTCAACGTGCGCCACTTTCCCAGTGAGGTGCTGGCGCCCCTTGGGATAGAGGCCGTCACCCCCGATCAGTTCCTTTGCAACCTGCTGGATCTCGATCCCAGCACCATCCACGGCTGTCTGCAGGCGATGGCGGCGCGGCAGCGCAACCCGGCGCGCAGTGCTCAGGTGTTGCTGCAGATCCTCAGCCACCAGGCACCGGCCTTCTCGAGCCGTTGCATGGAATTCCATCTGGACGCCCAGTAGGGCTCAGCCATCGGCATCGAGCACCAGCGGCTGGTTGCTGGCAAGGGCAGTGGTCAGCACCACGACCCATGACCACCCCGATGAGCGCCGAGCGGTTTGCCGATCGCTTCCGCTTCTACCGCGACCAGCCCCAGCAGCAACGCGGCGTGCAGCAGCTGTTCGAGGCGATCGCCAGCAGCGACCAGGGCACAACGATCCTCGATGAGCAGGCCCCCTGGGCACTCACCTTCAGCGAGCAGCCACCCCAGCCGCCAGCTCCAACCGGTGGGCTCGATCCGAGCGGATCAGAAGAGGTCGGCATGGTCGGGCCGCAGAAGCCGGCACCGGTCATACCCGGCGACAGCTACCTGCTGGTGAATGACCGGGATGAGGACATGGAGGCCTACGACCACACTGGCCGGTTCCTCTGGAAGATTCCCTGCCTGGCTCGCGGCCAGGGCAGTGACACCGACTGGAGCCACACCAACACCGACACCCCGCCTGGTCTCTACAAGCTGGGGCAGCTCTATGCCGACTACGAGCAGAACCCCAACCCCCCCTGCTCGGACACCGCCATGGGTTACGGCTGGTATTCCTTCGATATGGAGGAGCTGGAGGGCCAGGAGGTGGCCGTTGGTCGGGCCGGGATCATGCTCCACGGCGGCGGGTCGGCCTGCGGCTGGCCCATGGCCTGGGCGCCGCAGCAGCCCTTGCACCCCACCTTGGGATGCATCCGCATCCACAACGCTGATCTGCGCGACAAGGTGCTGCCGCTGTACCGCCAGGGCACGGTGTATGTGGGGGTGTTCCAGGAAAAAAAGTGACTTCGGGCCAGGCCCCAGGGGGATGCACCTCTGGGGAGCCAGCCCTGGCCCACGCCAACCTGCAGCACTGGTTGGACTTCTTCTGCAGCAGCACCGTCACCGAGGCCAGCCTGGGTGTAATCCAGCCGCTCACGGCTGAGGAGGCCTGCGGCTTCCTTGGCTGCATGGTGGTCGAGAACGGGGAGCCGGAGCTGGAAAACCTCGATGTGATCGAGGCCGGCAGCGGCGCGGGCCGCGGGGCCATGCAGTACACCGGCGTGCGCCGCACCGCCTATGACGCCGCCCGGCTCCAGGCCATCGCTGAAGGGATCGAACCCAACAGCAACGGCTGGCAGGAGCAGTACTTCGCGGAGGAGTACGCCGGGCTGCATGACCCGCTTGAGGGCTCGCTGATCGGCTGGACCCGGGTGTTTGAAGACCGGCCTCGTGGCATGGATCCAGCCGCGGCAGCGGCCTACTGGACAGGTTCGGCTGCTGAGGCCGAGGGCTACTTCAGGCCCGGCACGCCCCACACCGAGCGCCGCCAGGCGGAAGCCCTGCGGGTGTGGGGGTTGCTGCAGAGCGGGGCGCTGGTGCTGCCGCCCCTTGGGGCCTGATCGCCAGGGAGGAGCAGCGATGCAAGCGAACCCAGCGCCCCGGCCACCCAAGCCACCGTTCGATCGCGAGCGGTTTGTGTTCAAGATCCTGGCGGTGGTGATCGGCACCCAGCTGCTGATCTATTCCCTCGCCGCTGGGGTCTGCGGACAGCGGGCACTTGATGGCAAACCTGTCGGGCAGATCTGCCCTGGCACGCTGGAGCAGCTGCAGGGCGGCTTTGATTCCACCCTCAAGCTGCTGCTGGCCTTGCTGGGCGGAGCAGCGCTGTCGCGGATGGATCGCTGAAGGTTGGACCGCCCATCAGGCCGATGGGGCCATCCGGCCATTAGGGGGCCTGAAAAGGATTCAGCAGACGCACGCCGCAACCGGCGAAGTCATCGGTGTTGCGCGTCACCACGGTGAGGTCATGCAGCAGGGCGATGGCGGCGATCTGCTTATCGATGGCGTTGTGGGGATTGGGCACCCGCAATCGCCCCCAGATCTGGGCCGCATCGCCATCGAGGTCCAGCACCCGATCGCCGTAGGTCTCCAACACATCAATCAGCCACTGCTCCAGCAGTTAGGCTTGCGGGTGATCACCCCGGTGGCGGATCAACTCCACGCCGCGGCGCAGCTCACCAATGGTGACCGCAGTAAGAAAGAGCGGGGTGTCGTCGCGGGCAGCAGTTGCCCAGAAGCTCTGCACACCCGCGTCAGCGCGGCGTCCTTTGCGCGCCTCGCTGATCACGTTGGTGTCAATCAAAAACATCAGCGGCCACCGCTGGCTCGTCCTGGCGCTGGAAATCAGCATCCACGCCCACATCCGGCATGGCCGCCAGCAAGTCCGCCAGGTTGCGCCGCGGTGGGCTCAGCAACACAGCGGCCAGGATCGCCCGTAGCTCGGCTTCCTGGCTGCGGCCATGGGCCCCGGCCCGCTTCTTGAGTGCCTGCACGAGAGCGTCATCGACACCCCGCACCAACAGGTCAGCCATGGCGTCACCTCAGCGCTGATAGCAATGCTATCGACCCTTAGCTCTCTGGTCAGGCCAGCCGGCGATAGAGCTTCGGGTTCCTGTTGAGCACCCGATCCGCAGCGGCCTGAGAATCAATCGATTGCCGAGCAACCAGATCCCGCACTGCTGATCCCGCACTGCTGGCAGCTCCGTTCGCCGACGCTTGAAGCGCAATGGACGGTTCTGAGGGAAGGGCTTACTCCGGGCCTCTCCAGTCTGAGGCCCGTCCTGCGGCCGCGCCTCCGCTGGGATCGGTCCCGTCGCTGCGCCGCTCATGGCGCCGATCACCATGGCCACGCTTTCGTCTGCCGCTTCTCCGTTTTGCAGGCCAGAAGAGGATCCGTTCCTGCTGCTGGAGTCCTGCGGCAAAGCTATCGAATCAATCCTGCGGGGCCATGCCGGCCGGCCGCTGCGGCGCACCTGGATTGATCGGCCCTATGGAGAAGAGGAGATCTCCCGGCTGGAAGAGGAGGTGCTGCCGGCCATCCAGCGCTGCATGGCGCGGGTGGAGGAGATCGATCAGGCGCTGCAGCTGGAGCAGGAGCTGGAGATTCGGCAGCACCTGCTGGCGGCTGAGCGTGAGCAGCGGGAGCTGATGGCCGAGGCCGGGGTGGCCGGCATGGGCTACTGAGGCCCTGCTGGGGGCTTCCTTTGGGGTCTGGCCGAGCTGCCAGGCCCGGGGGAGTCCCCGGCAACCGGTCTCGGTTGTTGGCAGTGAACAGCCACCGGGGCCTGGGCTGCTCCGCCTCTCGCGCCTGCTCGGGCTGCGCGGCTCAGGCCAAGGGATGAACAGCCGCAAGAAGGGACCGCCACCAGGGACAGCCCAGCCACCAGCCAGGCCGGGACCTATGCCCAGGCCAGGCCACAGACAAACGGTGGCCGGGGTACTGAAGAGCGGGCAGCCAGGGCGCCGCTGCGCGGTAGGCCGCATCAGTCGTGACGGGAGCAGCTGGGACGGACCTCGATCCCAGGAGAGCCAGCACCTCTGGTCGCTTGGCTCGGTGAGGAATCAGCACGGCACTTACACCGTTGCCACTGGGGGCTGGCTGGCTGGGTGGAGCGAAACCCCTCCGCAGCATGCCCCTGCGGCTCGCGCTGGCCAGGGCTGACGCGAGGCTCGCTGCGCTCGCCCCTGGCCAGCACTGCGCATGCGGGGCGTCTGGTCGGTGTTCTCCGCTCCATCCCAGCCATGGCCACTCCCCAAGGCCCCGTCTGCGAAGTCCGCCTGCTTGTGGTTCACCGCTATCCGCCAGGAGTCCAGAAGCTCGGCACCACTCCCTGTGAGGTCGAGTTCCTGGGCCGCCGCGGCAAGCCCGTCAAGAAGATGCGGCTGATCCCCGCCGAGAAGGCGTTCGCCTTTGCCCGCAAGCTGCAGGGCACCCCCGGCTGCACCGTCTCGGTCTGCTGAGCCTGGGTGCTCAGGCCCGGCTGCCGGTTGATGGCCGGGCTTTGGCAGCAGGCCTGGCAAATGCCGGTGTCAGCCCAGCGAGGCCATGGCCACCAGAACCAGCCGCCGCCCGCGCAAGAGCAGCACCGCCAGAACCCGGCGCACCGCAAGTCGCAGCACCGACTCCGTGCCCGAGTTGCCGGGAATCAGCACTGTCAGGCGTCAGTGCTCTCAACTTCACCTTGCCGGTGGGGGCATCGGAACCCTGTCGGCAATACAAGATTGTGAATGACCTCAACTGCCGCATCGAGCCGCTGCAGCACAAGCGGGGCACCCACAGCGAGAGGGCCCTGGATGAGGTCAGCCGTCAGTCCAGCACTCGTTAGGAGTTGAACCAGGGCAGTTTCAGACCAAGAGCTTCGATTGGATCCATCACGAGCTTGTTGAGAGCACGTCCTAGAACGACTTGTGGCTCGTCTGCCCGAATAGGGAGAACGGGATGCGAGTGATCGGCACCGTTGACAATCTTGCGCCTGATCAGGGAGTTCCCTGCCTCCAGCCCGCACACATAGGCTCGTTCCTGACACAAACCCTTGGCTCCATGTTCTTTGTCGCCCATCCGCACCCAGTCTCCAGCGCAGACGATCGACTCCACTGAGGTTTCCAAGGGTGGCCGTTTTCGGAAACTGCCCGGAGAAAAAAGCGACACCGAGCCTGGATAGCGCCGTACCTCGGAATCAACCACCCTGGCATTGGTGAATGCTGGATGAGCGATGGGAAGCAGGTCTCGCGTGAGCAGATCGATGATCTCTTGATCGCTCATCGCTGCGATAGCCGATGCGTTGTAAAAGTCGCTGGCGACCACCGAGCCCTGGGGCTGCTCATCACCCCAGAGAGCCTGTTGAGCATCCTTGTGCAGCTGATCCAGCATGAAAAAAGTGCCCCCAGAGCCCTTCAGTGATTCGAAGCGGGAAAACACGTTTGCTGGGTAAGCGATTGGAACATAACGATCCAGCCACAGACGTACTGACACGACATCAATGGAACCAAGTGAAGCAGCGCCAACAAGCTCTGGTACTGCCTTGCTGAGTTCTGGAGATTGAGCCATCAGAGATTTGAGCCCTTTTGCACCAACGGCCAAGACCACACCATCCACCTCGTCAATTACCTGAACCATATTGGTTGCCGCGTTCATCACCTCAACCGAACTGACACGCCGCGAATCAGACGACAGATTCACCCGGCTCACCAACATTCCCCCAAGGACCTGCAGATGATGGCGGGAGATCAGTCTTCGACTCAGGGGTGCAAACAGATGTTCGGCGATGCTTTTCGACTTGATCCAACGGACATCAAATGAGTCTTGGTGGGCCAGGGCGTAGTAATAGAGGAGCTCCATGGTGACCGCGGCCGAAAGCTCTTCGGGCGTCTTGAACAAGCCAACCAGCAAGGTGGGGCGCAAGAACTCATTGATGAGACGATCGCTGATACCGAGCTTGACAAAGAGTGATTGCGCATCGAGATCGTCGTATTGCTGGAAAATCTTGTCGCTTCGATAGAGGTCAAGCATTGCATAGAGAAGCCCTGCGATGCTGAGCCGGTCTTGGATGGGTAGTCGTGTGAAGTTGGTGATTGTCGCCACCATCTGGCCAAGGGGACTTGGCCATTGCGGTGCCTCTCCAAAGACAGGCGCTGTTGCTTCTAACCCATCGGGAGACCAGAAGGCACTGGTTGTGAAATCAGTGAAGATATCGCCAGCGCCGAGTTCATCAGTGAGGGCATTGATGTTGGGATAGTCTTTCCAAAAACCTCTGGTGCCTGCCTCGAAAGGTTTTCCGCTTTGAGTTGTGATTGGTTGACTGCCTGTTGGATCAGGCATCCCATCAATCAAGGTGACACGAATACCGGCTTCACAGAGTGCCTTGGCTGCGCCCCAACCAGCCCATCCGGCTCCGATGACAACGACATGGGATGCTCTTCCGCCGGGCATGGTCTCGTCTGGCATGGCTACTACGAACGTCGGCTCATCTTCTTCAAGTTACTCAAAGATTGATGGAGCTCGCCGTTCCGTCGCACTGCTTCTGATCTGGAGCATTGAGTGAGGCGCGACTGCTGCCGCGACTGCTGCAGCAGGACTGTGCTCGGGCGAACAATTCAATCTCCAGAATTTGGGAGATTTCGTAAGCACGTTGGCCACGTTATAGCAATTTAACCGTAGGCAACGCCTTTCTGAACACATTTTGATTAATCTTTTGTTCGATTGATTTCGCTGGGGTCGGTTCTGCTGCTGCCTACAGGTTCGGCTGCTGTCAGTTTTGCCATCGGTGGATTTGTTCGAGTTGGCTCCACTGGGTTCGCGTGGGCTCGACTGACAGCTGACTGCGAAGCATGCAACCGGTAGCCCTGCACCAGCCAGGGGAACGACCGCCCGCTGCACTCGCTTCTCCAGCCGGGGCTTGCAGCCGGGAGCTACAGCCAGGAGCGGTAGCGGCTGCGGTGGCGCCGAGCTGCAGCCCTATGGCCGCTGCTGCCGAACTGGGGGCTGGAACCATCGCGGCGCCGCCGCACCCAGACACCCCTCCGAATCAGCCGAGAGTCGTCTGGATTGGCGCGGCGGGCGGCCACGATCGCCCCATAGCCCTTCTTCTGTCGGCGCTGGGCGCGGGAGCGGGCCTGGCTGGCGCTGGCGGCCGGCACCACCGTGGCGGTGGAGCGGTTACGCCAGAACACCAGATACCAGGCCATCTCGTTCTCCCGGCGGGTTGATCAGCGCCGCGGTGTAGCCGCCCGGGGTGTGGTGCCCTTGACGGCCTCCAGGTAGAGCTCGGCGGTGCTCAGCGTTTGCAGGTTCACCGCGCCGCCGTGCTCGTGACCGCTCTCCGGCACAGCTGCCGAATAGAGGCCACTGCGCTGCTGGAACAGGAAGCTGTACACCGGGTGGCGGCGCAGCTCCTCCATGTAGTCGCCATCGCTCAGGGCCACGCCATCGGCGGTGAGGGGCTGGCCCTTGCCGTCCACCGGCAGCAGCCGCTCGCGGCCGTCCACCTCGCCGAGTTGGAAGTGGCCGCCGCAGAGCGTCACGAAGGTGTCAAAAAACGTCCCCCGTTCATCGCCACCGACGCGGCCCTCGGCCTCGGAGAACAGGCGCTCCATCAAGCGCTCCTTGCGCAGGTTCTGCACCTGGGAGCGGGCCTCGTCCCGTTCCTTTTCGACGCTGCGCACCCGGCGCAGGTTGGCCTCGTTGAGCTGGCGTTCGCGCTCGCCCACCTGGCGTTCGAACTCCTCACGCTTGCGTTCGGCGTCCTGCAGGCGGGCGTACTCGTCCGGGTTGATCTCCGAGAAGCGCGACAGCTGGGCGCGGGCCTTGCGCAGTTCTTTTTCGAGCTGGTTGCTGCGGCGCCGTTCGGCCCGCAGGGGATCAGCCGTGCTGGTGGCGGCGGCAGGCGGATCGGCGTTGTCGCCGCTGACGATGCTGGAGTCTTGGGGAAGGGAGAGATCGAGAGTGTTGTCGCCGGCAGAGCCACCGTCGAGGCTGATGGCCTCGTCGTCGTCCTCGTCGAGGGGGTCGAGGTCAGCGGCTGGTGGAGCAGTGGTGCCAGCAGAGCCCTGGTTGGGCTGCTGCTGGTGCTGGCGGTAGACCTGCCAAGGAGCGGCAGGGACCAGGGGCTCTGGAGCGGTGCCGCTGCTGGAGCGGCTGGATTGAGAGAAGAAGGAAGTGGGCATCACCCATCACGGCTGTGGTGCTGCGGGCGCCCCGTCCGGGCTGCGCTCGCTCTTCCTGTTGCCATGGGCCCACGTGTCAGGCCGGAGGGATGCTGGGCTGATCCGGTACGAGGCGCAGCACCTCGATCGGTGCCTGAGAGAGCTGGCAGGCGCGGTCATTGGTGAGCAGTGCATTGCAGCCCCAGTGCTCGGCAGCAGCCAGATGGATCGCATCCGCTGTCTGCAGCCGGGTGGAGGCCCGCAGCTCCGCAACCCGTTCCATCACCTCTGGATGCAGGGGCACCACGCTGCAGTCGGAGAAGAAGCTGCGGAACGCCAGCAGGCGGATCTGATCGGCCCTGCGCAGTGGGCCCACCAGGCATTCCATGCGCACCAGATCGCTGATCACCCAGTCGGCATCGGCATACCCCTCAAGCAGCTGCAGGGTGTGGCGGCGCAGCTGCTCAGCGCCATCGAGGGCATCGATCAGGGCACACGAATCGAGGTAGAGCCGCAGGCCTCACCGCCAGGAGACCCGCTCACGCTCCAATGCTGAGTCGATCTGCTCCTCGCTGAGGCCCTTGGCTGCAGACATGGCGGTCTGGAGGTCCAGCAGCTTGGCCAGCAGCCTGCGGCCAGAGGGTAGGGCCTCATCCGCCGGAGTGATCGCCACGGTCACGCGACCGGTGGGAGTCCCAGACGGCAGCTGCAAGCTGCGGTCCTCCTTGATCTCAGCCGTGAAAGAGAAGGGTCCCATCGCCGCTGCCTGGCCCCATTCACGCTATGAGCAGAACCTGTATCCCGACGGCCAGTTAGGAACTGAACGAGCAGGCAGGAACGTGCAGGACTGCCAATGCGATGGCGACCAACCAGCCAATGTCAGCAGCGGATCTATCCCAACTTGAGCAAGCCGAGCAACCAACCTTCGTTGCTGAATCGCAACGCCAGGGTGCTGCTTTGCCTGGTATCCCACCATTGGGCAGGTGCTGATCGCATTGGCTCCAATCGGCATGCGAGTGGTGCCGGTGCGCCGCTGAACGCCACCCCAGCGACGCGCTGGCGAAGTGGCTTGGGGAGCGCACCACCAGCGTGAAATGCCAGTACGCTCTTGCCCCCTTCCCTGGCAGAGCAGCCGCATGGACTCCGCCACCCCGTCCAGCGGCGCCCAGCTGCTGGTGTTCCACCCGCGCCATCTCGAGGACGCTCAGGCCCTGATCCGGGCCGTGAAGGGCAATCAGACGGTGGTGGTCGATGCCAGCAGCGCAGAAGACGGGGAGGCTCAGCGACTGATTGATTTCGCCTGCGGCGGCATGGAGGCAATCGACGGCCAGACCCACCGCATCGATGCCGAGACGTTCCTGTTCACTCCAGCCCGGGCGCGGGTTGAGCATTGGCCATTGAGTGCCTGAGACATCCGCCGGCAGCGCCATAGAGCGCATGGACCCAATTCCCAGCAGCGGTATCCCGGTCGGAATGAGAGTGGTGGAGCGGTACAGGGGCAACAGCAACACGGTGCCGGCCTGAAGCAGTTCCTCGCTGGGCTCAAAGCAGACAATGGCCCTTGGTTCTCAAGTAGCTAGCCATGGCCAGCGGCATCACGGTCACCTCCAACCCGGATCCGGCGCAGTTGGAGAGCCTGGGCGTGATGAGCTGGCCCATCTGGGGCTGTGAGGTGAGCACCTTCCCCTGGACCTACGACGAACAGGAGACCTGCCTGCTGCTGGAGGGGGATGTCACCGTCACCCCCGATGGCGGGGAGCCGGTGCGCTTTGGCGCCGGGGATCTGGTGGTGTTTGACGCCGGGCTAAGCTGCACCTGGGACGTGCACGCCCCGGTGCGCAAGCACTACCGCTTTGGTTGAGCGTTGCCGCCAGAGTGGAGCCGATGCAGACGCCGCCTCGCCCCACGCCCCGTGAGACCACCGAGGCGATGGTGCGCACCATCGGCCGGGAGCTGGCCGAGATCGAACAGGCGATCGACCGCTGCCGCGGCGATCTGATCGCCGAACCGAAGCTGACGGGCAGCTGGATGGCCCACCTGCTGATTAGCAGCAGGGAGCTGCTGCACAACCTGCTGATCGACTCGGTTCGGCGGCCGCAGCGGATCAACGCTGCGGAGTGACGGGCCGGGTCCAGCGGCGGTAGAGCCAAACCCCGCCGCCGCCCCAGAGCAGGCTCCAGAGGATGAAGGTGGCGGCGGTGCCGAACTGGCCGCCTTCCAGCGAATAGACGCCAGCGTTGATCAGGCCGGCATCGATGAGCGAGCCGCCGATCCCCCAGCCCAGCACCCAGCTGAACAGGAAGCCGATGGCCTGGAGGTTGCCCGTCATGGAAGCAGAGATGCAGCGGTGGCCAGCAAAAAACCCCGGGGTTGCCGGGGGTGGTGGATCTACGAGCCGGGCGGAGACTCAGAAGCAGAAGGGCAGGAACTGGGTGCGGCAGGCGGCATAGCCATCCACCAGGGCACCCAGGCCGATCTGGTGGGCGATGCCGAAGCCAGTGAGGCCTTCCACCACGATGCCGATCACGATCCCGAGCATGGCGGCGCGGCCGTTGAACAGCTCAACCCGCTTGAGCTGCTCCATGTGGATCAGCTGCTCGGCGCGGTGCTGGAACCACTGGTCGTTGGCGGGGGTATTGGTCATGGGAAGAAAAGCGATGGGGGAGGGAGATCGGGCGAATCAGCCGGCCAGATCGGGTTGGAGCAGGGCGCTCACGATCCAGGCACCGAACAGACCGAGGGCAAGGGTGCTGATCATCGGGGGGTGTGGGGCGCGAGATCGCTGGGGCGGCTGAGCACGAAGGCCGTCATGGCGGTGAGCAGGATCACCAGGGCGGTGACTCCGGCGATGGCGGCGGCGTAGTTGGTTTCCATGGCGTTCAACCGAGCCCGATCTGCTGGAGGATGCCCTGGCCGGTGAGCAGCTCGGTGGCCAGGCCGATCACGAAGCCGAGCATGGCCATGCGGCCATTCCAGGTTTCCGCGAATGCGACAAACCCGAAGCGGGGAGCGGGATCGGTCATAAGTGTTTCAGTTCGTTACGGAAACTGTAACGCCATGTAAAGCACTGTGACAAGGCCGGTTCCCGCCTGGCTGCCGCAGTGGTGGGGCGCTGCGCCAGCCGTCAGCCCAGGGACTCCACTCCCTCCTCAACAGCAGGCGGCGAGCGCCGGGACGGCAGGTAGATCCACTCCCCTGCCGGCAGAGGTGCCGACGGCAGGTAGCCCGGCACCAGCAGTTGCGTCCCCGCAGGAAGGGGGGTGGTGGAGCGGTAGATGGGCAGCAGCAGGGTGGTGCCAGTCGGCAGCGGTTCCTCGCTGGGCCAGCTGCTCAGCTCCGGGTTGAACTGGCGCAGCAGAGAGAGGCTGAGGCTTTGCTCGGCCGCCACGCTGCTGAGCGAGTCGCCTTCGTCGCTGATGTAGGCCTCGCTCTGCTGCAGCTCCGGGTTGAGGCTGCGCAGCTTGCTTTCCGTGGTGCCGTGCCGCCCGGCCAGCACCGCCAGGGAATCCCCCTCGACGGCGGTGATCGTCTGGGTGCTCTCCAGCTGGGGGTTGATCCGCCGCAAGGTGGCCACGGTGGTGCCGTAGCTCCCGGCGATCAGGTGCAAGGTGTCGCCATCGCGCAGCACCAGCACGCTGTGGGGCCGGAGCAACAGCTGGATCGCTTCCCCCAGTAAGGGCTGCAGCAGCAGGCCGATGCCACCGGGGCCGTAGTCCGCCCCGAAGTGCATCACCTGGCAGCCGGCGAACAGGGCCCGCCCGCCACTGGGAAGCCCTCCCTGCGGCTGGAGCAGGGCCAGGTCGCCCAGCCACATCACCCCCTGGCAGGGGGCCTGCACCGTACCCAGCAACGACGGATCCCAAGGCAGCGGCGCCTCGTCGCGAAAGCCTGGGGTGGCCCAGTCCAACTCGGCCGCCAGCCAGTCGAACGTGTTGCTGGTGCTCACCGGCAGGATCGCCGCCCGGCAGAGGTAGCCGCGCAGCAGCACGTCGCCCGGGTCGGTGAGGGCGGTGTCGTTGTAGCCGCTGACGATGCCGCTCTGCTCCAGGAAGCAGTCGATCACGTGGCGGCGAATCGGAATGGGGTTGCGGCTCTCGGGCCGGTCCACCTCGAACAGGCAGAGGCGGGCATTGGCGTAGGGCTGCAGCGCCAGCCACAGGGGCGCGGCCGCCTGCTGGGCCACCCGGCTGTCCATCGCCGGGGTGGCTGCAGGCAGAGACACCAGCTGGCCCCACAGCGGTGAACCCCGCAGGGGGTTGAGGCCCTGGTTGAGCGGCGAGAGGGGCTGCTCCATCGCTCAGCCCCGCACCAGGGATCCCCGAAAGGGGTCGAGGTTGCACTGGCGCCAGTTCTGCAGCCGCGGCAGCAGCAGCGCCAACTGGCCAATGCGCTGGCTGCGCTGCCGGTTCAGCACCACCGCCGGTGACGGGCCCGCGGGGTTCCACTCGCTCTCGGATTCCTCCAGCAGCAGCTCGGTGGCGTACTCCACCACCGCCAACTTGGTCAGCGGCAGCGGGTTTGGTACGACGCCACCGGCCACGCCCTTGCGCCGGCTGCGCACCGGGCTGTTCACCTCTGCCGGCGTCAGTGCGGCCAGCTGCTCATTCAGGGCCGCGATGGCATCAAGGTGGCTCTGGGCCGTGCATACCCCCGTGGGGTAGTGGGTATGCAGCTGCGCCATCTCCCGGTTCAACGCCGCCAGGGCTGCAGCGGTGACCGGGATGGAAAGAGCGATGCGTAGGGCCTCGGCATCACCGGGGCGCCAGGTGCAGGTGGGTGGGGCGGGCTGGGTCATGCCCTCCGTTGCCAGCTCAGCCGCCACTGGCCCCGTTGGGCTCGCCCAGCCCCAGCTGCAGACGCAGCTCCACGCCGTCGATCACTCCCCGCTCATGCAGCACCAGCCACTCCTGCACCGAAGGCTGGGGTTTGCGCGGCGGTTGCGGCGGCACCAACGGGCAGATCTCCACACTGCAGGCCGGCGTGTCCGCCAGCTTTTCGCCGGTGAGGCGGGTCCACTGGCGCAGCAGGGTGCTGAGCATCGAGCTCTTCTGACCTGCCAGCGACTGCAGCACCGCGAAGCTCTGGCCTGCGGTGAGCGAAATCTCCAGCTCGGTGCGGGCCGGGCCGTGACCACCGGCGGGGATCAGGGCGTCGCGGCGCATGGCTTCTTCCAGCTGCTGCAGATAGGCCCTGTGCTCCGCCAGGGATCGGGCTTCTATTTCGACCCACTGGAACTTGGCGCCCTCTGGCAGATCCATGAAGGAGGAGGTGGAGAGCACCAGACGCTGGGGGCGCTGGCCTTCTGCGCCACCGGTGGCCGAACCCGAACCCAGGGCGCCATCGCTCCGGCGGAAGCCGTAGGCATCCACCAGGCCTGTGCGTACGCCCACCGGCAGGGCTGTGCGCGACAAAAGATCCTCGTACTCGCTGCGGCAGCGGTAGTGGTTGAGGTACTGGTGCGCCAGTCCCAGGTGGGGCAGGTCCCCCTCTCCGAAGGCAGTGCCATCCACCGAGTACCAGAGAGCCGGCAGGTCAAAGCGCTGGGGCATCCGCTCCGGCTCCCCCACCGGCACCACGTCGTAGCCATCGACGGCACCTGGGTTGGGGTTGGCCTGCCAGCTGCGCAGCACCAGGCCGTCATCGCTCACCGAGAGGCGGCGGTACAGCCAGGCCTGCGGATCGGTCACCAGGCCGCCGTGGGCGTCGAGTACCACCGTGGGCACCGCCGCATTGCCGCTGGCGAAGCGGGGCGGCAGGGCCTGCCGGCGTGGCTCCCGCCAGACGATCTCCACCGGACCTGACGCAGGCGAGGAGCTGGCCGCATCGGTCGGCAGGCGCCAGTTGAGCAGGTCGCCCCGGGGCACTAGCTGCAGACGGGGCAGGGAGAGCCGGTCGCCCTTGGCGAGGGCCTCCAACCGGTCCCCTTCCGAGGGCCAGCGGTGCTGGGGCGGCAGCTGCAGGATCAGGCAGCCGCCGTCCCTCAGGGTGTGCAGGTCGGCCAGGAACAGGAACACCCCCAGGTCCGTGCCCTGGCCATCCACATCGGTGGCCACCCTGGTCAGCGAGTCGGGCAGCTCCTGCCAAGCCAGGCGCGACAGCATCCCCGCATAGGTGCGCAGGGCATCGCGGTAGAAGCCGGTCGGCCGGGCAGCTTCCAGCCGCTTGAAGTAGCAGTTCTCGGGTTCCTCGATGCCGCGGGGCAGATAAACCGGCCGGCGGGTGGTGCCGTCAGGGAGCTCCAGGAGGGTCCAGCAGTCGTAGACGAGCTGCAGGCGTTCCCGCAGCCCGGCGAGGGTGGGATGTTCCAGCCAGGGGGGCTGGAGAGGAGCTTGGGGTTGTGGAGCTGCTGGGGAGGCGAGGGTATTCGGGGGAGTTGTCCTGCGGCGGCGGGTGGTGGGCACTGGCTGCTGGTGGGGTCAGAGCCATTGCCATAAGCCGTGGTTATCCGCGGGGAAGACTATGCAGAATCTGCATGGTTACCGTCAGATGATCCGGACGGCGCAGACAGGTCGGCCAAACCATGGAGCACGGGTTAATCAGCGGAGTCGTATTAGTACCCGACTCGATGATCCATCTACCTGAGATTGGTTGCCACGCAGCGAGTCTAGTCTTAAACTGATAATGAATTCGGGCACTTATGCCGACCAGAAAGCCGGGCAATCTCTTAGTTTCTTAGCGCTGCTTCAACCATATAGCGCTGAAGGGCTCCGAGGCTGGCCTGGCCCTGTATTCTTCGCAGCAACGTAAACCCACCCCGCACTATCCAACTGGCTATATGAGACTGCCGACACCCTCAGCGCTAACTTTGTTGGTCTTTACGATATCCTGCTTAGCACCTGCATCGAAAGCGGATGAATTTGATCCATGCTCAATGACTAGAAGAGAAAACTCCACATGCGCTGTTCGGCGATGTGAGTATCATGCTTATCCACGAACATGCGTTATCAGGCAATCCAAATACGGTGATGTAGCAATCTTCATGTATGTTGATCTAGAGAAGAAAGACTTCTCTTCCCTGAGGCTTTCAAGGAGGAGGGACAATTATTACACAGAGGAAGGAGGGGGAATATGGCGAAGGCAACAAGAGGGAAGATTCGAAGTCTTCTCAAGCCTAAACTTCTTTGGCGAGGTAGGACACGAGCTAATAATATGGCCTGAATAACAGCATTGGACGGATAGAAGGTGGGAAGAGTAGCCTGGCACCCCCCTGCGGCTCCAGTAGCGGATATCATGGGCATCGGATACTGGTAGGATAGGCCATTCTTAATGAGCCGATATATGATCTGTATGAATTCGCCTTCTCTCAATTGCCTTCAAATAAGCTTCTTGAATGGACAGGGCTACCATCTGCCCTCGGCTACGACATCCAAAGCTCTCTGCCTCCCACTTAGGAGCTGCGTCTGCCGGTCAAAAGGATGTGGGTAGTGCAATTTAGAGCTTTGGCTGACAACGTTTCCTAGGATCTTCCGCATGGCCAAGTTGGATCAAGTCCGAGCACTTTCGGAGCAGCACGTCCAATGCAGGGCGTTGGTGTCACCAAATCCTCTATGGCTCGCTGACCCCTCTTCATCAGCAGTGGACACTGCTGATGACATGGCCGCATTCGGGTTTGACACTGCTCCTCTTTCACCGGCCAACTCTTTCAGGTTCGTGACAGCAGGAGCACTGGAAAATGCACAACCTGATGAGACTACCGAGTCCCATTCGCTGCCTATTCAGGCTTCGATTGTTCTTGGCGCTGAAGCGCCCTTGGATGATGCAATAGAGCTACTGCGGCTTCACCCTTTTTTCTTCATCCAACGAAGGAGAGAAATCGTTGGCATTGTAACGCGGGCAGACCTTAGTCATGCGGCAGTCAGTGCCTATGCATTCCAATCATTGATGGCCATTGAATCGGGCTTGGACTCATTGATCCCTAGCTATGCACCGCGGAGTGTCTGGCTCCAAGAAATCTTAGCAAAGGATAGCAAGAAGATCCTCGAAGTCCACAAGACACGCCAACGCTTCAATGCAGACAGCACCTTGTTCGACGCCATGATGCTGCGTCATCGTGTCGAGATTCTCGAAGCACTCCCGAGTCTTCGTGAGGATGTTATCACCAAAGAAACAAAAGATCTTTTCATTCGACGTGGCAAAGAGAAGGAAACTCGTCCATTAGACCACTTGCGAAATACACTTGCTCACGGCGGATCAATTCTCCACGCCTTCCCTGACCCTCAAGAGGCGATTCAGATTCTTCAGATGGTTGAGAAATTGGCTCAGAAGATCTGGAACTGCATCAATGGCCGAGAGCAACTTTGGAGAGCTTATGGGTTAACAATTCTGTCATGGTCACTTCCGGCACTGACAATTCTCAACGGCACACAGGTTTCTGAGAATTTGGCGTTCCGGTGGCCAATCTTTGGGATCAGCGCCTGTAACCCTTTTGATCGTGAACTTTCTGAAGAGCTTAACGAACACCGTACACAGCGCCTGTCGTCAGCGCTTGCAAAGAGGGCAGCAAACCACTGGATTGGTGAAGGAAAGGCTATCGATAATACTTACTCAGAGCCCACGGTCTTTGCTGAGGGATTGGACTCTAGTACAGCACTTGAGTTTGGCTCAAGATTTGGCCAACGTGCGATATTCCAAGTTGATGCAGAAACTGTCTCTGTATTATCCTGCCGCACTGGATCACCAATTCGTACGTGGCACCGGTATTGGGATGATTCGACGGGCCCAGCGATAATTCCAAAGCATGCCACCAGTCTTTGACTTCAAGACGAGACAGGCGAAACAAGCCAATTCCTTGAGTGGATATGTCACCACCAGCTCTCGGCTGCTCCACCTCATGATCCCTAGCTACAACTTAGTGGCAGCTAGGGATCAATAGGAAAAGCAACTACTCGTATTGAGCACGCTTCGACGATCTGAGTCCACTGTTCGCTGCTAGTCCTTATCCGCTTCAGCATCACGTCTACGGCCACTCCTGAGGTCAACAACCGCTGCCCACGCGCATGAAGCTCCCGCCACGTCGGCGGCACCTTCAGCAGGAAGCCGTTGTCCCGCAAAAAGTGCGTGATCTCCCCATTGGCGTAGGTGCGCCCGTAGGGCCGAAATGGGCCCCGTGAGGGGTCGTAACGCCGCGCCGCTTTGATAAGCCCGATCATCGCTAGCTGCTGCAGGTCCTCCTTGGGATGGACCGTGCGGCGAGCGAAGTTGCCGGCGATCTTCTCGGCCAGGTCTCTGTGCTCCAGCGCCAGGGCATCAGCAGCGGTATGGGGCCGCACCGGCCGCTGCCGCCGGGGCCTACAGCGAGGGGGCCGCTGCCCTGGGGCTCTGGGGCGGTGACGAACTGGAGCGTGGAGGTTGATCAGCAGCTGCTCTGCTCGGGCATGGCACGCCGGCCTGCGGTAACGCCGTTGCCGCAGCATCCGCTCCGAGCCAGCGACATCGCCCACCAGCACCACCATGAGCGGCAGCACCAGCTGCACCGCCACGGGCGCCAGCACGGCAGCCCCTGAGCTCGCCACAGGGGATGACCTGAGATGTTCCCGCACCGCGGACACCATCGGTACGTTCACCGGCTCACCAGCAGCGGCGTCACCACCGGCTGGATGCCCTGGGCCTTCCAATAGCGGCCCTCCAGCCAGAGGGCGCCGTGGCAGAAGGCATCCACCAGGTCCTTACTGCCCTTGGGGAAGCGAATCGCTTCCTCCACCAGCGGCTGGGCGCGGTGGTGAAAGCGGATCTGCCCGGCCTCCACCAGGGGGGCGACGGCATGGGCGCGGGTTTCCTTGCTGCCTCTCGCAGTGATCGGCAGAATCCCCGGCACCCGCCGCCGCAGGGTCTGCAGCACCGCCGGCCCGTTGGCGGCGTCCTCGATCAGCACGGCATTGGGGCGCAGCCCCTGCTGCTCCAGCGCCTCCAGACAGCCCAGCAGGAAACGGATCACCTCCGGCAGGCCAAATCGGTGCCGAGCGGCCCACAGCACCTCGATCTCCAGTGCCGCCGTGGTCATTTGCCCCTGAGGTTCACCCGGTCGGGGGATGCCATTCCGGGTCGGTGGTGCCAGAAGGCCAGCCAGGCAGAAACCGCAGTAGTCGCTCTCCGCCTCCCCCTTGAAACTCAGGTCACACGAGAGGGCCAGCAGGGCGTAGTGGCGCTGGCTGCCGTCCTCGCGGGGGAAGGGCGGCCGGATCCACTGCCTCAGGAAGATTGAGCCCGACGCCGGGCTGGGCCGCTGTTGGTAGAGGGCTGCCCACCAGTAGGCACCGAGACGGGCCCGGATCTTGAGCAGTTCCGGCAAGGGGAACCGCTCCGGACAGAGGGCTTCTCCCGCCTGGCGCCAGTCGAGGATCAGGGTGCAGGTGGGCGGCAGCTGGGGCCGTTCGGCTGGGTCCTCGGCGATGGCCGGCAGGTCCAGCACGGTCCAGTGCTGCGGCGCCTCGCCCAGCTCCTGCTCATAAAGCCAGCCGATCACGTCCTGGTGGTCCCAGCGGGTGAGCACCACTACCTGGGCCGAGAGGTTCGGCTGCTCCCTCCCGTCCGGCCCCAGCACCGAGGCCGGCTCAGCGCGGGTGAGCCACACCGAGCGCAACCAGTCGATCAACTTCTGCCGCAGCGCCGGGCTCGCGGCATCGCCGGGGCCCTTGTAAGGGTCGTCGATGATCCCCAGGCTGTAGCCCTTGCCCGTGAATGGGCCATCCACGCCGGCAGCGATGCAGCCACCGCGCTGGCGGGTGAGCCAGTTGCCCACCGCCGCCGAGTCGCGGGCCAGCAGGTGGCCGGTCACCCGGTAGAAGTGGCGGGCCTCACGGGAGTGGGCATAGGCCAACTCCGCCGAGTACGACGCAATTGCCGCGAAGAGCTGCGGGTAGCGCTGCAGGAAGTAGGCCGGGAACAGCTTGGACACCAGCAGCGACTTCCCCAGCCGGGGAGGACAGGTGACGATCAACCTGCTGATCTGGCCATCAGCCACCTGCTGGAGCAGCCCGATAAGCACGTCGGCCCAGCGGTGGAAGCCGTAGCGGGGGTAGGCCTCGTTGATGAAGCTGCGCAGGCTCTGGGGTTCGGATGGCTCAGCAGCAGTGGCCGTGGGGAGGTGCAGCAGGCCGGGGTCGCCCCAGGGGTCGCTGTCGGGCAACAACAAGCCGCCCCAATCGGGCAGAAGCCGTGGTGGTGATGCAACCGCTGCGGCCCTCATTGCCCTCCCCTCCCTTCCGGTGGCTTGACCGGTGCCCGCAGCAATCCGCCGATCTCAGCAATCACCCGGAAGGCGCCCACCGCAGCCGAAAACTGCTCGGCGTCCATCGCCCGGCGGGCGCATTCGTTCAGCGCAAAGATTTGCTCGGCCTGGTGGCGGCGGCGGCCGCGTCCCTTCGCGTGGTGTAAATCCCGAGGCCCGAATGCCCTGATCAGAGGTTGAACAGGGTGGAATGACGAGCTGTCATTCCGGAGGTGCAGATGCACTTCCGTTTGCCACGATGAATCGGGACGAATGACTTGTCAAGTCTT
>CALRKN020000033.1:0-27564 GCA_943368005.1 Bradyrhizobium ivorense | reverse complement strand
ACGCCACCGGCGACGCCCTTGCGCCTGCTTCGCACTGGGGTATTCACCTCCGCCGGGGTCAGTGCGGCCAGCTGCTGGTCCAAAGCGGCGATGGCATCGAGGTGGCCCTGTGCGGTGCACACCCCCGTGGGGTAGTGGGTCTGCAGCTGGGCCATCTCCCGGTTCAGGGCCGCCAGGGCAGCACTGGTGACAGGAATAGACAGGGCGATCCGCAGGGTCTCGGCATCGCCAGGGCGCCAGGAGCAGGTGGGTTGGGAGGACTGGGTCATGTCCTCCCTTGCCAGGCGTTGACTCCTCAGCCGGCGTCGAGCTCGCGCTGCAGGCTCTCCCAGTCTTCCGGCAGCTCACCGCGCTGCACCAGGCGCGAGAACACGGCATAGCAGTCGTTGCGGTCTCCGTCCTTGCGGGGGAAGCCCAGCCAGAGAATCAACAGCAGGCGCCGGCCCTCAGCTTCAAAAGGGCGGAAGAACAGGCGGTAGCGATCCGGCAGTCCCAATCCCTTGAGCCGGCCATAGCGGCGCAGGGGGCCCGTGAGAGCAAAGCGGCTGGCGTAGGGGTCGGCGGCGATCCGCTCCTTGATCCCCTCCATCACCGCTGCCAGCAGCTTCACCTGGGGGTGCTGAACGAAAGCCTGGGGATCGAGCTCCTGCTTGAGCCGTTTCACCTCGGCCTTGAGCTCGACGTACTGCCGCGCAAACAGTTGGGGCTGGAAGGCGATCGTCCAGCCATGGCGCACGAGCGGCGGGCTCATGCCCTACTCAGCTCGTCTGCGGCGTCAACCGTCACGCCGGCCAGCAGCTCGTCGTCGTCTGCCGCCATCGCTTCCGTGTAGAGCACAGGGCCCTGATCGGCCGTAAGTGCTTGTCGGCTGAGGAAATCGAGGAAGAGCCCGAGCATCAGGCTCTCATCCTCCGCCACGCCCTCCTGCTGTTGTTCTGGATCCAGGCGCAGCAACAGCGTGCTGTCGTCCAGCACCTCCACCTGACCAGCAGCACCGGCGAACTGGGGATGGTCCCGGTAGAAGGCTGCCGGCAGCCGCAGCCCGGAGGAGTTACCGATCCGGGCCGGCGTGACGCGGTAAGGACTGACAGCCACAGGAAGCAGCACCGCATGAAAGGACTTACACCACGTTAGTCCGCCCGACGGTGGTTCAGGCCGCCGCCGTGCCATCGAGCCCCAACTGCTGCCGCAGCTCAACCCCGTCAATCACCCCCCGCTCATGCAGCACCAGCCACTCCTGCACCGAGGGCTGAGGTTTGCGCGGAGGCTGGGGCGGCACCAGCGGGCTGATTTCCACGCGGCAGGCCGGCGTGTCGGAGAGCTTTTCGCCGGTGAGGCGGGTCCACTGGCGCAGCAGGGTGCTGAGCATCGAGCTCTTCTGGCCAGCCAGCGACTGCAGCACTGCAAAGCTCTGGCCGGCGGTGAGCGAAATCTCCAGCTCGGTGCGGGCTGGACCGTGGCCACCCGCCGGGATCAGGGCGTCGCGGCGCATGGCCTCCTCCAGCTGCTGCATGTAGGCCCGGTGCTCCGCCAGCGAACGCGCCTCGATCTCCACCCACTCGAACTTGGCCCCCTCGGGCAGGTCCATGAAGGAGGAGGTGGAGAGCACCAGCCGCTGGGGGCGCTGTCCTTCTGCGCCGCCGGTGGCAGCACCGGAACCCATGGACCCATCACTGCGGCGGAAGCCGTAGGCATCGACCAGCCCCGTGCGCACACCCACTGGCAGGGCGGTGCGCGACAAAAGATCTTCGTATTCGCTGCGGCAGCGGTAGTGGTTGAGGTACTGGTGCGCCAGGCCTAGGTGGGGGAGATCGCCTTCCCCAAAGGCGCTGCCATCCACCGAGTACCAGAGGGCCGGCAGGTCAAAGCGCTGGGGCATCCGTTCCGGCTCCCCCACCGGCACCACGTCGTAGCCATCAACGGCACCGGGGTTGGGGTTGGCCTGCCAGCTGCGCAGCACCAGGCCGTCGTCCGTCACCGACAGGCTGCGGTACAGCCAGGCCTGTGGATCTGGCACCAGGCCGCTGTGGGCGTCGAGAACCACCGTGGGCACCGCCGCATTGCCGCTGGAGTAGCGGGGCGGCAGGGCCTGGCGGCGTGGTTCCCGCCAGACGATCTCCACCGGCCCCGATGCCGGAGCGCCTGTGGCGGCATCGGTAGGCAGGAGCCAGTTGAGCAGGTCGCCCCGGGGCACCAGTTGCAGCCGCGGCAGCGATAGCCGATCCCCCTTGGCGAGGGCCTCCAGCCGGTCGCCTTCTGAGGGCCAGCGGTGCTGGGGCGGCAGCTGCAGGATCAGGCAGCCGCCATCGCGCAGGGTGAGCAGGTCGGCCAGGAACAGGAACACCCCCAGGTCTGTGCCCTGGCCGTCCACATCGGTCGCCACACGGCTGAGCGAATCAGGAAGCTCCTGCCAACTCAGCCGCGACAGCATCCCGGCGTAGGTGCGCAGGGCATCGCGGTAGAAGCCGGTGGGCCGAGCCGCCTCCAGACGTTTGAGGTAGCAGGTCTCGGGTTCCTCGATGCCACGGGGGAGATACACCGGCCGGCGGCTGGTTCCGTCAGGCAACTCCAGCAGGGTCCAGCAGTCGTAGACCAGCTGCAGACGGTCCCTCAGACCAGAGAGGGTGGGGTGTTCCAGCCAGGGGGGCTGATCAAGTGCTGCCACTTGGAACGTTTTTTGTGTGGAGTTCCTCGTGTCAGTGCGGCGGGTGGTTGGCACAGACGGCGGCTGAGTTGAAAGCTGTTGCCATGGCACATCAGCAGGCTAGAAACGTAGGAGAGCCCGAGGTGATCGACCCATTGCGAGGGAAGGTGGCAAATGCCACCTTTGCCAAAGGAATTGCAAGCGATGCTGTTCTCTCCACCTTGCAGACCATGAGGCGGAACAAAAGCAATGTATATGTGTATGAATTGGTGACCACCGGAAGTGCTATTAAATGCCAAGCTTGACCTCGATCAAAGAGATCCATTGGATGGAATTCCAGCCAACCTACCCACGCTCGAAAAATGATTAGTCTCGCAGGAACGAGTTACCTTGCATCAGCAAGTCTGGCGACCAAGGATGCGCATATTCCCTGTAGCTAGCAAGGAGCATTGAACTTGACACAACACAATCGCGGACAATACTCGGCAGCACCTTCAGCTCTAGGCTACTTCTACCAGTGTAGATATGCCCTGCTAGAAGCCTTGCGCCGCCTACCACAAGGAGAAAGAATATGTGTCAGCATCGAGACTCTTGATGACGTGGTATTTGAAACTGACAGCTCTGCTGTAGACGTTCTGCAGACAAAGCACCATATAAATACAGAGGCCACTCTCACCGACGCATCTCCGGACTTATGGAAGACGCTGCGAATCTGGATTGAAGGTCAAGCCGATGGAACGATTCCAACAGATTCGCAGTTCTTCATGATAACTACAGCGCATTGCCCAAGCGGGACTGCGGCAGCATATCTACGTGCTCAGGGAAGAGATGAGAAGAAGGCGCTTGAAAGACTTGCTTCTACTGCAACAACATCAACCAGTGTCACAAATGCCCAGGCTTATCGAGCATTCACATCGCTCGACGACAAAGGACGGTGCCGACTTGCTAAGGCAATGATGGTTCTGGACGGTTCACCATCTATCAGCCAACTAGATGATCATCTTCGACAAGCAGTCTTTTTTGCGGTCGAAAGACGCTTCCTCGATTCGTATCTTCAGCGACTAGAAGCCTGGTGGTACAGCCGAGCTCTTCGCCATCTGATTGATGTAGCTGCCAAACCGATTTTGAGCGAAGAAATCGAGTCTGAGGCGAATCGGATTCGAGAGCAGTTCAAGGAGGATAATCTTCCTATTGATGATGACATCATGCGGGCGACGGTCGATGCTAGTGGCTATGTAGATAGACTATTTGTAGAGCAGCTGAATCTCATCGGTGTGAATCAAACAAGAGTATATCACGCAATCCGAAACTACTATAGAGCATTCGAGCAGCGTTCACGCTGGGTGAGAGAGGATCTCCTGTACGTAGGTGAACTCGATCGCTATGAAGATCGGCTGGTTGAGGAGTGGGATCTGCTCTTCCAGCAGATGCGTGATGATGTTGGTGACTCTGCGGCTCAAGAAGCGATTACTGAAGCCGCTCAGACTCTCTACAAGTGGGTTGAGACTGGAGCACACCATCCCATTAGATCTGCCGTTACAGAACCTGCTATTGCACGCGGCACATATCAGATGCTGGCAGATGAGTTACGAGTAGGCTGGCATCTTGAATTCCGCAATCGGCTTACGAAACTCCTCTCAACATCGGAGGCTGTTCCATGAAGCCATGGACTGAACGAACTCGAGAAGAAGCTCATCTTCTCAATCCCGCATTCTGCTGTGTCGCCTTGACCTCAGCCTGCGCTGGTTTCAGCGAGCCAAGCGACCAATCATTACCATTTCCCTTGGCTTTTATGGTGCTTCCTATAGTCTTGCATAAACACACTCGGGAATCACTGCCTCGTAATACCCGGACTTCTGTTCCCGCCTGGCTTCAGAACCATGGTGAAGCAAGGATAGGCTTCCACGAGCGAGTCATGTCCTTAACCCCTCACACAAGAGAGGCATTGCGTTTTGGCCTTGGCTTTCATTGGATGGCCATAGGAGATTCTGGATTGATTAAATGTGTAGTTCCTGATAGACGAATAAATCGCGCAATCCGGTCACTTGATGGTGATGCGAAGGAATGCGTATCTCGTGCTCACTTTTTGGGAAAATGGTTCGGTACGAGTATATCCGCAGAGACGTTGATGGCGCTATGGGGGATTCGCCCATGAGTTTTCAGATCATTGAAATAGTCCTCTACTCACATCGCGGCCAGGTCCGAAGGTTAGAGTTAATGCCTGGTAAGCTTAACATTATCACGGGTGCTTCTAAGACCGGAAAAACAGCACTCATATCAGTTCTTGAATACTGCTTTGGCTCAACAGATTGTCATATTCCTGCGGGGATCATGCGTCGCGCCGTTGCATGGGTAGGTGTCAAATTAAAAGTCTCCGGAGGTGAAGCTTTCATAGCTAGAAGAGTGCCTAGACCAGGGTATAATTCATCAACAGATGTGCATTATGTAGTCGGACAGCAGGTTTCACTGCCAAGAGCCGATCAGCTTGTGCAGACAACGAACCCAGCTGCATTAGAGGGTCTTCTCGCGGCGCATGCAGGGATTGGCCAGAATCGACATGATCCGCAGCCAGGTCAAACACGAAATCCACTTCAGGCTGGAATAGTCCATGCGCTGATCTACTACTTCCAGCACCAGACAGAAATTGACAGCAACCGCTACCTTTTTCACAAGCAGAGCGAACAGTGGCTGCCTCAGGCCATTAAGGACACTATCCCGTATTTTCTTGGAGCTGTTGATGATGACTATGTTGCCCGAATGGCCGAGCTGAGGCGGCTCCGCAGGGAATTGCGAAGAATTGAGCGCAACCTCGAGACTTACACTTCTATCAAGGGTGAAGGGATCACTGTTGTCCAGAGTCTGCTGTCCGAAGCTACCGACCTTGGGTTGCGGTCTGGACAGCCAATGCCGGAAACCTGGGACGATTACATTCAGGCTCTCCGAGATTTGAATCTGGTGAATGCCGTTTCTGACGAAGATCAAATAGCAGTTGAAGGAGAGGAGTTCAGTAGATTGCAGGCTGAGCGCGATGCCTTATCACAAGAACTTCGAAAAACGCGGGATCAGCTCAAGGCAGCTAATGACCTGACAACAGATCGTCGGGGTTTCTCTGAAGAGGCACAAGCGCAGGTTCTGCGTTTGAAGAGCATTGAGCTGTTCGATGCTCAACACGAAGATATGAGCGGGCATGAAGCTTGCCCTCTATGTCAGCAATCGTTATCTGCTGAGCACGTGGCTCCATCAGTTAGAGAAGTCCAGGACAAAATTACTCAACTCCAAGCCCAAGTTCGACATGTCGAAGACCGGGCACCTCAGATGCAGGCAGTCATTTTGAAGCTGGAAGAAGTGGAGGCTGATATTAAGTCACGGCTGCGAAGTAATAAGGAACTAATGAATGGAGTGCAACAGGAAAATGTAAGGATACAAGAGTATAGGGATCAGAGCGCACGAAGGGCGCACATGCTAGGCCGTATCAGTCTCTACCTTGAGAGCATTCCCCAGACAGAAGATAGCAGTGAGCTCCAAAGCCAGGCTCTAGAGCTGAGAACACGAATTGGAAGGCTGGAAGATGAACTGAGCAACGAGACTGCCCAAGAACGTGTGGAGTCGTCTCTATCATTTATCGCCCGAGACATGAATGACTGGGCAGCACATCTGCAGCTTGAACATGCTGAATTACCACTTCGCCTCGACCTCCGAAGGCTAACAGTGGTTGCAGACGGAGTTGACGGCAGGCCTATTCCAATGGACCAAATGGGGAGCGGCGAAAACTGGGTCGGTTACCACCTAATCGCTCACTTCGCACTTCACCGATGGTTTACAAATAGAGGACGCCCCGTACCGCGGTTCCTCTTCATTGATCAGCCTTCACAAGTGTACTTTCCGGAAGACGAAGACTGGCAACATGTAGACAGTAGCGCGACGGGTGTCAGCGAGGACAGGCATAAAGTTGAGCGTATGTACAGGTTGGCATACGATGTTGTGAAGACGCTGGACAACCAGCTTCAGATAATAGTGACTGATCATGCGAATATCAACCAAGACTGGTTCCAGGACTCCGTGGTCGAGAGATGGAGAGACGGTGTAATGCTTGTTCCGCCGGAATGGGACTCTCCCTGAATTGAGGACCAGTCTAACGGTGGGATCAATCTTCAAACGAGTCGATTGGAAGTAAAAAGAGTTGGCGAACCTATTCATTTGTGGAGAAGCCTTTGTTTACCTCATGTGGCATTGCCACTACCCGCATCGAGCAAGCCTCCGCGATGCACTGCCACTGCGCCCGACTTACACCCAAGCGTTCCAGCATCAGAGCTGTATCGACACCTGATGTAAGCAATCGCTGCCCCCGCGCATGAATCTCCCGCCAAGTGGGCGGGACCTTCAGTAAGAAGCCGTTGTCCCGCAGAAAGTGTGTGATTTCCCCATTGGCGTAGGTGCGTCCATAGGGCCGAAAGGGGCCCCGTGAGGGGTCGTAGCGGCGCGCCGCCTTGATCAGCCCGATCATCGCAAGCTGCAGCAGATCCTCCTTGGGGTGAACCGTGCGCCGAGCGAAGTTGCCGGCGATCTTCTCCGCCAGGTCCATGTGTTCCAGTGCCAGGGCATCGGCAGCAGCATGGGGGTGGACTGGCCGTTGCCGCCGCTGCCTGCAGCGCGGAGGCCGCTGACCCTGGGGTCTGGGGTGGTGACGCTCTGGAGCATGGAGGTTGATCTCCAGCTGCTGCGCTCGGGCGTGGCATGCCGGCCGGCGGTAGCGCCGTTGCCGCAGCATCCGCTCCGCGCCAGCGGCATCGCCCACCAGCACCACCATTAGCGGGAGGCTGAGCTGTACCGCCCCCGCTGCCGGCCCTGCTTGCGCGGCGCCCATCACCGCCGATGGTGTTGGTCTTTCCCTCACAGCGGACACCTGCGGCTCCCTCACCGGCTCACCAGCAGCGGTGTAACCACCGGCTGGATGCCCTGGGCCTTCCAGTAGCGGCCCTCCAGCCACAGAGCGCCGTGGCAGAAGGCATCCACCAGGTCCTTGCTGCCCTTGGGGAAGCGGATGGCCTCCTCCACCAGCGGCTGAGCACGGTGGTGAAAGCGAATCTGCCCGGCCTCCACCAGGGGGGCAACGGCATGGGCGCGGGTTTCCTTGCTGCCTCTGGCGGTGATCGGCAGCATCCCTGGCACGCGGCGCCGCAGGGTCTGCAGCACCGCTGGACCGTTGGCGGCGTCCTCAATCAGCACGGCATTGGGGCGTAAGCCCTGCTGCTCCAGCGCCTCCAGGCAGCCCAGCAGGAAGCGGATCACCTCCGGCAGGCCAAAGCGGTGCCGCGCCGCCCAGAGCACCTCGATCTCTAACGCCTGCGGGTTCTGGCGCCCCTGAGGTTCACCCGATCGGGGGATGGCATTTCGAGCCGGCGGTGCCAGCAGGCCAGCCAGGCAGAAGCCGCAGTAGTCGCTCTCCGCCTCCCCCTTGAAGCTCAGGTCGCAGGAGAGCGCCAGCAGCGCGTACTGACGCTGCCGGCCAGTGGCCGCTCCTGTTTCCTCGCGTGGGAAGGGCGGCCGGATCCACTGACGCAGGAAGATGGATCCAGACGCCGGGCTTGGCCGCTGCTGGTACAGCGCCGCCCACCAGTAGGCCCCCAGCCGGGCCCTGATCTTGCGCAGTTCCGGCAGGGGGAACCGCTCCGGGCACAGCGCCTCGCCCGCCTGGCGCCAGTCGGGGATCAACGTGCAGGTGGGCGGCAGCTTGGGGCGTTCTGCCAGGTCCTCGGCGATCGCCGGCAGATCGAGCACGGTCCACTGCTGCGGCGCTTCTCCCAGCTCCTGCTCGTAGAGCCAGCCGATCACGTCCTGATGGTCCCAGCGGGTGAGCACCACCACCTGGGCCGAGAGGTTCGGTTGCTCCGTGCCGTCCGGACCCAGCACCGAGGCCGGTTCGGCGCGGGTGAGCCACACCGAGCGCAGCCAGTCGATCAGCTTCTGCCGCAGCGCCGGGGATGCGGCATCGCCGGGGCCCTTGTAGGGGTCGTCGATGATTCCCAGGCTGTAGCCCTTGCCGGTGAACGGGCCATCCACACCGGCGGCGATGCAGCCACCGCGCTGGCGTGTGAGCCAGTTGCCCACAGCCGCCGAATCACGGGCCAGCAGGTGGCCGGTCACCCGGTAGAAGTGGCGGGCTTCTCGGGAGTGGGCATAGGCCAGCTCCGCCGAGTACGAGGCGATCGCCGCAAAGAGCTGCGGGTAGCGCTGCAGGAAGTAGGCCGGGAACAGCTTGGAGACCAGGAGCGATTTCCCCAGCCGGGGTGGACAGGTGACGATCAGCCGGCTGAGCTGGCCATCCGCTACCTGCTGGAGCAGGTCGATCAGAACCTGAGCCCAGCGGTGGAAGCCGTAACGGGGGTAGGCCTCAGCGATGAAGCTGCGCAGGGACTGGGGTTCGGATTGCTCGGCAGCAGTGGGCGTTGGCAGGTACAGCAGGCCGCTGTCTCCCCAGGGGTCGAGCTCACTCAGCAGCAGGCCGCCTTCTGCAGCGGCCGGTGACGTAAGCACCGGTGGTGGCAACGCGGTGGCGGTGGTGCTCGCCGTCATGCCCGTGGCTCCGGCGGCTTGATCGGTGCCCGCAGCAGGCCGCCGATCTCGGCAATCACCCGGAAGGCGCCGACGGCAGCGTTGAACTGCTCGGCGTCCATCGCCCGGCGGGCGCAATCGTTCAGGGCAAAGATCTGCTCGGCCTGGTGGCGGCGGCGGTCGGAGATCAGCTCCTCCACCATCCGCTGCCGCGCCTGGGCGAGGTAGCGGCTCACCGTTTTGATGTTGGTGATTCCCCAGTTCTGGGCAGCTTTTTCCCTAATTACGGCCAGCGGCAGCCGCTGCGCGATCCACAGCTGCGCCTCGGCGATGCGGGTCTCCACCTCCATGTGGGTGGCGCGGGGCTTGTGGGTTTTGCTGCGGCGGCCCCGCGGTGGGTTGCCCTTCCCCACCGGCCTGCTGGGGTCGGCGGCCGGCCAGATCGGGTTGCCTTCGTCATCCTGCTGGGGCGGGGCAGCACGCAGCTCCTCCAACGACTCAGCGCCCGCGTCTGAGCAAGCGCCCGCTGTCGGTGGCTGCTCGGGGCTCATGCTCCACCTCCACTTCTGGGCGGCAGATCAGGGAGCGCCGTCCCCTGGGGCGACTGCCGCAGGATCCAGCTCACGTAGGCAGCCCATTGCTGGGGAGTGAGCACCACCCGCCAGGTGCCGCCGCGGAAGCGCACCAAGGTCGCCGCGAATGGCGCACTGGCATGGACGGCCTGCAGCGCGGCTTCCTCGGGCTTGGTACGGGCCGCGGCGGCGGTGTTGGCCCAGCTGGCCACCTGGATCACATGGCCCGGCACGCCATCGAGATCACCGGTGTCACCGCCAGCGCTGGTGGTCCGCCCCGCCCCCAGCCGGCGGCGCACCGTCATCCCCAGCAGCTCGCTCAAAAGCAGCGCCGCCTCCCGCTCCGCCGCATCCCCCTTGCGCTTCTGGGGATTGGCCATCGCTCAGCTCCGGCCTGGCTTGATCGTCCAGAACGCCTTGCCCTGCTTCTGCGTAGCGGTCCCACTGGCGACCGCCAACCGCTGTGCCTGCTTCAGGGCCTGCTCCTGCTGTTGCAGCGGCTCGGGGTAGACGTAGCTGATCCGCCCAGCCGACCAGCAGAAGTTGCAGTCGTTGTGGGAGAAGTTCGCATCCAGCTGACCGGCCTCCAGGGCGCCGCTGAGCTGCTCCAGCAGCGGTGTCAGTGCGGCCTCGATCGCCTTCTGCTCAGCTTTGAGGACCGTGATGCGATCCAGCAGCGCGTCGAGATCACCGTCGCCAGCGGCTGCAGGAGTGGTGGAGCTGGCAGCCATGGGCGAGAACAAGAGAAGCGTCGTGCGGCGCAGGCAGCAGGGCCTGCCATGCAGGATAGCGGCTCGATAGTCCGAATACAGCAGTTCGGATAACGCGTCACCACGGCCGAAAGCGACTCACGTAGCCCGCCCATGCCGCTGCCCACGCCGCCAGGCATTCCTCGCGGGAATACAGCGGCGAGAAGCGGGTCTCCCCCGGCCGCGCCCAGATCGTCTGCCCGGCGTCGTACTCCACGCCCCAGGTCGCATCCAGCGCCATGTAGCCCCCCAGCTGCGCGCGGGTGCAGTAGCTGCCCGAGCCTGGGCGCGAGAGGGTCTTGAGGTCAGCGAGCACCCGCAGGCCGCTGACGTGCTGGATGTAGCCGGTGTCGTAGGTACCGGCCAGGTTGCGGACCAGGCAGCAGGTGGGCCGCTCAGAAGCGATCACCGTCACCTGCCGCCAGTGGGGGTGGGCCAGCAGCGGCTCGATCCAGTCCCGGTAGGCGCCAGAGCGCAGGTTCTCCAACTGCCGGCTTGCCTGCTGGCGTTGCTGGGGCAGGGGTTGGAAGCGGCTGTGCAGCAGAGCCTCAAGCGCCAGGTGCACGGTGTGGCCCCGCGGCTCCCAGAGGTGGCGGGTGGCTTCGATGCGGGCCATCGCCCAGTCGCTCTTGCTGGAGCCGACCACGCCGGTGACGGAGACCGCGAACAGGTGATCCCCCAGCCAGTAGCGGTGCTCTGGATCCGTGCGCCGCAGGCCTGGGATCGGAGTCAGCCAGTCGCTGGGGACAGCGGCAGCAGATCTGCTGGTTGGTGTGGGAGAACGCCTGATCACCAGAACCTCACGTGATACACCAAATTCGTTCGATTCTTTGTATTCCCTTCTGGCGCAAGGGATCTGAGCCAGTTGGGGCGCAGCGCATTCTTTCGATTCTTTGACATTCTTTGGCCCCCAGCAGGCCGCAGACCCCGCCACTGAAAGAAGGCAAAGAGTGGCCAAAGAGCTGAACCCTTGAAATCCCTGAGAACGCTTGCGGCGCAGTGGAGGGGAAAGAAAGCAATGAATTCAGCCCCTATGGGATGAGCGTTGGCAGCAGCGGCGTTGCGTTGCTGAGGCTCCGGGATGGCAGCAAAGAATCGAAAGCGTGTGGGGCAGACCGCACGCCGTGCAACCGGCCAGATCGGTTGCGCTGCAGTGGAGTGCAAAGAATGCAAAGAAGCACCCCCTACAGATCGAACTCACGCGCCAGCCACTCCGCGCCGGCATCGCTGAGGCCGTAGCGGAGGTAGTAGCTCTGGCCGCTGGTGCCCACCCGGGTGGTCGTCACCAGGCCGTCGAGCTTGCTGAGGAAACGGCCGAGCGCGTTGTAGGTGCTCAGCGCCTCTCCCTCCAGATCCCGTTTCAGGCGCGCCTCCGCCGGCGCCGCGTCGATCGCCTGCAGCAGCTCCAGCAAACCGATACCGGCCAGGCCGCTGGCATGCAGGGCCTGGAGATAGCGCAGAGCCTCCTTCTGCTTCTCGCTCGCCTTGCGCACCCGCTGGCCAGCGCGATCGAGATCGCTCTCCTGCTCCTGCTTTTCCTGCAGGTCGTCGTAAGTGCCCAGTCGGGCGAACGCTCCGCTGCTGCCGTCGATCGCCACCACCAGATCCGCCGGTGGTCCGGAGCGGGCCTCACGCACCAGGCGGCGCTGGGGGGAGTCCTTGATCAGCCGATTGCCCTTGGCCAGGTAATGCAGGGTGAGGATCGTGTTGGCAGCCCCGGCGATGGCGTTGTGGCCCGAGAGGGCCTCAGTGCCGGTGGTGTCGTTGGCCTTGTTGCAGTGGTGGATCAGCAGCAGCGTGCCGCCGGCATCGGTGATCTGGTGCTTGAGGTCGTAGATCAGCGACCCCATCTCCGGGTCGTTTTCGCCAAAGCAGCAGCTGCGCGTGATCGAGCGCAGCGAGTCGAGGATCACCACCGCGCCCGGGTGTGCGGCCAGGCAGGCCAGCAGGGCATCGAGGTTGGCCTCGGTGGCGCGAAAGCGGCGTGACCAGAGCAGCAACGGGTGATCCCAGATCCCCAGCTGCTGCAGCATCTGGGCGGTGTCGCCGTCGCCCTGGTCATCGGTCACCAGGATCACCGGCCGCGGTTCCTCCGGCCCCCCGAAGCCGAGAAAGTCCTCGGCGCAGAGCAGGCAGCGGGCCAGGGCATGCACCAGCCGCGTCTTGCCCACCTTGGCCCGGCCGCCCACGATCGAGAGGTCGCGGCGCGGGATGCAGCCGGGGATCTCCCAGGCCACCACGGGTTGGGGCATCGCCAGGCGCTCGGCCTGATCAAGACCGCGGAAGCGGTTGCCGTTGCGCAGGTCGTGGGCCTCGAGGATCAGCTGGCCGATCTCCTGCAGCCGCAGGGCGGTCTTGAGTTGGAGGGCTGAATGGGCCTCGCGCACGCGGGCGGAGCGGCGCAGGCTGTTGCGCTCTCGCCCCACCAGGGAGCGGATGCAGTGTTCCAAAGCGTTGAGGCGGCGGCTGATCGGTAGGTGCACCTTTCCCCAGCGCACCCGGGTTTCGGGCCGAGGAGAGAAGCGCTGCGGGCCTGCGCCAGGCCCAGCTCCCTTGGCGCCCCTGGCATTGCCGCTGCTGGAGCGGTCGCTGCTACTGCCACCGGGATGGCGCCCGCCGGTGTCGCCCTGGTTTCGGCGGCTTCCTGTGGCCTGCGCCCCGGGAGGCCTGGGGGTGTGGGCCGGCTCCGGCGGCAGCCAGCCGTGCTGACGGGCGTGGAACCAGAAGGTGGCGGCGCTGATCTGCTCGCCGCCCGAGCTGGCCACCTGGCGGATGTCCCAGCCGCAGCTGGCCGATGGGCTGTGGGCCTCCATCAGGGCGATCGCCAGCTCCCGGTCGTGGCCGACCTGCTCGCAGGCCTGGATCAGTCCCCAGAGCAGGTTGCGGTAGTCGGCGTAGGTGTTGCTGCCGGCTACCCGTCGGGGGATGGCGGCCAGGGCGGTGCGGATCTGCTCCAGCGGCCGCGGCGGCCCGAAGTCCTCGTCGGCCAACTCGGGCAGCGGAATGCCAGTGCCTGGGCCCTCGCTGGGCTGCTGCAGGGGAATCTCTTGTGGCGGTGCGGTGCCTGCAACGGGTTCGGCGAACTCATCGGGCAGCAGCGCCAGGGCGATGTCCTCCGGCACGTAGCGCTGGCCGCTCACGTGCACCAGCTCCACCATAGCGGTGGGCTCACCGCTGGCATCCACATACCAGCAGCCCGGCAGCCGCATCACCCGCGAGGCGTCCTTGCAATGGGGATCGCCGCCGGCATAGGCGATCAGCTCCGCCTGCAGCGGCGCCCACTCCTTGGGCGGAATGGGCTGCTCCAGCAGCCAGTAGCAGTGGGCCGACTTGCCGCCGCTGAGCACGATCAGCGAGGGCTCGGGCAGCCCCAGCTCTGGCCAGGCGTTCAGCTGCCAGTCGATCGGCCGGTCGTCCCATTCCACAAAGAACGCCCGGCAGGCCGTGATCTCGCTCTTGCGGTCGCCGCCGTCGTTGATCACCAGGTAGATGCCGCGGCCTTCCCGCTGCCACTGCTCCGCCACCGCCAGATCGAAGGGCCCTTTGCGGGCGCCGATCTGCCCCTTTGCTGGGTTGGAGCGGTGGGGAAAGGCGCGCAGCCGGGCGCTGGCAGGGTCCTTGCCCAGCAGGGAGAGGAACTGCTGGGCGGCGCCGTGGTCGATGCAGACCTGTGTGGGTGCAGCTGGTTCAGCGCTGGCCATGGAGCCCCTGGCGCTGCAGGGCCGTGGCGCTCAACTGTTCGCGCTCCATCGCCTCGGCCACGATCAGGCGGATCACGGAGGAACGCGACAGCAGACCGCCGCGGGTGCGCCGGTCCAGCCAGGCCTGCTGCTCGGGGGTGAACTGCACCGAGAGCGGGGTCATCAGCGGAGCCATGGGGGACTTCGATGAACCGAACCAGCCTATCGACACTGACTCAGGCTCGCTAGGCTGAACCGATGAGCTGAATGGCGATGGACGCTGGAGCAGCAGCGCAGAAAGCGCTGGCCAAGGTCGAGAAACTGGTGGCGATGAGCGCCTCGCCCCACCTGGAGGAGGCGCGCACCAGCGCCTTCCTGGCCTGTCGCCTGATTCGCGAGCACGGGCTGCAGATCGCCACCCATCGCCCTTCGCCCGCCAAGCCACCGGTGGCGACGGGCATGGAGCAGGGGCAAGGCCCGGCGGGCTTTCGCCGCATCCGCGTGCGCCATCCAGGCCATTGCCGCTGTTGCGGCAGCCCGATCGCCCCGGGGGAGTGGGCGCTCTGGTGCCGTGGCAATGGCTTGCGTCACCTGCTCTGCTCCCCCTGAGTCGCTGTTGCGCCGCCGAGATCCAGCAGGCCTTGCTGGCGCTGCTGGCAGGGGAGGCCTTCCTGGCGGATCGACCCTGGAGTGAGATCTGGTGGGGGCGAATGCGGCTCGATCTGGCCAGCGGCTGGCAGTTGGAGATCGCGATCGATCGCGACCAGCTCGGCGCCCTGCATTGGGCGCAGGCACCCGACGGCCGTGATTGGGTCTACGGCTGTCAGCGCGACGACTGGACCCTGGGACCCGACAGCCGCATCGTGGAGCCGGTGGCGCTGCTGGAGCCGGAGCAACGCCAAAACCTGGAGCGGCGACTGCAGGAGGCCATCTGCTGGCCAGCGCCGCTGCTCCCGCCTGATCAAGCCGTTTTCTGTGGCCTGGTGGAGCCTGAGGTTCGGCGTGGCAAGGCCCGGCACTGGCGGCAGCGGGCCAGGGCCCATGGCCGTTGGCATCACGGTGCTGTCAATTCCAATCGGCAGCAGAAGCCTTAGCCTTTCGCTAATGGCCAGAGCCCAGTCCTGATGTCCTCTGAGTACCGGTACATCGAGGCCAAGCAGCTCGAAGCCGGTCAGCAGTTCGGCCGGATGCTGAGGCGCTGGCGGGAGCTGAACAACTGGACCCAGTACACGGCCTACAAGTGGGCCAAGGAGGCCGGCTTTGAAGTGATGGCCCCGAGCACCTTGAGCGTGTTCGAGAACGGCAAGGCCCCTAAGCCACGGCCGGAGAGCTTCTTTGCCCTCGCCGAGGTGAATCGCCGCCTGGCCGCCAGGGATTTCAGTGGCGTGCGCACCCGCGCCCTCAAGGACCTGATCAGCCAGGCCAACCCCCTGGTGGATGACGAGCAGCGGGTGTGGGGCCCAGCGGAGTTCTGGAGCTGCCATCTGGGCTTGCTGGCGGTGCCGACCGCCTACCAGGCGCCTGCGGTGCCGGCACAACCTGAGGTTGATTCCGCAGAAGCAGCGAAGCTGAGCGAGCAGTGGCGTGGGCAGCTGGTGCAGACCGCCAAGCAGCACGGCATCGGCGTGATGGATGCCCTGAGTTCCGCCGCTAAGGCGGCGCCAGCCAAGCAGCGCCAGGCCTTTCAGGCGATGCTGGCCGGCTTTGAGCCGTACTCCGCCGAGCAGCTGCAGGGCATGTGGGACGGAGAGGCGTGGCTGCCGCAGCGCTGGCTGGAGGAATGGTCCAGCAAGTCGAGCGCCAGCTGAGGCAAGCATGAACAGGCTCGGAGTACGCCATGTCTTGCGTTGCGCAAGATACAGATTCGGATTAGCGAGCCGCTAATATCTAGGCCAAGCGGGCGCCGGTCCCGCAGTGCCTTCGATGACCACCACCCCTTGCGGGCGGATGGAGCCGACGCCAGGTCCCACCACCGCCTTTGATCTCAACCAGGCCCTGTTGCAGAGCCGCGAGCAGGCCCGCGCCCAGTGGGCCGAGGGTCTGGCCCAGTTCCAGTCCCAGATGGCCGCCATCGCCGAAACCTCCATGCAGGAGGTCGTTCAAGCGGCGGCGCCGGCCTTTGCCCTGGGCTTTTCCTTCTCGGCCCAGAAGCTGATCAACGAGGAGCATGAGGTGCTGCGGGTGACCCTGCGGCACCGCGGCGGCGCCGAGGAGTTCAGCGAGGCCCAGGCGCCCCAGGAGGGCAGTGCGGCCTGGCATGCGCTCACCGCCTCCCTGCTGGCGGGCCTGCTGGGCATTCCTGTGGGGATACTGCCTCGGACTATCGAGCCGAAACAGCCTCGGCCGTTGGATTCGGGCTCCGCAGCCGTGACCTCTGCCGCCACCGGCGTTGCAGGCCCCGCCCCCGCTGCTGAAGACCCTGAAGCTGCAGAGGACGAGTGGGACACCGGCACCCCGGATGGCCCCGAAGCCAGCGACTCCGGCCTGGAGCCGTTGTCGGCAGAGGAGATCGCCACCCTGCACCAGTTCCTTGGGGCGATGCCTCAGGCGGCGCGCAAGCGGTTCACGATCGAGTTCCGCCATCACTTCCAGGTGCCCAGGGAGGTGCGGACGATCAAGGACCGCATCACCCAGCGGCGCCACAAGGACTTCATCGACGTGTTCGAGCGCGAGCTGGCGGGGGGAACGCCATGAGCGTCTGCCGCCGCGCCTACGCCAGGCCCCAGCCGCGGTCGCAGCACGGCCGTCACTACCTGTGCGTCTGCGTGCACAGCGATGTCTACCGGCAGGTGCGGCAGCTGTCCGCTGATCACCAGCTGAGCCTCTCCGGCGCCGCCCATCACCTGCTGCGGCTGGGCGCCGGTCTGGAGCCCCTGCTGCCCCTGACCTCTTCCCCGTCCACTCTTTCGAGCAAGTCCCATGGCGATTGAACTCAACGACGGCAGCCGAATCGCGGCGCCGGTGATCAGGCAGCAGCGCCTCGGTGAGGTGGCCTATCTGGCGATCGTGCGGCCCGAGCAGCGCGATCGGTTGCGCAAGAACCCCACCAGCGGGGCGATGGAGCCGATCCCCAACGGCACCGACCGCCAAGGCCGGCCCAAGGTCAAGCAGGAGATGGTCGTGCACGCGATCGCCATGCCCGGCACGACGATGGAGGCCCGCATCGGCGATGAGGGCGGCGTTCCAGCACCGGGAGACCGGGTGCGCTTGATCCTCAAAGCCAAGGGTTTCGGCGAGTGGATCGAGGCACGCCGTCAGCACCGCCGCGGCCGGCTGAATGTGGGGGATGTGCTGGTGCTGGAGACCCGCTGGGCGCAGCAGTACGACCAGGACGGCAACCCCAAGGGCCCCAAGATCGAAGACCAGGCCGCGGCCGATGCGGTGCCGCGCAACGTCACGATCGGCTTCTACGGGCCGCTGAGCATCCGCGAGGGCACAGATCCCGCCTGGATCGAGGCAGCGGAGCAGGCCTACCGCTCCGATGAAGCTGCTGCCCGCCAGCAGCAGGCGATCCCGCTGGCGGATGGGGAGGACTACGGCGATGAGTTCGCCGATGAGGAGGCGCCGTTCTGATGAGCCACCATCCCCCCGCCCGTGTTGCGCCTCGCAGCAACCGGCCGCAACTGCCGGCGTTCTGCCGCACCCGACGCCCCACCGTCACGGTCAGCGTCAGCAGCCTGGCCGCCCTGCAGCGCCTCGTGCTCCTGGTGCTCGTGTTTCAGCTGAGCACGATCCTGCTGGTGATCGCCGGGCCTGTGCCGCCACGGCCATTACGACCAGTTACTGCCCCCTCCCTGAGCAACGCCACGGCCGTCGTCCATGACGGGTCCGCGCCTTCTGTCACTCCATATCCGCAACGATGGACAGCAACACATCCACACTGAAGCCCTGTTGCTCTGAGAACCAGCAGATCCAAGTACCAGATCGTCTGGAAACCGGTCGTGGAGGAAGGGTTGAGGAGAGAGGAAGAGAGGTGCAGCAGCAGTTGATCGCACGGCTGATGACCCACCTCAGAGAGTGCCCCACCGACGCACTGACCACGGCCCTTGATCTGAGCCTCCTCTGCGGTAGGGACGCCTTGGTGAAGACGATCGCAACGGAGTTAAGACACCGCTCACCCCGCATCCGGAGTTGATGCATGGTCTTGCCACGACCCCGCCCGCGACCATCGGAACCATCGCGATTGTCATCTTCTACCGGAGTAGATCTCCAGTGGTTGGATGCTCGCGCCACAGGGAGGGCCCTGGGTGTCAGCGAGAAGACGCTGGCACGCTGGCGCAAAGCTGGCCTGCTGCAAGTCGGCATCCACTGGCGTCGCAAGTTCCCTAGCGCCAATTCCCCTGTTCTCTACCAGTTGGAGCTGTGCAACCGAACCATGAATGAGGTCACAGCCCGCAGCGCGGCCGTACTGGAAACCTAAGGGTCGGGTCTCAGGTCTTCAGGTTTCGCTCTGCTGCTGTCGGTGTGCCGCAGCCAGCAATGCCTGGTTCGCCCGCTCGAAGGCCGCCTCCGTTCCTGCCGCCGACGCCCAGGGATAGGAGCGCAGGTGCACCTCCAGGCTGTGGCCCATGGAGCGGGCGGCGGAGCCGGCATCGATGTTGCGTCGGTGGGCCCGCAGGCTGTAGCTGTGGCGAAAGCAGTAAGGCACCAGCCGCTCGCCACGAGCCTCCAGCTCCGCCCGCAGGCTCTTCCAGGCGGTCTGACGTTTGAGATAAGTGCCGAGCCCATCGGCGGCACCGTTGCCGGACTGCAGTGGTGGAAGCTGGATCAGTCGGGCCTGCCAGCGCTCCAGCAGATGCCAGCTCACCACCGTTCCGTCGTCTTGGAGGGGCAACGGGTAGATCCGCCGCGGCTCGGTGATGCCACCGCCGCTGCGCTTGCGGTAGCTGCACCACCAGTGGGGAACACCGGTTGTGCGGTCGGTGCGCACGCTCAGGTGGAGCAGTTCCACGGGGCGCAGGCCTAGCTCGGCAAGCAACCGGATCGCATCACGCCAGCGCTGACCGGCGCTGTCATCGGGCAGGGCGTCAATGAGCCGCAGGATCTCGGCATCACTGATCGGGTCACCACCACCCCTGGCCTCAACACCGGCCGGTTGGCGGCCCACGTGGTGGGAGAGGTCTGTTGGCGGCAGCCAGTGGCCCGGGAACTGCTCCCGCTGGACGCAGTGGCGCAGGAACTGGGCGAGGGACTGGCAGCGGATCTGGCGCATGCGGGAGCCGGGTTCCCAGTCAGCCACGCAGCGATCGATCAGATCCACGGGGCGCCCCGGAGGCTTTGGGCCGGTGAGCAACAGCACGGCCATCTCCAGAACCGGTCCGTAGGCCTTGTTCCACGTCGCCATAGAGATCGTGTTGCCGTGGTTGAGCTTCTGCTGCTGAAACCGCTCCACGGCGCCTTTCCAGTCGCGCACCACTTGCGGAGCGTTCCCATCTGCCTGTTCAGCAGCAGTCCGGAGATCAAGGCCGCCCGCCATCAATTTGTAGATATTGCGGATGCGTACATAGGCATCACCAACATCGGTCTCCACCCAGCGAAAGGGGAGCACAACTGACTGCTCAGATAGACCTGGAGGTCGAACTTTCAGGCGAATGCGCCCACGGGCTTCCACCACATTCCAGCCACTGGCCAGGGCACGAACTTGCTTGCGGAATGACAGCTCCCAGGGCGAGTGCTTTGAGACGATCGGCAAGGGCGTGCCCAAAACGTGCCCAAAACTAGCCCGTTTGGTCCGGACAGGGCAAGACAGACTCCCCCAGAACCACTGCTATGACTAGAGCACCCTTGGGGCCACAGAACGTGCCTTTCGTTTTGGGAGCACTAGGTCGCAGGTTCGAATCCTGTCGCCCCGACTGAGTCATACCAAGGGGCCTCGGCGATGCCGGGGCCCCTTTTTCATGCCCCCTGGAGGGCAATGTACGGAAAATGTACGAATGAGGGTCCCGGTGGCGGGTTGTGACCGGCTCTGGTTCGCCCTTGTACGAACGCTCCGAGCCCCTGGCCTGATCGTCAGCCTGCGGGGCGATGACGAACGGACCAGGGGGCTCGAGGGGAGGGTTGGAGGAGCCCGGTCTTCAGTCGAGTTCCAGCAGCTGTGGGGTGCGGGCCGCGGCCTCGCTCATCGCTGCATCACAGCGGAACAGGTGGTAAAGGACGGGGGAATTGCTGGTGGGGAACTTTCGGCGCCAATGCACTCCCGCCTTGAAGAGACCTGCCTTGCGCCACCGGCAGAGGGTTCTCTCGCTGACCCCCAACATCATGCCCAGGGAGCGGGCATCGACCCACTCCCCGGCTGTTGGGGCGGCCATTCCACCCAGGGCATGGTTTGGCTGCTTCATCGGCCAGCTGCTGAGCGTTGGAGTGGTGGCTGTTTCGAGGTTCTGGAAATCATTGCCGGTCTCTTTCCTGGACTGAGGTCCTGCTTGGCAGTGGGCTCAGATGGTGCTCAGGGACTGTTTCGGCAACCAGTAACAGCAGGGTGCTCAGCTGAAACAGCAGCACCAGCAGCAATAGGCGCTGGATCGCGCTCAGGCTGTTGACGCTCACTAGTTGGGTGCGGCGGCTGCGGCAGAAGGCCGGCAGCTGGGCGCTGCGGCGGCTGGAGACGCCGCGGCCCATGTTGCGGTTGTGGGGGCTGCTCATCAGAAGGGCCCCTCCTCGTCGTCGCCGAACTCTTCGGCGAAGTGATGGCCGCCATCGAGCTCGATCGCCTGCTGCTGGCGCTGCGCCGCCTCATCGCTCCGGTAGGACTGCTCGGCGGCCTGGATCCAGCGGGGGTCTTTGCCTTCGCTGAGGGAGAGGGGGCCGTAGAAGCCGACGGTGACGTGGCGGGGAAGCGCGTCGGCGGTGGTCTGGTCGGCGATCTTGGGACCCTTGGCGTTGCCGTCCTGGTCGTACTGCTGGGCCCAGCGGGTTTCCAGCGTGAGCACATCGCCCACGTTCAACTTGCCCTTGCGGTGGCCGCGGCGGGCTTCGATCCAGTCGCCGAATCCTCTGGCCTTGAGGATCAGGCGCACCCGATCGCCCGCCTCCGGCACGCCCCCCTCATCGCCAAGTCGGGCCTCCATGGTGGTGCCGGGCAGTGCCAGGGCATGGATCACCATCTCCTGCCTGAAGCGGGGCCGGCCCTGGCGGTCGCTGCCGTTGGGGATCGGCTCCATCTCGCCGTTGCTCTGGTTGCGGCGCAGACGGTCGCGCTGCTCGGTGCGCACCACCGCCAGACAGGCCATCTCGCCGATGCGCTGCTGGCGGATCACCGGCGCGCCGATGCGGGTGCCGTCGTTGAGCTCAATGGCCATCGGTCTGCACGCACGGCTGGGTGCGCTTGAGGTGGTCGAGAGGTGGAAGCGGCTCCAGGCCAGCGCCCAGCCGCATCAGGTGGTGGGCGGCGCCGCTGATCGAGAGGGCGTGCTGCTGGCGCAGCTGTTGCAGCACCGCCCAGACATCACCGCGGACCTTGGCCTGCAGGTAGTGGCCGCTGGGCCTGCCGCTGCCCTGCTCGTGCTGGCGGTGGCCATAGGCGATCCGCCGTTGCTGTTGGGCTGCCATCAGATCGCCTCCGGATCGCTGGCCAGAGGGCCGGCCGCGGCGTTCAGCTCCCGCTCGAAGCGATCGATGAAGACGGCATGGCGTCTCTGGGTGATGCGGTCGGTGATGGTGCGGGCGGTACGGGGTACCGCGAAGTGCTCGCGGAAGGCGGTGGAGAACCGCCTCCAGGCCTCCTTGTCGCTGCGGGCCATCGCCTTGAGCATCGCGGTGAGGGTGCTGATTTCTTCCGCACTGAGGGGCTCGAGATCTGGCGCGGTCTCGGGCTCCATGGCGGACTCCGGGCCTGGGTCCAGAGGAGCTGCCACCTGCTCGCGCGTCGGCTCGGTTGCTGGATCAACGGCAGGGGGCGCGGCCGGAGTGGTTGCGGCCCCCTGGTCGAGCTGCTCCCCAATCACCGGCGGTTGTTCCTCCTCAGCCTTGCTGGGCTGAGGAGCAGTGGCCACAGGAATGCCCAGCAGGCCGGCGAGCAGGCGAGCGCTGAGGGTGAAGCCCTCATCGTGGCCGTCGCTCTCGGCGCTCTGCTGGGCGCCACCGCGGTGCATCAGCAACACCACCGTGCCCTGGTCGCTGCTGCGCACGGAGAAGCAGAACCCCAGCTGGAATGCCGGCTTGGCCGCGGCCACCACGGCCTCCAGCGACAGGGCGGTGGCCGGTTGGACCTGACTCTGGAAGGTGGAGAGGGCCTCGGCCAGCTCGCGTTCGGCGCGCCAGTGATGCTCCTCGGGCGAGAGCAGCTGGGGAGCTGCGCCCGCAGGGGGTAAGTGGTCCATGGGACTGTCGCGGGACCAGCGCCCGTCTGCGCCGATCTTATCGGCTTGCTAACGCGAGGTGCAACGACTCCCCGAAAATGCGGGCTGATGCTTCAGGTCTGCTCGGCTGTGCTGGCCTCTGCTTGTTCTTCCATTGCCTGCCCGTTCAGGGCCTGCTGATCCAGAGCCGTTTCGCCCTTGGGGCTGCCGTCCTCCAGGTCCTGCAGCCAGCTGTCGATCCACCGCTGCGGCAGCCACTCCCCATCCCAGAGCTGTTGCAGGTCGGCGGCGCTGTAGTCGCCGAACGAAGAGAGCACCGTGCGCAGCTGCTTGCGCTGGGCCAGGGGCGCCAGCCGGGCAATCGCCTGCAGGACCTGGAGCGGATCCAGCTGCCGGGCCTCGATGGCCTCGCCCACCTGCTCGCGCCAGCGGCGGCTGAGCTCCCGCGCCTTGGCCGCACTCAGTCGGGGGGCATCACCCCGCTGGGGCTGGCGGTAAGCCTCGGGCACCTCCAGCAGCCCCACGTAGCAGGACCACAGCTCCTGGGGTCCCCAGGGCTGGCCATCGGCTCCGAGGATCGGCAGGCCTGCCTTGATCTTCTCCCGCAGTGCCTTGTCGGTGATGGCGCCAAGCTCACCGCTGAACAGGCGCTGGTTCGCCTCCGCCAGCTGGAAGAAAGCGGGGCGGCGCAGTTCCCCGGCCTTGCCCTGCTCGATCGCACTGAGGTTGCCGTAGCTGATGGCGGGAAAGCCCGCCTGTTTACCCCAGTCGGCCACGGTGTACTGGGTCCAGCCGTTGCGCTCGCGCCAGAGGCGGAGCATGCGGCCAAAGGCGACACGGGCCTCACTCTGCCGGGCCTCCATCTCCGCAAACCAGTTAGCCATGGCTTGAAAGCCCGAGGAGAATCTGGCCAGGCTAGGGCATCGCCCCGAATACGGCAGGACCCACCACAAGTCACCTCGACTTGCCGGGTTGAGCGGCGCAAGGCTGCCCCGCTTCCCGGTTGCCTGGTTTTCGATGGCCCGATTGGCCGCGGCCTTCTCCGGGAGTGACGTCATCTCCCTGACGTCAACCCGAGTGGGTCGCCCAGGGTTGCCATGACGCATCTGCCCAGGCCAAGAGCATGCCTCAAGCCAGCCTTGAGAACTCGGGGTTGGCGCTTATCTGCTCCTTGCGTTAGCGAGCCGATGTGATTACGCTGCCGCTCCCCGCTTTCCTGAGCCTTGCGGCCCACCGTGATTCGCCTCAGCGACGACGTGCTCGATTGGCTCGATGCCCACCGCGGCGATGAACCCCGGGTGGTGCTGATCCGCTCGATCCTGCGGGAGCACATCCGCCGACATAGACGCTCGTCCACCCGCGCTGCTTCCAGGGCAAGGGCCAGGACCAGCGCCAAGGCTGGAGCCTCCGCCCCGGCTCCGGCCCAACCATCTCCATCCCAGGCGGCGGCGGCTGAGCGCGCTGGCTCCGATGGCCAGTCCTGAGGACGCCGAGCAGCAGATCTGGTGCCCCCGCACTCCGGCCCAGCAGCGGCTGGCCGCTCCACCTCAGGACTTCCGCCACTTCCGCCGCGGCGATCGGGTGGGCGTGTTCCTCCGTTGCGCCTGGACCGGTGGGGTGGTGGACCAGGTGGGCAGCGCCAGCGTGCTGGTGCGGGCGCGGCGGCTGGGCTGCCGCCACCCCACCTCCCTGCGGGTGTGCGACGCCCGCAACCTGGTGCCACGCCAGCAGCTGCACGCCCCTGCCGGCGGATCCCAGGTGTCCCAGGGAGGGGTGCTGTGAGCGTGGTGGGGTGCTTCCGCCCCTCCCTGCAGGCTGCACCCCCTTGGGCGATTGAGGGGCGTGGTCGCTGATGGCCCTCACCCCTGGTGTGCTCGAGAGCCTGTACGGCCTCGACTCCGACTGGCTTCTGATTCCGATCGATGGGCGCAAGCGACCCGTGGATCCCGGCACCGGCGAGCCGTTGCGCCGTTGGGCCGAGAGCGGCTGCACCCTGGAGGACTTCACAGCCGAGGCCGCCGGCAGCCCCCACGTACAGGCGGTGGGGCTGGTGCTCGGCCCGGCCTCCGGCGTGCTGGCGGTGGACTTCGACGGTCCCGGCGCCGCGGCCTGTTTCCAGCGGATCTATGGCTGTCCTGCAGTCGAGCTGCCATCAACCGTGGGCTGGAGTTCTGGCCTGCCCCAGCGGGCCCAGCTGGCCTACCGCGTCCCCCTGGAGTATTGGGACTGCCTGCGCGGGCGCCGCTGCTGGGGGCCGGCCAGCGCCGATCACACCCCCACCCCATCACGGCCTTCCGACGAGCAGGGCGGCAAGCGCCGCCGCGCCACGGTGCTGGAACTGCGCTGGGAGGGGCACCAGTCGGTGATTTCCGGTGTGCATCCGATCAGCGGTCACTACCGCTGGCTGGAAGGCCGTTCCCCGGCCCAGGTGCAGGTGGCCGATGCGCCGGACTGGTTGCTGGAGCCTCTCTTCAAGAGGCCGGAGGAGCCGGTGGAGGCCGACTTCGCTCCCCGTAGCGACGACCACGAGCGGGCCCTGGAGCTGCTCGCCCACATCGAGCCCCGCGAGGACTACGCCAGCTGGCTGACTATCGGCATGGCGCTCCACTCTGTGGATCCAGGCCTGCTCAACCGCTGGATCGCCTGGTCGCGGGGCTGCAGCAGCTTCGACGCAGAGGAATGCCAGGCCAAGTGGCGTTCCTTCAAGGGGCGTGGCGTAACCATCGGCACCCTCTTCCATTACGCCGGCCTCGACGGTTTCCGCCCCTGCCGCCTGACGTCCAGCAACAGCAACCCGGTTCCAGGAGGGGCTCCTGCCTCCTCGCCGGAGCGCCTTAAGCAGCACTCCGAGCCGCCCCGGGACCAGCAGATCGCGGTGCTGCTGGAGCAGCTGCTCGATCTGCTGCTCGACACCCAGGACACCTGGGCCCAGGAGCAGGCGGTGCGGGCCTCCCTCTGGAGCCTGGGGGTGAATGGCCAGGCGGTGGATGAGCGCCTCTACTACGCCCTGGCCGGCCGCTGGGACCTGCCGCTGCAGAACTCCCATGGCGGCGGCAATCGCAACCGCAGCCTCGCCGATCCGATCGCTTCGCCCGCAGAAGACCTGCTGCCCGGCTTTCTGCTCTGGCGGCGCGACCATCTGCTCTTTGGCGCCGGCGGCACCGGCAAGACCATGGCCGCGGCCGCCATGGCGGTGTGCTGCATCAAGGGCCTGCCGTTCCTCGATCAGGAAATCCCCCCCTCCCGCACCGGCCGGGTGCTGTGGATCGGCACCGATGGCGGCGAGGGGGCCCGCGCCATGGTGCGCGAGTACCTCGAGGACCTGGGCCATGCCGATGACCCGGCCGTGATCGAGCGGCTGACGATCTGGAGCGCGGAACCCACCGAGGCCCTGCCCTCCTGGTGCTGCAGTCCGTCGGGGTTGGAGGAACTGCGCCAGGAGCTCGACGGCGGTGCCTACGCCCTGGTGGTGATCGATTCGCTCAAGGCGGTGCTGGAGCTGGCCGGCGTGAACTTCGGCATCGGGCCGGTGGGCACCCTGCTGCGGCTGATGCAGGCCCTGGTCTGCCGTCACTGCACGCTGCTCTGGCTGCACCATCCGGCTGGAGGCAAGAGCGCGGGCAAGGGACTGCAGGCCGCGGCCGGCAACCAGAACATCAATCAGATCCCTTCTGCTGTGCACCAGCTCACCCGCAAGAGCAGTGACCGGGGGCCTTGCAATGTGTGGAGCGTGCACAAGCTGCGCGGCAGCCAGCAGCGGGAGTTCAGCTATTGCCTCAGCGAGGACGGCTTTGAGATCACCGAGGGACTGATCACTCGCAACTGCCGCCGGGCGCTGATCGAGCTGATCGCCCGCCGGCAGTCGGGCGGCCAACCGACCAGCAGCCTCTATCTCTGCCATGAGCTGAGCAGCTTCCACGAGGGCTCAGTACGCAACAACCTCACCTGGCTGCGCAAGCGGGGACTGATCCGCAAGGCGGGCGTGGCCTGGTGCCTCACGCCCAAGGGCCAGCGGCTGCTGGAGCCCCCCCACCAGGGCCGCGGCGGACTGGAGAGCGCGCTGCGCTGATTCGCCGCGCTGGGCACCCCCTGTGTCCTCCTATCCAGAGAATGAATGGATGATTTTTTCTCTGTAAAGCACTGCAGTGCACTGGTTCCTGGCGATTGAGGAGGGATGAAAAAACGATGAATGGGAATGAAAACGGTGTGAATGGACGATTCATCGGGGTTTCACGCGGATTTCATTGACTTCTGGTGCCAGAAGCCTCTGCGCCAGCAGGGGTTTGCCGGAATTGTTCACGCATTCATTCCCCTCCTATAGGGACCCCCCCTCACCTGGCTGCTGGCTGGCTGAGGCCTGGAACCACGCCAGTGGACTGCACGGCACACCGCATTCGCGGCAAGTCAAATCAACCGGCCCCGGGCGATGAGCCCCCCCCCTGGGAACGCAAGCCGTTTCTTGCGCCTTTCGTTGCCGAGCCGCTACGGTTCCTCGTAACTCCGGGCGCAGTGGATAGCGTTTGTCGTTGATGGCCATGGGCACCGTTCACCTCAAGCGCCACGGCGACGGTGCTCACGGCGGTAGCGATGCCATCGACGCCCTGCGCACCGCGGCTGCAGCGGAGGACGACGACGGCCAGCCGCTGGGGGCAGTGGTGGGTGTGGACCCCAGGCGGCCGGTGGGACCGGGCAACCCGCCGCGGCAGCGGCGCCGGAGCAACGCCGCCCCCAGGCCCAGCCGGCTGGAGATCGAGCGGCGGGTGGCGGAAGCCCAGCTGTGGATCGCCCAGCGCCTGCCGATGGTCCAGATCCTGGAGAACGCTGGAGCGAAGTGGGGGGTGCACAACAGCCTGACGGTGAACCGCTACCTCAACCTCGCCCGCGAGCGAATGGTGGAGGAGCTGATCACCGACCGCCGCCGCGCTGGCGTCCCCGCGAGTGGTGTAAATCCCCCGGCACCCCCACCCCGGCGTAGCCGGGGTGGGCCGCGCACCTCAGGCGGCTGGCCCAACAGCTGGCGTTGCAAGGGGTGGGCAGGCCCGTTTCCCTGGTTCGAGTACCACCTCAACC
>CALRKN020000032.1:0-29370 GCA_943368005.1 Bradyrhizobium ivorense | reverse complement strand
AAAGCGGCGTTGAGCTCGGTGTTGGAAAGGAAGCGGCCCTGGGAATCAGCGGCGGCGACGGCTTCGGTGAGAGGGGTCTTCATTGGATGGAAGGAAGAGAGTTGAACCGTGAATCAGGAAAGGTCCTGAGGGATTCAGCCGACAGCGGCCGCAGCGCGGTCGAAGTAGGTGCCGATTTCGCTCATCAGAGCGGAGCAGTCACCGGGGGTGATGCCGTTGCGGTCGTTGGCGATGGAGACGGCGGCGTCCTTCATCTTGCGCACACCTTCAGCCACGGAAGCGCCAGGAACGCCGAGGGCCAGGTAGGTCTCACGCAGGCCGTTGAGGCAGCGATCTTCCAGCACGGAAGCGTCGCCGGTGAACACGGCGTAGGTGACGTAGCGGAGAATGATGTCCATGTCGCGCAGGCAGGCAGCCATGCGGCGATGGGTGTAGGCGTTGCCGCCGGGGGCGATCAGGGCAGGCTGGGCCTCGAACAGATCGCGGGCAGCGTTGGTCACGATCTTGGAAGCGTTGGAGGTGATGCGGTTCACCGCATCCATCCGCTTGTTGCTGTCGGCAACCATCGCCGCGAGGGCGTCGATCTGACCGGCGTTGATGAATTCGCCACGGGCATCAGCCTGGGCAACGACCTTGGTGAAGGCGTCGAACATTGAAAAGGCTCCTGTTCTCGACGAAGGGTCGGGGAGGGTGGTTGATGGGCCAGGTTGACTGTCACCCAGGGGTGGGGGGCCTGCAGGCCCGCAACAACCAGGTGCTCGGCAACTTGGACGGGACTATTCTTGTCGCCGGCGTTCGGTTGGGTGGGCGGGGGTTAACAAACGGTCACTCCTGTCAAGCCCCCGTGATTGCAGAGTGTCTGCGTAGCGGGTCTGCGCAGAGGGTTGGCCCAGAGGGTTGGCCCAGAGGGTTGGCCCAGAGGGTCTGTACGTAGCGAGTGTGCGGAAACTTTCTGCCGCCGGTGCTGGGGCTCGGCTTGATGGGTTCAAACCCCGTACTGCTGCCCTGCCAGGGACGGGCACAAAAAAAGGCCCTGGGGCCTTTGATTCGTGAACGAGTTGGAGATCCGTGCTGGTTCACGCAGCCTTTCGGGTCAGACAGCCAAGCCAGCCAAGGGTGAATCCCGGAGCCTGGACCAGGCCCCGGGGCAAGGGAATGCTCCAGTCAGTCCTAGGAGGCTTTGCTGGTTACCTTCTTGCGGGCTGGAGCCGACTGCGCTTGCGCGAGATCGCCACCATTCACGCTCACAGCGGTGATCTTGCCACCCATGCGCTGCACCATGCGCATGGCTTCATTCATGCGGGTAAAGGGCACGTTCATCACCATGTCCGCTGTGCGGGAGAAGTCGTTGTTGTTGACTCCAGTAACGGTGAACGTGACTTGGCGACTGCTGCTGAAGCTGGTGCCACGGTTGCCTGCTGAAACCTTCATGGTTGAAGAAGCAAAAGGTGAATGGATGGAATCGATCAGTTCACCGGAGTGATGCTGGCAATCCGGCCGCCTTCACGATGGATCTGTTGCTGGTATTCCAGCAACTTGTTGAAGGGAATGAAGCGCACGCGATTGCTGCGCTTGTGCAGGCGGTAGTTGTTGAAACCAGTGATCTCAACCCGGAAGGTGCGGCCCTCTTCCCCTGCGCCCACGCCTTGGCGTGTCACGCCATCGGTGTTCACTTTGCGGAACACAGCACCGGCTGCATTGGGGCTCACCACCGGCAGGGGCTGCCCTGCGTGAACGGAAGGGTTGAGCCGTGATTGGTTCTTCAGCAGGTCACCCCGCACGGAAGCACCTACCCCACGGGTGAGTTGCAGCATGTAAGAGAACTGCAGCCCCTGTTGGCCGGCGTTGTAGTTGAAGCCATGCAGGAATGGCACCACTTCCTCGCCGAAGCGCTCCTGATACTCGGCGCTATCGATATAGGAGTCGATTTCTGCATCGAAACCCTGTTCTTGCAGAATCGTGAAATGATGGAGCATCTCGGCCTTGTTCTGGGGTGCACGGCCCAGCAGGTGCTTGAAATTCAGCTCGATGAAGCGGTAGGGATTGCAGTTTTCGAAAAACTTCTGCTTGTAGAGTCCGCTCTTGGCAACCTGCCGCACAAACTCACGAACGCTGAGATAGCCACGCTTGAACAGGGACTCTGCGCCTTCAAGGCGCTCACTGTTCATCACGTACTGATTGCCAAGAACCTGTTTGTAGACAGCACGAATCAGTACGGCCTTGTCATTGGAGCTGGCGTTGTTCCAGTTCTCCTTAGGGCGCGCATTGGCAAAGCGCTCGATGCCCAGATAGGCAGCGTTGGCAAGGGTCATGGGGGGGGCGGGCGTGAAGGGCCTGATTGAGGTCCATCGGCGGAATGCCGGTTTGGCATCCAGCTGAGGGCGCCGGCGGAGGGAGAGCCGGGATAGCGGTGGCGGGCAGTCGGCCCCGATGACACGTTCGGGGGGCCTCCCAGGGGATGGCCTCCAGAGTGGGCGTCAGCTGAAGGGGCAGCTCCACACCACTGCGGATCTTATGGGCGTGCTTCCGCTGGTTCACGGCTCGTTCAGATTCGTTACAAAGCTTGGCTCTGGCCAATGCGTCCCAGCTCGATACCATCCCGCCAAAGCGGACTCCCCGCCGCCTGCCCTTCCCCGCTGACAGTCATGTCCCTGTCCCCCCTGGTGTCCCCTTCCGAGCCATCACGCCCTGAGGGCCAGGAGCGCCTCGCCGAGCAGTTGAACACGCTGTCGCAGGTGGTGGAGACGATCACCTATCGCCTGCTGGAACTGGAGGAGCGCCTGGCTCTCCAGGAATCGCACCTGCACGATCTCCAGCAGCAGACGGTCGGTTCCCAGCAGTTGAGCGATGGGGCTGAGCTCCGTTTCGACGACACTGAAGAGAGGCTGGGCCGCCTGGAATCCCTTCTCAATGGGCTTGATTCCATGCCCGCCGCGGCTGGCACTCCCCGGCACCTGCAGCCCGTGACGGGCGGGGCTGGCCGCTATGGAGTGCCAGCCGAAGAGCCCTGCATCGACGGGCCGTTCCTGGAGGAGCCGGAACAACCGTTCATGGACGAAGTTCAAGAGGAACCCCTGCCGCAGGCTTCACTGCCCACCTCCGATTCCCAGCTCGATCTGGTGGACGCGGAGCAACTCAGCGCCTGAAGGCTTCGAACCAGCTGGCGGGAATCTCTTCGCTGAAGTCGTCCGTTCGGCTGAATTCAAAGGGTCCTGCCAAGGAACCCCAGCGCTGCTCATGGGATACCGGATCATGGCCGGTGTCGATGGTGCGCATCCCCTGCTCATCCAGTTCCAGGCGGCTCACCAGATAGGTGACATGGCCTTTGCGCTCCACCAGGCACCGGCAGCCTGGTTCCACTTCTCCCACGAAGCCGTTGCCGTCCTCCCGCACGAGATAGGCGCAACCGGCCAGGGGACGCAGGTCTGGGGCCTGGATCTGCAGGCGACGTTCCGGGTTTTCCACCGCTCCCCAGAAGCGCTCGTCGTCATGGAGGGCCTGGTTGTGGATGATCAGCCCATCGCCATGCCATTCGGGCCGCAGCACCCGAATGCGATAGGGGGCGGCGGGATTGATTGCGTAGCTCTGCTCCAGCAACAGGGAACCCGGCTCCAGCTGGGGAAGGGGCCGCAACTTCACCAGGATGTGGGCGTAGAGGGGTGGATTTTCAAAGGCCTGGTGCTGGTTGCTGAAGCCTCCACACAAGAGGCGTACCAGCCGACTCAGGGATGTGTCCATCGTGGGGAGCTTCATGGGGCAGTGAGGGAGGCGGATCCGCTCCTCAGAGGCCGAGCAGGCGAACGCGGAAGGCGGCAACCTCTGCGGCCCGCTCGGGGTGGTTCTGGTGGAAGGGATGACCCTGCAACTGGTCGAGGATCAGGGTGAGCTTCTCGTTGATGCTGTGCCCATCCCCGGGGTGGAGCCGCTGATACTCCTGCCATGCCTCGTCAAAAGCCTGGGCGAAGCTGTCGGCGTTGTTGAACACCCGATTGGCGAAGGGTTCGCCGCTGGACGGCGCAGGTTCACGCATGGGGTGTGGCCCGTGCATCCCAGGAGCTACCGCGTCATCTTGCCATCCTGCTGGGGTGGCTGTCCGTCCTGGCTTCGTGCCCGAATGGTGGCGCCGTCTGTCGCTGGGGTGCCTTGGGCCGGGTGGTGCGGACAATCCTGCCCGGAAAGAATGGCAAAGCCTTCTGTGTCTCCGTGGGGAAACATCAGTCCAGCGGCAGAGAGTTCCGGAAAAGGAAAGTCCCTCCGGAGAACACTCCTTCAGCAATTGTGGAATCACTCAGTGCCAGGACCCAGATTTGAACTGGGGACACGGCGATTTTCAGTCGCCTGCTCTACCAACTGAGCTATCCCGGCATGTCGCCGTGGCGACCAAAGCATCTTAGATCACCGCCTGTCTGGCGGGGTCCTTCCCAGGCAGGCCATCCCGGCCACCCGCCAACCCATGGCCTCCAAGGCAGCCGCGGCGGCACAGGCCGTGGCTCCCGTGGTGAGGATGTCGTCCACCAGCAGCACCGAACGGCAGGTGGGTGGCAGTGATCCGTGCCCGGGCCGTTGCAGGCAGCGGAAGGCACCTTGCTGGTTCTGCCAGCGCAGTTCGCGGTTGAGGCGGTGCTGCCCTAGCACCGGCCTGCTTCTGGCCAGCAGGGCTGGCTGGCATGGCCAGTGCAGGCGACCCTGCAGCTGGCGGGCCAGCAGGCCTGGCAGTGGGTTGGCCCGGCGCTTCCAGCTGGGGATCGGCAGCAGCAGCGCCGGCCGCTTGCGCTGCTTAAGACGCTCCACCAGCCCCGGCAGCAGCACAGCCACGCGCGCTGCCGATGGATCGCGCCTCAGTCGCAGCAGCGCCGTTCTGCCCAGGCCCTCATAGGCAACGGCGGCCCACCAGGGCAGGGGGGTCAGGCCCCGCAGGCCCTTGGGCGGCAACGGACAGGGTGCTGTGGGCGGCAGCAGCAGCCAGTCCCAGGGGACCAGCCCCTGCAACCAGGTGGCGGTTGGGCAGTGGAGGCCAGGCATGGTGGTGGCAAATCCTGCCTCCAGAATTGCCCCCTTAGAGGGCGCGCAGCATGGCCACCAGGGTGCGGTGCGCGTCCTCGCTGTCGCTCAGGTTGTGGTCGAAGGGCACCTGCACGTCCACACCGTCCACCTCAAGCTCCATGGCCTCGGGGCGGATCGCCAGCATGCGGGCCTGCTGGGCCGTGGCGATGGCGGCGTAGTGCCGGGCGTAGGCCAGCACAGCTTCCGGGTGGTCGTCGTTCATGTGTCGACAGATCCGCTCGCTCACAGCGGGCGTGAGGGGGTCGGCGGCCATGGTGCTGCGGGCAAGGGTGGACGAATTCTGGGCCGTCGCCTCAGCTGCCGGCGACGCGCAGCCATACCAGCCAGCCAAGCCGTAGGGCACTGAAGCTCACGTATCCCGCCAGCACCACGAACAGGGCCATCGACAGCCAGGTGCGCAGCTGATCCTTCATGGCTTGGGCAGGGCGGTTGCGGCCAGTCTGGCCATACCGAGGGCCGCACTCAAGCCGGCGCGGTTGAGAACGGGCCGCCCCAGGCACTGGGCCCGGATCCGCCGCCACTGGGGATTCACCGCCCCACCCCCCACGCTGATCACCCGCTGCACGGCCGGGGCGCCGAGGTCCTGCAGCCGTTGCCACCCGGCAGCCTCGATGCGGGCCAGGCCCTCCAGCAGGGCTTGCAGGTAGAGCACATCACTCACGGGCCGTGGTTCCAGAACCGGCTCCAGGCTTGGGTCGTCGATCGGGAAGCGCTCCCCGCGGGCGGGCAGGGGGCGCAGCTGCAGCCCGCTGCCGCGACTGGGGTCGATCTGACGGCTGAGTTCCGCCAGCTGCGCGTCGTTGAAAAAGCGGCGCAGCACGCCGGCTCCGGCGTTGGATGCGCCCCCCACCAGCCAGCGTCCCGCCAGCCGGTGGCAGCTCACCCCAGGCCCGGTGATCGGTCGGGGGCTCCATTGCTTGAGCACCAGGGTGGTGCCCAGCACGGCAACACCATCCAGCTCAGCCGGATCCGCCGCCAGCACAGCCGCATTGGCATCGGTGCTGCCCGCCACCACCCGGCAGTGCGGGGGCAATCCCAGCTCAGCGGCGCTCGATGGATGGAGATATCCCAGGGTGTCTCCGCTGGCCCGGACCGTCGGCAGGGCCGCGCTCCAGGGCTGTTCGTCGATCGATCCACACCAGCGCTGCCGTTGCAGATCCCAGCCCAGGCGCAGGTTGTTGCCCTCTTCGCCCCAGCGCCAATCGCCCAGCAACCAGCCCATCAGCCAGTCGGCCTGGTGTCGCAGCAGCCAGGGTCCCGCCTCGCCAGCCACTGCGGCGCTGGCCAGCAATCGCAGGGCACGGGCCAGGCTGCCGCTGGCGCTGGCGGCCGGACCGCCGCCGGCGATGGCCGTGGCCAGTGCCGCCTGCTCCGGGCAGGCGCAGTGATATGGCAACGCCTGCCCCAGGCCAGCGGCGGCAGCCAGGCTGCCATCCGGGCAGCAGAGCAGCAGGGTGCCGGAGGTGCCGTCGAGGGCGATCGCTCCGACCCGCCGCCGCAACGGCAGGGGCAGTTGGCGGGTGAGGTTGATCAGCCCCTGCCGCCAGCCCTCCGGGTCGGAAAAGGGGAGCGGATAGGGGCTGGTGAGGTGGCGGATGGGCTGGCCATCGCAGCTCGCCAGGGCGAGCCGCAGACCACTGCTGCCCAGGTCAATGCCGAGGGCCAGGGGCTCAGGCAGCAACGCGGCTCGCTGTGGCCTGCTGCAGGGCGGCGGCGACCGCTTCCACGTCCTCCCAGGGCAGGTTGAGGTCGCTACGGCCGAAGTGCCCGTAGGCCGCCACGTCCTGGTAGAAGCGGCCACCGCGCTGCTGGGGCAGCTGGCGCAGGCCGAAGGTTTCGATGATGGCGCCCGGACGGAGGTCGAAGTGCTCCTGCACCAGGGCAGTGAGGTCGGCGTCCGGGAGGGCCCCGGTGCCGAAACTCTCCACCAGAATGCTCACGGGCCGGGCCACGCCGATGGCATAGCTGAGCTGCACCTCGGCCTTGCGGGCCAGGCCAGCCGCCACCAGCGCCTTGGCCACATGGCGGGCCGCGTAGGCGGCGGACCGGTCCACCTTGGTGGGATCCTTCCCGGAGAAGGCGCCACCGCCGTGACGGGCGTAACCGCCGTAGGTGTCCACGATGATCTTCCGGCCGGTGAGGCCGGCGTCGCCCTGGGGACCGCCCACCACGAACTTGCCGGTGGGGTTCACCAGGAAGCGGGTGGACTCCCTGCTGGGTTTCAGGCTCAGATCGCCCGTGGCCGGTTCCACCACATGGGTCCAGAGATCGGTGGCGATGCGCTCGCGCAGGGCCTTCTCCTCGGAGAGGCCATCAATTTCGGCGGTGTGCTGGGTGGAGATCAGGATGGTGTCGATGGCCACCGGCTGGCTGTCTTCGTACACCACGCTCACCTGGGTCTTGCCATCGGGTAGCAGGTAGCCGAGGGTGCCGTTGTGGCGTATCTCCGCCAGGCGACGCGCCAGCCGGTGGGCCAGGCTGATCGGCAACGGCATCAGTTCCGGCGTTTCATCGCAGGCATAGCCGAACATGATTCCCTGGTCGCCGGCCCCGATCCGATCGAGCGGATCGCCGGCATGGTCGTCGGCCTCATCCACCCCCTGGGCGATGTCCGGTGATTGCTGGTCGAGGGCCACCAGCACGGCACAGCTGTTGCTGTCGAAGCCACCGGCTCGGGCGCCGCTGTAGCCGATCTGCTCGATCACCCCCCGCACGAGGGTGTTGAAGTCCACCCGGGCGTTGGTGGTCACTTCGCCGGTGATCAGGCAGAGGCCCGTGTTCACCACGGTTTCGCAGGCCACACGGGAGGACGGATCCTGGGCCAGCAGGGCGTCCAGCACGGCATCGCTCACCTGGTCGCAGATCTTGTCGGGATGGCCCTCTGTCACCGACTCGGAGGTGAAGACGTAGCGATTACCCATGGACGGCACTTCCAACGCGGGCAACACCCTATTCCCAGGCTCCAGCAAGGTGGCGAAACTCCCGACTATGGACATCGGAATTTAGCTGGCCAGGCTGAGTTCGCTCCAGTGGTGCAGGTGGGGAAAGCTGCTATCCAGGTGGGGCCGGCGACGCCAGGCGGCGGTGTAGCCCAGCACCACAGGAACTCCGGCCGCGCGGGCCATCCGCAAGTCGCTGTTGGCGTCGCCGATCAGGGCGCAGGCCTGGGGAGGTATTTCCAGCTCGGAACAGAGAGCCCGCACGGCTGCCGGATCGGGTTTGCGCGGCGTGTGCTCGGCGCTCCAACGCACTGGAAAGTGCTGCACGAGGCCTTGGCTGGACAGGAAGGCCTCGATACCGGCCATCTCGTCATTGCTGATCACGGCGCAGCGCAGGCCGGCTTGTACCAGGCGTTTCACCAGCTCGTGCAGCCCCTCGGTGGCCAACGGCCTGTGGCTGCTGCCGCTGCCGTGAAGGCGATCGGTGGCGGCAAACACCGCTTCACCCAGGGCCAGGGCCTCAGGCCAGCCCAGACCCACCTGGGCCAGGGTGGTGGCGGTGGAGATCAGGTTGTGGTTGCGGCTGGCCACCGCCGTGGTGCCGGCGGGATGCAGCCCGCCCGACTCCAACCCGTAGGCCCGGCGGAGCAGGTCGACCAGCTCCGCCAGGCGCTGGCGGGGGACCTCGGGGTGGTGCTCCTCCACCAACCTGTGGCAATGAAAAACCCTGGCCTCGGCCAGGGCATGGAGCATGGGCTCGCTGATCGAGAGGGTGCCGTCCTTGTCGAACAGCACCGCCCGGATCGGTTGATCTCGTGGGCCGACCGGTTCGCCCCGCAGCAGCAGTTGGACCACGGGGGAGGGGCTCAGTCGAGGGTGACGCCCATGGGCTCGTTGTCTTCGGCCTGCTCCAGCAGCATCTGCTTGTAGCGGGCGGCCATTTCCTCCGCCTTGTCGAACACCTTCTGGGGATCGGTGAGCATGTCGCCGGGTTCGGGTTCGAGGGCCTTGGTGGAGAGCGAGATCCGGCCCCGCTCGGCGTCGAGGTCGATGATCATCACCTTCATCTGGTCGTTCACATTGAGCACCGTATGCGGGGTCTCGATGTGCTCGTGGCTGATTTCAGAGATGTGCAGGAGGCCGCTCACGCCGCCGATGTCGATGAAGGCGCCGTAGGGCTTGATGCCGCGCACCGTGCCGAGCACAACTTCACCCACTTCCAGGCGATTCATCTTGCGCTCCACCAGGGCACGGCGATGGCTGAGCACCAGGCGGTTGCGCTCTTCATCCACCTCGAGGAACTTGAGGGGCAGGAAATCGGCCACAAGTTCTTCCTTGGCCTTGCGGGTGCTGATGTGGCTGCCGGGGATGAAGCCGCGCAGACCTTCCACCCGCACCAGGGCACCGCCCCGGTTGGTGGCGAACACCTCGCTGTAGATGGTGGCGTCTTCTTTCTGGAGCTGCCGCACCCGCTCCCAGGCTCGCTGGTACTCGATCCGGCGGATGGAGAGCGTGAGCTGGCCGTCCTCGTTCTCCTCGCTGAGAATGAAGAACTCGCGGATTTCCCCCGGCTCCAGCACGTCGCTGAGCCCTTCCACCCGGTTGATCGAAACCTCCTGCAGCGGCATGAAGGCTGCAGTTTTGGCACCGATGTCGATCATGGCGCCCTTCGATTCGAGGGCGAACACGGTGCCGTTGACAACGTCACCAGGCTTGAAGTTGTAGTCGTATTTGCTGAGCAGCGACGCGAACTCGTCGAGCGTGAAGCCAGCGCTTTCGAAATCGCGGCTGGTGGCGCGGCTGCTGGAGTCGTCTGCGCTGGGTACCTCTTCCGGGATGTCGAGGTCGGCGGCCGCTTCAGCGGCGAGATCCAGATCCAGATCGACCTCGGAGTTGCTGACGTCGGAAGTGGTTACTGTCATGGGGATGCTGGCGGTCTGCCTGGGGCAGGGCGAGATGAGGTCAGAAGAGCCAACCGCCTGCGGCTCGCCTGGATCCCTCACTGTACCAAGAGGGCCCGATCAGGGCAGCATGGCCAGCACGGATGGGTCAGGCGTGCGGCTCCCCCTTCGATTCAGCCCCTCCAGGGTGGCAACAAAATCACTCACGCCCTGGAACTGGCGATACACCGAGGCGAAGCGCACGTAGGCCACCTCGCTCATGCCGCTCAGCTGCTCCAGCACCAGTTCGCCGATCTCGGCGCTGCGTACCTCCCGGCCGCTGCGCTGCTGGAGCTGGAGTTCGATCTCGTCCACCACACTCTCCAGCCGTGCGGGCTCCAGACCCGTTTTTTCACAGGCGCGCAGCAGACCATGCAGCAGCTTGGAGCGGTTGAAGGTTTCCCGATGGCCATTGCGCTTCAGAACGGTGATGGGCACCGTTTCCACCCGTTCGTAGGTGGTGAACCGAAAATCACAGTTGAGGCACTCACGCCGTCGGCGCACGCTGCGGCCGCTGTCCGCCGAGCGCGACTCCAGCACCCGACTGTCTGTGTGCTGGCAGGAAGGGCATTGCATCCCCGCACATCCGGGTGATCTTCACGGAGTTTAATCATGCGATCTCCGCTTGAGAAGGGCTTGAGAACGCTCTGCTGGATTTTGTAGCCCGGATCGGTCTGCATGAAAAAGCCCCTAGAGAGACCAGGGGCAAGCAGTTTGATCGGGATGTTTTGAATCCTTACTTGCCGATCTTCGGGGGATCGCGGAAGGCAATGGCGAAGAACAGGGTGGCGAGGGCCAGTGTGAGGATCAAAATGTAGGCGAAGCTCTCCATGGGATTTGGCTCCGGGTCAGCTGAGGGGAGTGCCAGCGGGGGGCACGAAGCCCTCCGGCAGGCGACGGGTCGACTTGTCGCCCAGTTTCTGGAAGAGACCGAATTCCACCTGCTCGCCGAGGTCGGGGTCGATACCGGCAAACACGTCGCGGTAGAGGGTGCGGGCACCGTGCCAGATGTGGCCGAAGAAGAACAGCAGGGCGAAGGTGGCGTGGCCGAAGGTGAACCAGCCGCGGGGGGAACTCCGGAAGGTGCCGTCCGAGTGGTAGGTCTCGCGATCGAAGTCGAAGGCCTCACCAAGCTGGGCCTTGCGAGCCAAGCGCTTCACATCGGCTGGGTCGGTGAACGACTGGCCGTTGAGGGCTCCGCCGTAGACAGTGGCGGTTACACCACTCTGCTCAAAGGAGTACTTGGCTTCGGCCCGGCGGAAGGGGATATCGGCCCGGACAACGCCATCCTGGTCCTGGAGAACAACCGGGAAGTTCTCGAAGAAGTTCGGCAGACGCCGTACTTCCAGTTCACGTCCTTCCCTGTCGGTGAAGGAGATGTGGCCGAGCCAGCCGGTGGGCAGACCATCGCCGTTCACCATCGGACCCACACGGAACAGGCCGCCCTTGGCGGGGCTGTTGCCCACGTAGTCGTAGAAGGCAAGCTTCTCAGGAATCGAGGCGTAGGCCTGTTGCCGGGTGGCGCCATTGTCCATGGCGGTCTGAACCCGGCGGTTGATTTCCGCCTTGAAATAGCCCTGGTCCCACTGGAAGCGGGTGGGTCCGAACAGCTCCACAGGGGTGGCAGCAGCGCCATACCACATGGTGCCGGCCACTACGAAGGCGGCGAAGAACACCGCAGCGATGGCCGAAGCCAGCACCGTTTCGATGTTGCCCATGCGAAGCGCCTTGTAGAGGCGCTCGGGAGGACGGGTGGTGATGTGGAAGATGCCGGCGATGATGCCGACGATGCCTGCTGCAATGTGGTGGGCCACGATGCCGCCGGGGTTGAAGGGGTTGAACCCTTCAGGGCCCCACGAGGGCTGAACCGGCTCAAGGTGGCCGCCGAGGCCGTAGGCATCACTCACCCACATGCCGGGACCGAAGACGCCGGTGAGATGGAAGGCACCGAAACCGAAGCAGGCCAGGCCTGCCAGGAGCAGGTGGATTCCAAAGATCTTGGGGAGGTCGAGGGCAGGCTCGCCGGTGCGTGGGTCCTGCCAGATCTCCAGATCCCAGAAGGTCCAGTGCCAGATGGCGGCCAGGAACAGCAGGCCGCTGAGAATGATGTGGGCAGCGGCAACACCCTCGAAACTCCAGTAGCCGGGGTCTACGCCGGTTTCGCCGGTGATGCTCCAGCCGCCCCAGCTGCCCGTGACGCCTAGGCGGGCCATGAAGGGCATGACAAACATGCCCTGCCGCCACATCGGGTTGAGGACAGGGTCGGAGGGATCAAAGATCGCGAGCTCGTAAAGCGCCATCGAGCCGGCCCAGCCGGCCACCAGTGCGGTGTGCATGAGGTGCACGGCGAGCAAGCGGCCCGGGTCGTTGATCACGACCGTGTGCACCCGATACCAGGGCAATCCCATGGGGAGACGTTCTGGGGTGGGTTGGGCGATCGTAAGGGTCACGCCGCGCCTGCCGCGGCAGTGGTAACGGTCCGCAACGGGGCGCATCACAATGGGGCCAGCCTTGAGGAGCTGCCATGCCCGTGATCCGCTTCGTGCGTGAGGGTTGTGATGTGGAGTGTTACCCGGGTGAAAACCTCCGCGATGTGGCCCTGCGCGAGGGCATACAGCTCTATGGGATCAAGGGCACCCTCGGGAACTGTGGCGGTTGCGGGCAGTGCATCACCTGTTTCGTGGAGATTCCTGAAGGCACTGCGCCGCAGGCCCTCAGTGCACGAACCACCGTGGAGGAGCAGAAGCTGCGGCGCAGGCCGCAACAGTGGCGCCTGGCCTGTCAGGCCCTCGTGCAGCAGTCCTTGCTGGTGATCACCAGGCCCCAGGTGGGCCTGGCCGACAGGGAGAACCAGCTGGCTCAGTCGCTGGGCACGCCGCTGCCGGCAGGGCCCACCAGCTGGCCGCAGCCCCCGATGGACGTGGAGGAGGAGGGGGCGGAGCAGGAGTTGGTGGAACCTGGTCCGGCTGCGGCGGAGTGAGAGGTGGGGGAGCCCTTGGGGCAGGGGCGGTACCGGCGCCTGCTGTCGCGCAACGACCGGTGAAGGGCCCCGCCCGTGCCCGGTTTGCCGGTGATACCCTCCCAGGATCCACACCAGTGCCATGGAAACCAACGATCTCGGCTTTGTCGCCAGCCTGATGTTCGTTCTGGTTCCCACGGTGTTTTTGCTGGTGCTCTACATCCAAACGAGCAGCCGCCAGGGCAGTTGACCCCCCCCGGCTGATGCCCGCTCGGCATGGGGAATTCCCGTTTCAGGCCCCATCCGTCCTGGAGCTCCCCGTGGGCCACATGGGTTTGGCGGCATCCGGCCGGTGAAAGTCAGGCCAAGGCCTGTTCCTACTTCCGGCTTCCGGCCCTATGTTCAGCGCTTGCTTTCCGGTTCGCGCACCAGCAGCACCGGAGCTGGTGCATGCACGCGGATGTAGTCGCTCACCGAGCTGCCCAGCAGGCGATCCAGATCCACCAGGGCCCTGGCCACCACGGGTCGGCGGTCCTGGGATGCGATCACCAGGAGATCGGCCCCGAGGTCTTCGGCGGCGGCACAGACCGTGCGGCCGATGTCGCTGCCGGTTCGGTGCACAGCCGTGAGTTCCACCCCGAAACCGCGGGCCCGCTGCACCGCCTGGTCGAGCACCTCATCCGCGGGGGATTTGCCGCCGCGGGAAGGGGTGATGTCTTGCCGGCTCACATGCACGCCGATGAGTGTGCCTCCGGGAATCTCCCGCACCAGTTCGCAGGCCAGGCGAAGGGCGTCGTCGCCGACGCCGGTGCCGTCCACGGTGACCATCATCCGGTTGATGTGGCGCACATAGAGGTCGTCCCGCACCAGCAGCATCGGCCGGGTGGAGAGCTGGAACACATACTGGCTGGCACTGTTGCCAAGGATGGACTGCAGCCGGTTCAGGCCGCGGGAACCCATCACGATCAGGTCGGAATCGAGCTCATCCGCCACCCGCAGCACGGTTTGCTTGGTGTCGCCCTGACGGATGATCGTGTTCACCTCACTGGGGTTGAGGCCCAGGCGATTCACCGCATTGGCCATGATTCCGGCAGCCTTCTGCCAGTGCTCCTGCACGTCCTCCACCCCCTGCTCGGGCACCACGTGCAGCAGGTTGACGCGGGCTTCTCGCACCACGGGGATGGCCCGCAGCATGCGCACCATCTCTTCGACGTGACCTTTGCCGGAGTCAGCGATCAGAACGTTGCGGAACACAGAAACAACACCTGGCTCCACGGCAGCCTATGGCTGTTCTTCGGTGGCTCAGCGCCCAACCATGCAGACCGTGACGGAGTGTGGTCAATGGCGAATGGGGCGCCGGGTTCTGCCCCAGCACACCGACCACGCCGGGGTGATGTGGCATGGCGCCTACCTGGCCTGGCTGGAGGAGGCACGGGTTGAGGCCCTGGCGGCGGTGGGCCTGGCCTACAGCGACCTCTCCAACCGGGGCCTGGAGTTGCCCGTGGTGGCGGTGACCATCAACTATGGCCAACCCCTGCGCCATGGCGAGGAGGTGGAGCTGCTCAGCAGGGTGATGCCCCGCAAGGGCTTGAAGCTGTCCTGGGTGAGTCGCTTCCTCTCCGAGCGGCAGGGGCTGGCGGCGGAGGCCCGGGTGGACCTGGTTCTGGTGGACCGCGTGCCGGCGGATCAAGCTGCCCCTGGGTCTTCCTCCTGCGGGAGTGGATCGGTGTTTCGGCTGCGTCGACGCTGGCCGGACGACCTGACGGAGGCCGTGGCGGCCCTGGTCCGGGGACAGGACTAGAATCAGTACAAATGTACTGATCAGGTGGGGCCGTTGTCTGCTTCTGGGATCGGTTCGGAGCTGGACTCCGGGGTGGGGATCGGTGCGGCTGGGTGTGGGCGGGTTCCGGGCAGTGGCATCCATCTCGGGGGGAGCCTCCGGGGTGAACCCGCGGCTCCGCCGGGGCTGGGCTGGGGGAGGGAGCAGCGCCTCTGGTGGTTGCTCTGGTCGGCTTGCCCCGGCCTGGGATGGGTAAGCCTGCGGGCGATTGAAGCCCACTTCGGTGGCCTGGGCGTGGCCTGGAGTTCCCCCATCGAGAGCTTTCCCCGGCTCGCGGGGCTGGGGACCGGCTGGCGAGAACGGATTCTGCGATTCCGCCGTGGCTGGGGGGAGCGCCCCCTGGAGCGCTGGGCGGAGCAGGTGCTGGGCGGCAGGAGGGTGCTGTTGCCTGGCGATCCAGCCTCTCCTGCGGCGTTGCGGCAGCTCACCAGGCCCCCGCTCGGGCTCTATTGGTGCGGTCGCGGCAGTGTCTGGCCGCTGCTGGCCCGCCGGCAGGCCGTGGCCGTGGTGGGTACCCGTCGCCCCTCCCGGGCCGGCCTGGCCATGGCCGAAGTGCTGGGGCGGGCCCTGGCTCAGGCCGGCTGGCCGGTGGTGAGTGGCCTGGCCGACGGCATTGATGCCGCCAGCCACCGCGGGTGCCTCGCGGCGGGTGGGCGCCCCGTGGCCGTGCTCGGCACCCCGCTGGCACGGGTGTATCCCGTCCACCATCGCGCCCTGCAGGAGCAGGTGGGCAGGGAAGGGCTGCTGATCACCGAGCAGCCGCCGGGGGCGGCCGTTTGCGCGGGCCATTTCGCCTCTCGCAATCGTCTCCAGGTGGCGCTGGCCGGTGCGGTTGTGCTGGTGGAATGTCCTGATCGCAGTGGTGCTCTCCACTCGGCCCAGCTGGCCTGGGAGCAGCAGCTGCCGCTTTGGGTGGTTCCCGGGGACGCAGCCCGGGTCTCGGCCCGGGGCAGCAATCGCTGGCTGGGGCGTGGCGCGACCCTGTTGCTGGAGCCTGCAGACCTGATTCGCCAGTTGGGGGTGGGCCCCCTGGGCTCCCGTCCCACGCCCGTTACTTCCCGGTCTTCCTGCCCCGGCGGCGGCACGCCTCCGATCGATGCCGAGCTGTTGAGGGCCCTCGGCGACGGCGCCTCGCTGGAGCAGCTCTGCCTGGTGCTGGAGCGTCCCGCGGCGGCGCTGGCTCCCCGGCTGCTGGCTCTCGAGCTGGCCGGGGTTGTGCGATCCGAACCCGGCCTGCACTGGCGTCCCTGCCCGTCAGACTGAGCTAAAGGCAGCGGTGAGGGCTTTGCCTGAGCGCGACAATCCACCCCTAGCGCTGCCTCTGGCTGCGCCCCCTCCGGCCCACCTGGTGCTGCGCGGCAGTGAGCTGCTGGCCTGGCGGCGCACCCAGCTGCTCCGGGGGGGGCGATCGGTGGATCTCGATTGGCTGCTGGAGCTCGTGGCCGGGGTTGACTGGCCCAGCCTGCAGCGCCTGCGGCTGGATCCGGAGCGGCTCCAGACCCTGCGTGTGCCGCTCGACCAGCTCGCGGCCCTCTGGCACTGCCATCTCGACACCGCTGCGCCCCTGCAGTACCTGGCGGGGGTATGTCCCTGGCGGGATCTGCACCTGGCCGTGGCCCCGGGGGTGCTGATCCCCCGGCAGGAAACCGAGTTGCTGGTGGAGCTGGCCCAGACCCACTGGACTGGGACCCTTCCACCGCTCTGGGCGGATCTGGGCACGGGCTCGGGCTGCCTGGCCGTGGCCCTGGCCCGGCTCTGGCCCGACAGTGAGGGCCTGGCGGTGGACTGCAGCCGCCAGGTGCTGGATCAGGCCGGGATGAATCTCCGCCGCCATGGTCTCGACCGGAGGGTACGGCTGCTGGCCGGCGACTGGTGGCAGCCCCTCAGGCCCTGGTGGGGACGCCTGGAGCTCGTGGTGGCCAATCCGCCCTACATCCCCACTGCCGTGTGGGCTGATCTGGAGCCTGGCGTGAAGAACCATGAACCCCGGTTGGCCCTTGATGGCGGCCCGGATGGCCTGGTTGCCGTCCAGGCCATTGCGGCCGGCGCTGGCCAGGCCCTGGCGGCCGGGGGGTGGTTGCTGCTGGAGCATCACCACGATCAGAGTGATGCCGTGCTGGCGCTGTTGCAGGCCACCGGCCTCACCCCGGTCACGGCCCACTGCGATCTCGAGGGCACCAGGCGTTTCGTGGTGGCCCGCCGTGAGCCAGTGGATTCGGCTCTCCCTGTCCGTTCATGACCCACGACCCTTTTGCCGATGTGCCGCCGCAGGCCAACCCTGCCGGCCTGCCGGTGGCAGCTCTTGCGGAGCAGCTCGCCGCCGGCGCGGTGGTGTTGATGCCCACCGACACCTTGCCGGCCCTGGCGGCCCGACCTGCCTTCGCCAGCAGGATCTGGACCCTCAAGCAACGGCCCAGTGAGAAGCCCCTGATTCTGATGGGGGCCGATCTGGCCCAGCTGGAGCCGGTGCTCGGCTTGCCCTGGCGCCCTGAATGGCGGGCGATGGCGGCCCGGGGCTGGCCAGGCCCGCTCACCCTGGTGCTGCCTGCCTGCGGCAGCCTGGTGGAGCAGCTCCATCCGGGGGGCAGCAGCATCGGCCTGCGCATTCCTGCCCTGGGGTCAGCCCGCGAGCTGATGCGCCGCAGTGGTCCCCTCGCCACCACCAGCGCCAATCCGTCCGGCGTGCCAGCCGCCAGGGATGCTGCGGCCGCCGCCCGGTTCTTCCCCCACCTTCCCCTGCTGGCTCCCACGCCCTGGCCCGAGGCCTCGGGCCAGGCCAGCACCGTTCTGGCCTGGCAGGAGCCGGAGGGTGGGGTTGGTGGAGAAGGAGGCTGGCGGGTCCTGCGGCAGGGTGCTTTCCTGCTGGCTGATCGTCTTCCCTGAGGCCTCGATGGCGGCTCTGCTGTTGGTGGTGGCGGTGGCAATGGCGATCTATGCCTGGATCGTCATGCCCCTGGTCAACGCAGGAACGGTGGTGCTGCAGGCGATCTGGCTGGTGTGGCTGCCGGTGCTGCTGTTGGTTTGGCTGCTGGCCGGAAAGGATTCCTAGGCTTAATCATTCCCTAATTTGGTTCATGGGCCGTTGGCGGCAGGTCACAGCGGCTTCTCTGCTCCTGGCCCACGGGCTGGCGCTTTCCTGCGTAGGCATACCCTCGCTGGCCCGGGCCCAGGGGGCCCAGGGGGCGCCCACCCGAGCCAGGACTGAGCTGCGCGGTGTGTGGCTCACCGCCAATGACATGCCGGTGCTGCGGGATCGGGAGCGCATGCAGCACACCGTGGCCCAGCTTGCCCGCCTGAATTTCAACACCCTCTATCCCGTGGTGTGGAACGGCGGCATCGCCTACTACCCCAGCCAGGTGGTGCAGGACCGGGGACTGCAGGATTTCACCTATCGGGGGCTCCAGGGCCAGGACGTGATCGGCGAGTTGATCGCCGAAGGACGCCGCCAGGGGTTGCTGGTGATTCCCTGGTTCGAGTTCGGTTTCATGGTCGCCCCCGGCTCTGAGCTGGCGCTGCGCCACAGGGCCTGGCTCACCAACAAGCAGGACGGAGGACTGACATCGATCAGCGCGGCCGGCGAAGTGAAGTGGCTGAACCCCTTCCGGCCTGAGGTTCAGGAGTTGATCACCGATCTGGTGCTGGAGGTGGTGGGCCAGTACGGGGCTGATGGCATCCAGTTTGATGACCACACCACCTTGCCGAGGGAGTTCGGCTACGACCCCTTCACCGTGGCGCTCTACCGAAAGGAGACAGGCCGCAACCCACCCGTCAACCCTGCGGATCCGGCCTGGGTGAAGTGGCGGGCCGACAAGATCACAGCCTTCATGGATCGCCTCAGCAAGGCGGTGCGCGCCCGCCGCCCGGGAGCGATCGTGTCGATTGCTCCCAATTACTACGAGTTCGCCTACACGCTCCAGCTACAGGACTGGCGGGCCTGGGTGCGCCAGGGCATTGCCGATGAGTTGCTGGTTCAGATCTACAGGCCCGACCTGGAGAGCTTCAGTCCCCATCTCTGGCGGCCCGAGGTGCAGGAAGCGCGCCAGCGCATCCCCACGGCAATGGCGATTCTCAGTGGCCAGCGCAACCGCCCCACCTCCGCCTACCTACTGCAACAGAAGGTGCTGGCCAGCCGGCAGGCGGGACTCGGTGTGGCGTTCTTCTACCTGGAGTCACTCTGGGCCCTGGGCCCGGAGCCTGCCGATCAGCGCCAGGCCGTTCTGGCGCGTCTCTTCGCAGCCCCGGCCGACCGGCTTGCCCGCGATGCCGTCCTGCCGGTGGCCCCACCGGGGGAATCCCAGCTGAACCCCCTGCCGGGCCTTCCACCGATGCCGGGGGCATCCGGCATCCTCAGGTTGCCGCCACCGCCACCGCAACCGCCGCAGCTTCGACCCGGGTCCGGTTGGTGGCAACCACTGCCCTGATCGCCGGGGAGCTGGGATGGCAAGAGGCAAAGCCGGCTAACGGATTTGAACCGATGGCCTTCGCTTTACAAAAGCGCTGCTCTACCGCTGAGCTAAGCCGGCTTGGGTTGACCCCTTAGCGGAGCCTATCGCCCCGGAGGTGCACGCCTGGGACCAGAGCAGCAACTGGGTGCGATTGGTGCAGGCGGTCTTGGCCAGCAGGCTGGAGATGTGGCTTTCCACCGTGCGCGGGCTGAGCACAAGTTGATGGGCGATGTCGCGGTTGCTCAGACCTTTCTGCAGTTCGAGCAACACCCGGGACTCGGCGGGGGTGATCCGTTCCCCTGAATCAGAACCCTGCATGGCATCGGGAGGCGCTGCCCTCCAGGATTGCCACCGCCGCCGGGGGCTGTTCAGACCTGCAGGGGATCAGCGCTGGCGGGCGGTTCCACGATGGCCCGTGCCCGGCGGATCGGCAGGTTGGCAACCAGTGCGGTGACCCGGTCTTCAGTGGTCAGGCTCACATCCCCTTCCTCCAGGTCGATCTCCACGTAGCGGCTCACCACTTCCAGGATCTCGCGGCGCATCTGCTCCAGTAGCTCGGGGTTGAGGTCGCTGCGGTCATGGGCGAGCACCAGCTGGAGTCGCTGCTTGGCGGTGCTGGCGCTGTTGGCTTGACGGCCCAGCAACTTGTTGATCACATCTCGCAAGGTCATCGGCTCAGAAGATCTTGGTGTTCATCAGTCGGCCGATCTTGGCCCGCAGTCCGTTTCTCTCCTTGCTGGGATCGATCAGGGCCACGTCTTCTCCGAGCAGGCGGCGCGCCACATTGGCGTAAGCGCGGGCAGCCGGGGAGTTGCTGCCATTGAGGGTGAGAGGTTCCCCCCGGTTGGTGCTCACGATCACCTGTTCGTCTTCGAGCACGAGACCCAGCAGGGGCAGGGCCAGGATGTCGGTCACGTCGTCGACGGCGAGCATCTCCTGGTTCGCCATCATGCGCGGCCGCACCCGGTTGAGCACCAGCTGGATCGGTTTGACTCCCTCGCTGTTGAGGAGCCCGATCACCCGGTCCGCATCACGGACCGCCGAAACTTCCGGGGTGGTGACCACGATGGCTTCCCGGGCCGCGGCCATGGCGTTGCGAAAGCCCCCTTCGATGCCGGCGGGAGCATCGATCAGCACGTAGTCGAACTGCTCACCCACCATCTGCGCCACCTTGCGCATGTCGTCCGGCGTGAGCCACTCGAGCATGCGGGGATTGCCGGCCGGCAGCAGGGCCAGGTTGGGTTCCTGCTTGTGCTTCACCAGGGCTTGCTCCAACCGGCAGGTGCCTGCCAGCACCTCCTGGGCCGTGAACACGATCCGATTTTCGAGGCCCAGCAGCAGGTCGAGGTTGCGAAGGCCGAAATCGGCATCCAACACCGCCGTGCGGGCGCCCTGTCTGGCCAGGGCGACACCCAGGTTGGCAGTGAGGGTGGTTTTGCCCACACCCCCCTTGCCCGAGCAGATCAGGATGAAGCGACTGGACTCGGCTGTCACGGCTTGGCCTGAGGTTGGGGCAGGTTAAAGCCAAATCTGCAGCCCAGGCTGCGTTACCGTGCCGGCCTGGCTGCTGACATGCCGTGCGCCACACCCATCAACGGCTGCTGGTGATGCCGGACGACGGTGGCCAGGCCGTTGTGGAACTCATCGAGGCTACCCAGCAGGAGCTGCTGCTCAAGCAATTCAAGCTGGAAAGCCCAGCCATCCTGGAATCCCTGCTGCGCGCCCAGCAGCGGGGAGTGCAGCTGCGGGTGATGCTCAATCCCCACACCTCCGGTGGCGACCGCTGGAACGATGCCGCCTACGGCCAGCTGGAGGAAGGGGGCATAGCTGTGAGCTGGACCAGTGACGCCTTCCCGGTCACGCACGAAAAGTCGATGGTGTTCGACCGGGAATCGGCCCTGATCTCCACGTTTAATCTTGCGGACAAATATTTCACCCAGACCCGTGATTACGGGGTGCTCACCCATTCCCCCGCCGTGGTGGCCGAGGTGGTTGCTGGCTTTGAGGCCGATTGGAATCGTCAGCCATTTCAACCCAATCTCGGTGTGGGTCTGGTCTGGAGCAATCAGCACAGCCGGGGCCAATTGGCCCGCATCATTGACAAGGCGAGAACCAATTTAAGAATTCAGCATCCGAAGTTTGTGGATGCGGTGATTCTGGAGCGCATCATCGGGGCCCGGGAACGAGGTGTGAAAGTTCGTTTTCTCTGTGGTGGTAAGCATGGAATCTCTGACTGGGACATCTACGACACCTTTTCTTCCCTGCGCATCATGGAACGATTCGGCGTCAAGGTGCGACGCCAGAAGCATCTGAAATTGCACGCCAAACTGGTGTTGGTGGATGACCACTATGCCCAGACGGGCTCCATGAACATCGACCGCAGTGCCTTCGACCTGCGCCGTGAACTGGGCATTGAGAGCGATGCTCCGGATGTGGTGAAGCGCCTGCGCCAGACCTTCGACACCGACTGGGACCAGTCCAGCGCCTATCACGCTCCTGACCCCCTGGACCCCAGCCTGCACGAGATGGGCGAACTTCCCGCAGATCCCCACTTCGTGCATGACTGACCCGGTTCGGCCCGGCTCAGCCGCAGCGCCCCACGCCCTGGACCCACCGCCAGGCCTGGGGGGCCTGTTCATGGGCATGTTGCAGGTGGCCCTCTCCTCCTTCGGCGGCGGTCTCTCCGCCTGGAGCCAGCGGATTGTGGTGGAACAGCGGCGCTGGATGACCAACGAACAGTTCCTCACCGGCCTCACGGTGGCACGGCTGTTCCCGGGACCGAATCAGATCAATATGGCGGTGTACATCGGTGCTGAGTTCCGGGGCTTTCCCGGTGCCCTGGCGGCGATGGCCGGCATGCTGGTGCTGCCCTTCAGCCTGTTGCTGGGTCTGGGGGTGGTGTACTTCCAGGTGCATGAACTCCCGGCGGTCGCACGGGTGCTCGCCGGGGTTGTGGCCGCCGCTGCCGGGATGGCCCTGTCGATGGGATTCAAGATCCTCGACCAATACTGGAAGGATCCGGTGGCGCTGGGCCTGGCTTTCAGCGTGTTCATTGCCCTCACCCTGTTCCACGCCAGGCTGGTGCCAGTGGTGCTGATCGCCGGCCCTCTGGCGATGGCCTGGTACTGGCCACGACCCGTTGGCAGACAGCCATGACAGCCGCGACCTGGCTGGCGGCCACAACCTGCACGTCGGCATCGATGTCGGATCTCGGCCACCTGCTGCAGGTGATCGGTGTGTTTCTCTCTCTCTCCCTGTTTTCCCTGGGTGGCGGCAACACCCTGTTGGCCGAGTATCACCATCTCGCGGTCGTTCAATACTGCTGGCTCACCAACCATCAGTTTGCCGATCTCTATGCCCTGGCCGAAGCGGCCCCCGGGCCCAGTTCGATGATCGTGGGGCTGCTGGGGTTGGGGGCTGCCTGGCGCGAGGGGCCCGGCTGGGCCTTGCTCAGCGCATGCGCGGCCGAGCTTGCCATCCTCCTGCCTTCCACCCTGGTGATGGTGGTGGCCTGCCTGAGCTGGAAGCGGCTGGCCGAGGCGCCCATGCGGGTGGCGTTTGAACGGGCGATGGGGCCGATCACCCTGGGCATTCTGTTTGCCGTGGGTCTCAAGATCCTGCGCAGTGCGGACACCGACGCGGCCGGTGTGGTGGCGTCCTGCCTGGTGTGTCTGCTCATGTTGCGCACCCGCGTGTCGCCCCTGTGGTTCATGGCCGTGGCCGGTGGTCTGGGGGCCTTCGGCCTGATCAACCGCTGACCGGCCACACAGGGTCTGCCGGCTGGAGCTGGATCACTCCGTTCTCCAGCACGGCCTGTTCGGCCAGGCCGGGCGGTGGCTGATCCTCTGGCCCCCGGGCCACGGCATCGGCAATGCGCAGCTGCAACGGTCGCAGCTGCAGGGCCACGATCCTGGCGCTGCGATCTCCCTGGCAGCCGGCGTGGGCGGTGCCGCGCAGCCTTCCCCATACCCGCACATCGCCGCCGGCGCTCACCCTGGCGCCTGGATTGACATCCCCGAGCACTAGCAGGGAGCCCGCCGCCTCCAGGTGATCCCCGGCCCGGAGTGTTCCCTGGTGCACGGTCACACCCTGTTCGGCTGCCGGGGTTGGTGCTTGCAGGGACTCTGCCAGGGGCGCTGTCGTCGGCAGCCCCAGGGCGGCGGCCGCAGCTCGGGTGCGGGGATCCTGGCCGGCGAGGCCCGCCAGGTTCACCCCGTAGGCCGCCATTCGTTCGGCCACGGCCCGAAGGGTGTGCGCGTCCAGCCGCCAGCTGCCGGTGGCGAGGCTCAGGGCTGCTGGAAAGGTGTCATCCGAGAGCAGTCGGGCCTGGCCCAGGGCCCGCTCCACCAGCTGGGTTGCCGGAGATGGGCCGGGAGGCTCCGGCAGCACCAGCCAGCCGGGTGCCCCCTCCCAGCTCGCTTTGCAGAGCACCGCATGCGTGGCTGCCATCGGCCTCAACCGCTGATCAACTCGCGCAACTTAGGGGCCACCTCGGCGGGGTGGATCAGCCAGGCCCACTCCACCGGCGCAGTGAGGCTCTGCACCAGCGGTGAGCGCTGCTCCAGCGCCTGCAGCCGGCTGCCGTCCCAGAGCCTCAGTCCCCCCTTGTAGGCGTGGTATCCACGGGTCTGGTGTTGCTGCAATCCACAGCTCACCTCGGCGCAGAAGCCCTCCCCTTCGGCCAGGCGGCGGGCCTCGGCCAGCAGTTCCAGGCGCCGGGCTGGGGTGAGGTGGCTCACGGCAGTGGCCTTGAGCAGTCGCCGCTCCAGCAGTCGCCTGCAGGGATCGGCCAGCTCGGTCGGCCCACTCTCGAGCCAGCGCTGCAGGTGGTAGCCGGTACGGATGTCGTCGTTGGCCAGGTAGGTCTCCAGGCTGAGATCCTGCGGCTCCCAGAGCCAGCGGGCCATCACGGCATCAGCCCAGACCTGCTGGGGGCCCAAGGCCCGGGCCATGGCGATGGCCTGGCGCAGCAGCCAGTTGCACACCACATTCAACCGGTGGTTGTACACAGTGCGATACATCAGGTTGCGCACCACCAGGTAGTGCTCCACCGCCATCAGTCCCTTGGGATGGATGGCCAGGCCGCCGTCCGGGGCCAGGGTGAGTGCCGCCAGAATCCGTTCCAGGTCGAGCCGTCCGTAGCTGGTGCCGGTGCTGTAGCTGTCCCGCAGCAGGTAGTCGAGCCGGTCGCAGTCGAGCTGGCTGCTCACCAGGGCCTGGATGGCGGGGCAGTCCGTGTGCCTGCCCTCCAGCAGCTGGGCCACGGCGTCGGCACTGCCCGGCCCGAATGCTTCCAGCGGATCGCACAGGGAAGGGTGTTCCCGGATCAGCCGAGCCGACCATGCCTCGTGTTTGAGGCCAAACATCTCCTCGCCCGTATGGCTCAGGGGGGCATGGCCCAGGTCGTGCAGCAGGGCTGCGGCGTAGAGCACCCCCCTGTGCACGCTCAGTTCGGGGTGGTGGCGCTCCAGCTGGCGTAGGGCCTGACGCGCCAGCTCCAGCACCCCCAGCGAGTGGGTGAAGCGGCTGGATTCGGCTCCATGGAAGGTGAGGAACGCCGGGCCCAGCTGGCGGATGCGCCGCAGCCGCTGGAAGGGTTCGGTGTCGATCAGCCGGATGGCCAGCGCTTCAGCCGGATCGGCGGTCTCCAGGCGGATCGCCCCATGCAACGGGTCGTGATACACGCGCTCCCGCATGGTCTCAGCCCTCCTGCGCCAGGCTCGGCCTGGGCAGCCGGGAGGCCAGCAGCCTGGTGGCCTGGTCCAGCCAGTCATCGCTCTCCCCGCCGGGATTGAGGGGCTCCGGTGCGGCCAGAACGTGGTCGGGTTCGATTCCCTGATTCTGGATATCCCGGCCACTGGGGGTGAGATAGCGGGCCACGGTCACGGCCAGGCCGCTGCTGTCACCCAGGGAAAGGAGGGTCTGGATCAACCCCTTGCCATAGGTGCGGCTGCCGGCCAGCTCGCTGCGACCGTTGTCCTGGAGGGCACCGGCGAGTATTTCGCTCGCACTGGCGGTGCCGCCGTTCACCAGGGTGAGCATGGGCCCCTCGAAGAGCATGCCGGGACCGGACTGTTGCGGCGAACTAAGGCCGTCGCGGGCCTCGGTTTCCACGATTGGCCTGGCGTCCAGCAGGGCATCGGCCACGCTCAGGCCGGCACTCACCAGCCCGCCGGAGTTGTTGCGCAGATCCAGCACCAGACCTTCGATTCCCTGGCCCTGAAGGTCCTGCAGGGCTTCCTTCACCTGCTGGGGCACGGGTTCGGCGAACTGGGTGATGCGCAGGTAACCGAGGGTGTGGCCATCAACCCGCAGCCGTTTGCTGCGCACCGGTCTGAGGTCCACCTGCCGCCGCTCCAGTTCCACCTCGCGACTGCCCCCATCGGGCTCGCGAATCTTCACCAGCACGGTGCTGCCGCTGGGGCCCCGCAGCGCCACCGCGGTCTGCTCCAGCCCCAGCTGGCTGGTGGGCTGACCGTTGACCGCCAGCACCGGGGAACCACTGCGGATCTGGGCATCGGCCGCCGGCGAACCGTCCAGAGGAGCGATCACCACCACCTGCTGGTCGCTGCTGCGCAGACCCAGCTGCAGGCCCACGCCGCTCACGGTGCCCTGGGTGCTGGCGCGCAAGGCTCCGTATTCCTCCGGGCGCAGCAGCAGGGTATAGGGATCGCCCAGGGGCGTGAGCATGGCCTCAATCGCCTCGTAGGCGTCGTTGGAGCTGTGGATCGGGCGTTCCAGCGCTTTCTGGCGCAGCCGGCGCCAATGCACCTGCTCAAAGCGACCCGGATCCACGTAGCTCTGGTTCACCAGCCGCCAGGCTTCCACCACCAGCTGTTGGGCATCGCTGAGGGCCAGGACCGGGCCGGCAGCTCCCATCGGTGGAGTCAGCACGGTCAGGCCGAGGCCAAAGGCCAGCAACAGGGCCAGTGCCCGCTGCAACAGCAGGGCTGGGAAGGGGGACTGGGACCGCTGTGCGCTCACGGGAGCTTCGAGGTAGTGCGTAGACTCTCGCAACCAATTCACCCAGCTGCATGGCGAACACTCCTGCTGGAAGCTCCGGGGGCGCCTCCAACCCCGTCTACAACTGGTTCGAGGAGCGCCTTGAAATCCAGGCCATCGCCGACGACATCTCGGCCAAATACGTGCCTCCGCACGTCAACATTTTTTACTGCCTGGGCGGCATCACCCTGGTGTGCTTCCTGATCCAGTTCGCGACCGGCTTCGCGATGACTTTTTATTACAAGCCCACCGTGGCTGAGGCCTATGCCTCCGTCCAGTACCTCATGACCGACGTCAGCTTCGGCTGGTTGATCCGCTCGGTGCACCGCTGGAGTGCCTCGATGATGGTGCTGATGCTCATCCTGCACGTGTTCCGCGTGTATCTCACCGGTGGTTTCAAGCGCCCCCGTGAGCTCACTTGGGTCACAGGTGTGACGATGGCAGTGATCACCGTGAGCTTTGGTGTCACCGGCTATTCCCTGCCTTGGGATCAGGTGGGCTACTGGGCCGTGAAGATTGTGAGTGGCGTTCCCGCAGCTGTCCCTGTCGTGGGCGACTTCATGGTGGAACTGCTTCGGGGCGGTGAGAGCGTCGGCCAGTCCACGCTCACACGCTTCTACAGCCTTCACACCTTCGTGATGCCCTGGCTTCTGGCAGTGTTCATGCTGATGCACTTCCTGATGATCCGCAAGCAGGGCATCTCCGGTCCCCTCTAGGCCCGAACTTCCCATCCCGGTTCGTGAACCTGGACTTCCCCACTTCCCCGTATTCCCCGTTCCAGCCTTAGCTTTCCCCCACCGGGCCACAAGCCATGCACATTCTCAAGAAGCCTGATCTCAGCGACCCAGCTCTGAGGGCCAAGCTCGCCAAGGGCATGGGCCACAACTACTACGGTGAGCCTGCCTGGCCCAACGATCTGCTCTACATGTTCCCGGTGGTGATCCTGGGAACCATCGGTTGCATTGTTGGTCTTGCTGTGCTGGATCCAGCCATGCTGGGCGATAAGGCGGATCCTTTCGCCACACCTCTTGAGATCCTGCCCGAGTGGTATCTCTATCCGGTGTTCCAGATCCTCCGGGTTGTGCCCAACAAGCTTCTGGGTATCGCCTTGCAGACCATGGTTCCTCTTGGGCTGATGTTGGTTCCCTTCATTGAGAGCTTCAACAAGTTCCAGAATCCCTTCCGCCGCCCTGTGGCGATGGCAGTATTTCTTTTTGGTACCGCCTTCACAATTTATCTGGGCATTGGTGCTGCGTTGCCGATTGACAAGTCTCTGACCCTCGGCCTCTTCTGATCTGGCTGTTCGATCTATCTTTTGATCAAGTACCAACCAATCTAATCATTCCAACCGCGGCTTTGGTCGCGGTTTTTTCATGTTTTGATTTCTTTTTTGGCACACTGGCGAGTCTGGTTTTTTCAGCTATCGCTGAGGTCCAGCATGGTCACGTCTGTCGGTTGAACGCGTAGGAAATGGTGCAGCAACAGGAACCCTACGATTGTCCATGTCTGGTAGGTTCTCGCCTGTTGGCCGACCCATGTGCCCGTGGGACCATCAAAGTATTCGGCCCATTGCTGGCGGGGCAGTTGATTCAGCTGGCTCCAGTAACACTCCTCCAGCATGGCCCGCATCTGGCCCATCAGCAGCACATCAGCATGGGGGTAGCGCTGCTCATGAAGCAACACTGCACTGGTGAGGTACCAGAGCAGGCTTGGCCAGTGGCCGCCATTGTGGTAGCTCCATGGCCAGTTTTTGGGATCTGAACCTGTTTTATCGGCCCATTCGTCCAGCTCCATCGGTGGATGGCAGATGCGCATCGGCATCTGGGCCATCAGGTGCTGGCGGTTGTGCAACACCAGGCGGAACAGGGCTCGCTCTTGGGGCGGGGCAAGGATCTCAAAGAGGCAGGCCAGGGAATTGCCGAGGCTGTAGAAGCGGAAATCAGGGCGCCCCGTGCGCATGTTGCCGATCAGATACCCGCCCCTGTTCTCCAGCCAGTCCTGAAGCCAGGGAGGGATCACCTGGGGTTGCACATTGAATTCATTTTCATGCTGGTGATCGCCATACTGTTCTGTGGGTCGTCGCCGCAGCACCTGCATGGTCTTGCTGGTGACCCAGTAGTGCTTCAGCAGAAAGCGGCGTAGGTCGTGCTGCCATTGGCGGGTGAGCACTAGGCGCTGCTCCAGCAGCCGACTGCGGGCGTTCTTCTGGGCAAGCTCCATCAACTGGCAACAGCTGCGCAGACAGCCGTACAGCAGCGCTTCCACTTCCAGAGGTGCTCCCCACACGTCCATGGGGCGATCAATCATGAAGGCGCAGTCGGGTACGAACAGCACCGGTGTTCCCTCGAAGGTGGGATGCAGCACTAGGTCAAGCAACAACTGCACGCCCCGTTGCACCGGCTGGCTGGTGCCAAAGGTCACGTCCCGGCTTCGGCGCACGTACAACCAGCAGAGCACCGGCCACCAGAGGCTGGCATCCACGGATGTGATCCGTCCGATCGAGCGCTGGCCATAGTCGGCCAGCACCTGCCCGTTCTCCTCCACGAAGCTGGTGGGGAACACCCCGCGGGTCTGGTAAGCCTTGCTCTGGAGATCCAGGCAGGTGCTGAGGAAGTTGCGCACGATCTCGTAGCGCCCCTGCACCAGCAGGTAGAGCATCACCGGCACGTTGTCGCGCAGGAACACCTCGCCGTAATTGGCGGCCACACTCTTGTTGGGATGCTCTAAGGCCGCCACTGAGCCCACCAGTTCGCCTCGCACCTGGATGAGCGTGCGCTCGAAGTGCTCGCGGGCGCTTTCCACCACCGCCTCTTCGCGGGAGCTGGGCCTCACCCTCTGCTGTTCCTGGCTGAATTGGCGTGCCATCCCGGGTTCTACAGCCAGCGGCGGTGCTCGTGCCCAGACCCTAGAAACACTGGCCAGCTGCGGCATCCCCTGGCTCGAATTCCCCCAGGTTGCGCCCTGGGGGCTGAGGTGTTAGGGTGTTGGACTGCGCCACCTGAGAGGGGAGCGCAGCTTGCGGAACCAGAGAGGCGAGAGCCTGCGGTGATGTAAGTTTTCTGAGTCGCTGAGAGGCGACGAGCTGCCGAGAGCCCTGAGCCGAGAGGTGAGGGAGCGGAAGCAGCTGAACCTGGACAACCCAAGAAGTTTAGGAACTGACGCTTTCACTGCGTCATGTTTC
>CALRKN020000031.1:0-29430 GCA_943368005.1 Bradyrhizobium ivorense | reverse complement strand
CCCCGGTGTGATCGCCAACAACTACATCGACTACGCCATCGCCGCCCTCGTCTGATCGGGCGTCAGCCCTATCTGCGGACCCAATCGGCCCCATCAAGCCTCCCCCAGGGGAGGCTTTTTTGTGCCCATTCCCCACCCGCAGATCGCAGCCCGCGACCTGCGATCATCAAGCCGAGATGGCTGGCAGATTCAGCATGGCGGCGCCGCACCCCCAGCAGGAAGGGGCACCGATCACCGAGGCGGAAGCCCTGGCCCGCCTGCGGCAGACCGACGACCCTTCCCAGCAGTATTACGCCGCCTGGTGGCTGGGGCGCATGCGCAGCGCCCATCCAGACACGGTGCCCTTGCTGATAGAGGCCCTGCGCCAGCGGCGCCCCCGGGACCCCGGAGCCGGGGTGGAAGAAAATGCCGTGGCCCGCAACGCGGCCCGGGCCCTGGGCAAGTTGGGGGCCGCCAGCCGGCCGGCCATCGACGACCTGCTGGCCGTGCTTGAGGACCCCGACGATGGCCTGCGCGAAGCGGCGGCTCGGGCCCTGGGGGAGCTGCGGGCTGAGCAGGCCGTGGAACCGATCTGCCGCCGCCTGGCCAGTGGCCCCGACCATGCCGGGGCCTTGCGGCCCGGGACACCGCGCCTGATGGAACCCTGTGAAGCCCTGCTGGAAGCCCTCGGTGAGATCGGCTGCCGTTCCGCCCGTGTGCTGGCGGTGGTGGAGCCCTTTGTGCAGCACGAGCGTCCCTTGATCCGCAGCGCTGCGGCCCGCACCCTGCTGCGCCTCAGTGGCGAAGCCCGCTGGGGGGAACTGCTGGTGGCCCTGCTCGACCACCCGCAGCTGCAGGTGCGCCGGGCGGCCCTGATGGATCTGGGCGCCGCGGGCTGGCGGCCCGCTCTCGAACCGATTCGTCGCACCCTCGCCGAGAACAGCCTCAAGCTGATTGCCCTCAAGGGCCTGGTGGAGCAGGGCAGCGGTGAACCGGGCGAGACAGCCCTGCTGGCCTGCATGGACGCGTTGCTGTGAGTACGGCCATGACTGACCCGGCACGGCTTGAGCAGCTGATCCGCAACCTGCGCCAGGCCAGCAGCAGCCACGAGCTGTTGGCGGCCACCCGCGCGCTGGCCAGCTCAGGGGCGGCCGGCGCAGCCCCCGTATTGGTGGAGGTGCTGGGCTTCAACAACCCTGGGGCGGCGGTGGCCGCGGTGGACGGGCTGATTGGCCTGGGGCCCGCAGCGGTTCCGCCCCTGCTGCAGCTCGATCCAGAAAACTACGGAGCCCGGGCCTGGGCCGTGCGGGCCCTGGCGGGCATCGGCGATGTGCGCGGGCTCGACCTGCTGGTGGATGCCCTTGGCACGGATGTGGCTGCCAGCGTGCGGCGGGCCGCTGCCCGCGGGCTCGGCAATCTGCAGCTGGAAGCCCTCGAGCCGCAGAGGCGTGGAAGCGTGCAGGAGTGCTGCCTCCAGGCCCTGCTGGCTGCCACCGGCGACGGCGAGTGGGTGGTGCGCTATGCCGTGGCCGTGGGCCTGGAGTGCCTGGGCCAGGGGCTGGCGGCCGATGGCACCAGCCTGACCCAGGTGCGACAGGCCCTGGATGCGCTCAGCGAAGCGGCCGAAGCCAACCCGCCCGTGGTGGTGCTGCGCGCCAGGCTGGCACGGTCGCGCCTTCCCCTGCCGTGAAGCCAGATCAACGGGTGCTGTTCGTGTGTCTCGGCAACATCTGCCGCTCCCCCGCGGCCGAGGGGGTGTTCCGGCACCAGCTCTCCCAGGCGGGCCTTGCCGACCGGGTGCTGGTGGATTCAGCCGGCACCGGCGGCTGGCACGTCGGCAAACGGGCCGATCCGCGCATGCGGGCTGCCGCTGCCCGCCGGGGCCTGGAACTCACCAGCAGGGCTCGCCAACTGGAGCCGGACGACCTGAACCGCTTCGACCGCATCCTCACCATGGATGACGACAACCTGGCGGCCGTGCAGGCCATGGCGGCCCGGGCAACCGCCACGGGCGTAGCCCAGCGGGCGGTGGTGGAGCCCCTGCTGCGCTACAGCCGCCACTACAGCCTCCGGGAGGTACCCGATCCGTATTACGGCGGAGAGAAGGGCTTCGAGCAGGTTCTTGACCTGCTCGACGATGCCTGTGCCGGCCTGCTCGAGGCCCTGCGCAGGCCTGGCGCCTAGAGATCCCGGGGCTCCGGCCAGGCATCCTCGGGAACCTGCTGGCGAAACAGATCCACCAGGGACTGGATCACCGCCTCGATTGGCATGCCGTCGGTGACCAGTTCCTGGGCGTCGGCCGCCATGCACAGGGGCGCCACCTCCCGGCTGGAATCCCGCCGATCGCGCTCGGCAATCTGCGCTTCCAGCTCCGCCAGTGACGGCACCGGGAAGCCCCGCTCCTGCAGATCCAGGGCCCGCCGCCGGGCCCGTTCGGCCACGCTGGCCGTGAGATACACCTTCAGGTCGGCATCAGGAAAGACGGCCGTGCCGATATCCCTACCTTCGGCCACCAGTCCCCCCCGCTGCCCCATGGCCTGCTGCTGGGCTGTGAGGGCCTGTCGCACGCTGCCATGGGCAGCCACCTGGGACACCTGCTCGGTGACATCCGGGCTGCGGATCGCCTCGGTCACGTCATGACCATTGATCCGCACCAGCTGCTGGCCATCGGCCGCCGTGCTGAGATCCAGGTCCAGGTTTTGCAGACAGCCAGCCACAGCGGCGGCATCGGCAGGATCGGCCCCCTGCCGCTGCACCCACCAGGTGAGGGCGCGATACATGGCACCCGTGTCGAGATAAACGAGGCCCAGCCGCCGGGCAAAGGCCCGGGTCACGGTGCTCTTGCCGGCTCCGGCCGGTCCGTCGATGGCAACGATCGGGGAACGGCTCATCAGAAAGGTGTGGTCGATCAGGCGGCCTGGGCCGCAGTGGATGGCTGCCGCCAGCAGGCACAGGCCCCGGGGCTCCGGCAACGGCTCCAGCGTATGGGCCGCCACCAGCTGGGCATACTCCACCACACAGCCGGCCGCCTCCAGCTGCCGGCCCAGCCGCTGGGCCAGCTCCGCCCGGCAGCTGGCATCCTGACCCGCCTGGGCCTTCAGGGACTGCAGGACCCGGGGCAAGGCGGCCGCCAGGGCCCTCTGCTCGCCGGAGAGGTACCGATTGCGAGAACTGCAGGGCAGGCCATCGGCCTCCCGCACGGTGCCATAGCCATCCACCGCCACCGGCAGACCCAGATCGGCCACCACCCGGCGGAGGATCACCAGTTGCTGCCAGTCCTTTTCGCCCAACAGCAGCCGTTCAGGGCGCACCAGGGCCAGCAGGTGCGCCACCACCGTGGCCACCCCGTCGAAGTGGCCGGGCCGCCGAGGTCCACAGAGGCTGCGCTGCAGGCTGGCCGGCGGCAGCACCCGGGTGATCCGCTCTCCGCCGCCGGGCAGCATCTCCGCCGGTCCCGGGGCGAACAGGGCATCGGCCCCGGCTGCGGCGGCCAGGGCCACATCGCTGTCGAGATCGCGCGGGTAGCGATCGAAATCCTCCGTGGGACCGAACTGCAGCGGATTCACATACACGCTCACCAACACTGCGGGGCGCAGGCCATTACGGGGCCGGCTCGCCCGTTGGATCAACTGCCCGTGCCCCCGATGCAAGGCCCCCATCGTGGGCACGAAATGCAAGGGCGCCCGCAGCTGCCGCCGCCAGGCCAGCAACTGGAGGCGGGTGCGAAGCAACTGCATGGCGAATGCGAATCGGGACAAGACAAAAGCCCACCCGCCAATCTGGCGGATGGGCTGTAGGGAGCTGAACCGCTCAATCTCCGGGCGGAGCGAGCCAGCTGGACTCAGCGCAGCACTTCGAGACGCACCCGAGCCACACCGCTGGAAACCAGGCCCACCTGATGGGCGGCACCATGGCCCAGGTCGATCACCCGGCTGCCCACGAAGGGACCCCGATCATTAATCCGCACCACGGTGCTGCGACCGTTGTTGAGGTTGGTGACCCGCACCATGGTGCCGAAGGGGAGGGTGCGATGGGCCGCCGTGAGCGTGCCGGGGCGGAACACCTCACCACTGGCGGTGCGGTTGCCGAAGAACCCGGGGCCGTACCAGCTGGCAGTGCCTTCAATCACCTTGGCCACCTGTTGGGTGGGAGCCATCGCCACGGCAGAGGCAAGGCGCACGGCCGGGGCAGTGGGACGCAGGATCTCGTCGTTGAACGGCCGGGTCTCTACCTCGCGCAGGGAGACCGGGCTTGCAGAACCAACACCACCGAAGGAGGCGGAAGTTGAACTGGCCTGGAGAGGAGCTGCAGCCAGAGCGGATCCAGCGAACAGGAGGGCAATGGCCCCGAGGGAAGTGGTGTGACGCATAACAGACGGAACTCGGGGACATCCCTGCCGACAACGCCCATGGCATGACGGGCGCTGTTGCGGGAATGCACTCCGGCTGTTTCGATCGAACGGCGACAGATGCTGAGCCCATGGAGGGAGGCCCTGATCTGAGGCCCAGAAACGTGAATGAAGAGCCAGGAAGCGGTTGCTTCAAGGCCTGCACCGAACTAGGTAGGCATTGATCAATCGCGCTGGGCGCAATCAGAGATGCATACCGGATCGGACATTCATCCAGGGTTCCAGGAGCGAAACGCCAGTGGAGTTCCTGACGGGAAATAACAACGTCGCAAACTTAGGGGGGTTTTGTGGGGCCCAAGCCCGTCTTAAGCGCCCGAAGCTCTGATCAGTTTTTTTGATGCAATGCCCCAGGCCGCTTGGCCACAGGGTGCCCGCCGGAAGCAAAACCTAAAGACAATCAAACAGGCAAATCAATGCCATAAGGCAGGCTGATGGCTATATGTGCCAATCCCCGCGTTGTCCACCCTGTGGGCGCCCGCCAACAGCGGCGATCAGGGGCGCGGTGCAGCCCGCGGCGTCGGAGGATCGGGGGGTGATGCTGCGCGACACGCGGGGGCAAGGCCATGGATTACCGCACGGCTGGGGTGGATGTGATGGCAGGGCGCGCCTTCGTGGAGCGCATCCGCGGCAGTGTCGAATCCACCCGCCGGCCCGAGGTGGTGGGCGGACTCGGCGGCTTCGGCGGTCTGTGCCGCCTGCCGGAGGGGCTGCGACACCCCCTGCTCGTGGCCGGCAGCGACGGAGTGGGCACCAAGCTCGAGCTGGCCCAGGCCCATGGTCGCCACCACGCGGTGGGTCTCGACCTGGTGGCCATGTGCGTCAACGACGTGATCACCAGCGGCGCTGAACCCCTGTTCTTTCTCGACTACATCGCCACCGGCAAGCTCAGCCCCTCGGCCATGGCCGAGGTGGTGGAGGGCATCGCCGACGGCTGCCGCCAGAGCGGCTGCGCCCTCCTCGGCGGCGAGACGGCGGAAATGCCTGGCTTCTATGGCCCCGGTCGCTATGACCTGGCTGGCTTCTGTGTGGCCGTGGTGGAAGCCGAAGCGCTCATCGACGGCCGCACCGTCGAAGCCGGCGACCGCATCCTCGCCGTGGAGAGCAGCGGGGTGCACAGCAACGGATTCAGCCTGGTGCGCCGCATCCTCAGTGACACCGGCATCGACGGGCAGACGCCGCTACCCGGCAGTGACGTCAGCGTGATCGATGCCCTGCTCCGGCCAACCCGGCTCTATGGCGCCCTGGTCAAGGCACTGCTGCAACAGGGTGTGCCCTTGCGTGGCATGGCCCACATCACCGGCGGCGGGCTGCCGGAAAACCTGCCGCGATGCCTGCCCAGCCATCTGCATGCCGCCATCGACAGCCGGAGCTGGGAGCGCCCAGTCCTGTTCCAATGGCTCCAGGAGGTGGGGCAGATTCCCGAAGCCGACCTGTGGAACACCTTCAACCTGGGGGTCGGCTTCTGCCTGGTAGTGCCCCCGGCGGCAGCCGAGCAGGCCCTGCAGGTGTGCAGCGCAGCGGGCTACCAGGCCTGGCAACTGGGGGAGGTATGTGCCGGTGCCCCTGGCGGCGATGGCCCCCTGGCCGGGCTGCCGCATTGAGGGCAGCCCGGTTCATTGCAACCGGCCCGGCCAGCACAAACGCTCCTCGCCTTCTGCCTAGGGTGCCCCCAGGAACCGGGACGGTGGCGGCAGGCGGCCGTCCCAGGGACCAGGGACTGAGTTCCCCGGGGAAGGATGCCGGCCAGGCCATCCGCTAAAGCCATTGGTTCAACCCATCGGTTCAACCCCGCAGACGCCCAATCACATCCGCGATCGTTGAGGTTCAACAGCATGATCAATAGTCGTCTTCAAGGTGCCTTCAGCGCAGGCCAGCGCGTAACCCGGCGGCGCAGTTCCGCCGGTCCCATCCCGCCCGTACGGCCGCAGCGGCCCCGGGAACCCCTGAACCGGCCCCAGCGACCGACCTTCCTCACCCTGCGGGACCACGGCAAGGTGTATGTCGCGGACCTGCCCCGTCTCTCCGATGGCCAGCTGGCCCACGTGGCCAAGGAGGCCCGTGACGTGCTGGAGAGCATCAGCCGCCGGCTCGCAGACCTGTCGAGCCAGGTTCAGCTCAACCAGATGGAGCAGGACAGCCGCATCCGGGCCGCGACCAAGCGGGACGTGACCGAACGCTTCATTCGCGCCATCGAGGAAGAGCAGGAGCTGCGCCGCAACAACCCCAACCTGAGGGCGGCCGCCGGCGAATCGGTGGCGAGAGCCTTTCTCGAACTGGCCCGCCACCGCCTCAGTGGCGCCACCTTCGATTCTCTGTTGCAGGAAGCACTCGCCGCCTGTGAACCCAGCGACCCAGAGCCCGAGCCCCAGGAGACCCCCGCAGCGGTATCCCTGCAACGCCCCCAGCCGTTGCCCGTAGTGCTCACCCCGGAACAACGACCGGCCCAGGCCTGCTGACATCTCGGGGCATCAGGCGCTCTGGAACGGGTTGGCGGGCATCCGGGGACCCTGGGCCAGGGCGAGCCGATCGAGCTCCAGGCGCTCGGCCGTCGTGAGGGACCAGGTGGCGGCCGCAGCCGCCACCTCCACCTGTTCTGGGGTGCGCAGGCCGGGGATGGGCATGGCGCCATGGGCACGGCACCAATTGAGTGCCACGGCGGCCAGCGGAGCACCCCGGGGGGCCGCCATCGCCGCCATCGCCTGGCGCAGTGGTGCCAGAGCCGGCTCCAGCCGACGAAACAGCAGTCGCCGCGGCCCCTGGGGCGGGGAGGCGGGATCCGGGCTGCGGGCCAGAAGCCCCAGGGCCAGGGGGCTGTAGGCGATCAGGGGAATTCCCAGTTCCCGGCAGGTCTCCACCACCCCATCGGCGACCAGCGGCTCGGGGGCCAGCAGGGAAAACTGCACCTGCAGGCTGGCGATGGCCACGCCGCGGTCGGCCAGCCGCTTCTGCATCCAGCGCAGCCGCCGCGGCCCCACGTTGGAGAGGCCGAGCTCGGGCACCATGCCGGCCTCCACCAGATCGGCCAGGCCGTCGAGCAGGGCCACCTCCTGCCACGGGGCATAGCGAGCTGTGCTCCAGTGCAGTTGCACCCGATCGAGCTGACCCTGCAGCCGTGCCCGCGAGGCGGCGAACGCCGGATGGAGTCCCCGACGGCCCAGCCGCCAGGGGAACGGGGCCAGTTTGGTGGCCACCTGGATCTCACGGCGCTCGGGGGCCGGCACAGCCGCACAGAACGCACCGAGCAACTGCTCGCTGCGGCCGTTGAAGCGGCCGGTGCCATAGGAATCGGCGGTGTCGAAGAAACACAGTCCCCGGAGAATGGCCCGCTCGAATGTGGCCTGCAGGGCCTGGTCCTGGTCCGGGTTGTAGCCCCAGAGAAACTGGTTGCCCCAGGCCCAGGTACCCACGCCGATACCGGGTTGCGGCAACGGTGTGGCAGGGGAATCAGCCATCGTGGGCGGGACCGCCAGCAGCAGTGCAGCCAATATGGGCGACCCCTCCCGGCCCCCGGAGCGCAAGGCATCAGCCGGGGCCTCCGCGGAATCCCAGCCGTGTCAGCCCACCCGCGCGCCATCGCCCCAGGAACCGGTGCTCTGTCACCACTGCGGACGCACCGCCAGCAATGGCATCAGTTGCCAGGGCAGCTGCGTGGCCGATTCGGGCTACTGATTCAGATGCTTCGGGGGGGTATCGCAGGCCGAACATGCGTGTTGGTGGCCATCGGTCTCGGCGGCGCGCTCACCTGGCTCAACAGCCAACCGGCCAGTGGGGCCGGCGGTTTTGGCCGCTGGCAGGCGCGGACCAGCCAGTGCAGCTTTCAGCGCAGTCCCTCCATCGAGGCCCGTAGCTGCCAGCTGGTGCGGCTCGAGCAGAATCTGGAGGGTCTGCTGAGCGTGCGCTTCCTCGCCGACGGCTCGGGCCCCCAAAGGGGCGCTGAGCAGGTGCTGTTTGCCGGCGTACTGGAGCCCGGGGAACCAGCGATGCAATGCCAAGCGGATGGCCGATGCATGCCCCGCTGGCCCACCAGCCTGGAGGTGGGCATCGTGGCGGCAGCCCGCTTCGACGAGCGGGGCCTCGTCACCGCCGTGCCGCAAACCCTGCTGGCCAGGGGCCGCTGCGACCTGACTCGCGCCCGTGTGCGCTGCCAGGCCGGCAACGGGACCGGCGAGCGATGGAGCGCCGAAGCCAAGTTGTGAAGGGCCGATCCTGTCCGTCGACGCCGGCAGGACTTGCGCTTCGGAATCGGCAACGCTGCCCATTCACCAAAACAGGCGAGGTCGAGCAACCGGCCCGCGTTGAGTAAACGCCCGTGATTCGGGAGATGAAGAGGCGGCACCCAGATTCGAACTGGGGGTAAAGGATTTGCAATCCTCTGCCTTACCACTTGGCCATGCCGCCGGCCAGGGAGCAAACTCCCTGGAGCGGATCGTATCAGCCATGGCATGCCCCCCCGGCTGCTGGTTCTGAGCAATGGCCATGGGGAGGATCGGATTGCCCTGCACCTGATCGAATCCCTGCGGCGGCAGCAACCGGAGCTGCAGGTGCGGGTGTTGCCCCTGGTGGGGGAGGGCCAGGCGTTCGCCGCCGCGGAGGATCTGCGGCAACTGCGCCGCCTGGGCCCCCGCCAGGCACTCCCCAGTGGGGGCTTCAGCAACCAGAGCCTCAGGGGCCTGGTGCAGGACCTGGGGGCCGGCATGGCGGGACTGAGCCTGAGCCAGTGGCGATCGGTGCGGCACTGGGGCCGTCGGGGCGCTCCGGTGCTGGCGGTGGGGGATCTGCTGCCCCTGCTGCTGGCCTGGGGCAGCGGCTCCCCCTTTGCCTTTGTCGGCACCCCGAAAAGCGATTACACCTGGGCATCCCCACCCCCCCCTGGCTGGGGGACGAGCCCCCTGGCGGACGCCTACCACCGTTGCAAGGGGAGTGAGTGGGATCCCTGGGAGTGGCGGCTGATGGCCAGCGGTCGCTGCCGGCTGGTGGCGGTGCGCGACCTGCTCACCGCCCGCGGGCTGCGCCGCCACGGCATTCCGGCCCTGGCTCCCGGCAATCCGATGCTCGATGGCTTCCGGTACCATCCCCTGCCCGTCTGGCTGGCCGACCAGCGCCGGCTGCTGCTGCTGCCCGGCAGCCGCATGCCCGAGGCCCTTCACAATGCCCGGCGCCTGCTGGCCGGCCTGGAGCTCTGGCGCAACCCCCAGCCCAGCACGGTGTTGCTGACCTGCGGGGAGCAGCCCGGCATCGCCAGCTGGAATGCCCTGCTGACCGACTGCGGTTGGCGGTCGGCGCCGCTGCCGGCCGGGGCAGGGGCCGCGGGGGCCTGCCACTGCTGGCGCCGCGGCCCGCTCTCGCTGCTGCTGGGCCAGGGGCGTTTCACGGACTGGGCGTGCTGGGGTGAAGTGGGGCTCGCCACCGCCGGCACGGCCACCGAACAGCTGGTGGGCCTCGGCATCCCGGCCCTGTCGGTTCCGGGCCCCGGACCGCAGTTCAAGGCGGGGTTTGCCCGGCGCCAGAGCCGCCTGCTGGGGGGAGCCGTGCAGCCCTGCCGGGGCCCTGCCGAACTGGCCTCCGGCCTGGATCACCTGCTGCAGGATGCACCCCGGCGCCACCAGCTGGGGCAGATCGGCCGGCGCCGGATGGGCGGGCCGGGGGGGAGCGAACGGCTGGCCGGGCTGCTGGCGTGCCACCTGCTGGGATGATGGGTCGGCACCTTGGGCGAGCCGAGCCATGGCAGGCATCACCGACCGGGCCTTCAGCACCGCCTGTGGCCGGCTCGCCACCCTGCTGGGCGTGAGCCTGGCCGCGGCCCGGCGCAAGGTGGACATCCGCGCCGCCCAGGAAGGCATCCGCGACAGCGCCGGCAAACTGGTGCTGGCTGAGCAGTTGATGGCGGAAGCCCAGGCCAGCGGCCATGACAATCACACCCTGCTCACCTCCCTGTTGGAGGCGGTGGGCAATGACGAGAACTTCATGGTGGAGGACTGAACCCCTCAGCGGTTCCCACCGCTGGAGTGCTCAAAGAGCAGGTGAAAGCGCTGGCGGTCCAGCTCGGCCATCACCGGCAGACAGCTGAAGCAGCGCTGGGCCAGTTCCCAGCGGTCTTCCCGCTTCAGCATCACCTCCAGCTGATCCCGGGCCGGCAGCAGGTAGCGCACATCGCCGGCGGCATAGGCCAGCTGGGCCTCGCTCAGGTCTTCCACCCGGCCCCAGTCCGAGCTCTGGGCCTGCTTGTCGAGCTCCACTCCCACCAGCTCCTGCACCACCTCCTTGAGCCCGTGCCGGGGGCTGTAGGTGCGCGCCAGGCGGCTCGCCACCTTGGTGCAGAAGATCGGCTGCACCGTGATGCCGAGGTTCTCGGCCAGGGCCGCCACGTCAAAGCGGGCGAAGTGGAACACCTTCTCGATCGCCCCGTTCTCCATCAGGGCCTGCAGCCGCGGAGCCTGGCGCTGGCCCAGGGCCAGGCGGATGCAGCACACGTTGTCGTGGTCGTCACAGATCTGCACCAGGCAGAGCCGGTCACGGCCATGGATCAACCCCATCGCCTCGGTGTCCACCGCCAGGGCGCGGGCACCGGCGTAGAGGGCCGCCCACTCCGCGTCCAGGTCCCCATCGAACACGGCGAAGCGGGCGGGAGCGGGCAGGTTGCTGGAGGGGGCGGCGGTCATCGGATTGGGCAGGGGCCAGGGGCCTCCATGGTGCCAACCCAGCGGCCGGGTGCCTGGAGGCAGAATGGGGCCATGGCCACCACCGGCTCCACCCTGCTGCTCACCCTGCTCCTGGCCGTCGGCCTGGTGTTCTTTCTGCGGGCAGCCAGCAAAGACCGCACCACCACCGTGGAGGTTCGCTCCTCGAAGCCCCCCCTGGAGGTGCTGCCCCGCCTCAGTGAATGGCTGCAGCAGCGCGGTTGGCACAACGAGTTCAGCGACCCGGAGCGCCGCACCATGCGCTTCCGGGGCCAGGTGCGCTCCAGCCTTGCCCTGGCGGTGCTGCTCTCCTGTCTGGGGGGGCTGGGGGCGGGGTGCCTGGGCCTGGTGCTACGCCAACTGTTGCCCCAGCTGGGCTGGTGGCCCCTGCTGCTGATCGCCCTCGGCCCGCTGGCGGGCCTGCTCTACCGGCGCCGGGCCAGCCGGGATGAAACCGTGGAGCTGAGACTGGTGAGCCATGACCTCGCCACCGGCAGTGCCCTGCGCCTGCGCGCCCACCGGGACGAGCTGATCGCCCTGGAACTGGAACTGGGCCCGCAACTGGGCCTGTTCAGCGACGGCAACCTGCTCAGCTCGCCGATCTGATGCGTCCCATCGCAGCGCCGGTCTGGTTACGCCCCGTCCAGCGGCGTTTCTTAGCCCTGTTCCTGCTGGGCTGCCTCGCCCTGGGGCTGGCGGCTGCGGCCCATGCCCCATCGACGCTGGACCCCGACCCCCTCACCGGCCCCCGCAGTCGTCTCAGCGACCAGAAGGACTGGCTGGGCGTGCTGCCGCTGCCGGCCCAGACCGAGATCCTGGTGATGGCGGGCCACGCCGATTCCCAGGGGATGGCCGGCGCCGGAACCCCTGGCGAGGCGGTATCCCGGTACGGCGCCGCCCCGATGCAGCCGGGCATCACCGATGAGCTCTACTGGAACCTGCTCACGTCCGAGGCGATCGTGAAGCTGGGCCAGGAACGGGGCCTGCGCATTCGCCTGTACGACCCGCCCCTGCGCAGCATTGCCGATGGCGATGACCCCCGCACCAACTGGAGCGTGGGCAAGGCCCATGCCGCGGCCGGCGGCTATGCCGTGGAAATCCACTACGACGCCTATGGCCCCGACGGGGTGGGTTCGGGCCTGATCCCACCGCTGCACCGCCACACCACCCGTCTGGACGAGAGTCTGGCCCAGGCCTTCGGCGCCTACCCCCTGCTGTACCGGGAGGGTCTGGGGGCACCACGGCGCGGCATCGCCATCCTGGAGATCGGCAAGCTGGAGGGGAGCCTGGAGGCAGCTCTGCGGGACGCCGACCGCAGCCAGGCCACCATCGATGCCATCGCCCTGCGGGTGTTGGAGGCCGTGGAACGGGGCCTGGGCGTCTCCCCAGGGCGAACCGCGGCCGCATCCCCCCTGGCGGGAAGCCCCTGACCGCCCGCCAGGTCCCGGCTCAGCCCACCGCCTGGTGGGGGGCGCAGCGGTCGGCCAGAGCAGCGTCACCGAGCCAGTCCTGGGGCCTGGTGAACACGTCGGTGAGCAGGGCCTCACGGCTCTGCGGATCCACCTGGTAGCCGTACTCCCAGCGCACCAGCGGCGGCAGGGACATCAGGATCGACTCGGTGCGGCCGTTGGTCTGCAGGCCGAAGATCGTGCCCCGGTCGAACACCAGGTTGAACTCCACGTAGCGACCGCGGCGGTAGAGCTGGAACTGGCGCTCCCGCTCGGTGTAGGCGCAGGGCTGGCGCTTCTCGGCGATCGGCACGTAGCTGGGCAGGAAGGCGTTGCCGCAGGCGCTGGCCAGGGCGAACAGCTGCTCCCAGGTCTGCTCGATCGCGCCGATCCGGCCGCCCTCGGCTGCCGCCGGACCCGTGGGGTCCTGGCCCTTGTAAAGAACGCCGCCGGGGTCCTGGTAGTCGTAGAAGATGCCGCCCACGCCGCGGGTCTCGCCGCGGTGCTTCAGAAAAAAGTACTCGTCACACCAGGGCTTGAACACCTGGTAATAGGCCGGGTTGACGCTGTCGCAGGCCCCCTTGAGGGTGCGATGGAAGTGCTGGGCGTCCTCCAGAAAGGGGTAGTAGGGGGTGAGGTCGGCGCCGCCACCGAACCACCACACAGGTCCTGCCTCGAAGTAGCGGTAGTTGAGGTGGACGGTGGGGATGAAGGGGTTGCGGGGGTGGAGCACCATCGAGGTGCCGGTGGCGAACCAGCGGTGGCCCTTGGCCTCAGGGCGCTGACTGAGGATCGAGGGGGGCAGCTCGGTGCCCTCCACCTCGGAGAAATTCACGCCGCCCTGCTCGAACACGCGGCCTTCCTTCATCACCCGGGAGCGGCCGCCGCCGCCCTCGGGCCGCTGCCAGCTCTCCTCGGCAAAGCGCCCCTCCCCATCGAGCTGCTCCAGGCCGGCACAGATCGAATCCTGCAGGCCCATCAGCAGGGCTTTGGCCCGCTGCCGGGAATCACTGGGAGGAGCCTCGAGGGCCTGGAGCATCGATGCCGCGCCCGATGGGCGTCCGAAACCGCTCCACCTTTTCAGGCGGCGCCACCACTCCACAAGGGGTCGAGAGGCTCTGTCATGCCCAGACGGCCATGCCTAGGATCGCTGCCCCTACCGCCCCAACCTGATGGCCACGTCCGAGCAGGCCCGCGCAGCCCTGGCTGCCGTGAAGGATGCCGGCAGCGGCCGTGACCTGCTGGAGCTCGGCTGGATCAGCGATCTGCGGCTGCAGGGCGACCGGGCGGTCTTCCGGCTGGCGCTGCCGGGCTTTGCCCAGAGCCAGCGCGACCGGATCGCCAGCGAAGCCCGGGCGGCCCTGCTCGGCCTCGATGGGCTCAACGACGTGCAGATCGAACTGGCCCAACCGCAGGGCGACAGCCATCAGGGCGCGGCGATCGGAGCCGCAGGCCATGGCGCGGCCCCCGGTCCGGGTGGCCAGCTGCCTGCGCGCCAGCCCATCCCTGGCGTGAAACAGGTGATCGCGGTGAGCAGTGGCAAGGGAGGTGTGGGCAAGAGCACGGTGGCCGTGAACCTGGCCTGCGCCCTGGCCCGCCGCGGCCTGCGGGTGGGCCTGCTCGACGCCGATATCTACGGCCCCAACGCCCCCACCATGCTGGGCGTGGCCGACCGCACCCCCGAGGTGCGCGGTGAAGGGGCAAATCAGGTGCTGATGCCGATCGAGAGTTGCGGCATCGCCATGGTGTCGATGGGGCTGCTGATCGACGCCAACCAGCCGGTGATCTGGCGGGGGCCGATGCTCAACGGCATCATCCGCCAGTTCCTCTACCAGGTGGAGTGGGGTGAACGGGATGTGCTGGTGGTGGACCTCCCTCCCGGCACCGGCGACGCCCAGCTCACCCTCGCCCAGGCGGTGCCGATGGCGGGGGTGGTGGTCGTCACCACGCCCCAGCAGGTGTCCCTGGCCGACGCGCGGCGCGGGCTGGCCATGTTCCTGCAGATGGGGGTACCGGTGCTGGGGGTTGTGGAGAACATGAGTGCCTTCATCCCCCCCGACGCGCCGGACAAGAGCTACGCGATCTTCGGCAGCGGCGGTGGGGCTGCCCTCGCCGAGGAGGCCGGGGTGCCGCTGCTGGCCGAGCTGCCGCTGGAGCTGCCGGTGCGCGAAGGGGGCGACCGCGGCGAACCGGTGGTGCTCTCCACCCCGGGCTCGGCCACGGCCCGGGCCTTCGTCGCCCTGGCCGACCGCCTGCAGACGCTCCAGCCCGTGCCGGCCTGACCCGATGATCAGCCTGCCGGGACGCAGTCGCTCGGTGTTCGGCGGCCAGTCCCGGAGCCGCCGCAACCCCCTGGCCTCGATCGACTGGATCCTCTGGGGCATACCCCTGGCCATGGTGGGAGTGGCTGGCGTCCTGATCGCCAGCACCCAGCGCCAGGCCGACTACGCCGACTGGTACCAGCACTGGATCACCGGTGCCGTGGGCCTCGGGGTGGCCCTGCTGCTGGCCCGGCTGCCGCTGGAACGGCTGCAGGCCTGGAAATGGCCCATCTACGCGGCGATGGTGGCCAGCCTGGTCGCGGTTCGCGTGGTGGGAGTGAGCGCCCTCGGCGCCCAGAGCTGGATCAACATCGGAGGCTTCTACGTTCAGCCTTCCGAGTTCGCCAAACTCGGAGCCATCCTGCTGCTGGCTGAGGTTCTGGCCCGCCATCCGGTGGAACGGCCGGTGGATCTGATGCGCCCGGTGGCCTTGATCAGCCTGCCCTGGCTGCTGGTGTTCATCCAGCCCGACCTCGGCACCTCGCTGGTGTTCGGCGCCGTGCTGCTGGTGACGCTGTTCTGGGCCGGCATGCCCGCCGCCTGGGTGGTGCTGCTGCTCTCCCCTCTGGTGAGCGCCATCGCCGCCGGCACCCTGCCCTGGCTGCTGATCGGCTGGATCCCCCTGATGGGCTGGCTGGCCTGGACCTCCCTGCCCTGGAAACGGATCATGCTCGCCGTGGCGGTGGCGGTACAGGGCCTGTTCGCCGTGCTCACCCCCTGGCTCTGGGAGCACGGCCTGCGACCCCACCAGCGCGACCGCCTCACCCTGTTTCTCGACCCGGGCCAGGATCCGCTGGGCGGGGGGTATCACCTGCTGCAGAGCACCGTGGGGATCGGCAGCGGCCAGCTCTGGGGAACGGGCCTGATGCAGGGGGCACTCACGAAGCTGCGCTTCATTCCTGAACAGCACACCGATTTCATCTTCAGCGCCCTCGGGGAGGAGACCGGATTCATCGGCTCCACCCTGGTGGTGCTGGGTTTCGTGCTGCTGATGTGGCGGCTGCTCCAGATCGCCGGCCAGGCCCGCAGTGACATGGAGTCGTTGGTGGTGGTGGGTGTGGGCGCGATGCTGATGTTCCAGGTGGTGGTGAACATCAACATGACCATCGGCCTCGGCCCCATCACCGGCATCCCCCTTCCCTTCCTGAGCTATGGCCGCTCCGCCATGCTGATGAACTTCATGGCCCTGGGCCTCTGCGCGTCGGTGGCGCGCCATGGGCGGGCCGCCAGGGGCCGCTGGTAGCCATGGCTGCCGTCGACCAGCCGGAACGCGAATGTCCTGGGGAAGGCCCCGCACCCAACCTGCAGGCCGTGCGGAGCTGCCTGGCGGCAGGCGTACCCGATGGGCGCAACGACGACGACTGTGTGCGGCGCCAGTGGTGGGCAGCCCTGGCCGCCCTGCAGGACGACCTGCTGCTGCCAGCGGCAGACGATCGGGGGCTCTGGCTGGCGGCCCCCCTGCCAGCTCTGTATGAACCCCAGCTGCTGGATCGTCTTCAGGGCTGGGTGTGGACACCGGCGCCGATTGAGGATCTGCTGGTTGCCCAGGCCCCTCGGCTGCCGGGCTCGGGCCCCGAAGCCGTAGAGGGGCGCCATTCCGGTTTTCACCGCCTCGCCTTGCTGGCGGAAGACGGCACAGACCCCCTGCTGCTGGTGATCACCGCCAGCGTGCAGGTGGGCCTCTGCCTGGAGGGGGCCCCGGGCCAGCGGCGGCTGGTGGTGCGGTTCGACCCCGGCGTTTTGAGCGAGGCCCTGGGCCTGATTCATCACCAGCTCTTGGCGCGGGAACCCCTGGAGGCCCACCGGCTGCACCAAGCGATCCAGCACCTGGGAGCCCTGCGCAGCGATCCGGAGCTGGGCCTGCGCTTCTGGCCGCGGCTGGCCGATCGGCTGGCCGCGATCGCACCCAGCGTCACGCTGCAGCCGGTGTTGCGGGAACCCACCCCATCCGCCCCCTCCCAGCCGGGTGGAGCCGGCGGCGAGCTGGCCCTGCTGGAAGCCCTCACCCACGAGGTGCGCACACCCCTGGCCACGATCCGCACCCTGATTCGGTCGCTGCTGCGCCGCCCGGACCTCTCCGAGCTGGTGCGCCAGCGGCTGGAGCAGATCGATGGGGAATGCAGCGAACAGATCGACCGCTTCGGCCTGATTTTCCTCGCTGCCGAGCTGCAGCGCCAGTCACCCGAACCCGGGAACGTCGACGGCCAGGGCGCCTGCCAGCCCCAGCTGGCACGCACCGATCTGAGCGCACTGTTACGCCAGCTGGCTGACCTGTGGCAGCGGCAGCTGAAGCGGCGCAGCCTGCAGCTCGACCTGCAGATCACACCCGGGCTGCCCGCGGTGCTCAGTGATCCGGCCCGGCTGGAAACCATGCTCGGCGGCCTGATCGATCGCTTCAGCCGCGGCCTGCCGGCCGGCACCTGCGTCACTGTGGCCCTGCAGCCGGCCGGGTCACGGCTGAAACTGCAGCTGAGCAGCAGTGCCAGCAGTGCCCCCGGTGGCGAGGGGGAGCACGACCGCGGCAGCAGGCGATCAGTGGGGCCGGTACTCAGCTGGAACCCCACCACCGGCAGTCTGCATCTCAGTCGCCAGGCCACCCAGCAGCTGTTCCGCCGCTTGGGGGGTCGGCTGATGGAGCGCAATGGCAGCGGCCTCACCGTGTTCTTCCCCCTCGGCTGAGCCAACGGCAGGGGCCGAGCCGGACAGCGGGAGCGGGCGGTTTGTTGACGGGTGTGAAGACTCGCCGCTCGCCTGGGAATGGGCCAAAACCTCGGTGCTAGCTTCCCGCTGAACCAGTCTGCCGACACCTGAACCAGCCATGACAGCAACGGCGCTCAGCGGTCAACTCCCGAAGTACATCGGCAGCACAGGCGGTCTGCTGAACTCGGCCGAAACGGAAGAGAAATACGCCATCACCTGGACCAGCTCCAAGGCCCAGCCCTTTGAGCTGCCCACCGGCGGTGCCGCCGAGATGAATGCCGGCGAGAACATCATGTATTTCGCCCGCAAGGAACAGTGCCTGGCCCTCGGCACCCAGCTGCGCACCAAGTTCAAGCCCCGGATCGAGGACTACAAGATCTATCGCATCTACCCGGGCGGCGATACCGAGTTTCTGCACCCCAAAGATGGTGTGTTCCCCGAGAAGGTGAACGAGGGTCGCCCCATGGTTGGGCACAACTCCCGCAGCATCGGCGCCAACCCCAACCCGGCCAATCTCAAGTTCACCGGCAAGAACACCTTTGATTCCTGATCGGCGAACCCGATCCGTTGTACCTGCCGGGGCTTGAACCCCGGCTTTTTCATGGCCCCATGCTCACCGCCCTGCTGCAACGCATCAAGATCGGGCAGGTGGGTCTGACGCCCCCCCGACCGGCCAGCGATCGCCACGGCGTGGCGATCGTGCTGGTGGTGCGCAACGAAGCCAGGCACATCGGTGAATGGGCCCGCTTCCATCGGCTGGCCGGCATCCGCCATGTGCTGGTGTACGACGACGGTTGCAGCGATGACACGCTCGCGACCCTGGAGCGGGAGCTGGGGGCGGCGCGGCACACCGTGATTCCCTGGTGCCAGAGGCTCACCGACAGACGCCTTTGCCGGCCGATTCACAACCAGGTGCTCGCCTATGCCCATGCCACCGCCAACTTCGGCGGAGCCTTTCGCTGGCTCGCCTTCATCGATGCCGATGAATTCCTCGTGCCGGTTCAGACCGGCAGCGTGGACGAGGCCCTCGCCCATCTGGGAAGCGAAGTGTGCAACCTGTCGCTGCCATGGCACATGTTCGGCCGCAACGGCCACCTGCAGCCACCGGCCGGCGGGGTGGTGGCCAACTACCGCCAGCGCGCCGCAGACCCGATGCGGGGTGCCAACTTCAAGTGTCTGGTCGACCCCTGCCGCCTCACCGCCGTGCGGGTGCACAGCATGGAAACCGGCCGACCGGGGCTCACCTGGAACGACCGGGGCGAGGCCTGCCCACTCCACCGGCGGCACAGGCCGGACTTTTATGCCGCCGACCACCTGCAGCTCAACCACTACTACACCCGTTCCGGCGCGGAGCTGGAAGAGAAGATCAGCCGCGGGCCGAACCTGGACGCCAAGCGTCAGGCCTACCGCCGCAAGGTGATGCGCACCGTGATGCGGATTGAGGCCAGCTGCGTCGACGACCGGCGGGCGATCGCCTTTCTGGAGCGGGCGGGAAGCCCCCGCGGGAACCCGGCCCCAGCTCAGAAGCGATAGCCAAGGCTGTCAATCTCCGCCGCGTACAGGCCTCCCACCAGGCGCTCCAGCTCAGGGGTGTAGTAGGCCCGGTAACCGCCGGGAGCTCCGGCGGGCCGCAGGCTGCCTTTGGAGCGGGGCAACCAGCCATCCCAGGGCACACCGACCGCGGCAAAGAAGGCCGCCAGGTCCGGCTGGAGCCGCTCGAAGCGCACCACGCAATCCACCACCACCCGGTGATCGATCGTGTACATCGGCCAGTTGTCGTGAAAAGCCAGCGGCACGATGCCACCGAGGGACTGGCCGGCTGCCAGGGCTTCCACATAGGTGGCGAACGACGGCGGTGTACGCAGGCCCTGGGTGCGCCAGAAGTAATCAGACACCGTCTTGTCCCAGGGATTGCGCACGATCGCCAGCTTGCGAAATGCGCTCCACTCCTGCGGGAAGGCCGCAGCCACCCGGGCGGCGGGTGCATGGGGGGGCTTGCGGCCCAGCAGCGGCCGGTGGGCATGGTCCACCGCGCGGGTGAGGGCGCGGCGGTAGGCGCGGGCCCCCAGCAGGTGGTGCAGGGGCAGGAGAAAATGACTGTGGCGCAGGGCCAGGCGCCGCACCCGGCGGGTGAGGGCAATTCCCTGGGCCATCGTTTCCGGCAGGGCGCTGATCTGCAGATCATCGGCACCAAGACTGCGGGCCAGCGACACGCAGAGGGAGCTGCCGGCCGCCTTGCGGCAGTGCAGCACGATCAGCCGATGGCGCTCACTGATGATCATCCGAAGGAGGAGAGGCCGATCCGGCCATCCTCAGCGCTGGGCGCGGGGCCGGTGCCGGGCGAACCAGGCCTTGGCCAGCTTCAGCCAGGGCGGCAACCGACGACCGCGACTGCGGCCGATGTCGCTGAAGTGCTCGGCCCGCAGGCCGTAGGCGGGCAGGCGGGCGATCAGGGATTCGATCGGGTCGCGATCGATGTTGAAGTCCAGCAACTGCTGCGGCCGATCGGCCATGAAACAACGCACGGCCGCCAGATGCTGATCCCACTCTCGGCGCCACTGGTGCACCAGGTCCTCCTGGCTGGCCAGGCCCCGAACCCGCTGTTCCCGGGCGGCGAACTCCCCATGGCCGTGGCCGAGCCGTGAGCGAATCCAGGCATCCTGATCTCGCCAGTTCAGCAGAAGAATCGCATCTGGATAATCGTGCAGTACCTCCCTGAACAGGCAATTCCCATCAAAGGTGGAGCGCGAATTGCTGTCGATCAGATCTCCGTAGAAAGTATAGGTTTCCACCCCCGAAAAAAGTGGCCTGCCCGCCCGATGGTTGGCCTGCATGATGCCGCCCAGCTTGCGCCGCCGCCGCCAACGCCCCGGCCGTTTCTGATGCACCGCAGGATGCCCTGCACGGGCAAACAGGCGGGCCAGGCTGCGAGTGGCACATTTGTTGAAGCCGATCGCCACCACCTTGGGCAGGCTGGAAGGCCGAGCCTGAACCAGGCTGTTGGGCTGAGTGTGGGGCAGGTTTCTGGCCGAGGCCTGGGCTGGAGCCCTGGATGGCGCCATCGGGGAGCGGACTTGGTTGGAGGCCGATTGTCTGGGGGTCACGCTACCGCCGGCTCCTAGGCTCAGGCCCGTTCGCTGGGTCGGAGCCGATTGGCTGGCACCATGCCGGGTGCGGGTGCGTTGCGGTCCGCCGGACGGGTCGGTGCCCGCCTGCTCTCACCCTTCTACCGCCGCTATCCCTACCGGGGAGCGATGGATCTGTTCAAACTCGATCCACGCGGCGCCTATTCGCCGCTGGAGCCTTTTTTTTACAACCGCATTCCCAAGGCGGCAAACACCACCATCACCCAGGCGCTGTTCGAACACAGCCGCTTCCGTGTCCAACATCCACGGCGCCAGCATCCCAAGTATCAGTTTCTGCGGCCCTTGCAGCTCTCCCCGCGGGAAGTGCAACGACTGGAACGGGAGGCCTGGGTCTTCACCGTTGTGCGTGATCCCTACAGCCGGGTGCTGTCGGCCTATCTCGACAAGGTGGGCCGCCGCCGTCACCAGGGGCGGCGCTTCCTGGCCTGGGCCAGCCGCCGCGGCCAGCCCGAAACCTTCCTGGGCTTCTGTCGCTATCTGGAGGCCGGCGGCCTGTTCCTCGACATGCACTGGGCCCCACAGGCGGAGATCCTCTGCCTGCCGCTGGAGCGCTTCAACTTCATCGGCCGGGTCGAGACCCTCGAACACGACCTGGCCCACATCCTCCAGCACCTGTACGGCGTGGAGCCCGGCGCCCCCGCGCCCCGGGCCGGCACCAGCACGGGCGCGAGCGCCCGCCTCGACGAGGTCTATGGCCGGGAAGAACGGCTGATTGTGAACCGTCTCTACGCAGTGGACTTCGAGCGATTCGGTTACGACCGGCGCCTATAAAGGCAATGCCTGCAGCCGCCTCCCTTGGACACCGGTGCCCCGGATCAGGCCTTCCGCGATCAGGTGGCGGCCGGCCACAGCTTCATCCCGCTGTGGAAGCGCTGGCCTGCAGACCTGGAAACACCCCTCACCACCTGGCTGAAGGTGGGGGCCGACAGCCACCACGGCGTGTTGCTGGAGTCGGTGGAGGGCGGCGAGCGGATCGGCCGCTGGAGCTTCGTGGTGGCCGATCCGCTCTGGATCCTCACCAGCCGGGGGGAACGCAGCGAACAGACCTGGCGGGATGGTCGCCGGCAGGAGCTGACCGGCAACCCCTTTGCCCTGCTGCAGCAGTGCCTTGTCCCGCTCCGGTGTGGAGCGGTTCCAGGGCTGCCACCGGTGGGCCAGCTGTTCGGATTCTGGGGATATGAACTGATCCGCTGGGTGGAGCCCACCGTGCCGGTGCACCCTGCCGCCGAGGGAGCCCCCCCCGATGGCTGCTGGATGCTGGCCGACAGCCTGCTGGTGTTCGACCAGGTGAAGCGCCAGATCACCGCAGTGGCCTATGCCGACCTGAGCGACGGCGCCGATCCGGACGAGGCCTACCGCGCCGCCGCCGCGCGCATCGCCAGCCTGGAAGCCCGGATGCATGCCCCCCTGCCCGCCGGGGTGACGCCACTGCGGTGGCATGAGGCATCGGTGGAGGCCATCGGCACGCTGCTGCAGCCGGAGAGCAACCGCAGCCGGGAGGATTTCGAGGCGGCCGTGGTCCAGGCCCGGGAGCACATCGCCGCAGGGGATGTGTTCCAGCTGGTGATCAGCCAACGGCTGGAAACCCGCATCCAGCGCGACCCCTTCGAGCTGTACCGCAGCCTGCGGATGGTGAATCCATCGCCCTACATGGCGTTTTTCAACTTCGGCGGCTGGTACCTGATCGGCTCCAGTCCCGAGGTGATGGTGAAGGCCGATCCGCTGGCGGATGGGGGGATCCGGGCATCCCTGCGGCCGATTGCCGGCACCCGACCCCGGGGAGCCGATGGGGCCGAGGATCGCGCGCTGGAAGCCGAACTCCTGGCCGACCCGAAAGAGCGGGCAGAGCACGTGATGCTGGTGGATCTGGGCCGCAACGACCTGGGCCGGGTCTGCCAGCCCGGCAGCGTGACCGTGACCGATCTGATGGTGATCGAGCGCTACTCCCACGTGATGCACATCGTGAGTCAGGTGGAGGGGCTGATGGCCGAAGGAAAAACTGTCTGGGACCTGCTGATGGCCTCGTTCCCTGCCGGAACCGTGAGCGGTGCCCCCAAGATCCGGGCCATGCAGCTGATCCATGCCCTTGAACCGGATGCCCGCGGCCCCTACTCGGGCGTGTATGGCGCCGTGGATCTCACCGGTGCCCTCAACACCGCCATCACCATCCGCACCATGGTGGTGCTGCCCACGGGCGAGGGGGACTGGCGGGTGCAGGTACAGGCCGGTGCGGGCCTGGTGGCCGACTCCCAGCCCGCAGCCGAATACCAGGAAACCCTCAACAAGGCCCGGGGCATGCTGAAAGCCCTGGCCTGCCTGCAGTGAGGATGCCCTGCCGATGACCGCGCCGTTGCTCAAGGGCTTTGAAGTGGAGCTGTTCACCGGCCGCGCCGATGGCAGCGTGGTGGGCTGCAGCGCCGAGGCGGCCGCGGCCCTGGAAGGGTTTGTGACAGAACCGGATCACCGCAATCTGGAATACGTCACACCGCCGGCCAGCAACTACGGCCAGCAGCTGGAACTGCTGCTGCAACCCCGCCTGCTGCTGAGGCCCTGGCTGGCCCAGCGGGGGCTCACCCTGCTGCCGGGCAGCACCCTCAGCCTGGGGGACAGCGGCCGGTTTGAACGGTCTGACCCGACCCACCCGTACCACAGCTACATCGAGCGCACCTACGGCACCCGGGTGGTCACCGCCAGCGTGCACATCAACCTGGGGCTCACACCCGGTAGCGGCTTTGAGGGCATGGACACCCTGTTCGCCGGGTTGCGACTGTTGCGCTGTGAAGCGGCCCTGCTGCTGGCCCTCAGCGCCAGCTCACCGTTCCTCGATGGCCAGGCCACCGGCGCCCACTCGCAGCGCTGGCTGCAGTTCCCGCTCACCCCGCCGCAGGTGCCGCTGTTCCTGAACCACCAGCACTACGTGACCTGGATGGAGGAGCAACTGGCCCTGGGCAGCATGCAGAACGTGCGCCACCTCTGGACCTCCGTGCGTCCCAACGGGGATGACCGTCCCCACGATCTCAACCGCCTGGAGATCCGCATTTGCGACCTGGTGAGCGATCCCCTCCTCTTGCTGGCCATCACGGCCTTCGCCGAGTTGCGCCTGCTGCAGCTGGTGAGGGATCCGGACCACTGGGATCCCCTGCGGGCAAGCCAGCTCTCCCCAGCGGCACTGGCAGCCCTGGCCGACAGCAACGACCAGGCCTGCGCCCGATCCAGCCTCGATGCCCAGCTGGCCCACTGGCGGGATGGGGCGGCGGTTCGCTGCGGCGACTGGCTGGCGACGACGCTGGACGAGCTGGAACCCCTGGCCCGGCAGCAGGGGCTGGCGACAACCCTGCAGCCGCTCACCGAGGTGCTGCACCAGGGCAACCAGGCCATGCGCTGGCTGGCCCGGCACCGGGCCGGCGAAGCCATCCCCGCCATCCTCAGCCAGGAGATCGAGGCGATGGCCAGCCAGGAACAACTGCTGCAGACCGGCCCGGCCCGGTCCGCTACCAGCCACACAGACAGCAGGCCTGGTGCTTTGGGATGATCCACCCATCCGGCACTGCCAGTTCCACCCCCATGCGGCAGTTCGTGCCTCCCGTCGCCGAACCATCCCCGAGGGCCACCCGTCTGCTGGGAGAGCGCCTCGAACTGGTGGAGGATCTCTGGAAGGCGGTGCTGCAGAGCGAGTGCCCCCCGGAACAGGCCGATCGACTGCTGCGCCTCAAACACCTCAGCGATCCCTGCGAGACGGGAGGAGATCCTGCCCAGGCCGGCACCGAGGCCAGCGGCGCGATCGTGCAGCTGATCCGGGAGATGGATCTGGCCGAGGCGATTGCGGCTGCCCGCGCCTTTTCGCTGTATTTCCAGCTGGTGAACATCCTCGAGCAACACATTGAGGAGGACACCTATCTCGACAGCCTCAAGCACCTCAACGAACCCGTCGCCGCCGACCCCTTTCTGCCACCGCTGGCCAGCCAGACCGAGCCGGCCACCTTCCGCCAGCTGTTCGAGCGGCTGCGCAGCCTCAACGTTCCGCCCGCCCAGCTGGAAACCCTGCTGCGCCACCTCGACCTGCGCCTGGTGTTCACCGCCCACCCCACCGAAATCGTGCGCCACACCGTGCGGCACAAGCAGCGACGGGTGGCCAGCCTGATCCAGAAGCTGGAGCAGGGGAGTGGGCTCAACCCCCTGGAGCGCCACAACCTGCGCCAGCAGCTGGAGGAGGAGATCCGCCTCTGGTGGCGCACCGATGAGCTGCACCAGTTCAAGCCCACGGTGCTCGACGAGGTCGACTACGCCCTGCACTACTTCCAGCAGGTGCTGTTCGACGCCATGCCGATGCTGCGCCAGCGGGTGCGGGCCGCGCTGGCACAGAGCTATCCCGATGTGGAGGTTCCCCGCGACTCCTTCTGCACCTTCGGTTCCTGGGTGGGCTCCGACCGGGATGGGAACCCCTCGGTGACCCCGGAGATCACCTGGCGAACGGCCTGCTATCAGCGCCAGCTGATGCTCGAGCGCTACATCCGATCCGTCGCCGCTCTGCGCGACCAGCTCAGCATCTCGATGCAGTGGAGCCAGGTGAGTCCGGCACTGCTGGAGTCCCTGGAGATGGACCGGCTGCGCTTCCCGGAGATCTACGAGGAGCGGGCAGCCCGCTACCGGCTGGAGCCCTACCGCCTCAAGCTCAGCTACGTGCTCGAGCGGCTGCGACTCACCGAAGCCCGCAACCGGCTGCTGGCCGACGCCGGCTGGGAATCACCGTGCGACACCACCAGCAGCGTGCCACTCCCCGGCGGCAACCTGGGTGCCAGCACCGGGCCCACCACCCAGGATCTGCACTACAGCTCCGTGGACGAATTCCGCGGCGACCTGGAACTGGTGCTCGAAAGCCTGGAGAGCACCGGTCTGAGCTGTGAGTCCCTCCAGCACCTGATCAGCCAGGTGCAGATCTTCGCCTTCTGCCTGGCGAGCCTTGACATCCGCCAGGAGAGCACTCGCCACAGCGATGCCCTGGATGAGCTCACCCGCTACCTGCAGCTGCCGGTTCCCTACGGGGAGATGGACGAAGCGGCGCGGATCGCCTGGCTGCTGGTGGAACTGCAGACCCGCCGCCCGCTCCTACCCCCCACCACCAGCATCTGGAGCGATGCCGCAGCCGAGACCTTCGCCGTGCTGCGCATGGTGAAACGGCTGCAGGAGGAATTCGGCACCCGCATCTGCCACACCTACGTGATCTCGATGAGTCACACGGTGTCGGATCTGCTGGAGGTGCTCCTGCTGGCCAAGGAGGCCGGACTGGTGGATCCGGTGGCCCAGCGCTCCTCCCTGCTGGTGGTGCCGCTGTTCGAGACCGTGGAGGATCTGCAGGGGGCGCCGGCCGTGATGGACGCCCTGTTCCAGAAACCCTTCTACCGGCAGCTGTTGGCGGGCTGGGATGGCAACGAGCCCCTGCAGGAAGTGATGCTGGGCTATTCCGACAGCAACAAGGACTCCGGTTTCCTCTCCAGCAACTGGGAAATCCACAAGGCCCAGATCGCCCTGCAGCGGCTGGCGACCCAGCACGGCGTGGCCCTGCGCATCTTCCATGGCCGCGGTGGCTCGGTGGGCCGCGGCGGAGGGCCGGCCTATCAGGCGATCCTGGCCCAGCCCAGCGGCACCCTGCGCGGCCGCATCAAGATCACCGAACAGGGCGAGGTGCTGGCCTCGAAATATGCCCTGCCGGAACTGGCCCTCTTCAACCTGGAGACGGTCACCACAGCGGTGATCCAGAACAGCCTGGTGAGCACACCGGTGGATGACACCCCCAGCTGGAATGAGCTGATGGGCAAGCTGGCAGCCCGCTCCCGCGACTTCTACCGGGCCCTGGTGCACGACAACCCTGATCTGGTGGCCTTTTTCCAGCAGTGCACCCCGATCGAGGAGATCAGCAAACTGCAGATCTCCAGCCGCCCGGCCCGCCGCAAGAGCGGCGCCAAGGACCTCTCGAGTCTGCGGGCGATCCCCTGGGTGTTCGGCTGGACCCAGAGCCGCTTCCTGCTGCCGAGCTGGTTCGGGGTGGGCGCCGCGCTACAGGAGGAGCTGGAGCGGGATCCGGCCCAGCTGGAACTGCTGCGGCTGCTCTATCAGCGCTGGCCCTTTTTCCGCATGCTGATCTCCAAGGTGGAGATGACCCTCTCCAAGGTGGACATCGACCTGGCCCACCACTACGTGCAGGCCCTGGGTCGCAGCAGCGATCGCGAGGCCTTCGAACAGATCTTCCAGACCATCTCCGCTGAGTTCGGCCTCACCCGTGACCTGGTGCTGCAGATCACCGGTCATCAGCGACTGCTCGATGGGGACCCGGCCCTGCAGCTGTCGGTGGATCTGCGCAATCGCACCATCATCCCCCTCGGCTTTCTCCAGGTGGCACTGCTGCGGCGCCTGCGCGACCAGAACCGCCAGCCGCCGATGAGTGAACCCGACAGCCCGGGGCACGACGGCCGCACCTACAGCCGCAGCGAGCTGTTGCGGGGAGCCCTGCTCACCATCAATGGCATCGCCGCAGGCATGCGCAATACCGGCTGAACCGCCACGAGGTCACCCTGGGCTCCCTACTGCTCCCCTTTCGCCACCTCACGCCCCCGCCACGGCTGCGGGCTGGCTACCAGCTGCTGAGCGATGGGCTGCCCGCCGCCGACGGCCTCGATCGTCTGCTGCTCCAGGCCGGCGAGCGGGCCCGGGGTCCTGAACGGTGGCAACGGGTGCTGGACCAAAGTCTCTGGCACGTGCGCATCGAAACCGACGCCGGCAACCTGGTGGCCTTCGTGCGCGCTACCAGCGACCGGGCGCTGAATGCCAATCTCTGGGACCTCTGGGCCGATCCCGACGACCCCGCCCACGACGAGCTGATGCAGGCCCTGCTGCAGGCCTCCCTGGGTCGGATGCGGCGGGAGCTGCCCGGCTGCAGCATCTCCCTGTCGGCCCCGCCGTCAGCCCAGGTGGCTTTGGAGCGCCTCGGCTTCGTGGTGGACCCCAACGGCATCCGGGCCATGGGCCTGGATCTCTGAGGCGAAACGTCCCGGTGCAGTAGCCAGCCTCCGGCGCTCAGCCCCGGGCGATTCGCATAAAAAACCCCCCGCGATCAGCGGAGGGGCAGGGATCTCCAGGGGGTCCATCCGGCATTCAACGAGCATGGAGGGACTCGAACCCCCGACCCTCAGAACCGGAATCTGATGCTCTATCCAACTGAGCTACATGCCCACGGATGATCCGGCGAACCGGGACGTGGCCAGTAATGACGGACAGACCCCCACAACCCGCACGGGGCATGGACCGGACGAACTTACCTTAACGGCTCAGCGCACCCGATCCATCCGACTGCAACGCCTGGAGCTGCGGCGGTTCCGCAACATCGAGCGGCTGGAGCTCAGCCTTGACGCTCCACGACTGCTGGTGGTCGGGGCGAACGGGGAAGGCAAGTCCAACCTGCTGGAGGCGGTGGAACTGCTGGGCAGCCTGCGCTCCCATCGCACCGGCAGCGACCGTGACCTGATCCGTCATGGCGAGCCTGACGCTGTGGTGCGGGGCGGCACCGCCGAGGGCGATCTGCTGCAGCTGGAGCTGCGGTGCCAGGGAGGCCGCCGGGTGAGCCGCAATGGCAAGGTGCTGGGCCGGCAGCACGACCTGCTGGGCTCGCTGCGCTGCGTAGGTTTCAGCACCCTCGACCTGGAGCTGGTGCGGGGTGAACCCGCCATCCGACGCCACTGGCTCGACCGGGTGGTGCTGCAGCTTGAACCGGTCTATGCCGACCTGCTCAGCCGCTATGGCCGCCTGTTGCGGCAGCGCAGCCAGCTGCTGCGCAGGGGGCTGGGGGGGCAGACCCTCGATGCCCTGCTCGACAGCTTCGACCTGCAGCTGGCCCTGATCGGCACCCGCCTGCACCGTCGCCGCCACCGGGCCCTGCAACGCCTGCAGCCCCTGGCCACGGCCTGGCAGAGCCGGCTCAGCGGAGGCCGGGAGGTCCTGGAGCTCCACTACCGCAGCGGCACCCGGCTGGAGGGACCGGATGCGGAGGAACCCTGGCGGCAGGCCCTGGCCAGCCAGCTGCTCGCCCAGCGCCAGGAGGAGCTCCGCCTAGGCCAGTGCGGCGTGGGACCCCACCGCGATGACGTGGAGCTGCTGCTGGGTGAGCAACCGGCCCGGCGCTATGGCTCGGCGGGGCAGCAGCGCACCGTGGTGCTGGCCCTCAAGCTGGCGGAGCTGGAACTGGTGCGACAGGTGGTGGGGCAACCACCGCTGCTGCTGCTCGACGATGTTCTGGCCGAGCTCGACCCCCGGCGCCAGGGGTTGCTGCTCGAGGCGGTCGGCCAGGGCCACCAGTGCCTGGTGAGCACCACCCACCTCGACGCCTTCCATGGCGGCTGGCGCCAGCAGTGCCAGGTGGTGCACATGCAGGCCGGCTGCGCAGTCCTCGCAACCGACGCGTAATGTGGGCGCCCTTGTCTGGCTGTGTTCCATGACCCAGAGCCTGCCCTGCCTCCACCCCCACCCGGGATGGACCGGAGCCCTCCACACCCCCAGCGTCACGGACGACTCCCTTCCGGCGACCCCGACCGAGCCCAACTCCGACACGGTGGGCAAACACTGCATCCTCGAGCTCTACGCCTGCGACAGCGCCCGGCTCGACGACGAAGCCTTCCTCAGGGACACCATCACCGCCGCAGCGAAACGGGCTGGTGCCACCCTGCTCAACCTGATCACCCACCGCTTCGAGCCCCAGGGTGT
>CALRKN020000030.1:0-33983 GCA_943368005.1 Bradyrhizobium ivorense | reverse complement strand
CCAGAACGCTCCTCGTATTTGCCTCCGCCATCAGCGGCTGCATCCACGACGCTTACGTTCCTTCCCCTTAAGGAAACATGACGCAGTGAAAGCGTCAGTTCCTAAACTTCTTGGGTTGTCCAGGTTCAGCTGCTTCCGCTCCCTCACCTTTCGGCTCAGGGCTCTCGGCAGCTCGTCGCCTTTCAGCGACTCAGAAAACTTACATCACCGCAGGCTCTCGCCTCTCTGGTTCCGCAAGCTGCGCTCCCCTCTCAGGTGGCGCAGTCCAACACCCTAACACCTCAGCCCCCAGGGCGCAACCAGGATGCGTTCCGGGTCGGGGCGATCAGGCCACCAGGGCCTCTCCCCAGGGGAGGAAGCGGGCCAGGGTCTCCGGCTGATCCGCTGCCAGCACGGGGAAGTCGGCCTCAGTGAGGTCTGATCCGGGCAGGAGCTGCTCAGGCGAGCGGGCCAACCAGCGCAGTGAACAGTCCAGTTCGGTGAGCACCAACCAGGCAGCGGCCAGGTCCCAGATCTTGGGTGTGGCCTCCAGAGCGGCCACGGTCTGCCCCATGGCCACGCTCACAAGATTGAGGCTGGCAACGCCGAGAAGGCGGATCTTGCCAGGGAAGCGTTGATGGGGAAGCTTCTGCAACACGCCGATCGAGCGGCTGCACAGGGACGCACAGCCAGCAGGGTGGCTCTGAAGCGACGGCGGAGAGAGGCGCTTGCCATTGCGCCAGGCCCCCTGGCCGCGCAGGGCCACGATGCGCTGACGCAGGGGGGGGACGTCCAGGATCGCCATTTGGGGCTGTCCATCCTGGAAGCGAGCCAGGGAAATCGCCCAATAGGGAATGCCCGCAGCAAAGTTGGTGGTGCCGTCGAGCGGGTCCACCACCCAGTAACTGGACGAGGGGGGGACGCGCCGATCCCCTTCCTCACTGAGCACCCCCTCCCCAGGAAAGTGTTCAGCAAGGCCCTGCACCAGGGTGGTGTCACTCCAGCGGTCACAGGCCGTGATCAGGCTGCCATCGGCCTTCACGTCCGAAGCCGAATGGCCAAAATCGCTCCGCTGCCGCTCCCCCACCCGATCGAGCAGGGCCATCAGGCCAGGATTCAGATCTGGGGGGGAGAGGGCGAGTGTCATCCGAGCTCGAGGGAGAGCACCTTGGTGAGGCTTCGACCCGTATCCTCTCTGAACTGACGCAGATTGACTCTGCTCAGGGCCAGCAGCGCACCCAGGGCAACACCCACTTCAACGCCCAGAACCAGGGCGTAGGCGGGAAACGGGGAGGAGCCGATGCCCAGCAGATCGGACAGCCAGCGCCCCAGATCCAGCAGTCCTCCGCCAAACACCTTGCCAAGAGCCCTCGACATGGCCTGGGCCAGGCCCCAGACGCCAACAAAGGTGCCCGCCGCCTCCGGCAGGGTGAGATCGAGCATCAGCACCAGGGCGCTGTTGGTGCCGATCCCGGCCGAAAAGCCGAACAGGAGCATCACCACTCTCAGCAGGGCCACCTTGGCCGTCAGACCAGCCAGGAGCAACAGCAGCAGGCTGGTAGCAATCAACTGACAGCCAAGTCTGGCGGTGGCCAGTTTGCCGAAGCGGGGCACGATCCACACCCCGGCCACCATCAGGCCCAGCAGGGTGCCGACTCCCCAGATGGCATTGAGCGATGCCGTCGCGGCGATCGGCATGCCGAACACCTCGGCGCCGTAGCTCTCCAGGATCGGATCCTGCAGAAACAGACCCAGGGTGAACAGCACCAGGAAGAGAAAAAACACCAACACCTGGCGGCTCGACGTAACCAGGGCCCACGCCTGCTCAAGAGTGATGGCATCTTCCCGGGGGGCAGACCCAGGCACCGAAGTTGGCTGGCTCTGGCGGGGACGTTCCATCCCGACCGTGGCGATCAGGGTGAGCAGCAGAACCGCAAGCACAATGCCCAGCATGAACCGGAGGAGTGCGGGTTCCAGCACGGCCGGATCCGTTACGCCATCCAGTCCCCCCAGGGCAATCGCCGTGGCGATCGCCCCAACCACGATGCCAACCGTGAGCAGGCACCAGATGATGCCAACGGCCTTGGAGCGCTCCTGTTCATTGGTGCGATCGATCACAAGGGCGAGATAGGGGGTGCTGGCCATCGAAATCGCCAGGCCATAGAGGGCAAACAGACCGCAGAGGGCAGCGATCCCGGCCCAGAGCACCCCGCCCCGATCCCCCTCCAGCAGGCGGGCGACATGGAAGATCAACGGCACCGACAGCAGGGCCAGACCGCAGAACAGGCTGGTGCCGAGCCAGATGTAGGGGAGACGGTGACGACCGGCAATTGGACGGGCATCGGACAACTGCCCAAACAGCACCCGGCTCGGGGAGACGAACTGTTCAAAGGCCAGGGCCAGGCCCACCAGCAGAGCGGGGAATCCCAGTTCGCTGATCATCACCCGGTTCATCAAACCCGCGAACACAACCGCCAGGCAGCCCAGACAGCCCTGGAACAAACCAAGCCGAACCGTGGTGGCGAGACCCAGACCTTTGGCGGGCGCAGAGGATGGCAAGAGTTGGGCCAAAGAGATCCGTCAGCGGCAGGGTGGGACCAGACAGGACAGGGAGGCCAGGATCAGACAGCCCCGGGATTCGCCGCATCACACGCAGGCAACAGGCGGGAGGGCTCCACAGGAATATCGGAGGCCCCCAAGGGCTTCACCGCCGGCAGCGTTCGCGCCGGGCAGGAAAGAATCTGGTCCAGTCCGGTTCGGCGCCGCAACTCAGCAAGGCGCTTGTTGTAGTCGGTGATGGCGGTGGAGAAGCGCACCTCGGCCTGGGTGAGATCCCTTTGGTTGTCCACCACCTCCCGCTGGGTGGTGACACCCGCCTGGAAACGCAAACGGGCCAGCCTCAAGGATTCTCTGGCGGAGATCACTTCACGGGCCGTGGTGGTGATGTTGCGGTTGTTTTTCTCCAGTTCATAGAAACTATCTTCCACTTCCAGGCGGATGGCATCACGACGCTGGGCAAAGCGGAAGTTGTTCTCTTCGGCCAGCTGTCGACTCTGGCGAGCCTGGGCCGCGGCAGCGCCTCCATCGAACAGCCGCCAACTGAAGCCCATCCCCACCGAGACATCAAAATTGCCACCCGATTTAATCTGGGGATTGGGATCTCCATCAAACCAACCTGCATCAAACCCGGTAAAGATATTGAGAAAAGGCTGAACCTGGCCCAGGGCAGCATTGGCCTGGCTGTTGGCGATGGAGATATCCAGAATCACCTGATCCAGCTCCTCGCGGAAGGCATAGGCCGCCACGATGCTTTCCTGCAGGCTCGGTTGCCACACCCCCAGAACCCGCGATGGATCCTGGGCTGTGGGGGTCACGGTCTGGGGCAGGTCGAGCAGGGAGGCCAATCCCCGGCGGGCCACAGACTGGAAGGCCAGGGCGTTGGTGAGCAGCTGCTGGTCGCGGGCGAGCTGGGTCTCCGCCTCCAGCACTTCCAGCTTGGTGGCTACTCCCGCCTGGAAGCGGGCCCGGGAATCGCGCAGGCTCACCAGGGAGGCCCGCACGGATTCCTGGCCGATGCGCACCTGGTCGTCGGCCTGCTGCAGGTCGAAATAGGCCTGGGCGGCCTGGAGCCGAAGGTCGCGCAGGGCAATCACATACTGGAACTGGGCACGCTCAAACTGATCCCGGGCTGCGGCGATCGTTGGCGTGCGCTGGGGGTTGATCAGGGCCCACTGGGCGGTGATCGCCGCAGCTGCGGCCCAGCGATCCGTGGTCTGGGTCGTGGTGCCCTCGGTTCGGGTGCGCGTGCGGCGGGAGCTGTTGGTGAAGCGGGGCAAGGACCCGGCATCGAGATTGATGGTGGGGTACCAAAGGGCGATCTGGGCCCGCAGATTGCTCTGGGCCTGGTCCACCTGGCTGGCAATCGCCTTGAGATTGGGGTTGTTGACCTCAGCCAGGGTCTCCACCTGGGCCAGGGTGAGGGGCCTGAGCTCCCGGATCGTGACCTGCTCGGGGCGGATCGGCAGGGCGAGCCGGGGAGGCGCGGCGTAGGGGGCGAGAGTGGGGGGCAGCTCGGTGGCGGCCGGGGGAACCAGCTTGGGATTGACCTGGGGCCGCTCTCCCTTCACGTCAGGAGCGAGGGGCACTGCCTGGGGACCCGGACTGGCCTGGGCAGAGGTGGCTTCCGGGACAGCCACGGCTGCTTGAGGCTGCTGAGCCCAAACGGGGGGGGTGAACAAGGGCAAGCCCAGCACACTGACCAGTGCCAGTCGGGTAGCGGAATGGGGCACGCCTTGCTCAAGCTTGTGGTGGGAGTTTAAGGATCTCCCGGGAACGTGAAGGATGTGGAACAAACAGCCACGAGGTCGGCCGCACCACGCACAAGTTGGATGGGAAGGTCCAGGCTCCGCTCCAGTTCTGCCAGGGTCATGTCGTCGAGAAACACCGGCTCGCCCTGGCGCAGCATCACCGCGGGCAGCAGCAGGGCCTGGCCCAGGTCCTGACCACGCAGGCCCTCCAGCAGGTCGGAACCGGTGAGCAGGCCGGTGACCACCTGGTCCTGACCCCAGTAGGGGCTGGCCAGGCCATGCAGGATCAACTCCAGCCCCTCGATGGCGTTCAGGCGCCGCACCACCGGTTCCAGGGCCTCGGCCACCAGCCGACCCACCACCCAGCTGAGTCGTTGGGGCCGCTCCAGCCTCTGGGGGAGTGAGCGGGTTGCCCGCTCCAGCTCTTCCAGGAAGGCGCGGATGCTGCCCACGCCGTTTTCCTGCTGGGGCAGGTCTTCGTAGCTGGCACGGGGTGGCAGGGGCAGGCCCGCAATCAGGTACCACTCGTCGGAGAGCCAGGCGAACCGGCTGCCAAGGCGCCGCTGAAAGTCCGCCTGGCACGACTCCACCAGGGCAATCACCGCCCGGGCCCCCGGCCGGTCCACCGGCACCAGCCCATCGGCCGGCGGCCGGAAGCGGGTGAGGCCAACAGGAACCACGGCGGTGGAGAGCACGGCTGGCCAGTCGCCGCCGGCGAAATCCGCCAGATCCCGCAGGGTGCGCTCCAGGGCCGCGCCATCGTTCAGCCCCGGACACACCACCACCTGGGCGTGGATCTGCAGATCACGCTGTTGGAACCAGCGCAGCTGATCCAGCAGCAGGCCCGCCCGGGGATTCACCAGCAGGCGACTGCGCAGCTCCGGATCGGTGGCGTGCACGGAGACGTACAGAGGTGAAAGCCGCTGCTCCTCGATGCGCCGCCAGTCGGCATCGCCCAGGTTGGTGAGGGTGAGATAGGAGCCGTAGAGGAAGCTGAGGCGGTAATCGTCGTCTTTGAGGTAGAGGCTGCGGCGCTTGCCCGGCGGCTGCTGGTCGATGAAGCAGAAAGGGCAGGAATTGTTGCACTGCTTGAGGCCATCAAAGAGGGCCTCGGTGAAGCCCAGGCCCAGTCCCTCGTCAAGATCCTTCTCCAGCTCCACGGTGTGAATGCTGCCGTCGGGGTCCTCCACCTCCAGCACCAGTTCCTCCTCACCCACCAGCACCTGCAGATCAATCAGGTCGCGGGGACGATGGCCGTTGATGCTCAGCAGGCAGTCGCCGGGCTGGAAGCCCAGTTCCTCTCCGATGGAACCGGGCTCCACCGTGGCCACCACGGCCGGCTGGGGCAGGCGGGGGGTTGCCCCAGCGGCGCCGCTCGCCTGATCAGCGGCAACGGCGATGCCGGCGGAGGGTTCGTTCCACATCGACGGAGCTGGTGCCTGGAGCTGTTTACCCCTCCACTGTGGCGCGCAGCCAGAGCAGGATCGTCATCCCGAAGACGAGCCGATAGGCCACGAACACCCAGGTGCTGTGACGCTGCAGGAAGCGGAGCAGCCAGGCGATGGCCAGCCATGACACCACCGCCGCCGAGAGGATGCCCACCGCCAGGGGAATCGGCCCGCCATTGGCCGGGGCCTCCAGGGCCCCCTTGATCTCCACCAACCCGGCCAGGGTGATCGCCGGGATCCCCAGCAGAAAGGAGAACCGGGCCGCCGCGGCCCGCTCCCAGTTGGCAAACAAGGACGCGGTGAGGGTGCTGCCCGAGCGCGACACGCCCGGAATCACGGCCAGGGCCTGGGCCAACCCCACCAGCAGCCCATCCCGGGGCTGCACGTCGTCGAGCCGGCGAGCGCGCCGGCCCACCAGCTCGGCAAGCCCAAGCAGGAGCGCCATCACGATCGAGACGGTGGCGATCGCCGGCAGGCTGCGCAGCGGGGAGGTGTCGTAGCCAGGCACCCAGCGCTTGATGGCCATGCCAGCGAACACGATCGGCAGGGTGCCCAGGGCAATGGCGATGCCCATGCGCGCCTCGGTGGAACCCCAGCGCCCCTCGCGCAGGGCCTGGGCCACACCCCGCACCACAGCGGTGAGGTCGCTCCGGAAAAAGGCGAGGATCGCCGCAATGCTGCCCAGCTGGATCACGGCGATGGTGGCCACCCCGGGGTCGCCCCAGCCCAGGGCCATCGGCACCACCTGCACGTGGGCGGTGCTGCTGATCGGCAGAAACTCCGTAAGCCCCTGCACCACGCCGAGCACCAGGGCGCGCCAGCAAGCCTCCAGCATCCCCAGCCCCCCATCCGGCGCCATGCCCGGGGCAGCCGCCATTGCCGCGTCAACCGCCACGTCAACCGCCGTGGCCGCGCCGAACGGGTGTGACCAGGCGACTATCAGGCTTGGCACAGCGGCAAAAAACGCACAACCAACCGAAGCTATGGCGGCGTGGCGACCCAAAACCCTTAAGGTTGCACAACTTTCTTCACAAGCCGGGTGATCGGGGTTTCGCCGAGAGCATTGCCAGCGGGCGCAGCATCGCCGACTCCTGCCGCGGCATCCGAACCCGTGGAGGCCCCTTGGCCCCAGCTCCAGACTGGGCAAGGGGTGCCGTTCGGCAGCCTCCACCGAGCCATGCAGCTGACGGCGTGGACCGGCCCGTCAGCCGTTCTGCTCAGTGGCCTGCTGGTGGTGCTGCCGGTGTTTGTGGAGGCCCCCTGGGTGCGCCAGGCCCCGTTCAGCGCCGTTCTCTTCACTGCGGTGCTGCTGGCCGCCGGGCTGGCCATGGCCCACAGCCGGGGAGATGGTCTCCGGCGCAGCGGTGAAGTGCTGGTGGGGTTCAGTGGCAGCTGGCTGGCCGGAGCCCTGTTCTGGGGCTGGGCGCGGCAGTATCCGATCTGCCACCTCCCCCTGGAAGCCCTGGCCCTACCCCTTGCCCTGGCAGGGCTGGGGGGACGCTGGCGACTGGCCTGCGGCTTTTATCTGGGTTCCTTGCTGGGCACGGCGGCCACCGATGCGGCCATCGCCGCCACCGGTCTGATGCCGCTCTGGCCGCAGGCGGTGGCCGCCGAACCCGCTGCAGCGGTGACCCTGCTCCGCCATGCCGCCGGCACCCTGCTCCACCCCGCACCGCTGCTTGTGGTGGCTGGCTTTGGACTCGGCCTCAGCCAGCTCAGCCGCTGGCTCTGGCGGTGTGGGCCCGTGGCGCAGATCGCCGCCACGGCCCTGGCCACCACCCTGTTGGTGGATGTCCTATTCCTTGCTCTGGCCCTGATCGCCCCCACCCTGAGTGGCCTGATCTGAAGATCTGCTACCGCCTGCCCCCCGCCGACGGATCCCCAACGGGGTGTTCTGTAGCGTTGGGAGCCGGTGGTGCGCCCACCTGATCTCCCATCCTTCCAAGAGGTGTTGCGATGAAACGGCTGGTTGCCTGGCTGATGAGCGGGGTTCTGCTAGCTGGCCTGCTGATGGGCTTGGTCCTGCCACCTGTGGTGCATGCCGCTGAACTCCGCAATCTCGCCGACGACAAGATCGCCGAGCGGGGCGACAAGGTGGACCTGAACAACTGTTCGGTCCGGCGTTTCCAGAACTTCCCGGGCATGTATCCCACCCTGGCCGGCAAAATTGTGCTGGGCGGGCCTTACAGCGCTGTGGACGACGTGCTGGAGCTTGACCTGACTGACCGTCAGCGCGAGCTGTTCAACAAGTACAAGGCCAATTTCACGGTGACACCTCCGGCCATTGCCCTCAATGAGGGCTTTGATCGCATCAACGACGGCCAATACCGTTGAACACCAGTCCCTAAGCTCTCCGAGCCGTTGCAAGCCGTCGGGCCTCCGGCGGCTTTTTTGATGCCGGCGCTGCCGGAAGGAACCGGCAGCCATGGCAGCTGAGAGCAACGACCGCGTCCAGGGCTGGGATCCGGTGTTTGACCAGCCATGGGACGTGGTGGTGGTGGGTGGTGGTGCAGCCGGCCTGATGGCCTGCCTGGAGCTGCCGGCCCACCTGCGGGTGCTGTTGCTCAGCAAGGAGCGCAAGCCCCGCTCCGCCAGCCGCTGGGCCCAGGGCGGCATTGCGGCCGTGACGGCAGCCGACGACAGCTTTGCCAGCCACATCGAGGACACCCTGCAGGCGGGTGCCGGCCTGTGCAACCGGGACGCCGTGGAACTGCTGGTGCACCAGGCTCCGGCCTGCGTGCAGAGGCTGCTCAACCTTGGCATGGCCTTCGACCGCAACGGGCCTGGCCTCAGCACCACCCTGGAAGCGGCCCACAGCCACCGGCGCGTGCTTCACGCCCAGGACCGCACCGGCGGAGCCCTGGTGGATGCCCTGGAGCGGGAAGTGCGGCAGCGGCCCGGCCTGGTGCAGCGCCAGAGCGTGGTGGTGCTGCAGCTCCGGATCGAAGCGGGGCGCTGCCAGGGCCTGCAACTGCTGGCCGATGGCGTGATCGGCTGGATTAGCTGCCGGGCGGTAGTGCTGGCCACTGGAGGCGGTGGCCACCTGTTTGCCCACACCACAAACCCGGCCCAGGCCAGTGGGGATGGCCTGGCCATGGCCTGGCAGGCGGGCGCGGAACTGCAGGATCTCGAGTTCGTGCAATTTCACCCCACGGCGCTGATGCTGCCCGGTGCCCCGCACTTTCTGATCTCGGAAGCGGTGCGGGGAGAAGGGGCAAGACTGCTGGACCACTGTGGCCAGAGCCCCGTGGCGCACCTGGCGGGGGCAGACCTGGCACCGCGCGACCAGGTGAGCCGGGCCCTGGCACGCCACATGCAGCAGCACCACGTGCCCCATGTCTGGCTGGATCTGAGACCGGTGGGCGAGGAGCGGCTCCTGCGCCAGTTCCCCACGATTGTGGGTCGCTGCCGGCAGCTGGGCCTTGACCCGATCCGGGAGCCGCTGCCGGTGGCCCCCGCCGCCCACTACTGGATGGGTGGGGTGGCCACCGATCTGCAGGCCGCCACCACGATTCCCGGCCTCTACGCCGTGGGCGAGGTGGCCTGCACCGGGGTACATGGGGCCAACCGACTGGCCAGCAACTCGCTGATGGAATGCCTGGTGTTCGCCCGGCAACTGGGAGCGATCCAGCTGCCCGCCTGGGTGCAGGCCCCGCTGGCGTGCACGGCAGCAGGGCAGCAGCGCCTGGCTGCCCCCCTGCCACCGCGCCCCGACCTGCTGGCTGCCATCAGCCGCCTGCGCGATCTCTGCTGGCAGGTGGCCGGAGTGGAGCGCCAGGGCTCGAGCCTCGCCCTGGCCCTCGGCCAGCTACGGCGCGAACGCCAGATGCTGGAGAACCTGGCGTCCTGGCGCCAGGCCAGCACCCTGCCAGCCACCCAACAACTGACGCTCAGCCGGCAGGAAGGCGAGGACTTCGCCGCCCTGCAGGAATGGCACCAGCGGCTCGTTCTCTCCGAGCTGTTGATGCAGGCCGCCCTGTTCCGCCAGGAAAGCAGGGGCGGCCACTTCCGCAGCGACGCCCCCGCCCGCCAGCCGTACTGGCAGCGTCACAGCCGCCAGCAGCGGGGCCAGGCCATCCAAACCAGAGCCGTGCGGGGCTAGGGAGGGGATAGGGCGGAGGGAGAAACAGGCCGACGACTGGGGCGCTGGGCCTCAGCGGCGGAGGCCGCTCAGTTCGGAAAGCTGCTGCAGGGATTTCACCCCGGACTCCAGCTTGCCGTTGATCTCCCAGCTGGGGAATCCCTGGATTCCCTTGGAGGCACAGAGCTGCGTCTGGCTGTCACGGCCATCGGCAGCACACTCCACGATCTTGAGGCGGCCGACGGCCTCCTTGCCGAACAACTGCTTCTGGTCGTTGCAGTGGGGGCACCACCAGGCTGAGTACATCACCGCTCCACGGCTGGCGAGGTGTTCAGCCAGGGCGATGGCCTCCGGCGTGCTGGTGCTGGTGACGGCTGGTGGAACGCCCCGGCCCCCGATCTCACCGTCGGGTCGATCGACGGCGGCTGCCCAGCCCAGGCCGGCCAGGCTCACCACCAGGGCGACCAGCACCACGCGGAACACCAGCTGACCCCGATCGGGCCACTCGCCACCCACCAGGCTCAGCACGAACAGGGAGAGGCTCAACAGGGCGGAGAGCACGCAGAAGAAACAGAAGGCCTGGATCTTCAGCACCATCACGCCCATCAGCACCAGGCTGAACACCGCCATGCCCGTGCTGAGCAGCAGCAATCCCCAGCTGCTCGGGGCAGCCAGCCGGGCGCGGGACTCACCCCGCAGCACCAGCGGCACCAGGGCCAGGAGCAGCACCGCCAGGTAGGCCAGACAGCCGAAGAGGGACAGGGGCTGTCCCAGCACCGTGCCCCAGGCGCTGCCGAGCACCTTGTCGCAGCCGTCGGCACCGCCTGGGCAGGTGAGGGACCCCAGCAGACCCCAGCGCTTGAGGGTGATCGAACCGGTGTCGATCGCACCGATGGTGGCCAGAACAGCCATCACCACCCGCAGCCAGCGATTGCTGCTGTCGCTGCGGCGGCGGGTGGAGCTGAGACGCTCGCTGAGACGGCTGGAAGTCACGGACATCGGGCGATGCTGGAATTCTCGCAGCCGCCAGCCCCATAGGGTGGAGGGTCGGCATGATCCATACCCCTGCGGCCCATGAGCAAACCAACCGTGGCCTTCGCCCACCTGGGCTGTGAGAAGAACCGGGTGGACACCGAGCACATGCTGGGCCTGCTGGCCGAGGCCGGCTACGGCGTGAGCGCCGATGAAGCCGACGCAAGGGTGGTGGTGGTGAACACCTGCAGCTTCATCCAGGACGCCCGCGAAGAATCCGTACGCACCCTGGTGGCGCTGGCCGAGCAGGGCAAGGAGCTGATCATTGCCGGCTGCCTGGCCCAGCACTTTCAGGAGGAGCTGCTGGAGAGCCTCCCCGAGGCCAAGGCGATCGTGGGAACCGGCGACTACCAGCACATCGTGAGCGTGCTGGAGCGGGTGGAGGCGGGCGAGCGGGTGAACCAGGTGAGCGCCACTCCCACCTTCGTGGCCGATGAGCACCTGCCCCGCTACCGCACCACCAGCGAGGCGGTGGCCTATCTGAAGGTGGCGGAGGGCTGCGATTACCGCTGCGCCTTCTGCATCATTCCCCACCTGCGCGGCGACCAGCGCTCACGCCCGATCGAATCGATCGTGGCCGAAGCCCAGTCGCTGGCGGCCCAGGGGGTGCAGGAGCTGGTGCTGATCAGCCAGATCACCACCAACTACGGCCTTGACCTCTACGGCAAGCCCAGGCTGGCCGAGCTGCTGCGGGCCCTGGGGGAGGTGGAGATCCCCTGGATCCGGGTGCACTACGCCTATCCCACCGGCCTCACCCCCGAGGTGCTGGCCGCATACCGGGAGGTGACGAACGTGCTGCCCTATCTGGATCTGCCGTTGCAGCACAGCCATCCCGAGGTGCTGCGGGCGATGAACCGCCCCTGGCAGGCTGACGTGACCGGCGGTCTGTTGCGGCGCATCCGCGAGCTGTTGCCCGAGGCGGTGCTGCGCACCACCTTCATCGTGGGCTTCCCCGGCGAAACCGAGGAGCACTTCCAGCACCTGCTCGACTTTGTGGCCGAACAACAGTTTGACCATGTGGGGGTGTTCACTTTCTCACCGGAGGAAGGCACACCAGCGGCAGCGCTGCCCAACCCGGTGGCCCCGGAGGTGGCCCAGGAGAGGAAGGATCGGCTGATGGCCCTGCAGCAACCGATCGCAGCAGCACGCAACGCGGCCTGGGTGGGGCGGATCGTGGATGTGCTGATCGAGCAGGAGAACCCCAGCACCGGCGCCATGATCGGCCGCTGCGCCCGGTTCGCTCCGGAAGTGGATGGCGAAGTGAGCGTGCTGCCTGGCCCCGACGGGATCGGTGCAGCCCCGGGCACGATGGTGCCGGTGCGGATCACCGCGGCCGAGACCTACGACCTGGTCGGCGAGGTGGTGGGCGCCAGGGCCATGGTGGACGAGGCGCTCCGCGCAATCAGATCAGCTTGACGGCACGCAACAGGAAGGAAGCGACCACGGCAAGCGTGAGCCCACCGCCCACCAGACCCAGATAGATTGCCGCGCCCATGGCCGCTGCTTGCCGAACAATGGGCCTATTACAGCAGATTCCGGCCCCCACACCTGAGCGGGCTAGGCGCTGCAGCGGTGTCACCAAGCGGTGTCACCATCTGCCCAATCCCCCTAAGGTTGGCGGGAGCAGCACCAGAGGCCGCGCAAGCGATCTGGCCCTCTCTCCACCCAGAGCCAGCCTCTCACCCATGCGCACCCTGTTCATCTATCCCGAATTCCCGAAAACCTTCTGGAGTTACGAGAAGATTCTTGAGCTGATCAACCGCAAGGTGCTGCTGCCCCCGCTCGGCCTGGTCACGGTGGCGGCCCTGCTGCCCCAGCACTGGGAGATGAAGCTGGTGGACCGCAACGTGCGGGAGGTGCGCGAGGAGGAATGGGAGTGGGCCGAGCTGGTGGTGATCTCCGGGATGATCGTGCAGAAGGCCGACATGGCCGAGCAGATCGCGCGGGCCAAGGCCCGTGGTCTCCCCGTTGCCGTGGGTGGCCCCTTCGCCAGCTCCACCCCGGATGCCCCGGAGCTGGACCAGGCCGACTTCAAAGTGCTCGATGAAGGCGAGATCACCCTGCCGCTGTTTGTGGAAGCGCTCGAACGGGGTGAGACCAAGGGCCGCTTCACCGCCAATGGCGAGAAACCGGACGTGACCGGCACCCCCGTGCCCCGCTACGACCTGCTGGAGCTCGACGCCTACTCAGAGATGTCGGTTCAGTTCTCGCGCGGGTGTCCCTTCAACTGTGAGTTCTGCGACATCATCGTGCTCTACGGGCGCAAACCCCGCACCAAGACCCCCGAGCAACTGGTCGCCGAATTGCAGAGGCTCTACGACCTGGGCTGGCGCCGTTCGGTGTTTCTGGTGGACGACAATTTCATCGGCAACAAGCGCAACGTGAAGCTCCTGCTGCCCGCCCTGCGCGAGTGGCAGCTGCAACGCGGCTATCCGTTCAGCTTTGCCACGGAGGCCTCGGTGGATCTGGCAGCCGATCAGGAGCTGATGGATCTGATGGCGGAGTGCCGCTTCGAGAGCGTGTTCCTGGGCATCGAGACACCCGATGCCGCGAGCCTGGAGACGGCGCGCAAACTGCAGAACACCCGGAGCTCGCTGGAGGAATCGGTGGAGAAGATCACCGCCAGTGGCCTCCGGGTGATGGCCGGCTTCATCATCGGCTTCGACGGCGAAAAGCGCGGAGCCGGCAGCAGGATCGTGGAATTCGTGACCCGCACCGGCATCCCCCACGCGATGATGGGCATGCTCCAGGCCCTGCCCAAAACCGCCATGTGGACGCGGTTGGAGCAGGAGGGCCGGTTGATCCAGGACAGCGCCGCTGCCAAGGGCGTGAACCAGACCAATCTGCTCAATTTCGTTCCTACGCGGCCGATCCAGGACATCGCCAGCGAATACATGGAAGCGTTCTCGGAGCTGTATGAACCCAATGCCTACATTGACCGGGTCTACAGCTATTTCCTGAAGCTGCCGCCCCAGCGCTACAGGCAGATCCTGAGGGATCAGGCGGCCAGCGCGGCGACGGAAGGTGGGGGATCCAGCAACGACGCTTCCGCCAACCTCCCCTCCGAGAAGAAGGGGATGTCGTGGGTGGATCTGCGCGCCCTGGCGATCGTGGTGTGGCGCCAGGGGGTGCGGCGGGACACGCGCTGGCGCTTCTGGCGCGCCCTGGTGGGCATGGCCCGCCACAATCCAGCCCGGTTCAAGGGCTTCGTTTCCATCCTGGCCCACAGCGAGCACTTCCTCGAGTACCGCCAGATCGTGCGGCGGGAAATTGAGGAGCAGATTGCCGGCCTGCCGCAGGATCCCTCCCACTCCCTCATGGTGGCGCCCCCCCAGATGGTGGCGAGCTAGTCGGACAGCGCGAGGCCTTCCTAGTCCTGCACGTATTCGCGACCCGATTCCAGGGCCGCTTCGGCCTTCTGCAGTTCGCGCCCTAGGTAGAGGGCATGATCGAGGCAGCTGAGCGGGTGGGGGCCCTCCCCTTCGCAGAGCGCGATGCCCAGCTCCTTGGCCGTGCGGCCGCGGTAGGTCGCCTGGGGTAAGCGGGGACCGGCGCCGCGGCAGCTGATCACCTCACCGGTTTCGGGATCAGTGGCCTGACCCCGCTCATCGATGCCGTTGGCGTAGTGCTCGGCGACCAGTTCGCCCGCCTCGCGATCGAGCTTGATCAGGAAATAGCCAGCCGGATCGAGGGCGATGAAGCGCTGCGAGAGCTGGTCGTCGAGCGCACGCCGCTGGGCCGGATCAAGGGGTTGGGGCATGGGGTGGATCGTAGGCAGCGGTGAAGGGCAGCTCGGCGTTGATCGCCTCGATCTCCCGGGCCATCTCAGCGTTGGCACCCGGCAACCAGTCGCGCAGGATCGCCTCGAAGCGGCGATCGCTCCAGCGGTGCAGGCTCACCCGCGGCTGGGCCACGAAGCCGCGGCGGCGCTTGTGGCTGCCGCCGGCGCCGGGATCGAAGTGGCGGATGCCGCTGGCGATCGCCCATTCGATCGGCGCGTAGTAGCACACCTCAAAGTGGAGGCAGTCGATCTCCACGTCACTGCCCCAGTAGCGCCCCCAGAGGTGGTCGCCGCCGCGCACGCACAGCGACATGGCCACCGGCTCGCCGGGATCGCCCCGATGGGCACTGAAGAGCACCAGGTGGCGTCGCAACATCGGATCGCCGGCCAGCTCTGCAAAGAAGGCCTCACTCAGATACTTGCTGCCCCAGGGGCCCCAGCGGGCGCAGTGCTGTTCGTAGAAGTCGTGCATGCGGCCCACCAGTTCCGGCGGGATGGCTTCCCCCTCCAGGGGCTCCACCACCAGTCCGGCGGCGGCCACCGCCCGGCGCTCCCGCTTGATGTTGCGGCGCTGGTTGGCGTTGAAGCTGGCCAGGTACCCCTCGAAATCACGGTGGCCCGGGTTGCTCCACTGGCTCTGCTGGTTCACCCAGGGCGCGCAACCGGCGGCCTCGGCCAGGAGCTGCCAGGCCGGATCCACGTAGAGAAAGTTGCAGCTGAGAATGCGGTGCTCCCGGCAGAACTGATCAATCAGCTCCAGCAGCAGGGCGGTGAGGGCGGCGGCGTCTTCCCCGGGGGCGATGAGGAAGCGGTAGCCCTGCACCGGACTCACCGGGCTCATGCCCACCAGCTTCGGGTAGTAGCGCAGACCCAGCTGGCCGGCGAGCTGGGCAAAGCTCTGGTCGAACACGAATTCGCCGTAGCTGTGGCCCTTGAGGTAGAGCGGTGCAACGGCGATCAACTCGTCCCCGCGCGCGAGGCTCAGGTGGCATGGTTGCCAGCCCTGGCGGGGCACGATGCTGCCACTGGCTTCCAGCTGCCGCAGCCAGCGCCAGCGGTAGAACGGTGGTGCCGTCTCAGCGAGCAGGCGATCCCAGGCAGACTCCTCGATATCCGCCAATGACCGATGCCAGGTGGCTTGCAGCTCAGCCATGGCTGCGGCAAGGGAGATCGCAAAACTAACCAGCTCGCTTCCAGGCCGTGACCGTCTCCCGTTGCCGCCCAGCCTGCCTGCTGTTCCTGACGGTCCTGCTCTGGCCCCAGGCCGCCCAGGCCGGGTTGTTGGGGCCGGTGCTGAACCTGATGCGGCCCCAGCTGGAGGACCGGCTCACCCGGGCCTGCGTGGAGGGCCTGGCCGGCAATCAGCAGAGCCTGGCCAGCCAGCTGGAGCGTCCCTGCCGGCAGCTAGCCGCCCCCACCAGCCGCTGTCTGGTGAAGGAAACGGATGCGAGCGGCAAGGGGCTGGCCGTGTTGGGCGAACTGCTGCAACGGGAGATGGGACCGGCAGGGGAGCGGATCGTGAAGCGATGCATCGCCCGCCAGCTGGGATTGCCCGCCAACAGCCTCGATGGGGTGTCCCTGCGCGAGTTCCATCAACGGTTCGGCTCCTCCCGTCCGTAGCGCAACAGCAACTCATCCCCCCCCAGCGGCCGCTGCTCCAGCAGCCGCCAGCGGCCAGGGTCGATCCGGGCCCCGGCCAGGCACCAGGTGTGGGCTCCCCCCAGCACCAGGGGGCACAGGGTGAGCTGCAGCTCATCCACCAGCCCAGCCGCCAGCCACTGGCTGGCCAGGTTGGCGCCGCCCAGCAGCACCAGCCTGGCCAGCCCCAAGCTGGCCAGCTGCTGCCGCAAGTGGAGCCAGCTGGCAAACACCAGCTGGCGATCAAACCCCTCCACCGCCCGGGCCGGCAGCGGTGGCCGGGGCCGCAGCCACCAGCGCTGCAGGGGCTGGCTCCAGAAGGGCAACAGGGGGGGCACCACTCCCGTGCGGCTGAGCACCAGCGCGTGGGGCTGGTCGGGCTGTCCCCGGGAACGCCGCTGCTCCAACAGATCCGGGGCATGAATCAGACAGGTGCTGCCATGCCGGCGCAGGGTTTCCGCCCCCACCAAGGCACCATCCGCCCAGGCCAGGGCCTCCTCCAGCACCCGCCGATCGCCCGCTCCGCCGAACCGGGCCGCGCCTCCTGCTGGAGGGGCCAGCCGGCCATCCAGGCTGATCGCCAGCACCAGACGCAGCCAGCTGTCGTCAGCCAGCGACCAGGGCCTCGAGCGCGGCGGGAACCATCTCGAGCTGGGGGGTCTCGGCAAACACTTCGGCCGCGTTGTTGGGGCTCTCCTGCAGGCGCACCTTGTGCAGACGGGCGCCCAGGGAAGCAATGGGCCCGGTGAGCAGGTCGGCGATGTGCAGGGCGATGTTCTCGGCCGTGGGCACGGTGCTGGCGAAGTGCTCCACGTCCTTGTTCAGGAAGGTGTGGTCGAAGGGCTCCACCACCAGGTCGTCCACCAGGCGCTGCAGGGCCGCCAGGTCGCACACCATGCCGGTGCGGGGCTCGATGGCGCCGCGCACGGTGACGTCGAGCAGGTAGTTGTGGCCATGGCCATGGGGGCGGGCGCACTTGCCGTAGATCGCCTCGTTTTCCACCTGGCTCAGCTCGGGCCGGGCCAGCCGGTGGGCGGCGGCGAAGTGGGTGCGGATCGAGAGAAAGGCTTCCATGGGTAGGGCGGGCGAAGCGGATGAAGCGGTGCTGGAGGCGGGTGGGGGCAGCAGGTCCACCCAGAGACTGTCCTGCTCGTAGAGCCGCAGGCCGACCAGGGGCAGGTGTCCGGCCAGCCGGGTCCAGATCGCCCAGCAGAGGGCCTCCGTCGTGGGCAGGCTGCCGCCGGGCCGGGCCAGATCGAACTCCGGCCACACGTCGTTGAGATGGCGGAAGTCGAGCTGGCCAGTCACCTCGGCGCGGATGGCGTGCTTCACCTCGGAGAGGTTCAGAACCATGCCGTCGCCATCCAGGGCCCCGCCCATGGCCACGATCAGCTCATAGTTGTGGCCATGGCCGGGAGCCAGGGTGCAGGGTCCGAAGCGGGCCTCGTTCTCAGCGGCGCTGAGTTCGGGCAGCCAGTAGCGGTGGCTGGCACTGAAGCGGGCCCGGCGGGTGATCACACAGGGCCGGCCGGCGCCATGGGCAGGTGCCGAGGGGGGCGTCGCAGGCCGCTGGGAGGTAGGGCGGAAAGTGGCGCTGGCCGTCATCGCCCGGATCCACAGGGCCCCCATCCTAGAAACGGGAACCGATCAGCCGCCGGCAGCGCCATGGCCCCACCCACCCACCTGGAGCTGGCCCGGCGCCTGCAGGGCCTCAACCTCTACCTGGTGGGGATGATGGGCGCAGGCAAGAGCGCGGTGGGCCGGCCCCTGGCCGATGCCCTGGGCTATCGCTTCGTGGATGCCGACACGGTGCTGGAGGCGGCAGCGGGCTGCACCATTGCCGAGATCTTCGCCAACGACGGCGAGGAGAAATTCCGCCAGCTCGAAACGACGGTGCTGGGACAGATCAGCGGCTGGCACTCCCTGGTGGTGGCCACCGGTGGCGGCGTGGTCACCCGTGCGGAGAACTGGGGTCACCTGCGCCAGGGGGTGGTGGTGTGGCTGGATGCCCCGGCGCCGCAACTGCTGGCCCGGCTGGGCAGGGACCCCACGCCGCGGCCCCTGCTGCAGGCGGCCGACCCCGCCGGGCGCCTGCAGCAGCTGCTGGCGGAACGGGCACCGCTCTATGCCCAGGCCGACCTCCACGTTCAGCAAGGGGATGAACAGCCCCCCCAGGTGGCCCAGCTGGTGCTGGAGGCGCTGCCGGGAATCCTGCGTGACCGTCCCGAGGCACCGCTGCAGCCCGCCCTGCTCCAGAACGGCGAGGGGGGCTTCAGCACCAGCCTCAACTGAGACCCATCACGCTGCACCCGCTCCGGGTGGCTCCAGGCGAACCGCGAACCACTGCACGCTGCGACCCGGCTCCAGTTCCAGCTGGCAGGCGGTCTCCAGCAGGCGCTCAGCCTGGACCGACCGCTGGGGCAGGTCCCGCAGGTCGGCCGGGGGCTCCGCCATCAGGGCGAGCTGCCGCTCCAGCCAGAGCAGGGTTTCGGCCGCGCTGAGGATGCGTTCACTGCAGCCGGGTTCCAGCACCACGTAATGATCGAGCTCCCGGATGAGGGGATCGGACATGGTGGCCAGACAGCTGCGCACCATCCTGACGGCAACGGCCATGGCCCTCGGCCTGCTGCTGTGCCTGGGGGCGGGGAATGGGGTGCTGGCCGAGCGGGTCGAGCAGTGGCCGCACTGGGAGCTGCCGGCGCCCCTGCCACGTCCGGGGCGCGGGGATCTGGTGTATCCCGCCTGGTTTCTGGGCGAATGGCAGGTGAGCTGCAGTGACGGCACCAGCTATCCCGTGCGCTTCCTCACCACGGCGGAGGGGGTGGTGGGCGACCGGGGCTTCAATGCGGCGGCGGTGGGGCAGGCGCTGCTGGGCGAGCGGCTGCGCGGGGTGGCCACCGACCCCGCCAATCCCAATCGCCAGATCGCCCACCTGGGCCAGGGCGCTGGCAGGCGCCTGGAGCTGGAGTCCACCGTGGTGGGCCGCCGCCGCGAACAGCCCGCCAGCGGTGAACTGCTGGTGGACGAACTGGCCCTGCAGGTGCTGCACGGCCCCGCGGATCCGGCGGTGAGCCGGGTGGAGACCCTGAGCCGCTTTCGCCGGCAGCCGGACGGTTCCATCAGCGGCGACCAGTGGCAGGCCAGCTATGGGTCGCCCAGCGAGGGGCTGGCCGCCGCCGCGCTGCGCAGCAGCCACGTGAGCCTCAGGCTGGAGCGAAGGGAGCCACCAACTGGTCCCGCCAGCGGAACAGGGGCTCCAGCAGAGGACTGTCGGCAATGCCCGTGACCCCGCGGCCAGCCAGGGGGGCACCGCAGCTGGCGGGAAAACACAGCAGCGAGAGCTGGGCCGCCACCGCCAGGTCGGCCAGGCTGAGCTGGTCGCCCACCAGATAGGGCTGGTGGGCACAGAGCAGGGCCAGCTGTTCCAGATTGCTCTGCAACTGCCGTTGGCAATCGGCGGCCAGCATGCCGCCGAGGGCCTCACCCACCCCCCCCAGCAGCCCGGCTGGCAACCCACCCACGAGCTGGCGCAGGGGTGCCGGCGTGGCGTCGGGCAACAGGGCCGAGCGCAGCACCCCATCCCCCGCAGCGGCCTGCAGCAGGGCCAGGCGGCAGCCAGCGGCGAGGGCGGTGTCGGCCCAGTCTTCGAACAGGAGCACCCGGGCACGCAGTGCAGGATCCGCTGGCAGCAGGGCTGGCAGGGGATGGCGCCGCTCCAGATGCAGGGCGATCGCGGTGGAATCGGCGATCACGTCGGTGCCATCCACCAGCACCGGCACCTGTCGCTGGCCGGAGAGGCGGAACAGCTCCAGCTGGCCCACCCCCGGGGTGACCTCGACGACGCTGTAATCCAGCCCTTTCACCGCCAGGAGAAGGCGGACCTTCTCACAGAAGGCCGAATGGCGGAACTGATAGAGCTGCATGCGCCGGACCACGGTGCCAGGCGGCAGAGTAGCCAGCAGGATTGATGGGCTGCCCCCGGGGCCATGAAGGACTTCTTCCTCAATGTGACGCGCTACCCGCGCTATCTGGTGGCCTTTGGCCTGGGGGTGGCCAACTCGGTGCTGGAGCCGCTCACGGCCCGGGCCCGCAACCCCGTCACCGCCGTGGCCCTGATCGGCGCCGCCGTGAGCGGCCTGCTCAGCCTGGGGCTGATCCTGCGTGCGATGGTGACCATCCAACCAGCCGCATAGCCATGGCACAGGGTCGACGGGTGGAGCGGGTGGCCTCCCTGATCCGCCGGGAAGTGAGTGAACTGCTGCGGGGTGGCATCAAGGACGAGCGGGTGAGCCAGGGCCTGGTGAGCGTCACCCACGTGGAGGTGGCGGGCGACCTGCAGCACTGCCGCATCTTTGTGAGTGTGTTCGGCAGCGACGAAGACCGGGAGCAGGCGATGGCCGGGCTCAAAGCCGCCAGCCCCTACGTGAAGGGGGAACTGGGCCGGCGCCTGCAGATGCGGCGCACACCGGAAGTGGTGTTCGTGCACGACCGGGGCATGGAACGCGGCACCTCCGTGCTCGGCCTGCTCCATCAGCTTGAGCGCGAGCGCAGCGACCGGGAGGCGTCACCCGGGCCCCCGGATCCCGAGGGACCGACGGCATGAACGGCACGGCGGCGGCCCCGGAGCTGCGGCGGTTGATCGCCAGCCTGGTGGTGGTGCGTGCGAGTGGCCACCTGGCCGATCACCAGCGCCGCTATCCCCGCTGGGAGCTGCCCAACGCCGCGTTGCAGGAACTGCTGGCCCTGGGGGTGGGGGGGGTGATCCTGCTGGGGGGCAGCGCGGCCGAACTGGCCCTGCGCACCCGCCAGCTGCAGACCTGGGCTGGCCAGCCCCTGCTGCTCTGTGCCGATGTGGAGGAGGGGGTGGGCCAGCGCTTTGAGGGAGCCAGCTGGCTGGTGCCGCCGCTGGCCCTGGGCCGGCTGTATCGCCGGGATCCGGAGCGGGCGCTGCAACTGGCCGAGCGCTACGGGCGCTGCTGCGGCCAGGACGCCGGCGCGGTGGGGCTCAACTGGGTGCTGGGGCCGGTGTGCGACGTGAACAACAACCCCGCCAATCCGGTGATCAACGTGCGGGCCTGGGGCGAAGATCCGGCGAGCGCCGGCGCCCTGGCGGCGGCCTTCCTGCGGGGTCTGCACAGCACGGGCGTGCTGGGCTGCGCCAAGCACTTTCCTGGCCATGGCGACACGGTCTGCGACTCCCACCTGGAACTGCCGCTGCTGCCCCACAGCCGAGCCCGGCTGGAGCAGGTGGAACTGCCCCCGTTCCGGCAGGCCATCGCCGCCGGCGTCGACGCCGTGATGACCGGCCATCTCACCCTGCCAGCCCTCGACCCCCACCGTCCGGCCACCCTGTCCCGGCCGGTGCTCACGGGCCTGCTGCGGCAGGAGCTGGGCTTCACGGGGCTGGTGGTGACCGACGCCCTGGTGATGGAGGCGATTGCCGGGCAGTACGGGGCCGGCGAAGCGGCCGTGCTCGCGGTGGAGGCCGGCGCCGACCTGGTGCTGATGCCCGCCGATGCCCGGGCCAGCATCGAGGCCCTTCTGGCGGCCGTGCAGTCGGGCCGGCTCTCCAGGGAGCAACTGGAGGCCAGCGCCCGGCGACGCCAGCAGGCGCTCGGCCGCTGCCCCTCGGAGCTGGCGGATCCAACCCGGGCCGCAGACCCCGACCTGGCCCTCTGCCAGGAGCTGATCCACGCCACCCTGGAGCGACAGGGGGAGCCCTTGCCGGCCCTTGGCGGGCCCACGGGGGACCGCGGCGTGAATCTGGTGCGGCTGGACCAGGCCCTGCAGGCGCCCTTCCTGCCGGCGGCGGCCGCAGCACTGGCCCTGCCAGCGGCGGCCGGCTTCCAGCCCCTGCTGCTGGCGGCCGACACGCCGAGCCTGTGGTCCGGCGATCCCGAAGCTCCCCTCGACCTCGCGCGCCTGGGGTCGGGGCCGGTGCTGGTGCAGCTGTTCGTGCGGGGCAATCCCTTCCGCGGCCACAGCGGCACCGGCGAGCCCTGGGCGGCAGCCCTGCGCCAACTGGCCGCGGCGGGTCGCCTGGCGGGCGTGGCGGTATATGGCAGTCCCTATCTCTGGGACTCCCTGCGCGAAGCCATCCCGCCCGGGACAGCGGCCGCCTACAGCCCGGGCCAGATGCCCCAGGCCCAGCGCGCCGTGCTGGAGGCCCTGGGCCTGGGCCAGACTGCTGCCCCAGGCGAGTTCACCGACTAGGGCGGCCCGATGCAGCTGAGCCTGTCGATGATCGTGCGCAACGAGGCGGAGCGCCTGGAGGGCTGCCTGGCCTCGGTGGCCGACTTCGTGGACGAGATGGTGGTGCTCGACACCGGTTCCAGCGATGCCACCGTGGCCATTGCGGAGAAGTGCGGCGCCGTGGTGCACCAGCTGGCCTGGCCCGGCGATTTCGCGCCCGCCCGCAACGCGGCACTGGCCCCCGTGCAGGGCGAGTGGGTGCTGGTGCTCGATGCCGATGAGCAGCTGCTGGCGGAGGCCCGTCAGCCGCTGCGCCAGTTGATGGCCCAGCCGGACCTGCTGGTAGTGAATCTGCTGCGCCTGGAACGGGGAGCCCGCCAGTCGCCCTACTCGCGGGTGAGCCGCCTGTTTCGCCGTCATCCGGCGATCCAGTGGAGCCGCCCCTATCACTCGATGATCGATGACAGCGTGCTGGCCCTGCTGCAGCGGGAACCCCACTGGCGCATCGTCGATTGCCGCACCCCGGCCCTGGTGCACGACGGCTATCGGCCGGAGCTGCTCCAGGCCAGCGACAAGGCGGTGCGCCTGCGCCAGGCGATGGAGACCGAGCTGGAGCGCAACCCCGGCGATCCCTACGCCTGCGCCAAGCTGGGCAGCCTGGAGGTGAGCGAGGGGCAGCTGGAGCGGGGTAGGACCCTGCTGCGTCGCGGACTGGAGCACTGCCCTGCCTCAGCCCTGGCAGAGCGCTACGAGCTGCTGCTGCATCTGGCCATGGCCGAAGCCCGGGACAGCCCGGGGCAGGCCGAGAGCCTCTACCGGCAGGCCATCGCCCTGCCGCTCGAGCCGCGGATCACCCTGGCGGCGCGGCTCAACCTGGCCGGCCTGCTGCTGGACAAGGCGGACCAGGCCGCCCCGGCAGCGGCACGGCAGCAGACTCTCGAGGACGCCGCCTTGCTCTGCCACGAGGCCACCGCGGCGGCGCCGGAGCTGGCCCTCGGCTGGGCCAGCCTGGGGCTGGTGGAACGGCGCCGGGGCCAGCTCGCCGCGGCCATCGCCGCCTACCGGCAGGCCCTCGTCCGCGACCCCGCCCAGGCTGAACTGCACCAGAACCTGGCCGCGGCCCTGCTGATGGCGGGAGACATCGGTGGGGCCCGCAAGGGGTTCCGCCAGGCGATCCTGCTGCTGGGGCAACAGGGGAGTGAGGCAGCCGCCCAGGCCCTGCGCCGGCAGGTGGAGGCCGTGGTGAAGCTCGACGGCTGATCAACCCTGCCTGCCCCTTCCCCCCTCCCAGGCCGCCGCCGAACCATCCGCCCATGACCACCTCCACCAACCCAGCAGCCCAACCCCTGGCCGGACGGCGAGTGGCCATCACCCGGGCGGAGCACCAGCAGGGCGCCGCCCGGGCCCTGTTCGCCGCCGCCGGAGCCGACGTGCTCGACCTGCCGGCCCTGGTGTTGACCGCACCGGACAGCTGGGGACCCCTCGACGACGCCCTGGAGGAATGGGAGGACTTCCACTGGCTGGTGTTCTCCAGTAGCAACGGCGTGGAGGCGGTGGAGGAGCGGCTGCGACGGCAGGGTCGCAGCCTGGCCCGGCGACCCCCGGGCGTGCGGCTCGCCGCCGTGGGCCGCAAGACGGCACAACGGCTGGAGGAGCTGGGAGCCCCCGCCGACTTCGTGCCACCCGCCTTCGTGGCCGACAGCCTGGTGGAGCATTTCCCCGTGTCCGGCTGGGGGTTGCGCCTGCTCCTGCCCCGGGTGCAGAGCGGGGGCCGCACCCTGCTGGCCGAAGCCTTCGGCGCGGCCGGCGCCCGGGTGGTGGAGGTGGCGGCCTACGAAACCCGCTGCCCGGACGGACTGCCGAGCGGCGCCCTGGCAGCCCTGCAGCAGGGCCGGCTCGATGCCATCACCTTCAGCAGTGGCAAGACCGTGAGTCATGCCGCCCGGATGTTGCAGGCTGCCTTCGGCGCCGAGTGGCTCGGGGTGCTGGAGGGATTGGCGATCGTGTCGATCGGCCCCCAGACCAGCGAGCGCTGCCGGCAGGAACTGGGGCGCGTCGACGCCGAAGCGAGCCCCCACGACCTCGATGGACTGGTTCAGGCCTGCATTGAAGCCCTGGGGCCCAGACCCCTCAGAGCCGGGTTGTGATGGTGCTGTTGCCCTTGCGCAGGGTGAGCCGTCCGCGATCCACATCGATGGCGGCCACCCCCCAACCGGGCGGCAGCACCGAGGGCAGGCCCGACGCGGGGCAGGTGCCATCCTCCCCCTTGCAGACAGGCCCGCTCTGATCACCCACCTGGACGAACGCCTGGGGGGTGGAACCCCGCCGCATCACGCCGGTGAAGCGGAAGTCCTCCGGCAACTCCAGTGGTTTGGGGGGTGCTGGACGGGTGGCAGCGGAAGCCCCCTGCCGGCCGGTGGCGGCAGCAGAACCCGGCGCCCCCGGAGCTGGATTCCTGGGCGGGGCTGGCGGGGGAGCCACGGAGGCCAGGGGATCTTCGCGACCGATCGCCAGGGAGGCCAACAGCTGGTTGGGCGTGGGCAGCGGCGTGAGGCCGGCGATGGGTGCCGGCGCTGTGTCCGGCTTCACCTCCTCTGGGGGCACGGGGGGAGGGGGCGGCACGGTGTCTGCCTGGGGCTTCGCCCCCAGGCCACAACCACCGATCAGAAAGCCAATGGCAACCAGGGGGGGCAGGCCTGCCTTAGCGCTGGGGGTCTTCAACCAGGTCTCGAAAGCGGTCAAGGTTGGCCTGCAGCTCCTTGGTGACAATGCCACCCAGAATGCTCGGTTCCATCAAGGGTGCCAAGATCCCGGGCAGCTCATAGCTGACACTGAGTTTCACGGCGGTGCGTCCCCCCTGCTGGGGATAGAAACGCACAGACCCTTTGGTGGGTAGACCACCCACCGACTGCCAGTGCAGCTGCTGGGCCTCCACCCGCTGGGTGATGCGGGCCTTCCAGTGGAAGCGGAAGCCCTGGGCGGCCAGGGTCCAGTCGGTGAGGTCGGGATCGTTGGGTTCGGTGACCACCGACTCGATCCAGCGCATCCATTTCGGCATCGCCTCCAGATCGCTCCACACCTCCCAGACCCGTTCGGCGGGAGCGTTGATGTCCGTGGTGACGCTGTGCTCGAGCCAACGGCCCATGGTGTTCAGGTGGGAGGGATTCAGGTGGGGGCGAGGAGGGCCGGATCCGGAACCGCCGCGTTGGTGGCCAGCTGGGCCGCCCTGCCCAGGATGGCAGCAGCCGCGAGCCGGCCACTCATGGTGGCGCCCTCCATCGAATCGATGTAGTCCTGCCGGGTGTAGCTGCCGGCCAGGAAGAAGTTGCTCACCGGCGTGCGCTGGTCGGGCCGGTAGGGCTCCATGCCGGGGGCCTCGCGATAGAGCGACTGGGCCAGCTTCACCACGTTGCTCCACACCAGGGTGAGGCCCGCCGCCGAGGGGAACAGGGCGCGCACCTGGGCGTCGGTGTGGGCCACGATCTCTTCCGTTTTCCTGGGAATCCAGGGATCACCGGGGGTGAGCACGCACTGCAGCAGCGAGCCCAGACCCTGCTTGCGGTAATCCTCCGGGCTGGCCAGGGCCAGGTCGGCGAAGCAGCTGAAGTCGGCGTCCGCCGTGTAGAGCAGGTTGTCGAGGCCGGCGGGCTGGCTCACGTCGGCACGGGCCGCGGCCGCGGCGGGACTGTCGCCCAGCTCGGTGACCCAGCCGTCGTAGCGCAGCTGCACGGTGGCCACCGGCACGGCCTCGAGCTTGTAGATGTTCTCGAACAGGGGCCAGCGGCGCCAGGCCTCGGGAATCATCCGCTGGATGCCGGGCACATCACAGGCGGCCAGGTAGGTGTCGGCCTCCACGGTGATGTCGCCCTCGGGCGTGCCGAGCTTGAGCCCGCTCACCCGGGTGGCGGGCTGGCCATCGGCGCCGGGGGCCCCCTCCTCGAACAACACCTCCGTGACGCGATGGCGCAGGTGCAGCCGGCCGCCCCGCTGGGTGATGTAGTCGAGGATCGGACCGGTGAGCCAGCGGTGGGGGGAGCCCTTGAGCAGGTTGAGCTTGGAGGCCTCGGTCTTCGCGGCGAACATCATGAAGATGGTGAGCATGCAGCGGGCCGAGATCGCCTCGCAGTCGATGAAGCCCAGGGCATAGGCGATCGGATTCCACATCCGCTTGATGCTCTGCTCGCTGCCGCCGTGGCCCACGAACCACTGCTGGAAGCTGATGCGATCCAGGGCCCGGATCGTCTTCATCGCCCCCTCGTAGTCCACCAGGCCGCGGACGATCGGGCTGGTGCCCAGGGCCAGGGCATTGCGCAGCTTGTCGATCCAGTCGAGCTGGGGAGTGGTGAAAAAGGCCTTGAGGCCGTTGAACGGCGCGCCGAGGGCGAAGCGGAAATCCAGCTCGCGCAGGTCGCCGCCCGTGTTCACGAACAGGTGGGTGTGGTCCTTGGGCAGCAGGTTCTCGAAGGCGCCCACCTTGCGCAGCAGGGCGAAGAGGTTGGCGTAGTTGAAGAAGAACACATGCAGCCCCATCTCGATGTGGTTGCCATCCCCATCCACCCAGCTGCCCACCTTGCCGCCCAGGAACGGCCGGGCCTCATAGAGGTCCACCTGGTGACCGGCATCCACCAGATCCACCGCCGATGCCAAGCCGGCCAGTCCCGCACCCACGATGGCGACGCGCACCGCTTTCCCAACGAATGTGGAGTGACTCTATGGAGCGAGCCCTTGCCGCAGTGACCCGCACCTGGCTCCACCACGACCAGGCAGGCCCTGGGCGGGGTCAATACAGTGGTAAGCCCAGGCCCGTCCCGCGATGAGCACCGAAACAGCCTCCTTGGACCCGGTCACCGTCCCCCAGACCACCTTCACCGCCAAGGACGGCAAGGGCATCCAGATCACCGAGCCCGCCATGAAGCAGTTGGCCGCCCTGGTGCAGCAGCAGGGCAGCGGCAAGGTGCTGCGGGTGGGCGTGCGCTCGGGCGGATGCAGCGGCATGAGCTACACGATGGACTTCGTGGACGGGGCTGAGATCCGGGCGGATGACGAGCGTTACACCTACGAGCCGGCAGGCGCTCCCAGCTTCGAAGTGGTGTGTGATCCCAAGAGCCTGCTTTACATCTATGGCATGCAGCTGGATTTCTCCAGCTCCCTGATCGGCGGCGGCTTCAACTTCACCAACCCCAACGCCACCCAGACCTGCGGCTGCGGCAGTTCCTTTGCGGTTTGAGCCGGGGCCCGGGCCGATCCATCCCCAGCCCGGGGCCCAAGTGGCAATCTGAGGGCTCGCCCGGCCGCTCCCTGCGCCATGACCTTGAGCAACGAAGCCCCGACCCACCCCACCAGCAGCGACGCCCCCCCTGCCGAGGAGAGCCCCCATGCCTCCCTGTATGACCAGGCGATCAGCCGCTACAACGCAGGTACCCCCGCTGGCGAGTTGATCGACGACTTCCTGGCCATCACCCAGCAGGCGCCGCGCCAGTCGGCGGGCTGGACTTGCCTGGCCTGGTTGCAGCTGCTCGATGGCCAGCCCCTGGAGGCCCTGCGGGCCGCCCGCACGGCCGTGAAACTGAACCCCCAGGATCCCCAGGCGCGCGTGAATCTCAGCCTGGCCATGCTCGAGACCGGCGCCAAGGGCGTGCGCGAACACATCGAGATCGTGCAGCGGGTGATAGTGATGGCTCCGGAGCTGGCCAGCGAGCTGCAGGAGTCGATGGCCGACGGGCTGCAGCGCCGACCCGGCTGGGCCGCCCTGGAGAAAGTGAAGGCCTGGCTCCATGGCTGACGCCCAACCCCTGCCCCTGCTGCAGCGGCTCAAGGGGCTGCTCGACCAGCTGCTGGTGATCAACGTGTTCGTCGTGATCGCCGGGGCCGTGTGGTTTGCCGTGGCGGTGGTCTGCCACAGCCAACAGCTCGAGGCCCCGCTCACCCTGTTTCAACGGCTCTGGGAGCCGCTGTTCACCCCGGCGATCGGCCTGCTGATGGCCGCTGCCGTGCTCAGCGGGGTCCTGGGCTGGTGGCAGCGGCGAGGGCAGCGCTGAGGTTGGCGTACTGAAAGGGGAACCCCTGGGCCAGCAGGCGCTGGGGGAGCACCTGCTGGCCTTCGAGCACCACCTTCGCCCCATCCCCCAGCACCACCTGGAGCAGGGCCCCGGGCACGGGCAGCAGGCTGGGTCTGCCCAGGGTGCGCCCCAGCTCAGCGCTGAACGCCGCCATGGTGACGGGCTGGGGCCCCACAGCGTTGTAGACGCCGGCATAGGCGGGATCCTCGAGCGCGCGCGCAATGAGGCGGCAGAGGTCGTGGCGGTGGATCCAGCTCATCCACTGGCGGCCGTGGCCCAGGGGACCGCCAAATCCCATCCGGAACACGGGCAGCATCTTGCCGAGGGCCCCACCATCGGGCCCCAGCACGATGCCGATCCGCAGGATCACCAGGCGGCAGCCGGCCGGACAGCCGGCCGCGGCCCCCTCCCAGCGCCGGCAGATATCGGCCAGCAGGTCTCCGCCGGGGGGGCTCTCCTCGCTGAAGCTCATGGTTTCACTGGTGCCGTAGTAGCCCACCGCCGAGGCGTTCACCAGCACCGCCGGCGGGCTCTCCAGCTGGGCCATCGCCTGCACCAGATGCTCTGTGGTGGCCAGGCGGCTGCTGAGCAACGCTTGCCGCTGGGCCGGGCTCCAGCGCTTCTCGGCGATCGGTTCACCGGCCAGATTCACCACCCCATCCGCCGCGGCCAGGGCCTGCCGCAGTCCGTCGTGCTGCCAGCTCTCCGCCTGGGCAGGATCGAGCCGCAGGCACACCAGATGCCCGTGGGCCAGGGCGGGGAAGGGCTCGGCCTGGCGGCTCACCACGGTGAGCTGGTGGCCCAGTTCCAACAGGAACGGCACCAGTTCACGGCCCACAAATCCGGAACAGCCCAGAAGCAACAGACGCACGTCTTGTTCACCCGTGACTGCTGGAGGCTAGGGCCCTCCCCCGGGCAAGGAGGCCTAGCCTGGCCCCAGTCGTGCCACCCGCCATGGCCCCTGATGCCACCAGCACCGAAACACCCGTCCGGTCCGCGCCGCCGGCGCCAGCGCCGCTCAAGAAGGGAAGCCTGGTGCGGGTGAAGCGCCAGAACTACCAGGGGAGCATGGAGGCCGGCGCCAGCGATTCGGATGCCCCCGACTACATCTTTGAAGGACCCGGTGAGGTGCTGCTGGTGAAGGGCGACTACGCCCAGCTGCGCTGGCGCCGTCCGGTGCCGGATGTGTGGCTGCGGCTCGACCAGTTGGAGGCCTTCCCGGGCTGAACCACAGCCGCCGGGTCAAGGACGGAGCTGGCGACAGCGATGCTGCAGCTGGGTGCGGCGCGACCGTGCCTGGCGCAGCAGTTCCCGTCCATCGCGCAGGTAGGAATCCACGTAGCCCATCGTGAACCGCTCCAGGTCGAGCAGGGCATCCTTGATCAGGCTGAGGGTGTGATACAGGTCGAGGCTCAGATCCTGCAGGCCCGGCGGACAGGCCTGGGAGCGATACAGCGACTCCACCCGCGCCAGGCGAGCCTGGGATTGCTCAAGGAAGGCGCAAAAGGCCTCCATCAGGGCGTCGTCGTAGGGGTCGGCCGCCAGGGCCCGCAGTTGGGCCGGGAACGGGTTCACCACCTGACCCAGCAGCCGATCCACCGGCCCATACACCTGCTGGAGCCACACGGCCACCTCGGCATCGCTGACGGCGACAGCTCGGGCACCGGCACGTCCAGACGAGTGGGCCACTGCCGTGGCTCCGGCCTGGCCTGAAGCCGCCGGGCGCAGTTGGTCAAAGCGGAGCCGTTGCTGGCGATCCCCGAGCACCTCCCAGGCGGCGTTCACGGCCAGCATGACCGCTGCATCGCCGCCGGCGTCGGGATGGTGGCGCTTCACCAGGGCCCGATAGGCCGCCTTGATCTCCCCGTGGCTGGCCTGGGGATTCACCCCCAGCACCTGATAGGGATCGGGGGGGGTGGAATCCGGACCGAGGGTGGACAAACCGGCCAGGGGGCAACGGCAATGGCCCCAAGGTAGGTCAGGGGCCCATGAAAAAACCCCAGCCAGAGCTGGGGTTTCCCGAGGAAGGGGGTGTGTGGAGTGGTTGGTTGGTCAAGAGTGAACCCAGCTGCTCCGGAGAGCAGCCAGGCCAGCTCTGATCGCCGGATCAGAACTTGAAGGTGGTCTTGACGACGCCGCCGTAGGTGTCATCCAGACCGTCGTTGCCGATCCAGAAGAAGGCGGGGGTGACGCTGATGTTGTCGGTGACCTGGAACTTGTACCAGAGCTCATAGGCGAGGGTTTCCTGGCCGTTTTCGAACCAGACACCGCCGGTGCAGTTGCCGCCGCCAAAGCGGGCGCAATTGCCCTTAGCCAGGGATCCAGCGCTGCCCAGAGCCATACCGAGGGCATTGCCTTCCATGAAGGCATCGGCCCACTGAAGACCCACCATCCAGCTCCAGGCATCCTGGGAGGGGCCACTGGCAACATCGGAATAACCGAAGCCAGCGCTGATCGAGGGCGCCCAGGCGGCGTCAGAGGGCGACCAGTAGCCGCTCAGGCCGATGTTGTTGGTCTCAAACCCAGCAGTTAGGAGGCCGCTGCTGTAGGTGTAAGCAAAGGCACCACCCCAGTTCTCAGCCGCGTAGCCAAGCTGACCAGTGATGGTGAAGCCCTTACCCATGCCAAGGGTGGCGTCCTCGGCGCGGCTCTCATTCGAGACGTAGTTCGCGCTGGCACTGAAGCCATCCTTTTTGTACATCACACCGAAACCTGCACCGAGGTTCAGGTTGTAGGTGGCCCGGGCACCGGCATAGGTGAACAGGTCGAGGATGGAGTCGGCGGGATACGCACTGGGCCAGATGGCCAGCATGTCGTCCTGACGGACCTTGGCACCGGCGGTGACGGTGAAACCGTCAGCCACGGGGAACTGGTAGAAGAGGCGGTTGATGCCCACGGTGTCAACACCGTTGGCTGAAGTGGAATCTTCCTGGAAGGCAACCTCCATGGCGGTGTTGCCATTGCCGAACACCGAGCGGGCGAAGTTGCCGGAGCGCAGCGTGGTGCGCAGCAGGTCATCGCCGGTGAAGCTGGTGTCGAAGATCAGCCGCACGTCGTAGTTGGAGGTGAGCTTGTCACCGAAACCGGTGTAACCGGCTCCACCCAGCGTCATGGTGGCGATGCCGCTCAGCTTGGTGGTGGTGGAGAACTGGTTGGCCTCCAGCTCGCCCACTTTGGCCTCGAGGCCATCCACGCGGCCCTTGAGCACGGCCAGTTCCTTCTCGAACTCGGCCATCAGGCGCTTGAGCTCGTCGGTCACCTCGGTGACACGGTCGAGACAGGCGTTGAGCAGGGCAGCCGCCTCAAAGCGGGTCATGGCCTTCTGGCCGCGGTAGGTGCCGTCCGGATAGCCGGCCACGCAGCCGTAGCGCTCGATCAGGTTGGAGAGAGCCTGGTAGGCCCAGTCGGTGGGACGAACGTCCGAGAACTGGGAGATGCTGGTGACTTGCTCCTCGGTGGCGTACTGGTTGACGCCATCCAGGTTGACTTCTGCAGCGGTGACGGCCACGGGGGCCAGCAGGCCCAGGGCCGCGGGAGCCACCAGCAGTTGCTGGAAGAGTTTCATGGGGGTGTTCCTCACACAAGTAGGCGCAATGCGCCGGAGCACAGTGTCGGGCAGTACCACCGGGCACGCCAGAGGCCCTGTGACAGAGCGCACAATGGCCGGTGTCGGGCTTGCCCGCGGCCGGCGATCGCACGCGTGAGGGGCAGGGCCCAGGGCGCTCGTCTCCCAACAGGATTCGCCCCCAAAACGATCCAGTCCCAAAGCGATGCCCCCGGCCACCTGGTGGAACCAGGTCGTCGGGGGCTCTCGCCGGGTCCGCGTTGGTCGCGGAACCGTTTGATCAGGGTTGAGGTGCCGAAATCAGCCGGCGTTCTCCGCGATCAGCAGACCCTTGGTGAAACAACTGGATTGCATGGACACCTCCTCCTGTGGGGATAGAGCCAGCCCGCGACGCCTTCGGGGACCGGCCCAGGGCCGGACCCCACGTCACTGCTGACAGAACGCGCTAATCCTAAGAGCGATGGCGGCCAAGCGCTGACCCCCTTCCATACGCTCGGGAGGAACCGACCGGGCAAGGCCGCAGCAGATGGGTGCCAACCAACAACCGCAGGGCGGCAGCCGCCAGGATCCGGCCAAGCGGCACTGGACCTTTCCCGCCCGCAGCCGCAGGGCCGGCCTGCGCCGCTGGATCCATGGGGCCCTGGAGCGGTTGGTCTGCCAGTTCGCGATCCAGGGCGACCGGCCGGTGTTCGCGGCGGAGCAGTTCGGCTGGATCCGGGAGGTGGAGGCCAGCTGGCAGCTGGTGCGGCGCGAACTGGATGGGGTGATGGAGTACCGGGAGGCCATGCCCAATTTCCAGGACATCCTGCGGGAAGTGGGCAGCATTCAGAAAGACGACAACTGGAAGACCTTCTTTCTCAAGGGCGTGGGCATGAACTGCAGCGAAAACGCCCGGCGCTGTCCTGAAACGATGCGCGTGCTCGCCGCAATCCCCGGTTGCACCACGGCCTTCTTCTCGATCCTGTCGCCCCACAAGCACATCCCGCCGCATCGGGGCGCCTGGGCCGGGGTGCTGCGGCTGCACCTGGCCCTGATGGTGCCGGAACCCCGGGATCAGTGCCGCATCCGCATCGCCAACCAGCTGCACACGTGGCAGGAGGGGCGCTGCCTGGTGTTTGACGACACCTACAACCACCAGGTGTGGAATGACACCGACGGCTACCGGGTGGTGCTGTTCGTGGATTTCGAGCGACCGCTGCGCTGGCCCCTGCGCAGCCTCAACCACTGGCTGCTGAACCTGGCCGCCCTGGCTCCTTTCCTGCGGGAGGCCAATGCCAGGCAGCAGGCAGCCGAGCGCTCGTTCTGGCGGCGCATCGCGACCGCCGGGGAACCATAAAAAAAGCGCCCTGCATGGGGCGCCTTGCGCAGGGGTGAATGGGTGGGCCCGGGGAACGGGCCAGCCAAACAATCCCAGGATTCTGATCAGAGAGCCTTGATCAGAGAGCGTTGCCGCGGGGCAATACCTCTTCAGGGAAGACGAAGTTTTCGTGCGGCTGGTCAGCCGGTGCCATCCAGGCCCGCAGACCCTCATTCAGAAGAATGTTCTTGGTGTAGAAGGTCTCGAACTCGGGATCCTCAGCGGCGCGGATCTCCTGCGACACGAAGTCGTAGGCGCGCAGGTTGAGGGCCAGGCCGATGATGCCGATGCTGCTGGTCCACAGACCCATCACCGGCACGAACAGCATGAAGAAGTGAAGCCAGCGCTTGTTGGAGAAGGCGATCCCGAAGATCTGGCTCCAGAAGCGGTTGGCGGTGACCATCGAGTAGGTCTCTTCTTCCTGGGTGGGCTCGAACGCCTTGAAGGTGTTCGACTGATCGGAGTCCTCAAACAGGGTGTTCTCCACCGTGGCGCCGTGGATGGCGCAGAGGAGGGCACCGCCGAGGATGCCGGCCACGCCCAT
>CALRKN020000029.1:0-34819 GCA_943368005.1 Bradyrhizobium ivorense | reverse complement strand
GGGAGAGGATTGCCCATGGCTCAAGAGTAATGCGTACATCTGTACTAGCACGCTTGCTTGGGGTTGGCTGTCGTCCTGGTCTGCCCTCGATACGGTGCTCGCAGCGGGGATATGTCGATGCTGCGCGAGCTGGTGCTGGCCATTGGCATTCCCCTGGCCCTGTTGCTCCTTGCGGTGCTGGCGCTGGAGCAGTGGCGCGATCAGCTGCCGCCCTGGCTGCAGCGGTTGGCCTGACCCCCCTCCTGGCTCTGGAACGCAGGCATCGGGCTGATCATCGGCCTCTCGCTGCTGCGCTGGCTGTTCCAGCGCTGAGGCTCAGGCTTGCATTTTTTCGTCCTGCCTTACTGAGGGCGCCTATTTTTGTCTACATCCATAGTCCATCTACTCATGTGACACATGGAACGTCTTGATCCAGTTGCGGTGGCGACAGTGGGTGATGTTTTCAGTGATCGCGAGGCTTCTGGGCCGATCCTCTAAGTAGAGGGCCTCCGCTTCAATACACCAAGGCCAGCTACCCTTCCCCCGTGGCTGAGCTCAAGCACTGGCACCGCTTCAGCCCGAACGCCGCCCTGCGCACGGGCGACGGGCTGTTCAGCGCAGCCAGCGGCAATCCGGCCCTGCCGGAGTTGCTGGGTCCCTGGCTGTTCGATCGGGTCTTCACCGTCAAGACCGAGACGGAGAGATATGCCAGGCAGATTGCCACGTCCGCCGGGGCTGCGCGCCGACCTGGCGAGTCTGGTGGGGATGCCTGGGCGGCGTCCGGACATCGTCATGCGCTTCGGGCGCGGTGCGGCGCTGCCCTTCTCGGCCCGCAGGCCACTGGAGGCGGTGATGGTCTGAGCCCACAACCCCTCTGCACCGCTGGATCGCACACTCGTTTCCACGACACCCGTTGGCGGGGTTCTTCTCTCGGGCCGGTCGAGTTCACTGGTGTCTGGTTCGGCGAGCCTGGCCCCCATCCCTGCGCCTGGAACCGATGGGCAAGTCCACTCTTCTCTCTGTGGGGGAACTTCCCGACTTGCTCGTACTCGCCTGAGGCGGTAGCCGTGAATCGCGGGTTGCGCGAGCAGTTCATCGCTGCAGTGATTCACAGGCTTGCCCATCGCCATTGCCATCGAGATAGGTGAGCCCCTGGCGCAGCAGCTCCTGGGCACGCTCGTAGGAACCGATCTCCTTGCAGCTGTAGCGGCGGCTATCAGGGGTGGTCCCATCGGGGATCACCGCGGTGCTGCGGCCCGGTCAACTCGATGCCCTCAAGCGGTCGCTGATTGAAGCCCTGCGCCAGGAGCATTTCGCTCCAGGATCCACCGGGGATCAGCTGTGGGAGCACCGATTGGTGAGCCATTTGCTGGTCGTTGGCTCCCTGTCTGCGCGAACCGCTGGCCCCTTTTGGCACTGATCGAGACTCCAGAGGGGATGGAGGGCTACTTGCTCAGGGCCCATGGCCAGGACGATGCCAAACGCCGGGCCCAGCACGGCTGGGGCTGATTGCGCAGACATGGGCTGCCCCGGGAAACATGCGCTGGGCTTCATTGCAAGGGGCCGCCTGACTGGCCCACGCATTCCTAGCCAGAGGGCACATGACCGAAAATGCTGCCTGCCTGGCACAAGCCTGGCATTGATCAACGGGCCCTGATCAGGTGCTGAGATAGGGGAACGACTTTACTTCTGCGCCAGCAATCACGTTGTGCTGAACCTTGCGCTCTCAGCAGGCTTCGCGGTAGTGGCCTTCCTCTACGCAGTAGTGGGGCATGCCGGAGCATCGGGCTATATCGCTCTGATGACATTATGCGGTCTGCTTCCGGAGACGATTAAACCTGTCGCCCTGATCTTGAATATAGTGGTGGCAAGCATTGGCTGTTGGAATTTTCTGAGGGCGGGCTATTTGCCCTGGCGAATTATCTGGCCAGTCTATCTATTGGCAATTCCGGCATCATTCCTTGGCGGCTGGCTCAACCTGCCCGGGATATGGTTTCAGCGCTTGATTGGAATTGTCCTGGTTTTCACGGCATGGCGGTTGGGTGCTGTGAGCGAGGACCCGGCAAGCCTGCGTCAACCCAGTCGTTCAGTTCTTGTGACCAGCGGTGGCATCCTCGGTCTATTGGCCGGTCTTACCGGCACAGGTGGAGGTGTTTTCCTTACGCCACTTCTCCTACTGGCCAAGTGGTGCGATACCCGCCAGGCTGCAGCAACTTCGATACTGTTTATCCTGATTAACTCCTTGTCTGGCCTGGCAGGCCTTGCCTGGAATCGCCCGACTGCTCTCACAGCAGTTCTGAACACCTCGCTGTTCGGATGGATCGCGGCGGTGGTGATTGGCGGCAGCTTGGGCTCAAGGCTGGGTAGTCGTCATTGGCCCGTGGCATTGATCCGTCGAATACTCGCCTTCGTGTTAGTGCTGGCGGCACTGAAACTGCTTGGTTCGCATGGTTGAATCCAAGCTGATTCAAGCCGTAAAAGGGAAGTCTTTCAATCAACCGACCGTACAGCTACGCCCGATCCCCTTTGAGCGGCACTACGGCTTAGCAGGTAAATGCCCGCGGCCAGTGCTCCGGGTCTTGTTGTAGTTCACCGCGCTCAGGCCAGGCCACCCAGCCGGACCAGGCGCTCTCACCCAACCGATGGCTGTCAGCCTGGCCTTGGCAAGGTGAGGCACCGGCAGCGACCTCGAAGTGCCAGCGTGAGCGAACCGCAGCCCTGAACCCCTTGGAATCCGATGGCCATGACCAGTGAACCCATCCGTTTCACCGATGGGGCCGGCTATGACCGCTTCATGGGGGTCTGGAGTCGCCTCGTCGGCAAGGAATTTCTCGACTGGATCGCCCCGAACGAGGGCCAGCGCTGGCTGGATGTGGGCTGTGGGAATGGTGCCTTCACGCAACTGATCGCCGAGCAGAACAAACCGCTCGCGCTCGTTGGCATCGACCCATCGGAGGCGCAACTCGCCTATGCCCGGCAGCATCCACTGCTGCAGAGCGTGGACTTTGTGAACGCCGACGCCATGGACCTGCCGTTTCCAGACGAGGCATTTGATCTTGCGGTCATGCCGTTGGTGATCTTCTTCGTGCCGGAACCGGTACAGGGTGTCGCTGAAATGGCACGGGTCGTGGCCCCCGGTGGAACCGTGGCCGCCTATGCCTGGGACATGGAGGGTGGGGGCTTCCCGTATCAGAGCGTGAATGAAACCCTGGGCGCTGTCGGCAAGGCCATTCCCCTGCCGCCCAGTGTCAGCTCCTCCCGCCTTGAAGCGCTGAGCGATCTCTGGGTCACCGCCGGCCTGGGCGACATCTACACCAGAGTGATCACGGTAGAACGCACTTACACCGACTTCGACGACCTCTGGAACACGGTCCTCGGGGGGCCGAGCGCCGGTCAGGCCCTCGCGGCTATGAGCGAGGAGGAACACACCCGCTTCCGTGAGCTGCTGCAAGCCCGCCTCCAGCCATCCGGCAGCGGCTCGATCAGCCTGACAGGGCGGGCCCATGCCATCCGGGGCACAGTGCCAAGCCTTTGATACGTCTACTGAATCGCTCGTTATGACCGCTTCCGACACTGCAAAGGCCTTGCTTTCCCTGGAAACGAGCCCAGAAGAATCAGCCTTCCTGGAGACTCTGGATTCCCTCTTCTGAGCCATCGGGCCCCAGCGTTGCCGGCAGGTGGCCGGTCTTGACCCAGATGGTGCAGCCCGCCTCACTCCAGGGCCGGTGCACGCTGCCGGGCGGACTGCGCAGCCAGCTGCCGGCCGGATAGCTGCCCTGGTCGTCCTGGAACACGCCAGCAAGCACCAGGATCTCCTCGCCACCTGGATGGCCATGGGGCTGAAACACCGTGCTAGGAGCCCAGCGCACCAGGGCGACGTGCTCCGAGCCCCAGACATGCAGCGGCAGCACCTGCAGTCCTGGCACCAGGCCCGGCACCCAGAAGGCATTGGTGGTGTCGACCACCAGCCGCTGCTGATCGGCCGGGTGCATCTGCTGCAGCTTCACCAAGATCGTGCAGCCTTCCTCGCTGAACGGGGTATGGCTGGAGCCCACGGGATTGCGCAGGTAGGTGCCGGCGCTGTAATCGCCGTGCTCATCGGAAAAGGTGCCCTCCAGCACCAGGACTTCCTCGCCGCCGCCATGGACGTGGCGCTCAAAGCGACTCCCCGGGGCATAGCGCACGATCGAGGTGGCTCGTGCCACCTCGCCGCCGCGGCGATCCAGCATCCGCCGCTCCACCCCCGCCATCGGGGACGCACTCCAGGCCAGGGAGTGGGTGTTGAGCAGCGCCCGCTGGGTTAGGTCGGCATGCAGGTCCATGCCCCCGATTGTGCTCAACCGCTTTGCCCAGCCGTGGTACGGCAATGCCTCCATGCGGCTCAACACATGTCGCGATGGAACAGGGCAAGCTGGAGACATGAGCCCCTCCAGACAGGCCCCCAGCGCCGATGCGAGCCACTGGGACCAGCGCTACCAGGAAGGCGCTGACGGCTGGGAGCTGGGTCAGCCCGCCCCACCGCTGGCCCAGTTCCTGCGCTGCCACCCGCTGGCGCCCCAGGCACCAGGCAGGGTGTTGGTGCCTGGCTGCGGACGCGGCCATGAGGTCGCCCTGCTGGAAGACCTCGGCTTCTTGGCCATCGGCCTGGATTTCAGCGGCGCGGCTTTGCGCGAGGCCCGCAGGCTCCATGGTGAGGCGCGGGACACCCTGCAGTGGCTGCAGGCCGACCTGTTCGACCGGCAGGCCCTGGAGGCGGCGGGTCTGACTCCCGGCAGCCTCAGCGGGATCGTGGAGCACACCTGCTTCTGCGCCATCGATCCCGGCCTGCGGGAGGACTACATCGCCACCGCCTGCCGACTGCTCACGCCGGGCGGCTGGCTGCTGGGGCTGTTCTGGTGCCACCGCCAGCCAGGCGGCCCGCCCTGGGGCAGTGATCCGGAGCTGGTGGAAGCCCAGCTGCGCCAGGCCGGCCTGGTGCCGGAGATCTGGGAGCCGGCCACCGGTTCGGTGGACAAGCGCAACGACGAGTGGCTCGGCCTGTGGCGCCAGCCAGGCCCACCTCCTTCACCTGTCGAGATCGAATCATGCTGAGCCATCTGAACGAACGAATGCAGAAGTGGGGTTTCTCCTGGGTGGGTCTGCGGGACAATCGCCACGGCGAGTGGTGGGTACTGGCGCAGATGCTCCTGATCGCCGCCCACTGGCTGCCGCCAACGCCTCCGCCTTCGGATCTGGGGATTCACTGGCCCCTGGCGCTGCGCTTGATCGGAGGGCTCACCTTCCTGATCGGCCTGGTCATCGGCGCCCAGGGGGCCCTGAATCTCGGGGACAGTCTCAGTCCGCTGCCGGAACCGATGCCCGGGGCGCCGCTGGTCACCGAGGGGGCCTACGGCCGTTGCCGCCATCCCCTCTACCAGTCGCTGCTGCTCTGTTCCCTGGGGGTGACGCTGGCCCTTGGCAGCCTGCTGCACCTGGGCCTGGTGCTGGCGCTGGCGACCGTACTCAGCCTCAAGGCACGACGCGAGGAGCGGCGCCTGTGCTCCATGCACAGCGACTATGCCCATTACATGACCTCCACCCCGGCGATCGTTCCCTTTCTGCCCGGTCTCGACTGGCGGTAGCCCTGGCTCTTCTTCTTGAGCCTTGCACTGGGAGCCCTCGTCTTGCGGCCATCATTCAGTTGAATCAGATTGACTCTTTTGCGGCTTGGGTAGACGCTGCTGCGCATACTTTTCTGTTATCTGGCATCGCCACGAACGTATGAATCGATCCGATTTGCAGACTTGCGAGGGAGGCCCTTGCCTGCCGGCATGTCATTAGTTTGCGCACTCGACTCGTGATCGTCTGCTATGGCTAGGGTATAGACGAAACGTTTTCCTGTAGGGCACATGAAATATGCTGCGTTCATGTTTTCCATCGCCAAGCCGTTCGCGGCACGGCTGGCCATGGCCGGCGTGATGACTCTTGTCAGCGTAGGGACCTTCTCTGCTGCTTCAGCCGCGCCTGTCATTCCAAACATGATCGGCACGTGGACGGTTGAAGGGAAGGGGGCCGTGCTTTGTAAAGTCGAAGCATCGAGATGCAAGACCCATCATCATGGTGATTTCAGTGATCTCAATGCCGTCGCTCGAATCACCAAGCAACAGGGCCGGGTTTTCCACGGAGTTTTCACATCCAAGTTCGCAACGGAGAAGTTTGTCGGTACGCTCGGGCATGACAATGCCAGCTTGTACATGGTTGATGAAGATGGCTTTACGGATGGTAAGATCATCAACCCAAACCTGATTCAGGTTGTTTATCGTCACACCTCTGATTTCGATTCCGTCGTCGACATTGGTACCTGGACGCGCCGTTGAGTGAGGCTGCTCAGAACAGCCAGCCGGGCCTCAGGAGTAGCAGCAGGCCCAGGACCGCCATCACCACGCCACTGATCAGCTTCAGCCAGCGACCCGTGCCCTCGGTGAGTCGGTTGCTGCTCAGCGCCAGCACGGCGATCCCCACCATCAAGGCATCGTCGGCGATGTAACCCACGATGTAGAGCCCCAGGTAGCCGTAATGGGCAGCCAGGCCAAGGTTCTGTTGACTGAGCACGGCTGTATAGACCGCCGGTAACCCCGCGGTGCAGAGCAGCTCCACCGCGTTCACCACCACCGCCAGCCCTGTTACCGCGGCCAGCGCTGCCGGCAAGGACCGACTCTGCATGACCACGCGCATGCGCGCATAGAGGCCCGGCTTGGCACTGGCGGGAATTGAGAGGGTGAAGTTCGGACCCTTGCGCCAGAACTCGCTCAGATTCACCACCCCCATCACCAGGGCCAGGAATCCAAGCAGGAGCCGCAGCCAGGCGGTGAAGCCCACCAGCAGGAAGACGTTCAGCCAGGCCGCCATGAAGGCGTAGTAGACAGCCCCGCTGACGACCACAAAGGTTCCGGCCACCAGGGCCATGCGCCTGCGGTCCCTCCAGTGCACCAGCAGCGAGAGCAGAAACAGCAGCACCCACATCGCGCAGGGGTTGAAGCCATCCAGCAGCCCCATGGCCAGGGTGAAGATTGGCAGGCCGAGCCCAGTGGCGCTGATGCTGCCGAAGCGGCCAAGGCTCACGTTGCCGGAGGCACGCTCGCGTCGATCGATCAAGTCGAGCAGTTCCCTGCCGCGGCCATCGGCGTCATCAAAACCCACAAGCACCTGGCCTTCAAGGACAAACGTGGGCACCCCCGGAGCCTGGATGCCGGCCTGCCGGGAGTAGCGCCGCAGGTCGTCGATCGCGGCGGGATCGGATTCGAGTGGCCGCAGCCGCACCTGGATCCCTGGTCGCAGCTTTTGGAGTTCGGGGAGGAACGCCTTGGCGGCGGCGCAGTGGGGACAGCCCTCACGCACGAACACCTGAAGTTCTGTTCCCCCCATTGCGGGCTGGGCATGGGCCAGCGAAGGGGTAAGCGCCAGCAGCAGGCCGAGCAGCATGGCAAGTACCGGCGTTAGTAGCCAGCCTTTTCGAGGTCTGCGCATTGTTTGCATGTCAATGAGACCGAGTCATGGGGTCTGCCGCCACCAGCGCCAGGCCTTCCCGTTGATCAGCAACCCAAAGACCGCGAGGGCCACCATCAGCACAATCGCGATCAGCGGCAGCAGGCCCAAGTCCTCGTGAAAGAGCATCGCCAGCAAGCCAGGCGATCCAGAGAATGATCAGCCGCAGGGCCCTGTTGATCGACGGGTTCATCGGCCTCTAGGAAAGTTCCTTCAGTGTGGGAAGCAAGGGCTTGGGATCTTGGTGGTTCGTTACGGATGGATCGATGCGTTGCAGCCAGGGTCGTGCGGCATGAGCGCTGCCGAATCCGCTGCACACAATCAGCACCCCGCCAACGTTCGCCAGGCCTACGCGCCTTCTGTCGTCACCACGGGCTCACCAGCCGACTTCCATCCTTCGATGCTCGGTACAAAGCCCTTCACCTGGTGGCGGCCCTCCAGCTGCAGCGCCATCACTCCCATGGCAGAGCGAAATCCGCTGGAGCAATAGAGCACCACCTCTCGCTCTGGGGAAATCTCAGCCACGTGGCGGCTGAGTTCATTCAACGGTCTGTTGATGGCTCCGGCAATGTGTCCCGCCCGGTACTCAGCAGGGGTTCGCACGTCGATCAGTGACACGGTGCCGCTGGCAAGCAGGCGCTTCAGTGCTGGAACCGATCGAATCGCGTGAAAGTCGCTCGGCAGGCTGGAGAGGTACTGCTCCACTGCGGAGTCAATGGCAGCAGCTTCGCCTGCAGCAACCGTGGCATCCGGAGGGGCGATCGCGGTGGCCGCGGCGGCGCCCTGAGGCGCTGAAATCAGCAGGCAGAGGGCAAGGGCGATCCCCAGCAGGAGCGAGCGAAGGCGAGACATATGGGGTTTCGACATATCCTAGGGGGATTGATCGTGCTGGAGGCCAAAGGTTTTCCCTATTCGGCGCTCACCTTTCCTCGAAAGGCGATGTAGTTATAGATGTTGTAGAAGAGCATGATAGGAATCAGCACGCCAATGAAGGTGAGCATGAACACCATCGAACTCACCGACGACGACGCCTGAAAGATCGTGACCGATGGCGGAATCACAGCCGGAAATACCATTACCCCCAGACCAGCGAAACTGAGGATGAACAACAGTACGGTATACACGAAGGGCCATGCCTCCTGCTGCATCGCCAGGCTGCGGAACAGTTGAACGATCAGAGCTACACCCAGCAGTGGCAACACCACGAAGAAGGGTAGGAACGCGGGATCAAACAGGCGCTGCCGCAGTGCTTCCGACGCGAACGGTGCCGTGAGGGTGATCAACAGGGCCCCGCCCAGGGTGGTGGCAGCCGCTAGGCGGGCGGTGCGCACGTGCAACCGCTGCAGCTCACCACTGGTTTTGAGAATCAGGTAGGTGGAGCCGATCAGCACGTAACCCTGGATGAGCGTGAGAGCCACCACCAGGCTGCTGGGGTTCACCCAGATCCAGGCGGAGCCCGTGAAGTGGCCTGCGGCATCGGTGGGGATGCCCGAGAGCACCGTGCCCAGACAGATGCCCTGGGAGCCAGCGGCCAGCACACTGCCAATGCCGAACATCAGGTTCCAGGGCCGCTTGGAGGTGGCGTTCTCGCGAAACTCGAAGGCCACGGCCCGCAGGATCAGCCCCAGGATCATCAGGTAGATGGGGCCGTAGAGGGCCTTGAGGATGGTGCCATAGGCCAGGGGAAAGGCTCCGAACAGGGCGCCGCCCATCAGGACGAGCCAGGTTTCGTTGGCATCCCACACATTGCCGAGGCTCGTCATCAGGATCGTGCGCTGGGATTCGCTGGGCGAGGTGAGCGAGAGGATGCCAACCCCCAGATCAAAGCCATCGAGGATCACATAGAGCAGCAGGAACAGGGCCAGGATCACAAACCAGACCGTGGGCATGAACCATTCGAGGAACTCCATGGTCAGGTGCTCGCTGATGGGTCGGAAAGAATTGCGGCGGTGGCAGGACCAGATGGCGGCTCAAGGGTGAGGTTCGGCCCCTTGGCGATGATCCGGGAGCCGAAATACAACGCGAAGACCAGCAACACCGTGTAAAGCACAGCGAACACACTCAAGCTGGTGAGAACCTCGCCCACCGGCAGCACCGAAGCGGCATCGGCGGTCCGCAGCTGGCCATACACCGTCCAGGGCTGGCGGCCCACGCAACGCACCACCCAGCCGGATTCAATCGCCAGGTAGCCGGCCGGGGCTGAAAGGATCCAGGCCCAGCTGAACCAGGGCCACTGGGCGAAGCTGGCGGCGCTGAGGCCCCCTCGCCACCAGAGCAGCAGGCTGAGGGCCATCAGGGCCGCCGCAGCCAGGCCAATCGCCACCATTACCCGGAAGGCATAGAAGAGCAGACCCACCATGTGGGGCCGCTGGTCGGCGGGCCAGCTGTTGAGCCCACGCAGTGGTTGGCTGAGCTGCGGCCGCGTCTCCAGGATCCAGCTGAAGGCGCCAGGCACCGAAAGGCTCCAGCGGTTGCTACCGCTGGCTTCATCGGGAGCAGCGAGCACGGTCCAGGCAGGAGAACTGCCGGCGGCCTGGTCGTCCCAGAGGGCCTCGATCGCGGCCAGCTTGGTGGGCTGGTGCTCGGCCACCTGCACAGCGCTTTCGTGGCCGGCGAGGATCTGCAGCGGCGCCACCGCCAGCAGGATCACGAGCGCCAGCTTGAAGGAGAACAGGAAGAACTCCGGTGCCTTCTGGCGCATCAGCGACCAGGCACTGATCGCGGCCACCACCAGCATGGAGGTTTCCACCGTGGCCAGAGCCATGTGAATCACGCTCCTCACCATGAAGGGGTTGTTGATAGCGGCGAAGTAGTTCTGAACGTGGAAATGGCCCTCGGAGAAAGTGCCACCCGACGGAGTCTGCAGCCAGGAGTTGGCACTGAGAATCCAGAACACCGAGAGGTTGGCGCCGAAGGCCACCATCACCGTGGAGAGGAAGTGGATCACTGGTGGCACCTTCTGCCAGCCGAACAACATGATCCCGAGGAAGCCGGCTTCGAGCATGAAGGCCATCGCACCCTCGAAGCCCAGCACCGACCCGAAGAAATCACCGGCGAACTCGGAAAGCGGCGCCCAGTTGGTGCCGAACTGGAACTCCATCGGCAGCCCGGAGGCCACGCCGATGCCGAAATTGAGCACATAGAGCTTCGCCCAGAAGCGAGCCTGCCGGTAGTACAGAGGGTTGCGTGTGCGCAGCCAGATGGCCTCCAGCACCACCAGATAGATCGCCAGGCCGGTGGAGAGAACGGGCCAGAGCATGTGAAAGATCGCCGTCAGGGCGAACTGCAGTCGTGACAGGGTCACGACATCGAACGTGGCAAGCATCAGTAAGGGATAGATGGATGAGACAGTCCGAGCAGGCTTGCTTGTCGATCCATGGGTGCTGGAAAATTCATCAACACACTCGATCGTCGACAGACGGCCTGGAATGAACCAACATTTGCGTGCCGATCGGCTGACCAACGAGTTCAGCAATCACCATACATTTAACCTTGAACATGAAAAAGATATTACCCGATTCGCTGCTGAGAGTCTCAAAGTTGCCCTGTCCCTTGGCAATAATCAGATCTACAGACGAAAATCGATCACGCAACGCTTGATTGCAGTCTGTCAAAATGGTGCCCGGAGCGTCTGAGCCATTGTCGATCACCGTCACTACCTGATCGAGTCCCACCGCTTCTGCGTCGATCAGCGTGGCATCATTAAGGATAGGCGAACCACGCACAACGAAGGTAATCTGCCTTGGCAAGAGTTGATCAACAAGTAGGCGATCAATGGCGATTTCGCCAGCATTATCAGCTATGTATAGAACTGATTTTGCCTGGGCAACCGCCTCTCGAAACCTGAGCTCTTCACCAAAAAATGGCTCCACAAGGGCTTGCTTCAATTCCTGTCGTACATTCACCTCTGTGAGATTTCCGTTACTGCCAACATCAATTACATTTCCAGAGATCGCCAGACGAGCTGCGACGAGGAGCGGATCATTGGCTGCCTCGACTTCAGCCCGGAGCGCCGGAATCAATTCCATCACCATGCGATTCTGCCATTCTTTCGTCTCACGGTATGGGTCAGTTATCCCTGTCATCTCGCGCAACCGTCGATGGATTCGTTGTGCCATAGCAGGCGGTGACTGACTCAAGCTCATCTCTCCAGCCCAGCGGAGTGCATCTCGGAGAATATGCTCATGAATCGATGGTTTTGGTGACACCAGCCTGGCCGCATCCAAGGATTGTCGCAAGAGACAGGGAATGCAATCCAACGAAGTCTTCATATGAGTTTCAGTGTGCTTTGAAGTTCCAGGTATCGCCAGGAAAAACGCTTGAGTTCATAATCAATGCTTGGCCAATGCGCTCATTGGCTGCTGTCACCAGTGAAATGCTTATCCACAGGTAAATACAGGGATACAGGCCTTCAAAAGCTGCCACCACAGGTGGCTAGATTTCATGATAGTTCTCACCCACGATCGCATATTTTTCAATGGATTTCGATGAAATCCCCACTTCAAGCGCAGAGAACCCCTCCTCGTCAAGAGTACTACCTACACTTAGCCAGGTCTACATAGGATGCAGGCCTTGTCTTCATGTTCTGCACAGGTCACTCCTTGCTTGTGACCGTCGATACCATCCCCAACCCGAAGCGCTGAGACTGGCCGACATGGTGCCATCTGGTTAGTAGTTTTTACTGACCCCCATCAGTGCAGCGGGCATGGAGTGTCTTGGAACATTTCCAGGACCCGCTCCAATGCCTCAGTGAGCTCTAAAATTGGTGGGTTTCTGGAGCGGATCTGCAGGTAACAGAGTGGCGGGGCTGCGCCACCTGGGAGCGGGACACACCGTGGATCTACTCTTCCCCGCAGCAGTTGAGCAAGCGCAGAATCCTGCACGTGCCGTTCAAGCGACCAGAATCCAGGGGTGCGCTTGCAACCGGTGGATAGGGCAAGGATCAGTGGTCACTGGAGTAGGCCAGAGATCGCCGCAGGCCAAGACGTACTCCCAATCCAGATGTGCCGGTAGAAAAGCACATTCAAGGATGCCACCGACGTTGAAGGGAGGAGTCCCCGGTTGCGGCGAGATATCAGGGTCTGGGAACGGGTTTGTCTGGAACCTGGAAGCTCTTGATGCAAAAAATGAGCCGCAACTTGATAAGGGAAAGGGGATCGGGCGAAGAACTGAGGCCGAGGGGAAACCCATCATGGTGAGTGAAGCCGGTCATCATTAGAATCAGTAGCTGGACCCCATGTCACCTCCTTCCCGACATCGTTCTGTGACCGGTTCTGGCCAGGCCAGCCACGAACCGGCCGCAAGATCACTTCCGCGATCGGCGCACCGGCGTGGCCTTTGAGATCGAGCGGCCCGGCACCGTAGGCGGCCTTTAGTTAGCGCAAGCCTCAGTAAGGGAGTGGAGGGTCTGAACCTGGCCCGGGGAAAGAGCAAAGCTCAGGTTACCTGCGGAACTGGCTACCGTCATCTGCAATGGCACGCCTTCACTCGGGATAGGGTTGAGGCAACCGGCGTCGTACTGGGATGAACCCACTGGGATCATGCCATCTGCACCGGTCATGAGTTCTTCGCTGCGGTTGGCAAGACTCCAATCCTGAACATGCCCATCACTGAGCATCAGAGGACGGGCATGATCCAGTTTCAGTCCGTCTGACTCCGCATTGAGCCTCAGGCGCAGACCAGCGGGGGAATCGATGTTTGAGCGCTCATAGAGTTCGCCACCCAGCCGGTGGCCCGCGCCATCGTCAAGATTCCAGTTGCCTGTGGTGTCGGCGGCCTCAGCAGTCAATGGGGCGAAAAGGGGCCCGATCACAAGCAGCCCGACGACCACGATCCAGGCCGTCCCCTTGGCGACAAAACGGCGCAGTCGATGCAGCCATTCAAACGCTGTCACAGTCAATGTTGTTTTCATGATAGCCACCTGCTCTGTTTGGACTACTCAAACCTAGTCGGATTTCAGATCTGTAAATGGCGGCAATCACCCTCTGATCGAGCGCCTGGCCTCGCTACACTCATGGACAAGTTTATCTTCATATAGCAACATGTTTCGCATTGCTGATGGATCGGCTGGGCGACTTCTCTAAGCCGCTCAAGTGCTGGTCGTTCTTTTGGAGGTAGGAACGAACGGCAGGACCGATGGATCGGGACTGGCCCAGCGTCTTCAGGATCCATCCGATCAAGGCGATGGGGGGGCATCGTGCCCTCGTCATCTCTCCGCCCAGGGCGGGAACCCACCGATGGGATCAGCTGAGGTGACCGGCCCTTGTCGACAGAGCGACGCCGATGGCCACATGACAGCCGCGCTGGCTGCGAACGGCCCCGCCAAGGCCGGCAGCTTCCACCTCGGCAAGGTGCAGAACCTGGGTTCTGGTGCTCACCGTGGCCCTGCCGGCGGTGAGTTGCTGCTGGGTCGCATGAGCTGCGCGGCGTCGAAATCCGCCTGTGATCCCAACCTCTGGGCTTGGAGGCGGCTCCTGAGACCTTGCGCGTCGTGTGCTCTGGCCACCCTGGTGGTGGCCGCTGAGCGAGGAGGCCGGATACCGCTTCCAGGCCTCAGTTTTCGTGCAAGCCTTCCCCGAGTACAACACCGGTGGGCGCCTGAGCCTCAAAGCGCTCGGGGCCGGCATCGAGCGGGAGCACACCGATGCTCTGCTGGTGAGCGACAGCATGGGTCAGCGCTAGACCCTGGTGAACAGGAGCGAAGAACTCGTGCCTCAACATGGCACGCCCATTCCCGCCGCTCCCGCCCAGTTTGACCTCGACGCACTCCTTCTGCGGCCCACGCTGACCAGCAGCGCCGGACCGCTACGCATCGTTCTCACCCCCGAGCAAACCCTGACCTTGCACAACCTGACCTGATCCGGACTCTCCGGGAATCACCGCAGGAATCTTGAGCGGCTTAATAGCCGGCTCAGTTCGTGTCGTCGGTCGATCGGATCGAAGGGTTCGCTGATGGCTCAGCCCAGGGAGGTGAGGTCGATGCGCTTATGCACCCCATCGGGCAGATTGCGGGAGATGGGGCAGAGCTTCATGCGTTCCTGCATGTAGGCAATGGCGTCAGCATCGGCGAGGCCCCGTTCCTGCTCGGAGGCGGCGGCATCCAGACGGATGCGGAAGTCACCCTCCACGCCGGCCACGATCCAGTCGCTGCTGGTGGTGACGACGAAGTCGGCCTCCACCTGCTGCAGCGGGATGGCCTTCTCTTTGGCATTGGCCACCAGATAGAAGTGCTGGCAGAGCAGCAGTGAGATCAGATAAATGCGGAAGCCCGGCATGGTGAGGCTGAGCTGCTGGGGTTCCCACTCGCCGGAGTCGCCCAGGAACTCCACCACAAGATCCTGAGTGGCCCGATCCGGAGCGGGGTGGCTGCTGCGCAACCGGAACTGGAAAGTGCGTTCATTCATGGCACGACGGAAGCAGTGGAGGGAGTTGTGTCGGGGGATGGCGCCCTGGACGGAGCGAGCACGACCTGGCGGCTTGCTGCAGCCCTGGAAACGGCGGGCGGGTGGTCATGGCGTCGCCAGGCCTCGAATCCGGTGAGCAGCGCCGAGCCGATCAACAGGGCCGAGAAACCTTGGCGCAGCCTCACCTCCGGCAGGTGAGGCGCGAGCCGCTGGCCGACCACCGCCCCCAGGAAGCCACCACCCACCAGCGGAAACAGGAGCGGGAGGTGGGCCGTGGGCCATTGGCCCAGAGCGGCAAGAGCCACCATGGAATTGGTGGCGATCAGCAGCAGGCTCGTGCCGCTGGCGAGCTGCATCGGCAGGCCCGCAAGAAGAACGAGGGCCGGCACGATCGCAAAACCACCGCCCACCCCGGCGATGCCGGTGAGCAGGCCCACCAGCAGGCCCTGGCTGGCCAGCGCCATGGGCAAGCCGGCTGGGCGTCCGTTGTTGGGAGGATGCTCCAGTGCACCCCGGCGATTGAGCAGCCAGGAGGCCAGCAAAGCCGCTGCCGTGAAGATTCCCAGCTGTATCACCTCCGGGATCAGACCGGCCTTGACCAGGGAGCCGCCGATCCAGCTGCCGGCGAGGGCAGGCAACCCCAGCACCAGGGCGGGTTGGATCGCGACCTGGCGGCGGCGGATGTAGGGACCCACATTGCCGAGGGCCAGCAGGGTGACGACCAGCAGCGAGAGCGGAACCGCGGCCTTGGTGGGCAAGGCCGCACCGCTCACCAGCAGGGGCAACAGCAGGATCGAGCCGCCGGCTCCGAGCACGGCGAGAAGAAAGCCGATCAAGGCGCCGCCCGCCACGAGCAGCGCCATGGTCGCCGTGATCATGGCCGTTGTGATCCCACCGCCACCTGGTTCCAGGGCATGGCGGCCAGCAGGTGGGCCATCCCGCAGAAGCCGCTGATGCCCGCGAAGGTGAGGCCAGCCCCCACGAAGCCTGCCAGCCAGATCCAGCCCGGGGCCACCGTCTGGCTGAGGATCACCCCCAGCAGCACCAGGCCGCCGGCGGCGATCTGCACCTGGCGCATCAGGGGAAGGGGTGCCCCCTTGAGCTTGCGCACGTCAAAACCAGCCTGCTGCCAGGCGGGTACACCACCCGCCAGGTCGGTCACCGGGTGGGGGTGACCCTGCTGGACCAATTTCTTCAAGGCCATGGTGCTGCGGTTGCCGCTTTGGCAGACCAACACAAGTGGCCCGCGGGGCAGATCGACCTTGGTGATGCGCGCGAGTGGAATGTTGAGGCTGCCGTTGATGTGACCGGAGGCGTACTCCATCGGTTCGCGCACATCAATCACAGTGACGTCGCCGGTCGCTAGCTGATCGGCCAGGTCATGGGCGCTGATGCGGGTGGGGGCAGCCATCGAGGCGGTGGTTGTCATGGTTGTGGAGTGAAGAGCTGAGAAAAAGCGAAGTTGAGAGGTCGAACGGAACGGGAAGCCTCAGGCCGGGGTAACGCCCTCCAGCGGGAAGCCCTCATCGGCCCAGCGGCTCAGGCCGCCCCGCAGGTTGGCCACCTCGGTCCTGCCCCCCTTGAGCAGCTGCTGGGTGGCCAGGGCGGAGCGGCTGCCGGAGTGGCAGACCACCACCACGGGCCTGTCGGCCGGAATCTGGTCCGATTGGGCTTCCAGCTCCGGCAGGGGGATCAACAGGCTGCCGGCCACTCGCCCATCGGGTCCGTTGAATTCCTCCGCGGAGCGCACGTCGATCACGGTGATCTCGCTCTGATGGGCAACCACCCAGGCGGGGGTGAGTTCAGGCAGGCCGGCGTAGCTGCGGGCCAGGGGCGCCCAGGCAGGCGCGGTGGCTGCCTCGCGGGGCTTGCCGGAGCGCATGTTGCCGGGAAGTGCCTCGGCGATCTTGTGGGGATGGGGGAGCTTCATGCTCTCCATGTGGCCTACGAAATCCCGCTCGCTGGCGTCGCCGCCGAGGCGGGCATTGAAGGCCTTTTCCTCGGCCACTGAGGTGACACTGCGGCCGGTGTAGTCGTGGCCGGGGTAGAGCAGACATCGCTCGGGCAGGGAGAGGATCTGGTCGTTGATCGAAGTCCAGAGGGTGTGGGCATTGCCCTGCTGGAAGTCGCAGCGGCCGCAGCCGCGAACCAGCAGCGCATCGCCGGTGAAGGCCATCGACTGGTCATCGAGCACGAAGCTGATGCAGCCATCGGTGTGGCCTGGGGTGGCACGCACCTCCAGGGTTCGGCTGCCGAAGGCGATGCGATCTCCATGGGCCAGGGGCCGGGTGACGTTCTCAGCGCGGGCGGCGGCGGCCAGGCCGATGGCACAGCCGGTGGCTTCATGCATCAGCCAGCTCCCTGTCACATGGTCGGCATGGGCATGGGTGTCGATTGACGCCACCAGGTCGATGCCCAGTTCACGGATCAAGGCGAGATCACGACCGTGCTGCTCGAAGACCGAATCGATGATCAACCCTTGGCGGCTTGGCACGTCGGCCAGCAGGTAGGTGAAGGTGCCGGTGTCGGCATCGAAGAGCTGACGAAAGAGCAGGGAGCCCCCGCCGGCGGCGGCCGAGAGGGACACGTAGGGAGCGGGTGCGACGGCCATGGGTGGTCGATCCCAAACTGTTATGAGCATAAACGCATTATGGGCGTGAAGGCGAATTCGGTTGACCGGATCGCTTCCCTTCTCGGGATGGCGCTCTGCGCTCTTCGTACATAATGCGTGTATCGACATAAGCCCCTGCATGCGCCGGACGCCGCCCCCGTCACTTCCCAGTCCCCAGCTTCTCGATGAACTCAGCGCCTTCTTCCGCCTGCTGAGCGAGCCGGCTCGCCTGCAGCTGCTCTGCCAGCTCAAGCACGGAGGCGCCATGGATGTGGGCTCCCTGATCGAGGCCACGGGTTTCAGTCAGTCCCACATCAGTCGCCAGTTGGGCCAGCTGCAGCGGGCAGGACTGGTGAGCTGTGAGAGGGACGGCACGCGGCTGATCTACGCGGTGGCTGATCCCCTTGTGGAGGACCTCTGCAACCTGGTGCAACGTCGACTCAAGCAGCGGTTGGAGCAGCAGCTCAGCCAACTGCAGGCGGTGTGATCACGGCTGCTTGAACGCCAGCCCCAACGCACGCACCAGCGGTGCAAACGGCTTGATGAATCGGCTTTCATGCAGGCGGCCCTTGATCACCCGGTGCCAGTACACCCACGGGAATACCCGCGTTTCCACCAGAAACATGCTCCATCGCTCCTTGGTGGGATCCACCAGGAAGGAGCTGACCGGCTGCAGGTCGTAATCGAACTCCGCCATCACCACGCTGTGGAAGCTGGTGATCAACGGGCAGGCGGTGTAGCCGTCGTACTGGGCCGCCAGGGGTCGTCCATCCAGGAAGGCCAGCAGGTTGGCCACCAGCACCGGCACCTGACCACGGATGGCGGCCAGGCTTTTTGAGGTGGGCAGGGAGCTCACATCGCCGAGGGCGAACACATCGGCGAAGCGCTTGTGCTGGCAGGTGTTCTTGTTCACCTCCACCCAACCGCCAGGTCCCTCGATCGCCAGGGGGCTGTGGGCCACCACATCCGGTGCCGCCATCGGTGGCACCACATGCAGCAGGTCGAAGCGGATCTCCTCCCGGAAGGGTTCCCGGCCTTGCTCCCGCACCTCGAATACCGCTACCTGTTCCTCTGGACGTACCTCGATCAGGTCGTGGAGTAGGCGGGTTTCAATCCCCCGCCGCGCGACGACCTGCTCGACCGTGGTGTTGTAGGCCTTGACCGGATAGAGCTGCGCCAGGGCGGTGCAGAAGATCACGTGGGTGTTCACCCCCACGTTGCTGGTGGCCTGGAAGATATCGTCGGCCAGATACATCACCTTCTGGGGGGCACCACCGCACTTGATTGGCGTGGCGGGGTGGGTGAACAGGGCTGTTCCCCCCTGGAAGCCGCGGATCGTCTCCCAGGTGGCGGCGATGTGGGCGTGGGAATAACTGCTGACGATGCCGTGGTGGCCCAGGCCTTCTGGCAGGCCCTTGATGGCGCTCCAGTTGAGCTGGAGGCCCATGGCCACCACGAGCACGTCGTAGCTGAGGGAGTCTCCGGCTGCGGTGATCACCCGGTGGGCCTCCGGCTCGAAGGTTGCCGCACTGCCCTGGATCCAGACGGCACCCGCCGGGATCACGGCGGCCTCGGGGCGGTGGGTTGCTTCGTAGGGGAGCAGGCCCGCACCGGCCAGGATCCAGCCCGACTGGTACTCATGAACGCAGGAGGGCTCCAAGATCGCCACATCGAGGCCAGGGCGCGCCCGCAGGAGCTGACTGGCCACCGTGATGCCGCCCGATCCACCACCGACGATCAGGACCTGATGGTGGCGGTGGCCCACGGTGCCGGATTCGGCCATCGATCACCTCTGAGCCTCCTTCTGTCTAGCCAGGCCCTGGGGAAACGGTGGCATCCCATACATAAAAACATGCTTGCAAGCGCATAGGAGGATAGAGTCTGTTGGCGTGATCACGGTGCGGCCGATGGCGCCATGGCAACAGCCTTCAGCCCCGGGCGTCCCAGCATCTCCGGTGCGGCTCCAGAAGCATGGCGGCATCTTCTCATCGGTGAACCCAGCCAACTGGATTCGGCATTGGCGCTATCCCAATCACCTGATGCTGGCCGTGCCATGGCCGGTCTTCTTTGTGTTGATCGCGATGGGATACCTGCTTCTCCATCTGGTGTTCACCGGCCTTTACTGGCTGGATCCCCATGGGATCTCGGGCGTGGCAGGCCCTGCAACCAGTTTCATGGAAGCATTCTTCTTCAGTGTGCACACCCTGGGGTCGATCGGCTATGGAGCGCTCTATCCCAGCAGTGTCTTCACGAATCTGATTGTCACCTGCGAGTCACTGGTGGGGCTGATTCTAATTGCACTGATCACAGGATCGACCTTCAGCCGCTTCTCCAAGTCCACAGCGAGGATCCTGTTCTCAGATGTGGCCACGTTGCATTCCTACAACGGGCTGCCCACCTTGATGCTCCGCGTGGCAAATGAACGGCGTAAGACCATCCTCGATGCAAGGATTAGGGCTTATCTCGCCATCGATGAGCGCACTCCAGAAGGTCACCGGATGCGACGCCTGCACCCGATGATCTTGAACCGCGATTGCTCACCCCTGTTTCTGCTCACCTGGACGGTGATGCATCCGATCGATCAACACAGCCCCTTGCATGGACGTACCCCCCAAGAGTTGAGCGCAAGCGGTGCCGACATCGTGGTTTCATTCAGTGGCATTGACGAAATCATGGAGCGGCCGATCCATGCCCATCACAATTACCCCCTTTCCCAGGTGTTGTTCGGTCAGGCTTTCGTGGACATGATGCAGGAGGAGGATGGCGAGGGCCAAAGCTTCGACTTCGCTAATTTCAACCGGATCTATGCCTGCCCATCCGTAGAGCTGTCCTGACCAGCTGGAGCAGCTTCCTGACGCTCAGCTCAGCTCCACCAGGGCTTCTCGCCGGTGCGGGGATCGCTCTCGTTCCAGGGGCTGAGCACCACCCGTTCGCTCTCCACGGCTACATGGGCGAGGGCCAGCGGCAGCGGGGCGGGACCGCGGACGACGGCCCCCTCTGGGTCGTACTGGCTGCCGTGGCAGGGACAGATGAACTTGTTCTCGCCGCTGTTCCAGGGGACCACGCAGCCCAGATGGGTGCAGATGGCGTTGAGCCCGATGGCGCCGATGGCTCCTTCTCCATCGACGATCAGATAGGTGGGATCGCCCTTGAGGCCCTGCACCAGGCTGCGGTCGCCTTCGCTATGGCCAGCCAGCCAGCCGCTGGCCGCGATCGGATTGCCGAGTTCGTCCAGGGCAAGGGCGCCACCCGATGAGCCAGCCTCCCGTGGAGGGATGAAGTAGCGCACTACCGGGTAAAGGGCGCCGAGCGCCACCCCAGTGACAGCACCGAAGGTGAGCAGGTTCATGAACTGGCGACGCCCCAGACTGGGGACCTCGTCGCTGGACAGTCGCGCGGGACTGAGGGTCATGGCGCTGGGCCTCCAGATCTTTTTATGACGAGATACGCATAGTGTAGAGAAATCATAGAGCTGGCGTGGCTCAGCTTGTGGCGGCGGCGAGAGCTGCCTGAACCTCCGGCAGGTGCACGGCATACATGCCGCGCAGCTCTCCAACGGGCAGGTCGAACGCCTTGTCGTCGGGGTAGCTGGCCTTGATGAACGCCGGCCTACTGGCCTTGCTGCCGTGGCAGGCCAGGCAGCTCGGCTCCACGTTGATGCGGCGGTAGTAGTTCAGGCCGGCGCCCTGTTCCGCCACGGCCGGCTCCCAGAGCCCGTTGATCTCAGGGTGTCGTCTGAACAGATCGATCACCTGGCGCTCCTGAGCGTTGGCGGGGGCATGGTCGGGGTTGCGGTACTTGCTGGCTACCTGGCGCACCTGCCAGCCGTTCTCCTTGCCGATGGTGATGGCCCGCATGCCCACCGGTTTGCACACCTCCTTCATCGTTTCGATGGTGGGCTCCTCGCTGCGGCCATCGAGGGAGGAGGCCAGGGAGATGCGCATCTGATCGAGCTGCTCCATCGCCACGACGGCCTTGGCGAGTCCTGCCGAATCGACCGGCGGCGAGGCCTCTGCCGCTAGGGCGATACCCGGTCGGGCCGTCAACAGCCCAACGCCGACCAACATCAGCAGCAGGGTGGGGAGGGCCAGCCGTGCCAGCCGCTGGAGAGAAGTGGTGGAGGTCATCGGATCAGGTGCCAAGGGACGTGGGTGCTGGCGCCAAACTCAGCAGCTTTTGGACGATGGCGATGCCGGTGAAGGCCTGCCAGCCGAACAGCAGCAGCACTCCCCCATTGATGGCCACGTGAAGGCCCCGGGCCCAGTCCTTACCCTTCTGGAGGGAGGTCCCCAGGGAAGCGCTGGCGATCACCAGCACGGCAACGGCCACACCAACGAACAGGTGGGGGCCAAGGATCAGCTTGCCGTTCTTGAGAACGGTGGCAGCCAGCCCACCGGCGGCGCCCAGCAGGGTGAGGCCCAGGATCACCGCGCCGAGTTGGGCGTGCCGCTGGCCGTAGTGCAGGGGAATCATCGCCTTGCGTTCCTCTGCGCTCACCTTGCGGATGAGGCTGGCTTTGTAGCCGAGGTAGCCCGAATAGAGCATCAGGCCCAGCAGCGCCCACATCAGCACCGGGTGGACGAAGTTCAGGGCGAAGGGCATGGGACCGCGGCAAGGGCTAGGGATCCGCACAGGCGGCATCAAGTCAAGTCTGATCAGGAGTCCCATCTGCGAATGGGGAGGGATCCTGCAGATCGAAAAGGGCCCGGATCACTCCAGGCCCCAGGTTTGCTGCTCAGTCCGTTGAGCGAAGCAGGATCGACTGGGTGAGATTCAAAGTCCCACTAACCGATTGCTGGAACGATGAGCGCCACGGGAGTGCTGGCGGACGTGGCCAGATCGAGGGGGAAGTTGTGCACGTTGCGCTCGTGCATCGCCTCGATGCCGAGGCCACCACGGTTGAGCACATCGGCCCAGGTGTTGATCACCCGACCCTGATGATCCATCACCGAGTGGTTGAAGTTGAGGCCATTGAGGTTGAACGAGAAGCTGGCCACCGCCAGGGCCGCGAACCAGATGCCCACCACCGGCCAGGCGGCCAGGAAGAAGTGCAGGCTGCGGCTGTTGTTGAAGGAGGCGTACTGGAAGATCAGGCGACCGAAGTAGCCGTGGGCGGCCACGATGTTGTAGGTCTCTTCCTCCTGGCCGAACTTGTAGCCCTTGTTGAGGGATTCGGTTTCCGTGGATTCCCGCACCAGCGAACTGGTGACCAGCGATCCGTGCATGGCGGCGAACAGGGCACCACCGAACACGCCCGCCACACCGATCATGTGGAAGGGGTGCATGAGCACATTGTGCTCGGCCTGGAGCACCAGCATGAAGTTGAAGGTGCCGGAGATGCCGAGTGGCAAGCCGTCAGAGAAGGAACCCTGACCAATGGAGTAGATCAGCAGCACGGCGGTAGCGGCAGCCACCGGAGCGGAATAGGCCACGGCAATCCAGGGGCGCATCCCCAGTCGGTAACTCAGTTCCCATTCACGACCCATCCAGCAGAAGATGCCGATCAGGAAGTGGAAGATGATCAGCTGGTAGGGGCCACCGTTGTAGAGCCATTCATCGAGGCTTGAGGCGGCCCAGATCGGGTAGAAGTGCAGGCCGATGGCGTTGGAGCTGGGCACCACCGCGGCGGTGATGATGTTGTTGCCATAGAGAAGGCCGCCAGAGACGGGTTCGCGGATGCCGTCGATGTCAACGGGGGGAGCACCGATGAAGGCGATCACGAAGCAGCAGGTGGCCACAAGCAGGGTGGGGATCATCAGCACCCCAAACCAGCCCACGTAGAGGCGGTTGTTGGTGCTGGTCACCCAGTCCTTGAAGCTGTTCCATGGGTGGCCCCAGGAACGCTTGAGGATGGTTGTCGTCATGGCTAGGAATGAAGACGGGGCTGGGGAGAGCTGCGAAGACGAAGGCGGTCCCTCGTGGTGGACGACCTGACGAGCGCCTGCTCTTCCCAATAAAACAGTAGCGTTGAAGCCTTCTATGACGCGAGAGGCGTTATGAGCATTTGTTCTCAAAGTGCTGCTGCGGGTTGCCGCCCTGCTGGTCACCGGTTGCATCGACCCAGCTGGCGACCCGTCTTCGCCGGCGTTCTGCTTGTCCTGACCCTGATGGTGCTGCCGCTCCAGGCCCAGGCAGCAGTCGATCCACAGCGTTGGACCCTTACGGATTCCTCGGGTCATTCCTGGGGCCTGAGCCTGTTCGAGCAGCCTGATCCCGCCTACCCAGCCGGCTGGCGCCTGCGCCTGACGGCCCGCTCACCAGGGCAGGTGGTGGATCACCAAAGGCCGCTGCTCCTGAGCGATGGCCTTGGCGGTGCCTGGAGCCTGCCGAACCGCAGTGAGGAACTGGTGCGACAGGGGGAAGAGGTGATCCCCGAGGCCTCGGCCCAGTTCGACACCCACGCCTTGGACCCCAGGCCCAGCGAAGTGCTGCCGCTGCAACTGGAGGTGCCAACCGACAGTCAACAGGGCACGACCTTGGTCATGCTGCATCCTGAAGTGGTGCAGGCACTCCATGAGCTGTCACCGAGCCTGGCGACCTGATTGCCTCGGGCTTCCGGGCTGTTAAGCGTCAGCACCAGGTGCCCAATCGCTTCGAGCAGCCCGTTCAGGCAACGCACCTGCACCACGCTTGGTCCTTCGGCGCCGCTGAGGATAAGCATCTTGGCGAAATCCAGGTCGTGGATGAAAACGGCATAGCCGTTGGCAGTGGCCCACTGCATCAAGGCCGAATCTGGCGCCCTCGGATCGCCCACCTCGGACCAGAGCATCGCCTCATGGCCGGCGGCCAGCAACAGGGGGATCCATTCGGTCGAGAGGCTGTTGCGTCGAAATAGCCATGTCGACCAGCTGCCTGGCCATCAGCTCAGGACCGATGCCTCTTCCCGTTCTTCCGGGCGCCAGGCGGCATAGGTCAGCGCCTCATCAATGTCGGCAGGTTCCAGTTGCGGATAGGCCTTCAGGTTCCGCTCGCGACTGCTGCGGGCAACCGTAATGGGTCTGGGGATGTCGGTTCCTGCTGGCCGAGTGAGCGTGAAAGCTCCTGTTCCGGCCTCTGATCCAGATGCGGACGTCGTGCGGCGGATAGCTCAAGCGCATCGAGGACCGACTCTCCAGCTTCAAAGCGCTGATCAAATGCGGTGTGGCTTGCGTTCATGAGGCGTTGCTTTTGCGACTGGAAAGCTGGAGCCAGAGTGCGATGGCCTCCTCTTCCACCGCTCGGTCCTGTTCCTGGCAGCGGGCTGCACGGATCGTCTGGGGCACCAGCTCACCGGCGCCGAAGGAGAGATCAACGCCGTTGGCGCCGAGAAAAGCCACCGCCGAGATAATGGCAATGCGTTTGTTGCCATCGCTGTAACCATGCGCCTTGGCCAGGCTCACCAGCAGATGGGCAGCTAGGCGGAACAGATCCTCGTCCCCGCCATACGCCCAGAGGTTGCGCGGTGAGGCGAGCGCGGCCTCCAGAACATGGGTGTCACGGACTCCGGCAAGTCCACCGTGCAGACGCAGGGACTGCTCATGTAGTGCATCGACCAGGTCGCGATCGAGCCATTGCGGCTCAGGCATCGGCAAGCTGCTTCAGCTCCTCGCCATGGTCCTGATACAGACGTTCAACCGCGGCAAGGGCACCGGCTTTGCCTGTGAGCGGCTTCTCCTGACCGTTCTGCAGAGCAGCCCCGTTCCTTCGTGGCTTCACAGCAAGAGCTCCACCGGATGGCGAGGTGGGCTGGGTGTTGGGCGCTGTCTTCTCCATGGTTTCAGTCTGACGGATTCCGCCAGCAGCGCAGCGCCGGTGCGGAGGAGGCCAGTAGCCCTCCAGCGCGGGGTGCCGGTGCCAGCGCGGTCCTTCCCGCTGCTGCCCAGCTGAGCGCACTTATCGGTGCTGCCCAGCTGAGCGCACCTATCGGTGCTGCCCAGCTGAGCGCACCTATCGGTGCGACACCATGAATGTCTCGATCCAGTCATGGTGCCGCCGCTGGCAGATGCGATCGGCGATCGAGGGGGCCTCAGCCGGCACCTGGAACCGCTTGCGGAAGGCCTTGCTGAAGCCCTCCAGCACCGGTGCGGGCAGGCCGCGGATGGTGGCGTGCAGCTGGCGGATCGTGGCTGGATCGAGAGGTGCCATGCCGGGATCGAGGGCTGGTGGCTGGGCTGCCGCGACTGGCTGCGCTGAGGGTGGCTCAGTCTTCGATGTCGCCGCAGCCATGACCTGGTGCTCCATTCCCTGGGACCTGGTGGGTGCTGGCGCTGGGGGGACCACCCGCAGTGGCGTCTGTCTGGGCCTTTCGGCAGAGGTGGTCCTGGACCGATCGCCTCCACTGGCCGCGGCGCTCGTGACCTCCCGCTGCTGCTTGTCATAGAGGGCAAGGCCAAAGGCATTCCCGAAGGTCATCAGCGCCCGCTTCATGGCGTCGGTTTCGGCTTCCTTGAGGGCGGACTCATGGGCCTGGCCCAGGTCGGTGTCGATGCCGTGGCCAGCGCCGCAGCCCTCACGGATCAGGGCCGGCTGGCCAGCGGTGTTGGCGCTGACGCTGATGCGCACCCGGGCGGTGTAGGTGACCCCCCAACCGGGGCGCTGCTCCTCGCCGATCAGCCGCTCGGCCTGGTGGACACAGCGGAGGGCGACGGTTTCCCGCTGCCAGCCGTCAAAGCCAAAGATGCGGTTGGCCTCGGCGATCACCTGCCATCCCTCCAGGTAGCTCACCTGGTTGCGGCCCTGGCGCCGCTGGCGCACCTTGGCGCGATCGAGCGGGGCGGAGAGGGAGGCGATCTGCTCGGTGGAGAAGGTGCAGGTCATGGCGGCGATGGGATGAGGTGGGGGAGGTGGGGCGTTATGGCGGTGGCAGCGGAGCGGCTCAACTGGCGGCGGCTTCCGGGTCGAGGGGTTCGATCAGTACCCAGCAGGGCGGCTCACTGCAGTGGATGTGCTGGGGTGAGGGCCGGCGGCTGTTCTTGCGGAGGATCGGCACCACCCAGCTGCACAGCCGCGTTGACCAGATGTGGCCCCTGGGCCTTGGGCTGGCGGGGCTGTTGCTGTTCGTGGCGCTGGCGTGACTGGAGAAATCCATGGCTCTGGTGGTGGGTGATCGGTGGTTATGTGGGCTCTGGGAGGTATGACGTGGGCCCGCTCCAGCAGCCGACCCACATCGAGGGGGCACCTGGCCCCTAGGTGATGCGCCAGGTGCGGCGGGAGAGGAGCTGGACGCCGGGGATCTGCTGGCCGGCCTTGATCGCTTCCTTGATGGCGTTCTTGTCGGGTTTGGTGGTGGTGGTGACGCTGAGCCACTGGGGATCGAGGGCCTCCTCGTCGTTGATCTCGACGGCTGAGGACTTGCGGGAGGTGAGCTCGTGGTTGGGGAAGCTGAATCGGGTGGCCTTGGGCTGCAGGCGGGTCAGCACCAGGACGAGGGAGTCCTCCAGGGCATCAGCGCGGTTGTTATCGCTGGTGGCCAGGGCGGTGAGCCGTTTGGCCTGCTGCTGCCGGTAGGCGGCCTGGCCGCGCAGGTGCTCGATCACCCAGCAGGTGGCATCGGCCTTGGCTGCCAGGGCTGCCTTGTTGCCTTCCTCTGCCAGCAGGGCGGCCTCCAGTTCGCCGAGGGCCTGGGAGCGGACATCTCCTTCTTCGGCTTCCAGCTGCTGGGCCAGCTGGCTGATGGCGGTGGTGAGTTCCTGGGCCTCGATGCCCAGCTGCCAGAGAGAGCCTGATCGCTGGATAGAGCAGGAAGGGCCGGATGCCGAGGGGGCTGCCGCTTGGGCAGGGGTATCGACTGGAGCGGCAGGAATAGGGGTGAGAACGGCCATGAAAGTGAGAGCTGATGGGAAGCGGAAAGAACGAATGCAATGGCCGGGGCCTCAGGCACCGGGTGGCAGCTCTGGGGATGGGACTGCCCACAGCCCAGCCGATGGACTGACCTCCACCACAGCGATCGGCACCGGCGAGCGGGCGGCCAAGCGGCGGGCCTGCTGCACCAAAGAGGCGGTGCCGGCACCACCGGGGAAAGCCACCACCAGCACCGAGGCGAGACAGCCGGGGGAGCTGTGGGCTTCTGCGCGGGCGATGGCCTGCTGGAGCAGCTCGCGGTTGCGGATCGGCCCGGCGGCGCGGCCGTGCTGCTGCCACTGGGCCGGCATCGCCAGGGAGCACCAGCCCAGTTGACCAGCGGCGCGGCCAATGGCGGCATCGGCACCACGGGCACCGCCATGGAGAACCAGATGCACCAGCCGGCCGCCAGTGCGCGCCAGAAGCTCAGCGGCAATGCGCTGATGGGGCCAGGCCAGATCACGACCGCCACCGGCCGCGATCACCAGAGAGCGAGCCGGAGCAATCTCCAGCCGCGATGGAATACAAAGAGCCATGGATTCAGTTGCCGAATTGCTAGGCGCACCTTTCGGTGCGACGAGTGACAACTGATCGGGGCATCACAGCCGCTCTGAACTACTCGGCGGTGATGGCGAGACCAGGGGATGAGGTTGCCGCAGGCGATGGGCTCGGGGCCTTTGGCGCAGCCCTTATTCTACCAGTACAGATGCACTCATGAGTAGCCAGAACGGCCGCGCCGCAGTGGGCCTGGGGGATCGCTGCCATCCATTTCCACTCTGCATTGACAGGAAGCGAGTGGGGCAACTTAACCACTTTCGATCTCTTTCAATCGAATGGCCGCGCAGCCGCGCGTGGCCCTCGAACGGCTTCCAACAGCTCAACCCATCACCCTGGGCCTGGGGCAGCTGCGGCACCGCAGCCGCGGGAGAGCGGCCTTGCCCGCCACCACCACAGCACCGGCCCCGGAGCGGAGGGCGGCGGCGGTTGGCCGATGCACGCCACGGCATAGCCGTGGCACGCTGAAGGACAGCCGTCGCCGACCGGAGTCTTGCGGCGATTGCTCAGCTCTTTCGCGCAAAGGCCAGCAGGGCGCTGAGGTCACCGCGGTCGGCCTGCTGAAGAGCGGCGATGTAGTACTGGCGCAGGGCTGAGGCATCGACGAGGGAGCTGCTGCCTCCCCAGGAGAAGCGAGGCTCCCCCAGCTGCTCGATCAAGACATCAGCGATCAGGCGCGCATGGCGGCCGTTGCCATTGGGGAAGGGGTGAATGGAAACCAGTCGGTGATGGAAACGGATGGCGATTCGATCCACCGGATCCACCTGGTGCTCCACCTGGAAGGCGATGTCGGCCAGCAGGGCCGGCACCTGCATGCGGATCTGCCGCCAGTCGGCGCCGATGCTCTTGTCGCTGCTGCGGTATTGACCGGCCCAACGCCAGCTCTGGCCGAACATCTCGCGATGAAGACGCCGCAGCCAGCTTTCCTCCAGCGGCCGTGGCCGCCGCTGGAGGGACAGCCAGAGCAGGGCGGTCTCGATGTTCTGTTGCTCCCATTCGTTGAGCTGGCTGCGATTCACCAGGTGGGTGGGCAGCAGCCCCTCCAGCTCGTCTCCATCAAGGGGCGTCGCCCCGGCCGGTAAGCCTTCGTTCAATCCCACAGTCGGGTGCCGCTGGTGCGAAGGATCTCTTCGGCCATGGCCTCGAGCCGCTCATCCGCCGTTGCAGAGGGTGACGCAACGGACTGGGCTTCAAGCGCCATCGTTCGGCCAGCGCGTTGCTGCCACTGCTGCGCAAGGTGCAGGGCCTGCTGCCATCGCATCTCACGCAACGGGCGCCTGGGTACGAGGGCGTACTGCAGGTCACAGTCGAGGGCCTCGGCCACCCGCCGCAGGGTGCCGAGTGTGATGGCATCGGCCGCCTCGGCCTGCTCCAGCTTGCGTGCCCCAGAAGCCGTCACGCCAAGGCGCTCTGCCAGTACGCCGGATGTCATCCCCAGGGCCTCGCGGATGGCCCGCAGCCAGCCTGCCGGCGGTCGTGGCGGCAGCGGATGTCTCGCGGCCTCCTGCAGCACCGCATCCATCTGGGCCAGCCGTAGCTCCTTGGTATTCATGGTGGATGGGAGCGATCAGTCCTAATCAGGTGCGCCAAAAGCAACGTATCACTCCCAGTCAGTGCAGGCTAGAGCGAGTGATACGTTGCCTGATGGTGCGGGTACGGGAGTGATAGGTTGCCCAGGGCCTCTGTGGCTGCTTGAAATCCCTGGCCGCAGGACGGCTCAGCACCAGGGAGCGTTGAGGCAGCTGCCAGCAGAACCCGGTGGGTGCTGTGGACCGTATCCGTGACGTTCATCGGCCAAGTCGTCTCGCGGCCCGCTCAAAGGCGTCGTCCACCACGTCATCGCCACACCACTTGCTATAAGCCGCCAGGTGGGTCTCGACGCTGTGCCCCATGGCCGCGGCAGCGACCTTGGGAGGGAGTTCACAGATCAGGTGGGCACGGTGCGCATAGCCATGCCGCGCTGAATACAGAACGAGCTTCTCGCCGGCTGCTTCGTAGTCCTGGCGGAGCTCCTGCCAGCGGCGCCGCCTGCGCATGTATAGACCTAGATCCTCGGCGCCATAGCCAGGACGCATCGGCGGCAAGGGCTGGCTCTTGAACTTCTCCAGCAGATTCCAGTCCTCGGCCCAGTCGTCACAGGGAAGGAGACGCAGGGGCCTGGGCTGGGTTTCGCCGCGACTGGTGGTTTTTCGGTACTCGCACCACAGACGATCGCGTCGAATCTGAAGGTGCTGCAGCTCCTCCGGCCTCAGGCCATAGGCCGCCAGCAGCTGGAAGGCGAACCGCCATCGTGCGTCGGGGATGGCGTCCACCAGCTCCAGGATGTGCTTCACCTCCAGCGGGGTGGTGATGGTTCTCGCTGCGCGCTTGCGACCCACGTAGGGATCGAGATCAAGCGGTGGTGCCCACTCCGGGACCAAGGTGCCGCTGTCGACTCCCCAGCGAAGAAGCGCTGCGGTCTGCTGCACCTGAATCTGCCGGCCGCGGGAGCCAGGTTGCTTGGACCAGCGCGCTGTAACCGCCTCCAGGAGCTCCCGGGGGTTGGTGGGCAGTCGCTTGCCCTCGAAGACGGCCAGCAGTTCAGCCATGCGCCGCTGATACACGCTGCTCCAGGTCTGCGGCTTGATGGCGCCGCTGCTCAGTTTCCTCTCTTTGAACCGCTCCACCAGGGCAGGCCAATCGATCGGTCCTCCCCTGTCCGAATCGGTGGTCGGCTCATCAGCGGCCAGTGCCGCGTTGATGGCTTGATCAAGGGAGGAGCCAGCGAGGCACGCATCGTGAATGGCCAAGACGGTGTCTCGAATGGCATCGGCCTGCTCGTGGCTCCACTCGATGGGCAACAGCGCCTGATGACGCCCGGCCCTGCCATCCACCGTGAGGCGCGTGCGACCACGAAAATCGGAGATGCGCCAGCCGCTGCTTGTGCCCCGTTGGGCAAGGGAGAGCCGCAGGCCGGAGCGCAGCACCGATGCCCACGTGCACGAGGCCCTAGAACTGCCCATGTGAGCAAATATGTGAGCAAATCGACCCCAAAAGCCTGGCATGGCTGGGCATTGCTTGTCACGCGCTTGCAGCCCAAAAGCCTTTGGTAGCAAGGGTTTTCAGGTGAGATCCCAGCGGCGGCGCGGGGTCTGAAAAACCCAAAAAAGAGAGTTTTGGGAGCACTAGGTCGCAGGTTCGAATCCTGTCGCCCCGATCAGTGACACCAAGGGTTCTCGGCGATGCCGGGGCCCCTTTTTTCTCGCTTGCAAGAGAAAGCGCAAGAGAACAGGTGGCTGAGGCCCGGCGTTCCTCCCCTGCGTGCTTGGTGGAGGACAGGCCGGAGTCAGGACCATCCGACTTGAGCTGGGGGCAGCACCCACCTTTCTCTTGCATCTCTTGCAGGCCGTCGCCTTTGCGTGGCTGCGGTGAAACGTCAGACGCTGCAGGGCTTCGGTCGGCAGCGGCCGCCCTCCGCTCCGGAGCCGGTGTGGGGGTGGAGGCAGTGCTGCTTTCCCGCGACTGCGGTGCCGGCGCTGCTCCAGACCTGGGGTGTTTGGTTGGGGTGCTGGAAGCCGGTCGAGCAGCTCGCGCGGCTGCGCGGCCGGTGATCAAAAACGATCGAGCCAGATTAAGGTGCCGCACTTGATGGTGATTGATGCGAGGCGCTCATGGATGGCGCTGATTTCCCCAGAGCCATTGCGGCACAGTCGCTCCATCCGTTCGTTAGTGCATTTGTACTGGTAGAATAAGGGTTGCGCTAAAGGCCCCGAGCCCATCCCCTGCGGCAACCTCATCCCCTGGTCTCGCCATCACCGCCGAGTCGTTCAGAGCGGCTGTGATGCCCCGATCAGTTGTCCTTTCGGCAACTGAATCCATGGCTTTATGTATTCCATCAAGGCTGGAGATTGCTCCGGCTGGCTCTCTGGTGATCGCGGCCGGTGGCGGTTGTGAATTGGCCTGGCCCCATCAGCGCATCGCCGCTGAGCTGCTGGCGCGCACTGGCGGCTGGCTGGTGCATCTGCTGCTCCATGGCGGTGCCCGTGGTGCCGATGCCGCCATTGGCCGCGCCGCTGGTCAGCTGGGCGGGTGCTCCCTGGCGATGCCGGCCCAGTGGCAGCAGCACGGCCGCGCCGCCGGGCCGATCCGCAACCGCGAGCTGCTCCAGCAGGCCATCGCCCGCGCAGAAGCCCACACCTCCCCAGGCTGTCTCGCCTCGGTGCTGGTGGCGGCTTTCCCCGGAGGCCCCGGCACCGCCTCTCTGGTGCAGCAGGCCCGCCGCCTGGCATCCCGCTCGCCGGTGCCGATCGCCGTGGCGGAGGTCAGTCCATCAGCCGGGCTGTGGGCAGTCCCATCCCCAGAGCTACCGCCCGGTGCCTGAGGCCCCGGCCATTGCATTCGCTCTTTCCGCTTCCCATCAGCTCTCACTTTCATGGCCGTTCTCACCCCTATCCCTGCCGCTCCAGTCGATGCCCCTGCCCAAGCGGCATCACCCTCGGCAGCCGGCCCCTCCTGCTCGATCCAGCGATCCCGCTCCCTCTGGCAGCTGGACATCGAGGCCCAGGAGCTCACTACCGCCATCGGCCAGCTGGCCCAGCAGCTGGAAGCCGATGACGAAAGCACACGCCCCCAGGCCCCTGCCGAACTGGAAGCCGCCCTGCTCGCAGAAGAAGGCAACAAGCAGGCCCTCGCCGCCAAAGCCGATGCCACCTATTGGGTGGTCGAGCACCTGCGTGGCCAGGGCGCCCACCGCCAGCAGCAGGCCAAGCGGCTCACCGCCTTGGCCGCCGCTGACAACAACCACGCTGATGCCCTGGAGGACTCGCTTGTGCTGGTGCTCACCCGCCGGCAGCCCAAGGCCACCCGGTTCAGCTTCCCCAACCACGAACTCACCTCCCGCAAGTCCCAGGCCATCGAGATCGACGACGAGGAGGTCCTCGATCCCCAGTGGCTCGCGGTCACCACCACCACCAAGCCGGACTAGGCCGCCATCTAGGAAGCGATCAAAGCCGGCCAGCAGATCCCCGGCGCCCAGCTCCTCTCCCGCCGCACCTGGCGCATCACCTAGGGGCCAGGGCCCCCTCTAGGTGGGTCTGCTGTCGCACTGAAAGGTGCGCTCTGCAAATCAGGAGCTGGCCCAAGGCATCCCCATCAGAGCAATCGCAGCGACACACCACCGATCACCCATCACCAGAGCCATGGATCTCTCCGGCTACACCAGCGCCACCACCACCAACAGCCCCACCAGTCCCTGGCCAAGGGGGCACATCTGGTCAACCCGGCTGTGCAGCTGGGTGGTGCCGATTCTCCGCAAGAACAGCCGCCGGCCCTCGCCGAATCACATCTTCTGCGGCGAGCTGCCCTGCTGGCTGTTGATCGAGCCACTCGATCGCGCCAAGGTGCGCCAGCGGCGCCAGGGCCGCAACCAGGTGAGCTACCTGGAGGGATGGCAGGTGATCGCCGAGGCCAACCGCATCTTTGGCTTTGACGGCTGGCAGCGGGAAACCGTCGCCCTCCGCTGCGTCCACCAGTCCGAGCGGCTGATCGGTGAGGAGCAGCGCCCCGGTTGGGGTGTCACCTATACCGCCCGGGTGCGCATCAGCGTCAGCGCCAACACCGCCGGCCAGCCGGCCCTGATCCGTGAGGGCTGCGGCGCTGGCCACGGCATCGACACCGACCTGGGCCAGGCCCATGAATCCGCCCTCAAGGAGGCGGAGACCGATGCCATGAAGCGGGCGCTGATGACCTTCGGGAATGCCTTTGGCCTTGCCCTCTACGACAAGCAGCAGCGGGAGGTCACGAGCGCCGCGGCCAGTGGAGGCGATCGGTCCAGGACCACCTCTGCCGAAAGGCCCAGACAGACGCCATTGCGGGTGGTCCCCCCAGCGCCAGCACCCACGCGGCCCCAGGCAATGGAGCACCAGGCCATGGCCGCGGCGACATCGAAAACCGAGCCACCCTCAGCGCTGCCAACCGCGGCAGCCCAACAATCCGCAGATGATCCTGGCCTGGCGCCCCTCGATCCAGCCACGATCCGCCAACTGCACGCCACCATCCGCACCCTGCCCGCGCCCATGCTGGAGGGATTCAGCAAGGCGTTCCGCAAGCGCTTCCAGGTGCCGGCTGAGGCCCCTTCGATCGCCGATCGCACCTGCCAGAGGCGACACCACGACTGGATCGAGACGTTTCTGGTGCAGTATCACCAAGCGCATGGCTCTGCGTCACTCCAGCACGCGTGATTCCATCAGACTTTCTGCATCTACTCCGGCCGCCAGCTTCCGCCGGCGGCCTGTTCCGTCCCCACCCATGCGCCATTCCCTCGGCCGCGTCGTCGCCACTGCCGCTGTCGCGGCCTCCGTGCCGGAGCAGGTGATCTTCGGCGTGCTCGATCGCCATGCTGCTCGCGACTGGGGCGATCTCGATGCCGAGGACAAAGCGGCCAACGACGCCGACCACAGCCACGCTGAAGGTCGCCTGTTCTCCAGTTACGACACAGATGAACACGGCACCATCTGGGTGATCACAGACGACCTGCGCGGCGACGGCGGCGGTCCCACCACCACCGTGCTGTTTCCAGGCGAGTACTGATCAGAGGAACCCCGGAACCGTCGTGCAACCCACGGCTTCCTGCTGAGCCTCAGCGCTGCAGCAGCCAGCGCAGCAGCGACAGGCCGATGATCAGTCCGATGCCGGTGTTCCAGAGCCAGGAGGGCCGCTTGGCCAATCGCTGCAACCAGGCAGGCAGGCGATCGCCCCACTGCTCCATCGCCAGCACCGCAAGGAGCAACAGGGCCAGGGGGATGCCAATGGCCAGCACCAGCTCGCGCAGCATCGACATATCCCCGCTGCGAGCACCGTATCGAGGGCAGACCAGGACGACAGCCAACCCCAAGCAAGCGTGCTAGTACAGATGTACGCATTACTCTTGAGCCATGGGCAATCCTCTCCC
>CALRKN020000028.1:0-37271 GCA_943368005.1 Bradyrhizobium ivorense | reverse complement strand
TGACGGCCACGGCTCCGGGACCTCCCACTGACATCAGGCTCTCCCATGACCCAGTGCGGTGAGAAGCCCAAACGGATCGCCTTCGGTGTGGCGCCCCTTGGCATTGTCTCGATCGGCATCGTGCCGATGGGGGTGGTGAGCATCGGCGTAGTGCCGATGGGCGTCATCAGCATTGGCGTGGTGGGGATGGGTGTGCTCAACGCCTGCGTCGTGGGAATGGGTGTGCTGGTGGCGGGAGTGAACGTGATGGGGGTCTGGTGGGCAGGTCTTGAAGGCATGGGGCCGCGGCGCCTGGGGGCCCCTGCCGGTGCCCTGCATCAGCACCACCACGGCTCCCCGGGCCAGACGCCCCAGAACCTCATGGCCTATCCCACCCGCGAGGAGGCACTCGAGCAAGCCCGGAAACTGGGTTGCAGCGGCGTTCATGCCATGGGCTCGCTCTGGATGCCCTGCTCCGAGCACCCTCCCTAGGGGCACTCCTTGGACCCGAGCAGCCGATCCAGGATGCAAGGGCTTGTCTGACGGCTGATGACGCGGATCTACTGGCGATCAACCGTTCTGGCCACAGCTGCAGCCGCCCTGACCCTGGCGCCAACCGCCGCCTGGGCCCATGCCGATGCCCATTCCGGTGGCGGCTTCATGGCCGGTTTACTGCACCCCATCTCGGGCCTCGATCACGTGGTGGCGATGGTGGCCGTGGGTCTCTGGGGTGCGGTGCTCGGCCCGCCGGCCCTGTGGGTGCTGCCGGTGGCCTTTCCGATCGTGATGGCCTTCGGGGGGCTGCTCGGACTGCTCGGGGTGCCGATCCCGGGCGTTGAGATCGGTATCGCCGTCTCGGGTCTGGTGATGGGTTTGATGGTGCTGTGCGAGCTCCGGCCCCCTCTGTGGCTGGCGGCGCTGATCGTCTCCGCCTTCGCGGTGTTCCACGGCCATGCCCATGGCGCGGAACTGCCGGCCGGCAGCAACGCCCTGCTTTACAGCCTGGCCTTTGTGATCGCCACGGGGCTGCTGCATCTGCTCGGGATCCTGCTGGGTGAAACGCGACGCTGGCCCGGTGGCCGGCGCTTTGTGCAAGGGGCCGGTGGGGTGGTGGCGCTGGTGGGACTGTGGTTTCTGGAGCAGGCCCTCACGTGATCGCACTCCTGGCCCATCTCACCCCCACCGGCTACGGGCCCTGGGGGGATGGCATGGCCCGGCTGTTCCTCGAGCCCAGCGAACTGCTGTTGGTGATTGCCCTGGTGCTGCTGGCGGTGCAGTCCGGCAGGCCCAGCGCGGATCGCCTGCCGTTGCTGCTGCCGCTCGCCTGGCTGCTGGGGGGCCTGATCGGCCTCCAGCTGCCCGCCGAGCTGCTGCAGGCGATGGCCTGCACGGCCGTGGTGGCAGCTGCCGGCCTGCTCGTGGCGCTGGGGGCGCGGCTGCGGCCTCGGGTGCTGTTGCCCCTGGTAGCCCTCCTGGCGGCAGCCTTCGCCGTGGTGGCGGGTTCGGCGCTCGCCGGCCACAGCGGCGCTTTGGAGGCCCTGCTGGGGGAGACCGTCGCCATCGCCGTCCTGACCACCCTGCTCACCCAGCTGCTGGCTCCACCCCATCCCCGCTGGCGGGCCATCGCCGTGCGGGTGGGCGGCAGCTGGATCACGGCCGCATCCCTGCTGATGCTCGGCTGGCTGGTGCGCCATCCGCAGTAGTGCCCCAACGCCTCCGCAGCCACAGAATGGAGACGACGGTTCCAGCGGGTCACGCCCTGGAGGCAATGAGGAAAGTCCGGTGGGGAGCAGGTTCGTCCTGCGCCGAGTCCGGCGCTGTCCCGCAGCTGTGATGGGAGCTCCGGTTCCCTCAGTCAGAACGCTCGCCGTGCCCAGCCCATCCATCACCGGCGCGGACCGGATCCCACGATGACCCCATCCTTTTCAGCCAGGTCCCTGGCCCTGTTCGGCGCTGCCTCAGCCCTGGCGCTGCTTCTGGATCAGCCGGCCCAGGCCCATGGCATCGCCCACGGCGGCATCGCCGCCGGCTTCCTGCATCCGATCAGCGGCGCCGATCACCTGCTGCTGCTACTCGGCGTCGGTGCCGCCGCCAGCTGCATTTCCTCCCAGCTCCTCCTGTGGGCCATGGCCGGCGCCATCGGCGGTGGCGTGTTCGGTGCGCTGGGCGGCACCTTGCCGGCCCAGGAGTTTCTCGCGGCCCTTGCGATCACGGCGGTGGCCGTGCTGGTGCTCCGCAGCCTCCGCTCCAAGCAGAGCCCCCAGCTGGGCGCCTGCGCGGCCCTGGTGGCCGCAGCCGTGGCGATGCACGCCATGCTCCATGGCCTGGAGGCGCCGGCCGATTCTTCCGCCGCGCTCTGGTGGCTGGGGGCCTTCTCCGCCTCAGTCCTGGTGAGCGGCGGCAGCTTCCTGCTGCTGCGGCGCCTACCTGTGGCCTGGACCCGTGGTGTGGCGCTACTGCTCGCCCTATGCGGCGGCGTGGTAGCTCTCGGGCCTGCCGGGCTGTTGATCCGCTGAGCCGGACTCGGGAACCCTGGCTGCACCCACCTCGCCACTGCTGATCCGCCCTTACGAGTCAGCCGACTGGCCAGGGGTATGGGCGCTGCTGGCGCCGGTGTTCCGCGCCGGTGAAACCTTTCCCCACGACCCAGCCATCAGCGAGGCCGAGGCCCAGCTGGCCTGGGTGGAGCAGAGCCAGTCGGTGATGGTGGCTGTGGATGCGGCCGGGGCCTTGGTGGGCACGTATTACCTGAGGCCCAACTCCCTCTGCCTTGGCGCCCATGTGGCCAACACTGGCTACGTGGTGGCCCAGCACTGCCGCCGCCAGGGGATCGGCAGCCGCCTCTGCCAGCACTCGCTGCAGGCTGCGCGGCGGCTGGGGTTCAGGGCGATGCAGTTCAACCTGGTGGTGAGCACCAACACCGCCGGCCTCCGCTGCTGGCAGCGCAACGGCTTTGCGGTGGTCGGCACCCTGCCGGGGGCCTTCCGCCACAGGCAGTTGGGTTTCGTGGATGCCTTGGTGATGGTCCAGGCGCTTGTGGAGGGGCCAACCCCATGAAAGTGGTGCCCTTGCGGCTGCAGCCGGGCAATGACCTGCGCCAAGCGCTGGAGGCCTGGATGGGCGAGCAGCAGGAGCAGGCCGGCTTCGTGATCAGCGCCGTCGGCAGCCTGTCGGTGGCCCAGCTGCGCCTGGCGGGAGCCTCTGAAGCCACCGTGATCCAGGGCGAGCTGGAGATCCTCAGCCTCTCCGGCACCCTCTCGCCCGATGGTGCCCACCTGCACATCGCCGTGGCCGACCGCAGGGGCACAGTGATCGGCGGCCACCTCTGCGCCGGCTCGCTGGTGCGCACCACCGCGGAGCTGGTGATCGGCCTGCTGCCGGACTGGCGATTCAACCGGGAGCTGGATCCAGCCACCGGCTACCCCGAGTTGCGGATCACTCCTCAGGCTCGGAGCTGAGGGGCGGCAGCCGCCGTTCCACCTGCAGAAACACCAGCCAGGCCACTCCGGCGCTGATGCCGCCGGTCCAGTCGTTGCGCAGCAGCTCCACGATCGACACCGTGCTGGCGCCGATGCGCAGGCCGCGCAGCAGGAAGCGCCCCAGCTTCTCCAGCGTCTCCTGGTTCACCGTCATCGGCTGGGGCCAGAGCAGAGGTGCTTCAGGTTGGCGGAAGGGCTGCCGGGGCGACCAACTGGGCGATCGCCTCGGGAGGCACGCCCACCTGCTGAGCGATCAGCAGCACCAGTTTCTCCAAGCGAATGAGGCGCTGCTCCATGGCCTGGAGCTCTGCGGTGCCGGCCTTGCCGCTCGTGCCACCCGTGCCCTTCCCACCTGAGGGAGGTTTGGGCTTGGGAGGGGGCAGCAGGGACAGGGGCGGCGGGCCGTTGGGATCTGCCAGCAGCAGGCCCACCATCACGTCCTTATTGGCGCGCTTGGCCACCTTGATGCCCCGCTGCGCACAGAGTTCCTGCAGGGTGTCGTTTTTCAGGGCCAGGAGCTGGGCTTCCGTGGCGGGCGCGCCGCCCTCGGGCTGGATCAGGGCGCGGGGTTCCTCGACCGCGGTGGCGCCATCGCCCAGCTCCTCCGCCAGACCGCGATAGAGCCGGGCATCGGCCTGGGCCAGCTCACGCAGGGCGGAGCGCATGGTGTCGGCGATCTCACCCATGGTCATCGGCTCCTTTGGCTTGATCCTGGGGCTGGGGCTGGGGCTGCGACTGGTTGGGTGGCTGCAGCTGGAGGTCTGTGGGCTCAGCCGGCTTTGGGGGCTGGCTCCCGTTCAGGCTGACGTCGATGGGCCCAGGCACACCGTCGCCAGGGGGTGGGGTTGTCGCAACTGCCGGTCCGTGGCCGTTGCCGCCTGGTGGGGGTGGCGGCGGCGTCAGCAGATCCTGGGACTTATTGATCAGCTCCTGCTGCTTCTGCTTGAGATCGCCGAGTCGGTCCTTGGTGCGGCCCCAGCGATTGATGAAATGAATCACGGCCCGCATCAGATCACCGAGATAGCCGCCGCCTTGAAAGGTATGGCGGCCTTTCTTGTACCTGCTGAAGCCATTCACCAGATCATCACCGGCATCTTCGATGTCGCCTGCAATGGCGGTCACGATCTCCAGCAGCTCGTAGAGTTCCTTGCGTTGGGGCAGGTCACGGCTGGCCAGGGCCGTGATCCGTTCCTTGAGCAGAGCAGTTTCATCCTTGGCCTTGTTGGCCAGGCGCCGATGCTGGGCCCGGCTGCGCATCAGGCTGGAGTAGCAATTCCTCAGCTCCAGGTAGGTGCTGTTGAGCACCTCACGTTCCAGTGGTTCCGGATCTGGTGGGAAATCAGAGGTTGGGGGCAGGAAGACCATGCCAGGCAGCACATCGGCGTCCATCTTCCGAATGCAGCTGCAGCGAGCGGCGATTCACAGGAGGCTGGATCTATGCATGTGGTGAATAGTTCTGGCATCAGCCCGCGTGGAGACTGAGGCGAGAGGGGTGCGGAAGGAGCTGTAGATCCGCAGCAATCTTCACAATGTCGCTGGAATCGTCCGAACAAAGCGAAAACACTCCGCCTGCAGCCGCCAACGTGCTCCTCCCGCGGGCTCACGCAGGTGCGTACACCGCCAGGGCGGCCTGCTTCCGCTGGTCATTCGCAGGAGAAAGGATCTCAAACGGGGACAGTGGGCTGAGGCTGTGCTCACTGACGCCTGCTCCACTCTCGCCATGCCCCAGATCGACCTGCTCCTTGCTGCTGAGCTGTTGGTGGTGCTGCTGCTCGTCGCCACCATGGATGCAAACTCCCCGCGGGCGGGGGCGGCAGAGCCACCGCAAGAGGAGCCAGAGACCCCCATGCAATGGACTGCCGAGACCGATCTGCATGCCCAACGCATCCTACGGCTGGAGGAGCGCCGGACCACAGGCCTGGCTCCTCTGCGCTGAGGCCTGCAGAGGTAGAGCTTCTCAGGAACTCGATGAACGAATGCGCTGCTGAGACACCAGCTGCCGCAGCAACGCCACGAAGCTCTCCCCCTGCGACCCACCAGCATCACCGGACAGGGCCGACACGCCCCACCGTGATGTCGCCGCCTTCTTCCAGGAGCGCTTCGATGTTGGGGTAAGCCATGCAATGGGTGGCGAGGGGAGCTTTGGGGGCTGTCAGTCGGCTGGTGTGTCAGTCGGCTGGTTCTGAGAGCTGCAGCATCAACGTCGAGGCACTGAGCGGCGAGGGGCGAAACCCGAGCGAGCGGTAGAACGCCGCCGCCCGCTCGTCGATCGCGTGCACCAGCAGGGCTCTGGCGCCGATCAGACGCCTGGCGGCAAGGCTGCGCCGCAGCGCATCGGCCACCAGGGCGCGGCCCAGGCCCTGGCCCTGCTGGCGACGATCCACCGCGAGCCGGCCGAGCACGACAACGGGAAGGGGGTCGGGCCTATTGCGGCGCAAGGCACCGGGCACCTCCGCCAGCACGATCGCCCCAGCCGACAGGCAGGCGTAGGCGATCACGGCGTTGCCCTCATCTGGACAGAGCACCACGGTGCGCGACACCCCTTGGCGCTCATTGGCCAGGGCCCGCTGCTGCAGCCAGCGGTTCAACGCGGCGTTGCCGCAGTCGAAGCCTTCCAGCTGATGCTGCGGGCCGAGGGGCTCAGGCGGGCGCATGCCAAGGCTGCGGCAGGTCGAGCAGGCGCTCGATGCTGGTCTGATCCTGGGCGGCAGCGCCGGAATCCCCCAGATCCACGAGCAGAGCCGTGGTCTGCTCCGGCGTCAGGGAAAACAGCGTGCGATCGAGCAGCACATCCCGCGCCCGCTCCTGGCAGCTGCGCAGGATGAATTCGGTGCGGCTGATCCCTTCCGCTGCAGCGGCCTGATCAATCAGCTGGCGCTGCTCGGCTGAGGCCCGCAGCTGCAGCACCTGATCGCGCGCCATCCCCCACACTCTCGCTGTCATGACATTGTAGTGCGCCCGTTTAGGCCGGTTGGTACACCGCCAGGGCGGCCTGCAGCCGCTCCTGTTGCTCCTGGCGCAGCTCCGCCGGGGCTTCGATGCGGATCCCGGCGCCGAAACCAAAGAGCCAGTTGCGCAGGTCGATGTCGCGCTCCACGGTCCAGGGGGGCAGGTCAAGCTCCACCGGATAGGGGTGGCTGTCTGAGGGGCTGCCGGGCTCCAGCACGTGCGGGGCGTTGGGGTGGTGCCACCAGTGCTCGCCGGCAAGCGGTTTCGAGAAGCGGGTGTGCTCGATCGGGTAGCGCTGCAGGCCCTCGCGGATGAAGGCAAAACACCAGCCCTGGCAGCAGAAGCGCAGCGTCACCAGCTGCCTGGCGCGAATCCGGGCATTGGGGCTGGCCAGCCGCAGCTGGCTCTTGAGGTCGCTGCCGAAGTAGATGCCGCCGCTGTGGTGCAGCAGCAGCTCCAGGCGCCGCAGGGCCTGGCGATGGGCCTCGTCTGAGCGGCGGTTGCCCCGCTCGCTGCGGCGCAGGGCCAGGCGATCGATGCGTTCGCTGCGGATCAGACCCACGCCGGTGCCGATGGCGTCCTCCTCGTAGACGAGATACCAGCCGATGTTGTGGAAGAGCAGCTGCAGCGGCCACACCCGAAAGGAGCCGTTGGGGCTGTCCGCGAAGGAGCCCACCGAGACGTAGCGCTCCAGCTCGATACGGCGCCGCTCCACGATCGCCGTCTCCAGCGCTTCGGCCTGGCGTTCGGCGGCCAGGGAATCGGGCCGCACCAGGGCGCTGCTCACGATCGAGCGGTTGGCGAAGGCCCTCACCGGCATCGCCTTGTCGAGTGCAATGCCGCCCCATTGGAGCCGTTGCTCCAGTTCAGCCAGCAGGTCCTGGGCGGTGGGATCGGCCAGCCGGCCGGCGGCCTGGCTCACCACCCCGTGGATCTCCCGCAACCGGTGGGCCGAGAGCAGGGCGGTGCCGATGGCATAGCCGTGGCGCACGTTGTCGTTGCGGTGGCGGAAGCCGTAAGGGGTGAGCAGCTTCTCGAGGTCTTTGCGCAGGGTGGCGGCCTCGGAAGGCAGGTAGGCGCCGGGGATGGCCTCGATGCGCTCGATCAGGTGCTCGGGCAGGGGCACACCGCCTGCCTGATCAAAGGGCTGCTGCAATAGGTAGCGCAGCAGGGTGAACACCCGCACGAACACCGGCCCATCGCCCATGGGCGGAAAGCCACCGTTCACCCCACCGGGCCAGGGGCCTGTGGCGGGCGGCTCGGGATGGGGTGGCGCCAGCTGGATCGGTGCCAGCACGGGCTCGGCGCTGCAGAAGCCGTTGGCCTCCAGCCAGTTCAGATCCCCCCGAATGGCGGCGGCATCGCCATAACAGTCGCCATGCAGCCGGCGCAGGAAGGCGGCGGCCTGATCTGCCAGGTCGCCCTCCGGCAGGGGCGACACGATCGCCTCCAGCTCGGCGCGGGTGGCGGGGTCGGCCGCGGAGAGTTCGGGGTAGGTGGTGAGCAAGCGCAGCAGATGGAGCAGCCGCTCCAGATCCAGGAGGCGCGAGTACCCGTGCAGCTGGAAGCGTTTCTCCCGGTTGCGGGCCGAGCGGATGCGGTGATCGAGGCGGGCCAGCTCATCGCGCAGCAGGGCCTCCAACTCACGGCCGTGGGTGGGCACCACCGCCACCACCGCCGCAAAGCCCTCGGCCCGGCTCGGCCCGAAGACCGGATCAGCCAGGGCGGCGGCCATCTCGCGGATCACCGGCTCGGGCACCAGCCGCTTGCGGGTCTGGTTCCACTGCAGGCAGGTGGCCAGCGGCGTGTAAAGCCACCAGCCGATCCACTCCACAGGCACCGGCAGGCTCAGGGCCTGGGTGATCGCCAGCCGCCAGGGCCGGCGGGCATGGGTGGCATCAAGGATCACTGGCGTGCCGGCCGCCACGGCTTCGCGGAGGCGCTGATGCAGCAGGGCCTCGATGTCGCGCCAGGGGCCCTGCACCGCCGCGTCGCCAAACAGCTCGCCGCGCACCACATCAGTGGAGAGCACCACGGCACCGGTGAGCTGGGCCAGCACGCCGGCCAGGGTGGTCTTGCCACTGGCGGGCGGGCCGATCAGCAGGTGGCAGCGCAGGGTCGCTCCCCGGGGGCTGATCTGCGGACTGTCAGATGGTCTGGTCATGGCCGCAGCGTGGCGACCGGGACGCGCCACCGCAAGGCCCTACAAGCGAAAGAGCAGATTCAGATTACTGCTCCTACTGGGTTCTGCCGAGCGGCTTTGCTATTTCGCAGGGAGAAGTGCAGAAAAACGGCCCGCGCTGCTGAGGCTGCTCCCAGCGCCTCATCCATCCCATGGCTTCCCCGCGCCCCCCGTCGCTGGCCCAGGCCCATCACTACCGGCTGCCGGAGCTGCTGCACGACATCCGCCTGCTCGATCTGCTGGAGCTCTGCGGCACCACCGTGCAGACCAGCCGGCTGCTGCAGCTCAGCCAGCCCACCATCAGCCGCCGCTATCGGCTCCTCTCGGAGGATTTCGGCCTGGTGCGCGATCGCCGCCAGCTCTGGGGCTGCGGCTACGGCACCTCCGCCGCGATGCGCCTGCTGCGGCTGGGTTGCCGCGCCCATCGCCTGGCCGCGGGTGTCGCCCGGATGGGCAGCGATCTGCTCCATCACCCCCTGCTGGCGGGCTGCCCCTGGCTGCTGCCCACCCCCCAGCGGTTCCGGGCGGCGGCCAACTGGCTGGAGCTGGTGCGCCAGGGCGTGCTCGATGGTGCCCTGATCTCAGGTCTGGAGCTGGAGGAAGCAGAAGGACTGAACCGCCAGGAGCTGGAGCTGCTGCCGCTGGGGGAGCTGCCCCTGGCCCTGGCGTTCTGCCCCAAGGCGCCGGTGCTGGTGGGCGCTCCCCCCGGCAGGCCTGCCCCCGGCGGGCGTGTGGCGGAGGTGCTGGTGCCCGATCGCGGTGTGGCGCCCGGCCTGCGGCGGCTCCTGCGGGAGCTGGGGCTCCCCCTGCGCAGCGGGGGCAACAGCCTGCAGACCCCAGACGACTGGATCAGCCGGATCCAGGGAAGCACCCTGGCTCTGGTGGTGGCAGATCGGGAGTCCGACACCTGGGCCTGCCTGCAGCGCTGGCCCCTGGGCCACGGGCCCCAGGCTTCCCATCCCCACAGCCCTGTCTGGCTGGCGCTGCCGGCCGACTGGCAGGAGCACCCGGTGTTGCGGCACACCGCCCAGGAACTGGGCCGGATCGGCGCCGCGCAACAGCTGGAGGGCTGAAATTATGCGCTCCGTGCATAGATCCAAGACTCGCGGCTCCAAGTGCTTCTGTTGTGCTGCCACCTCGCTTCCGCTAGGTGCAGACTGGCCGCAGCGTCCGCTCACACTCATGCCACCCCACCCGCCACAGGCGGTCGAACCACAGGGGGGCACGCCGCGATGACCACCCGCCTGGAAGACCTCAAGCCCGACGCCCTTGTGAAGGGCCTAGTGGGCCGCGAGGCCGTGCGGATCGTCACGGCCCAGATGATGGGTGAGGCCGCCCAGGTGGTGTACCGGGATGGGCAGGGCACGATCGATACCCAGATCCTGTTCCGCGAAAGGGAGTCCGAGCTGGAGATCGTCTCCGGCGGCCGCAAGTGGAGCTTTGAGTGCGACGGCGACCAGTTCCGGCTGGTGAGCGAGGCGGAGCGCATCCGGCTGGCCTACCTCTTCGACCCCTATGTGGCGGTGAGCGGCAGTGCGATCGACCCGCTGCCCCACCAGATCAGTGCGGTCTACGAGCACATGCTGCCCAGGCAGCCGATGCGCTTCCTGCTGGCGGACGACCCAGGCGCCGGCAAGACGATCATGGCCGGCCTACTGATCAAGGAGCTGCTGATCCGGGGCGAGCTTGAGCGCTGCCTGATCGTGGCGCCGGGGTCGTTGAGTGAGCAGTGGCAGGACGAGCTCAAGGAGAAGTTCGAACTGCAGTTCGAGCTGCTCACCCGCGACCTGATCAATGCCACCGGCTTGGGCAATCCGTTTGAGCAGAGGCCGCTGCTGATCGCCCGGATGGACATGCTCTCCCGGGATGAGGAGCTGCAGACCCGGCTGGAGCAGGCTCCGGAGTGGGACCTGGTGGTGTGCGACGAGTCGCACCGGATGAGTGCCCACACCTTTGGCGGGGAGATCAAACGCACCAAGCGCTACGAGATGGGCCGGCGGGTGGGGAACCATGCCCGCAACCTGCTGTTGATGACAGCCACGCCGCACAACGGCAAGGAGGAGGACTTCCAGCTCTACATGGCCCTGCTGGATGAAGACCGCTTTGAGGGTCAGGAGAGGGATGCGGTGCACCGCAGCGATCCCACTGACCTGATGCGAAGGCTGGTGAAGGAAGACCTCTACACCTTTGAAGGCAAGAAGCTGTTCCCGGAGCGCAGGAGCTACACCGCCCAGTACGAGCTGAGCCCCAGCGAGAAGGTGCTCTACGAGCGCGTCACCGAGTACGTGCGCGACGAGATGAATAGGGCCGAGCGCAACGCCCAGGCCGAAGGAGGTGGCAAGCGGCGGGTGAACGTGGGCTTCGCCTTGATGACGCTGCAGCGCCGCCTGGCCAGTTCACCGTTTGCGATTCACCGCTCGATCGAGCGCCGGCGTGAGCGGCTGGAGGCACGGCTCAAGGAAGAGCGCCTGCTGCTGGAGGGACGGCAAGTGGGAGACCGGTTGCAGCTGGAGCGCAAGCTCGCGGCCCTGGAGGCCGATGACCTCGAGGAGCTCTACGAGGAAGACACCGCCGCTGAGATCGAGGAGGTGGAGAACGCCTTCACCGACAACGCCACCTCAGCCCAGACCCTGGCGGAGCTGGAGCACGAGATCCAGGTGCTCAAGGAGCTGGAGGTGCTCAGCAAGCGGGTGGTGAATTCCGGCACCGATGCCAAGTGGATGGAGCTGGACCGGATCCTCGATGCCCCGCAAATGGTCGATGAGAACGGCGGCCGGCGAAAGCTGGTGCTGTTCACCGAGTTCAAGGACACGCTCACCGACCTGGCCCGCAAGATCCGCAACCGCCTCGGTCGGGAGGAAGCGGTGGTGGAGATCCACGGCGGCGTGCCCCGGGACCGGCGGCGGCAGGTGGTGCACGCCTTCATGAACGATCCCCAGGTGGTGGTGCTGCTGGCCAACGACGCCGCGGGGGAAGGCGTGAACCTGCAGCGGGCGCACCTGATGGTGAATTACGACCTGCCCTGGAACCCCAATCGGCTGGAGCAGCGCTTCGGGCGCATCCACCGGATTGGTCAGCAGGAGGTTTGCCACCTCTGGAACCTGCTGGCGCAGGACACCCGCGAGGGCGAGGTCTACATCCAGCTGCTTGAGAAGCTCGACAATGCCCGCAAGGCCCTCGGCGACAAGGTGTTCGACGTGCTCGGCCAGCTGTTCACCGGTCGCTCGCTGCGGGAGCTGCTGATGGATGCGGTGCTCTACAACGCCGATCCGGCGGTGAAGGCCCGCATGCAGGAGATCGATGAGGCGGTGAAGTCCGATCACCTGCTGGAGCTACTGGAGCGCCGTGCCCTCGTGAAGCAGGGGATGGACACCAGCAAGGTGCGCGATCTGCGCCAGCAGATGGAGCGGGCGATGGCGCGCCGCGTCCATCCCCACTACGTGCACGACTTCTTCCTGGAGGCATTCCGGCGGCTGGGCGGCAAAGCCTTCCCCAGGGAGGAGGGCCGCTACGAGATCACCCACGTGTCACCGCAGCTGCTCGATCGCGACCAGCAGATCGGCGTGGGGGTGCCGGTGCAGCCCCGCTACGAGCGGATCTGCTTTGAGAAGGAGCATGTGGGGCAGAGCCCCAGGGCCGAGCTGGTGAGCCCGGGCCATCCCCTGCTGGAGGCGTGCATCTCCCTGATCTGGGAACGCCACGGCCAGGTGCTCAGCCAGGGGGCGGTGTTGATCGACGACGACGATCTGGGGGCCGAGCCGCGGCTGATGTTCTGTCTGGAGCATGGCCTGCAGGACGGGCGGCGGAACCGCCAGGGGCAGCAGCAGCTGATCTCCAACCGGCTGGTGTTCCTGGAGATCGCCCGCTCCGGCGCGGTGAAGAGCGCCGGCTCCGCTCCCTATCTCGACTACCGCCCCCTGCGCTCGGGTGAGCTGGAGCTGATCCAGCCGCTGCTCGGGGACGGCTGGCTGAACCAGGACTGGGACCAGCTGGTGCTGGCCCACGCGATGCAGAGCCTGGTGCCCCAGCACCTGGAGGAGATCAAGCGGGAACGGCTGGAGCGGATCGAGAAGGCGCGCCAGGAGATCCAGGCACGCATGCAGCGGCAGATCAACCACTGGTCGCGCCAGTACGAAGAGCTCAAGCACAAGGACACCGCTGGCAAGCGAACACGCCTGCCGGCCCATGTGGCCAAGGAGCGGGCCGAGCTGCTGGTGAGTCGGCTGGGCAAGCGGATGGCCGCCCTCGATGCCGAGGCCCAGATCAGTGCTCGCATGCCTCTGATCAAAGGTGGTGCGCTGATCATTCCGGGGGGTCTGCTGCGCCAACTGCGGGGCGAAACGCCCGATGCCAGCGTGGATGCCGAAGCCCGCAAGCGGGTGGAGCTCCTGGCGATGGAGGCGGTATTTGCAGCCGAGCGCACCCTGGGCCGCACCCCGATGGACAAGAGCGCCGAGCGTGGGATCGGGTTCGACATTGAGTCAGCTGGTCCTGATGGCTCGCTGGTGTTCATTGAGGTGAAGGGCAGGGTGGAGGGAGCCGACTCATTGACCCTCACCTACAACGAGCTGAAGTGCGGAAACAACCAGCCCGAGAAATTCCGGCTGGCGATCAGCACGGTGAGTGGCGATCGGGCTTCGCCGCCGCGGTATGTCAGTGGGATCGACTGGGGCCGCCCTGGCTTTGGCTCCACCGGCTCCAACTTTTCCCTTTCCGAGCTGCTCTCCGTTGCGGAGGACCCGCACTAACCCATGACCAGCGACCACCCTGTCAAACGCCGCAAAAAGCTGATCGAGGTCGCCATCCCGCTGGAGGCGATCAATGCGGCCTCAGCGCGGGAGAAGAGCATCCGCCATGGGCACCCGAGCACCCTGCACCTGTGGTGGGCAAGGCGTCCTCTGGCGGCTGCACGGGCGGTGATCTTCTGTCAGATGGTGGACGACCCCTCGGCGATGCCGGAGGAGTTCCCTACTGAGGAGGACCAGGAGAAAGAGAGGTTGCGGCTGTTTGCACTGATCAGTGAGCTGGTGCTGTGGGAGAGCACAACCAATGAAGAGGTGCTGGAAAGGGCACGGGAAGAGATCCGCCGCAGCTGGCGACGTTGCTGCGTTGACAACGCCGATCACCCAGAAGCAGCCGAGCTGTTCAACCCGGAGAAGCTGCCTGGCTTCCACGATCCCTTCGCGGGGGGTGGGGCTTTGCCGCTGGAAGCTCAGCGCCTAGGGCTTGAGAGCTACGCGAGTGATCTGAACCCGGTGGCGGTGCTCATCAACAAGGCGATGATCGAGATCCCTCCGAAGTTTGCTGGGAAGCCCCCTGTAAATCCAGAGAGCCGTCGCGACCTTGATGTGCGGCAGTGGAAGGGCGCCCAGGGGCTCGCGGAAGACGTGCGCTACTACGGCCAGTGGATGCGCGATGAAGCGGAGAAGCGCATCGGCCACCTCTACCCAAAGGTGGAGGTGACGGCCGAGATGGCGAAGGAGCGGCCGGACCTCAATCCCTACGTGGGTAAGACGCTCACCGTGATCGCGTGGGTCTGGGCCCGCACAGTGAAGAGTCCGAATCCGGCTTTTTCCGGAGTGGAGGTGCCGTTAGCATCCAACTTCATGCTCTCCACCAAGGCGGGCATGGAGGCTTTTGTTGAGCCGGTGATCGAAGGCAACAGCTATCGCTTCACGGTAAAGACAGGTATGCCGATAGATGCGAAGTACGCCAAGGAAGGCACGAAGTTCAGCCGTGGGAACTTCCGCTGCCTAATGTCTGGAAATCCGATTGACCCCGCTTACATCAAAATGGAAGCCCAGGCTGGGCATATGGGGACACGATTGATGGCGGTCGTGGTAGAGGGAACGAGATGCCGTGTCTTTCTTAATCCTCTACCTGAGCAGGAGAGAATTGCTAAAGATGCTCAGCCCACTTGGAAGCCCACTGAAGAGTTCTTCCAGCAAGCCCTTGGCTTTCGGGTCGGCAACTATGGGATGTCGAGATGGAGTGATCTTTTTACCGATCGACAAATCGTGGCGCTCTCCAACCTTTCGGACTTGGCGCAGGAAGTTCATGATCTAGTGAAGGCTGATGCACTTACGTCAGGGCAAGTGGATTCGGAGATCCCGCTGCACGAAGAAGGATCAGGGGCGAAGGCCTATGCGGAAGCGATTGTCATGTTTTTAGGTATTGGTATTAGTCGACTTGCCGATGCGCAGAACTCACTCTGTCAGTGGGGACCAAGCATGAACCAAACACAACATTTATTCCGGCGGCAAGCCATTCCAATGGTTTGGGACTTCGCGGAATCAAGTATCTTCTCTGGAGCAGCAGGCGATATATTGACAACTCTCAGCACAATGGCACGGGTAATTGAACATTTGCCATGCTCTTCAAAAGGCACGTCAACACAAGCTGATGCGCAGTCTCAGCAGCATTCCAAGGGGAAACTAATCTCAACAGATCCGCCTTACTACGACAACATCGGATACGCGGATCTTTCCGATTTCTTCTATGTCTGGCTGCGTCGATCAGTTAAATCAATTTTCCCTGGTCTTTTCGCAACTCTTGTTGTGTCAAAGGCTGAAGAACTAGTAGCAACACCCAGTCGGCATGGCGGCAAAGAGAACGCAGAGAGCTTCTTCCTAAAAGGCATGACATCTGCGATGAAGCGGATTGCAGTCCAATCCCATCCAGGTTTTCCGATTACAATTTACTATGCATTTAAGCAGTCTGAATCAAAGTCAGATACTGGCACTGCGAGTACAGGTTGGGAGACTTTTCTTGCCGCTGTTCAGGATGCTGGTTTAGCAATCACAGGGACTTGGCCCATCCGCACCGAACGCGAAGCTCGCTCTAGGGGGATCGATTCCAATGCTCTCGCCACCAGTATTGTGCTCGTCTGCCAGCGGCGGTTGGACTCGGCGCTCACCCTCTCCCGCAACGACTTCCGCCGCCAACTGCGCCAGGAACTGCCCAAGGCATTGAAAGAGCTGGAACGCGCCAACATCGCCCCAGTGGACGTGGCGCAGGCGGCCATCGGCCCAGGCATGGCAATCTTTAGTAGCGCCAAGGCCGTGCTCAACCCCGACGACACTCCCATGTCAGTTCGGGAGGCCTTGATCGAGATCAATGCAGCTCTCGATGAGTACCTTTCTCAGGATGAGGGCGATCTGGATGCCGACAGCCGCTTTGCCCTTACCTTCTTCGAGAGTTTTGGCTATGCCGAGCGAGATTTCGGCGATGCAGAGGGTCTGGCCATGGCTCGCAATCTATCTGTAGACGGAGTGGCCAGGGCCGGCATCCTGCGCTCCGTGTCGGGCAAAGTGCAGTTGCTACAACGCTCAGACTTGCCAGAGAATTGGGATCCCGCCAAAGACAAGCGCCTCTGCGTGTGGGAAGCCACCCAGCAGCTGATCAAATACCTGGAAACCGGTGAACAGGCCGCGGCAGCGCTGTTGGCGCAACTGAAAGAGATCCCCAGCCACGGAGACCTGCCGGCAAATTGCCGGGCCTTGTCCTATCGCCTCTACAACCACTGTGAGAAGACCAAGCAGGCAGAGGAAGCTCGTGCCTACAACGGCCTCGTGATCGCCTGGCCCGAGCTCGAAAAACTGGCAGCCGTCGCTGCCAGTCCCGTTCAGCCCTCCTTGCTGTAACCCCCACCAAGTCCCATGGCCCTCTCCAACAGTGAGCGCGTCGGCAAGGCGCTAAACGAAGTCCGCGATGGGCTGCTCCCTTACATCAGCCGTGAGCTCTATGACAAACTCGGTCCTGGTTGGCAGGAACGACTGGATCCAAAGGCAAACCTGCAGGACCTCACAGTCCTGCTGAGCCTATTCATGGATCATTGGGGAGGGGTGTTCAAGCAGCTGCTCAGCCAGGAAGATCGGGCCTATGTGAGTGAGCTCAAGGTGGCCCGCAACAAGTGGGCACATTCCGAGCCAATCACCTCAGACGACACCGACCGCTACCTCGACACCGCCGTTCGCCTCTGCCGCAGTATCAACGCTGTGCCCCAGGCGGAAGCCATCCGTGACCTGCGCTCCGAGCTCCAGCAGGTGGTGTTCACCGAGCGCGCCCGCAACAAGGTCCGCTACAAGACCACCACAGAGAACCAGGTCAAGGCAGGCTTGGTGCCTTGGCGTGATGTGATTACCCCGCACCCCGATGTGATCACAGGTCGCTACCAGCAGGCCGAGTTCGCCGCCGACCTCGACCAGGTGCGCCAGGGCAAGGGCAGCTCCGAATACACCGATCCGGCCGAGTTCTTCCGCCGCACCTACATCACCGGTGGCCTCAAGGATCTGCTGCGCATCGCCCTGCGGCGCCTCAATGGGCAGGACGCTGACCCGGTCATCGAGCTGCAGACCAACTTCGGAGGCGGCAAGACCCACTCGATGCTGGCGCTCTATCACCTCTGCTCCGGCACCCCCCTCAACCTCCTCTCCGGCCTCGAAGAGGTCTGCGCCGAGGTGGGCATCAACTCCGTCCCCAAGGCCAACACGGCCGTGCTGGTCGGCACGGCCTTCAGTGCGGCAGAGCCCACCACGAAAGCCGACGGCACCGTGGTGAACACCCTCTGGGGCGAGCTGGCCTACCAGCTGGGTGGTCCAGCGGGCTACGCCATCGTGGCCAACAGCGATCGCGAGCGCGTCTCCCCCGGTGCCCGCGACCTCGCCGAACTCTTCCGCCAGAGCGCCCCCTGCCTGGTACTGATCGATGAGTGGGTGGCCTACGCCCGCAACCTGTTCGGCAAGGCCGATCTGCCCGCCGGCACCTACGACTCCCAGATCTCCTTCGCGCAGGCGCTCACCGAGGCCGCCAAACAGGTGCCCAATGCCCTGCTGCTGATCTCCGTGCCCCAGAGCACCAACGAGATCGGGGGGTCGAATGGCGAGAAAGCGCTGGAGGGTCTGCGCAATGTGCTGCAACGCGTTGCGACGGAATGGCGACCTGCCAATCCAAACGAAGGCTTCGAGATCGTGCGCCGGCGCCTGTTTGAGCCGATTCCCAACGATCAGGCTGGAGCCCACCGCGATGCCGTGGTGCACTCCTTCAAGGAGATGTACGCGCTCAACAAGAACGAGTTCCCGGCCGAAACCCGTGAAGCCGACTACGGCGACAAGTTGACAGCCTCTTACCCCATTCACCCCGAGCTGTTCCAGCGCCTCTATGACGACTGGAGCACCCTGCCCAACTTCCAGCGCACCCGCGGCGTGCTGCGCCTGCTCGCCAAGACCATTGAAGATCTCTGGGAATCCGGCAGCAAGGACGTAATGATCATGCCCTCCTCGATGCCGCTGGACGACAACAAGGTCAAGAACGAGTTGCTGCGCTATCTGCCCAACGAGTGGGAGCCGATCATTTCCAAGGACGTCGACGGCGAAGGCTCGATTCCCGTTCGCATCGACGCCAACAACATCAACCTGGGGCGCCTAAGCGCCTGCAAGCGGGTGGCCCGCAGCATCTACATGGGAACAGCCCCAGGCTCCGGTACGGCCAAGCCCGGTATCGGCGATCAGCGCATCAAACTCGCCTGCGCCATGCCGGGAGAAGCTCCGGCGGTGTTTGGCGATGCCCTACGGCGGCTGAGTGATCAAGCCCGTTTTCTCAACCAGGATGGTGACCGCTACTGGCTCGACACCAAGCCCAACCTCAACCGCACCGCCGACGAACACAAGCAGAGCTATCTCAACGACCGAGACACCTTGCTGGTGGAGCTGAACCAGAAGCTCGACCGCGAAGGCAAAAGTCGCGGGGCTTTTGCCGGGCTGCACCTCACTCCTCCCAACAGTGCAGCCGTCCCCGATGAACCGGCCACCCGTCTGGTGGTGGTGCCCTCCCAATATCCCCACAAGAAGGGTGAAGACAGTGCAGCCCTCACTTGGGCGAAGGAGGTGCTCTCCGCACGTGGCACCAGTCCGCGCCAATACGCCAACACCCTGGTCTTTCTCGCAGCCGACGAGCGGGCCCTTGAAGATCTTGCAGACGCTTACGCCTCGCAGAAGGCCTGGCAGCGGATCAGCGACAACCGGGAGGAGCTTGATCTCACCCTCAGCCAGGTGAACCTGGCCGCCAAGCGCATCAAGGACGCCACCGACGCGATTGATGTTCGCATCCCGGAGACCTGGTGCCATCTACTGCTCCCTCACCAGGCCCAGCCCGGTAACCAGGGCCCGTCCTGGGATGAGTTCCGCCTTACCGGCGGTGAACCGCGCCTCGCCGATCGCGTCTCGAAGAAATGCAAAGACGAGGAGGCGCTCTATGTGGAGATCGGCGCCAGCCGCATCCGCCGCAACCTCGACAACTTCCTCTGGGCCAACCGAGACTCAGTCAGCGTGCAGGAGCTGGTGGATTGGTGCCGCAAGTACCTTTACCTGCCCCGGCTGAGTATCGACGACGTCATCTTCAATGGCCTCACCAATGCCCAGGCCACCCTGCAGGGCGAAAGCACCTTCTATCTGGCTGAAGGCTTCGACGAGGCCAGCGGGCGCTTCATTGGCCTCAAGCCCCAAGGTCAGTTCCAAAGCGCCGCCACCATGCGGATGCTGATCGTCAAGGACGAGGTAGCCCAGGCACAGATTGAGGCGGAGCAGCGGGCGAAGATCGTCGATCCTCCCGCTGGCACAGGAACCGGCAGTGGCGATGACACTGGCCCTGGTCTTGGGACTGGCACTGCCACCGGAACGGGCACAAGCGCGACCAACACCAACACCGCCGAAGGCACTGGCAAGCCAGGGACTGGCGTCAACCCACCACCCCCGCAGGCGTCGCCACAGCGCACGACCTTCACCGGCTCCCTGAAGCTCGACCCAGTGCGCGCGGGCCTGCAGATGGGCCAGTTCCTCGAGGAGGTGATGAGTCACCTGCAGACTCTCCCCGGCGCCGAGGTGAACCTGTCTGTTGAGGTCCACGTCAAAGCCCCCAACGGCATCGACGACCAGACCGCCCGCATCGTGCTGGAGAACGCCGCGGCACTGAAGCTAGATAACCCGCAGGTCTATTGACCTTCAGCCAAGGGGCACGCCATGGCTCTCTCACGTAGGAAGCCAGTTGGGTACCCCGAAATCAGCTTCCTGTCTTTTGACATCCTGGCTTTGCTGACCAGGATCCAGACTGAAATGGGGCTCGATGCAGTTGGTCCTGTGACCTTCAGTCTGCAGACGATGGATACCTTGGCTTGCATCCGCTGGGAACAGGGAAGACCGGGTGGCGATATCTTCTTCCATTCGCTGTTCAATCGCCCTGACGTGCCACAGCCAGTGATTGAGCACGTTCTACGCCATGAGCTCCTGCATCTGAAAATCCCGGCCAGGGAGATCGACGGCAAGCTGGTTCATCACCCGCCTGAGTTCTGGGAGGCAGAACAGGCTCTGGTTCCCTGGAAGTCGGCGTCCTGGGTTGGATGGTTCTCGCCTTCTGGGAAGTCATCAAGACGGACCGCCCGAATGAATGCATTTGGGTCAAGAAGTCTTGGCGGAAGCTCCAGAAATATCCCTACCCGAGCTGGCAGATGATCCTTGATGATCACAACAGATACTCTGACAAACAGGGTCAGATCCAAGACTTGATGGAAAGTCTCTAATGAGCCTGAGTCAGGAGTTTCCGGCCATGTCTGTCTGCCACCTGACTACTCGATCGGGGACCGCACCTTGGCTCCTTTGCGGACGTTGTCTCTGGCGCTGATCACCTGAAGATTGGCTGGGTGATGCGCGCCACCTTTCGCAAGAGGAATGATGTGATCCACGTGATACTCAATAAAGCCCGCTTCTTCATTTAGCCTGTCCCGTTGGCCGTAGGCGTGCTCGATGAGTTCCTTGTCTTCGGGGCTTAGCTCTGGAGTCTGCTCACGCAGGCGCTGTTTCCTTCTCTGTAGATAAATCGCGGATTTATGCCTATCTGCTTCGTAAACGTCCTCCGGCGGCGGGCAGCTCACCCCTGACAGGTCCAGGGCTGCTCGCTCCAGCGTCCAGAGTTCTGAGCGGAGTTGCTTTGAGCACCACTGGTGATAACGAGTATCTCCGTGGAGATCGATCACATCCCGAAAACGGCTGACGACGTAAATGAAGTCATCCCCAAGCCGCTCGCCTGTCCACTGGGTCCAGCAGCGGGAGAGGTAACGGTCTTTGCCGCTAACCCAGATGAACAGGGTCGGAAGTTCAAGGGCCTCTTCTCCTTTCGCAGGTCCGCGTCGGGCATAGGTGCGATCGCCCTGCTTCGTGATCAGTCCGCGGTCGTTCGACTGGATGACGCGGAACTTCAGCTGCATGGCGTGGCGGGTTCACTCGCCTGCTGTGCCCAGCAGCCTATGGCCCAGAAACCCGACGAGCACGGGCCTGCCGGGGGGCGGACTTCCACTGAAGACCCACTAAGGGGTCGCGCAGGAATCCTCAGCGTGCGCGGCCGCGCAAGGGCTTCGCAAGCCGGCCCGCCACTGGTGATGAGACGCCGGTGGCACTGGGTTCACGGAGCGCTGTGGCCGGCCCTTGCCGCTGGCCGCGCCTGCGCTTGCGGTCCTGCGCTTGCCCATCCGTGGCTGTTGCTTCACCATCCCGCTCCCCCCGGTCAGCCCAAGGAGCTGCTGCTGCCAAGGTCTCGCCTGAGGAGAAGCTGGTGGCCTCCCTGGTCGCCCTGCTGGAGTCCGGCACCACCCCCTGGCGGCGGGAATGGGATGCCGCCTCGGGGGGCCACCACGTGAATCTGCTCTCCGGCCGCCGCTACCGCGGAGCCAATCCAGCACTGCTCACCCTGGGCCTGCACCTGCGGGATTCAGCCCTGCCCTACTGGTGTGGCTTTGCTGAGGCCAAGGCCCTGGGAATCTTCCCCCGCAAGGGCAGTAAGGCGGTGCATGTGCTGCGGCCCCAGGTGCATCAGGGGGGCGAAGGCCGGCTGGCTGAGTCGGATTCAGCTGCTGAGGGTGGCCACGGATCCGCTGGCGCCGATGGCCAGCCGTTGGTTCAGGCTGGCCGCAGCTGGGTCAGCTACCGGCCGGTGGCGCTGTTCAATGCGGCCGATCTGGAAGGCGAAGCTCTGGAAGGGCTGATCCAGAAGCGCCGCCAGGCCGAAGGGGCCGTGCTACGGCTCGAGCCGGAGCGGCTTGTGGCAGCCGATGCTGTGCTCAGTAGCTGGCCGGTGCCCGTGAGCTTCGCGGGCGATCGGGCCTGCTATCTGCCGGTGCCCGATCGCATCCAGCTCCCTGATCGCACCGCCTTCCACTCGGCAGGGGCCCTCTACGCCACCTGGGCCCATGAGGTGATTCATTCCACGGGCCACAGCTCCCGGCTGGCCCGTGATCTCTCTGGCGGCATGGGCGAAGCAGGCGATGGCGGCCGGGCCTATGCCCGCGAGGAGCTGGTGGCCGAGCTTGGCGCCGTGCTGCTCGGCGATCGGCTCGAGATCGGCAGTGCCATGGCCAATCACGCGGCCTATCTAAGCCACTGGATGGAGCTGCTCAAAGAGTCGCCGCGGGTGCTGTTGCAGGTGCTCAGTGATGCCCGCAAGGCGGCCGATCTTGTCTGCCCAGAAGCACCTGATGCGGATGGAGGTTGAGCCTCCTGCTGGTGGGCAGGCCTTGGGGTCTGGCGATCACGCCACCCGGCCTGCCCCGGCTTGCGCGCCACGCAAGGGCTGACGCGAGACGCTGCGCTGCGCTCCGCGACCCTTGCGCGGCGCTGGCGTCGCCGGGGCTTGACGGCGGTGTCGTTCACCAGCCCAGCCATGGCCGCCACTCCCCTCAGCCGCACCTGCCCGATCCGCGTCATCTCGGTGCATCTTCTTGATGCCGCCGGCCAGCTGCTGCGGGTGCTCTGAGCTCCCGGGGCCGGAGGCTCCTTTGCCTCCGGCTTTCTCCTGCCTGCCGTGGATGGGGCTTGGGCTGCCTGGCAAGAGCAGGTGCCATGCACCGCCATCAGCGGCGAGCCCCATGACCGGAACGCCTGTTCCATCTACGTCCAGCAGCACTGCGCTGCCAAGCGCACCTCTCGGTGTGACCAGCACCCAGCTCCCCAACAGGCTGCCCATTCCCTCCATCCCCGCCTACGAGGTGCTGCTCCAGCAGCAGGAGGAGAGCCGGGGGGTCTTCGGGCGGATGCTGCTGAACTGGCGGCGGCGCAACGGCTGGACCCAGTACACCGCCTGCAACTGGGCCGAGGCGATCGGTGAGCCCTCGCTGGTGATCTCCTACGGCAACCTGTCGGTGATTGAGCAGGGCAAGGCCGGGGAGCTGCGGCAGCGGGCCTTCTGGCAGCTGTGGGAACTGAACCGCCGCATCGCCTCCGGTGACTGGGGGCGTATTGGCGATGCCGAGCTGCGCCGCAAGCTGGAAGGCGCCACTCCCCTGGGTGATGACGCCGCGCCGGTGTGGGGGCCGCTGGAGTTCTGGGCCTGCTACTGCGGCCTGCGGCCGGTGCCACCCGCCTTTGCTTCCACACCAGCTCCCCTGATCGGTGCGCGGCAGGCTGCTGTCCTGAGCAGCCGCTGGCGCCGCAAGCTGCAGGCCCTGATCGAGGAGCACCAGCTCGATGCGGCCGCAGCGCTGGACGACCTGATGGCCCTGGCGGCAGAGGAGCACCGGCGCGACTTCTACGCCGTGCTCACCGGCTTTCGCCGCTACACCCCGGCCGAGCTGTCGGTGCTGTGGGTGGAGAAGGATCGCTACCGGCCAGAGCTGTGGCTGGAGCAGTGGCAACGGTCGCTGCCGGCCGCGAGGGCCGCAGCGGCTTGATGCCGTGAACCCGTTGATGGTTGGCGCGAAGACCTTTTAGAGCGACCGCAGCAAGGCCTCATAGGCCTTGTGTGACCCCACCCAGAACCAGATCAACGTGCCGTCCTTCAGCACTCCGACGGCCCGCCAGTCGAGATCGACACGGGCCGAGTAGATCGGAAGCGTTGTGTGCACCTTCTTGAATCTCAGAGAAGGATGGGCCGGGTTCTGTTGCCAAAGTCTGTAGGCACGCCTGATCTTTCGTCTTCTTTCGAGGGGCGCCTGGGAGTAGAGCTGCCTGAACTGATCAGTCGTAACTGAGTTCACTGCAGCTCATCGATCGGCTGCACCCGGCCAGCCTGGAAATCTTGAATAGCTTCACTGGCCATCTGCTCCAGCAGGTTCTGCGATCCGGAGAACAAGGCGCTCCAGCGCTCTTCTGATTCCATTTCCTCGAGCAGGATCGCCGCCAGCACGTTCTGCTCCTCTTCTGGGAGCTTGGCTGCGGATGCCACCGCTGCAGACAGAGCTTGCGTCATCGGTTCCGCTCAAGGTCAGCGCACCCATCCCATTCTGTCAGGGTCAGCCAGCGGTCACTGGCAGGGGGGCTGCAGCACCATGCTCAGAGCGACTGCTCGATGGCATCCAGGGCGGCATCGGCATCGAGGCCCGAGTCGCCGTCTGCCAGGAAGCTCTCCAACCGCTGATCGATCAGCTGCCGGTCGACGTCGGTGAGCTCAGGGCCGTTCTGCTCGGCCGCGATCGAGTCCCACAGGGTCAGCAGGTCATTCACCACAGGCCATGCCGGCAGGACCGGAGGGCTGGGGCCTTTTAACCGTAGCGGGGGGCATTGGGGCGGGTCGCCACAGAGCCGGCGCACACCCACCGCATCCCTCGGCCGGTCCTCACGCCGCGTCAAGGATCGGGCCATGCGCCCCCAGGGGGGCGTCCTTGCCGCGGCCCTGCGGCCGGCCGGTGGGGGTGGGGTTCTCCGCCGTCCCTCAGATGGCTTCCCCCGCTTCCTCCTCCCGCCGCCAGCAGCAGCCCACGCCTCTCAGCCCTTCTGCCCTGCGTGCCCGCAATGCCCTGGTGTTGGAGCACCTGCCTCTGGCCGATGCCATCGCCTCAGCTTCCGCCCGGCGTCTGTTCCCGCTGGTGGAGCGGGAGGATCTGATCCAGGTGGCCCGTGAAGCCCTGGTCCGCTCCGCTCCCCGCTGCAGAGCGGGCGAGCCTCCGGTGCCCTATCTGCGCCGCTGCATCACAGGGGCGCTGCAGCACCATCTGCGCGATCGGGTGCGGCTGGTGCGCATTCCCCATCGGCTGCATGAGCAGGGCCAGTGCCCGCTGGGGCACTTCAGCCTCGATGCCAGCGCTGATGGCGAGCCGTGCCTGCTCGATCAGCTGGCTTCCCCTGAGCCCGAGCCGGCTTCCAGCTGGGCTGAGCAACAGCTGGCGCTGGAGCAGCTGGTGGATCAGCTGCCAGCCGGCCAGGCCACGGCGCTGCGGCTCACGCTCCTGGAGGGCCTGTCACTGCGGGCCGCAGCCGAGCGGCTCGAGATCAGCGCCATGTCGGTGCAGCGGGCCCAGAAGAAGGCCATTGCCGCCCTGCGTCAGCAGCTGGCAGGTGGGGGGTAAGGCCCCTCCCTGCAGCTGGGCTGTGGGCCGACCTGGCAAAGGCCCATGGAGGGCTGGCCGATCTGCCTGCGGCGGCCCCACTGATGCCGATGGCACCACCGCAACTGAGCAGCAACACCGCCCCGATCCTTGCCCTGGTCGGGGCTGAGATCCTCTCGCTGATGGCCTTTGTGGGGGTCTGCGAGGTCCGCGCCAAGGACATCGCCCTGTGTGAGAGCCGCTGGGCCTTGGCCCTACCGGCGATTGCCCTGGCGGGTCAGTCGGCCGCCACCTACTTCATGGACTCCGGCCGCACCGGGGCCAGTGGCCCTGTCGGGCAGGGCCCTGGCCCGGGTGGCGGCGGCCCCGATGGCGGCATCCCGGCTGCCGTGGTGCGGCACCTGCCGCCCAGGAACCGGCTCGGCCAGTTCCGCTCAAACGCCAACGATGAGGACGGGGACGATGCACTGGCTGCTTGATCTGGCCATTGCCTTTCTGGCCCTGGGGCTCCTGGAAGCTTTGCTGAAACCGCTGGCGCGGCGGTTTGTGCAGCGCCGCATCCTGAGCGCCGCACCGGTGCTGTTTCGCCAGCTCGACCCCCTGCTGCCGGGGCTGCTGCAGCGCTGCTCCGGCGCCGAGCTCGAGCAGGTGGTGCGCCAGAAGCTGGAAGCCCTCACCGGCGAAAGCTGGGCCAGTGACGAATTGGCACCGCTGTTTGCCCTCTTCGATCCGCGGGCTGCAGCGGATCACGCCGTGGGACAGATGGGCGACGAGGCTTTTGCGGCCTGGCTGGAGGGGGCGTCGCCGGACGATCTGGAGCGGTTGCAGCCATGAGCAAGGCACCTCTGCAGGGGAAGCCTCCGATCCCCACCAGCAACTACGTCAGCCACTACGACCCGGCCAAGAGCCATCACCGCGCCTGGCTGCAGGCGGTGCTGGACCTGTTGGTGCAGCACGAGCCCCAGGCCCTGGCTGAGGGCAGTGAGCTGCGGAACCTGTGGAAGGCCGCGGTGGAGACCAAAGCGCCCACTGAGATCCCCGCGGCCGTCGCAGTAGCCCTGCCCCTGGTCAAGGAGTTCGAAGGCTGCCGGCTGACTGCCTACCCCGATCCCGAGACCGGCGGAGAGCCCTGGACCATCGGCTGGGGCAGCACCACCTACGGCGACGGTGCACCGGTCAAGCGGGGCGATCGCATCAGCCAGGAGCTGGCCGATGCCCTGCTGGCCGGCCGCCTGGAGCGGGACCATCACCTGCTGGCCCAGCGCATCCCTGGCTGGGCGGAGCTGAGCACCAACCAGCAGGCGGCGCTGCTGTCGTTCACCTACAACTGCGGCCCCGCCTGGTTCGGCAGCAAGGGGTTCACCACCCTCACCAAGGTGCTGCAGACCGGCGAGCTGGAGAAGGTTCCCGCAGCGCTGATGCTCTACGTCAACCCCGGCGGCCCCAGCGAGGCCGGCCTGCGGCGGCGGCGCAAAGCAGAGGCCGCGCTCTGGAGCGCATCACCCAGCCGGGTGAACAGCAAGCCCCCAGCTGGGGGAGGCGCCATCCGCCATCCCAACCCGCTGGTGGGCGTGCCCCGCTACTCGCAGCGCGATTCGGCCCAGCTCTCTCAGCGGGACCGCACCTGCTTCTCGTCGAGCTGCGCCATGCTCCTGGAGGCCATCAAGCCCGGCACGCTCAAGGGCGCCAATGGCGACGACCAGTATCTGGCGGTGGTGCAGCGCTTTGGCGACACCACCGACGCCAGTGCCCAGCTGCGTGCCCTGGCCCATTACGGGGTCACCGCCCGGCTGGTGCAGGACGCCGACTTCCAGCTGCTGGAGCAGCAGATCAACCGGGACATCCCCGTGCCCTGCGGCTACATCCACCGCGGCCCGGTCGATCGGCCTACCGGGTCGGGGCACTGGCTGATCGTCTACGGCCACACCCCCACCCATGTGGTGGTGAACGACCCCTGGGGTGAGCCGGATCTGATCCACGGCAGCACCCTCAACGCCAACGGCATGGGGCTGCGGTTCAGCCGCCTGAACTTCGGCAAGCGCTGGATGGTGGAACCGATTGGTGGCGGCGCCTACCGCTATGCCCCCGGCAAGGGCTGGGCGGTGGTGGTGGACAGCTTCCGGTGAGCGGAGCGTTCAGCGCAGCGGCCGAGGCCGCCGGCGGATCGGCTGCACCACTGGCTTGAGCGCTGCAGGGATCTGGAGTTGCTGGTCGGCCCAGTGGGCAGCGAGGGCCGCCAGCAGGCTGATGCGGTCACCGTGAATGCGAAGCATGGCGTTGGCTGAAAGTGCTGCACACCAGCCTGATCGGGCCGCCCCGCTCCACCAGCGCGGAAGGTGACAGGGCCGGGCAACCAATGGCACAGCCCAGACCATCGAACGCACCAGCGCAGCTGTTCCGCGGGCGATCAGCTGCGTTGTGAGGTCGGTGCCGCATGCCCTTCCATGCTCCGCGCCTGGGCAAGGGTTTCACCAGCCAGCCGGACTGGAGGACGTTGGGCTCCGCTGCGCTGCGCCATTGGTGGTGGCTGGCCCTTGCCTGGCGGCGCGGCTGCAGGGCGGGTCCTGCGTCACCCCTCCTGTGGCTGCTGCCCACTCCCACCGTGCCTCCCTGTCCTTCCCGTCTGACAACGGCAAAACCGGCCCGATCGCTGTCTCCAGCACCAGCCGGCGCACCTGTCCCTCCAGCTGCCCCCTGGCCGGCGATCAGGGCTGCTACGCCGAGGCTGGCTTCCACACCCGGCTGCACTGGGATCGGCTCAGCCGGGGCGAAAGCGGCCTGTCGGCGGCGGCCTTCATCCAGCAGGTGGTGGCGCTGCCGGCCGGGATCCTGTTCCGCCATTGCGTGGCCGGTGATCAATGGCCCGAGCCGGCCGATCCGCTGCGCATCGATCAGGCCCTGTTGCTCCAGCTGGCCCGGGCCAGCAGGCATCTGAGGGCGGCCTGGTCCTTCACCCACTTCCCGATGGGCCCGGAGAATCAAGCCGCATTGCGGCAGGCTGCCGCCAGGGGGCTGGTGGTCAATGCCTCCACAGAGTCCCGCAGTGAGGCAGCAGCCATGGTGCGCCAGGGCCTCCCGGCGGTCTGCGTGGTGCCCCCCGATGCTCCAGCGGTGTTCCGCCATGAGGGCGTGCGCTTTGTGGCCTGCCCTGCCAGCCGCCGGGGAAAAGGCGGCCGCAAGATCCAGTGCATCAGCTGCGGCGGTCGCTTTGGCCTTCCCCTCTGCGCCCGGGCCGATCGGCCATTCGTGATCACCTTCCCGGCCCATGGCCCCCGGGCGGCGGCGGCAGCGGCCCACTGCAGCTGATGGGCCTGCCCCCTGTGGGGCTCGACCCTTTGGGTCTTGCTCCGGGCCTCTCCAGTCTGAGGCCTTCCTGACGTCAGGCCTCCACTGGGATCGGTCCCGTCGCTGCGCCGCTCTCGGCGCCGAGTCCATGGCCATGCTTTCTGCCGCTGCCTCGCCGTTCTGCCGGATCGCACCGGAAGGTGCGTTCTGCAAACCAGAAGAAGATCCGTTTCTGCTGCTCGAATCCAGCCTGAAGGCGATCGAGCGGATCCTGCAGCTGCGGCGGGGGTTGCCGCTGCGGCGCACCTGGATTGAGCAGCCCTATGGAGAAGAGGAAATCACCCTGCTGGAGGAAGAGGTGCTCCCGGCGATCCAGCAGTGCCTGGCGCGGGTGGATGAGCTCGATGAGCGGCTGCTGGCCCAGCAGGAGCTGCTGCAGCGCTGCCAGCTGGAGGCCGATCGTGAGGCGCTGGCTGAATTGAGGCTGCAGATGGCCTGAGGCCCAGGGCCCGCCGGGAGCCCTGATCCCGGCTTTTCTCGCCTGGCGTGCCTGTCCACCAGTGGGCTTGGGCAGTCCTGGGACGAGGCCCAGGGCGGCCTGGGTCATGGCGGCGGTGCCGGAGCGCAGCGGTAGGGCACTACGGGGATGGCGGTGGTCCACAGCGCAGGAGAGCACGTCCCCGATGGTCCGCCCCTTGGCCAGCAGCCCCCAGAGGCGGTGGGCTGGCAGCGCCACAGCGTCAAGGCCAAGGCGAGCACCCAACGGGTGGCCTTGACCCCGTGGCTCAGGGGCGTGGAGGGGGGCGTTCCTTCTCCAGTTCGCCATGGAAGCCACCACCAATCCCTGCCGATCCCGCCAGCGCAAGCCACAGCGCCGTCACCCAGTGCAGGTCGCCCGGCAGCTGGTGCTCTTCTCTCTGCCGGTGCCCGAGCCGATCGGCTGCTGCTGGGATCTGATCTGCCCAGAGGCCGGCTGGGAGGAGCCGCTGCGCTGGAGCGTCTAGAGCTGGCGCAGCTCCTGCGCCTCGGCGGCCTGGAGGTGCTGCGACCAGGCCTGGCGCAGATCGTTGTGGGTCACCCGATACCCCCTCCGCCGTGCCGTCTGCAGCAGCTCGTCGCGGCTGCGGCAACGGCGCAGAACGCCCTGGAGGTGGGCACTGGCTTCTGCATCAACCACCAACCGCTCCAGATCCGACCAGCTCATCTCTCAGCGCTCTGGGGATCTGGTCACCATCGCGCAGGTGGCGAGGTTCACCAGGTTCAGCACGGCACGCTGAGCGCGATCCGTTGCATCATCGGGGAGAGACCCCGATGGGCTCTTGGATGTCATGGCTCAGATCCCCCGCGGCCAGAGCAGGCCGGTTGTGGGTCGTGTCGGTCCGCCGCCTGACTCCCCTCCACCACTGCCTCCTCCCCCGCCACCAGACCCCGAGAGCAGTGGTCCCTGCTGCGGGTGCTGGCGGGCACCCACGGCGCTCATCGGCGGGAAGTGGCGGATGAAGTCCGCCGAACCGGAGACCAGTTGCATCCCACCCGGGGGCAGGCTGGTGATGAAGTGCAGCTCGTTGCTCTCCCGCCAGTGGCTCAGGGTCAGCGGTGTGCTCCAGGGGCTGGCCTGGTTGTGGCTGGTGCCGGCTGGCACCCACAGCCACACATCCCGGTCGCTGGAGCGCTGGCCCAGCTGCAGCATCACCCCATCGGGGCGGGTCACCTTGCCGAAATGGGTGCTGGCGCCGCGGATCGAGGTGGAACCGATGAACAACGGCGCTGGCAGCTGGATCAGCGGGGGCGGTGAATCAAAGAGCCCCTGGGCTTGGAGCACGAACTCGTAGTGGCCCAGGGCGATGCCACTGCGCAGCTGGTGGCCGTTGGCGTAGATGCTGGCGCCGATCGCCGACGGGAGCCCCCCGAAGCTGTTGCCCGAATAGCCGTGCAACACGACCTGGCCATAGAACTGCTTGCTGGTGCGGGGGAAGACGGCGATCGAGCACCAGCCCGTGGTGCCGGGGCTCTTGTAAAGGGCATGGCAGCTGTCGCGATGCAGCTCGTCGTTGCCGCCATGGGTCTTGAGGGCCCAGCAGAAGAACTCCTTGCCGGGGGTGGTGTCATGGGCGATCAGCAGGATCGCGCCGATCGACGTGGCACCGGCGAGGGTGCTGTCGACGTAGGCCAGCGCGGTGCTGCTGATGGTGGAATTGTTGTAAGAGCCGTAGCCGCCGTTGCTGGTGTTGTTGGTGAAGGTGCTGGCCAGCGCGTTCCCAAAAACCGCACTGCTGCTGCTCTGGGTCTCCCCCTGGGCGGTGGTGTTGTCGGTGAGGAACCAGAGGTGGGCGGGTTCCACGGGATGGCCCAGCTGCCAGGTGTAGCCCCAGCGGTTGGCAGTGGCATCGGCATGGGAGCGGATCACCGAGAGGGGAGTGCTGGCGTTGGACGGTAGGGCGTTGACCACTGCGGCAAAGGCGCGGAAGGCCCCGTCGAGCTGCATGCCGACCCCAGCGGGGTCCTTGCTGGTCCACTTCCAGCTGCCTGGGGCAAAGCTCTGGCAGAACACCTGATAGGTCATGACCCACCTCCTCCCTGCGCAGCGGGTGCGTCCTTGGTGCGCAGCAGCAGTCCATGGCCGCCGATCGCCAGCCACTCGTTGCCATCGGGCGCCTTGAAGTAGCTCATCGCCGCGCTGCTCAGATTCACCGTCGCGAAGTCAGGCGGCAGCAGTAGGGGCTCCCAGAACTGGGCCGGTTCGTTGGCGACCTCGTAGTAGCTCCAGTCGGTGGTGGCGATCACCAGCTCGGCGGGCCGGCTGATCCGCACCACGGTGAGCAGCCCATCCCGCAGCAGGCCGCGGGAGCCGGAGGGCTGGCCGGAGCGGACGTTCCAGCTCACGGCCCGCAATCCGTCGAAGCTGGAGGTGGAGGGGGGCGAGGCCGCCAGGATCCAGTGGCCGGACACTTGGTCACGGGCGATCAGCAGCGGCACCGCCTGCCTGTTCGTAAAGCGGTGTTGGCTGTAGGCGAACACGAAATATTCAGACCCAGGGGCGAGCGACCAGCCCACCTGGGCATTGAAAGGAAGCGGCGTGGTGCTCCAGGTGCCGCTGGTGTAGCCCACGTCTCCAGCGGGGTACACCCAGCCCTGTTCAGTGTCGGCCCCCACGTAGGGCTCGGTGTTGCCGATGCCCGGGCGAATCTGAAGGGTGGTGCCGGTGAGGAACACCTCCAGCAGCAGCACCGCCGGCTCACCACCAGGGGTGAGTTGGGCGAGGGTCGCCTCGATGCGCCAGCCGCATGGGTCCGTGGCAGTGGCCTCGGGGTTGGGTGCGGTGGCGATGCGCAGCTGGTGCTGGCTCACCTGGGCATTGGCCGCGGCGATCCAGTTCTGCAGATAGCCGTTCACCTCGGTGGCCACCGAGGGCCAGGTGGTCTCGGTGCCGAGGCGGCTGATGTCGATCAGGGTGCGACTGCTCATCTGGTAGGCCTCATCTCAGGGCGCCAGCACGACGGCGGTCACGGTCACGGCAATGGCGGCCTGGCTGGTGCCGGTGTTGCGCACCAGCGCCCGCAGCAGCGGCGCCGCCCCAGCGGTTTCGGTGGAGAAGTAGGTGCCGCCCGGTGGAGCGGTGACGGTGAGAGAGGCGGCGGTCGTGACCAGATCGAGCAGCACCCCGCTGCCTGGCGCCGGGTCCTGGGTGATCGGGCGGCTGCCATCGGCCTCGCGCGCTGCTGCCGAGCTGTAGAAGCTCACCCAGCCCGGCGCATCGGTGCTCACGGCCAGGAAATGGCCCAGCCGCCCCAGACCCGGCAGATCGAGCAGTGCACTGGCGCCCGGCAGCAGCGGCGTGGTGGTGGCGCTCACGTTCAGTCGCTGGCCAGGGACCTGGGTGCGCGGCAGCCAGTTGGCCATGGCTGCTCTCCTCCCTGTTGGTTAAGGCAGCACCTGGATGCGGCGGATGGCCCGCACCTGGGTGATGGAAGCGCTCGTCTTGGCCTCGGCGTATTGATCCCCCATGTAGGTCATCCGCAGGAAAGCGGTGCCACTGGCGGCCTGGGTGGAGGTCCAGTGGAAGAAGGGATCGTCGCCGTAGTTCTCGTCGAAGTGCTTGAGCGTCTCCGCCCCACCAGCGCGGAAAGCCAGCACACTCGTCAGCGCTGGGTTGCTGTCGGTGTAGTTGCCGCCCGCCGGCACTGCATAGGGGTTGGCGCCATAGCCTGCCCCGGAATAGGTGCCGTTGGCCGTCGCCTCCGGCTTGAAGGACCGATACAGCACATCCCACTCCTGGGTGGCGGGCAGGTACCAGTCGTCGTAGCCGCCGATGTTGAGCGAGCGGCAGAACTGCGCCGCCGGATGGCTGGCGTTGTTCATCGCCTCGCTGTTCGCCCAGCCATCGAACACGCTCGTGGTGCCGGTGCTGGCGGTGTTGGCGGTCTTCCAGGCCACGTTCAGCAGCGAGCCGGCGGCCTTGGGCGAAATGATCAGCGCATGGGTGGCCACGCCATTGGCGGTGTGGCTGATCAGGCCGGCGTAGTAACCGCCCTGGAAGGAGCTGCCAATGGCCGGCAGATCGGCCACGCGGATCGGGCCGAGCTGATAGACGGTGCCCGTCAGCAGGTCGAGGTAGAGGTCGCCATCCACCGCACCAGGGATGTTCAGCGGTGGTGCCCCGCTGCCGGTGAACCAGCCGGTGCCGCGGGGACCGATCGCCCCATCGATGCCGGCAGGTCCCTGAATGCCCTGGGGCCCTTGCGGCCCAGCCGGGCCCTGAGGACCAGTCGCACCAGCAGGGCCGGCCACACCAGCAGGACCTTGCGGGCCCTGAATCGAGCCGCCATTCACCCAGCTGCTGGTGCCGCTGTCCCACACCCGCAGCGAGTCATCGGCCTGCACCAGGTAGGCATCGCCCTGGGCGGCATTGGCGGGCAGGTTGGCGATCGCCGCCACCGAGCCCTTGAAGTTGATGCCGATGCCGGCTGGGCCCTGGATGCCCTGCGATCCGGTCGGACCAGCCGGGCCAGAAGGACCAGCGGGACCCTCGGGACCCTGCAGACCGGCCGGGCCCTGGGGTCCCTGGGGGCCAGCAGGCCCCTGGTTGCCCTGCACACCAGGTGAACCCTGCGGGCCAGCGGGCCCCTCAGGACCGCGGATTGAACCGGTGGAATTCCAGGACCCCATGGCAGCCAGGCAGCGCTGTTCTGCCGGCTATTGCCATGGAGCGGTGTGACGCGTTGCTGCAGAGCGGCCGCGACCTCAGCTGAAACGCAGCGACACCGCCAGGCCGGTTGGTGAGCCACTGACGGCGGTGATCTCCAGCCAGAGCCAGTGATCCATCGGCATGGCAGGGTTCTGGAAGCTGGAGAAGACCGCGCCGGTGGTGGTGCCGCCATTGGCGCTGCTGATCGTGAGCGGGGAGCTGCTCACCGCCGTGCCGGCAGTGGAGACATCAGCGCCATGGCGGAGGGTGAGGCTGACGCTCGGGCTGGTGCCGCCAGTGAGCACCGCCTCGATCCGCTGCAGGCTCAGCGGCTGGGGTGCTCTCAGCAGGATGCGCCGCTCAGCGGCTTGGGGATTGGCGAGCCAGATCAGCTGGGGTGCCATTGGTCCGGGCGGGCCGAGCAGGGAGGCCAGCTGGCGCCAGGAGAGAACCATCGATGCCGCTGCGGCCTGCTCCTGCTCTTGCCATCAGGGCCCTCCCAACAGCTCTCCGAGCCGTTGGGCGATGAGCAGCAGCTCCTGCTGCCGCCGCTGCTCATCGATGGAGGGCTTCTTTGGCTGTGGGGGCCTTTCGTCGTAGAGGCTCAGCAGCAGGAGCCGGCTGGTGGCGCTGGCGGCGCAGCCCACCGGGCAGAGCAGGGCCGCACCGGCCAGGGAACCGCCGGAGGTGCGGATGGGGAGGGCTTCTGGTTGTTCCGTGGCGCAGAGGCCCAGGGCGAGGTGCCCCAGGGCATCGGCCATCTCCACCCCCAGCAGGGGTTGCTGACCGGGGGTGAGCCCCAGCTGGCCATCGCGGCCGGCCGCCGCCAGCACGGTCACGCTGGTGCCCCCCTCCCAGCGCAGGAGCACGAGGGTGTGCAGCCCCTCGCCGTTGCTCTCCAGTGCGGTGCGCAGCAGAGTCTGGATCTTGGCCTTGCGTTGCTCCACCCGGTCTGTGAGGTTGTGATCGGGTGGGCGCAAGAGCCGCTTGGCCAGATCAGGCTGGAGAGTCACAAGCAGCCAGCCTGAATAAAGCACCAGGCCGAGCAGCACGATGCGCAGCAGCCGGTAGAGCAGCTGCCAGGGATTGCGAGCATCGAGCACGTCGCCCACCGCTTTCTGCAGCGCATCGCTGGTGGCGCGAGTGAACACTTCCACCCGCTCGGCCAGGCCCTTGTTGGTGTCGGGCACGGCGATCAGGCGGAAAGTTCGTAGACCTGGCCGCTGAGGCGGTCCAGGTAGAAGTCCCCCACCGCCGGAGCAGGCTGCAAGGTCGTGGGCGGCGGGCCATCGCCGGAGTACCAGCGGGTGGCCCTGCTGCCGACGCCTGATTCCTGCACCACCGCCAGGGCTGGTTCGCCGCTGATGGGGTCGGGCATGAACCCCAAGCCCCCATTCGGGTGAAGCCGCAGGCGCCAGACCACGGCATGACGGCCGTCGTAAGGCTCGCCGGTGATGCCACCGCTGGGGATCAACGGCTGGATGACGCCACCAGTTCCGCCACCGCCGTCGCGGTTGTTGAGGAGTTGCTGGGGCGGCACCGGGCAACCCACCAGGGCGACACGAAGGGTGGCTATCAGCATCCCCAGCTGCACCTGCACCGTCACATCGGCCCGCTGGCCGTAGACGTGCCGCAGCCGCGGCGCCTGCCTGGAGACCGCGGGCCAAGGGACGACGTTGCTGCTGCCATCGCCCCAGGTCACCGAGATCGGTGAGGGGATGGTCTGCCGCGGGTTGATCAACAGCTCGATCGCCGCCGAGCCGATGGGTTCGTTCCAGCGGCTGTCGGCCGGCAGCCAGAACAACTCGAGGTCGTCGGCCGGGATGGGTCCCTTGCGGTAGCCGAGTTCAGCCCAGCGGCTGAACTCCATCGGCAGCACCCACTGCTCCACCCCCGGGCAGCCGATCGGTGGAAGCAGCCGTACCCGTTGGCCGCCCACGGTGCTTGGTTGCTGGGGCAGGGGGTAGGGCATGGCCAGCAGGGGATCAGATCAGCGGGTCGTCAAAGAGGTCGTCGGGCAGGGCGGTGAGCGGAACATCGGCTGCGGTGTCGGGATCCGACGCCTCGATGGCTGCAGCCGGGGGCTCGGTTGGCTCCGCCGGTTCGCTGTTGGGCTCAGGGCCCATGGCATCGCTGTCGCTCTTGTCGCTGACGGTGCTGGCGCCGGAGTCAGCCGGTTCCACTGGCAGGGCCTCGTCCTTGCGGCGGCGTCCGCGCCGGCCGCGGGTTGATGCAGGTTTTGCATCGTCCTGCTCAGTCAGGTCGGCAGCAGCCGCGGCGATGGGTGCCGGCGGGTCGGCTGCGGCGATCCCAAGCGTGGGGGCCTCGGCCCCGGCCACACGCCAGCCGAGCCCCAGCCAGCCGGGCAGATGCACCGGCCAGACGTAGCGCTCCTGGCTGCCCAGGCGGATGCGCAGCATCCCGGCCGGAAGGGGCCCCTGGGCAGCGAGCCCGGCCATGGGTGAAGGAGTCATGGTCAGGCCGGCAGCGTGGCGGTCAGGCCGACGACCATCCCCTCGGGCGTGGAGGGGGTGACGACAGCCTTGGCAAAGCAGAGCGCCGGCAGGTCGGCGTTATCCACATCTGCCGTGTCCAGCAGGATGTCGTGGCCGGAGATGTAGGCCTCGACCCGGCCGCCCTCCGCCGGTACGGCAACCGTGGCGACAGGGACAAAGGTGCCCATCGTTCCGTCGCGCAGCTCAGGCGCCAGGTGCAGCACCACCGTCACCGCAGCGCTGTGGCCGGGGTGCGACACCAGCAGCGAGAAGCGGGCCGCGGCATCGAGCTTGGTGTTGAGCTTCACCACCTCACCGCTGGTGAACACCTTCTCGGTGTCACGGGTGGCGGAGCGGTTGGTCCAGCCCACCAGCACCGTGGCGGCATCGAGGAGGGCATTGGCTTTCAGGCGAGTCATCGGTCGATCTCCAGATCAGGTGGGTGGTGTGCGTCTCAGGCAATGGGGGGCGATCAAGAGATCGGGGCAATGGAATGCAGGCGGCCCGCGGCGCGGGGGTGCATGACGCCAAAGCCCACGTACCAATCGATCCGGGTGCGGAACACAGGCGCATCCGGCACCTCACCGAGATCCCGCACCGAGATGCCGTAGCGACCCTGGAACGGACCCTGCAGGCCGGTCACCGCCTGATCCCCGAAGGTGCAGCAGTAGATCGAGCTGGTGCCCCCGGCCTCCCCGTAACCGAGGACTTCCAGGCCCTGGGCGTCGCGGTCAACAGTGAGGATCTGGCATTCCTGGTAGTGATGCACCATCACCCCCAGGTTGTTGGTGCTCACGTTGTAGACGCCCTGGCCAACGGTCTGGCGGGCGAGGGCATTGAGCTGGCGGCGCATCGCCTTGCTCATCACCAGGTACTTCCGGCCGCCGTAGGAGTTGACCGAGTCGATCAGCTCGTCGAGCTTGTCGAAATCAAGCGCCCCGCCACCGTTGTTCAGCGCCATCTCGCTGCCAGGGGAGAGGCGCTTGGCCAGGCCGTCGAAGCCCCGGCCCTGGCTGGCGGTGGCATCACCGTTGATCAGCGCCGCCTCCAGCGTCAGCCGCATCGAGCGCACCTTCATCTCGGTCTGCGCGGCACGGGCCTCGGGCCCCTGCAGATCGACGATCGAGCGGTCCACATCCACATCACCGCCGAACAGATGGACGGCTTCTGACTGGGGGTCAACGACGCCGTAGCTCTGCTTGTAGCCCTCGTTCACCGCCCGGAAGCCCACCGAGGGGAGCTCCTTCTCAACGGAATAGAAGAGTCCGCCGCCGGCGATGTTCATGAACGGCAGCCAGCTGAGCAGTTCGCCCTCAGCGAAGGTCTTGATCACCGCCAGGTGCTCCAGGCGGGTCTCGTACTTGGCTGCCTCGATCAGGGTGAGGCCCATCGGTGCTGCACTCCCGGGGCCTGG
>CALRKN020000027.1:0-40886 GCA_943368005.1 Bradyrhizobium ivorense | reverse complement strand
AAGACTTGACAAGTCATTCGTCCCGATTCATCGTGGCAAACGGAAGTGCATCTGCACCTCCGGAATGACAGCTCGTCATTCCACCCTGTTCAACCTCTGATCAGGGCATTCGGGCCTCGGGATTTACACCACGCGAAGGGACGCGGCCGGTGCCCACACCGACTCACCATCGGCGTCCTGCTGATCGGGCGCTGATCGCAGCTCCTCCACCGGATCAGCTGCGGACTGGTTGGCAGCACGCAAAGGCATCAACTCAGAACGGCAGGGGCTGGGTCTTCGGGGGGCGGATGGTCCAGAAGGCGTTGCCGCGCTTCTCCTTGGCACTGCCCTGCTGAATCGCTGCTTCCTTGGCGGCCTTGAGCTGTTTCTCGATCTGCTGCACCGCCGCCGGGAAGTCGTAGGTCAACCGGCCCGGGCTGTGGGAGAAAGCCCAGTCGTTGTGGGAGAAGGAGGGATCCAGCTGGCCGCTGGCCATCGCCGTGTTGAGGGCCTCCAACAGCGGCTCGAGCTGCTGCTCCAGCTCCTTCTGCTGCGCCTTGAGCGCGGTGACCGCGTCCAGCAGGGCGTCGAGATCAGCGTCAGCAACCGCATCAGCGGCTGGCGCTGAGGAAGCAGCAAGCAGGAGGTCCGCCATCGAGGAGCACCAGAACAGTTGCTCGGATGATTCCAAGCCTGCTCAATCTAGCGGCCAGCACCTGCTAGCCAACCCGTCGATTCAGCTCGCGGCTGCCCTGGCTCTCAGAACGGCCTGCGGGCTGAGCAGTAGCCGCTCCAGGCCGCAGCCCAGGCCGCCAGGCACTGCTCACGGCTGTAGAAGGTGCTGCAGGACGCTGCGCCGGGCTTACTCCAGATCGTCTGCCCCAGCTCGTAGTGGTGCCCCTGGGCGGCCTCCAGCACCATGTAGCCGCCGAGCTGGGCGGCGGTGGAATAGGGCCTGCCGTGGGCCGAGAGGGTCTTGAGGTCGTACAGCACCCGCACCTCCCTTCCCCGCCGCTCGCTCAGGGCCGGTGAGACATAGGCCCCATCGAAGGCCCCGGCCAGGTTTCGGGTCAAGCAGCAAGTTAGCCGTTCGCTGGCGATCACCTGCACCTCCTCCCAGAGCGGCAGCTGCAGCAGCGGCAGGATCCAGTCCCGGTACTGGTGATGACCGCTCAAGGTCTCGGCTTCCAGCAGGGCATCGGCGGCGCTCTTGCCCACCAGGAAACGGGCCTGGCTGTAGTGCTCCAGGGCCGCGTGCACCGTGGTGCCGCGCGGCTCCCAGATCGGCCGCTTGACTTCGATTGAGCGCTTAGCGGTGTCGCTAAGGCCATGGGCCAGCACGCCGGTGATCGACACCGGGAACAGGTGATCGCCCAGCCAGTACCGGTGCGCCGCGTCATCCCGCCAAAGGCCGGGGATGGGCTCAAGCCAGGTGGATGTGGTGGTGGTCATGGCCGTTTCAGTTGTGACGCGGTGTGACGGTGGGCGTAACAGCCGAGATGGCCGGCCGGCAGTGGCTTCTGGGGGTGCCTGTAACGATGTAACCCTTTTTCAGATATAGAGGCATTAGCAAGCAGCAGTGTCTGATTGAGCGGGTGTGCATTCGTCTTTGAATTCATAGGGGGCTCTATGTGCTCCCTGAAGCGTTACATCGTTACGGAGGCTCAGATCGCTTGCGGTGCATGGGATCTGGGCGTTACCGCTGCTGTTGTATCTGGCCGTTTTGTAACGGCAGCTGGTTACAGCACGCCCAGGGGAAGCGCAACGGCGCGGCTGACCATGCCGGCGCCACAGAAGCGCACCGGTCCGGCCCGTTGCGCACCAGCCAGGCGCAACAGCACCACCGGCCAGCTGTTCTGCCAGGCGGTATCGGCGAGGAAGTGCTCAATCGCCTTGGCGGTGTTGCTCACCAGCAGGCGCTCCTGATCCACCCGCAGGCCATGGCGGCCCAGGGTCTGGGCCGCCAGGCCAGGGGTCACGTCGATGCAACTGCTGTGGCAGGCGGCCAGCTCCACCAGTTCGCCAATGGTGCGGGTGACGGGCTTGTCATCGGTCTCCACCCGCACCTGCCGCTGCAGGATCGTCTGGATGCAGCGGGCCTCGTCGGGCACTTCGGTGCTCTGGCTGTAGCTGTCCCAGTTGTGGCAGTCGATGCACTCTTCGGCCTCCTGCTGGCTGGGAACTGCATCGCTGAGCAGCGACCAGGCGCCGGCCATCAAGGTGCCGTACTGATCCCCCAGGCGCTGGGAGTCGAAGTGGCGGGCGGCAGCCGCGGAGAAGACCACGACCGACTGGCGGATCACCGGGATCAGCGACACGGTCCGGGCGATCAAGCGCCGCGCCAGCTGCGGGGTGATGTAGCGCTCAAGATCCCGATCGAGGCTCTGCCAGTGGGCCTCACGCTCCTCCTGCCCCATCTCGGTGGGGCTGCGGAGCGTCAGCTGCGCGAAGCGGCTCTTGTCTGCACCCTGCTTGAGGGCGGTGGCGATCGAGGACATCAGGAACATCGAGCGCACCCGGTAGCGGCTGACATCGCCGCTGGGGGAACCCTTGAGCATCTCGGCGCTGCTCTCGCTGCTGGCCACCCGCGCCAGCGACAGGATCGCCTGCATCCGTTGCTGGTCGCCCTTCTCGTTGCTCTCCGCCTCATCGAAGACCACCGGCACGGCGTCCGAGCAGATGGTCTGGCGCAAGCCGGCCTCTGTCGTGGCGCCCGACACCGACAGGCGCAGGTCGCCGAGCAGGGGCACCACGAAGCGATCCAGGATCTGGCTCTTGCCCGAGCCGGCACCGGCGGTGAGCCAGAGGTGCGGCCGCCAGCGCAGGGCTCCGCAGATCGGCGCCAGCACCACCCAGCCCTGCAGCAGGGTGCCGGAGGCAGGCACCTCCCAGCGGAAGCGGTTGGCGATGCTGACGATCACTGCCGCTTCCTCCACGATCAGGGGCTTGACGCCGCAGGGCCCCTCCTGGCGTTCGAGGCGCTGGTAGATGTGCCGCGAGCTGAACGGCTTGGTGATTGGGTGCTCCCCCTCAGGGGTGATCAGACGATCGCCGAGGTGCAGCACGGTGCGGCCCTCATCCCACCAGGCCCCGCGACCGCGGATGCGCTCCACCGCAAAGATCCCCATCGCGGCGGAGCTCTTGTGCAGATCGCTGGCCGCGGCCGGCCAGTTCACACCGGTGCGGCTGGGGTAGAGGGTCTCCCAGTACTCCAGCGGTGCCAGGGCCACCAGGTGGGTGGCGGTGTGGCAGCCGCGGGGCAGACGGATCACCTGGCCGGTGCTGGAGGGTTGATAGAAGTTCGCGTCGGCGTCGTAGCCCAGGCAGAGAAAGGGTGCTGCCGGCCTGGCGGCTGCCGCCGCTGCCGGAGCAGGCGGTGGGGCGGACCCATCACCACTGCCATCGGCACCCGCGTCAGCGGGGCTCCATGGCTGGGCTGCTTTCGCCAGCTTCCGTGCGGCCTGCCGGGGCGTCCAGTCGGCATCGTCTAGGTCCCAGCCCTGGGGCAGGTCCGGCGGCAGGGCCACCAGTTGCAGCTGACAGTCGAGGGGATGCAGCAGGGCGGCCAGGCTCTGCATGGCTTCCACTCCGGCGGCATCGGCATCGGGCCAGAGCGTCACCGAACGGCCGGCCACCGGCGCCCAGTCCGCCTTGGCGATCGCCTTGGAGCCGTTGGCCCAAGTGAGCACCACATGGCCTGGGAACAGGCGAGCGGCCGCATCGGCGGTGCCCTCCCCTTCCACCACCAGCACGGGCGCTTCTGGTCGTTGGCCCAGGCCCGGCAGGCCATAGAGCGGCCGCGGTGCCGGCCAGTCGCAGGTGAAGGCGTCGCGGCGGCTGGGGCGATGCCAGTCCCCATCCAGCCAGACCCGATGCAGGAAGGCTTTGCCGCCGTTGCGCAGCCGGATCCGCTGGATCCAGAACAGCACCTCACCGGCGGCGTTCCGGTAGGCCCACTGGGCGGTGGCCCCGCGGTTCAACGGCGGCGGCGGGGCATCGGCGGGGGGCTTCTCGGGCATGCGCCAGGGCTTGCCGTTGCGGCTGGAACCCTGGCCGGAACTAGAGTTCTGGCCATCTGGCACCAGGCCAAGGAAGGCCTCCACCTGCCGGGCGGCCTCCACAAAGCTCCAGCCCTGCCGGCGCATCAGCAGGTCCATGCCGGAGCCGGCGCCACCGCGCTGGTCCTTGCCGCCGCACTGGTTGCAGAACCAGGAGCCGCTGCCGTCCTTGTCATCAAAGCGGTAGCGATCCGTCCCGCCACAGAGCGGGCAGGGCTGATGGCGATCGCTCAGCTCCGCGTCGCTCAACCCTGCCAGGGCAGCAAGGATCTCCGGCCAGCGGCCCCGGGCCGCAGCAATGGCATCGGCCATGGGATCTCGCTCACCAGCCCTGGCTGGCGACCGTCTGGTTCCCCGTAGAGCCGCGATCAGGTGCGGGCACCAGGGACTCACGGTGGATCACCGCGTCGAGCACCTGGCGCAGAGCGGCTGAGCGGCTCAGGGAGCCGTGCCGACGGCGTGCATCAAGCCAGGCCAGCTGCTCTTGGGTGATCGAGACACTCACCGGCAGGGCGTAGTCGGACATGGGAACTCTGCTCGTGAACTACAGCCTAATGCTCTGGGCCAGCTCTCGCTAGGCTGAGCCAAAGAAGGCCAGCGGCTAGCTCTTGTCCCGATCGCCTGTGATCCTGATGGCCCCGATCGTTCTGCGCGACTACCAGCAGCAGCTGCTGGCCGATCTCCGCGCCGCCCTCAAGGTCCACCGCCGGGTCTGTGCGGTCATGCCCACCGGTGCGGGCAAGGGCCAGACCATCGGCGCCATCGTCCAGGGCGCTGCCGGCAAGGGCAGGAAGGTGCTGGTGCTGGCCCACCGGGCTGAGCTGATCGAGCAGCTCACCGGCACAGTGCGGGACTGGGGGCTGGAGCCGGATGTAATCGCCCCCGGCATCCGGCTCCAGGGCCGGCAGGTGGCGGTGGGGTCGGTGCAGACCGTCGCGAGGCGACTGGATCTGCTGCCGCCGCCGGATCTGATCATCCAGGACGAGGCCCACCACCTGGTGGCCGGCAATGTCTGGGGCCGGATCATCGAGGCCTGGCCTGATGCCCACCTGATCGGCAAGACCGCCACCCCCGAGCGCCTCGACGGCAAGGGACTGGGCGTAGAGGCCGGCGGCTATTTCGAGGCCCTTGTGCTCGGCCCCTCGGCCGCCTGGCTGGTGGAGCAGGGCTGGCTCGCCAGGCCCCGGGTCTTCTCCTGGCCTGGAGCCAGGAACAGCAAACTGCGCCGCCGCATGGGCGAGTTCGACCTGGAGCAGGCGGCACGCGCCTACGGGGACCGGGCCGCCATCGGGGATGCCATCTCCCACTACCGACGCCGACTGCACCCGGGCACCGCCATCTGCTTTTGCTGCACGATCGAGCATGCCGAGCAGATGGCCGCGGCCTTCCGCGCTGCGGGAATCCGGGCCGCCTCCGTTAGCGGCGTCACCCCAGCCGAGGAGCGCAAACGCCTGATCGCCGGGCTTGGCACCGGCGAGGTAGAGGTGCTCACCAGCTGCATGATCATTTCCGAGGGCACCGACATCCCCTCAGTAGGCGGCGCGATCCTGATGCGCCCCACCGCTTCCTTGTCGCTCTATCTGCAGATGGTCGGCCGGGCCCTGCGTCCCGCATTTGGGAAGCAGGAGGCGGTGATCCTCGATCACGTCGGCAACGCCCATCGCCACGGCCTGCCCACCGATGAGCGCGAGTGGAACCTGGCCGGGCGGCGCCGACGCGAGGGCGTCTCGATTCCGATCAAGGACTGCCCGGTCTGTTTCTGCAGCTGCCCCAGCGCTGCGCAGGTGTGCCCCGAGTGCGGCCACCTGTTCCTCTCCGAGGAACGCGATGAGCAGCGCCGCGGGCTCCAGCAGCTGGAGGGCGAGCTGGTTGAAGTCACGGGCGCAGCCCGCCACCGGCCCAAACCCAACCAGCAGCAGCGGCCCCGGCGCACACACCCGGCAGCTGGCTGCCGGACCTTCGAGCAGCTGCTGCAGCGCGAGCAGGAGCGCGGCTACAAACCCGGCTGGGCAAAGCACGTCTGGACTGCAAGGCAACACAAGGCAACAAGCAGTACGCTTTGACGTACGGGTGAGAGCCATGCCATGACCACCGTGTCAGCCACAGAAGCCCGCAAGCGGCTCTATGCCCTGATCGACGAGGTGGGGCAGTCCCACGAGCCGGTGCAGATCACCGGCAAGCGGAGCAACGCCGTGCTGCTGTCCCAGGACGACTGGCGCGCCATCCAGGAGACCCTGCATCTGGTCTCGATCCCCGGCATGCGTGAGTCAATCCTCGAAGGCATGGCCACTGAGGTGAATGAACTGAGCAGCGAACCGGGCTGGTGAGCTGGACGGTCCTCTTCACCAAGCAGGCCCAGAAGGACGCTCGCAAACTCGCTTCCGCATCCCCTGCTCTCAAGCAGAAAGCTCAGGCCCTGCTGGACATCCTGGCCGTTGACCCCTATCAGCAGCCACCTCCCTACGAGGCCCTGGTCGGCGATCTGCAAGGGGCCTGCTCAAGGCGCATCAACATCCAGCACCGCCTCGTCTACCAGGTGCTGGAGGAGGAGCGGATCGTGAAGGTGCTGCGCCTCTGGAGCCACTACGAGTAGCCCCGCCCGGCAACAGGAGGCATGGCCTCCTCCCCCAGCGAACACGAGATCCAGCAGCGCATCCGGCTGGGCCAGGCACATCTGGGCTGCCCGCCACCGCAGGCCTTAATCCCTGACTGGCTTCCTGCCTGCTCCCAGAAGTTCAGCCTCCAGGCCCAGCTGCTGGGCCGCGGCCACAAACGGAGCATCCAGGCTGCAGAGGTTCGCGCCACGGCCGCTGGCGATGGCCAGGTGCAGGGCATCGGCCGCTCGCAGGGTCGTGCTCCAGCTGCGCAGGCAGGCGTTGGCATTGCGGAAGTCCTGCGGCTCCAGTTCCAGCACCAGCAGGCCCGGCGCCAGGCTGCGCTCAAAACCCTGCAGCACCGCCTCGGCTTGTCCCTGGCTCAGGGCCTTGGTGCGCACCTTCAGGCCGAGGGCGGAATGCAGCTCGGTGACACTCCAGGAGCTGATCACCAGCGGTGCACTGGCCTCAGCCAGAAACGCCGCCGCCGTGGCCGAATGCACTTCCGGCGTCAGCACCGCCAGCAGCACACAGGTGTCGATGTAGAGCATCAGGAGCCGGGCTCATCCCGCAACGCCCGCATGGTCTCCACTCCGCTGGTCGGTTGCTCGGACAACGAGTCACGCAGGGCTGCGAGCTGGGGCAGCAGATCACGCACGCTGCAGCGCGGCACCAGCTCGGCGATGGCCTTGCCGCGGCGGGTGATCACCACAGCCTGTCCAGCCTCCACCGCATCCAGAAGGCTGGAGAGCTGGGTCTTGGCTTCCGCCACTGTCACCTGCACCATGGCCGTTGACCATCTGGATGACCAACTCTAGGGCGGGCTTGTAGCCCGGCAACAGGGAGCATGGCCTCCTCCCCGTCCGAACACGAGATCCAGCAGCGCATCCGCCTGGCCTGCGGCCGCGGGGCCGTGCGGCTCTGGCGCAACAACACCGGCGCCCTGGTCGACCAGCAAGGGCGCTTCGTGCGCTTCGGGCTCTGCAAGGGCAGCAGCGACCTGATCGGGCTACGGGCCCTGGAGATCACGCCAGAGCTGGTCGGCCAGCGGCTCGCCCAGTTCGTCGCCCTGGAGATAAAGACGAGCTCCGGAACCGTCAGCCAGGAGCAGCAGGCGTTTCTGCGCCTCGTGCAGGAGCTTGGCGGAGTGGCGGCCGTGTGTCGCTCGATCGAGCAGGCCCGGGCGGTCCTGGACATCGGGCCTGCGGGAGGGCCAAGCGAATGAACAGGCCCGAACTCCGCAGGCAGCTGCAGGCCTTGGCCCGTCGTCATCCCGGCATCCACCCCTACACGCTGGCCCTGCGCTTCCAGGCCCAGACGGGCCGGGTTCTCACCGGCCAACAGGTCAAGCAGCTCTTAGCCGAGCCAGGAAGCCACCGAAAGCAGGCTGCCAAGCTGTAACAAGCTCTGGCTTGCATTGCCAAGCAGCACTTAGAATTGGGCTATGGCACAAGCAAAAAAGCCCGTCAAGCGCACCTACCAGGCGGTCCTGGACTGGCAGGACGAGTCCCGCAGAGCCTTCGGGAAGATGCTGCTCAACTGGCGGCGCCGTAACGGCTGGACCCAGTACACCGCCTGCGAATGGGGCACGGAGGCCGAGTTTGAGGTGATCTCCTACGGCAACCTCTCGGTGATCGAGCAGGGCAAGGCCGGTGAGCTGCGCCAGAAGGCCTTCTTCCAGCTCGAGGAGCTCAACCGTCGCCTGGCGGAGAAGGACTGGGGACCGGTCAAGTCCCAGCGGTTGAAGGACCAGCTGAAGGACGCGGAGCCCCTGCGCGGCGGTGACGACAAGCTCTGGGATGCCGTGGACTTCTGGAGCTGCTACATCGGCTATGTGCCGGTGCCCAGGGCCTTTCAAGCAGCGCCCGCGCCGACCCTGACGTCGAAGCGCGCCGAGGAGATCTGTCAGAAATGGCGCCAGCACGTGCGCCGCGTGATCAAGGAAGCCGGTCTCGACGTCACCCAAGCCCTGGAGCAGCTGGTCAAGGGTGCACCGAAGGAGCACCAGAAGCGTTTCTCGGAAGTGCTGGCCATCGACGACTACAGCTCGGTTGAGCTGGCTCAGCTCTGGGTGGATGGCGAAGAGTTCCTGCCCGAGCAGTGGATCGGCGCCTGGGAGCAGAAAGCGCTGGGCGCCTGATCGGTCCGCTCCGGCGGACGCAGTCAGGAGCAGCCCGGACGATTGCGAGCAGAGCCTGAGGTTGCGCCTAGCGTTAGCAAGCCGCTAAGCTCAGGCCAGCGGGCACAAGCCCGGCTTTCAGTTGCCATGACGCAATCCCCCGCACGCGCAGGCGTGCCACCCGACGCTCTCGCGTTGCTCGACGAAAAGGGCAGCGCCGAGCGCGCCCTTACGGCCGCCCTGGCCTCGTTCCAGGAACAGGTGCAGGCCGTCCCTTCCCTTGATCTAGCTGCTGTGGTCGAAGCAGCCAGGCCAGCCTTTGCCTCAGGCATTGCCTTCAGTGCCCAGCTGGTTGAAATCCGCGGCCGCAACAAGTTGCGGGTCACCGTGATGCACGCTGGCGGTGCTGAGGTCACCAGCGAGGAGTGGGCCGACGAGGTCGACGACTTGCTCAAGGCCGCAGGCTGGATGCTGGCCATGCTGCTGGGCATCCCCTTGGCCAAACAGGCTCGGCCTGTAGAGGCTGAGAAGAATGGACCAGCCGAACTCGTAGACGTGTTTGCCGTTGACGATTCGGCTCAGGCCTCTCCTGCTCAGCCGCCGGAGCAGGATCCCGCTCCGGTGGCTGACCTCGATGTCGCCCTGGAGCCCCTGACGCCCAAGGAGATCGAGGCCACCCACCAGCGGATCCTCGCCCTGCCGCAGGCAGCGCGTCAGGAGCTGACCAAGGCGTTCCGTGAGCACTTTCAGGTGCCGCGCAATGCCCGCTCCATCGGTGATCGCATCACCCAGCACCAGCACGCCGCCTTCATCGATTGCTTCCTGGAGGAGTGCGAGGGGCACGGGCCTGATGGCGACAAGGAGCCGGCCGAGCCATGAGCACAAGCCATCGCCCCCGGCTGCCCCGTCGCTACGGCGAGCAGCCCCGCTCGGTGGCCGGCCGCCACTTCATCCAGACACAGGTGCGCACCGACGTCTACCTGCGGGTCCGCGAGGTGATGGAGCGCCACAACCTCTCGGCCAGCGGAGCAGTGCATCACCTGCTGCGCGAGCGCTTCAGCCTGCCGCCCCTTCCCCCGTTCGATCAACAGCCCATTCCCACCGATTCAACCCATGGCTAAGGACATCTTTCGTACCCCCCTCGCCGAAGTGCGCTGGGCCCATCTGATCACCCCAAGGCATCAACTCGATAAAGGCAAACCCAAGGCCTGGACCGCCGATCTGCTGCTGCCCAACAGCGACGAGAACGCCCAGTCCTTCCTGTTGGCGATGGAGGACCAGTTCATCGCACTGCATGGAAGCCGCAAGCGCCGCGCCGAGAAAGGCTTCCCCTGGAAAGCGGACAAGGAGAAGCCCAGCGAGATCACCGTGGTGCGCTTCAAGGTGCCGCAATTCCAGCGGCGCGATGGTTCCCTTTCCGAGGGGCCGCGCATCGTCGATGCCAAGAAGCAGCCCTGGGATGGGGCCGCCATCGGCAACGGCTCCAAGGTGATCGTCGCCTTCGACATCTACGACTGGGACGGGGAGAACGGCTGCGGCATGACCTTCCAGCCCCGCGCCGTTCAGGTGGTCGACTTCGTCCCCTACGAGCAGCTCGATCCCACCGATGGCTTCGAGGAGGTCGAGGGCTACACCACCACCGGCAGTGGTGCCGGTGATTGGAGCACTGGCGCTGCGGATGACGGCGAGGAGTTGTTCTGATGCCGCTTGATCGTCAGGGCATCAACTCCGGGGCCTGGAGCGGCAGGCCCCCTCACCGGCCCGGTCCCCAGCTGCCTGCGTTCTGCCGCACCCGCCGGCCCACCGTCATGGTCACGGCCTCCAGCCTTGCCGGGCTGCGCGGCCTGGTGCTGCTGGGGCTGGCGTTTCAGCTCAGCACCCTGCTGCTCATGCTCGCCGGGCCCGTGCCGCCGAGGCCGCTGGCCAGCAGCAACACCGTCTTCCGCCCCGATGCCGGCACTGACGCCGGTGATGTTCCACCCGTCACACCGCTTTCAGACCGATGAACACCACAAACCCGTCATCCCATTCAGCTGCACCTGTCGCTTCGATGAACCACCCCGCTCTGGTCTCCCGTTCCTGGAACGGCACGCCAATTTCTCGGCGCACCACCGATGGCTACGTCAATGCCACAGCCATGTGCAGGGCCAACGGCAAGCAATGGTCGAAGTACCGGGAAAGCGACCGCTGCCAGACCTATCTCGATGCCCTGGCTGAAACCTCCGAAATTCGGATGTTTGACCTGATCGAGTCCCGCCAGGGCCAGGGCGGCGGCACATGGGTCCATCCTCAAGTCGCAGTCGACCTGGCCCGCTGGATCAGTGCACCGTTCGCGGTCTGGATGGACGGCTGGTTCCTGGAGAGCGTCCAGCAGGCGCAGCCGGCAACGGTGGAGACGACTGCTGTGCCCCGGCTGCGCGAAGCCGAGGTGATCACCCTGGTGGAACGCAGCATCGTCGTGTTCGAGCGGCTCGGCGGCCTGGATGAACGCGACCAGCTCCTGTTCAAGGACATCGTGCGCAGCAACGTGCTGACTGCGAGCTCGGGACTGCTACCGGGCGCGCCGACTGACGAGGAGCTCACGTTGGGGGATGCCTGGCTGGAGGTGTTCCAGCAAGCGCTGCCGCGCAGCCAGTTCTGCGCAGCCGGCAAGCTCGTGGCCAGGGCTTACCGCGACGAGTTCGGAGAAGAACCCCCTCGCCGCCAACAGTTTGTCGATGGCGCCCCGCGCCAGGTCAAGAGCTATCGCCGCTCCTGGTTGATCGACACCCTCAAGCGCTTGCGCGCCCAGCTGACAGGGGGCTGATGGACACGCCGACAACGTCATCCCGCCAGCGGGTCTGGGTCACGACGGCAGAAGCCTGCGCTGCTCTGGGGATGAGCCGGGAAACCCTCCGCCAGCTGCGGCTGAGGGGGGTGCTCACCCCAGGCAAGCACTACCGCCGCTGGGGCTGCACCCAGGGTCGGGGGCCACTGCAGTGGCACCTGGAGAACGTAGAGGCAACGATCACCGGCTGGAGCCGGCGCCATCTAAGTCAGTGAGCAGGGTTGCAGACGCGGCCGCTCTTCCTACGGTTCGGGATGGCGGCCTGCCTATTGCCTGGTGTCTCTGCGACCCCGTTTCATTGCCACCCTGATCGGACTGGGTGCACTCTGCGGCAGTCCGGCTGTCGCTCAGGTCCTGAAGATGGACTACCAGAACAACCGCATGAGCGGTTCGTTGCGCAGTGGCGCCGTGGAGGTCAGCTCACAGCAGCGGCGGCGAATCAATGAGTACGGATCGAACGTGCTGCAACCGGTGGCGGTTGTTCGCGTCAATGGCAACGAGGTCGGCCGCCTAGTTGGCGCTGAGAAATCGGGCGGTAGTCCAGCAGCGGTGGTTCAGATCGCAGAGATGGACCCATCAAACCCCTACCCCGAAGTTCTGCTCTCTTCCTTCACTGGAGGGGCGCATTGCTGCAACCAGATTCAGGTACTCACGAGTGACCGCAGCGGCCAGATCTGGCGAGAGGTGACACTCGGACCCTTTGACGGAGGTGAATCGCCGGCAGAGGACCCGCTCGGAAATGGTCGCTTCCTGATCGTTGACGTCGACAACCGCTTCCTCTATCGCTTCGACTGCTACGCCTGCAGCACGGCGCCTGCACGCATCTGGGAGCTCCAGGGGAATGAGTTTGTGGACATCACCCATCGGCCTGAGTTCAAACCGATCCACCGCCGCAACCTCCAGCGCATGGCTGACTGGTTCCAACAGAAGAACCCTGGGTCACCCAATGGGTTTCTGGCCGGCTACGTCGCCAATAAGGCGCTGGTGGGTGAGCTGTATGACGGATGGGATCGCATGACCCAGCGCTACGACGCGTCTTCTGACTGGGGGCTGAAAGAGTGCAAGGGGGACCTAGATGACAACGGCAAGTGTCTGGGCCGTGAAATCGTCTACAGCTCCTTCCCGGAAGCCTTGCGGACTTTTCTGATCGACACTGGTTACATCAAGCCGACTGGTGAGCAGTAGCTCGCTAAAACAACAGACTCACGATGCCTCAAGGCTCAGCCGCTGAGCAGCTTTGGTGAAGGCATCATCCACCACATCATCCCCGCACCAACGGCTGTAGGCCGCCAAGTGGGTCTGCACGCTGTGTCCCATCGCCGCCGCCACCACCTTGGGCGGCAGGTCGCAGATCACGTGCGCCCGGTGGGCGTAGCCATGCCGGCAGGAGTAGGGCACGAGCTTCTCGCCCTTGGCCTCGTACTCACGCCGTAGCTCCTTCCAGAGGGGGCGATTCATCAGGTAGTGACCCATGTATCCACCACCCAGGCCAGGCTGCATCGGCGGCAGCTCCTGAGTTGGGAAGCGTTCCCCAAGGCGCCAGCCATCTGCCCAGTCGTCACAGGGCAGCGGCCGCAACACTCTTGGCCGGGTCTTGCCACGGGAGGCAACCTTTTCATACATGCACCAGAGCCGACCCTGGCGGATCTGCAGGTGTTGCAGCTCCTCCGGGCGGAGTCCATAAGCCGCCATCAGCTGAAAAGCAAAACGCCAGCGAGCATCCGGGATGGCCCGCACCAACGCAAGAATGTGCTCCACCTCCAAGGGCGTCGTGATGGCTTTGGCCGCACGCGATCGGCCCACGAACACCGCCAGATCCTTGGGCGGCTCCCAGTCCTCGCCCAGTCGCCGCTCCGCCACGGCCCAACGCAGCAGAGCAGCGGTCGACTGAATCTGGATCTGGCGGGTGCGTCCGCCCGGCTTGTCTGCCCAGATCCGGGCCAGGGTCTCCAGCAGCTGCTTGGCGTTCTGCGGCGGGGCCGTCACAGCCACGGCCCCGAGCACGTGGTTCATGTGGTGCCGGTAGACCCGATACCAGGTCGAGGGCTTGATCTCGCCACTGATCAGCTTGTGCTCCCGGAAAGCAGCGATCAGCTCTTCCCAGTCCCCCGGGGCAAGCACCGCCGCCATTCCCCTGTGCCTTGGCCTGCCGGGATGGCCTGTCTGCGGACTGCGGCCTACAGCGGCCTCCCCCTTTGCTCCCCTCGATCCATCGGCACGGGTCATACGTGCAACACACGCATCGGGCTCGATGCCCTGCTGAAACTCGTCATAGACCTGAACCACCGCATCGCGGATCTGGTCGATCTGATCGCACTCCCACGGAATGGGCAGGAGCACCTGCCGGCGCCTGCCCCGACCGGCCCCAGCAGCAATGTTCAACCGAGCATGACCACGGTGGTTGAGCACCGTCCAACCACGACGGCAGCCCTTCTGAGACAGGGCATGAGACACCACCGCCCTGATCGTGTCCTCCCAGTCACGGGCCGCCGGCATGTGAGACGTTTGGTGAGATGTTTCGCCTCACAGCCTGGCACGGCCAAACAGTCGCTGGCACGGGCTGGAAGCCCTAATGCCAGTCGCAGCAAGGACTTTAGGCTGAAAACCCTTATTGAGAAAAGGAAGCGGGCGGCGGGAATCGAACCCGCATCATCAGCTTGGAAGGCTGAGGTTTTACCACTAAACTACGCCCGCAAGCGCAAGTGTCAGCCTAGCAGATTGGGCGACTCGAGCCAGCTTTGCCTGCGGGACCAGGCCAGTTCCAATCAGGGACAAGCCCATTGATTGCCTACGTCAACCATGTAAATCAAGGTCGACACAACTTCCCCTTCCATCCCATTCACTTCGGCTTTGTTGGCCATGGGATCGACGGATCGATCGGCCAAAGTGTTCATCAGCCCGATCCCCGTCTGCCGCAGCTCCACCATCCCGAGGCCCCCGGGCCCTGCCGATCGGGCCCGGAGGTGGCGCCGGGGCCCCTGGCTGCCACCATGGCGGCGAACGCCCCGGCCTGGCGCGGCCGCAAGGGCCGCCAACCCGACGGGGCCGCCAACTCGACCATGATGGTCAGCCTGCCCCCAAGCCCCCTCCCGCATGCCCGTTGAGGCCGCCGCCAGCACCGTGCCCACGGCCCCGAGCACCCCGGTCAGCGACGCCGCCAACCTGCGGGGTGGGGCCCGCCAGCGGCTGCTCTGGTCCTACGGGCTGGGCGATGCCGGCACGGGGATGTCGGCCTCGCTGATCGGCTTCTATCTCTTCGTGTTCTACACATCCGCCGCCGGGCTGCCCCCCTGGATGGCGGGCCTGGTGCTGATGGCGGGTCGCCTCTGGGATGGCATCAACGACCCCGTGGTGGGTTGGCTCAGCGACAAGACCAACAGCCGCTGGGGACCCCGCCTGCCCTGGATCCTGGGCTCGGCCCTTCCCCTGGGCATCGGCATGGCGGCCATGTGGTGGGTGCCGCCCGGGGGGCTGTGGATGCGGTTCGCCCTGTTCGTGCTGATCTCCACCCTGGCGCAGAGCTTCTACACCGCAGTGAACCTGCCCTATTCCGCCCTGGCGGCGGAACTCACCGGCGACGTGGCACTGCGCACCCAGCTGAACACGGCACGGTTCACCGGTTCGATCATCGCCAGCCTGGTGGGGGTGGTGCTGGGGGGGCTGCTGCTGCAGGACCACAGCGACCCCACCAGCTACCTGCAGGTGGGGATGCTGGTGGGCCTGATCGTGACGGTGTCCACCCTGCTCTGCGGCTGGGGCCTGGCCCCTGCAGCCCTCCACTGCCAACGGCCGGTGCGAGAGCCGGGCACCACCCGCCGCCTGCTCAACCGGGTGCGGCAGAACGGACGCTTCCTGCGGGTGCTGGGGCTCTACCTGCTGCTCTGGTGCGGCCTGCAGATCATGCAGACGGCGGCCCTCCTCTACCTGCCGGTGGTGCTGCGCCTGCCCGAGAGCTGGAGCAACTGGATCCTGCTTCCCTTCATGGTGAGCACCCTGGTGGGCCTCTGGATCTGGAACGACGTGAGCCACCGGCGGGGCCGCATCGGCGCCCTCCATCTGGGCACGGCGCTCTGGATCGGCGGCTGTGCCCTGGCCATGGTGTTGCCACCGCTCAACGAGGCCTTCGAACCGCTGGGTTCGGCCGGCAACCAGCTGAAGCTGGTGCTGCTGGTGGCCACGATCGTGCTGGCCGGGCTGGGGGCCTCCTGCGCCTACCTGATCCCCTGGGCGCTGCTGCCGGACGCCATCGACGCCGATCCGGAAAAGCCCGCCGGCCAGTACAGCGCCTGGATGGTGCTGGGGCAGAAGCTGTGCATCAGCCTGGCTCTGCTGTTCTTCGGCAACCTGTTGAGCTTCAGTGGCTATGAGGCTTCCCTGGGAAGCCAGCAGCCCGCCAGCGCCCTGCTGGCGATCCGGCTGTGCATGGGCCTGATCCCGGCCGTGCTGGTGGTGCTGGGTCTGGTGGTGGTGCGCCGCTGGCCCCATCGCGCCCCCCACAAGCTGCCATGACCCGCCTGCGTCGCCTGTCTCCGCCCACCTGGCTGCGCCGGCTCGGCGCCAGCCTCCTGGTGGGCGGCCAGGCCGTCAGTGCCATCGCCAAGGGCCGGATCAACGTCAACGATCTGATGCAGGAGCTGATGGAGGCCGGGCCGGGCAGCTTCCTGATCGTGTTGATCACGGCCCTGGCGGCCGGCACCGTGTTCAACATCCAGGTGGTGGCCGAGCTCTCCAAGCAGGGGGCCAACTCCGCCGTGGGCGGGCTGCTGGCCCTGGGGCTGGCCCGGGAGATCGCCCCCCTGCTCACCGCCACCCTGCTCACCGGCAAGGTGGCCACCGCCTATGCGGCCCAGCTGGGCACGATGAAGGTCACCGAGCAGATCGACGCGATCACCATGCTGCGCACCGACCCGGTGGAGTACCTGGTGGTGCCGCGGGTACTGGCGATGGTGGTCATGGCCCCGGTGCAGTGCCTGCTGTTCTTCTGGGTGGGGATCTGGTCGGGCCAGCTGAGCAGCACCTGGCTCTACAGCATTCCGCCGAGTGTGTTCTGGACGTCGGTGCGGATCTGGATGGATCCCAGTGATCTGCCGGGGATGCTGTTGAAGGCCGTGGTATTCGGCCTGCAGATCGCCGTGATCGCCTGCGGCTGGGGACTCACCACCCGGGGCGGTCCGAAGGAGGTGGGCACCACCACCACCGGCGCCGTGGTGATGATTCTGGTCACGGTGGCGCTGATGGATGCGCTGCTCACCAAACTGCTGTTCGGCTGACCGTTGCCCCTTGCCGCCCCCGCGATGAACGCTGCGCCAGCACCCACCCCACCTCCCGAGCCCACCCCGGCGCCAGGCACCGACCCGGTCACCCTCCAGCCCCACTACGGGGTGGGGCTGACGGTGCTGGCTGCCGGGCTGGCGGCCCTGGGCCTGCTGCCCGTCTGGAGCGGAGCCCCGCTGATCGCCCTGGTGGTGGGCGGCTTCGGCCTGTTCCTGCTGCTCCAGTCCGCCCTGCTCCGGCTGGAGTTCGGTGGGGATGCCCTGCTGGTGCGCCGCGGCGATACGCTGCTGCGCCGCTTTCCCTACGACGAATGGAAGGCCTGGCGGGTGTTCTGGCCCGGCCTGCCCGCGCTCTTCTACTTCCGCGAAGTGCGCAGCATTCACCTGCTGCCAGTGTTGTTCGATCCAGTCACACTGCAGAGCCAACTGCGCCAGCGCCTGGCCCACCTGGCTGAAGACGAAGCCCCACCCGTATGACGGACACCCCCACTCCTGAGCCCACCGCGCCTGAGCCCGCCACCCCAGCCGCTGCCGCCGGGCCCGGCGACTGGCAATCCCTGGCCCTGCAGGAGCTCACCGAGCGCCGCGCGGCGCTCGAACGGGAGATCGGCGAGCTGGAGGCCCGCCGCGAGGCCATCCGCAGCGAGATCGCCAGCAGCTTCTCCGGCCAGGCCGACAGCGTGGCGCGCCGGCTCAAGGGCTTCCAGGACTACCTGGTGGGGGCCCTGCAGGACCTGGCCGTGGCGGCCGAACAGGTGGAACTGGTGCCCCAGCCCCTGCTGGTGCAGCCCTCACCGCTGGATGCCGCGGCCCCCGGGCCCGGGCCAGCCAGCGCAGCGGCCGCCGCACCGGCCCAGCCCGGCGGACCGTTTGCCGGTGACGTGGAGTTGATCCGCGAGCGGCTGGGCAGCTTGGCCGGCCAGCCCGATTTCTACGCCGATCCCTGGAAACTGCGCCGCAGCCTGGAGGCCAGCGCCGCCAGCTGCCTCGAGAACTGGTTTGTCGACCAGGGCGGCAGGGGCGCCCAGCCCAGCAGCGGCAGCCGCAACCGCAACGGCCTGATCACCGCCGCCGCCATCGCCGTCCTCGGCGAGCTCTACGGCGACCAGGTGCAGACCCTGGTGCTGGCCGGTCAACCGGAGCGGCTGGGGGAATGGCGGCGCAGCCTGCAGGACTGCCTCGGCCTCACCCGCGAAGACTTCGGCCCCAGCAGCGGCATCGTGCTGTTCGAGCGCTCCGACGCCCTGATCGAGCGGGCCGACCGCCTGGAGGAACGGGGCGAACTGCCCTTCATCGTGATCGACGCCGCCGAGCAGGTGGTGGACCTGGCCATCCTGCAGTTCCCCCTGTGGCTGGCCTTCGCCCCCGGACCGGATGAACTGGGGAGCGAGGAGGACTTCTACTGAGTCCGGCTGTCCCCCAGACAATCCCCCAGCCGCCCCCCCATCCCCGCCCCCTGCCAAACCCGATCGCCCATGCTTCTTCCCCTCGCCCTGCTGCTGCTCGGCTACCTGCTGGGCTCCATCCCAGCCGGCTACCTGGCCGGTCGCTGGCTGGCCGGCATCGACATCCGCCAGGAGGGTTCCGGCTCCACCGGCGCCACCAACGTGCTGCGCGTCCTGGGCAAGGGACCGGCCCTGGTGGTGTTCCTTGTGGACGTGCTCAAGGGCACGGCAGCGGTGCTGCTGGCCAAGGCGGCGCTCGAACCCCTCGGTGTGCCCCTGGATGGCACCGGCGCTGCCAGCTGGGGCACCGACAGCTGGGTGGTGGGTGCTGGGCTGGCGGCCCTGGCCGGCCACATCTGGCCGGTGTGGCTGGGCTGGCGCGGCGGCAAGGCCGTAGCCACCGCCCTGGGCATGTTGCTGGGCCTCACCTGGCCCGTGGGCCTGGCCTGCTTCGGCATCTTTCTCACGGTGCTCAGCCTCAGCCGCATCGTGTCGCTCTCGAGCGTGGTGGCGGCCGTGGCCCTGCCCCTGCTGATGCTGGGCTGGTTCCACACCCAGGGTCTGGGGCTGCGCTGGCCCTACCTGGCCCTGGCCTTGCTCACCAGCACCCTGGTGATCTGGCGGCACCGCAGCAACCTGGCCCGGCTGCTGGCAGGCACCGAACCGCGGCTGGGGCAGAAACGGGCCTCCTGAACCCGGCTCAGGCCAGCTCGCGACTGCGATCCGCCGCCGCCGCCACAGCCTCGATCAGGGCCGAGCGCACCCCGCTGCGCTCCAGCGCCCGCAGACCGGCGATGGTGGTGCCAGCCGGACTGCTCACCATGTCCTTGAGCAGGGCGGGATGGAGCTCCTGGTCCTGCAGCAGCGCCGCCGTGCCGGCCAGGGTCCGGTGGGTGAAGCGGTGGGCGAGAGCCCTGGGCAACCCCGCCGCCACGGCGCCGTCCGCCATCGCCTCGGCAACCACGGCCAGGAAGGCCGGACCGGAGGAGGTGAGGGCGAGAAAGGCGTCCAGCTGGGCTTCCGGCAGATCCACCACCTCCCCCACCTGCCGGAACAGCTCCTGCACCCACTGGCGCTCCGCCGCGCCCACGCTGTCGCCATAGGCCAGGCCGGTGAGGCCCTGGCGCACCAGGGCGGGGGTGTTGGGCACCGCACGCACGCAGCGCCAGGCCGGCAGCAGCCGCTGCAGGCGCTCCAACCTCACCCCGGCCAGCACCGAGATCAACAGGCCCGAACAGCCGCCGGGCACCGCCGCCGCCACGGTCTCCAGCTGCTGGGGCTTCACGGCCAGCAGCACCACCGGCGCCCGCCAGGCCAGGGCGGCATCGGTGCCCACCGCCAGGGCATGGGCGGCCGAAAGCCGCTGGGCGGAAGCGCTGCTGGCCACCACGGCCTGCACCCGCTCCCGGCTCACAAGGCCGCCTTCGAGCAGCGGCAAGACCAGGGCCTGGGCCATGCGGCCCAGGCCCACCACGCCCAGTTCCGGACCCTCTTCGCCGGTGGTCAAAGGGGTGGTGCTCAAGGGGGCGGTGGTCAGAGGGAGCCGTCCTGGCGCGCCCAGGCCGGGCTGGGGGCGGCCGGCTGGTCGAGATCGCTGTCCCGGCTCACCACCGTGGAGGAGGCAGACTCCTCGCCCCCCGCAGTGGTCACAGTGACACAGCTGGGGGCGAACAGGAAGATGCTCTCGCCCACCCGCTCCTGGTGACCGTCGATGGCGAAGGTGCCACCAGCCACGAAATCCACGGCGCGCTGGGCCTGGTCCGGCTCCATCATCGTGAGGTTGAGGATCACGGTCTTGCGCTCCCGCAGGGCCTGAATCGCCCGGGGCATCTCATCGAAGCTGCGGGGCTCCATCAGGGTGACCTCGGCGGCGGACGTGGAGATGCCCGGCAGGCCGATCACATTCGTGCCGGCGAAGGGGTCGTCGCTGCTGAAATCGCTGGTCAGAGCCAGGGCGCTGCTGCGGCTGGTGGGGCTGGGGCTGGCGGGCTGCTCCAGGTCGCCACTGTCGTAATCGAGCTCGTCGTCGTAGGCGCCATCGAGGTAGTCATCTCCGGAAACGACAGCACGCAGGCGGGAGAGCAACGACACGGGATGGGCCTCTAGGGATGCTTTGAACCTGAATAGCGTCCCATGCCAGTGATCGCAAGCTTTCGGAGCGATCAGTTGCCGGGCCGGGAGCCGAACAGGCCACTGCCGATCCTCACCCAGGTGCTGCCGGCCCGCACCGCTTCCGGCCAGTCGCCGCTCATGCCCATGGAGAGCTCCTCCAGGCCCAGGTCCCGGGCCAGGGCCGCACAGGCGGCGAACAGGTCCTGCCGCTCACTGCGATCCAGCCCCTGCGGGGCGATGGTCATCAGTCCCCGCACCCGCAGCGGCGCCAGGCCGGTGAGCTCCGACCAGCAGGCCTGCAGCTCCTGGGCAGCAAAACCGGCCTTGGCCGGGTCGGCCCGCAGCTTCACCTGGCAGAACACCAGCGGGCTGCACTCCTCTTCGGCGGCGATGCGGGCCATCCGCCTGGCCAGGTCCAGGCTGTCCAGCGAGTGCACGGTGTCGAAATGGCGCAGCACCGGGCGCACCTTGTTGGCCTGCAGGCGGCCGATGAAGTGCCAGTCGAGCGGCTCCAGGTCGGCCAGCTGTGCCTGCTTGGCGATGGCCTCCTGCAGCCGGCTCTCGCCAAAGCTGCGCTGCCCGGCCGCCACCGCAGCCCGCAGCAGGGACGCCGGCTGGCCCTTGCTCACCGCCAGCAGCCGGCAGCCATCGGGCAGGGCGGCGCGGAGCTCGGCAAGGCGTTGCTCCAGGCCCGGGGCGGCCTCCTCGGCACGGGCCGGTCCAGGCGGCCCGGGGTCAGATGAAGGTCTGGTCAAACAACTGGCGCCAGTGGGCGTGAACGTCTGCGGCCTCCCGGCGGACCCGGGTCAGATTCTGTTCGGCGTAGTGGCGGGCATCCATCAGGGGAACCACCTCAAAGCTGGCCCCCCGGGGCTGCAGGGTCACCACGAAGAAGATGCGCTGGGCATACAGGGTGGCGTAGAGATCACGCCCCTCGGCCACCGGCGCCACCCGATAGAGCATCCCGAATGTGGGGTGGTTGAGGTAGCGCTCCTTCGTCACTCAGCCAATTGCTCTAATGGTATTTAAGGTCACAGCGTGCCGAGCGCGCTGCAGCGCAGTCCGAGGAAACAAACCAGGGCCAGCCCACAGCCAAGATTGAGCAGAATCCGCGCAGCGCCCAGCCGCAGGGGCCGGCGGTGCAGCTGGTCCGGCGGCAGCCAGTGGCCGCCGCGGGCCTGCAGGGCCTCCGCCCCCTGCTCGGCGCGCAGCAGCAGGTTGGCCAGCAGCCGCTCCGCCACCCCCAGCACCAGCCCCAGGGAGGCCCGCCAGCCCAGTCGGCGCAGGTTCACCGCCCGGGTGGCCACGGCCCGCAGCAGGTTCTGCAGCTCCTCCTGCACCAGCGGCAGAAACCGCAGGGAGAGCAGCAGGGTGAACCCCAGCCGCTCCACCGGCCAGCCCAGCCGGGCCAGGGGGGCCAGGCCCCAGGCCAGGGCCCACACCAGGTCCTCGGGAGGGGTGGTGAGCAGCAGCAGGTTGGCGCTGTGCACGAGGGTGAACAGCAGGGTGGCGCCATTGAGCCCCAGTTCCACCGAGCGGCGGTTCACCACCAACGGCCCCAGGGCCAGGGGGCCCAGGTTCACGGGACCCCAGCGCAGCAGCTCCCAGCTCCGGCCGGCCCGCTCTGGCGCGGGCTCCAGTGGCGAACCCGGCAGCAGGCGCACCTCCGCCGGCGGCCGCTGCAGCTGGCCGGGGGCGCTGCCACCGGCGGGCAGGAAGGCCGCCAGGCTGCCCACCAGCAGGGCGAGGGCCAGCAACAGGGGCAGGCTGCGGCGCCAGAGGCGCCAGGGCAGGCCACTCACCGCCGTGATCAGCAGCAGCAGCCCCACCAGGGCGAGTCGCCACACCGGCCCGGCCAGGATCGGCGTCACCAGGAACGCCACGGTCCAGGCCAGCTTCAAGCGGGGATCGAGCCGGCGCAGCCAGCTGCCCCGGCCCCCGCCGGACTCCTCGGCCACGAACTGGCCAATCGGCAGCTGGCGCAGGAAATCCACTCAGCGCTTGACGCGGGCCAGCTCCTTCTCGGCGTCCCGCTGCTGCTTGCCGCGCCAGAACAGCTTGATCGGCGTGCCCTCGAAGCCCAGCCCCTCGCGGATCTGGCGCTCCACATAGCGGCGATAGGTGTCGCCGAACAGCTTGGGATCGTTCACGAACAGGGTGAAGCTGGGCGGCCGGGTGGCCACCTGGGTGCCGTAGTAGAGGCGGCCCTGGCGGCCACCGCGGCTGGTGGGCGGCGAGCGCCAGCTGAGGGCCTCGGTGAGCACCTCATTCACCACTGAGGTGCCCACCCGGCGGCGGTGCTGCTCCACCGCCAGCAGCGCCAGGGCAAACACGCTCTGCACCCGCTGGCCGGTGAGGGCGGAGGTGAACAGCATCGGCGCCCAGTCGAGGAAGTAGAGCTTGGCGCGCAGCTCCTTCTCCATCGCCGGCATGGTGTGGGAGTCCTTCTCGATCGCGTCCCACTTGTTCACCACCACCACGCAGGCGCGGCCGTCCTCCTCGATGCGACCGGCCAGGCGTTGATCCTGTTCGGTCACGCCGTCGAGGGCATCGATCACCAGCACGCACACATCACTGCGCTCGATCGCCTTGAAGCTGCGGTTGATGCCGAAGAACTCCGGCCCGTAGTTCACCGAGCGCTTGCGGCGGATGCCGGCGGTGTCGAGGATCTTCCAGGTGTGGTTCTCCCGCTCCACCGTGGAGTCGATCGTGTCGCGGGTGGTGCCGCGGATCGGACTCACGATCGCCCGCTGCTCGCCGCAGATGGCATTGAGCAGGCTGGATTTGCCCACGTTGGGCCGGCCGATGATCGCCATCTGGATCGGCTCCTCGCCGCCTTCCTCGTCGGTGGGGGGCAGGAAGCCGATCACCCGGTCGAGCAGGTCGCCGGTGCCGGCGCCGTGGATGGCCGAGATCGGGTAGGGCTCGCCCAGGCCCAGGCCCCAGAACTCCGCCGCCATCGCCAGGCCGGCATCGGGCGACTCGCACTTGTTCACCGCCAGCAGCACCGGCACGTTGTGGCCGCGCAGCCAGGTGGCGATCGCCTCATCGGCGGCCGAGCAGCCCTGCTGACCGTCCACGATCACCAGCGCCACCGCGGCCTCGGCCAGGGCCAGGTTGGCCTGCTCGCGGATCTCCGGCAGAAACTCGCTGTCGTCGTCGAACACCAGGCCGCCGGTGTCCACCACCTTGAAGGTGCGATCGCCCCAGAAACCCTCCTGGTAGGTGCGGTCCCGGGTCACGCCGGGCTGGTCGTGCACGATCGCCTCGCGGCTGCGGCAGAGGCGATTCACCAGGGTGGATTTGCCCACGTTGGGGCGGCCGATGATGGCGACGACCGGCAAGGCCAAGGGTTATTCCCACATCTGTCTTGTATTGACCCTACAGAGCAGGGTCCAGGAGCAGGGTCCAGGACCAAGCGTCAAATCACGGGCCGATCGCCGGGGTGCCCCGCCACCGGATCGGCCGGCGCGTCCAGCAGCGGCGGCAGCGGCCCACTCTCCGGCAGGGGCTCGCCCCGCTCGGCCAGGTGGGCCAGCAGCCAGTTCACCGCCGTGGCCCGGCGGGTGCGGCGCGGATAGAGCTCGCCGAGCTTGTACCCGCCAAAGCCCAGCTGCTCCTTCAGCAGCTGCTTATGCTGCTTGGCGATCGAGCGGGTGAGCGCCACCGCAGGGGGGCGCTCGGCGATGAACTGGGGTTCGATCGGAAACGACTCCCGCCAGGCGTCGCCCGTCGCCGGGCCCGCGCTCCAGGTGCCGGCGCCATCGGGCCCATACCCCAGGCGCGGCCAGATCAGCTCACACACGAAGCGGTCGCTGACGCGGTCGGCCAGCACCGCCTCCAGCAGCGCCCGGCTCAGGGGGAAGGGTTCGGGGGCGGCGGCGGCCTGCTCGGGAGCCATGGGCCTGGCGCACAACAACACCGGGCCATGTTGGCCTGGAACGGCGCTGGTCCGATCCATGGGCCATCCTCAGGGCCAGGTGAGGAGGACCAACCCGGATGCCGTCCCTGCAGGTGGCCATGCTGCTGGCCGGGGTACTGCTGCTGATCGGCATCACCTCCAGCAAGTTCTCCGCCCGGCTGGGGATCCCGGTGCTGGTGCTGTTCCTGGCCGTGGGCATGCTGGCCGGCTCCGAGGGCATCGGCCGCCTTCCCTTTGAGAACTACCCGCTGGCCAACAGTGTCGGCAGTGTGGCCCTGGCCCTGATCCTGTTCGACGGCGGCCTGCGCACCTCCCTCGACGCGGTGCGGCTGTGCTGGCGGCCGGCCCTCTCCCTGGCCACCCTGGGGGTGCTGCTCACCTCCCTGCTCACCGGCCTGGCGGCCAGCTGGGTGCTGGGGCTGCCCCTGCTGCAGGGCCTGCTGCTGGGCAGCATCGTGGGTTCCACCGACGCGGCGGCCGTGTTTGCGGTGCTGCGCACCGGCGGGATCCAGCTGCCGGAACGGCTCAGCGCCACCCTGGAGGTGGAGAGCGGCTCCAACGATCCGATGGCGATCTTCCTCACGGTGGGGCTGATCGGCCTGATCCTGGGGGAGGCCAGCTCCGCCCAGGAGCTGCTGCTGCTGTTCGTGGTCCAGTTCGGGGTGGGGGGGCTGGTGGGGCTGGGCAGCGGCCGGCTGGCCACCCTGGCCGTGAACCGCATCAACCTCGACGCGCCTGGCCTCTACCCCCTGCTGGTGATGGCCTTCGGGCTGCTGGCCTTCGGGCTGGCGGCGGTGCTGGGGGGCAGCGGTTTTCTGGCGGCGTACGTCGCCGGCATCGTGCTGGGCAGCGGTCCGATCGTGTTTCGCCGCGGCATCTTTCTCTTCCACGACGCTGCCGCCTGGCTGAGCCAGATCGTGCTGTTCGTGATGCTGGGACTGCTCAGTTTCCCCAGCCGCCTCGCCGGCGTGGCCGGCCAGGGGCTGCTGATCGCCCTGGCCCTGATCCTGGTGGCCCGGCCGATCGCCGTGCTGATCACCGCCTCCGGCTTCGGCTTCCGGCCCCGGGAGCTGGCCTTCCTCTCCTGGGTGGGCCTCAAGGGGGCGGTGCCGATCACCCTGGCCACCTTCCCGCTGATGGCCGGGGTGCCCAACAGCCCGGTGATCTTCAACGCCGTGTTCTTCGTGGTGCTGGTGTCGGCCATCAGCCAGGGCTGGTCGCTGCCCCAGGTGGCCCGCTGGCTGCGCCTCGGCCGCCCCGCCGCTCCCACCCCGCCGCTCTCGGTGGAGATCAATGCCCTGCGCCACCTCGATGGCGAGATCGTGGACTACACCGTGCCGGCCGGGGCCCCGATCGCCGGTGTGCTGCTGCGGGAGCTGGCCCGACCCGACGGTCTGGTGGTGACCCTGGTGGTGCGGCGGCACCAGGTGATCATGCCCCGGGGCGCCACGGCCCTGGAGCCGGGCGATCACGTGTTCGTGGCCGTGCGGCGGCAGGTGAAGCCGCTGGTGGACCGGCTGTTTGCCCCCCGGGGGGACCTGCCGCCCCTGCCGGCCGACTGCCGGCTGCTGTTCCGCGCCTCCACAACCCGGGCCCAGCTGCAGCGGTTCTTTGCCCTGGCGGGCCCCCTGCCGGCGGCAGCGGCCGCCCAGACCCTGGGTCGGGTGCTGGAGCAGGCCCTGGCCCGCGGCGACCGCGGCGCCCGCATCGGCCCCCTCTGGCTGACGCCCACGGCGGATGCCGATGGAATCGCCGTGGGCACGGTGGCAGCGGCGGCAGTCGCGGGCACAGGTCAGGCGGGCCCCTGACCCCGCAGCGCCACCAGATCGTGCACGATCAGCTCGGCGGCCCGCTCAGCGGCATCCAGGAAGGGCAGCAGGGTGCTCACCACCAGCGTGGCCGACGACGCCGGCAAGGAGGCGATGAACTCCAGATCTTCCGAGCCGCCGTACTGCACCGGCAGCCCCTGGGCCACCGTCAGCCCCAGGGCCAGCAGGAAGCCGAAGAGGGTGGTGAAGACGATCTGGCCCAGGCCCGTGGCCAGGGCCACCGGCCCCACCGAGCGGATCCGCCCCATGTCGAGCTTGAGCCCCAGCAGAACCAGCAGCACCGAGATGCCAATGCTGGAGAGCAGCTTCAGCCCGCTCCCTCCTGACACCCAGTTGAGGACGGCCGGGCCCACCAGGATGCCGGCCACGATGTGACCGATGATCAGGGGCTGGCGCAGCTTCAACGCCACCACGCCGATCCCATCGGCCAGCATCAGGATCGCGGCCAGCTCGTGGAAGGTGTTGCCCTTCATCCAGGCCGCAGGGCACCAGCTGGGCGCACCCCAAAGATGGGGTCCCCCGTCTACCCCCTCTGCCCCCGTCTACTCCCTTCTTCCCAGCGCCACCTCCGGCATGCCGCCCGCGTTCGCCACCACCGATCTCCCAGCCGCAGCCGCTGCTAGAGCCGCTGCTGGAGCCGGCCACTCCGGCCTGGCACTGCCCGGCAACGGCACCCCGCGCCGCCTGCGCTGCCGCGTGCTGCAGTCGCCGCTGGCGGGGGTGAGCGACCGCATCTTTCGGGCCCTGGTGCGCCGCTGGGCCGCCGATGCCCTGTTGTTCACCGAGATGGTGAACGCCACCAGCCTGGAGCTGGGCCATGGCCTGATCAAGCTGGAGGAGCTGGCCAGTGAGCCCGGCCCGATCGGCGTGCAGCTGTTCGATCACCGCCCCGCCGCCATGGCCGATGCTGCCCGGCGGGCCGAGGCGGCTGGTGCCTTCCTGATCGACATCAACATGGGCTGCCCGGTGAAGAAGATCGCCCGCAAGGGCGGCGGCAGCGGCCTGATCCGCCACCCCGATCTGGCCGCCCGCATCGTCGACACCGTGGCCGCCGCCGTGGGCATCCCGGTCACGGTGAAGACGCGCCTGGGCTGGTGCGGCGCCCCGGCCGGCGACAGCGCCGCCCAGGCCGTGGCCTGGTGCCGACAGCTGGAGAGCGCCGGCGCCCAGCTGCTCACCCTGCACGGCCGCACCCGCGAGCAGGCCTTCAAGGGGCAGGCGAACTGGGCCGCCATCGCCGCCGTGAAGCGGGCGCTCCGCATCCCGGTGATCGCCAACGGCGACATCAACGGCCCAACGGATGCGTTGCGCTGCCTGGAGCTCACCGGCGCCGACGGGGTGATGGTGGGTCGCGGCACCATGGGCTCCCCCTGGCTGGTGGGACAGATCGATGCGGCCCTCTGCGGCCGGCCGATCCCACCCACCCCCGGCCCGGCCGAGAAGCTGGCCCTGGCGGCCGAACAGCTGCGGGCCCTGGTGGCCGCCAAGGGCGACCACGGCCTGCTGATCGCCCGCAAGCACCTCAGCTGGACCTGCACGGGCTTCCCCGGCGCCCCCCAGCTGCGCCATGCGCTGATGCGGGCACCCACACCGGCCGAGGCCCGGGCCCTGCTGGAGCAAGCCCAGCACACCCTCTAGCGGCAACCTCCAGCTAGGGCAACACCTCCGGCCAGCCCTGACGGACCAGCAGCAGCGAGAAATAGGGCTGCTCCTCGGCCGGCACCGCCGCGGCCGGCGCCAGCAGCTGGTCGGGCCAGCCCACCCGCTGGGCGAACAGGGCCCCCGCCAGCAGCCCCCGCTCCGCCAGCAGGGACCGCACCCAGGTCCAGCGGCGGCCCAGTTTGAGCAGGGCCAGCACGGTGCCGGCGGCGGCAGCCTGCTCCAGCAGGGTCGCGAGCTCGGGGGCCGACTCGGGGGTGGGGCGGATCAGCAGCCCCTCGCTCTGCAGGGCCAGGGGCCAAGTCAGGCCGGCGCTGGAGGCCGCCGCCGCCGCCGCGCACACCGCCGGCACGCCGGGGATCAGCCGCAACGGGCAGGCCGGGTGCCGCTGTCGCAGGGCCAGCACCACGTAGGAGCTGCTGGCGAACAGCGACACGTCCCCCTCGCACAGCAGCACCACCCGTTCGCCTTGGGCCACCGCCGCCGCCAGGCCATCGGCGGCGGCGTGCCAGGCGGCGATGCGCGGCGCCACCTCCGCCACCATCGGGAACAGCAGGGGCAAGCGACGCTGGCCGGGGGCGATCCAGGCCGAGGCGATCGTCGCCGCCATGCCTTCAGCGCCCTCGCGGGCCACCGGGTAGGCCACCAGGTCGGCGGCCTGGATCGCCCGCACCGCCGCCACGGTGAGCAGGTCGGGATCCCCGGGGCCCACGCCCACGAGGGTGAGTCCCCGCGGCCCCATAGGCGGAACCGTCCCTAAGTTGGAAATCTGCGGCCCCGAAGCCATGAGTCTGCTTGCCCTCTACCGGCACGATGCCAGCACCCCTAGCGGCCAGGAGGCCCGGGCGGAGCTGATCACCAGCGACGCCGAGCGGATCGAGGGGGAACTGGCCAGCAGGGGGATCCGCTTCCAGCGCTGGCCGGCCCACGCCGAACTGCCCGCCGGAGCCGGCCCGGAGCAGATCCTGGCGGCCTACAGCAGCGAGATCGCCCGGGTGCAGGCCGGCGGCAACTACCCCACGGTGGATGCCATTCGCCTGGCCCCCGACCATCCCGACCGCGAAGCCCTGCGCCAGAAGTTCCTGGCCGAGCACACCCACAGCGAAGACGAGGTGCGCTTCTTCGTGGAGGGCCGCGGCCTGTTCTGCCTGCACATCGGTGAGGAGGTGCTGCAGCTGATCTGTGAGGCGGGCGACTGGATCGCCGTGCCCGCCGGCACCCGCCACTGGTTCGACATGGGGCCCGAGCCCAGCTTCTGCGCCCTGCGCTTCTTCCACAACTCCGATGGCTGGGTGGCCCAGTTCACGGGCGATCCGATCGCCGAGGGCTACCCGCTGCTCGATCAGCTGGCCGTTCCGGTGGCCTGAACCACCCCGGCCGAGTGCATGCGCACGAGGGCGGGATCGCCCCCGGGCCCGGCCAGCGCTGCCCACTCCACAGCGGCGAGCTGTTCGAGCCGATCCATGGTGGTTGTCCGCCCGAAGCGGTCTTCCGCCAGCAGCCAGTAGAGCCCGAAGTGGCGGGCCTCACTGGCCAGCAGATCGCCATACAGCGCCCGCAGTTCGCCATCGGGGCTGTGGGCAGCCAACAGGCCCATCCGCTCGTGGCTGCGGGCTTCGATCAGGCCGGCCACCAGAAAGGCATCGAGCATGCGCTCCGGCTCCTGGCGCCGGATGGCCTTGCTGAGCTCACTGCCGTAGGCCGGGGCTGGCAGGGGGCGCAGGGGGATCCCCCGGCCCTGCAGCAGGGCCAGCACCTGCTCGAAGTGCTCCAATTCCTCCCGCGCCAGGGCACTGAGCCGGGCGCCCAGCTCGCCATCGCCCGGGTAGCGGAACATCAGCTGCAGCGCCACACCCGCCGCCTTGCGCTCACAGTGGGCATGGTCGATCAACACCAGTTCGGGGCGGGCATTGGCCTGCTCCAGCCATCCGGCACTGGTGGGTGCCGCCAACCAGCGAATCCGACTCTGCAGAGGTTCGGCGGAGACGCCCCCGCCCAGGGCCATGGCGTCCATCAACGGCCGGTTCCAGGGACGGCCTGCAGGTGGGCCACCAGGCCCTCGAGCGCCAGCCCGTAGCTGAGCGGGCCAAAGCCGCAGACCACCCCCACGGCCCGATCCGCCAGGGTGGAGTGGTGGCGGAACGGCTCCCGGGCATGGGTGTTGCTCAGGTGCAGCTCCACGTAGGGAATGGCCACGGCCAGCAGGGCATCCCGCAAGGCGATCGAGGTGTGGGTGTAGGCGCCGGCATTGATCAGGATGCCGTCCACCGAACCCCGGGCTGCGTGGATCCGGTCCACCAGGGCCCCTTCGTGGTTGCTCTGGAAGCAGTCGATCGCCACCCCCAGGGCCGTGGCCTGCTCCTGCAGTGATGCATTGACCTGGTCCAGGGTGGCGCTGCCGTAGAGCCCCGGCTCGCGCGTGCCGAGCAGGTTGAGGTTGGGGCCGTGAAGGGCGAGCAGCTGCATGGGTGGATTGGCGTACAACCAGCCAAGCAGAGGGGATGGAGGAGGGGAAGGCTGGCTGGTAAGTTCTTGGGGTGTGGTTCGGGTCGGTGCCCGAGTGGTTAATGGGGGCGGACTGTAAATCCGCTGGCTCTGCCTACGTTGGTTCAAATCCAACCCGGCCCACCTTCCACATGCCCTTGTAGCTCAGCGGTAGAGCACTCCCTTGGTAAGGGAGAGGTCACGAGTTCAAGTCTCGTCAAGGGCTTCCTCCAAACCCGTGCCCTTCCTCCCTTTCCTCTTCCTCCCGGTGATCGATGGGGAGGTTGTAGTTGCTTGGGTGCCGTTCTCGGGGCTGATCAGATCAGCGGCCCGGCGGGCATCCCCCAGCACCCGCAACAACACCCCCGGACACTCCCGCAGCATGGCGATCCAGCCCGCCAGATAGGCCGCGTGGTTGGTGGCATCGCTGCCGATTTCAAGCCGGTCGCCCAGCAACACCGCCCCCAGCTCGGCAACCAGCTCCTCGCGGGCGTAGGCCCTTCCCCCGTCCCCGCCGGCACCCATGCCACCGCTGAAATCCCGCCCCAGCCTGTTGGGATGGCCGGTGGAGTGGATCGCCTCGTGGGCCCAGGTGGCATACAGGGCCGCGGCGGAGTGGAAACGGTCCCGTGGCGGCAGCTGGATCCGATCGGCGGCCGGCAGGTAGCAGGCACGCTCACCGCTGAACTGCACCGGCACCGGCCAACGGCAGAGGGCCTGCTCCGCAGCCGCCAGCCGCTCCGGTTCGGGGCGACGCAGCGCCCCGGCGGCTGCCCGGCGGGCCTCCATCACTCCGGCCAGGGCCTCCCCCTCCAGATCGACGGCGTTGAACACGGCCAGCGGCCGGAAGCTCACCCAGCCGGAGCCTGCGCCGGTTGGGGACCCCCCACCCCCCTCCACCGGCTCCGGCTCCACCGGGCAGGCGCTGCGCGCCTGGTGCACCTGGGGGCGCAGCACCAGCACGGCCCGGCTCCCCTTGCGGGGAAAGATCCCGCGCGCCCTGGCCTCGGCAAAGCCGCACCAGTAGGGGACGGTGGAGCCCCGCAGGTGCATCCCGAGGTGGAGCAGCACCGGGTTGACGCCCCGGTAGGGCCGGCCCGAGAACAGATTCACCTGGCGGCCTCCGGCCTCACCATCCCACTCCCGTCGCCAGGGGGCGGTGCCCGACTCCAGCAGGGCGATCAGGGAAGCCACCAACTTCTCCTCGGTGCTGGAGCGGGGGGAGCGGGGTGGGGAGACAACAGCCATCGGAAGCGGAGCAACAGCAGGGGGGAGGAGCGCCCCGGCCCCCATCACGGGTCCGGCAGGCAGCGCACCAGAAGCAGTACCCCGGCTGTCTCAAGCCCTGCGGCAGAGGGGAAGCCGGCTCCCGCAGGACCACCCGGGTTTGCCAGGGTGGGGCCACCAGCACGGCCCTGATGTCGGCACCTGTGGATCTCTCCTCCCTTCTCCCCCTGCCCGTGGCCGCGATGCGGGGCCCCGTCAGCGAGGGACACACCAGGCCCCTCGCCTGGCGCCTCACCCAGCTGCAGCGGCTGGAGACCCTGCTGGAGCGGGAAGCCGACGCCGTGATCGCCGCCCTGGCGGCCGATCTGGGCAAACCGGCCCTGGAGGCCAGCTTCGAGCTGGTTGCCATCCGCCAGGAACTGCGACTCACCCGCCGCCGCCTGCGGCGCTGGATGGCACCGCGGCGCTTGGCGCTCGACCTGGCCCTGCGGCCCGGCCAGGCCTTCCAACAGGCGGAACCCCTGGGCTGCGTGCTGATCATCGGCCCCTGGAACTACCCCTTTCAGCTCTGCCTCCACCCGCTGGTGAGTGCCCTGGCCGCCGGCAACACGGCCGTGCTCAAACCCTCCGAGCACGCTCCCCACGTCGCCGCCCTGATTGCCCGGGCCATCCCCGCCAGCTTTCCCCCGGAGGTGGTGCAGGTGGTGTGCGGCGACGGCGGGGTAGCGGCCCGGCTGCTGGAGGAACAGTTCGACCACATCTTCTTCACCGGTGGCGGCCGGGTGGGGCGGCTGGTGATGGAGGCGGCAGCCCGCCACCTCACCCCCGTCACCCTGGAGCTGGGCGGCAAGAGCCCGGCGGTGGTGCTGGCCGATGCCGATCTGGCCGTGACGGCGCGGCGCCTGGCCTGGGGCCGCAGCCTCAATGCGGGCCAGACCTGCATCGCCCCCGACCACGTGCTGGTGGAGGCGTCCCTGCGCCAACCGCTGGTGGAGGCCCTGGGCCAGGAGCTGGGTCGCTTCTACGGCACCGATCCGCTCGCCAGTGCCGACCTGGGCTCGATCGTGAACCAGACCCAGTACGAGCGCCTGCAAGGGCTGCTGGCCGGGGCGCAGGCCCGGGGCCAGGTGCTGCACGGCGGCCGCTGCGACCCCGACCGTCGCCGCATCGAACCCACCCTGGTGGCGGTGGAGAACGGCGAAGACCCCCTGATGCAGGAGGAACTGTTCGGCCCCCTGCTGCCGATCCAGGCGGTGGCGGATCTCGATGCCGCCTGCCGGGAGATCCGCAGCCGCCCCAAGCCCCTGGCCCTGTATCTCTTCAGCCACAGCCGCGATGCCCAGCAACGGGTGCTGACTGAAACCAGTTCCGGCGGAGTGTGCTTCAACGATGTGGTGATGCAGGCCGGTTCAAGCCAGCTGCCCTTCGGCGGCGTGGGGGAGAGCGGCATGGGCAGCTACCACGGCGAGGCCGGTTTCCTCACCTTTTCGCACCTGCGCAGTGTGCTTCGCCGGTCCTTCTGGCTGGACATCCCCCTGCGCTACCCCCCCTACGCCGGCAAGTTGCCGCTGGTGCGGCGACTGCTGGGTTGAGATCTGCAGCCGTGATTTCCCTGCCCCTGGTGGCACTGCGAAGTGCCCCTTATGGTTCGCCCAGCGATCCGTGGAGCCCATGCGCCGCACCCTTGCCGCCCTGGCCCTGGCCATGACCCCACCGCTGGCGGTGCTGCAGGTTCCCAGCGTCCAGGCCCAGCAGGTGGTGGTGGTGCGCTCCGGCGAGACCCTCTCCGAGATCGCCGAGCGCCACGGTGTGAGCCTCACCCGGCTGATGCAGGCCAACGGCATCCAGGATGCCGATCTGGTGGTGGAGGGCCAGCGCCTCACTATTCCCAGCGGGGGATCATCGGCACCGGCCTCTGCCGCAGCGTCCCGCACCACCCAGGGCACCGCCCCTTACACCGTGAAGAGTGGCGAGACCCTCTCCGAGATCGCCACGCGGTTCAACACCACCACGGAGCGGCTGATCCAGATCAATGCCATCCGCGATCCCGACCTGGTGATGAGCGGCACCCGCCTGCAGGTGCCCAGGCAGGCCCAGAAGAGCACACCGAGCCCGGCGGCGGCACCTGCGGCAACCGCCGTCAACCGCGATGCCAGCACCCACGTGGTGCAGCCGGGCGAGAGCCTCTCCCTGATCGCGGAGCAATACGGCACCAGCGTGAGCCGGCTGGTGGCCCTCAACCAGCTGGAGGATCCGGAGCTGGTGATGGCGGGGACCCGCCTCAAGCTGCGCGGCACCCCGCCGCCGCCCCGGAGCACTGCCCAGCCGGCCGCCCAGCCACGGCCCCGCCCCCCGGCCGCAGCTGCCGCAGCCACACCCAAGGCACCAACCCAGCGGCCCGCGGCCGCCAGCAAGCCCGCCCCTGCGCAGGCCTCCCCGGTACAAACCGCCACCGTCCAGGCCCAGACCACCGCCGGCCAACGCCCGACTGCCCAGCCAGTCACTTCCCAGCCAGCCAGTCTCCAGCAGGCCTCTGTCCAACCGGCCTCTGTCCAACCGGCCTCTGTCCAGCCAACCACCTCAGAGGCGGCCACCTCTCAGCCGGCCACTTCCCAGCCAGCCAGTCCTCAGGCAGCCAGTTCCCAGGCAGCCACACCCCAACCAGCGGCCAGCCGAGCAACGGCGGCAGGACCCGCCCAACCGGTCCAGGCCCAGGCTCGCAGCACAACCACAGCTTCCAGGGTCAGCGCCAGCCAGGCCACCACCGCCCCTGCCCCGGCGACCGCCCCAACCCCGGCCGCCACCCAGGCCAAGGCCACCAGCGTGGCCGCCAAACCCACCCCAGCCCGCCCCGCCGGCGACTGGCGCAACTACGGTCCGCTGCAGGTGGACTGGTCGAAGATCCAGCCCATGGGGGGCAGCTATGTGGCCCCCAGCCTCAACAGCGATGGCCAGGCCCTCTACCTGGCGGTGAACTGCACGGCCCGCAAGATCAACGTCACCAGCCAGGCCGGCCAGTGGCGCACCTGGGAGACCCCCAGCAAGGACTTCGAATACAAACTGGTTGAGGACATCTGTCAGGCCAACCGCAGCTGATCCGGCCGTCAGGCGGCCCAGTGCAAGGGCCAGGGCTGGTGCAGGTAGCGGCGCCCTGAATCCCTCAGATACAGCCGCTGGGAGCCGTCATTGCTCTCTTGAATCAGCTCCTCCTGCACCAGCCGCCGGGCCAGCCAAGCCCAGCGGTCCTCGTCATGGTCGGGCGTGCCATCTGTGGCCGCCAACTCCTCGCTGAGGGTACGCAGATCGCGGCCCCGGCCCTCACCGAGCGACTCCAGCAGCAGGGCCGCCGCGCCGGACCAATCGCGCCGCACCAGGGCGGTTCGCCCCTGGCCGCGGCAGCGGTCACAGCGGCCGCAGGGGGGCACGATCTCCCCCACGGCCAGCAGCAGGGCCTGCTCCCGGCACCCCTCGCCCTCGGCTACGGCTTCCATGCGGCGCACCTGCCGCTGGGCCTGCTCCAGCCGTTGCCGATCAGGTCCTGAAGGTGTCCCCCCCATGCCCTGGCCCGCGGCTCGAATCGCCCAGCCCAGGCTGATGCGATCGGCCGGATCAAACAACACCAGGCAGTCGGCGGGGAGTCCATCGCGCCCGGCCCGGCCCGATTCCTGCAGGTACCCCTCCGGGCTGGCCGGCAGATCCAGGTGCAACACCAGGCCCACATCGGCCCGATCCACGCCCATGCCAAAGGCCACCGTGGCCACCAGCACCGGGCGCGGCTGGTGCTGAAAGTGAGCCAGGGCCAACTGGCGGCTCTCCGGATCCATGCCGGCGTGATAGGCAACCGCCCCCACCCCCGCCTGATTCAGCCGGGTGGCCCAGTGCTCCACGGAACGGCGGGTGCGGGCGTAGATCAGCACCGCCCCCCGGGCCCCGGCGATCGCGCTGAGCAGGTCGGGCAAGGGCTCGGCGGGTCGGCGCCGCATCGCGTAGGTGAGGTTGGTGCGCTGGGCCGAGCGCACCTGGATCAGGGGCCTGCGCAGCTGCAGCAGGCGGATGATATCCGCCCGCACCTGGGGGGCTGCGGTGGCGCTGAGGGCCACCAGGGGCACGCCGGGGCAGAGCCGGCGCAGCTCCCCGAGCCGGCGGTAATCGGGGCGAAAGTCATGGCCCCAGGCGCTGATGCAGTGGGCCTCGTCCACCGCCAGGGCCACCAGGCCCCCTTCACTGAGCAGCTCCTCCAGCAGCTGGAGGGTGGCCTCCACCCGCAGGCGCTCGGGTGCCAGGTAGAGCAGCCGCAGCCGGCGCTCGCGGATGCGGCGCAGCAGGGGACCCCGCTCGGCCACCGTGAGTCCGCGGTGCAGGCAGGCCGCCGGAATACCCCGGCGTTGCAGCTGCTCCACCTGGTCCTGCATCAGGGCCACCAGGGGGGAGATCACCAACACCAGCCCTTCGCGCACCAGCGCAGGCAGCTGGTAGCAGAGCGACTTGCCCCCGCCGGTGGGCAGTACCGCCAGACAGTCCCGGCCGGCGAGGAGGGCCTCCACCACCGGCCTCTGGCCAGGCCGGAAGCCCGGCCAGTCAAAGTGACGCTGCAGGGCCGACTGCAGGAGGTCGCCGAAGTCGGGCTCCGTTCCGGTTGCGGTGCTGCTGGGCGAGCGGGGCACACACCATCACCGGGGCATTCGGAGGATAGCGAGCACCAGATCTGGAGCCTTCAGGGCAGGGGTGGGGCCTCCAGCTGATCTGGCGCCTCCTCCACCAGCTGCAGCCGCACCCGCTTACCGCCGGCCAACTCCCCCAGGGACACCCGCATGGTGTTGCCGCTCAGCGATTGCAGGGCCGTGAGCAGTTCGCGCAGGTGGGGCGTGCTGCTGCCGCTCTCCACCCACAGCCGCTCCTGCAGGCCCCCCAAACGCCGCCAGCTGGTGTGCAGCTTGAGCACGGCCGCCTCCAGGGCCTGGGCCTGGCCCACCGCATCGGCCAGCAGGCCGAGGGCATCGACCCGTTGGGCCTCCTGCAGCGCCTTCTCAAAATCGAGCTGCTCATACTGAAAGGCCCTCACCGCCAGGGCCGCCTCGGCCGCCTTGCTCAGCCAGCGGGCCGTGTGGGTCACGTCCCGCACCCGCTCCAGCTCCGGCTCCTCTCGCAGCACCCGCCGCAGGTCCTCCTGCTGCTCCTCGGGCAGCTTGGCCAGCTCCTTCACCAACGGCGCCACGGCCCGCGGCGGCAGCAGGTTTTCGGCGGTGCGCTGGCGGATCTCCTCCGGCAGCAGCGGGCTGGTGGCGGCGGTGAACTCATCAGAAAGACGCCGCACCTGTTTGCGGGTGATCTCCTGCCCCTCATTGGCCGCCTCGGCGATCATCAGCTGCACCTCGGGATCGGCCTGGGCCGTTTCCAGGAAGGCGCGCTTGGAGAAGTTGTTCACGCTGCCCTCCGCCAGCATCCCTTCCCCCACCAGGGAGTCGGCCGAGTCGGCCAGCTGGATCAGGGTGTAGGCACGGGTCTTGCTGATTTCCCGCTCCCTGAGCCACTGCAGAAAGCCCATGCCGCGCCCCTCCCCACCCCGCTTCTCCCGGTCGCGCACCGCCCGCAGGATCCGCCCTCGCCAGATCTCGGTCTGCAGGTCGAAGCGGTCGCACACGGCCCAGGCCTCCTCCAGGCGGGCCAGGAACTCCATGGTGCTGATCGTGTCGCTGTCCGGATCGGGCAGCTCCAGGCTCAGCACGGGAGCATCCGCAAGATCGGGCACCATGGCGCGGGCGAGCGCAAACGGCGATGCTGCCACCCGGGCCTATCCCAGCCGGAGGCCCATCGCAGCCGAAGACCCCTGCCTGGCCAAAGGGCGACGAAACGTGACGCCCGCCCGGGCAGCCCGGGCTGCGGCGGGTATCTTCCCTCAGGAAGCATCCGTATCCAGCGCAGCGATGGCCATTTCCCGCGGCGACAAAGTGCGTATCAAGCGCCCTGAGTCCTACTGGTTCAACGACGTCGGCACCGTGGCGTCGATCGACACCTCCGGTATCCGCTACCCGGTGGTGGTGCGCTTCGAGAAGGTGAACTACAGCGGCTTCAGTGGCTCGGAAGGCGGCATCAACACCAACAACTTCGCCGAGAGCGAACTGGAAAAAGCCTGATCAGCCGCCGGATTCCGTGGGCCCCTCCCCTGGGGTCCCACCCCATTCCTTTTCAGGGACGGGACCTAGCAACCGGTTCTCTTCGACTGAATCCGGTTGGCAAAAACCGATTGGCGTGATGCCGATTCATGTGTTGCGGTTGGGCCCTTGCCGGTCCAGCCGCTTTTTGCTGGCTGGGACCGGACTGGAAGGTCCCGGGGTGGGTTGGCCCCCTGCCTGCGTTGCTGTGAGACGCTGAACACCATGCTTTCCCCTGCCCCGTGCCGGAGCTGCCCGAAGTTGAGACCGTGCGGCGCGGCCTGGAACAGCAGACCCGGGGCTTCCAGATCAGCAGGGTGGAGGTGCTGCGGCCCCGGGCGATTGCCAGCCCCGCCGAGACGGCGGCCTTCTGCCACGGTCTCCAGGGTTGCGGGCTGGTCCACTGGGGGCGGCGGGGCAAGTACCTGATCGGCCAGCTGCAGCGAGAGGGGGGCGATGGCGGCCACTGGGGCGTGCACCTGCGGATGACTGGCCAGTTTCTGCTGCTGAAGCCTGGACACAAAACGGCCGAAGAACCTCCGTGCAGCCACACCAGGGTGCGGATCTGGAGCACGACAGGCCCCGAACTGCGCTTCGTGGACACCCGCAGTTTCGGCCAGATGTGGTGGGTGCCCCCCGGCCAACCGGTGGAGTCGGTGATCACGGGATTGCAGAAGCTGGGCCCGGAGCCCTTCAGCCCGGATTTCAGCGCCCCCTATCTGCGCAGCAGGTTGCAGGGCTCGCAGCGGCCGATCAAGAACGCCCTGCTGGATCAGGCTCTAGTGGCCGGGGTGGGCAATATCTACGCGGACGAATCCCTCTTTGCCGCCGGCATTCGTCCCCACAGCGCCAGCGGCAGGCTGACCCTGGCCCAGCTGGACACTCTGCGGGCCGCCCTGGTGCGGGTGCTCGAAACCAGCATCGGAGCCGGTGGCACCACCTTCAGCGACTTCCGCGACCTCACCGGCACCAACGGCAACTACGGGGGTGTGGCTCTGGTGTACAGACGGGGCGGCCAGCCGTGCCGCCAGTGCGGCACGCCGATTCAGCGCGACAAGCTCGGCGGCCGCAGCAGCCACTGGTGCCCGAACTGCCAGCATTGACCCGTGCCACCTGTCCCGATGCCGAGCTCTACCCCTTGCGGCCCCCTGGCCTACCAGCTGAGTGCTGCCATGGCAGCCATCCACGCCCGCGGCTGGTGCGACGGTACCGGGGGGAATTTCAGCTGCGTGCAGCAGCGCCAGCCCCTGCAACTCCTGATGGCCCCCAGTGGGGTGGACAAGGGCTGCGTGCGACCCGAGGAACTGATCGTGGTGGATGGCCAGGGCCAGGTGGTGAGGGGCAACGGCAAGGCCAGCGCCGAAACCCTTCTGCACCTGGAGATCGTGCACCGAACCACTGCCGGCGCCGTGCTCCACACCCATTCCCAAGCGGGCACCCTGCTCTCGAGCCATTACGGCCCGGCGGACTCGGGGGTGGGCTGGCTGGAACTCACCAACCTGGAGATGCTCAAAGGACTGGAGGGGATCAAGAGCCACACCAGCCGCGTTGCCCTGCCCGTCCTGGCCAACGACCAGAACCTTTCCCGGCTCAGCACCCTCGCCAGCCCTGTGCTGGCCGAGGCGCCCCAGGGTCTGCTGATCGCCGGTCACGGCCTCTACGCCTGGGGCCGTGATCTTCAGCAGGCCCGGCGTCACCTGGAGATTCTCGAGTTTCTGCTCGAGCAGCACTGGCGCCAGTTGCTGCTCCAAGCCCTCCTCCGCCCGTGACCATGCGCTCTTTCACCGGCATCAGCCACCTCCTACTGGACATCGAGGGCACCACCTGCCCCGTGAGCTACGTGGCCGAGGTGCTGTTCCCCTACGCGGAAGCCCGGCTCAACAGCTTTCTGCAGGAACGGCACCTCGACCCCGACCTGCAGCCCCTGTTGCTGGATGTGGGGCAGGCCTGGCTGCGCGACAACGATCCGGAAGCAATGGCCCTACGCCAGGCGCATGGGCCATCCAGCGCGTCTGCCTTGGATCCAGGCGCAGCGGCAGCATACCTGGGACTGTTGATTCGGGAGGATCGCAAGCTCACCGCCCTGAAGGATCTGCAGGGCCTGATCTGGACGGCTGGCTATGCCAGCGGCGAACTGGTGGCGCCGCTGTACGACGATGTGCCCGCTGCTCTGCGGCGCTGGCACCAGGCGGGTATCTGTCTGGCTGTGTACTCCTCGGGCTCGGTGGCCGCCCAGCAGCTGTTGTACGGCCACAGCAACGCCGGCGATCTTCGCGGCCTGTTCAGCCATTGGTACGACACACGGACGGGCCAAAAACAGGAAGCACTCAGTTACCAACGCATCGCGCAGGCCATGGGAACCTCCGCGGCAGCGGTACTGTTCGTCAGCGACTCTCCGACGGAATGCCAGGCAGCAGCCACATCTGGCATGACAGTGCTGTTCAGCGATCGCCCCGGCAATCCCCATCACCAGGCAGGGTCGTTTGAGAAAATCAGTGATTACGCAGAGCTGCATCTCGAATCATGACTTTACAAGCCGAAACCCTGAATTCCGACTCAGCCCGTAACAACGCAGCGCGGAACAACGAGATCCTGGCCGTCAATCAACGCATGCTGGACAGTGTGGTTGGAGGGGATTGGACCACCTATGCCAGCATGTGCAGCAGCGACCTGAGCTGCTTTGAGGCTGAAACCAACGGGGTGCTGGTTGAGGGGGTGCAGTTTCACCGCTTCTATTTCTCTCCATCCAACCAGTTCTTTCCATCCAACCAGGCGCCCTCTACCACTTCAGCTGTTCAGGTCACGATGGTCCGGCCGCACGTTCGCTGGCTGAGCGAAGACGTCGCCGTTCTGAGTTACACCCGTCTCACCCAGCGAACGGTAGGGGGTGATGCCATCACCAACAGCTGCTGCGAAACCCGCATCTGGCAACGGCTGCAGGGTCAGTGGCTCCAAGTGCACGTGCACCGAAGCTGAGCGCAGAAAAAACACCATTAAAAAAGCCACCCGTCGGGTGGCTTTCTGCTCTCATCAGTCGCCTGCTCACGCAGGCAGTCGGTCTGAAAACAGCATCAGAAAAAGAATAGTTTATCCTGGCATCGACCTATTTTCTCAGGGGGCTACCCCCCAACTATCGTCGGCGCTGCAGCGTTTCACAACCGAGTTCGAGATGGATCGGTGTGGGTCCACTGCGCCATGGACACCAG
>CALRKN020000026.1:0-41252 GCA_943368005.1 Bradyrhizobium ivorense | reverse complement strand
ACCCGAACAGCCGGGTAAGAAGGGCGGTTTTCCGCTTGCGCTGGAAACGCCAGGGACGGAATCCCGTCACTCAGGACTGTAACGGAACATTGCGCGGTTTGTGAAGGGGCATGTCCTTTCCCTTGCCGGGGCCCGGTTCGCGGGTCGTCAGCTGGAGTCCCAGCGTCACCCTGGTGCCCACACGTGGCTGCTTCAACGCCTGCAGTTACTGCAGTTTTCGCCGTCCGCTGCTGGGAGCCGGGGCGGATAACCCCTCCCCGCCGGGGCTCAGCGACGCAGAAGCGCGGACCCAGCTGGGGGCCCGTCCCGGGGCCCGGGAGGTGTTGCTGCTCAGCGGGGAGCTGTCGCCCCTCTCCCCGGCGCGGGGGGCATGGTTTTCCCGGTTGATGGCCCTCAGTGCCCTGGCCCTGGCCGAGGGGAGGCTGCCCCACACCAATGCCGGACCGCTCAGCCAAAGCGAGATGGCCGCCCTGGGCCGACGCAATCCCTCCATGGGATTGATGCTGGAGGGCCTCGGCCCGGCGGTGGGACGGTGGCATCGCCACGCTCCCAGCAAGGTTCTGCAGGTGCGCATCGGCCAGCTGGAGCAGGCCGGCCGCCTCGGGATCCCGTTCACCACAGGCTTGCTTCTGGGGCTGGGGGAGTCGGTGGCGGAGCGCCGGGACGCCCTGGAACTGATCGCCCTGCTGCAGCGCACCTGGGGGCACATTCAGGAGGTGATCCTGCAGCCCTATCGCCCCGATGCGGCGGCAGCGGCTGCGGCGGCAGGGGGGTTGCCCGGATCTCCGCTCACCCGGGAGGAGCAGCTGCCTCTGCTCGACACCATCCGGGAAGCCCGGGCCATCCTGCCGCCTGAGGTGCATCTGCAGATGCCCGCCAACCTCTGGCCCCTCGAGGATTTACCCGAGGCCTTGGAGGCCGGGATCGACGATCTCGGTGGCATCGACACGGTGGATGTGATTAATCCGGCCTATCCCCAGCCGCCGCCGCAGCGGTTGGCGCAGCGGCTGGCCGGGGCTGGCTGGAGGCTGGTGCCGCGGCTCTGCGTCCACGACGCCTGGATTCCCCGGCTGCCTCGCCCCTTGGCACACCGGGTGGCGCGAGTGGCCCAGCGGCTCTCCGAGGGTTGTTAGCGTCCGATCTTCCTGGTGGTTGGGGCGATGGCGGTGGATCACCGGGTGCTGCTGGTGCGGTTGCCCTGCAATCCGATCTTTCCGATCGGACCGATCTATCTGGCCGACCATCTCCACAAGCAGTTCCCCGATCTGCCCCAGCGGATTCTCGATCTGGCGGCGGTGCCATTGCTGGATGTGGAGCGGGTGCTGGCCCAGGTGGTGGACGCCTTCCGGCCCACCCTGCTGGTGTTCTCCTGGCGGGATATCCAGATCTATGCGCCGGTGGACGGCCGCAGTGGCAATCCGCTGCAGCATTCGTTTGAGGTGTTCTATTCCCGCAATCCCCTCAAGCGGCTACGTGGCGCCCTGGGTGGCCTGGGCCTGATGGCCTCGTTCTACGGCGAGCTCTGGCGCAACCTGCGCCTGGTGAGCCAGGGCACGAAGCGGGCCCGGCGTCACCAGCCCGAGGCCCGGGCCGTGATCGGCGGCGGAGCGGTGAGTGTGTTCTATGAGCAGCTGGGCCGCCGACTGCCCCGGGGCACCGTGGTGTCGGTGGGAGAGGGCGAGCCGCTGCTGGAGAAACTGATCCGAGGCGATTCGATTGCGGCCGAGCGCTGCTATGTGGCGGGTGAGGCGCCCCGGCCCGGCCTGATCCATGAGCAGCCGGCGGGCATGGAAAAAACCGCCTGCAACTACAACTACATCGCCCAGATCTGGCCCCAGCTCGACTGGTATCTGGAGGCAGGCGACTTTTACGTGGGCGTGCAGACCAAGCGCGGCTGTCCCCACAATTGCTGCTATTGCGTGTACACCGTGGTGGAGGGCAAGGCGGTGCGGGTGAATCCGGTGGAGGAGGTGATCGCTGAGATGCGCCAGCTCTATGCCCGAGGCGTGCGCGGATTCTGGTTCACCGATGCCCAGTTCATCCCAGCCCGTCGCTATATCGAAGATGCCAAGACGCTGCTGCGGGCGATCCTGGCCGAGGGCTGGAACGACATCCGCTGGGCCGCCTACATCCGCGCCGACAACCTCGACGCCGAGCTGGCTGAATTAATGGTGGCCACTGGCATGGAGTATTTCGAGATCGGCATCACCTCCGGTTCCCAGGAGTTGGTGCGCAAGATGCGCATGGGCTACAACCTGCGCACCGTGCTGGAGAGCTGCCGCATGCTGGCCCGAGCCGGCTTCCGCGAACACGTTTCCGTGAACTACTCGTTCAATGTGATCGACGAACGGCCCGACACCATCCGCCAGACCGTCGCCTATCACCGCGAGCTCGAGCGGATCTTCGGGGCCGACAAGGTGGAGCCGGCCATCTTCTTCATCGGCCTGCAGCCCCACACCCACCTGGAGCAGTACGGCTTCGACCAGGGCTTGCTCCAACCGGGCTACAACCCGATGAGCATGATGCCCTGGCATGCCCGCAAGATGCTCTGGAACCCGGAGCCGATGGGCAGCACCTTTGGCCGCATCTGCCTGGAAGCATTCGACACCAACCCCGCCGACTTCGGCCGCACGGTGATGGACCTGCTGGAGCGTGACTATGGCGTTGCGCCCCTCAGCCAGGCGCTGCATGCGCCGGTGGAGGGCAAGAAGGCCCTTGCCACGGCCCGGGGCTGAGCGTCCTCTGTCTGGCGCTCGGCAAGGCAGGCAAGGCAGGCAAGGAACACATGTCTATAACCTTCCTTGATCTTGGCCCGCAAAGCTGTAGTTGATGGCGCGCTACGAGTGGGTCGAGCAACACGCTGAGGAGGATTGCGGAGCTGCCTGTCTGGTGACGGTGGCTCGCCACCATGGCCGGCGGTTGGCCCTCGCGCGCGTCCGCGAGCTGGTGGGCACAGGAGCCAGGGGCACCACCCTGCTGGGCCTGAGGCGGGGAGCGGATGCGCTTGGATTCCATGTTCGAGCCGTGCGGGCCGATCCGGCTCTGCTGGAGCAGCTCGAGGCCCTTCCCCTGCCCGCGATCTGCCACTGGAAGGGCAACCACTGGGTTGTGCTCTTCGGCCGCAGGGGATCCAGGGTGGTGATCGCCGATCCTGCCGTCGGCATTCGCAGGTTGACCAGGGCGGAGTTTCGTGAGGGCTGGGGCAACGGCGTGCTGTTGTTGCTGGAGCCGGATCTCAATCGACTCCTGCTGCAGCCCGAGGAGAAGCGTGGGCCTTTTCTGCGCTTTCTGCGCTTGACCTGGCCCTATCGCACGCTGTTGCTGCAGGCTCTGAGCATCAACATTGTGATCGGTCTGCTGGCATTGGCGATGCCCTTGCTGATGCAGCTGCTTACGGATGATGTGTTGGTGCGCCGAGATAGCCAGCTGCTCACCAGCTTGGGGTTGGCGATGCTGTTCCTGTTTGTTTTTCGCAGTGCCATCAGCCTGATTCAGGGCCACATGGTGGGCCATTTCGCCCAACGGCTCCAGTTGGGAATGGTGCTTGAGTATGGCCATCAGCTGCTGCGCATGCCGATGACCTACTTCGACAGCCACCGCAGTGGCGAAGTGGTGAGTCGTATCGGCGACATCAGTCGGATCAATGCATTAATCAGCCAGCTTGTGCTGGGCTTGCCGAGCCAACTGTTTATTGCCTCCATCTCCCTTGTTGTGATGGTGATGTACAGCTTCCCCCTGGCCATGGTTTCCCTGCTGGCCTTTGTCCTTCTGGTTGGTACCGGTTTGGCATTCTTGCCAGCCCAGTATGAGAAGAACCGACGGCTGATTGTGGAATCAGCAGAGAATCAGGGGTTCCTCGTTGAGATTTTCCGTGGTGCTCAGGTTCTCAAAACCACCGAGGCCTTGCCCCAAGTCTGGGACGAATACCAGCGTAACTTCGGCAGTGTGGCCCACCTTCGCTGGAACACGCTCCAGCTGGCGCTGTTCAGTGGAACCACAACCGGTCTGATGTCCCGGCTCACCACATTGGGACTGCTCTGGTACGGGAGCAGCTTTGTGATTTCCGGTCAGCTGTCCATCGGCCAGCTTCTGGCCTTCAGCGGGATGAGTGGCAACGTGCTGGGCTTTCTGGAGTCCCTGGTGGACTTCGCCGACGATTACCTCAGCACAAAGGTTGTGATCCGGCGGTTGTCCGAGGTGCTGGAGGGAAGCCTGGAGGACCCGAAGGCCGTGGACAAGCCCTGGGTGGCCCTGTCCCCGTCCTGTGAGATTTGTTGCCGCAATCTCAGCTTTCACCATGCTGGCAGGCTGGATCTGCTGCACCAGTTCAATCTCACCTTCCCCGCCGGCTGCTGCACGGCCTTGATCGGCGAATCCGGCTGTGGCAAGAGCACCCTGGTGAAATTGTTGGCGGGCCTCTATGCGCCCCAGAGCGGCACGATCCACTACGGGCCCTATGGCCTTCAGGACATCTCCCTGGAGTGCCTGCGACGGCAGGTGATCCTTGTGCCCCAGGAGGCTCAGTTCTTCAATCGAACCATCTTCGATAACTTTCGCTTTGCCTACCCAGAGATTTTATTCGATCAGGTTGTGAGAGCCTGCCAAACCGCTCTTGCCGATGAGTTCATCCGTGATCTGCCGGATGGCTACCAGACCATCCTGGGGGAGTTCGGGGCCAATCTCTCCGGTGGGCAACGCCAGCGGCTGGCGATTGCCCGTGCCCTGGTTTCCCATCCTCCCGTGCTGATCCTGGATGAGTCCACGGCCGCCCTCGACCCGGTTCTGGAGAGCCGGTTGATGGAAAACCTGCTCGAGGAGCGCCGGGGCTTGACCACGCTGATGATCAGTCATCGCCCCAGCGTGATCCGACGCTGCGACTGGGTCGTCTATCTCGAGCGTGGGGCGGTGGCCTGCCAGGGCAGCCCCCACGACCTGCGTGAGACCCAGTCGCTGGCGGCTTACCTGTTGCCGGCATGACCGAACCTTCCGCACCCGTTGATGGGGGATTGCCCAGGTCGCAGCCTGTTCTGCCGTCCCAGTCAGCGTTGGGCAGCCACCAGCTGGAGCTGCACTCCGCTTCGATGCAGGAGTTTCTGCCCTCGGTACGGCCCTGGGTGAGGGCGGCTGGGTTCGTGTTCGTCGGGGGGTTTCTGGCCGGTGTGGCCCTGTTGGCGGTGTGGCCCTACCGCGTGATCGTGCGGGCCCCCGGATCGGCCCGGCCCAGTGGTGAAACCAGCCTGGTGCATGCCCCGCGCGATGGGCGGGTGCGGGAAATCCTCGTCCAGCCGAATCAGGCCGTGGAGAAGGGGGAGGTGCTGGCGGTGCTGGACGCGGCCGACCTGGAGGGCCGGAAGGTGCAATTGCAGCAAGCGAGCACGGCTCTGGACAGTCAGCTGGACTCCCAGCGCAGTGAAAATCAGGCGGCCCTGCAGGCAGCCCAGCTGGAGGTGCGGAAGGCCGAGGCCGGCTACGACCTGGCCCGCTCCGAATACCAGCGCTATGGCCTGTTGGTGAGCAGCGGCGCCGCATCGCGTGAACAGATGGAGGAGAAGGAGGCTGCCCTGAGCGTCGCCAGGTCCAACCTGGCCAAGGCCCAGCGCGACGTGGAGCAGCAGCGATCCAGGGGCGCAACCTCCCTGGCGGTTCTGGAGCAGCAGCGGGCTGCCAACCGCGCCGACCAGGCCCAGCTGGGCCGGGACTTCGGCCGCACTGTGGTGAGGGCTCCCGTGAGCGGTGTGGTGTTTTCCGTGGCCTTGCGCAACCCCCTCCAGGTGGTGGCTGCCGGTCAGGAGCTGGCACGCATCGCTCCGGAGGGCACGGGGATGCTGGTGAAGGTGCTGGTGCCCATGGAAGACATTGCCAACGTGGAGCCAGGCCAGCGGGCCCACTTGCGCCTGGCCGGCTGTCCCTTCCCCGACTTCGGCACCCTGGGGGCCCAGGTGGTTTCGGTGTCTCCCGACGCCCAGGCCAGCGGCACCACTGCGGATTCCACCCTGTCTCCAGCCGGCCCGGGGGGCAGTGGCGGGGACTGGGGCTCCGGTGGCTATCTGGTCACCCTGGCTCCGGAGCAAACCCAGCTGCGTTCGCCGTCCCGCAGCTGTGCGCTACGCCCGGGTATGGATCTCAGGGCGGATATCACCACCCGGGTGGAGACCGTGTTGCAGTTCCTCTTGCGCAGGTCGAGGCTGTTGGTGGGGCGCTGAGAGGCGTTGGGAATGCTTGGTTTCTGCGAAAGGCGACTGGCTTTTCCCCTCCGCTGGGAAGCTCAGCCGGTAAGAGCTTTCTTACCTCTTTCCTGCCAGTTTCTTGCCTCCCAGCCGATAGTTTGATGCTGGTTCAGAAATCCTCGTTCGAAAGTCCAAGGAGTGCATCGATTCGCGGCAGTCATGGTTTGACGCACGTCAGTCGACCTGTCATTCCCCTGGTCGCCTGCTGGAATCTGGGCCATTGTCAACATTGAGTGGTAAACGTATGAACACCGAATTGCACGAAGACAGCCAGCCTTTGGGTCTGGGTTTGCTTTCCGGAATCGATAGCTTCATCAACGATCTCGACCCCGAAGATGAGGCCTCAATTTCGGGAGGTAGAAGAGGGGGTAATGGGCTTCGGCGCAGCCGTCTGCGGACTCTCCGCAGCCGTCGCCGCAGCCGCCGCAACAATCTCCTCAGCTTGCAGCGCAGCCGCCTCAGCCGCCTTCGCAGCCTCCGCAATCCCTTGGATTGAACTGAGGCTTGCGTATTGTTCTCTTGTCTATTGTCAGGGTCAGCTTGATCTTGCCAAATGGTGAGGGCAGATTAGGGTCTCGAGAATGCCGTTGGCGCTCGAGACCTTTCTTTATACAATATGGCATTACAGCGACTTTTTTAGCTCCGGGGGTAGCAGGGTCTTGATGGTAATTCGCCTGGGATCGGCCAATGTGTTTCCCTATCTGGTTGAGCGAGGAATTTGCTCTCCGCATGATTTGCTAGTTCATGTTGGACAGCTCAGCGGCAAGAATATGAATCTATTGGTCCATCTATCGGGCCCTGAGTCTTTGGGTGAAATTACGGATCGATACTTGGTCAAGCAAGCACCTGTTGGCCGCTCTGGCATTCCGAAGGATGGTTTTGAAGAGGAGTGGCGATACGCACAATTGCTCCGCTGTCGTGAAGAGTTGTCAGAACTGCAGGAATTGGCCTCACAGCCGATTGCCTTTGACAAGGAAAATGAGATCGTTGTATATCGCTACTTCCAGAGCTACCAGGATCTAGGTGATTTTTACGCGGAAAGCCAGCTTTTCCAACCAGCTATCGCTGCCGCTATGGGCGCTTCTCTTGCCTTGTTTCACGGGGCAACATTTCAGCGCAACGACTATCTATCAGAGCTTGATCCTGATTCACGCGGCCTTGACCTAGGCCAGCTCTGCAAGCCCGATTATCGGCATGAACTGGGTTCTTTAACTCCATCAATATTTCAAAGGGTTTCTGTCGATGGGATGAGGTTTTATGAGCTTTACCAGCGGTCGCCTGATCTGGCTGATGCAATTGAGAAGTTGGAAGCCGAGACTCAGCGCTGCTGCCTCATTCATGGCGACTTAAAGTTCAACAACATCTTATTGCATGATGATTGGCTCCATTGGAGCCCGCCAAGGCTGCCTTCGTCAGCCTCATCGCTGTTGTTGGCTGACGGGTTGAGTGTAGTGCGGGTGATTGATTGGGAACAGTGGTCATGGGGAGATCCAGCATTTGATGTGGGTGCTCTTGTTGCCGACTATCTCAGGGCATGGCTGAGGAGTGTGATGCTGAGCCGCGATATTGATCTGGCCGTGGCATTGAAATTGGCGGCTGTACCTTTAGAGATGGTTCAGCCATCATTGCAAGTATTGTTGCAGGCTTATTCTGCACAGGCTCCTCGAATTATTGATGCATTTCCAAGCTTTTTTGGTCGGGTGTTGCAGTTTGCTGGTTTGGGTCTGATTCAAATGATTCAGGCCAAACTTCACTACCATGAGCCGTTTGGCACCGTTGAAAAGTCGATGCTTCAGGTGGCCAGGTCGCTTCTTTGCCAGCCTGAGGCTGCACGAAAGATGATTTTGGGAGACACGCTGCTGAGTGCAAGCAGCTTTACACCCGATCGAGTCACGAGCAACATTTCGATCCCTAAACAGTCTCTACCCAGTCAGGCTCAGTCTGGATCTCAAGCTGCTCCGCCGCTGTGGGTGAGTGAATTCTCTCCTGATCGGATGTTAAATGATTTGATTGAGAACATCCATGTGGATCCTCCCTTGATTGTGCACCCAGCCTATGAGCCCCTGAATCTGGCGTCGCCAGGAGAGGGTAATTCGGGTTGCTTGGACTCTGGTCGCTATCACGCTTTACCTGATGAGCTGAGACACAAGTATCTTCTGGGAGAGCTTAAAAACTACATCTATGACATCTATTTCAGTGGTGAACAGGAAAGGAGGTGGGGGAGTTCCGTGCCAAGTCAGCAGCTCATTAACAATACGATTGCAGGCTTGGAGATTGATTTTTTGAGCTTGCTTCAAGGTTCCAACCATGGAACTGGCTTTCTCGACACTGGCTGGGTCATTGTTTCCGTAGATGGAGGGCGAATTCAGATAGAGAAGGATGGTCTTTTTCTATGGGTCATCCCGGATGTTGATCTAGCTCCTCCGGTTGATGCCTCGCTGGGAGACCTTGCTAGTCTGCGGATGCCGAACGCCTTGTTTGCTGGAGAGTATTATGTAGCGATCGGCAACGTGGGCGAGCCGTTTGGGGATAAGCCGCGAGTCAGTGTTTACTTCAATGTGTCTGCCGAAGGTGCGCCAATCTTGATGGATTTTCTGTCCAAGGCCCTGAATGCCTTGGAATGCCGGTTTGCATTCAAGGTGCTGAATAGTTCTTTGTTGTTTGATCGGTATGACTCGGCAATCCTGGAGATTCAGGCAGACAGCTATCCTCTCTTGCAGAAGGTTTTGGAGGCAAATCTTTCCAGTGTCTATTCGCACTTGAGTCGTCCTGTTCCACTCTTTTCTTTCCCCTTGGCTCCAGGTATTGGGTTGGTTGAATCTCCAGAGGATGGAACTGACTTTGGTCTGAGCCGCTGTGGGTTGGTGGCGCAGGTTTTGTTGGATTCGCAATCAGCTTCCCATTCGCGACGCGAGTTGATCGTGGCTCAGTTCGTTCAGCATGGTTTGGATTGGAACAGGCCCTATCTCAATCCTGGTTCAACTGCCCGGTATGCCCAGTTGAGCTGTGAATCCTTGCGCGTAGGGCTGCCGGGTTGTCATCCCGTCGCGTTGTGATGCAACTTGGCCGTGTTGATACGATTGACGTAGATTCTTTGGGTGACTAGAGATGCGAGTTCTGCTTGTTGAGGATGATGTAGGCATCACGATGTTCATCCAGCAGGGTCTTACCGAAGCCGGTTACGCCACTGATGTGGCGGCGAATGGTCGTGAAGGCATTGAGTATGCCCTGGCTGCTGAGTATGACTTGATTCTTCTGGACGTGATGCTACCTCTGTTGGATGGAATCAGTGTTTTAAGAACACTCCGGCAGAAGGGATTTCAGACGCCTGTACTGCTGTTGACTGCCCTGGACACCGTGCAGGATCGTGTCTTGGGTCTTGATGCGGGAGCCGATGACTATTTGATCAAGCCTTTCGATTTCACCGAACTGTTGGCTCGGATGCGAGCTTTATTGAGGCGTCCGCCTCTGCAAACCGATGTGCTGCTCCAAGTGGGCGATTTGGTTATGGACACGACCCAGCGTGTGGTGAAGCGCGCTGACCGATTGATTGAGCTGAGCCCACGTGAGTATTCCCTGCTGGAATATCTCATGCGCAACCAAGATCATGTTCTCAGCCGGACGCAGATCGCCCAGCACGTTTGGAGTTTTGACTTCTATGGTGACTTCAAGGTTATCGATGTTTATATTGGCTATCTTCGGCGGAAAATTGACAAGAATGAGAGCGCTTCGCTCATTCAGACAGTCCGTGGGGTTGGCTATTGGATGCGAGCTGATCAAGGTGATCCTGCCTCTGATTAGCGTTTTCCATGCGACTAGATGCTGACTTGAGCGTACTTGCTTTGCTTCCGATCCTGATTCCGGCTTTCCCATGATGCGTAGGTGGCCTTGGCACAACTTGCGTTTTCGCTTGGTTGCGTGGTACGGCCTCTTGGCTGGGTTCTCCACGCTTGTGTCGGACGGCTTTATCTATTATGAATTCCGTCAGATTCTGCTTGCTCAGCTGGATAATTCCTTGGAGGTAACCGCCATTCAGGCCCGTAAGAACCTTGATGATGAGGTGGATGGCCTGGAGTTCGATCCTCGTCCTGATGCGCAATTCCTTGCTTCGCTCCTCAACGAAGCAGGTGTGGAAATTTACTTGCGCGGCCGGGATGGAAGAGTGAAGGAGCGTTTTGGTGAGACCCTTGCTTTTTCGGCGGAAACTGTTGTTCAACCTGGTTTTCAGACTTTATCCACGCCAAGTGGGCGGTGGCGCACCTACACCCAGGAAATCTCCACTCGTAATGGCCGGCCTCCTGGATGGTTGACCGTGGCTCGTTCCCTCCAGCCCGTTGACTCCACCTTGGCCAATGTTTTTCATCGCCATCTCCTGAAGCTTCCGTTTCTGCTTGGCATGGTGGGCTTGGGTGGCTTGTTTCTTGCAAATCGTGCCTTAAAGCCGATTGCTCAAATTGCCCAGATGACGCGCCAAGTGCGGATTAGTGGTGACCTTACCCAGCGCATTCACTATCAGGGTAGTGCCGATGATGAGCTTGCGCGATTGGCCAAAATGTTCGATGAAATGCTTGATTCATTGCAGGCAAACTTTGAGCAGCAGAAGAGATTTACTGCCGATGCATCCCATGAGTTGCGCACTCCGTTGACGACCCTGAAGGGGCGCTTGCAGGTTGCCCTCAGCCAGCCCCGTACGAATGAAACCTATGTGGACGCGCTCCAGGCGATCCAGCTGGAGGTGGATCGCCTGATCCGTCTCTCCACCGATCTTCTGTTGCTTTCCCGCTTGGAGCAGCATCATCAGGATCTGAGCTTTGAGTTGGTTGACCTCAGCGATTTCCTGGTGGCCATTGCCGCACAGATCCAGCCGCTCGCCGATGTAAAGAACCTGAAATTTGTTACACATATCGCAGCGGATCTTCGAATCAGGGCCTGCCCAGACCACCTGATTCGCCTGTTCCTGAATTTGTTGGACAATGCCGTGAAGTACACGCCTGAACAGGGCCTGGTTTCTCTTGCGGCGGAAGCCCGAAATGGAGCCGTTGTCGTGAGCGTTTCCGATAGCGGAATCGGCATTTCAGAGGATCATCTCCCCCACCTGTTTGAACGTTTTTATCGCGTCGAGAAATCGCGCTCACGATCCATGGGTGGTACGGGGCTTGGCCTCGCTATTGCCCAGGAAATTGTGCATCGCCACCATGGCGCGATCTGGGTAGATAGCCAACCCTCCTCAGGCACCACATTCACCGTGCGTTTCCTGCGCGAGGGTGGCTGAAGGGAGCACCTTGCCGCCTTCATCCACTCCCAAAGGCTGCGCAAACCTGACTATGGGGGCGCTGATTGGTCGGGTTGGTGGTTGGCTGCAGAGGTCGGCAGACCCAGCCGCGGCTGTTCTGTCGAGGCGCCAAGGCTGCGCAACCCGCCAACCCTTCCCTGCTGGTAGAGCAGGGCCAGCAATCCGATCCAGCCCAGCAGCCCCCCCACCGGATTCACTGATTCCTGGCCCGGGCCCGCCCACCAGCCCGGCGCCCCTGGGGAAACCTGCAGCAGTCCGCTCTGCAACAGGAACCATCCACCCACGAGTCCCCCATGCAGGGTTGCCGCTCCCCAGAGGCAGCCATGGCCAGCCCGCCGCACCAGCCCTAGGCAGACCCCCAGCAGCGTGAGCCCCCCCAGCAGGCTCAGCGCCAGCAGCCCCGGCTCCCGATACCAGGGGTGCACCAGCGCGAAAATGCAGGCCTGCAGCAGGAGTGCCCGCCGGGCGGACACCATCAGCCGCAACTCGCCCCAGAGCCAGCCGCGGAACAGCAGTTCCTCCGCCAGGCCCACGCCGCAGCCCAGGGCCAGGGCGTTGAGCAGTCGCGGCGGGGCCGGCCATGTGCCAGTCCAGCGGGCCTGGTGCGTAAGCAGCAGCCCGAGGCTCAAGAAGGTGAGCAGGGTCGCCGCCTTGGCCAGGCCCAGCAGAGCGGAGCGAAGCCCCCGGGCTGGCCCTACCCGGAGCCCCAGGCTGGCCCAGGGGGTCTGGGATCCCCAGACCCTGCGCAGTCGGGAGGGCAGGGTGAGCAGCAGCAGCACGAAGGCGATCCCCACCCCGGCCAGGTCCACCTGATCGGCGCGCCAGGCCGGTTGGAGCCAGCCGAGCGGACGGGAGAGGGCGAAGCCCACCAGATAGAGCGCCGGTATGTAGAGGAGCGTGCTCCACCAGCGGGGGGTGGCAACGGGCGCCGCTGGGGCTGCTGGCGCCATCAGGCGTCCGGTTCGAGGGTGCTGGTGAGCCCCTTTGCCTTGAGGGTTTCGCAGTAGAACTCCGCCGGCTCCAGATCGCAGACGATCACCAGGCCCACCCCGGTGTTGTGGGCCTCCAGCATCACGGCCAGGGCGTCCTGCTCGCTGAGGCTGGGCACCACCTGCCGCAGGGTGGTCACCACGTATTCCATGGTGTTCACCGGGTCGTTGTGCAGCAGCACCTTGTAGCGGGGCGAGGGCTTGCGCACCCGTTCCGGGGCCTTGTCCAGCACCGTTGCTCCGCCGGGGGAGCGGTTCGGGGTCTCTGTGGCTACGGGGATGGTGGCTACGGGGATGGTGGCTACTGGGACGATGGCTATAGGGATGGTGGCGACAACCGACATGGCCTTCTGGGGTGGGGAGGAGGGACGGGAGCTGGGGCGAACGTCAGGAGCGTCACAGTTTAAAAACGTTCCGCTGCTGATCAGGGTCAACGCCCTAACTCGGCCTGGATGCGCTCCATCGCCTCCTCCACGTTCTGGCGGCTGTTGAAGGCGGAGAGTCGGAAGTAGCCCTCGCCGGCGGCACCGAAGCCACTGCCCGGCGTGCCCACCACGTTCGCCTTGCTGAGCAGCAGGTCGAAGAATCCCCAGGAATCCACGCCGGCGGGGGTTTGGATCCACACATAGGGGGCCTGCTCGCCACCGTGCACCGTGAGCCCGGCGGCTGCCAGTTCGCGGCGGATGATGGCCGCGTTCTCCATGTAGAAGCGGATCAGTTCCTTCACCTGGGCCTGGCCCTCGGGGGAATACACCGCTTCGGCGCCACGCTGCACGATGTAGCTCACGCCGTTGAACTTGGTGCACTGGCGGCGGTTCCACAGGCCCCAGAGTTCCACCGATTCGCCGTTGGCCGCGGTGCCCATCAGGCCCCGGGGCACCACGGTGAGGGCGCAGCGGGTGCCGGTGAAGCCGGCGTTCTTGGAGAAGGAGCGGAACTCGATGGCGCACTCCCGTGCCCCTTCGATCTCATAGATCGAGTGGGGCAGGGACGGGTCCTGGATGAAGGCCTCGTAGGCTGCATCGAACAGGATCAGGGCGCCGTTGGCGCGGGCGTAGTCCACCCAGGCCTGAAGTTGTTCCTTGCTGGCCACCGCGCCGGTGGGGTTGTTGGGGAAGCAGAGGTAGATCAAATCCACCTTCTCGCTGGGGATCTGGGCGGTGAAGCCGTTCTCCGCATTGATCGGGAGATACGTGAGGCCGCCGTACTGGCCGGCGTCATCGGCATCGCCGGTTCGGCCCGCCATCACGTTGCTGTCCACATACACCGGATACACCGGGTCGGTCACGGCGATGCGGTTGTCCGCTCCGAGGATGTCGAGGATGTTGGCGCTGTCGCACTTGCTGCCATCGGAGACGAAGATCTCCTCGGCGCTGATCTGGCAGCCGCGGGCCTGGAAGTCGTGCTGGGCGATCGCCTCGCGCAGCCACAGGTAGCCCTGCTCCGGGCCGTAGCCGTGGAAGCCCTCGCGGCTGCCCATCTCATCGATGGCCGCTTTCATGGCATCCCGGCAGGCCTGGGGCAGCGGTTCGGTCACGTCGCCGATGCCCAGGCGGATGATCGGCGCAGCCGGGTGGGCTTCGCTGTAGGCCTTCACCCGCCGGGCGATCTCTGGAAACAGATAGCCCGCCTTGAGTTTGAGGTAGTTGCCGTTGACCTGGGCCATCACACGCGCGGGCCGCGCAGGCCCCGAAGTACTGGGCGCGATTGTCCTACGCGGCGGCCGGCGCTGCATACGATCGAGTCAGACACCGCCGCCGGCACCCGGCCGCCGCCCCCGTGACCGTTGCTGCCCTCGGCCCAGCGCCTGTCGATTTCGATGCCCTGGTGGACCTGGCCATCAGCAAGCCGGCTCGCTATCTGGGCAACGAGCTCGGCGTGCAGCCCCGCGACTGGAACGCCGACTGGGGCTCGGCCGGGGTGCGCTGGGCCCTCACCTACCCCGAGGTCTACGAGGTGGGGGCCAGCAACAGCGGGCACATCATCCTCTATTCGATCCTCAATGCCGTGTCCGGCCAGCTGTGCGACCGCAGCTACCTGCCGGCGCCAGACCTGGCCGCCCGCCTGCGGGAGCGGGGCGCGCCCCTGTTCGCGGTGGAGAGCCGCCGGCCCCTGCGGGCCTTCGACATCCTCGGCTTCTCGCTCAGCTACGAACTGGGCGGCACCAACATCCTCGAGATGCTGGAGCTGGCCGGCATTCCGATCCGGGCTGCGGACCGCGGCGACCTGCCGCTCGCCCACCCCGAGGCGCCGCCGCTGATCTTCGCTGGCGGCCCCACCGCCACCAGCAACCCGGAGCCCTTCGCCGCCTTCTTCGACTTCATCGCCCTGGGCGATGGCGAGGAGTTGCTGCCGGAGATCGGTCTGGTGGTGGCGGAGGGCCGCGCCGCCGGGCTCAGCCGCGGGGAGCTGCTGCGCGATCTGGCCCAGGTGCCGGGGGTGTACGTGCCCTCTCTGTATGCGCCGGGGGCCGATGGGGTTTCGATCCAGCCCACCGAACCCGGCCTGCCGCGGCGCATCCAGCGGCGCACCGCCACGCCCATGCCCCACTACGCCATGGGGCTGGTGCCGCACATTGAAACGGTGCACGACCGGCTCACGGTGGAGATCCGCCGCGGCTGCACCCGCGGCTGCCGCTTCTGCCAGCCCGGCATGCTCACCCGTCCCGCCCGGGACGTGGAGCCCGAGGCGGTGGTGGAGGCGGTGGAGGAGGGCATGCGCCGCACCGGCTACAGCGACTTCTCCCTGCTCTCGCTCAGCTGCTCGGACTATCTGGCCCTGCCGGCGGTGGGGGTCGAGCTGCGCAACCGCCTGGCCGACAGGAACGTGAGCCTCACCCTGCCCAGCCAGCGGGTGGACCGCTTCGACGAGAACATCGCCCACATCCTGGGCGGCACCCGCAAGGGCGGACTCACCTTCGCGCCGGAGGCCGGCACCCAGCGCCTGCGCGACATCGTGAACAAGGGACTCACCGACGCAGAGCTGCTTTCCGGCATCCGCACCGCCATGGCGAGCGGTTACCGCAAGGTGAAGCTCTACTTCATGATCGGCCTGCCGGGGGAAACCGATGCCGACGTGCTCGGCATCGCCGACACCTGCCGCGCCCTGCAGCAGCAGTGCCGCGACCTGGGCCGGCTCGAGCTCAACCTCACCATCTCCAACTTCACGCCCAAGCCGCACACCCCCTTCCAGTGGCACAGCGTGAGCACGGAGGAATTCCGCCGCCGCCAGCAGCTGCTGCGCACCGCCCTGCGCCAGCTGCGCGGCATCAAGGCCAACTTCACCGATGGGCGGCTCTCGGCCATTGAAGACTTCATCGGCCGGGGTGATCGCCGTCTCTCCGCGGTGATCGAGGCCGCCTGGCGGGCCGGGGCGGGCCTCGATGCCTGGTTCGAGTCGGCCGAGCGCAGCCATGGCGCCTGGACCGGCGCAATCGAGGCGGCCGGCCTGAGTGGCCGCTACCGCCAGCTGGAGCTGGGGACCTGGAGTGCGGCCGAGGCGATGGAGGCGGCGGATCTGGAGGCGTTCTGTCGCCAGCCACTCCCCTGGGATCACATCGATGCGGGCCTCGACAAGCGCTGGCTCGCCGACGACCTGCAGCGGGCCCTGGCCGCCACGGTGGTGCCCGACTGCTCGTTTGAGGGCTGCAGCAGCTGCGGCGTGTGCGGGCCGGAACTGGGCCACAACGTGGTGATCCCGCCGCCACCGATTCCGCCGGCCCTGCCCCAGCGCGCCCCTGCCAGCGAGCGGGTGTGCCGGCTGCGCATCGGCTTTGCCAAGACCGGCTCCCTGGCCCTGATCAGCCACCTCGATCTGCTGCGGCTGCTGGAGCGGGCCCTGCGCCGCACCGGTTTGCCGGTGAGTTTCACCGGCGGCTTCCACCCTCTGCCGCGGTTGCAGGTGGCCCTGGCCTTGCCCCTCGGGGTGGAAGGCACGGGTGAATGGCTCGACCTGGAGTTCACGGAACAGGTGGAGCCGGCGGCGGTGCGGGCGCGCCTGCAGGCCGAGCTGCCGCCGGCGCTGCAGTTGCTCTCGGCGGCGGTGGTTCCCACCTTTGGCCCCAGCCTCAGCCAGGAGTTGGCGGCAGCCCGCTGGACCTTCGCCCTGCGGCCCGACGACGACGCAGCCGCGCCTATCCCCGAGGAGGCGTGGCAGGCTGCCATCGACGCCCTGGTGGCGGCGGAGACGCTGATCTGGCAGGACACCGACAAGAAGGGCCGGCCCCGCCAGCGGGATTGCCGGCCTGGGCTGTGGGATCTGGCCCTGGTTGGTGGGCGGGAGGCGGCGGGGGATTCCAGCTGGAATCTCCCCCGCGGCCAGCTGCTGCTCCAGCTGGAGGCTGCCGTGGATGGCGCGGGTCGCAGCCTGCGGCCAGCCCAGGTGGCCCACTGGTTGGGAGAGCACGTCGGACAGGCTGTCGGGGTCGGGCGCCAATGCCGAACTGCCCTGCTGCTGCATGCCGATCCGGGCGCGGAAGGGCCGTGCTAGCCTGCCACCAGGTAGTCGGGCATGCAGCCTGGACGCCCTCTCAACCGAAAGCTTTCCTGGTGAACCAGCCCAATCAAAGCTGATTCGCTTCGCTGATTCGATACTCAGACATCCGGCATCTTCCAGGCGCCCTCCCAGGGATCAGCCCTGTTTCGTTGTTGTCTCCAGATTGGACCCCCTGGGTCCTTGGTTCCGGAGGTCAACCCCCTTGCCGGACCTCCTCTGAGTCTTCCCTGGCGGGGCCGTTCCAGTAGCGGAGCCGCACGCAGTCCAGGCTGTCCAGGGTTCTGCAGCGCTGTTGCGCTGCAGATTGGCTCCACCGTCAACTCTTCATCTTTTCTCGCGACCGGGCCACGGCTATCCCTGCGCCGCCACCGCAGCGACCTTGCCACAACGGATCGGCCCGAGCAGGCCCAATCTCCTTCCCCCATGCCACAGCAGATCGTCATTGCCGAGCAACTGCGGATCGCCGCGGTCCTCAACGACGAACGGGTTGATCAACTGGTTGTGGCCCAGGGGCGCTACCAGATCGGCGATGTGTATCTTGGCACCGTCGAAAACGTTCTCCCGGGCATTGATGCAGCCTTTGTCAATATTGGCGAGAGCGAAAAGAATGGCTTTATTCATGTCACCGACCTCGGTCCCCTGCGCCTGAGAAAGGGTGCGGCCGGCATCACTGAATTGCTGGAGCCCCGCCAGAAGGTGCTCGTTCAGGTGATGAAGGAGCCAACCGGTACCAAGGGTCCGCGGCTCACCGGCAATCTCACCCTGCCAGGTCGCTTCCTGGTGCTTCAGCCCCATGGCCAGGGGGTGACGATTTCCCGCCGCATCAATGGCGACCACGAACGCAACCGCTTGCGGGCCCTTGGTGTGCTGATCAAGCCTCCGGGCGCCGGGCTGTTGATTCGCACCGAGGCAGAAGACGTCAGTGAAGATCTGCTGATCGATGACCTCGAATCTCTGCTGCGCCAGTGGGAGGCGATCCAGAACGCCGCGGAGACGGCCAGCCCGCCGGTTCTGCTGAACCGGGACGAGGATTTCATCCATCGCGTGCTGCGCGACCTCTACAACCCTGAGGTGTGGCGGGTTGTGGTCGACAGCGGTGCGGCGGTTGCCCGTGCCAATGCCTTCCTGGGTGCCGACCACGCCAACGTGCAGGTGGAGGCCCACACAGAATCCTCTGACATTCTCGAGGCCTTCAAGGTGAGCGCGGCCATTCGCGATGCCCTGAAGCCACGGGTGGATCTGCCTTCGGGCGGCTACGTGATCATCGAACCCACGGAGGCGCTCACGGTCATTGACGTGAACTCGGGCTCCTTCACCCGTTCCGCCAATGCGCGCGAGACGGTGCTCTGGACCAACTGCGAGGCGGCGGTGGAGATCGCCCGCCAGCTCAAGCTGCGCAACATTGGTGGCGTGGTGATCATCGACTTCATCGACATGGAGTCGCGCCGGGATCAGCTGCAACTGCTGGAGCACTTCACCCAGGCTGTCCGCGATGACACGGCCCGTCCCCAGATTGCCCAGCTCACCGAACTGGGCCTGGTGGAGCTCACCCGCAAGCGACAGGGTCAGAACATCTACGAACTGTTCGGCCGCGCCTGCCCCAGCTGTGGTGGGCTGGGGCACGTGGCAGTTCTGCCGGGGCAGGACAGCCTGCAGCCCCTGGCCACGGCCGCGGGTCTGGTGCGCTCGGCCGCTTCGGCCCGCGCCGAGGTTCTCGCTCCCAGCGCAGCGGCGGAAGCGGGTTCCAGCCGCCGCCGCCGCGGTGGTCGCAGTGGCCGTTCCAGCTCCCCGGTTGCCCTGAGCAGCGATGTTGCCGATTCGGGTGTGCTGATGCCGATCGCGCCCCTGCTTGAGGGGCACGACTCGGTGGGTGTCGAATCCCCGGCGCTGAACGGTGCCACGGAGCCGGCCCCCGTGAGCCGCAGGCCCGAGCAGGAGTTTGTGGCGGTGCCCATGGATGCCGACCAGGAAGCGGTCTACGGCTGGCTGGGTCTGGACCCCGCCCTGCTGCTGGATCAGCCCCCAATCGGGGAGAACGTGGTGGTGCGGGTGGTGCGTCCCGACGCCGATGCTGAAGCGGTGCTTGAGGAGGCGCGGCAGCAGCTGGCCAGCGCCGGCAGTCGCAGACGGCGTGGTCGCTCCGGTCGGGGAGGGGCTTCCCCGGCATCCCCCGCACCGGCCTCCAATGGCTCAAGTCCCGCCCCTCGCTCCCTGGATGAGGAAGAGAGGCGTCCGGCCCCCGTGGAGATCACACCGCTGCCGCTGCAGCTGGAGCCGGAAACGATCGTCACCGTTTCGGTGCCGACCCGGGCCCCGGCGACACCGGACGACCGGATGAATGGCACCCCCGCTGCTCCGGCCGTTGATCCCCAGCCGGAGGAGGACAACCAGCCGCGCCGTCGCCGTCGCCGCTCCTCCGCGACCTGCTGAGGCACCCCCAGCCGGGAATGGCAACGGTGGGTGTCGATGAGGTGGGCCGGGGCTGTCTGTTCGGCCCGGTGTTTGCCGCTGCAGTGGTGCTGCCGGCCGATGCGGTCGGCCCCCTGCAGGCGCTCGGTCTCACCGACAGCAAGGCCCTCACGGCCCGCCGGCGGGAGGCTCTGGTGCTGCCGATACGGGCCCACGCCAGCGGTTGGGCCCTCGGCCAGGCCACGGCGGCGGAGGTGGACCGGCTGGGGATTCGCGGGGCGACCGAACTGGCGATGCGGCGAGCCCTGCAGAAGTTGCTTTTCGCCCCCTCCCTGGTGATTGTGGATGGGGTGCTGCCGCTGCGGGGCTGGTCTGGCCCCCAGCGCACCCTGGTGCGGGGTGATCGCCTTTGCCCGGCGATTGCGGCGGCCAGTGTGCTGGCCAAGCAGGCCAGGGATCGGTTGGTGATCGACAGCCTGGCCCCCCGTTTCCCCGGCTATGGCCTGGAGCGGCACGTGGGGTATGGCACTGCCCAGCACCGGGAGGCCCTGCGGTTGCTGGGACCCACCCCTCTGCATCGCCGCAGCTTCCTGCGCAGGCTGCTCAGCTCTCCTCCAGCCAACTTTCGTAGTCGGCCAGCAGCTGCTGGCCGACCCGGCCCTTGATGCCGAGCAGGATGCCCGCGAGCAGTGAGCGGCCGGTGGCTTCCAGCACCCGGACCGGAATCACCCGCAGCAGCGGGGGCCGGCTCACCTGCACATCCAGCTGCGCTTGGCCGGTGAGGCCGGCTCCGGTGGTCTCCAGCCAGGAGTGCAGGGTCAGCTGAAAGTCATCCACCACGCCCAGTCCCTCCAGCTGGCAGTCAATGGCTTCCAGCTCGATTCGACCGGGACTGGTCTGGCTGCGGAGCTGCACGACGGGATGAATCTGCAGCTGGAACACCTGCAGGTGCGTCACCGCATAGCGATAGCGGCCGTCCCCGAGCCGATGGAGCTGGTTCGGGTTGAGCAGGGCCTTCACCACCCGGTCGTGCTGGGTCAGGTAGTCAGCCAGCCGTTCCGGCTGCTGGGCCACTGCGAGTTGCAGTTGCTGACTGGCGCTGAATGCCAGGGGCATGGCCTGCGGGCCGGCGCGGCATGATCCTATCGGTCCGCTTCAGGCTCCTCGGACCCTCCCTGCCTCAAGCCCCGCCTCCCTCCCTTCCGCAGTTGCTCCCCGTTGTGATGCGTCTTGCCTTTCTCGGCCCCGTCGGCACCTATGGCGAGCAGGCAGCCCTGCAGTTGGTGCAGCTTGAAGGTCTCCAGGACGTGGAGCTGGTCCCTCAGCTGGGCATCCGGGCGGTGGTGCAGGCGCTGGCCGGCGGTGCCTGCGACGCGGCGGTGGTGCCGGTGGAGAACTCCGTGGAGGGGGGCGTGACGGCCTGTCTGGATGCCCTCTGGGAACATCCCGATCTGGCCATCACCAGGGCGCTGGTGTTGCCGATCCGCCATGCCCTGCTGGGCAGCGGCACCCTGGCCGGGGTGAGTGAAGTGCTGTCCCATCCCCAGGCGCTGGCCCAGTGCAGCCAATGGTTGGCCGAATATCTACCGGGGGCGCTGCAGCTGCCCACCAGCTCCACGGCTGAAGCGGCCCGGATGGTGGCGGGCAGCCGTTTCCGGGCTGCGGTGGCCTCGCGCCAGGCCGCCCGGGAGCACGGCCTTGAGGAGCTGGCCTATCCGATCAACGATGTGGCCGGCAACTGCACCCGCTTCCTGTTGCTGCGGCGGGAGACGCGCCATGGGAGTGGTCCACTGGCAAGCCTGGCCTTTTCCCTGCACTCCAACCAGCCCGGTGCGTTGCTGGAGGCGCTGGGCTGCTTTGCCCGGCGGGGGCTGAACATGAGCCGGATCGAGTCGCGCCCCTCCAAGCGGGAGATGGGCGAATACATCTTCTTTGTGGATCTGGAGCTGGCGGCACCCTCAGAAGAGGGTGCCGCAACGGCTGTGGCGGCAACGTCCGTTGGCCCGGCCCTGGATGAAGCCCTGGCCGAGCTGAGGCCCCTCTGTGAACATCTGGCCCTGTTCGGGGCCTATCCGCTCACCACGCTTGCCTGAGGGGCTTCTCGCCGCGGAACACACCGAACTGCATCAGGCCGGTGGCGAAGGCCCAGTGCATCAGCAGGATCGTGGGAGTTTCCCGCAACCCCTGCAGTACCGCCCGCGGGCCCAGGTTGAGCACGGCTCCGGGCCGCCGCAGTCCCTCAGCAATGGAATCGATCCAGGAGGGCAGGGTGGCAGCGGTCCAGTCTCCGCTCGTCACAGCCATTCCTCCTGCCCATGGGCTGCTCTCCAGGTTGCGGCACAGCGAAGCGATGCTGGCGAATTCGGGGTGGGCCCACTGTTCCAGCAGTTGTCGCATCACCCAGCGTTCCAGCCCGGTCATGGCGCCATCGGCCGGGTCCCGGCGGTTCCAGTCGGCAACCGCCAAGCGCCCGCCCGGGCTTAACACACGCAGCAACTCATCTGCGTAGCGCTGCTTATCGGGCATGTGGGGACAGGCCTCCACACTCCAGACAGCGTCAAAGCTGCCCTCGGCAACCGCCAGATCCAGGGCATCCATCACCTGGAAGCTGCAGTTGGGTAGGGATGGGGGGGTGAGCGCCGTAGCCCGGGCGATCTGGGCCGGGCTGATGCTGATGCCCAGCACCTCAAACCCGTAATCGCGGGCCAGGATTCGGGCACTGCCGCCGATACCGCAGCCCACATCAAGCAGGCGCGAACCCGCTGGCAGCTGGTCGAGGCCACTCCAGCGCACCAGCTCATGCACGAAGGCGGCTTTGGCCTGGCGGAAATCCACAGCCGCTGGAGGCCGGGGCGGCGTGCCGTAGTGGCCAAGGTGGATGTGCTCGCCCCAGAGGCGCTCCAGCAGCTGGTCGTTGGTCCAGCGGTCATAGGCATCGGCCACGCTGGAGCTGCTGGTGTAGCGGCGGCTTCTTTGCTGCCAGGTCCAAAGGGCGGCGGCGCCCACGGCGGTGGCCGTGACACCCAGGGTCAAGGGCAGGGCGGTCACTGGGTTTGGAATGTGTCTTTCAGCACGGTGCGTGCCGCCAACTGGCGGCGAGTGTGGTCGAGCAGCTCGAACTCCTGACGCAGGCGCTCTCCGGTGCTGGTGATCTCCAGCAGGGCCTGCTGGTGGTCGGCTACCGGTCCGCCGAGGTGGGAGCCGATCCAGAAGGAGAGTTCCCGTGGGAGATCCGGCAGGTCGCTGGGGATCTGGGCCGGTTTGCCGATCAACTTTGCCGTGAGCTCCACCACGTCCCGCAGGGCTTCCTGCACCTGGTTCGCCAGGCTGGACACGGCGTCGCCATCGTCATCGGCTTCGTCCTCGATCCAGCTCACAAGCCCAACGCGGAAGGGAGCCTCCCGCACGATGTCGAGCACGCGAAAGCGCTGCTGCCCCATGGTCACCACATTGCTGCGGTCGTCGTCCTGGCTCTGGCAGTGGATGATCTGGGCACAACAGCCCACCTCGGCCATGCGTCGACTCTGGGGATCCCAACGAATCACGCCAAAACGCTGATCCTCCGCCATCACGGTGCGGAGCAGCATCCGGTAACGAGGCTCAAAAATGTGGAGTGGCAGCACTTCCTGGGGGAAGAGCACTACGTCCGGCAAGGGAAACAGGGGCAGCTCCCGTACGGCCAGTTCACCCATGGCTTCAGCAGGAGTTGCTCCCCGATCCTAGAAAGAAGGGAAGGGCGCCGGGGATGGGGTCAGAGCTTCACCTCAATGTCCACACCACTGGGGAGGTCGAGCTTCATCAGGGCATCGATCGTCTTGGCCGAGGGGCTGTAGATGTCGATGATGCGCCGGTGGGTGCGGGTCTCGAAGTGCTCGCGGGAATCCTTGTCCACGTGGGGCGAGCGCAGCACGCAGTAGATCTTGCGCTTGGTGGGCAGGGGGATCGGTCCGATCGCCGTGGCAGCGGTGTGATCGGCCGTTTCAATGATCTTGTCGCAGGAGAGATCCAGCATGCGGCGGTCAAACGCCTTCAGACGGATGCGGATCTTCTGTTGGGGTATGGCGGTGGACATGGGAGGTAACGTACCTGAGGCCGCTGAAGAGAGCGAAGTAACCGGAACTACCGGGAATTGACCTCGTGAAGAGGTGGGATTGTCGAGGTGCGATGTTGGCGCGAGGCCGGCCAACGAAGCTGGTTTGGGAAGTTGATCCGGGCAAGGGAAGGATCGAGACCCTTCCCTTGCCAACCTAGATCAGGTCCAACCCTGGGCTGAAACTCAGGCCAGGATCTTGGACACCACGCCGGCACCGATGGTGCGGCCGCCTTCACGGATGGCGAAGCGCATGCCCTGCTCGATGGCCACCGGGCAGATCAGCTCGCCGGTCATCTTGATGCGGTCGCCCGGCATCACCATCTCCACGTTGGCTCCATCATCGGAGGTGAAGGCGGTGATCTGCCCGGTCACATCCGTGGTGCGGATGTAGAACTGCGGGCGGTAGCCGGCGAAGAAGGGGGTGTGGCGACCACCCTCTTCCTTCTTGAGCACATACACCTCACCCTCAAACTTAGTGTGGGGGGTGATGGAGCCCGGCTTCACCAGCACCATGCCGCGCTCAATGTCTTCCTTCTGGATGCCGCGCAGCAGCAGGCCCACGTTGTCGCCGGCCATGCCCTCATCGAGGAGTTTGCGGAACATTTCCACACCGGTCACGGTGGTCTTGCGGGTGTCTCTGATACCCACAATCTCAATTTCTTCACCCACCTTCACCTTGCCGCGCTCGATCCGGCCGGTGGCCACGGTGCCGCGGCCGGTGATCGAGAACACGTCTTCAACAGCCATGAGGAAGGGCTTGTCGATTTCCCGCTCGGGCTCAGGAATGGCGGTGTCGACCGCATCCATCAGCTCGTCGATCTTGGCTTCCCACTCTGCGTCGCCTTCGAGGGCCTTGAGGCCGGAAACTTTGACCACGGGGATGTCATCGCCGGGGAAGTCGTAGCTGGAGAGCAGCTCACGCACTTCCAGCTCCACCAGCTCGAGGATTTCCTCGTCATCGACCATGTCGCACTTGTTGAGAGCCACCACCAACGCGGGCACACCCACCTGCTTGGCGAGCAGGATGTGCTCCTTGGTCTGGGCCATCGGACCATCGGTGGCAGCCACCACGAGGATGGCTCCGTCCATCTGGGCGGCACCGGTGATCATGTTCTTCACATAGTCCGCGTGGCCCGGGCAGTCCACGTGGGCGTAGTGACGACCGGTGGTTTCGTACTCAACGTGGGCGGTGTTGATGGTGATGCCGCGCTCGCGCTCTTCAGGAGCACCGTCGATCTGGTCGTAGGCCTGGGCCTTGGCCTGGCCTTTCTTGGCCAGCACGTTGGTGATGGCGGCCGTGAGGGTGGTCTTGCCGTGGTCAACGTGGCCGATGGTGCCAATGTTGACGTGGGGCTTATTCCTCTCGAACTTCTCGCGAGCCATGGAAGGAAAGAATCGGGGGTAGGTGGGTTAGGGGGGAAAGATCAGGATTTGCCCTGATTCTTGGAAATGATGGCCTCGGCCACGTTGCGAGGAACTTCCTCGTAGTGGCTGAATTCCATCGAGAAGATACCCCGACCCTGGGTCATGGATCGGAGCTGGGTGGCGTAGCCGAACATCTCGGCTAGGGGCACTTTGGCCTGGACCTTGGACTGTCCGTCATCGACGGACTGCCCTTCAACCTGGCCGCGGCGCGACGAGAGGTCACCGATCACAGATCCGAGGAAATCCTCGGGGATCTCGACCTCCACCTTCATCATCGGTTCAAGCAGCACAGGATTGCACTTCTTGACCCCGTCTTTGAAGGCCATGGAGCCAGCGATTTTAAACGCCATCTCCGAAGAGTCGACGTCGTGGTAGGAGCCGTCGACCATGGTGACGCGAACATCGATCATCGGGTAACCCGCAATCACGCCGGATTGGCAGGTTTCCTTCATGCCGTTTTCGGCAGGACCGATGTATTCCTTTGGAACGATACCGCCAACAATCTTGTTGACGAATTCGAAGCCAGTGCCAGGTTCGCCTGGCTCCATTTCGATCACCACATGGCCGTACTGGCCCTTGCCGCCGGTTTGACGGGCGAACTTGCCTTCGCCCTTGGCGCTGCCTCTGATGGTTTCCCTATAGGACACCTGAGGAGCCCCGATGTTGGCTTCGACCTTGAATTCGCGCAGCATGCGGTCCACCAAGATTTCCAAGTGAAGCTCGCCCATCCCGGCGATCACGGTCTGGTTGGTTTCCGGGTCGGTGGAAACCCGGAAGGTGGGATCTTCTTCCGAGAGGGAGGTGAGGGCTTTGGAGAGTTTCTCCATATCACCTTTGGTCTTGGGCTCCACGGCAACGGAGATCACCGGTTCGGGGATATAGAGGGATTCGAGGATGATCGGATCGCTGTCCACGCACAAGGTATCTCCGGTGGTGGTGTCCTTGAGCCCCAGCACGGCGCCAAGGTCACCGGCGCGGAGTTCATCCACTTCCTCGCGCTCATCGGCCTTGAGGATGATCAGGCGAGAAATCCGCTCCTTTTTGTCCTTGGTGGAATTGAGCACATAACTTCCCTTCTGCAGCACACCTGAGTAGATGCGGACAAAGGTGAGTTTGCCGAAGGGATCGGCCATCACCTTGAAAGCCAGGGCGCTGAAGGGGGCGCTGTCGTCGCAGGGACGCATCGCTTCGTTCCCATCGGGCAGCAGGCCCTGGATCGGAGGAATGTCCACCGGGGCGGGCAGGTAATCAACCACCGCATCCAGCAGGAGCTGGACACCCTTGTTCTTGAAGGCCGAACCACAGAGCATCGGCACGAGGCCATGCTTGAGCACACCTTCGCGAATACCCTTGCGAAGCTGTTCTTCGCTGAGCTCACCGGATTCCAGAAAGACCTCAACCAACTCTTCGTCGGTTTCGGCAACAGATTCCATCAACTTATTGCGCCACTTGGCAACAAGATCGGCCATGTCGGCAGGCACTTCGGCTTCTTCGATGTCCTTGCCGAGGTCATCTTTGTAGATGAAAGCCTTGTTCTTGACCAGATCAATGATGCCACTCAGTTCGCCTTCGGCACCGATCGGCAGCTGGATCGGGGCAGCATTGGCTTTTAAACGATCCTTGATCTGGTCGTAGACCTTGAGGAAGTCAGCACCGGTACGGTCCATCTTGTTGACGAACACCATGCGGGGCACCTTGTAGCGATCAGCCTGACGCCACACGGTTTCCGACTGGGGTTGCACACCACCAACGGCACAGAACACGGCAATCACCCCATCCAGCACCCGCATCGAGCGCTCCACCTCGATGGTGAAGTCCACGTGACCTGGGGTGTCGATGATGTTGATGCGGTGATCCTTCCAGCTGGTGGAAATGGCGGCCGCTGTGATGGTGATGCCCCGTTCGCGCTCTTGGGCCATCCAGTCGGTGACTGCAGCGCCGTCGTGCACTTCGCCCATCTTGTGAACGACGCCCGAATAGAACAGGATCCGTTCGGTGGTGGTGGTTTTGCCCGCGTCGATGTGGGCTGCAATACCGATATTTCTGACGCGTTCCAGTGGAAAGGCGCGGGCCACAGTGGGGTGTCTCCGAGGGGTCTACAAAAGTGAAGTCCAGCTTACAGAGCGGTGCTCCAGGGGCTGATTGGTGCTACCGGTCAGTACCGGTAGTGGGCGAAGGCCTTGTTGGCTTCGGCCATCTTGTGGGTTTCCTCCCGCTTGCGAACCGCGCTGCCGGCCTCATTGGCCGCATCCATCAGTTCGCCAGCCAGTTTCTGGGCCATGCTGCGGCCGTTGCGAGCCCGGGAGAAATTCACCAGCCAGCGCAGCGCCATGGCTGTGCCGCGCTCCTGACGCACCTCCATCGGCACCTGGTAGGTGGCGCCGCCCACCCGACGGGCCCGCACTTCCACGAGGGGAGTGGCGTTACGAACGGCGGTTTCGAACAGCTCCAGCGGGTCGTTGCCGGTGCGCTCGTTGATCAGGCTGAAGGCATCGGAGAGGATCCGCTGGGCGGTGGACTTCTTGCCGTGCTTCATCAGCCGGGCCACGATCATCGAGGCCAGACGGCTGTTGAACTGGGGGTCGGGCAGAACCTGGCGCTTCTCGGCTGCGTTGCGACGAGACATGGAGGGTCGGGAAAGGGGCGGAAGGGAGGGATATCAGGTGATCGCGACGGATCAGGCCTTGGGGGTCTTGGCTCCGTACTTGGAGCGGGACTGGCGCCGATCTTTGACGCCGGCGGTGTCGAGCGTGCCGCGGATGATGTGGTAGCGAACGCCCGGCAGGTCCTTGACCCTGCCTCCACGGATCAGCACCACGGAGTGCTCCTGGAGGTTGTGGCCGATACCGGGGATGTAGGCGGTCACCTCGAAACCGGAGGTGAGCCGCACACGAGCCACCTTGCGCAGGGCCGAATTGGGCTTCTTCGGCGTGGAGGTGTAGACGCGGGTACAGACTCCACGCCGCTCGGGGCAGGCGCGCAGGGCAGGCGACTTCGTCTTGCGAGTCAGGGTCTGCCGCTCTGTACGGATTAGCTGCTGAATGGTGGGCATCGAGGGCCGGAGGTTCGGGGGCCGGGAACGTTGGTCGGTCGTCCGACCAATTTCGACAATCCGTCACCTTACTGGGTCGCCTGACCCCTATCCCGGCTGGGGGCTGAAGGCGGCGCCGCAGGCGCAGCTCCTGAGCGCGGCGTTGCTCCGCACCAGAAATCCGCCCCCGCTGAGGTCGCCGCGGTAATCCAGGCTGAGGCCGGCGAGCAGCGGCAGCTGCTGGCTCGGGGCATAGAGGGTGACCCCATCGGCGCGGGCAATCGGAACGCCCGCCAGGTGGCCAGGCCTGAGCCGGATCGTCCACTGTTCGCACCCCCCCGTCACCAGGTCCAGGTGCATCAGCCCGGGGGTGCCGGCCACAGCGGCCTGGCGACCCAGTTCAGCGGCTGCGGCGGCTGTGAGGCGCAGGCTGTGGCCCTTGGGCATGGCGGCGTTGACGGCAGGCGCAGCCGGATCGAAACAGGAATTTCATCCTGGCAGGGGGCCGATCAGGGCGCCACCAGGCCCACCCCGTTGTGAACCCGACCTGCCACTCCCCGCCCCATCACCCGCAGGCTGCCACCCATCACCAGCCCCGTGGAGCTGCCGCCATCGAGATTGAGGGCATCGCGAACGCCCATTTGTCGCAGGATCACGGCGGTCTGCTCCAGGGTGGGTCCAGGGCCGTTCTCCCCTTCGAGCGTCACCAGCCAAACCTCCAGGCCGTCGCTGGCCAGCACCGTGCGGGGAGCACCCTGCCGCAGGAAGGCAGTTGCGAAGTTTTCCGCGGCTCCGTTCAGCACGAGCTGTCCTTGCTGCAGCAACAGCGGTCCACCGCCGATCACCTGGTCGGCATTGCCCAGGGGGGAACTGGGCTGGCTCGTGAGGCTGAGTCGTTCACCCTGGCCCCAGGGCAACACCGCGCCGCCGCGCGCCACCAGCAGGGTGTCGCCGGCCCGCAGCGGCACGCCCTGAGCGAGTTCCAGGCTCCCGTATTGCTGGCTCACCATGCCCTGGCGCAGCAGCAGGGCGGTCTCCGAGCCGCTGAGGGCTCGGTAGGAGGGCCCCCAGGCGCTGTCATAGCGACTGATGCCGCGCTGCACGAAGCCGCTGTTCACCACCACCACGGGCAGGCGCTGACCGTCTGCTCCAGTGACCCATTCCTGCAGACTGAGCCGTCCGAAACGGGGCAGCTCGCGTCCGCTCCAGGCGGCCACGCCACGGTTGAGGATGGGACCGGAAAGCCAGCGCCCATCCTGTTTGAGAGCCCCCAGAGGCAGGCGCCGCACCCGGTTGAAATAGCCACCGTTGATGGCCACCAGTGCCTGGTTCTGCTGGGCCAGCTGGACCAGGCTTTGCAGACCTTCCATCCCGGCCGACGGCGCCAGGGGCACCAGCCGCAGGGGGCCGTTGCGTGGCTCCACGCGCACGATGTTGATACGCACCCCGCTGCGGGTGCTCCGATCCCAGCGCACCCCCCGGCCCAGCAGGGCCTGTAGGCGGGGATCCATCGGTGCCGGCCCCACGGGCGCGGGGGTGCCGGGGGTCCCGTCCGTGGGCAGGTCGATCACCAGTCGGTTCGGACCGCCCAGGGTGAACACCCGCTGGGGTGCCCCCGCTGCGCTGCGCAGGGCCAGGCCCTCGCCAGCGGGACGGCTCTGCAGACCGAGCTGGCGCAGCTGGTTCTGCAACGCACTGCCACTGCGGATGTCCACCACCAGTTCATTGCCGTCCTGGCGGATCAGGGCTGGCGCATCGAGGTCGAGCACCACCCGACGTCCCGCTTCCTGGCTGGAACTGCGCACCTGCAGCAAACTGGCATTGGGCAAACTGAGACGAAGTCGCGTGCCGTCCCGATCCAGGCCGACACCCACGGCCCGCAGCAGGGGAAGGGCGTCCAGCGCCACTTCATCGGCCAGGGCCCGCTGAGCGGCCGGGGACACCTTCAGCCCCTGGCCGAACCATTCCAGATCCAGGCTGCCGTCCGGCAGGCTGCGGCTGCTGACGCCCAGTTGGTTCTGGAGCACTTCCAGGGGCAGCCAGAGTTGCTGGGGGGGCTGGCCGTCTGGCCCCAGCCAGCGCCACTGGGCCTGCTGGCTGCGGCCATTGATCGAGAGGCTGGTCCCCTCGAGGGCTGGGACGGCGGGGGAGGTGCGCTGCCCCTGGAGCTCCGGGCCGGGCAGGGGCGGTAGCGGTTGGCGCGGCGCTGCGCTCGCCGAACCCCAGCAGCAGGCAGCGCCGCCGGTGATCAGAACGGCCAGGGCCGCCAGGGCGGTGGTACGGGGCATCCGCGGAAGCGTGCCCGGGCACGCGATGGTGCCAGGACGCTAATCGCGTCGGACGGGCGCCCTGTAACTAGGATCGGAGGTTCCGCTGTCGCTCGTGCCTGCGGGCGCGGTGCGATGCCGGTTCTGAACCGGTGTGATCCGGCCAGCCGACGCGGCCCACCGGCCAAGGCGACAGGCAGGATTCCCGGCAGCCAGGTGCCGGCCGATCGGCCAGCAGCCTGTTCTCAGCACATTTCATCCCAGCATTCACTGCCGGAACGTATCGGGTTATGCCTCTGCCCTCCCGCCCTGTATGGCCCCACTGCGACAGCCCGGCTCCGGCGGCTGTGGCGGGGGAGAAAGATGCCTGTGGCGTGGGTTTCCTGGCCAGCCTCAAAGGGGAGGCCAGCCACTGGGTGCTGCAGCAGGCCCTGCGGGGCCTCGGTTGCATGGAGCATCGCGGTGGCTGTGGCGGCGATGGCGATTCCGGTGACGGGTCCGGGGTGCTCTGCGGCATTCCCTGGTCGATGCTGGAGGCCGTGTGGCCCGAGGCGGCCGCTGCCGTGGGGCAGGCCCGTGGGTTGGGCATGGTGTTTTTGCCTGCCGATGCCGCCCGCCGTGAGCAGGCCAGAGCCTTCTGTGCCGAGGAGGCCGAGCGGCTGGGTCTGCGCAGCCTGGGTTGGCGCACCGTGCCCGTGGATCCGGCGGTGCTGGGCCCCATGGCGCGGGAAACCGCTCCGGTGATCGAACAGTGGCTACTGGCCGGCGATACGGCTTGCGAAGGCCTGGAGGCCCTGTTGTTCCGCCTGCGCCGCCGTTGCGGCGATCGTGCCCGGGCCGTGTGGGGCCCCGGCGCCGGTGACCTCTATTTCGCCTCCCTGAGCGGTCGCACCGTTGTGTACAAGGGCATGGTGCGCTCTGAGGTGCTGGCGCGCTTCTACGCCGACCTGCGCGATGAGCGCTTCGCGGTGACCTTTGCGGTGTACCACCGCCGTTTCAGCACTAACACGCTGCCCCGCTGGCCGCTGGCCCAGCCGATGCGGCTGCTGGGGCATAACGGTGAGATCAACACCCTGCTGGGCAACCTCAACTGGGCCCGTGCGGCCGAGGCCTGTCTCGATGCAGTGTGGGGTGAAGCCGCCCCCGATCTCAAGCCGGTGGTGAATGCGGCCTTCAGTGATTCAGCCAACCTCGACGCCACCCTCGAGCTGATGGTGCGCAGCGGTCGGCCGATCACCGAGAGCCTGCTCACCTTGGTGCCAGAGGCCTTCCGCAACCAACCCGAGCTGGCCGACAAGCCCGAGGTGCAGGCCTTCTATGAGTATTCCGCCTGCACCCAGGAACCCTGGGATGGCCCAGCTCTGCTGGTGTTCGCGGACGGTCACAGCGTCGGCGCCACCCTGGATCGCAATGGTCTGCGGCCGGCCCGTTACTGCATCACCAGTGATGGCTTCGTGGTGATGGGCTCGGAGACCGGCGTGGCCGAACTCGAGGAGAGCCGCATCATCGAGAAGGGTCGCCTGGGACCCGGCCAGATGCTGGCGGTGGACCTGGAGCAGGGCCGACTGCTGCACAACTGGGAGGTGAAGCAGGAGGTGGCCAGCGGCCATCCGTATGCGGCCTGGCTGGCGGAGCATCGCCGCCAGTTGGCGCCCCAGCCCTGGAGCCAGGAGCGCCAGCTGGGCGATCTCGAGCTGCTGCAGCAGCAAACCGCCTTTGGTTTCACCGCCGAGGACTTCGACCTCGTGATCGAGGACATGGCCGGTGCCGGGAAGGAGCCCACCTACTGCATGGGCGACGACATCCCCCTGGCAGTGCTCTCCCACAAGCCGCACCTGCTCTACGACTACTTCAAGCAGCGGTTCGCCCAGGTCACCAACCCGCCGATCGACCCGCTGCGCGAAAAGCTGGTGATGAGCCTTGAGATGCACCTGGGCCAGCGCGGGTCGGCCCTGCGCCCGGAGGCCTCCGCTGCTGCCGTGCTGCATCTCGACAGCCCGATCCTGAACGAGGCGGAACTGGCCGCCCTGGGTCAGCAGGGCTTGCCTCTCACCACCCTGTCCACCCTGGTGGCGGTCACGGACGGGCCGTCGGCATTCAGCTCAGCCCTGGATCGGCTGCGCGGTGAGGCCGAAGCAGCCGTGCGCGCCGGCAGTCAGATCCTGGTGCTCAGCGACCGCTGCGGTGCCTCCGGCGGGATCAACGCCACCACCACCTATCTCCCGCCCCTGCTCGCCGTCGGGGCCGTGCACCACCACCTGCTCAACCTTGGGCTGCGTCTGCGGGCATCCCTGGTGGTGGACACGGCCCAGTGCTGGAGCACCCATCACCTGGCCTGCCTGATCGGCTATGGCGCCAGTGCCGTGTGTCCCTGGCTCACCTGGGAGACGGCGCGTCATTGGCTGGCCCAGCCGAAGGTGCAGACCAACATCGAACGCGGCAAGTTACCGGCCCTCACCCCCGAGCTGGTGCAGGCCAATGTGCGCAAGGCCCTGGAGGATGGCCTGCGCAAGATTCTCTCCAAGATCGGCATTTCGCTGCTGGCCAGCTATCACGGCGCCCAGATCTTCGAGGCGATCGGTATCGGTGCCGATCTGGTAGAAATGGCCTTCAAGGGCACCACCAGCCGCGTGGCGGGTCTGAGCCTGGCGGAGCTGGCCAGTGAAACCCTCAGCTTCCACGCCAAGGCTTTCCCCGAGCTCAACCGCACCAAGCTCGAGTTCATGGGCTTTGTGCAGTACCGCACCGGCGGTGAGTATCACCTTAACAGCCCGGAAATGGCCAAGGCCCTGCATGCGGCCGTGGAGGCCGGCCCCGGCTACGACCACTTCGCCACCTACAAGACCCTGTTGGAGAACCGGCCGGTCACCGCCCTGCGCGATCTGCTGGAGCTCAAACCGGCCGCCACGCCCCTGCCGCTGGATCAGGTGGAGAGCGTGGCGAGCATCTGCAGCCGCTTCTGCACTGGTGGCATGAGTCTTGGCGCTCTCTCCCGCGAGGCCCACGAAGTGCTGGCGGTGGCGATGAATCGCATCGGCGGCAAGAGCAACAGCGGTGAGGGCGGGGAAGACCCGGCCCGCTTCCACACCCTCAACGACGTGGACGACGAGGGCCGCTCCGCCACCCTGCCCACCATCAAGGGCCTGCGCAACGGCGACACCGCCTGCTCGGCGATCAAGCAGATCGCCTCGGGCCGCTTCGGTGTGACCCCCGAATACCTGCGCAGTGGCAAGCAGTTGGAGATCAAGGTGGCCCAGGGCGCCAAGCCCGGCGAAGGCGGCCAGCTGCCGGGCCCCAAGGTGGATCCCTACATCGCCTGGCTGCGCAACAGCAAGGCCGGCGTGGCGCTGATCTCGCCGCCGCCTCACCACGACATCTATTCAATCGAGGACCTGGCCCAGCTGATCCATGATCTGCACCAGGTGCACCCCGCCGCCAAGGTGAGCGTGAAGCTGGTGGCCGAGATCGGCATCGGCACAATTGCCGCCGGGGTGGCCAAGGCCAACGCCGATGTGATCCAGATTTCCGGCCACGACGGCGGCACCGGTGCTTCGCCATTGAGTTCGATCAAGCACGCCGGCAGCCCCTGGGAGCTGGGCCTCACCGAGGTGCACCGATCGCTCCTGGAGAACGGTCTGCGCGACCGGGTGCTGCTGCGGGCCGACGGCGGCCTCAAGACCGGCTGGGACGTGATCATTGCCGCCCTGCTCGGCGCCGAGGAATACGGCTTCGGTTCGATCGCGATGATCGCCGAGGGCTGCATCATGGCCCGCGTGTGTCACACCAATAACTGCCCGGTGGGGGTGGCCACCCAGAAGGAGGCCCTACGCAAGCGCTTCACCGGCATTCCTGAGCACGTCGTGAACTTCTTCCTGTTCGTGGCGGAGGAGGTGCGCCAGCTGCTCAGCGTGCTGGGCGTGGCCCGGCTCGAGGATCTGATCGGGCGCACGGAATTCCTGCAGCCCCGTGCCGTGCAGCTGGCCAAGACCCGGGCCGTGGATCTCTCTTGCCTGTTGGAGCCGGTGGCGACGCCGGCCGATCGCAGCTGGTTGCGTCACGATGCTGCCGCCCACGGCAACGGCCCGATCCTGGAAGACCAGCTGCTGGCTGACGCCGAGCTGCAGGCAGCCATCGAGGGCCATGGGCGGGTGGCCCGCACCCTCGACATCGTGAATACCGACCGCAGTGTGGGCGCCCGCCTTGGCGGCGAGATCGCCGCTCGTCACGGCAACCGGGGGTTCCGCGGCCAGCTCGACCTCACCTTCGTTGGGGCAGCCGGCCAGAGCTTCGGCGCCTTCGGCGTGGCGGGCATGAACGTGCGCCTGGTGGGTGATGCCAACGACTACGTGGGCAAGGGCATTAATGGCGGGCGCATCACCGTGGTGCCCCCTGCCGGCGGCAACGACCCCGGCAGCCAGGTGATCCTGGGCAACACCTGCCTCTATGGCGCCACCGGTGGTGAGCTGTTCGCCCTGGGCCGGGCCGGGGAGCGCTTCGCCGTGCGCAACAGCGGCGCCTCCGCTGTGGTGGAGGGCGCTGGTGACCACTGCTGTGAGTACATGACCGGTGGCGTAGTGGTGGTGCTGGGCAGCACCGGCCGCAACGTGGCCGCCGGCATGACCGGGGGCGTTGCCTTCATCCTTGATGAGAGCGGCGGTCTGAGTGAGCGGGTAAACCCCGAGATCGTGGCGATCTGCGATCTCACCACCCCTGAGCAGGAGCTGATGGTTCGACCACTGCTGGAGGCCCATCTGGATCTCACTGGCAGTGGCAAGGCGGCGGCGATCCTGGCCGACTGGCCCAGTTGGAAGGGCCGGTTCAAGTTGCTGGTGCCCCCCAGCGAGAAGGCCAATCTGGGTCTGGCGGAGCGGGAGGTTGTGGTGGCCTGAGGTGAGGGTGGCTAGATCAGATTGGACGCAACGGCTCCATGGGCAGCACTGAGGCTGCCGTGGTACTAGAACCTGGTTTAGGTCACTCGTTCCCACCCAACCACACGGTTCAGGCCTTGGGGCCGACCGGCTGTGGGTGCTGGGCCCATCCGTACCCGAAGTTCGGCACGGCATCAGCGCTCCCCGGCAATTGCTCGATATGCCAGCCGTGGAGTTGGGCCATGATGCCGATCCAGCGTTCGTAGGCATGGGCCAGGGTTCCATCCGTTTGGCCTGCTTCGGTTTCGAAATCTTCCAGAGAGGGGGCTTGTGTAAGCAGCGGCCGCAGGGCCTCCAGCCGGCCGGCCATCATCGAGCCGGCGATGAATCGGCTGCTAAGCACCACCCGGGGCGGAACCTGGTGGCGCTTGCAGAGCGTCAGCAGATGGGTACGGTTGCGGCCGAGGCTGAGCGTACCGGGGAGCAGGGTGCCGCTGGGCGCGATCAATCCAAGCTTGCCGTTGTTGTGCAGCTGATGGGACAGGTGCTGGAGCCAGGAAGGGGAAAGCAGGCTGCTGAGCAGGTGGTTGCCCCACGGTTGCCCGTCTCTGAGGTGGGCAGACATTTTTGTGTGCACTTTCACAAACTGCTGATGGTTGTTGGCCATGGCTGCGGGCAGCACCTTCAATAGGAACGGAGCCAGGTCGCGTCCGCGATTGGGAACAGCGAAGATATGTACCCTTGGCCAGGACAGCTCTTGGAGCAGGCTGATGCTGGTGATGTAGCGATCTTCGGGTACCGAGAGATAGAGGTCGATGGCGGGTAGGCCATTGCTACCCCCTCCTGCTGGCAGTTGGTTCAGGATCCACCGCAGCACGGGCTCATGGAAGCCATGCACTAGCAGTGCCAGATGCTGGGCTTGTTGCGTGCCCCAACTTGTTTCTGGAGCTTGAATGGCAGATGGTAGGGATTGGAGCGAGGGGCCTGTCGGCGGTTCTGATGCTGGCGCTAGCCAACATCGTTGGTGGCCGATCCATGAGCTGATCACCACGGGAGCTTCTGCTGATCCCTGCAGCCAGAACTCACTCCAACTGCTTTCAAGATCCAGCCATTCGTTGTAGAGCTCGGCGCTTGCATTGATCAGGGTTGTGCTGCTCGGGTCCGCTGGCGCCATAACCGCTGGGATACGCCAAGTTGCGCCCGGGCAGGGCCGATGGTGCGCAGCGCGCAGAAATACCTCGTAGTTGAGAGGATTGGCGACGGGCTTTTTGTCAATTGCGGGGATGCAGTCGACCACGGCGTCTGCGCTCTGTATGGGATCGTTCTGCCAGCAGAGAAGCAGGAGAGGCTGGGTGCAGCCCAGGCGTCGTAAGGCGCTGTTGAGGGCTAGCCGCAATCCCCTGGGGCCGAAGCGGCGATGGCTGAACTGTTGGGCACCGCGAAGAAGTAGAACCGGGCGTCCCTGTAGCCGCAGACTGCCCTCGCGCACCAGCCAGGGGGCGAGCAGGGTGGCCGCCCGTTGCTCCTGGGTTGGGGTGAAGGGAACCAGCAGGCGGCAATCCAAGGCAAAGGGCAGGCCAGCTCCACAGTGCTGGTACAACTTCCAATTGGTGGGCTGCCGCAGTTCATCGGGAGTGAGATCGGCCTCCAGCAGCCAGCCCCGCACGTCGCAGGCGGTCGGATCGGGCCCGTTGGTGGTGAGGTTGGCCTGAGAATCCAGGCGGCAGAGCCAGAACGCCATGGCTTGAACCGGCTATGGCGCCATCGTCGCCCACTGGCGCCATAGTTGATCCATGCTGGCTGTGCGCTCCGGCTGATCGATTAGAGGGTCGACCAGAACGGCGTGCACCCGCAGGGCTAGGTCGTACCACGCCTCGGCCTGCTCATCCAGAACCCAGCCGGGGACATCTGCTGCCGCCCGTTGGCGTTGCAGCTGTGGATCGATGAAGCTGCAGGCTTCTTTCTCGTTCCAGCTGCCTGGCAGAGGGACTTCGCCGCCGGCTTCTTCCAGGGTGCGAGCACAATTTCTCAGTACGGTTTGGGGATCGCTGAGAAGCTGCTGGTAGTCCACGATCAGCCGTTGCAGCGGCCGGCTGTTGCGCTCGGCGTGCAACACATGTCCCAGCCAGAGCAGCAGGGCTTGGCTGCGGGGAATGCCTTCCGCGACCCGCAGCGATGCGGCCACCTCGGCCGGGTGGCGGATCGGCAGAAACGCCGCGCAGGTGATCAGGTTTGATTCCAGCCAGGGTTCAAGTGCGGGTAGAAGCAGACAGAGCCTGGGATCCTTGAGCACGGCCCGCCCGCCTGGTGGGTAAGTGGTGTGAAGTAGCCGGAGCATGGCCGATCTCCAGCTCCGGACGGCCTCTGCATGGTTGTCCCAGCATTGCTGGGCAAGGGCCCAGCAACTGGACCAGTGGCTGCCTAATCGCTGCAGCAACTGGTCGTTTAGTTCCATTGCTCCCAGCGATTCCCAGTAACCACGCGGATTGGCTGCGGTGGCGGGCATCAGATCCCGGGGGCCATCCAGACCGGCCTGCACCAGCAGGCCAGCCAGGGCTGAGGTACCACTGCGGTGCATGCCAAGCACCAGCACCAACTGGTGGGGCAGCTGCCGCCGATGGCTGGCAATGGCTAGATCCAGCTGGCTGGCCAGCGTGTGCTCAAGCTCCTCGGCTTGGCTGAGCAGCTGGTCCGGCAGGTGCGGGGGCATGGGCATGCCGGTAGTGGCAACGGCGTTGACACTGCTGGCCAGGGCCTGGCGAAGCGTGGTGCTGGCGCATGCTGGCTCGCCGATCAGTACCTGCTCCTGGGCCAGCGCCAGCAGGCTGCGACTGAGGGATAGCGCGCAGGCGCAGCGGGGATCGAGCTGTGCAAGGGCGGTGAGGCTGGCCCGTCCCGTTTCCGGCTCCTGCAGTGGGGAGGCGCAGAGGGCGCTGAGCAAGGCGGCGGTGAGGGGCTCGGGTTGATGCGTGTCCTGGTTGCCGAGATGGTGAAGTGCACGCCAGGCCCCCTTCGCCTGGAGCAGTAGGGCCTCGAGGATGGCTGGCTCAGTGGCTGTAATCCGCACGGTCAAGGGTTCACCATCAGCCGGGCCAACAGGTCCTTCAGCAGATCGAGCTGTTGGGAGGTGTGGCGGGTTTTCTCGTTGAGAATTTCAAGCCGAGCTGTCTGCTCGGCCTGGTGAGCCCGCAGTTGCTGCAGTTCGTTCTCTACATCACTGAACTGCAGATTGACGCCTTCATTAATTCCGTATGCTGCAAAATGTTCTACCAAATCTTCGTTGGTAAAGCTTGAAAGGTCTGGGCGTAGTAGCCTGTAATTTGTGTAGGGAAAAACATGGTGCAAGGCAGCGAGGAGCGTTTCGAGACGCAGGTTCTGCTGGTTGATCTCCTGCTCATGCGTAACATGCAGTTCCTCAATCTGTCGCTGCTGTTGATTTAGCCTGGCGGACACGGGATCAAGGATCCAGCCCAGTGGGTCCTGGGGATCAGTCTGGAAGCCTTGCTGCTGAAGCCAGGAATCGCAGCAGTCCCACCAGAGCTCCCTGATCCGAGGGCCCTGCAACCGTATCTTCTGCAGCCGGTGGAGCCAACAGCCAGCGCCAGCCAGCACCTGAAGGGGATCACCCTGTGTGAGGGTGAGATCGATGCCGATCTGATCATTTTCTGCCGCTGACCAGTTGTTGAGGATGTCCTCAAGAGTCTGGGCTACGAGAGTGTCTTGGCCGATGAGCTGAAGGTTGGGATAGTGCGGCTGCCATCTCTCTAGAGGTACTACTCCGTTGAGTCTGGTGTCGTTGAAGCGAAACCATATGACTTCAACGCCGGAGCTGGAGGCCAGAACGGCATGTCTGAGATCGACAGTTTCGCCGCCTGACATGGAGCCCAGCTGCTGGCGAAGCGCTTCCAAGCGGTCCGGTTGCGCGTCCAGCACCAAGGTGGGCTGATCGGCCCCACCCGGATACCGGGTAGGGCCGATCAGCACGCGCAAGCGGTCCGGCCCTTCCATTCTCTTCGTTTCTCGATGCATAAGACTAAGGGTCTGCCTCCCGTCCGTAGGCTGGTACCGCGAGATCCACGGTGACTTGTTGTACTGGTCTTCTCCTTTCGAGCTGGGTTCCGCCGTTCAGGCGTGGCTCGCCGCGGCGGGCTTGCAGCGGTTCACCGGGCCTGAGGAACAGATACCCGAAGATGCCCTGTTGATTTATGTGACGCCTCAGGCACTCTTGCGCGGGCAGATTGATCCCGGCTGCCTGTTGGCTGCTTATCGGGCTCTGCTGGGGCGGACCCCAGGCCAGCGAATGATCGCTGTTTGGCGTCTCCTGTCACTGAAACCTGAGGCGATCGCCGGCTGGCTGAAGGGTGAGCACCCCTGCCCTCCCGCCACCGCTAGCTTTCCGACTCCGGACGAGCCGCTTCAGGCCCTGCTGTTAAGCGCCGTGCTTGAACAGACCCCTGAACTGCTCGATGCCTACCTCGACCTCGAGCTGCAGGCTGAACTGGCCCACACGCCTGCCGACAGCAGTTATCAACATCGGTTGCGAACTGTTTTGCAGGCCGATCAACTGCTTGACACCTGGCTGGCTCAGCTCCATCAAGTGGACCAGCAGCTCGAGCGGATTGGAGTGCTGGAGAAGGAGCTGCAGCAGCGAGGAGAGGTATTGGCGGCAGCGCAAGCAGAGAGCCGGGCCACCAACGAGCAGCTGCAGCAAGCGCAGGCGGAGCTGGAGAAGTCCTTTCTGGCACATCAGCAGGTCGAGGAGCGGAGAAATGAGCTGGAAGGGCAGGTGAGTGCGGGAGCGGAGCAGCTGGCGGTTGCCCAGCAGGAGCTGGAGGCGCGAGAGGTGCGGATTGGAGAGCTGGAGAAGGAACTGCAGGAGCGAGGAGAGGCAAGGGCTGCAGCGCAAGCAGAGAGCCAGGCCACCAAGGAGCAGTTGCAGCAAGCGCAGGCGGAGCTGGAACAGTCCCGCTTGCAGGTTGCGGAGAGGAGCCAGCAGCTGTCCGAGCAACAGCAGCGTTTGGACCAGCAGCTCGAGCGGATTGGAGTGCTGGAGAAGGAGCTGCAGCAGCGAGGAGAGGTATTGGCGGCAGCGCAAGCGGAGAGCCGGGCCACCAACGAGCAGCTGCAGCAAGCGCAGGCGGAGCTGGAACAGTTCTTCCTGGCGCATCAGCAGGGCGAGGAGCGGAGAAATGAGCTGGAAGGGCAGGTGAGTGCGGGAGCGGAGCAGCTGGCGGTTGCCCAGCAGGAGCTGGAGGCGCGAGAGGTGCGGATTGGAGAGCTGGAGAAGGAACTGCAGGAGCGAGGAAAGGCAATGGCGACAGCGCAATCGGAGGGCGAGGCGGTACGGGAGCAACTGCAAGCGGAGCTGGAACAGTCCCGCTTGCAGGTTGTGGAGAGGAGCCAGCAGCTGTCCGAGAAACAGCAGTGTTTGGACCAGCGGCTTGAGCGGATTGGAGCGCTGGAGAAGGAACTGCAGCAGCTAGGAGAAGCATTGGCGGCAGTGGAAGTGGAGAGCTTGGCCACCAGTGAGCAGTTGCAATATGCGCAGGAGGAGCTGGAGTACTACTTCCTACGCAGTCGTAGCCAAGAAGAGCTGATTGCTGGATTGGAGCAGCAGCAGCAGCGGGCCTTGCGATTGCTGGCGCACACCTCCCAGGGATGAGCGCCACTCCGCTCATCCCTGGGAGGTATGCCTTCCAAGTGCTGTTCCTGTCTGTTCAGCACTTCCGGAAAGGCCCGGAGTTGGGGTTTCCCCAATTTGTTGGCCAGAGGCTAGGGCGTGCTCGGTTTACATATATGGGAATGACGTGGACCCCAAAAACTGAAGCAGCCCTTATGTGAGCTTCCCTCGCGGTCAGACTTGGCCAGGAGAAGCCCCATGAAACGCAAGCGTCACGCTCCCGAGCAGATCATCCGCAAGCTGCGCACTGCTGAGCAGCTTCTTAAACAGGGTCAGAGCGTCGCTGACGCCTGCTGGGCCCTAGAGGTTTCCGCACCCACTTACCGCTGACGTGACCCCCTTTATCGGTCCAAGCCTTATGAGAGTGGGTGGTTGTGGTCATGCTGCAGCTCCCTGTTGAGCTACCTCCAGGGGCGTACGCCCCTGGAGGGCCGAGTGCGGCCTGAGGGTGTTGTACTCCCACCGCCACCGATCAG
>CALRKN020000025.1:0-51116 GCA_943368005.1 Bradyrhizobium ivorense | reverse complement strand
CTGATCACCCACCGCTTCGAGCCCCAGGGTGTCACCGGCCTGGCCCTGCTGGCCGAATCCCACATCTCCATCCACACCTGGCCGGAATCCGGCTACGCGGCGGTGGATGTGTTCACCTGCGGCGACCACACCATGCCCGAACGGGCCTGCGCCGTGCTCGCCGCCGAACTCGGTGCCGGCAGCCAGAAGCTCACCAGCTTCCGCCGCGAAACCCCGGCCGCCCTCGCCACCAGCGAACGGGCTCCTGCTCTGGCCGCCTGAGCTGGGCCGACCTCAGGGGTCGGCAGCGCCGCCGACCCCAACCTGCCCGCGGTTCAGCTTGCCGCTCACCAGCCCCTCGAGATCCAGGGCGACGGAGCTGAACCCCAGGGCCAGGAAGCTCTCCACCAGGGCGCTACGCAGCGAGTCGTTGCCCCAGAGGTTCATCGCCTCCGCCAGCCTGGGGGCCGGCAGTTCGATGCGGGCGGTCTGGCCCTGGCTGCGCACCCGCACCTCCCGCCAGCCCTGCTCCCGCAGCAGATCTTCCGCAGCGGCCACCTGCCGCAGCCGGCTGGCCGTGATCGGCTCGCCATAGGGAAAGCGTGAGGCCAGGCAGGGCTGGGCAGGCTTGTCCCACCAAGGCAGGCCGAGTGCCCGGGAAATCAGACGCACCCCAGCCTTGTCGATCTGCAGATCGGCCAGCGGTGAGCGCACCCCAAACTCCCGGGCCGCGCGGATGCCGGGCCGATGGTCCTGAAGATCGTCCCGGTTCACCCCGTCCAGCACCTGGGCGGAACCGGCCGCCAGGGCGATCGGGGCCAGCAACTGGTGCAGCTCCCGCTTGCAGGCATAGCAGCGGTCGGTGGGATTGCTGGCGTAGCTGGGATCGGCCAGTTCCGCCGTGGGAATCTCCCGGTGGTTAATTCCCAGCCAGCGGGCTTGCTCCGCCGCTTCGCGGCGCAGGTGGGGTGCCAGGGCGGGGGACACACCGGTGATCGCCAGCGCCGCGGTGCCCAACTGCTCCACGGCGATGGCAGCCACCAGGGCGCTGTCCACCCCGCCGGAATAGGCCACCACCACGGGGCCCAGCCGGGCCAGCTCGGCTCGCAGGGCCATGAGCCCATCCCCGAGGGGTGCGGGGAGCGGCTCCAGCAGGGAAAAGACCATCGATCTTGCCCAGGCCTTGGGGAACCAGCCGGATCCTGGCAAACCGCGCAGCCCGCTGCCGCTCCCGCGGACCTCGATAGCATCCGCATGTGCATCGGTCAGCCATGAGCCCCAGCAGCACCCAGACCCCCCAGCGGGGCACCGGTCGGGGCATCGGCATCCGCACCGCCTCCGGCAGCGACGAGCGGGCCCATGGTCAGCTGCACGTATACGACGGCGACGGCAAGGGCAAGAGCCAGGCGGCCCTGGGGGTGGTGCTGCGCACGATCGGCCTGGGAATCTGTGAGCAGAAACGCACCCGGGTCCTGCTGCTGCGCTTTCTCAAGGGCCCCGGCCGGGCCTACGACGAAGACTCCGCCATCGAGGCCCTGCAGCAGGGCTTCCCCCACCTGATCGACCAGGTGCGCACCGGCCGCGGCGACTTCTTCACCGCAGAAGAGGCCACCAAGTTTGACCGTCAAGAGGCACAGCGCGGCTGGGACATCGCCAAGGGGGCCATCGCCTCAGACCTGTATTCGGTGGTGGTGCTCGATGAGCTCAACCCGGTGCTCGACCTGGGCCTGCTGGACGCCGACGAGGTGTGCCGCACCCTGTCCGCCAAACCACCGGGGATGGAGGTGATCTGCACGGGCCGGGGTGCCCCGCGGCAGCTGGTGCAGCTGGCCGACCTGCACTCGGAGATGCGGGCCCACCGGCGCAACGGCACCACCGACGAGCCGGGCAGCCCCGTGGGCCTGGACGGCATCGAGATCTACACCGGCGAAGGGAAAGGCAAGAGCACCAGTGCCCTGGGCAAGGCCCTGCAGGCGATCGGTCGGGGCATCAGCCAGGACAAGAGCCACCGGGTGCTGATCCTGCAGTGGCTCAAGGGGGGCAGCGGCTACACCGAAGACGCCGCCATCGCCGCCCTGCGCGAGAGCTACCCCCACCTGGTGGATCACCTGCGTTCCGGCCGGGATGCGATTGTCTGGCGCGGCCAGCAGCAACCCATCGACTATGTGGAGGCAGAGCGGGCCTGGGAGATCGCCCGCGCCGCCATCTCCAGCGGCCTGTACAAAACCGTGATCCTCGATGAGATCAATCCCACCGTGGATCTCGAACTGCTGCCGGTGGAACCGATCGTGCAGACCCTGCTGCGCAAGCCGTCCGAAACCGAGGTGATCCTCACCGGTCGCTGCAAGAACCGCCCCGCCTACTTCGACCTGGCCTCAGTGCACTCAGAGATGGTGTGCCACAAGCACTACGCCGAGCGCGGTGTCGATCTCAAGCGGGGCGTGGACTACTGAACCGGATTCAGTAGCGCGGCACTGCGGGGTCGACCTGCTGGCTCCAGGCGTCGATGCCCCCGCTCACGTTCACGCCCTCGATGCCATGGCGACCCAGGGCGATCAGGGCCTTGGCGCTGCGGCCGCCGAGTTTGCAGTGCACATAGAGCTTCTTGCCCGCAGCCAGCTCCCGCACGTCCTCAATCGCCTCACCGCTCTCGATCCGATCCAACGGCACCAGCACGGAACCGGGAATCACGGCGATCTCGGCCTCCTGGGGGTTGCGCACATCCAGCAACAGGATGTCCTCCCTCTCCCCATCGAGGATGGTTTTCAGCTCGGCCACGGTGATGCTGGGCACACTGCCCGCCTCCTCCTGGCCGGGGGCGGTGCCGCCCACGCCGCAGAACTCCTGGTAGTCGATGAGCCTGTCGATCACGGGGCGCTCGGGGCTGGGCCGCAGCTTCAGCTCACGGAACTTCATGCCCAGCGCATCGAAGAGCAGCAGCCGGCCACTGAGGGTGGTGCCGATGCCGGTGATGATCTTCACCGCCTCGGTGGCCTGGATCACGCCGATGATGCCGGGCAGCACGCCCACCACGCCGCCCTCGGCACAGGAGGGCACCATGCCCGGCGGCGGGGGTTCGGGGAACAGGTCGCGGTAGTTGGGGCTCTCGGCATCCAGGTTGAACACCGTGGCCTGGCCCTCGAAGCGGAAGATCGAGCCGTACACATTCGGCTTGCCCAGCAGCACGCAGGCGTCGTTCACCAGGTAGCGGGTGGGGAAGTTGTCGGTGCCGTCGCACACGAGGTCGTAGGGCTCGATGATCGCCAGGGCGTTCTCGCTGGTGAGGGCCGTCTCGTAGAGATCCACCCGGCAGTGGGGGTTGATCTCCAGGATCCGGGCCTTGGCCGACTCGATCTTGGGCTTGCCCACCCAGCTGGTGCCGTGGATCACCTGTCGCTGCAGGTTGGAGTGGTCCACCACGTCGAAATCGACGATGCCGATCCGGCCCACCCCGGCCGCCGCCAGGTAGAGCAGCAACGGCGAGCCCAGGCCGCCGGTGCCCACGCACAGCACCGACGCAGCCTTGAGCCGCTTCTGCCCCTCCATGCCCACCTCCGGCAGGATCAGGTGGCGCGAAAAGCGGGCCACCTCATCGGGGCTGAGCTGAACGCCGCTGGTGTCGGGAGGAAGCAAGGCCGGCAGGGGCAATCAATCATCCATTCTCCATGGCAGGGGCATGGGCTGGGAATCGCTGGCGGCCAACCACCAGGGCTGCAGGTCGCCCGATGCCCCCCGGATCACCATCAGGGCGGGAGCCAGGCACAACCTGCAATCGGTGGGCGAGGGCACGGCGGCACTGCAGGGATGGCTGTGGGCCGCGCCCAGCACCTCCAGCTGGCGGTCGCGACCCCAGCGCTGGGCCACCAGCTGCTCGCGGGGATCGATGGCGAAGCGTCGGCGCCGCTGGGCCGGTACGGGCCAGACGTTGCAGCAGGGCCACAACAGCCGCAGGCACCAGGCGTCAGGACCCCGGTGTCCCAGAAGGAGTGCGCAACCCTCATCGGGGGCGGCACAGGCCAGCAACCGGTCCAGAACGATCAGCAAGCCAGCATCTGCCACAAGGGCGGTTGGCGTGGAGCTGGTCACACCGATACTTTATGGACCATTCTCCCAGCAGTGCTGCCCAGGCCCATGACCGAAACCTCCGTCACCAGCCCGGATCAGGACGCTGTGGATCAAACCACCGCTGCCGTGGGCGAAACCGGCAGCGAGGGCGAAGCCCTTGGGCAGCAGTTCAGCGAGCGCTACAGCGAGATCCTGGGCAAGGTGAATCAGACCCTCGACCAGGTGGACTGGAGCCAGATGGGTCGCATCGGCAAGTCCGTCGGCATCCTGCTGGCGGTGATCATTGCCCAGGTGCTGATCAAGGGGGTGCTCGACACCATCAATCTGCTGCCGATCGTGCCCGGCCTGCTGGAGCTGCTGGGCCTGGTGGTGGTGGGCCAGTGGAGCTGGCAGAACCTCACCACCAGCGAAAAGCGGGGTGCCGTGGTGTCCAAGCTGCAGCACCTGCGTCAGGAGTACCTCGGCTGAGTCAGTCGGTCGGTTCCAGGAGCAGCAGGGCGTCCATACTCTGCTGCGCCTGTCGCCAGTAGCTTCCGCCGAACAGGTTGGCGTGATTGAGCAGGTGATAGAGGTTGTAGAGCGAACGCCTTCGTGCAGCTCCGGGAGGCAGGGGCCACTGGGCCGCATACCCGGCAAAGAGGGCTTTTGGGAACCCCCCGAACAGCTGGGCCATGGCCAGATCCACCTCGCGATCGGCCCAGTAGCAGGCGGGATCGAACAGGGCCCCTTCCCCGCTGCACAGAACCGCACCATTGCCGCTCCATAGATCGCCGTGCACGAGCACGGGCTGGGCGCCATGGTGGTTCAGCCACTGCGGAAGCAGCTCCAGCAGGCGATCCACGCCCTGGAACTGTCGTCCGGCAGCGGCCGCCCAGGCCAGCTGGGGTTCCAGCCGAGCGGAGCGGAAAAAGGCCGCCCAGTCGCCGCACCAGCCGTTGTGCTGGGGCGACAGGCCGATGAAATTGGTGTGCTCCAGGCCAAAGCCACGTCCTCCATTGCCGCTGGCGCTGGCCCGGTGCAGTCGGGCCAGGCTCTCCCCCAGCTGCCACCAGCCCGGGCTGGCGTCCCCGGCCGCGGCGATCTCCAGCCAGGGGAGCACCAGCAGCGCCTGGTCCTCCAGCACCGTCAGGGCCAGGGGCTGGGGCAGGCGCAGCGGCGGGGACGCCCAGGCCCCCAGGGCCCGCAAGCCATCCGCTTCCGCCTGCAACAGGGGCAGGGAGGCGGAAGCGTTGGTCTTGACGAACAGCCGCCCGCCGCCGGCCAGCCGCACACACCAGCTGCGGTGAATGCAGCCGCCCGCCACGGGCGCCAGCCCCACCAGCGTTTCATCCAGTTCGGCCGCCAGCCAGGCAGCAAGGGCAGGGGCGAAAACGGCAGCCACGGGCGGCGCGGTGCGGGGACGCAGCTGCCAGCATGCCGCGATGGAGACCAGCCAGCCCGTGGTGGTGGTGGGGGCCGGCATCGCCGGCCTCACGGCGGCAGCCCTGCTCGCCCGTGCCGGCGTGCCCGTGGTGCTGTTGGAGGCCCACCACCAGAGTGGCGGCTGTGCGGGCACCTTTCGCCGCGGCCCCTACACCTTCGACGTGGGTGCGACCCAGGTGGCCGGCTTTGAGCCCGGTGGCAGCCATGCCCGGCTGTTTCAGCATCTGGGGGTTCCCCTGCCGGCGGCCACGCCCCTCGACCCCGGGTGCGTCGTGGACCTGGGCGATGGTTCACCGCCGGTGCAGCTCTGGCGCGACCCCGCCCGCTGGCGCCAGGAGCGGCAGCGGCAGTTCCCCGGCAGCGAACGCTTCTGGCAACTCTGCGCCTGGCTGCATCGGGCCAACTGGGGTTTTGCCGGGAAAGACCCGGTGCTCCCCCCCCGCAACGGCTGGGACCTGGCCCAACTGCTGCGGGCCCTCGGCCCCGCCAACCTGCTCTCAGCCCCCCTGGCCGGAGCCACCATCGCCGACCTGCAATGGCTGTGTGGCTGTGGCGGCGACCAGCGGTTGCGACGCTTTCTCGATCTGCAGCTGCGTCTGTACTCCCAGGAACCAGCACACCGCACCGCCGCTCTCTATGGCGCCACCGTGCTGGCCATGGCCCAGGAGCCCCTGGGGCTGTGGCACCTCGAGGGCTCGATGCAGGCGCTGAGCACGGCTCTGGAACAGGCCCTGCGGGCAACGGGGGGAGAGCTGCGTGTGCGGCACCGGGTGACCGCCCTGCGGCGCGACGCCGACGGCGGCTGGCAGGTGCACGGCGAGCGCGACGGCGGTCGGGCCCACTTCTGCCTGGCGGCCAGCGAACTGGTGCTCGCCATCCCGCCCCAGCTGCTGCCCGATCTCCTGGCCGCCGAACTGCCAGCCGCCTACCGCGATCGACTGCAGGCCCTGCCGGACCCTGCCGGTGCCCTGGTGTTCTACGGCGCCGTGGACCGCAGCCAGCTCCCCGCTGCCATCCCCGGCCATCTCCAGTTCACCTGGGACGACCCCGGATCCCTGTTCGTCTCCGTGAGCCGGGAGGGGGATGGACGCGCCCCGGCGGGCCAGGCCACCGTGATCGCCAGTGTGTTCACCGCAGCACGCCCCTGGTTTGCCACCGAGCCCGAGGCCTACCAGGCCGCCAAGCTGGGGGCCCAGCAGGGGATCCAGCGGGGTCTGCAGCACGGGCTGGGGCTGGATCCCCGGGCCTGGCGGCACCAGGAACTGGCCACACCGCGGGGCTTTGCCCGCTGGACCGGCCGCCCCTACGGATTCGTGGGTGGGCTGGGCCAGCGGCCCGACCTGTTCGGCCCCTTCGGCCTGGCCAGCCGGTCCCCGATGGCGGGCCTGTGGCTCTGCGGCGATGCGATCTACCCGGGCGAGGGAACGGCGGGCGTCAGCCTGTCGGCACTGATGTGCTGCCGTCAGCTGCTGGCGGGGCGGGGGCTGGCGCTGGAGCTTCCCTGAGGAACTGGGGCCGCAGCTCCCGCGTCGTGGCCAACAGGGCCTGCAAACCCGACCAGTCGCCCTGCTCCAGCTGGGTTTCCATGGCATCCAGGCAACGGCGGTAGCCCGCCAGGGCCTGGCGCAGAGCCACCTGGTTGCAGCGGGCCATCAGCGTACCCAGCTCGGGATTGCCGCCGCCCAGACGGCTGGTATCGGCAAAGCCACTGGAGGCCAGCTGCCGCACCAGCGCGGGAAGCGTGCCCAGGGGATCGGCAGCGGCCTGTCGATCGGCATTCGCAATCAGGGCAGCGCTCACGAGCACCGGCAGGTGGGAAATCAGGGCAACGGCCTGGTCGTGTTCCGCCGCATCGCAACACAGCCAGTGGGCACCGACAGCCTTCGCCAGGGCCTCCACCCCCCGCAACGCCCCAGGGTCCGTGGCCGCGGTGGGGGTGACGACCCAGGGCCGTCCCCGGAACAGATCTTCCACTCCCGCCTCCACCCCGGCCTGGGCCGTGCCGGCCATGGGATGACTGGGCACAAAGCGGGGGTGGAGGGCCTGCCAGCGCTGCAGCACGGGTCGCTTCACCGATCCCACATCCGTAACCACCGCCTGGGCGGGCAGGGCCGCCACCAGCTCTGGATCCGGGTCGAGCAGCCGGTCCAGCGGCAACGCCAGCACCACCAGGCCGCAATCGGCCAGCAGCCGCGGATCGATGGACACCCGCTGGGCCAGTCCCCGGGCCAGGGCCCGCTCAGCCGTGGCCTGGCGATGCACCAGCCCCCGCACCTCCAGGCCGCAGCGCTGCAGATCCAGCCCCAGGGATCCGCCGATCAGGCCCAGGCCCACAATCCCCACCGGCCCTGGCAGGGACGCCGGAGCGGAAGGCACGCCCAGAGGAAGGGGATCGACAGAGGCGGATGTCATCGCTGCTGCAGTGCGAGCCAGCCAGCTTCCTACGATTTGGCCCCATCGGCTGACAGCGGATGCTCGAGGCCCGCGCCCACCACGAGCTCAAGGCCCTGCTGCGGCACGAAGGCGGCCATCGCTGGCCCCACCATCTCAGCCTGAGCCGACTGGTGGCCCGCAGCCTGCGCCGCGGCGACCAGACCCTGGTGCGGCTGGCGGCGGGCAGCGATCCCAGCTGGCTGATCGGGCTGCTGGTTCCCCTGGCCCTCAGCGAAGCCCCCCTGGCACTGGTGGTGACGGAACCACTGCGCCAGCGCCTGCTGCAGGTGGAGCTGCCCCGCCTGCTGGCGGCCGGCCAGGGTCTGGCCCTCCCCTGCTTCGAGGGCGACGAACCCGGCGCGGCCCGGGTGTGGCTGTTGAATCACCGCCAGCTGGTGCGGGCCTGGCAAGAGCGACGCCTGGGCTCCCGACAGGTGGTGATCCCGGAAGCCGAACTGCTCGATGCCGAGCTGCGCCGGGTGCTGGAGATCCGGCTGGAGCCGGAACACTGGGACCAGCTGCGCCGGGCCCATCCCCAGGCGGAAAGCAGCCTGCTGGAACTGCACGGGCGCCTGAACCGCCTGGTGCTGGGCCATCCCCGCACAACCGACGGCCTGGTGCCCCTGGCAGCGGATGCCGAAGCACCCCTGCGCCAATTGCTGGCCCTGCTGGGCCCCCTTCCCGATCCCTGGAGCCGCTGGCTGCACCAGGGCGACGCCAGCTGGACCAGCTGGGCCCGTCGCGATCCCCAGCTGCTGCAGTGGACGGTGCACCGCCAACCCCTCGATCCGCTGGAGGCGGTGTCGGGCCTGCTGCGGCAGCGCGGCACCGTGCTGGTGGGCCAACTGGGGACCAGCTGGAGCCCCGAGGGCCTGCTCGGCCGCCACCCCGACGTCTGCGTGGATCTGGGCGACCCGCCCCTGGCCGACCCGCTGCCGCTCTATGCCCCCTTGCGGCAACCACTGCCGAACAGCCCCTGCTACGGCGAGCATCTGCTTGAGCAGAGCCGCCGACTGGTGCTCGGGCAGGCGGGCCTGAGCGTGGTGTTGCTCGACGACGATGCCCTGCGGCTCGGGCTGGCCAGCGGCCTTGCTGCCGAATTCGGCAGCCGTGTGGTGCAGGAACACACCGCCCCCGAGAGCAACGGGGTGCTGTGCTGCCGCTGGAGCTGGTGGCTGGCTCACCAGAACCGCCTGCCCCTGCCGGAGCAACTGATCGTGGCCCTGCTGCCGATCGCCAGCCTGGAGGATCCCCTCACGGCTGCCCAGGTGCTGCATCTGCGCCTGCAGGGGCGCGACTGGTTCCGGGAACGGCTGCTCCCCGATGGCATCACCCGGCTGCAACTGGCGGTGGCTGGACTACGCCGCAGTGGGGGCAGGCTTGCCATTCTCGATGGCCGGCTGCGGGGCCGCAGTTGGGGGCAATCGCTGCTGGCTTCCCTGGAGCCCTGGCTGAACCTCACCCGCCTGTTGCCCCACTGATAGGTAACGGGCTCCAGCGGCAGCGAGGGAGCTGATTAGCCTGCCCCCAGCAGTACAGGGGAGCCACACCGATGGGCGAAGCCAAACGCCGCCAGATCCAGGGATTGCCACCCCGGCAATCCAAACCCAGCGACAACCGGGGGCCCGCCAGCCCCCGGATTGCCTCCTGGCTACCCCTGAGCCGCACCCAGGCCGACCAATTCGTGACGATCACGACCAAGGGTGCCTGGATCGGCATTGCCGCCCTGGTGGCGTTCTGGCTCACCGTGCGCTTCCTGGGCCCCGCCTTTGGCTGGTGGAGCCTGGCGGACGGCTGAGTGGTAAGCATTCATACTCACAAGAACATGAAGAAAACCTTATGCTTGTCCAATCGTGTAAGGAGTGAGTCATGTTCTTCCGTCTGGCTGAGCAGTACCACGCCGTGGTCGTCGACCTCGTCATGAGCCTGCAGGCCCTGGCCCGCAGCCTCCAGGATCGGGGGCTTGCCGCCACCTGCTACACCTGCGGCGATGGCCGCAATGGCCAAGGGGCCTCCTTCGTCGCCAACCTCGGCGAAAATCACATGGTGCGCTTTCTGGTGTCCGATTTCGGCATCAGCTGGGTGGAGTCCCGCGATGGGCACGAACTGGTGAAACTGGAAGGGGCCGAAGCAATCCAGGAGCTGCATCGGATCGCCGAAATGCTTCAGCAGTCAGCCACTCCCGGATCTGCCCCCCATCAGGGCACTGCGCAATCTGCCTCCCGCTGACCGCGCTACAGGGTCACCCAAACCGAGGCGACCCCGTAGCGCTCATCCAGCCGCTGGCACCGGTTCGGTCACAGCAGCCTTGGCAGCCGCCGCCAGGGGCTTCATGGAATTGGCGGTCACTTCCGAGCCCTCCTTGAGCTTCTGGCGGGTGGACTGCTCAATCACCTGGGCCTGATCGGGGTTCTGCTCCAGCCAGGTGATGGTGTTGTCCCGTCCCTGGCCGATGTTGTCTCCCTCGTAGCTGTACCAGGCCCCTTTGCGGGTCACCACACCGGTCTCCTCGGCAAGGTCGAGAAGGCAGCCCAGGGTGCTGATGCCGCGGCCAAACAGAATGTCAAATTCAGCGATGCGGAACGGGGGCGCCACCTTGTTCTTGGCCACCTTCACCTTGGCCCGGATCCCATACTCCTCCGTGCCACGCTTGAGGGTCTGGATGCGACGGATATCCAGCCGCACCGAGGCATAGAACTTCAAGGCGTTGCCGCCGGTAGTGGTTTCGGGATTGCCGTAGGTAACGCCGATCTTCTGACGCAGCTGGTTGAGGAAGATCACCGTGCAGCCGGATTTACCGATGTTGCCCGTGATCTTGCGCATCGCCTGACTCATCAATCGAGCCTGGCTACCCACGGCCAGATCACCCATCTCACCCTCGATCTCAGCCCGGGGAGTGAGTGCGGCCACCGAGTCCACCACCACGATGTCGACGGCGGCGGAACGCACCAGCTGATCCACAATCTCCAGAGCCATCTCGCCGGTATCCGGCTGAGAGACCAGCAGGTTCTCGATGTCCACGCCGAGCGCAGCGGCATAGACCGGGTCCAGGGCATGCTCCGCATCCACAAAGGCGGCAACCCCGCCCCGCCGCTGCACTTCAGCGATGGCATGGAGGGTGAGGGTGGTCTTGCCGGAGCTCTCTGGGCCGTAGACCTCCACGACCCTGCCCCGCGGATAGCCGCCCCCCAGGGCCAGATCGAGGGTGAGAGCACCCGTGGAGATGGTCTCCACCCGCATGCGGGAGGCATCCCCGAGGCGCATGATCGAGCCCTTGCCGAAATTGCGCTCGATCTGGTTCAGCACGAGGCCCAGGGCCTTGTCGCGCTCGGCCATCGCCTTGGCATCGGCGGCACTGGACGGACTGGCTGGAGTTGACGCGGCCACGGAGGGCATCGAGGCAGCGGCGGCGGCGGCCTTCGGATCAGCAGGCATGAAAAGAGATGCGATGGAACGGGCCGCCCAGCCATCCTGACGGACTCTGGACCCAGCAAACGCTTGTCGCCAGGAAAGCCAGGGGGCGTGAACAGATCACCCCTCCCGGTTCCGGCCTCCAAAAAGCAAGTGCCACCAACAGAGGATCGGCGTCCCAACCGCGTTTAGTACAGAAGTACTGTAGAGCACTCAGGGCCAGCGCGCCAGGGGGGCCTCGAAGTGCTCCGGCTGGAGCCACTGGACGGCCGCCGGCAGGTGGTCACCATCCCGGGGGAGGAGATAGCCCCAACTGGCCAGGAAGCAGCGCACCGCCGCCAGTTCCGCCCTACTGCACACCTGCTCGAGGGTGGGCCGGCGATCCTCCAGGAACCAGATAGGTCGGGGCTGCTCAAGCAGCAGGCGGGCCAGTACCTCCGGCTTGCTGCCCTGTTCGTGGCCGTAGAGCGCCCAGGGCTCCAGGTTGGCGGCCGCCAGGATCTGCCGGGCGAAGTCCCCGCCCTTGGTGGTGAGCACTGCCCAGCTCGCACCCTCGGTCTCCAGCCGGCGCAGCCGCTCCGGCACGCCGGGATAGAAGTGGTGCAGCCCCAGCCAGGCCGGCAGGTCACGGGCGATCTCCTGCCGGCGAACCCGCTCCAGTTCGGCCTGCAGCCGCTCGGGGGTCCAGCCCCACCGCGCCAGCGCCAACGGCAGCTGATCCGCATAGCGCTCCAACCAGGGCTGGAGATCCAGATCCGGCCGGGAGAGCTCGGCCGCCACCAGCACCATCTCCCACCCCTTGTGAATCAGGGGGCGGAGCCGCAGAAAGCCGGCCGGAGGCTCTTCAGGCAAGGTCAGGCCGGGGGACAGGCCAAGGGCTGCCCGACGGGCCGAAAACCAGTATTCGGCCATGCCGTTCACGAGCACGCCGTCGAAGTCGCACACCAGCAATGGGGCCAGGTCCATCTCCACAATTCCGCACTGCGCTGCAGCCAGCAACAGTACCGATTCCCGACGGGGGCCGCTGCGTGGCAAAGAATCAGTGGCGGGAGCCCCTGGGTTGGAAAGCGCGACTGCAGAGGAAAAAAACTGGGCCGCTAGGATTCGAACCTAGGAATGGCGGGACCAAAACCCGCTGCCTTACCGCTTGGCGACGGCCCAAAGCAGGAAGCCGGGAGGAAAACTCCCCTCCAGCACGTGCCCAGCGGCAGTGCCGCTGTCTTGCTAGTTACCCACAGCGCCCGGCCCTTCGTCAACGCCCCGGCGCCTGGCGGCGTTTCCCAGGTTGCCCTCAGGCTGGGAACACCCGCAGGCGCTGCTGCTCGCCATGGCCGAACACCGCCGTGCGCAGGCGGTAGCGGGCGGCCAGCTCCGCCTGCTGCTGGCGCACCGCCTCACTGCGGGGCAACAGCTCCACCGGCTGGCCCTGGGCCAGCACCACCTGCTCCACGGCCAGGCGACACTCCTCCAGGGCGGCCAGCGCATCGTCCGGACCCACCCCACCGGCAGCGGCACCTGGCAGCGGGGCCGGACGGTGGCGTTGCAACAGCCGCTCAAGCGCACGCTGCACCTGGGGCAGCGCCGCGCTCTTGATCACCAGGATGGGCAGGCCCAACTCCTGGGCCTGCCGCCGCACATGGGGATCACGTCCCAACTGCTGCCGCACACTCAGCACCACATCGGCCAGCTCCACGCTGCCCATCACCTGCACGGGCAGCTGGCGCGCGCGCACCACCTGTTCCAGCAGGCCACGGCCAATGCCCGCCCCATACACGCGCAGGGGGCCGCTGGGCGGGTCAACGGGCACGGGATCCTGAGGCTCATCCAGAGGCTCAGGCACCGGCAGGGGCTGGGACAGGGGCACGGCCACCAGGGATGGGGGCGACGGCCGCAGCGTGGGCATGCTGCGGGGGCTCTGCAGAGCCCGCAACTGGGGCGGTGGCGCGTCCTGCACCCGCAGCCGGCCGTCATCGGCCAGCTCCCGTACCTGGGGCCGGGCGGGCTGACCGCGCAGCAGGGCATCCACCGTGGCTGCCACGTCTGCGTGCACCAGCCAGCGCTGGCGACTGTGCATCTCCACGGCCAGGGGAAAGGTGGGCTCGGCAGCCCGCTCCAGCACCGTCTTCTGGGTGCGCCGCCGACGGGCCTCCTCATCGCCGAGGGTCACCGACTGAATGCCACCCACCAGGTCGGCCAGGGTGGGGTTCTTGATCAGGTTGGCCAGGGCGTTGCCGTGGGCCGTGGCCACGAGCATCACTCCGCGCTCCGCGATCGTGCGGGCTGCCTGGGCCTCCAGCTCGGTGCCGATCTCGTCGATCACGATCACTTCCGGCATGTGGTTTTCCACCGCCTCGATCATCACCTGGTGCTGCAGCTCCGGCCGGGCCACCTGCATGCGCCGGGCCCGGCCGATGGCGGGGTGGGGGATATCGCCATCGCCGGCGATTTCATTGCTGGTGTCGATCACCACCACCCGCTTCTCCAGGTCATCGGCCAGCACCCGGGCGATCTCCCGCAGGGCAGTGGTCTTCCCCACCCCCGGCCGGCCCATCAGCAGCAGGGACTGGCCCGAATCCAGCAGGTCGCGCACCATCACCACCGTGCCGAACACGGCCCTGCCCACCCGGCAGGTCAGCCCGACGATCTCGCCGCTGCGGTTGCGGAGGGCGCTGATGCGATGCAGGGTGCACTCGATTCCGGCGCGGTTGTCCCCACCAAAGGCCCCCAGGCGCTCCACCACCGCTGCCAGGTCGGAGCGCTGCACCGGCTCCAGCCCCAGGCTGAGCGCCCGTCCGGGATAGCGGGCCTCCGGCAGGCGTCCGAGATCGAGAACCACTTCCAGCAGCTGGTCGTGGTCAGGATCGTGGCGCAGGACCCCGGCCACACCCTCGGGCAGCACCGCCAGCAGGCGATCCAGATCGTCAGTAACGCGCTGGGGAGTGGAGGCCAGCAGCTCGGAGCTGGACACTGCGGACGACCTGGAAAGAAATCAGGTCCGTTCTAGCCAGGGGCCCACAAGCTCCCGCGCCAGCGCCAGGGCCTCGGGCCAGAGATCGTCGGCCTGCAGCAGCCCCATGCCCCGCTCCTGGGCCCGCTGCAACAGGGGCTGGAGCTGGCGGCGGGCCACCCCGCCGAACGCCACCCCGGCGCAGGGCCGCGACTGCGGCGGCTGGGCGCTGAGCAGGGCCAGGCTGCGCCGGTTGGTGCCGCCGGCCAGCTGCAGTGGTCCGGGAGGCATCTGGCCGCCCCATCGAAGCAGGAGCGCCACCGCAGCCCGAGCCGTGCCATCGCCCACATCCCCACTCATCGGCCGACCGTCGAGTTGCCAGAGGGGTCTGAATCCCCAGTGGCGCAGGGCAGTGAACCGCTGCCAGAGCTCGGCAGGAGTGACTTCAGCACCGGCACTCACCGCCACGCGACGCAGGGTCACGCCACTGGCCCGCAGCTGGGCAAGACGCTGCTCAAAGGCCTGCTGGCGCCCCGCCTGGGTGTGCAGCTCCACCGCATCAGGACACAGCTGGCGCAGCAGGGGCGGCAGCGCCTGCGCGCCCAGCACCTGGCTCCGCTCCTGGATCAGCCCCAGGGGACAGGCCGGCAGGCAACGGCCACAGCCGTAACAGCGCTCCGCCAGCACCCCAGCCTGGCCCGTGGCCACCAGGCCGATGGCCTGGGCCGGACACACCCGTTCACAGGGACGGGGACACTCCGGCGGACAACGAAGGGGATCGAACCAGGCCTTGCGGAAGTGGGGATCCGCGCCATCACTGAGACTGACCATCAGCCAGGGTCGCTCCGCACCGCGGGCTTCCGCCCAGGCCAGACCGCGGCGTGCTGCGGCCACCACTGCACCGTCGGCGGCCAGATCCAGGCAGTGCACACCGGCCAGGGCGTAGATGCCGGCCAGGTCCTCGATCGAAGCCAGATCCTGGTTCGAGGCACCGGCAATCCACTTCACCCAGCGTCCGCCGGCCAGGGCGACTTCCTGCCGGCAGGGACGCATCAGAGACACGGCGAAGGCAAGGCAGACCACGCACAGGTGGAGCCAGCCGGGGCTGGCCTCGGGCCGGGCGCTGCCGAGCCGGACCGGGGAATCACACCAGCTCGGCCAGGGGCTGCCAGCGCAGCTCGCGGGCACCGCCCATCTCCACCACCAACTTCAGCCGCGGCTCCCGCCCGGCGAGTGCCACCAACGAGGAGCGCTCAGCGCTGGAGAGCACCTGACCTTCCAGCAGCCATAACACGATGGGCGCATCGCCCTCGAGCAGGGCCCCGAGCTGGGGCATCACGCGCTGCACCTCCCCCACGGCCGCGCCCCTGCCCACGCTCTGGTGACCCAGGTGGGGAGGACGGACACCATGCAGCTGCAGCAGGTAGGCCTCCGGGTCACCCAGTCCGCGGGCCGAACTGATCTGGGCGCGGTAGCCAGCGGCCCGCAGCCGGCGCAGCAGGCGGGTCTCCGCGCCACCTTCCAGGGGGGCAAACAGGGCAAGAGCGCCGGCCCGCTCCAACTCCTGGCGGAAACCTCGGCCGGAGAGCAGCAGGGGCATCACGCTGAAGAAACACTGCGGGGAGTCTGACAGCTGCGAACTCCCATGGCCGAGCCCCGGGTTCGGGATGGGTGGGCCGAGTGATGCGTTACAGTTTCTAGCTGTGCTCTGATCCTGTGCCCGTCCGCTAGCCGGGCCTCCAGGTCAGATCACCAGATCGCCAGTGGTGGTGATCTGAAAACGGCCGGGAAACTACCTGCGCGCAACTGGCTCACTGCCCGTTCCGGTTCAGGCAAGTCCCAAGGTCCCGCTGATCAGCACCTGATCGGCCCCCGCTAGCCCCTCGGATTGCGAGTTCGTCTCGAATTCAGATCTCAGGCTTTTCCTGTGCGCTGGCCCAGAGCCGACGTCCAGGGGCAACCACGCGGTCGGGTCGGATCCTCAGGTCCGCCTCAGCAACACCGGGTCTCCCGGTTTCCGGCATCGGCCGGAGGTCCAGCTGGCGCTATTTCCCCTCCTATGTCCATCGGCATTCTTGGGAAGAAACTGGGCATGTCCCAGTTCTTCGACGAAGAGGGCAGGTCCATCCCGGTCACCTTGATCGAGGCGGGTCCCTGCCGCATCACCCAACTCAAATCTTCCAGCAGTGACGGCTACAACGCCGTCCAGCTCGGTTTCGGCGATGTGCGCCAGAAGCTCGTCAACAAGCCGGCCCAGGGTCACCTGGCCAAATCCGGCGACGACCTCCTGCGCCACCTCAAGGAGTACCGGGTCGACAGCCTCGATGGGCTTCAGCTGGGTGATTCCGTCACCGTGGCTGGCTTTGAGGCCGGCCAGAAGGTCGATGTGAGCGGCGACACCATGGGGCGCGGGTTCGCCGGCTACCAGAAGCGCCACGGCTTCAGCCGTGGTCCGATGACCCACGGTTCCAAGAACCACCGCGAGCCCGGCTCCACCGGCGCCGGCACCACGCCTGGTCGCATCTACCCCGGCAAGCGCATGGCTGGCCGCTACGGCGGCAAGCAGATCACCACCCGGGGACTCATCATCCTCAAGGTGGATGCCGAACACAACCTGCTGGTTGTGAAGGGTTCCGTGCCCGGCAAGCCCGGCGCGCTGCTCAACATCCGCCCGGCCAACCGGGTGGGCGCTAAGCCCGCCAACTGAGGAGGAGCAAAATCATGGCTACCTGTGTAATTCACGACTGGCAGGGCAAGGAAGCCGGCAAGGCCGCCCTTGACCTCAAAGTCGCCAAGGAAAGCTCGGCCGCCGACCTGGTGCATCGGGCAGTGGTCCGACAACTCGCCCATGCCCGCCAGGGCACAGCCAGCACCCTCACCCGCGCCGAAGTGGCCGGTGGCGGACGCAAGCCCTACAAGCAGAAGGGAACCGGTCGCGCCCGTCAGGGTTCGATCCGCACCCCCCTGCGGCCCGGTGGCGGTGTGGTGTTCGGCCCCAAGCCCCGCACCTACGCCCTGGCGATGAACCGCAAGGAGCGTCGCCTGGCCCTGCGCACCGCGCTGATGACCCGGATCAACGACCTGGTGGTGGTGAAGGGTTTCGGTGCCGGCCTCGATGCTCCCAAAACGAAGGAGATCGTGGCGGGGTTGGGCCGTCTCGGCATTCAGCCGGGGACCAAGGTGCTGGTGGTTCTGGACAGCCCCAGCGAAGTGGTGCGCAAATCCGTGCGCAACCTCGAAAAAGTGAAGCTGATCGCCGCTGATCAGCTCAATGTGTTCGACCTGCTCCACGCCAATTCCTTGGTGGTGAGCGAGGAGGCACTCGCGAAGATTCAGGAGGTCTACGGCGATGGCTGAACGTTTTGCAGGACGGCTCGCGGATGTGATCCGTCGGCCGTTGATCACCGAGAAGGCCACCCGAGCCCTCGAGCTGAACCAGTACACCTTTGAGGTGGATCACCGAGCTGCCAAGCCTGATATCAAGGCGGCCGTCGAAGAATTGTTCGACGTCAAGGTAGTTGGCGTCAGCACCATGAATCCGCCACGGCGCACCCGCCGGGTCGGCCGCTTTGCCGGCAAGCGCGCCCAGGTGAAAAAAGCCGTGGTGCGCCTGGCCGAGGGCAACGCCATCCAGCTGTTCCCTGAGTCTTGAGGGGTCTGAAAACACATGGCAATCCGTAATTACCGCCCCACCACCCCCGGCACCCGCACCCGCGTCGCCAGCGACTTCGCTGAGGTCACAGGTCGCGGCCGTGAACGCGGTCTGGTGGTGGCCAAGCATCGCCGTAAAGGCCGTAACAACCGTGGCGTAATCACCTGCCGCCACCGCGGTGGTGGCCACAAGCGCCTCTATCGCATCGTCGACTTCCGCCGCGACAAGCACGGCGTGGCAGCCAAGGTGGCGGCCATTCACTACGACCCCCACCGCAACGCCCGCCTGGCCCTGCTCTTCTACGCCGATGGCGAGAAGCGCTACATCCTGGCGCCCGCCGGCATTGAGATCGGGCAACAGGTGGTGTCAGGTCCCGATTCTCCGATTGAAACGGGCAACGCCCTGCCTCTTTCAGCCATTCCTCTGGGCTCCAGCGTCCACAACGTGGAGCTCTACGCCGGCCGCGGCGGCCAGATGGTCCGCACCGCCGGCGCCAGTGCCCAGGTGATGGCCAAGGAAGGCGACTATGTGGCCCTCAAGCTGCCCTCCACCGAAGTTCGGCTGGTGCGCCGTGAGTGCTACGCCACCCTCGGCGAAGTGGGCAACTCCGAGGTACGCAACACGAGCCTCGGCAAGGCCGGCCGCAAGCGCTGGCTGGGCCGCCGTCCTGAAGTGCGCGGTTCGGTGATGAACCCCTGCGACCACCCGCACGGTGGTGGTGAGGGACGGGCACCGATCGGCCGCTCCGGTCCTGTCACCCCCTGGGGCAAGCCGGCCCTGGGCCTGAAAACCCGTAAGCGGAACAAACCGAGCAACCGGTTTGTGCTCCGGAAACGTCGCCGCACCTCCAAGCGGAGCCGTGGCGGACGCGATTCCTGATGAACCACACCGCTTTGCACGCCGCCTAATCCGCTATGGGACGCTCACTCAAAAAAGGCCCGTTCGTTGCCGACAGCCTGCTCCGCAAGGTTGAAAAGCAGAACGCTGCTGACGACAAATCCGTGATCAAGACTTGGTCACGGGCCTCCACCATCCTGCCGATGATGATCGGCCACACGATCGCTGTGCACAACGGCAAATCACACGTACCCGTGTACGTGACAGAGCAGATGGTGGGCCACAAGCTCGGGGAATTCGCCCCCACCCGCACCTTCCGGGGCCACATCAAGGACAAGAAAGGAGGCCGTTGATCCATGGCAAACACTTCTGCCAACCAAGCCCAGGCCCACGGCCGCTTCATCCGCGGCTCCGCATCCAAGGTGCGGCGGGTGCTCGATCAGATCCGGGGGCGCACCTACCGCGACGCCCTGATCCTGCTTGAGTTCATGCCCTACCGCTCCACCGGCCCCATCACCAAGGTGCTGCGCAGTGCTGTGGCCAACGCCGAGCACAACATGGGTCTGGACCCCGCCACTCTGGTGATCACCCAGGCCAGCGCAGACATGGGACCTTCCCTGAAGCGCTTCCGGCCCCGAGCTCAGGGTCGCGCCTACGCGATCAAGAAACAAACCTGCCACATCAGCATTGCTGTGGCTCCTTCCGCCTGACCCCCGAGGACACCGCCCGATGGGACACAAGATCCATCCAACCGGATTGCGCCTGGGGATCACCCAGGAGCACCGATCCCGCTGGTACGCCCCCAGCAAGACCTATCCGACACTCCTTCAGGAGGATGACCGGATCCGCAAGTTCATTCACAAGAAGTACGGCGCAGCCGGTATTTCGGATGTGCTGATCGCCCGCAAGGCCGACCAGCTCGAGGTGGAGCTCAAGACCGCCCGACCCGGTGTGCTGGTGGGTCGCCAGGGCAGTGGCATCGAAGAACTGCGCAGCGGCATCCAGAACACCGTGGGAGATGCGAACCGTCAGGTGCGCATCAACGTGGTGGAAGTGGAGCGCGTTGACGCCGACGCCTTCCTGCTGGCCGAGTACATCGCCCAGCAGCTGGAAAAACGGGTGGCCTTCCGCCGCGTGATCCGCATGGCCGTTCAGCGAGCCCAACGGGCTGGCGTGCTCGGCCTGAAGATCCAGGTGAGCGGTCGCCTCAATGGGGCCGAGATCGCCCGCACCGAGTGGACCCGTGAAGGTCGTGTGCCTCTGCACACCCTCCGGGCCGACATTGATTACGCCACCAAGCTGGCCAGCACCACCTACGGGGTGCTGGGCATCAAGGTCTGGGTATTCAAGGGCGAGGTTCTGCCTGGCCAGAAGGAGCAGCCTGTGGGCGCTGCTCCCCGTCGCCGGACCAGCCGGCAGCCCCAACAGTTCGAAGACCGCTCCAATCAGGAGTGATCAGGAGGCCTGAACCATGCTGAGTCCAAAACGCGTCAAATTCCGCAAGCAACAGCGCGGCCGCATGCGCGGCATCGCCACCCGCGGAAACACCATTGCCTTCGGGCAATTTGCCCTCCAGGCCCAGGAGTGCGGCTGGATCACCTCGCGCCAGATCGAGGCCTCCCGCCGTGCCATGACCCGCTACGTAAAGCGGGGCGGCAAGATCTGGATCCGGATCTTCCCCGACAAGCCCGTCACCATGCGTGCCGCCGAAACCCGGATGGGTTCCGGTAAGGGCAACCCGGAGTTCTGGGTAGCCGTGATCAAACCGGGTCGCATTCTCTTTGAGATGGGGGGTACCGACATCACTCCCGAGATCGCCAAGGAGGCCATGCGGCTGGCGCAGTACAAGCTGCCCGTGAAAACCAAGTTCCTGAGCCTGGCGGATCAGGAAGCTGCCCTGGCCGCCGAGGCGGCCGCCACCGTGGAGTCCTGACCATGGCCCGTCCCTCGATCACCGACGTGCGCACCCTTGCCGACGGCGAGCTCACCACCCAGATCAATGCCACCCGGCGTGAACTGTTCGAGCTTCGTTTCCAGCAGGCAACCCGCCGCCTCGAGAACTGCCACCGCTTCAAGGAAGCCCGCATCAAGCTGGCCCACCTCCTGACGGTGCAGAACGAGCGGCAACGCTCCGGCAGCCCGGCTGCCGCCTCGTCCCCATCCGCCTCCTGATTCCCCAACCAATTTCCATGGCTACCAAGGAACGGGTCGGCACCGTCGTCAGCGACAAGATGGACAAAACGGTGGTGGTCGCGGTGGAAAACCGCTTCCCCCACCCCATCTACAAGAAGACGGTGAGCCGCACCAAGCGCTACAAAGCGCACGACGAAACCAACAGCTGCAAGGTGGGCGACCAAGTGCGCATCACCGAAACCCGCCCACTCAGCCGCACCAAGCGCTGGACCGTGGCAGAGGTGATCAACACCTCCGCCGCTTCTTGAGGAGGACCTCCCCATGATTCAACAGGAAACCTTCCTCAACGTCGCTGACAACAGCGGCGCCAAACGCATCCAGTGCATCCGTGTGCTGGGCACCAACCGTCGCTACGCCCACGTGGGCGACGTGATTGTGGCCGCCGTCAAGGACGCCATGCCCAACATGGGCGTGAAAAAGTCCGACGTGGTCAAGGCCGTGGTGGTGCGCACCAAGGCCACCTTGCGTCGCGACACCGGCAATGCCATCCGCTTTGATGACAACGCGGCCGTGATTCTGGGAAATGACAACAACCCCAAGGGCACACGCGTCTTTGGCCCGGTAGCCCGTGAACTGCGCGAGCGCAACTTCACCAAGATCGTGTCCCTCGCACCGGAGGTGATCTGACATGGCCACTGCAACCCCTAAGGCCAAGCCGGCCGTGCGCACCAAGATGCGCATCAAGAAGGGCGACACCGTGCAGGTGATCGCCGGCAAGGACAAGGGCAAGACGGGCGAGGTGCTGCGCACCCTGCCCTACGAAAACCGGGTGGTGGTGCAGGGAATCAACCTGCGCACCCGTCACGTCAAGCCTACCCAGGAAGGTGAAACCGGTCGAATCGTCACGGAAGAGGCTGCTGTGCATGCCTCCAACGTGATGCTCTACTCCACTACCAAGAGCGTGGCAAGCCGGGTGGAAATCGTTGTCGACACTGACGGCACGAAAAAGCGGCGCCTGAAGAAAACAGGTGAAGTGCTGGATTGATCAGGGCCGAGCCCTGACACCGGCTTCATTCTTCTTTCTTCCCATCGATCCTGTTCCACCCGCCTTCTGACCCCGACCAGAAGCGCAACCCCCCAACCCCCGTCATGTCACTCAAACAGCGCTACCGGGAGGCGATTCAGCCCAAGCTCCTCAAGGACCTGAATCTCTCCAACATCCATGAAGTTCCCAAGGTGGTGAAGGTCACCGTGAACCGGGGGCTTGGCGAAGCAGCCCAGAACGCCAAGGCTCTGGAGGCCTCCATCGAGGAGCTGGCCAACATCACCGGACAGAAGGTGGTGGTCACCCGTGCCAAGAAGGCCATCGCCGGCTTCAAGATTCGGCAGGGCATGCCAATCGGGGTGGCTGTCACCCTGCGCGGTGAACGGATGTATGCCTTCCTGGAGCGCCTGATCCACCTGGCTCTCCCCCGCATCCGCGACTTCCGCGGCGTGAGCCCCAAGAGCTTTGACGGCCGGGGCAATTACACCCTGGGGATCCGCGAACAGATCATCTTCCCTGAGATCTCGTTCGACAAGATCGACGCGATCCGTGGCATGGATGTCACGATCGTCACTTCTGCCCGTAACGACGAAGAGGGCCGGGCCCTCCTCCGCGAGATGGGAATGCCGTTCCGCAGCAACTGAGCCCTCTTCGGACCCGACCATGGCCAATCACGACCCTATTTCCGACATGCTCACCCGCATTCGCAATGCGAGCGAGAAGCGACACGAGACCACCCGCATCCCCTCCTCCAGGCTGCTGCGCAACATTGCCAGCGTGCTGCAGCAGGAAGGCTTCATCGCCGGCATCAGCGAGGAGGGCGATGGAGTGAAAAAGGAACTGGTGCTTGAGCTCAAGTACAGCGGCAAGCACCGCCAACCCACGATCCGTTCGGTGCAGCGCGTCAGCAAGCCTGGCCTGCGCATCTATAAGAACACCCGCCAGCTGCCCAAGGTGCTCGGGGGTCTCGGAGTCGCCATCATCTCCACCTCCAAGGGTGTGATGAGCGACCGCGATGCCCGCAAGCAGGGCGTCGGCGGTGAAGTGCTCTGCTACGTCTATTGACCCGGAGGTTGATCCATGTCACGTATCGGTAAAGCACCCATCCCCGTCCCCGGTGGTGTCACCGTGACCCTCAAGGGTCTCGATGTCACCGTCAAGGGTCCCAAGGGAGAACTGAATCGCACCCTGCCCGAGGGTGTGTCAATTGCCCAGGAAGGCGACACCGTGGTGGTGAGCCCGGACAGCGAAAGCCGCCGCTCCCGTGAGCGTCATGGCCTTTGCCGCACCCTGGTGGCCAACATGGTTGAAGGAGTCAGCAAGGGCTACACCCGCAAGCTCGAGATCGTTGGCGTGGGCTACCGCGCTGCTCTCCAGGGCACGAAGCTTGTTGTGAGCGCCGGCTACAGCCACCAAGTGGAGATGGTGCCCCCCGCGGGCGTCAGCTTCGCCGTGGAGAACAACACCACTGTGCTGGTCTCTGGAGCCAACAAGGAACTGGTGGGCAACGAAGCCGCCAAGGTGCGGGCCATTCGTCCGCCCGAGCCCTACAAGGGCAAGGGCATCAAATACGAGGGCGAGCGCATCCTGCGCAAGGCCGGTAAGACCGGTAAGAAATGAGGTCTGCCTGAGCGTCGTTACCCTGTATTCCTATGTCTTCCATCTCCCGCAAGCAGCAGACCCAGAAACGCCACCGGCGTCTGCGCCGCAATCTCAACGGAACGGCCAGCCGGCCCCGCCTGGCCGTGTTCCGCTCCAACAATCACATCTACGTCCAGCTCATCGACGACGACGCCCAGAGCACGCTCTGTTCAGCGTCGACCGTCGACAAGGAGCTGCGCACCAGCGTGCCGACCGGCGGCACCTGCGATGCCTCCGTGGCCGTGGGTCAGCTGGTCGCCCAGCGTGCCCTCGCCAAGGGCATCTCCCAGGTGGTCTTCGATCGCGGCGGCAACCTGTACCACGGCCGGGTCAAGGCCCTGGCTGACGCCGCCCGGGAAGCGGGCCTTCAGTTCTGATCCCTGCTCTCACCATGACCGAAACCAACGACCAGATCCAGGCAACCGATATCCCGGCAGCCGCCGATGTCCCAGCCGCTGCTGAAGGGCAGGAGCGCCGCGGTGGCCGCAGCGATGGCCGGGGCGACCGCCGCGGTGGCCGCGGCCGTGACAACCGTCGCGGCCAGGAGCGTGACTCCGAGTGGCAAGAGCGCGTCGTGCAGATCCGTCGCGTCTCCAAAACCGTCAAAGGCGGTAAGAAAATGAGCTTCCGGGCCATCGTTGTGGTCGGCAACGAGAAGGGCCAGGTAGGCGTGGGCGTCGGCAAAGCCGGCGACGTGATCGGCGCCGTTCGCAAGGGTGTGGCCGATGGCAAGAAGCATCTGGTGAAGGTGCCCCTCACTCGCCACAGCTCCATTCCCACCGTGGGAAATGGTCGTGACGGAGCCGCCAGCGTGCTGATCCGCCCGGCCGCCCCGGGTACCGGGGTGATCGCCGGCGGTTCGATCCGCACGGTGCTGGAGCTGGCCGGCATCAAGAACGTGCTGGCCAAGCGTCTGGGTTCCAAGACCCCTCTCAACAACGCCCGCGCCGCCATGGACGCCTTGGCCGGCCTGCGCACCCACAAGGAGACCGCCAAGGAGCGGGGCATCTCCCTCGAGCAGATCTACTCCTGAGGCCTCGCCATGACCATCAATCTCCAATCCCTGAAAGCCAACCCCGGCGCCAGACGCCGCAAGCTGCGCAAGGGCCGGGGCATCGCCGCCGGCCAAGGCGCCAGCTGCGGCTTCGGAATGCGGGGCCAGAAATCCCGCTCTGGTCGCCCCACCCGTCCTGGATTTGAAGGCGGCCAGATGCCGCTCTATCGCCGCATCCCCAAGCTCAAGCACTTTGAGCTGGTGAACCAGAAGGAGTACACGGTGATCAACGTGGCCAAACTGGCCGACTGTGAAGCCGGCAGCACCGTGTCACTGGACAGCCTGGTGAAGGAAGGCATCGTTACCAGCCCCAAGCATCCTCTCAAGGTGCTGGGCAACGGTGAACTCACAGTGAAGCTCACCGTGCAGGCCGCCGCGTTCACCGGGAGTGCCCGCGCCAAGATCGAAGCCGCTGGCGGCACCTGCGAGATCGTCTGATCGCACCGCATGGCCCCCGCCCTAGGGTCTGAGCCGTTCGCCAGGGTCACCGGGCGAACGGCTTTTTGCGTGGGACACGCCAGCTCCCAGCCATCCCATCCCTCCATTTCTCCCCAGCCACCATGCTTGTCAGTCGGGGACGCAATCCCAGCGCCGGCGAAATTGTCAGTCAGCTGATCCAGTCGAAGAGTCTGCGCGACCGGGTGCTCACCACCCTGGGTTTGCTTCTGCTGGTGCGGCTCGGCATCTATATCCCGATGCCAGGCATCGACCGGGTGGCCTTCCAGGACTTCCTCTCCCGCGGCGGCCAGCTGATTGGCTTCCTTGACATTTTCACCGGTGGCGGACTCTCAACCCTCGGGGTGTTCGCCCTGGGGATCCTGCCCTTCATCAATGCCTCGATCATCATCCAGCTGCTCACCGCGGCCCTGCCCCAGCTGGAGGAACTGCAGAAAAATGAGGGCGAGGCCGGTCGGCGCAAACTGGCCCAGCTCACCCGCTACGTGGCACTGGGCTGGGGAATTCTGCAGAGCACGGTGTTCGCCCTGATCCTGAGGCAGTACGCCACCCAGGGGCTGGCCGAACCGGTGTTTGTGATCCAGACGGCCCTGGCCCTGGTGACGGGGTCCATGGTGGTGATGTGGATCAGCGAAGTGATCACGGAACGGGGGATCGGCCAGGGGGCTTCCCTGGTGATCTTCGTGAACATCGTGGCCACCCTGCCCAAGGCCCTCGGCTCCACAATCGAGCTGGCCCAGAGCGGTGATCGCTCCACCGTGGCCGGCATCGTGGTGCTGGTGCTGGTGTTCCTGGTCACGATCGTGGGCATCATCTTCGTGCAGGAGGGCAGCCGGCGCATTCCGATCGTGAGCGCCAAGCGGCAGGTGGGCGGCACTGGAGTGCTGGCAGCTCGCCAGAGCTACTTGCCCCTCAAGCTCAACGCCGGCGGGGTGATGCCGATCATTTTTGCCTCGGCGGTGGTGTTCCTGCCCCTCACGATCGCCAACCTCACCGGTTCGCCGTGGCTGATCCAGCTGGCCGGCTACCTCAACCCCAACAGCAGCACCCCGTGGCTGTATGCCCTGCTGTTCTTCGCCCTGATCGTGGGCTTCTCCTTCTTCTACGCCTCCCTCACCGTGAACCCCGTGGATGTGGCGACCAACCTGAAGCGGGGCGGCGTGGCGGTTCCGGGCGTCCGTCCCGGCTCGGCCACGGCCACCTACCTGGGGGGCGTGCAGAATCGGCTCACCCTGCTGGGTGCCCTCTTCCTCGGCGCGGTGGCGATCATCCCGTCAGCCGTGGAGGGGGCCACCCAGGTGCGCACGTTCCAGGGCCTCGGCGCCACCTCCCTGCTGATCCTGGTGGGGGTGGCGATCGACACCGCCAAACAAGTGCAGACCTACGTGATCTCCCAGCGCTACGAGGGCATGGTGCGGCAGTAGACCCATTCGGCCAGCCCCGCCCTCGTTCGCTTCTGCTGCCTGCCTGCCCGATCCCATCCTCTGGCCTTGCGGGTCGCCCCCTCCCCCTATCCTCTCGGCGATGAAACAGCGTCTTCTCTTTCTCGGTCCCCCCGGCGCCGGCAAGGGCACCCAAGCGCAGCAACTGGCGGCCCGGCATGGGCTGCTGCACCTCTCCACCGGCGACCTGCTCCGGGCCGAGGTGGCAGCGGGTACGGAGCTGGGTCAGGAGGCGGCGGCGGTGATGGCCCGCGGCGAGCTGGTGAGCGACGCCCTGGTGCTGGCCATCGTGCGCAGTCGGCTGGAGCAACAGAGCCAGGCCGGGGACAGCGGCTGGCTCCTGGACGGCTTCCCCCGCAATGTGGCCCAGGCCGACGCCCTCACCGACCTGCTGGAGGAGTTGGAGCAGCAGATTGAACTGGTGGTGCTGATGGAACTTGACGATGGCGTGCTGATCCAGCGGCTGCTCAGCCGGGGCCGCGCCGACGACAACGAAGCCGTGATCCGCCACCGCCTGGAGGTGTACCGGGAGCAGACGGCTCCGCTGATCAGCTACTACCGCGAGGCTGGCCTGCTGCAAGCGGTGGAAGCCGACGGCTCGGTGGAGCAGATCGCCGAGCGGATCGAGCTCCTGCTGGCCTGAACTCCCCGCCTGACCGGAGGAGTTGACCCGTGTGATAGGGTGGCGGTTTGCAAATTCGGAGAGCACAACGCCCATGAAGGTGCGTGCCTCAGTCAAGAAGATGTGCGACAAGTGCCGGGTGATCCGTCGCCACGGCCGGGTGATGGTGATCTGCACCAACCCCAAGCACAAACAGCGCCAGGGCTGATCCGTCCTGTCCCTTGACTCCCCACCCTCGCCGACCTCAGCAGAGCCAAGCCGGCCTGCGCGAAGCCGGTGAGCCCCACTGACCACCCTGAAGCAATTATCCCGTGGCTCGGATTGCAGGCGTCGATATCCCTCGCGACAAGCGGGTTGAGATCGCCCTCACCTATGTGTATGGCATCGGTCTCACCCGTGCCCAGAAAATTCTCGCCAAATCCGGTGTCAACCCCGACACCCGCGTGAAGGACCTCAGCGACGCCGATGTCCAGAAGCTGCGCGGTGCTGCCGACAGCTTCACCCTCGAAGGCGACCTGCGGCGGCAGGAGGGCATGGCCCTCAAGCGGCTTCAGGACATCGGCTGCCTGCGGGGCCGCCGCCACCGCATGGGTCTGCCCGTGCGCGGCCAACGCACCCGCACCAACGCCCGTACCCGGCGCGGCGCCCGCAAGACCGTGGCCGGCAAGAAGAAGTAAGGCTGGCTGGCTTGGCCCAAGGCCTTTTCATCCTTTGCCCTACTCCTGTCTTCAGCAGCAGGCTGAAGGCAACCGTCCAATCCTGTTCCATTCACTCTCAGGTCGCTCTGCGGCCTGGCCCAGAGCTCTGCCGGACTCACAAGCCTCCCGTCCCACCCAGGACGCGGCGGCCCAGCGAGCGCCGTCACCAGAGCCTCCCCCCAGTTCTCCGATCACCTCTGCTGCCTCAGCAGCTCCACCGTTATGGCCAAGCCAGCCAAGAAATCCGGCCCCAAGAAGGCCAAGCGGAACGTTCCCAACGGCGTTGCCCACATCCAGAGCACCTTCAACAACACCATCGTGTCGATCACCGACACGGCCGGTGAGGTGATCTCCTGGAGTTCCGCCGGAGCCAGCGGCTTCAAAGGCGCCCGGAAGGGCACCCCCTTTGCTGCCCAGACCGCCGCCGAAGCAGCCGCCCGACGCGCGCTGGAACAGGGCATGCGCCAGATCGAGGTGTTGGTGCGTGGGCCCGGTTCCGGTCGCGAAACCGCGATTCGTGCCCTGCAAGTTGCCGGCCTGGAGATCACCCTGATCCGCGACGTGACCCCCCTGCCCCACAACGGCTGCCGACGTCCCAAGCGCCGTCGGGTCTGATCCGTCGTCCCCACCCCAACGGGCATCCGTCAACCCTTCGACCATCAGACCGTGCTGCACTACCAAATCGACCGGATCGAACATCAGGTCAGTGAAAACCGGTCCCAGACCGGGGTGTTCCTGATCGGCCCCCTGGATCGCGGCCAGGCCACCACGCTTGGCAACGCCCTGCGGCGCGTCCTGATCGGCGCCCTCGAGGGCAGTGCCATCACGGCCGTGCGCATCGCCGGGGTCAACCACGAATACGCCACCGTCCCTGGCGTGCGCGAGGACGTTCTCGACATCCTGCTCAACTGCAAGCAGGTGGCTGTGAGCAGCCGCAGCCGCGAGTTGGAAATCGGCCGTCTGGTGGTGAGCGGCCCTGCCACCATCACCGCCGCCGACCTGCAGTTCTCCTCCCAGGTGCAGGTGATCGATCCCGATCGCCTGATCGCCACCGTTGCCGACGGCCACAGCCTCGAGATGGAGGTTCATGTGGAGCGGGGCGTGGGATATCGCCCCGTCGATCGTCACAGCGAGGACACCAGCGCCATCGACCTGCTTCAGATCGATGCTGTGTTCAAGCCGGTGAAGCGGGTTAATTACAGCGTGGATGAAACCGCCGTCGGCGAAGGCGGCTCGGCCCGGGAGCGACTGCGCCTGGAGATCGAGACCAATGGCAGCATCACCCCAGATGACGCCATGGCCCAGGCGGCCAACCAACTCATCGCCCTGTTCCAGCCCCTGGCCAGCCTGACGGCCGTCGAAGAGCCGGGACTGGAGCCCGAGCCTTCAGCGGAAGCCCAGATTCCTCTGGAAGAGCTGAACCTCTCGGTTCGCGCTTACAACTGCCTCAAGCGGGCCCAGGTGAATTCCGTCAGCGACCTGATGGGGTTCAGCTACGAGGATCTGCTCGAGATCAAGAACTTCGGCTCCAAGTCAGCCGATGAGGTGATCGAAGCGCTCGAGCGTATCGGCATCACCCTGCCCCAGAGCCGCACCAGCGCCTGAATCCAAGGCATTCGAACCCCCAGGACCCAAGCACCATGCGACACCAATGCCGAGTCCCCCAACTGGGACGCCCCGCTGACCAACGCAAGGCCATGCTGCGTGGCCTCACCACCCAGCTGATTCGCGAAGGCCGCGTGACCACCACCAAGGCCCGCGCCAAGGCCCTGCGCGATGAAGCCGAGCGAATGATCACCCTCGCCAAGGAAGGCAGCCTGGCTGCCCGCCGTCGGGCCATCGGCTACATCTACGACAAGCAGCTGGTTCACGCCCTGTTCGACAAAGCCCAGGAGCGCTACGGCGAGCGCCAGGGTGGCTACACCCGCATCATCCGCACTGTGCCCCGGCGCGGCGACAACGCCGAAATGGCGATCATCGAACTGGTGTGATCGCTTGGCAGCCGGGCCTGGTGCTCCGGATGCGCCAAGCGATCCCGGCCCTTCCCTACTGCCGGTCCCATTTGGGTTTCCATCCCACCCACGCCGTGGCGGCCTATCCCGTCACGGCTTTGTGCTGACAAGGTCGCCATGACCGTCCGCGAGCTCAGGCGCATCGCCCTTTGCCTGCAATACGAGGGCAGTGCTTTCCATGGTTGGCAACGCCAGAGCAATGCCTCCAGCGTGCAGGCCACCTTGGAGGCCGCCATCCGCCGCCTAGATCCGGACGGGCCCGCCCAGACGATGGCGGCGGGTCGCACTGACAGCGGCGTGCATGCGGCGGCCCAGGTGGCCCACTTCGACTGTGCGGGTCCGATCCCGGCCGAACGCTGGCCCAAGGCGCTGAACGGCGTCTTGCCCCCCAAGGTGCGTGTGATTGCCGCAACTCCGATGCCAGCCGAGTGGCACGCCTGCTTTTCCGCCACCTACCGGCGCTATCGCTACACCATCTACAACGGCAAGCGCCCGAACCTGTTTCTCGCGCCCTGGAGCTGGCACCGCTACCGCCGGCGGCTCGACGAGGCGCTGATACGCCGTGGCCTGGAGAGCATGCTCGGGGAACACGACTTCGCCGCCTTTATGCGGGCGGGCAGCAGGCGCAGCCACTCCCGAACCTGCCTGCAGGAGGTGCGGGTGGAGCGCCAGGGCGACCTGATCAGCGTGGAGCTGCAGGCCAGCGGCTTTCTCTACGGCATGGTGCGGCTGGTGATGGGCCAGCTGGTGGCCGTGGGGGAGGGGCAAATGCCCCTGGAGGTGTTCGAGCGGCGCTGGCGACAGTGCCAGCGCTCCGCCGTGAAGGAGGCAGCCCCACCCGAGGGCCTCTGCCTGCTGCGGGTCGGCTACCCGGAGCCAGTCTTCCCCGAAGCCGCCTGGTATGATTGTCAGCCGCGGTTTCAGTTGGAACTTTCCGAACCGCCTCCCTCCGCCCATCCATCCGGTCCCTGATCGGGGTGGCGCAGGGGGCCGCAGGGAAGGCCGTTCCGCTGGCCAATCCGTCGATCCGCAGGCCCTCAACCGGCCAAGCGGTAGGGTCGATGGGTTGCACCGACACAGGTGACGCTCTCACCCGTGCTCTTCCAAACCCACGACCACCAGCCCAGCCCCCTACGGCCTGCCGGTGCCTGACCAGGCGATATGAACAAGACTCCCCTGCCCTCCGTTGATTCTCTCCCCCGCCAGTGGTATCTGGTGGATGCCGAGAATCAGACCCTCGGCCGTCTGGCCAGTGAGGTGGCTTCCGTGTTGCGCGGCAAGAACAAGCCCACCTACACCCCCCACCTCGACACCGGCGACTTCGTCATCGTGATCAACGCTGACAAGATCCGGGTGAGCGGCAACAAGCCCACCCAGAAGCTCTACCGGCGCCACTCCGGCCGCCCCGGTGGCATGAAAACTGAAACCTTCGCCCACCTGCAGGCCCGCATCCCTGAGCGGATTGTGGAAAAGGCCATCAAGGGCATGCTGCCCCACAACGCCCTCGGCCGCCAGCTGTTCCGCAAGCTGAAGGTCTACAAGGGCAGTGAGCATCCGCACGCCGCCCAGCAGCCCCAGGTCCTCGCCCTCGATCCCGCTACCGCCGCCCAATGAGCACCACCAAAGTCGTTTACTGGGGTACAGGTCGCCGCAAGACTGCTGTTGCCCGTGTCCGTGTAGTGCCCGGCACCGGCACGGTCACCATCAATGGTCGTCCCGGCGATCACTATCTCAACTACAACCCCACATACCTGGCGGCGGTCAAGGCTCCGCTCAACACCCTTGGGCTTGCCAACGACTACGACCTGCTGGTGAACGTGCGCGGCGGTGGACTCACCGGCCAGGCTGATGCGATCAAGCAAGGGGCCGCCCGCGCCCTGTGTGATCTCTCCGGCGACAACCGCAAGCCCCTCAAGACCGAGGGACACCTCAGCCGCGACCCGCGCGCTAAGGAACGTCGCAAGTACGGCCTCAAGAAAGCTCGCAAAGCACCCCAGTTCTCGAAGCGCTGATTGCGCCTCTATCTTCTTCAGCCCCTTTCAGCCATGCCCAAGGCCGATATTCACCCCACTTGGTATCCCGATGCCAAGGTGATCTGCAATGGGGAGGTGGTCATGACCACCGGCTCCACCCAGCCTGAGATCCACGTTGACGTGTGGAGTGGCAACCACCCCTTCTACACCGGCACCCAGAAGATCCTCGACACCGAGGGCCGAGTGGATCGCTTCATGCGCAAGTACGGCATGGCTGGCGCCTCCACCCCCAAAGAGGACGCTTCCACCGCAAGCTGACCATCCCGGCTGGGTCGTTCAACCTGGCCCTCCTGGTCCGGGCCGGACGCTCCCCTGGAGTGTCCGGCTTTTTCGCGCGAGCATCCGCCCCATGGATCCATCCCTGCTCCACGAACGCCTGAAAACAGCGCAGCGCACCTATGCCAGCCTGGAGCGGCAGCTGGCCGATCCGGCCGTCACGGCCAACCCCCCCCAGTTGCAGACCATCGCCCGCGAGCACGCGCGCCTGGAGCCCCTCGTGGTCGACCATCGGCGCCTCTGCAAGCTGGAGCAGGAACGCCAGGAGGCCCGGCAATTGCTGCGGGAGCACCGGGGTGACCTCGCCATGGAGGAGCTGGCGGGCGAGGAACTGACCAGCCTGGACCAGCAGATTGAGGCCCTGCAGCAGCGGCTCACCCTTGCCCTGCTTCCCCGAGATCCCCGCGACGAGCGCAGCGTGATGCTGGAGATCCGCGCCGGCGCCGGCGGCGATGAAGCCGCCATTTGGGCCGGTGACCTGGCGCGGATGTATGAGCGCCATGCCCAGAACCAGGGCTGGCGGGTGGACGCGGTGAGCGCCTCGGAAGCGGAACTGGGCGGCTACAAGGAGCTGATCCTGGCGATCCGGGGTGAGGGGGTTTACAGCCAGCTGAAGTTCGAGGCGGGCGTGCATCGGGTGCAGCGGGTGCCGGCCACCGAGAGTCAGGGACGGGTGCACACCTCCACAGCCACGGTGGCCGTGATGCCAGAGGCCGACCCGGTGGAGGTGCAGATCGATCCCGGTGATCTGGACATCAGCACGGTCCGCTCCGGGGGCGCCGGCGGCCAGAACGTGAACAAGGTGGAAACGGCGGTGGACCTGCTCCATAAGCCCACGGGGATCCGCGTGTTCTGCACCCAGGAGCGCTCCCAGCTCCAGAACCGGGAGCGGGCCATGGAGATTCTGCGCGCCAAGCTCTACGAGCGGGAACTGGCGGCAGCTCAGGCCGAAGAGCGATCCTTCCGTCTGGCCCAGGTGGGCAGCGGCGACCGCAGCGAAAAGATCCGCACCTACAACGTCAAGGACAACCGAGCCACGGACCATCGCCTGGGCCGCAACTTCAGTCTTGAACCAGTGCTCAACGGTGAGTTGGCCGACCTGATCGGAGCCTGCATCGCGGCGGATCAGAGCCGTCAGCTGGAGGCACTGGCCACTCAGGCCGACAGCTGATCAGCCAGCAGATCTCCCGCCTGGGAGGTGAACTCCAGCACCTCAAGACCAATCACATACTTGGCCCATTCCCGGTGGCTCCCAGAGCGGATCAGACGGGTGGCTTCAAAGCCCGGACCGCTGAGCGGGCGATGGGGTGGGCGGGCCAACGTCATGCCCGCCTCCCGCGGGGTGCGGTTGCCCTTGCGCACATTGCAGGTGAGACAGGCGGTGGTCACGTTCTCCCAGGTTTCATCACCGCCCCGACTGCGGGGCAGGACATGGTCAACCGAGAGCCGTTCATTGCGACAGCCGCAGTACTGACAGCGGTGACCATCACGCTGGAACAGGTTGCGACGGGTGAGGGGCAAGGGTCGATAAGGCACCCGCACAAACTGGCGCAACCGGATCACGGTGGGCTGCACCAGGTCCGTGCGGATCTGCCGGCCCCAGTCATGTTCCAGCCCCTCGGCCTTACCCTTGAGCACCATCACCACGGCTCTGCGCCAGCTGGTGATGTTCAGCGGTTCGTACGACGCATTGAGCACAAGTACCTGGCCCATGGTCGTCGATGCCCGCGACAAAATTAGCCCTGCGCGTCATGCTAGGGGCAATTCTTGGGAGATTTCGTGACCCAGGCCACCAAGCCAGCCTGGCAGCCCCGGGACGATCCAGGCCGGGAGGAACACGAAGGGGAGGGACTGCAGCGGCAGCGGGCCTGGGTGGAAGTGGATACGGCGGCCATTGCTGCCAATGCGGGAAGCCTGCGGCGCTGCCTGGACAGCCGCAGCAAGCTGATGGCGGTGGTGAAGGCGGATGGCTATGGCCATGGCGCGGTCACCGTGGCGCGCGCAGCCCTGGCCGGCGGAGCCCAGGCCTTCGGGGTGGCCACCCTGGAGGAAGGGATCGAGCTGCGCAAGTGCGGTATCGAGGTGCCGGTGCTCGTGCTCGGCAGCCTGACGCAGGCAGAGGAACTGCGGGGCTGCCTGCGCTGGCAGCTGATGCCCACCATCAGTGGGATGCGCGAAGCCCTGCTCTGCCAGAACCTGGCCAGCGGCCAGGGCAGGCCCATGCCGTTGCAGTTGAAGCTGGACACCGGCATGGCCAGGCTGGGCGCCGACTGGCAAGAGGGTCCGCGGCTGGTGGGCGCCATCCAGGCCCTTGAAGCGGTGCAACTGGTGGGCATCTACTCCCATCTGGCCAGCGCCGACCTGCCCGATGGCAACGATGGGGGGCTCACCCGCCAGCAACAGCAGCGCTTTGAGTCCGTGTTGAACAGTCTGAGCGAACAGGGCCTGGAGGCCGGCTGTCGCCACCTGGCCAACTCCGCCGGCACCCTGCGCAGCCAGCGTCTCCACTACGACATGGTGCGGGTGGGGCTTGCCCTGTACGGCCAGCGACCCGCCGACCACCTCGGCGGAGACTTGGCTCTGCGGCCAGCCATGCATCTGCACGCTCGGGTGCGCCTTGTGCGGGAGGTGGGTGCCGGGGTAGGGGTGAGTTACGGCCACCGTTTCCGCACCAGCCGGGCCAGCCGACTGGCCGTGGTGGGCATTGGCTACGCCGATGGGGTGCCGCGCGCGCTCTCCAACCAGCTGGAGGTGCTGTTCCAGGGGCAACGCCTGCCCCAGGTGGGGGCGATCACGATGGATCAGCTGGTGCTGGATGTCACCGACTGTCCGGCAGTGGACGTGGGATCAGTGGTGACCCTGCTGGGCAGCGATGGGGACGAGGAGGTCAGCCCCAGCGACTGGAGCGAGCGCTGCGGCACGATCCCCTGGGAGATTCTCTGCGGCTTCAAGCATCGGTTGCCCCGGCTGAGCCCGCCCAGCAACGAGGCCGAAGCGGACAGCGCGGCGCACTGATAAACTCCACACGCCTCTGGAGAGGTGGCTGAGTGGTTGAAAGCGGCTCCCTGCTAAGGAGTTACAGGAGGCAACTTCTGTCGAGGGTTCGAATCCCTCCCTCTCCGTTGACAGAACAGTCGGTCCAACCGACGCTTCAACCCGACCCGTCTGGATTCGCTGCCTGATCTCCATCGTGGGTTTGGCGCCTACAGGCGCTGCTGAGCCGACGGGCGATCTCTGGCAACAGCGCCCCATCCTGGGCGCAGCTGGTGCCCTCGCTGAAGGCCACCAGCAAAAAAGGATCATGGCCCTCCATCTGCACATAGGCGGCGTCGTGGCGGGCCGCACTCATCCAGCCGGCCTTGCTCCACAGGCGAGCCCCAGGGGGCAGGCCCTCCCCGAGAAATCCATCCACCTGGTTCTCCGGATCAGCGGCGCGCCCGTGAGGGTCAAGACTGCGTTCGAGCACGGCCTGCATGCGGTGGCAGGCGGGTGGTGACACCAGGCGCGAGGCCATCACGGCTTCCAGCAGCCTGGCGGTGGCATCGGTACTGAGGCGATTGCGGTTCTCCAGGGCGGGGCCATAGAACTCCCGCTCCCGCCCGAAGGGCCCATCTCCCCAGGTCTTCTGGCAAGCGTTGACCCCATCCAGCTCAGCCCAGCCCAAACCGGCGAGCCACCGGTTCACCAGCTGGCGCTGCTCAACCCAGCTGGGCATCAACTGGGCCGGCAGGGCCGGACCGCTGCTGGTCCCACTGAGAAGATCCACCACCAGGCTGGTGGCGTCGTTGCTGGAGTCCTGGATCATCAGGCCCAGGGCGCGGCGCAGTTCCGGACCGTCCTCCAGCAGCCCCTGCTGGAGCCAGGCCTCAGCGGCGATCAGATACACGAGCTTCACCACGCTCGCTGGATAGCACTGCCGCTCCCCAGCCCAACTGGCTCCGCGGCCCCCCGGTGTCTGGCCAACGAACGGCGAGCCCGGATCATCAGTGGACGTCATGGGCAGGGAGCCGTCGACAGCCACCAGCCCCCGGGGATAGCGCACCCACGTAAGGGCCAGACGGTCGGGCAGTCCTGAACGTCCATCGATCTCCAGAGCCCGCACCAGATCGGCCAGGATCTGGGCCATGGCCGGATCGGGGTTGTAGAACGCCATCGCTGCGGGCAACCAATCCGGCGAGATTAGACATGGCTTCCCTCCCTTCCGTTTCCGCACCCACCTCGGCAGCACTGGAATTGATGACCGCCGACAGCATCTGGCAGCTGGAGTGGCCGGTGAATCTCTACAGCCGGCCGGGCGGCGGCGGCCTGGCCACCCAGGCGGCACCCGGGCGCTGCCTCCAGCTCCTCACCGAGACCCAACAGGGGCGACGGCGCGTGCGCCTGCTGGAGGACGGCTATCCCGGTTGGCTGAACCCAGGCGACCTGGTGGGGCGGGCCCGAACAACCCGACGTCCCCTGCCTCGCCTGTTGCAGCGCAACCAAATCAGCCAGCGACTGCCCAGGGTGCTGGATCTGGCCCTGAGCTGGATGGAACGGGCCAACGTGTACCTGTGGGGGGGCACGGTAGGGCCGGACTTCGACTGTTCCGGGCTGGTGCAGGCAGCCTATGCCGCCCATCAGATCTGGATTCCCCGCGATGCCTACCTGCAGGAGCGCTTCTGCATGCCGGTAGCGGTACAGCCTGGCCATACCCACCTGCTCGAGCCGGGCGATCTGATCTTCTTCGGCAGTCCCCAACGCTGCACCCACGTGGCACTGCATCTGGGCGGGGGGCGTTACCTGCACAGCTCTGGCCGGGAGCATGGCCGCAACGGCATCGGTATCGATGATCTCCATCCCCACAATGGCCACCCGGTGGCCAGCCACTACAGGCGGGAACTGCGCGGCGCCGGCCGGGTGATGCACTGCCACGACGGCAGCCCGTTGCCCGCTTAAGGTCGCGCCCAGTGCGGGCGATGTATGGACCTCTCCATCGTGGTGCCCCTCTACAACGAGGAAAGCAACCTGCCGCTGCTGGTGGAACAGCTGCTGGCGGCTGTGCGTCCGTTGGGGGTGACTTTCGAACTGGTGCTCGTGGACGATGGCTCCCGAGACGGCAGCCCCGACGTGCTGGCTGATCTGAGCCGGACCGTGCCCGAACTGGTGGCGGTGCTGCTGCGGCGCAACTATGGCCAGACTGCGGCCATGGCCGCCGGCTTCGATGCCAGCAGCGGGGCCGTGATCGTGACCCTGGATGGTGACCTGCAGAACGACCCGGCAGACATTCCCCTGCTGCTGGAGCGGATCGAACAGGGCTACGACCTGGTGAGTGGCTGGCGCCACCGGCGTCAGGATGCGGCCCTCAGCCGACTGCTGCCCAGCCGTCTGGCCAACAGCCTGATCGCCCGGGTCACCGGTGTGAAGCTCCACGATTACGGCTGCTCACTCAAGGCCTACCGCCGCGAAGTGGTGGAGGATCTCAACCTCTACGGCGAACTGCACCGTTTTCTGCCGGCCTTGGCCTACATCGAAGGGGCCCGCATCAGCGAGGTGAAGGTGCGGCACCATGCCCGTCGCTTCGGCAAAAGCAACTACGGCATCGACCGCACCCTGCGGGTGCTGATGGACCTGCTCACCGTGTGGTTCATGAAGCGATTTCTCACCCGGCCGATGCATGTGTTCGGCCTGGGGGGACTGGTGGCCATGGCCGCGGGCCTGGCTGTGGCCCTGTGGCTGGTGACGGAAAAACTGGTGCTGGGGGCCGACATCGGCGATCGGCCCCTGCTGCTCGCCGCCGTGATCAGCCTGCTGGCCGGAGTGCAGCTGTTCTGCTTCGGACTGCTGGCCGAGCTGCAGATGCGCACTTACCACGAAAGCCAGGGCCGGCCGATCTACCGGGTGCGGGACACGTTGCGCGGCAAAGGCAGCTGAGCCAGGCCGCACTCCGGGTCGGGGGCAGCCGTACGACCACGAAAACGCTCCATCGCCAGAACCGACTCCCGCACCACGGCGGGATCACTGTCGCGCAGACCTCGCAGCAGCAGCGGCACGGTGCAGCGATGCCCCCAGGCACGGGCCAGGTTCACCGCCTCCAGACGGGTGACCGGGTCCTGGCCCAGGGCCGCGACAAGGCGTCGCAGCAACAGCGCCCGCCCCGCCGGGCTGCCAGGGTCAGGGACGGCGGCGGCGGGGCTGGCCTCCGGCGTGCCGGCGGTGCTGGAGTCCACCACCACCACTTCGAGACGATCCAGGGCGGCAATCTGGGCCCGGTTGAGCGCGGCGATGGCGGCCCCATCGGTGGAGCGCAACAAGGGAATGGGCTTACGGCGCCCGGCCCACCAGAGAGCCAGCACCAGCAGGACGGCAGCGCCTCCGAAGAACGAGGGGTTCATGGATTGAACTTTTATGTCGCCCCCTGCAAGCCCGAAAGGCAGGCCTGAAGAGGCTCCTTACAGTACCGGCGGTTGCTATTGGCCCGTGCCATGACTGGAGATTTCGTTGCTGCCTGGATGCCCTCCGTGTTTGTCCCCTTGGTGGGCATCCTCGGCCCGGCGGTAGCCATGGCCCTGCTGTTCAACGTGATCGAAGCGCGGGACTGAGCCGCTGCGCCACACCGCCGTTTCGTTCAGCTCTCCTCGTACATCCACCATGACCGTGACCCCTGTGGCCGACCCCTGTGTCGGCAATCTGGCCACCCCCGTCAACAGCAGCTACTTCACCAAGGCATTTCTGAATGCCCTGCCGGCCTATCGTCCGGCCCTGTCCCCCAATCGCCGTGGCCTGGAAGTGGGCATGGCCCACGGCTTCTTTCTCTACGGCCCCTTTGCCATCACGGGCCCCCTACGCCTCACGGAATACGCCAGCACGGCCGGCCTGCTGGCCACAATCGGGCTCGTATCGATCCTCACTGTCTGTCTGTCGATCTACGGCACAGCGGGTACGGGACCGAACGTACAGCCCGCCGATGCCACGATCGGCAATCCACCTGCCGATCTGTTCACCAAGGGAGGCTGGGCTGAATTCGCCAGTGGCTTCTGGCTGGGCGGCTGTGGCGGGGCTGCGTTCGCCTGGTTCCTGTGTGGCACGGCTCTGGTCAATCCACTGGTGCAAATCGCCGGTGGCGTCTGGAGCGTGAACTGAGCTCCGGTCACCCCCCCTCTTCAACAGGTCTGCCAGGGCAGACCTTCTCCATGCCCCGCCCAGCCAGGCGGGGCTTTTTCATGGGCAAGCAACCAACATGGGGAGGAGAGCCCTCTTCACCAACCTTGCCATGGATCTACGCGAACAACCCAGCGCCTCATCAACCCGCTGGCCATTCCAGGTGGTGCTGGGAGCACTGCTGGCCATCGCGTTGGGTGGGTGCCGATTCGAGGCCATGAACATGGAACTGATCCGCCAGGGCCACGCCGCGACGGTTGATTGCCTCCAGGGAGAGCGAGCAATCACAGACGGCGATGAGCTGCGCTGTGAGCAGTGGGACTATGTGCGCGAAAACTATTTGCGCCCGGCAAAGCAATAGCAGCCCTCAGCAGGGCTGGTCAGCAGGAAAGACAACTCCGCTCTGGCAACCCAACCTGACCACCAACCCAACACGAATCCCAGAGGCACCACCCAGAATTCCGGGCTCGCATAGCCATGAAAAAACCCCAGCCAGTGGCCGGGGTTTTGGTCGTCCCTCAAGGGGCAGATTCGAGCTGGATCAGCCGAATTTGCCGGAGGTGGAGGCGATCAGGAATGCGGCGTAGGTGAGGAAGTAGCCGACTGTGAAGTGGGCGAGACCCACCACACGGGCCTGAACGATCGAGAGAGCCACGGGCTTGTCACGCCAGCCCACCAGGTTGGCGAGCGGGGTGCGTTGGTGCGCCCACACGATCGTTTCGATCAGTTCCTGCCAGTAACCACGCCAGGAGATCAGGAACATGAAACCGGTTGCCCAGATCAGGTGCCCGAAGAGGAACATCCAGGCCCAGACGGCCAGGTTGTTCGAGCCAGCGGGGTTATAGCCGTTGATCAACTGGGAGCTGTTGAGCCACAGGTAGTCGCGGAACCAACCCATCAGATAGGTGCTGGATTCGTTGAACTGGGCCACGTTGCCCTGCCAGATAGCGAGGTGCTTCCAGTGCCAGTAGAAGGTGAGCCAACCCACCGTGTTCAGGGCCCAGAAGACCGCCAGATAGAAGGCATCCCAGGCGCTGATGTCACAGGTGCCGCCACGGCCGGGGCCGTCGCAGGGGAAGGAATAGCCGAAGTCCTTCTTGTCAGGCATCAGCTTGGAACCCCGGGCATCGAGGGCGCCCTTCACCAGGATCAGGGTGGTGGTGTGGAGACCCAGCGCAATGGCGTGGTGCACCAGGAAGTCACCAGGACCGATCTGGAGGAAGAGGCTGTTGTTGCCGGAGTTGAGACCCTCCAGCCATCCGGGCAGCCAAACGGCGCCGGGGCCAGGGGCATTGCTCACCAGGCTGTCGGGGTTGGACAACAGCACGTTCATGCCGTACACGGCTTTGCCGGAAGCGGCCTGCACGAACTGGGCGAACACGGGCTCCACCAGGATCTGCTTCTCGGGGGTACCGAAGGCAACCACCACGTCGTTGTGGACGTAGAGACCCAGGGTGTGGAAACCGAGGAAGAGGGAGACCCAGCTCAGGTGGCTGATGATCGCTTCCTTGTGCTCGAGCATCCGACCCAACACGTTGTTCTTGTTGGCTTCGGGGTCGTAGTCACGGATGAAGAAGATCGCACCGTGGGCAAAGGCACCGCACATCAGGAAGATGGCGATGTACTGGTGGTGGGTGTAAAGGGCAGCCTGAGTCGTGTAGTCCTTAGCGATGAACGCGTAGGACGGCATCGAATACATGTGCTGCGCCACAAGACTCGTGACCACACCGAGGGAGGCAAGTGCCAGACCCAGCTGGAAGTGGAGCGAGTTGTTGATGGTGTCGTAAAGACCCTTGTGACCGGCGCCGAGGGCGCCACCAAAGGGAGTTCCTTTGGGGGGGTTGTGGGCTTCGAGGATCTCGCGGATCGAGTGGCCGATACCGAAGTTGGTCCGGTACATGTGGCCAGCGATCACGAACAGGCAGCCGATCGCCAGGTGGTGATGGGCGATGTCGGTGAGCCAGAGGGCCTCGCTCTGGGGATGGAAACCACCCAAGAAGGTGAGGATCGCGGTGCCGGCACCCTCTGAACTGCCGAAGGCCTGGTAGACGCTGTCGGGGTTCTGGGCATAGACGCCCCAGTTGCCGGTGAAGAACGGAGCCAGACCTGCGGGGTGAGGCAGAACGGAGAGGAAATTGTCCCAACCGACGTGCTGACCGCGGGCCTCGGGGATAGCCACGTGAACCAGGTGACCGGTCCAGGCGATGGAGCTGAAGCCGAACAGAACCGCCAGGTGGTGGTTGAGACGGGATTCAGCGTTCTTGAACCAGGCCAGGGAAGGCCGGAACTTGGGCTGAAGGTGGAGCCAACCGGCGAAGAGGGCCCAGGCCGACAGGATCATCATGAAGATGGAACCCTGGTAAAGCTCGGCGTTGGTGCGCATGCCGATCGTGTACCACCAGTGGTACAGACCGGAATAGGCGATGTTCACCGGAGAGGAAGCGCCCGCCTGGGTGAAGGCGGTGATGGCGCCCTGGCCGAAGTGGGGATCCCAGATCGCGTGAGCGATGGGACGCACGTGCAGGGGATCGGCGACCCACTGCTCAAAGTTGCCCTGCCAGGCGATATGGAACAGGTTGCCCGAAACCCAGAGGCCAATGATGGCCAGGTGTCCGAAGTGGGTGGAGAACAGCTTCTGGTAAAGCCGCTCCTCGGTCATGCCGTCGTGGCTCTCGAAGTCGTGAGCCGTGGCGATGCCGTACCAAATCCGGCGGGTTGTCGGGTCCTGTGCCAGACCCTGGCTGAACGAAGGAAATTTCGTTGCCATTGGGAAAGGTCAGGAAAGGTCAGCCGACCGCAATGATGCGGGCCAGGAAGAACGACCAGGTGGTCGCGATGCCGCCCAGGAGGTAGTGGGCGACGCCCACGGCACGGCCCTGGGTGATGGAGAGCGCACGGGGCTGGATGGCCGGTGCCACCTTCAGCTTGTTGTGAGCCCAGACGATGGACTCAATCAGCTCCTGCCAGTAGCCGCGGCCGCTGAACAGGAACATCAGGCTGAAGGCCCAGATGAAGTGTGCACCCAGGAACATCAGGCCATAGGCACTGCTGCTGGAGCCATAGCTGTTGATCACCTGTGCGGCCTGGGCCCACAGGAAGTCACGCAGCCAACCATTGATGGTGATGGCGCTTTGGGCAAAGTTGCCGTTGGTGATGTGCTGGACGGTGCCGTCAGCGTTGACGGTGCCCCAAACGTCGCTCTGCATCTTCCAGGAGAAGTGGAAGATCACGATCGAGAGGGAGTTGTACATCCAGAACAGGCCGAGGAACACGTGGTCCCAAGCCGACACCTGACAGGTACCGCCACGGCCGGGGCCGTCGCAGGGGAACCGGAAGCCCAGGTTCGCCTTGTCGGGGACGAGACGGGAGCTACGGCTGTACAGCACACCCTTCAGCAGGATCAGCACGGTGACGTGGATCGTGAAGGCGTGGATGTGGTGGACCATGAAGTCGGCCGTTCCCAGGGGGATCGGCGCAGCGGCAACCTTGCCGCCCACAGCGACGACGGCGCCATTGAACACCTCACTCACGCCAGCAAGGGCATTGGGAGCAGTGGTGCCGGCGGCGGCGGCATGCAGACCCTGAATCCACTGCGCGAAGACGGGCTTCAGAGCAATGGCGGAGTCGCTGAACATGTCCTGGGGACGGCCCAGGGCACGCATCGTGTCGTTGTGGATATAGAGGCCGAAGCTGTGGAATCCCAGCCAGATGCACACCCAGTTGAGGTGGCTGATCAGGGCATCACGGGCCTTGAGCACCCGGTCCAGCACGTTGTCGATGTGCTTGGCAGGGTCATAGTCCCGCACCATGGCGATGGCCGCATGGGCACCGGCACCCACGATCAGGAAGCCACCGATCCACATGTGGTGGGTGAAGATCGAGAGCTGGGTGGGGTAATCAATGCCGATGTAGGGATACGGGGGCATCGCATACATGTGATGCGCCACGATGATGGTCAGCGAACCGAGCAGGGCCAGGTTCACGCCGAGCTGGGCATGCCAGCTGGTGGTCATGAACTCAAACAGGCCGTCGTGACCATTGGGAGCAGGGAACAGCAGGGGATCACCCTTCTGACCTTCCAGAATCTCCTTGATGCTGTGACCGATACCCCAGTTGGTCCGGTACATATGGCCGGCCACAATGAACAACACAGCAATCGCCAGGTGGTGATGGGCGATGTCGGTCATCCAGAGGCTGCCAGTGACAGGATTCAGCCCACCCTTGAAGGTGAGGAAATCGCTGTAGGCGGCCCAGTTACCGGTGAAGAAAGCGGAGATGCCAGCCCCGAAACCGGGGTACAGCTGCGCCAGCACGTCCTGGTTGAGGAATTCGTGCGGCAGGGGGATGTCGCCGTAGGTGGCGATGGTCTGGCCGTTGATTGCCAGGGGCTTGCCGGCATCAATGGCATCCATCAGGGCCGTGGTGGGCAGGGACACATGCAGAAGGTGTCCAGTCCACGACAGCGATCCCAGACCCAGCAGACCTGCCAGGTGGTGGTTGAGCATCGACTCAACGTTCTGGAACCACTCGAGCTTGGGAGCGGCCTTGTGGTAATGGAAGACGCCGGCGTTAAGCATCAGGCCGGCCATCACCAGGGCACCGATGGCGGTGCACAGGAGCTGGAACTCGCTGGTGAAGCCCCAGGCCCTCCACACATGGAAGAGGCCGGAGGTGATCTGAATGCCGTGGAAGCCGGCACCCACATCGCCATTGAGAATTTCCTGGCCAAAGATCGGCCAGACCACCTGGGCTGAAGGCTTGACGTGAAGGGGATCGGCAAGCCAACCGGTGTAGTTGGAGAAGCGGGCGCCGTGGAAGAAGGCACCGCTCAGCCAGATGAAAATGACGGCCAGATGGCCGAAGTGAGCCGAAAAGATCTTGCGAGAGACCTCTTCGAGGTCACTCGTGTGGCTGTCGAAATCGTGAGCGTTGGCGTGGAGGTTCCAAATCCAGGTGGTGGTTTTGGGACCTTTGGCCAGGGTGCGGTCGAAATGTCCGGGCTTTTCGAAAAGCTCGAACGTGGCCGGAACGCGGTTCCGGTCGACCATGGCCTTGGCCTTTTCCCCACGCTCTGGTGGGCTGATGGTCATCGAGACGTTCCTCGAGGGACGGGGTCGAGGTGGTGGTCCACCCCTGTGGACGGGCAGACGCGATTGCCTGGGCAACCACGAACGCGCCGCCGGTGGGCCCCATGGCCTGGCCTGGGCGAACCCGGTCCAGGGCATGGGCACCAGCCGGGAGAAGCCCCGCGGAATCCGCGAACGGAAACCGTGAAACCGACTGCCACAGCTGGGGCTTTGGGCCCCAGATAGGGGACCGCTCGGCGCAGTATAAGGGCCTCGTTCAAGCGTTTTCGGGCCTCAGTTACAAAGGTTCAATCCGCCGAGTCGCCAGGCCAGCACTGGGGTCTGGCGAGTAGTAAGCAATACTTCCAACTCTGAACCTCGAGCAAGTTATTTATATCTCCTCCCGGCTTTGGCATGGCGGCTGTTCATCGCCCTTTCCAGCAGCCGGCCTGGAGCCGCCTGGGCCAGCAGAATGCCGCTGCACGGCTGCAGGCGACTGGTGTGACGGTGGCGCATCCCACGGAGAAAGCGGAAGGCGGGATCCGCATCGCTCCCCTGCTGGCCCTGGCACTGGTGGTTCTGCTTTTTTGCGCAGGCTGCAATCGCCGGGCCGAACCTCCTCCCGCCCCCGCCCACTCGGTCACCGGGCCTGGGGGGCCATTGCAGGAGGTGCCTCCCCCCGGTGCGGTGCTGCAGATCGATGCTGCTCTTGCAGGCCATCGGCCCCGCGTCACAATCCTTGGCCCCAGCGAGGGGGCGGTGCTGCCGGCAGGAGACTGGACGTTGTCGCTGGCGCTGGATGACTGGCCCCTGGCCCGCCATCCCTCCCTGGGCCTGGGGCCCCACCTGGTGGTTCAGGTGGACGATGGCCCCCGGCAGAGGATCGGCGACTGGAAGGAGGGAGATGCCGTCAGCGGGCGACTGGATCTCACCATGCCGGAACTGGCTCCCGGCAGTCACCGGATCCAGGTGTATGCGGCCAAGCCCTGGGGCGAATCCGTGAAGCTTCCGGGTGGCGCTGCCCAGCGGCTGGTGCATCGGGTGGCCGCCAACCCCCTCGGCCAGCCCGTCCCCGGCAGCCCCCAGTTAGTGGCCGTCAGCCCCGATGGCCTCAGCCAGAGCGAACCCGTGCTGATCGACTGGCTCCTGCGCGATGCCCCGCTCCAGGGGCTGCGGGAGGGGGATGATCGCTGGCGCCTGCGCATCACCGTGAATGGGGACAGCTTTCTGGTGGATCAGACCACATCCGTCTGGCTGCGTGGGTTCAGGCCAGGCAGCAATGCCCTCCTGCTGGACCTGCTCGACGGGCTGGGGGAGCCCCTCAACCCCCCGTTCAACAGCCTGGTGCGCGAGGTGGTGATCACCCCGGAGACAGCCGGTCCGCTGTGGCTGAACGACCACCTCAGCGCCGACGACCTGGTCCAGCTCCTGGAGGGTGCACCAATCTCAGCAGCCACCACCTCCCCAAAGGCCGAAGCCACCACCGCCGCAGCGGACGCTCCGCCGCCACCCGAATCAGAACCGCCCCTCGCCAGGTCTGAGCCGGTCGAAGACCCGGCCACCAGCTCGCTACAGAATCGCGCCGGCGACGACGACGACTCTGCGGACAGTTCCGCAGCCGAGGGCTTCGAAGACCGCACAGCCGAGACTCCCCCCGACCCCGAATCCGGGCCAGGGCCCGCCCGCGGCAGCGACCTTCTGGAGGAGGGCCCACCCCAAGCCGATGACGCCGACCGTCTCCAGCCAAGTGTCGGCACCAGGGAACGCACCGCGGAGCTGCAGTCTTGAACCGTGCGCGAACCCCGATGCGCCAGGGCATCTGGGCCCTGGGCTTCAGCGCCGCCGCCGAGCCGTTGCTCGCCCATCTGGTGGCGATGGGAGCGGTGGACGGCTACCTGGAACCCTCCCAGCTGGAGGAGCACTGGCCGGAGGCCGAAGCCCTCGTGGTGGTGGCCGCCTGTGGGCTGGTGGTGCGCCGCATCGCCCCCCTGCTGCGAGGAAAGAGCAGGGATCCCGCTGTGGTGGTACTCGACCCCGAGGGCCGATTCGCCATCCCCCTGCTCGGCGCCCATGCCGCCGGTGGCGAGGCGCTCTGCCAACGGTTGGCGGCCCTGCTGGGCGGCCAGGTGGTGGCAACGGGCAGCAGCAGTGGCCGAGGCCAACTGGCCCTTGACAGCTTCGGACACCGCTGGAGCTGGCGTCCCGGGGCCGGCGGAGACTGGAGTGCCCTGATGCAGCGGGCTGCCCGCGGGCCCGCACCGCCCAAGCTGCTGCAGGAGGCGGGCAGCACCCGATGGCGCCGGCTGGAGGCGGCGGGGGAGCTGGCCGACTGGCAGCAGGATGGTGGGGAGCCGCCCGATCTGGTGGTGAGCCACCGACGTGGGGAGGGTTGCCGCTGGCATCCCCCCTGCCTCTGGCTGGGCATCGGCTGTGAGCGCGACACCAGCCTGGAGCTGCTGGAGCGGCTGGTGGATCGTGAAATGGAGGTGGCCGGTCTTGCCCGCGAAGCCGTGGCGGGGCTGGCCAGCATCGATCGCAAGGCCGATGAGCCGGCTCTGCTGGAGCTGGCGCGGCGGCGCCAGTGGCCGCTGCGCTGGTTCACGGCCGACACCCTGAACGCCGTGGCAGTGCCCACACCCTCAGCCGCGGTGGCAGCGGAGATGGGCACCGCCAGCGTGGCGGAGGCGGCCGCCCTCCTGGCGGCCGGACCCGAGGCCCGGCTGCTGCTGGCCAAGCAGGTGCTGCACCGGCAGGGGGCGGAACGGGGGGCGGCCACCCTCGCCATCGCCCAAACCCAGGAACAGTGGCTGCCCAGCGCAGGCGAACTCCACCTGGTGGGCAGCGGCCCCGGGCAACTGGATCTGCTCACCCCGGATGCCCGGCGAGCCCTGGCAGAGGCCAGCGTGTGGGTGGGCTACGGGCCCTACCTCGACCTGCTGGAACCGTTGCGTCGCCAGGATCAGTTGCGCTGCGACGGCCAGCTCACCCAGGAACGGGCCCGCTGCGCCCTGGCCCTGCAGCTGGCCAACCAGGGGCTCACTGTGGCGCTGATCTCCTCCGGAGACAGCGGCATCTACGCCATGGCCGGACTGGCCCTGGAGCTCTGGCTGGAGCAACCGGACGATGGTCGGCCCGCGTTTGCCGTGCATCCGGGGATTTCGGCCCTTCAGCTGGCGGCCGCCCGAGTCGGCGCTCCGTTGATGCACGATTTCTGCACCATCAGCCTCAGTGACCGGCTCACCCCATGGCCCGTGATCGAACGGCGGCTGGAGGCGGCCGCCCGCGGCGACTTTGTGGTGGCGTTGTACAACCCCCGCTCCCAGGGCCGGCAATGGCAGCTGGCCAGGGCCCGGGAGCTGCTGCAGCAGGGGCGTCCTGCAACCACCCCGGTGGTGCTGGCCCGCCAGCTGGGACGGCAGGAAGAAGAGGTGAGGATCACCAGCCTGGGGGACCTGCAGGTGGACCAGGTAGACATGCTCACCCTGGTGCTGGTGGGAAACAGCACCAGCCGCAGCGATGGAGCCTGGGTTGTGACCCCGAGGGGTTATCCAGGCGCGGAACTGGGCTGAAAAGTCGGGATGACAGGATTCGAACCTGCGGCCCCTTCGTCCCGAACGAAGTGCGCTACCAAGCTGCGCTACATCCCGATGGAGCGACTTTACGGGATCGCCCTTCCCCAGGGGCGAGCTCCCGCAGCCCCCCGCCAGGTGAGAGGGCCAGACCCCAGGATCCTGTCGATTTCTAGAGTTGGCTCCTGACCGTCGCCGAGTGATCGGCTCCTGAATCCCTTGCTGAAACCCGACTGGCTGCGCGTGAAGGCCCCGCAGCGCGAGCGCATCGGAGCGGTGGCCGACCTGCTGGTGGACCTCAAGCTCAACACGGTGTGCCAGGAGGCCAGCTGCCCGAACATCGGCGAGTGCTTTGCCGGAGGCACGGCCACCTTTCTGATCATGGGGCCGGGCTGCACCCGCGCCTGCCCCTACTGCGACATCGACTTCGACAAGGGCTTGCGCGCCCTCGATCCCACCGAGCCGGAGCGACTGGGGGAGGCCGTACAGCGGCTGGGTCTGAACCATGTGGTGATCACCGCCGTGAACCGCGACGACCTGGCCGATGGCGGCGCGAGCCAGTTCGTGGCCTGCATCGAAGCAGTACGGCACCGGTCCCCAGGCACCACAATCGAGCTGTTGATCCCTGATTTCTGCGGCAATTGGGACGCCCTGGAAGCCGTGATGAATGCCGCACCCGATGTGCTCAACCACAACATTGAAACCGTTCCCCGCCTTTACCGCAGAACTCGGCCTCAGGCGATCTATGAGCGCTCGCTAGAGCTCCTCAAGCGCGTGCATCAGGGCTGGCCCCGCGCCTTCACTAAATCAGGGCTGATGGTGGGACTGGGAGAAAACGACGACGAAGTGCTGCAGGTGATGGCCGATCTGCGTCGCCATGGTGTGCACATCGTGACCATCGGCCAGTACCTCTCGCCCGGGCCCAAACACCTGCCGGTGGATCGCTTCGTCCACCCCAAACAGTTCGAGGACTTCCGGCGTCACGGCGAAGAGGAACTGGGTTTTCTGCAGGTGGTGAGCAGCCCGCTCACGCGCAGCAGCTACAATGCATCAGAGGTGCGGAAACTGATGAGAGAAAGCCCCTGATACAATCAAAAACACTAAAGCTACAAAAAGCGTAGCAGCAGCTTATTTCGCCAGCGATCTCACTTCAGCACAAGCATTTATGGCCATCCGGCAGAGACTCAAAGAGATCCTAGCTGTCAATGGCTCAAAAGACCACGAAAGCTCCTCCTATGCAAAGACAAAAGAACGCACGGATACGATCTCCGAACTGACGTTCCAGATCTGCAAAAGGTATCGGCTGAAACACCTTTCAAGCCAGCAGCTACTAACTCAATTGCGGACATTGCAGCGCGGAGGATTTCTTTGGCTCGCTTCCACCCCTAAGCCAGTAGGACCTCAAACGGTTACCTCTCCAGAGTCAAGGTTTCAAACCAAGCCGCGCTTGACGCGACTCTTGGCCGCCCTCAATGATCCCGTCCATTGCAACGACGTGGTTTGTCCATTACTGGAGCAACCTCTCGCCGATTCAGCCCCCAAAGCCTCCCTCAATGGTCGAACCCACGGAGAGCATGGCAACTTGCATCATCGGCCTCTTCCTCGCGTTCTTTGGCACTTGGATTCAGCCGCTTCAGGCGAAGAACCTGACGGACTGCTGTTTATTCGTGATCACCTAGCGCAACAACTGCAGCACTGGCATCAACAGCCCCGCGACGGGGAATCGCTCCTCAGCAGGTTTGCAAGACTGGAGCGCCACTTTCAACTTTTAATCAGTTGCCACCCCTGCTTTGACAGCAATCATTATGTGAAGCAGCGTCGGCAACTCGACAACGTCGCGGCAGGCAACCACTTCCATCCTCTACTTGATTACCTTCGCAACTGTGAACGGAGTATTCGGTTCCGCTACCTGGAACCAATTGAATGGTTTAATCCTTGTCTGTGGATCGTGCAAGATGACCTCCGGCGGCAAGTCGATACGCCTGGCCTCAAGGCCCCTCTGATCAGGTTTCTCTCAACTATGGCGAACGCATCTGACAGTTGCCCGATCAGCTTTCCCAGGTTGTCGGGGCGGGTTGATGAGCTCGATCAGAACGGGGTGCTCCATGGCTGGTGCCAATCGGCGGAAGTCGGCAAGCAGGTGGAACTGGAAGTATGGCTGGCGGGCGTTTTTCTCGGCAGAGGTGTTGCCCGGGAACCCCGGCCAGACGTGGCCAGCAGGGGACTGGCCATGCGCGAGTGCGGTTTCGCAATCTCTCTTGACCTCGATGCTCTTCCGCTGGAACAGTTGGCGACAGTGAAGGTGGAGCGTTGGCGAATCATCAGCAGCGACCACCGTTTCACCCTCGGACGCGGTGACTGGCGGCTGACCCCGGAGGACCGGGCAGTGGTGATCGATCACTTGTTGCTGCGTTCCCTGGCAGAGCAGGACCTCCGCTGCGTGAAAACCTGGTTGAAGCACGACACCGAGGCGGCGGTCCTGGCCTCGGCCCGATACCGGATGGTGGAGTGGGTGGCCACCGGCGCCATGGCCGGCAGCTGGGACACAGCCGCCGTCGTGCAGGCCCAACAGGCTGCCCTGGCCAATCCAGCTTTGCTGCAGGGCGTTGAAGCCGACAGCTGTTGTCGAGCCGAACTGCTGCTTCTCGCCCTGGACCAACTGCAGCGCTGCTGGGCGCAGGAGCCCAGCAGCGATCAGGAGACACACCCGCTATCCCAGGACAGCCACGAACCTGGCCAGCGGAGTGAGGCCCTCGCCCACCAGCTAGCAGAACGCTGCTACTTCGGCCCCACCAGCCGCGAGCGCCAAGCCTGGGACAACCAACTGCGGCCCCTGTTCAATGTGGTGATCGCCACGCTGCTGCTTCGGGATGTCCCCCCCGATCTGACCTCCAGCCAGCCATTGATGGAAACGCTGGTGCGACTCAGCCAGGAGGTATTCGGGGATCTGCAGCTGGCCACCACCCTCACCAACCTGCTCGACCGCAGCCAACCCAACGGGGATGCCGCCGCTCTCCGTCTGCAGCTGCGCAGTGGTGACGCCCTTGGCGTTGCCATTGCCCACTTCCACCAGCGACGGGCTGGCCTCTCCCCATCCCTCACCCCCTTCGACCAGGCACTGGCCCTGCTGGAGGTCAGCAAGCAATCCCTCATCACCATTCAGGCTGCCCTCGAACGCCTGATTCC
>CALRKN020000024.1:0-55847 GCA_943368005.1 Bradyrhizobium ivorense | reverse complement strand
ATCGCGCTGTAACTGTTGGGGTGAGATCAGCACTCCCCGATTGTCATCGAGGTTCAGTTCAAGCTTAAGGGTGGAGAAGAAACTCGCCACCAAGGCGTTGTCCCAGCAGCAGCCCTTGGCGGACATGCTGCAAGTGATCTCGTGCTTCTTCAGCAGGTCCCGGAAGTCGGTGGCCCGGTACTGACTGCCCTGATCCGTGTGGAGGAGCAGTTGCTCCTGCTCCACCTGCCGGTGGCCGAGGGCCCGGTGGAGGGCCTCAATCACCAGGACAGCATTCATCCGCTGATCCAGCGTCCAGCCGACCACACGGCGGCTGAACAGATCGATCCAGACGGCCAGATACCGCCAGCCGGCCGTGGTGCGGATGGTGGTGATGTCGCCTGCCCAGCAGCGGTTCGGGGCCGTCGACCGGAAGTCCTGCTGCAGCAGGTTGTCCACTAGGCCACTGGCTCCTCTGCTGGACCTGGAGCAGTGCCGGAAAGGCTTGCGCGTCCTGGCCCTGAGATCGGCACGGCGCATGAGCCAGGCGACACGGTGACGGCCCACCGGATGCCCTGCAGCGCGCAGCTCCTGGTGGATCCGAGGAGAGCCGTAGAAGCCCCAGTGCTCCTGGAACACCGCCTGGATCTCAGCGGTGAGCCGGACGTTCTCGGCTGCCCGCTTTCCCGCCGCCTCCTGCCGCTGCCGCCAGGCATAGAACCCGCTCCGCGCCACCCCCAGCTGCCGACACAGCCAGGAGACCGAGTGCTGAGCGGCGAGTTGATCGATCAGGCGAAACCTCTCGGCTGCAGCTGCTCTTTTGCAAAGTGCGCTGCCGCCAGCCTGAAAAAATCCTTCTCCCTCCGGAGCTCGCGGTTCTCCTTGCGGAGCTGGCTGAGCTCGGCGCGTTCCTCGCTGGTGAGCAGGCCCTGGTCGCGGGGACCGGGCTGGCCGCGATCAATGCGGGCCTGGCGCACCCAGCGGACCAGGCTGCTGGAAGGAAGCCCAAGCCGCTCAGCGACGGCATTGCAGGAGAGTCCCTCCTGCAGGGAGAGCTCCACGGCCTCCGCCTTCTGCTGCGCCGTGAACCGGCGCCGGGTTCTGGTGGGGTTGGTCACGATGGACAGTCTGGTGGTCATGGCGTGACCCCTATTGACTTGTCCTCAAAACCGGGGGAACCCCAATCTGATCACCACGGGTTTGGAGACCCTGGTAGCGCAGGTTTGCCTCAAACAGCTCAAAGAGATCCTCAATAACTCCCGCCTTGCGCAGTCGCTCTCTGAAGAAGGCGACTGTGGTGGCATCTGGAATTCTGTTCATCACGCCAAGCCCTACAAACTCCTCAAAGGAGCGTCTGTCATTCACCTGGAATTCGAGCTCGTCATCGCTGAGGTTGCTAAACTGCTGGAGAACGAGCTTCTTGAAAAGGATCAGCGGATCAATCCTCTTGCGCCCTGCATGCATTGCTCTTGGGCTCCTGAGCCTAGCCCTGGTGAAGAAGTGGGCGAAATGATTCCCATGGGATTGAATCAGCCAGGCGCTTGGGAACCGGCATTTTATCCTGGAGCTTTGTGACTCTTTACTCTTCGTCCCAGAAGCCTCTCTGCCCCACCGTTGTCGCGACAGGCGCTCAACAAATCATCATCGGGATTATGCCGGACTCAAGTGTCATGTTGATTTTTCGAGGTGCCCACAAGAGGAAGCCTGTAATTGATCCAAGCGTGACCCTGAAGAATCCTCATTGACTAGGAGCCGCTATCCGAGATCCAATGCTGCATTAATGCATCAAATTAGACGCAAGTAGTTTTCCTCGGTCTCCTTCCGCTAATGTCGACATAGTTGACTTTATAGCAATGCATATTGTTACATCGTCCGAACCTTGTACTCTTGGCATCAGCAATAGTTGGATCAGGCTTTTTATCAAATCCGGCCTACGCTGGAACAAAAACCTTTTCGCAGCAAAAGGTAACAGTAAAAGCTGACAGCTCCAGCATAGAAGAAGTATTTATCTTTGATGTTCTTGCAGAAGATTTCACAACTACGATATCTAATCTAGGATACACCAACCCTGGATCCGTTACGCCTACAAATCCTAGCGATCCAGGGGCCACAAGATCGGATTCCAATCCTCTTCTCACTTCGCAACCATATAATTTTACTGGATACAAGATTCTTGACATATTAAATGGCAAAAGATATGAAGGCGGCATCTACACAGGAGATATTCAATATCGCATTCCGGACGGTACTGATGCCGAAGACGTTGGCGTATTTAATTATTTGTCCAATGGCTTGTATCCGACTGACCTAATTGCACACGCTAAGCCGGATGATCTCTGGAATCCAGGCAACGAAGGGCTGGGCTTCTCTTCAACTCCATCATTGCCCTCTAATGCACTCGACAACTACGTCTCATTTGGTGGCTTTGCCTTTGATGTATTCGAGAATGGTATCTTCGACGAGCCTTATCAACTGTTTACGGTTTCCTTGCAGCCAACTTCTGGGGAGTTTACTGACCTATCTCCAGGAGACTATGCTGGCTGCCCAGGCTCTTGCAGGGGTGCGGACGTTAATGTACCAGGGCCACTCCCTATTCTCGGAATTGGAGCTGCTTTCGGCTTCACAAGAAGACTGAGAAAGCGCATTAAGGACGCCAAGCATGAGGTGATCCCCACCTTGTAAGGCAGCTTTTCAGGCGACTGCAAGGGCCAACAGCTGCAGTCTGCTGATTGGCGGTGATGGAGTTGCGTGGGAGAGCGTCTGCGGCTGACGCAAGGACATATGGAGATTGACATAGCAGATCACGCCAGTTGCCCACACTGAAGCAATAACCGAACTCGATCCTGCTGCCGACAAGCGAGCGTTTGACGCAAAGATGTCGATGCTGATGATCGACATCTCCGTGATCGAGGCGGCGCGCCAGCTAGCGCCCCTCCGAGTGGTGTAACCCAGGAGGACCTGTGACCCTTTCCGGAGGGTGCACAGGAGAAGTCAGGGGATGACTGCCTGGAAGCTGATTGCTCAGCTCCATCCTTCCGCTATGAACTCTGATCACTGTATTGGCAACCCAGTGATCGAGTGAGTTCGTGTAGATCGATGGAGGAGCTGGTGCGCTTCAGCTGATGCTGACTGCCGGCTGGGCGGACGACTCACCATCGGTGAGTTGCAGCCCGAGGGGCAACAACAGCCGGGTCGCCATTGGCGCACCCGAGCTGACCCCCTTTCTGAGGTCTGGGACAGCGTCCTGGTGCCGATGCTCGTCAAGGCGCCGCAACTGGAACCCCAGACCCTTCTCCTCCACTTGGAGCGAACGTTCCCGGGCCAGGTGTGGTTTCGCCGCAAGCGGACCATCCAGCGCCGTGTCGAGCAGTGACGGGAGCTGCTCGACACGGCGCAAGAGGTGATGTTCCTGCAGGAGCACCGGGCCGGTGTGCTGGGGATCTCCGATTTCACACTGCTCAAGGGCGAGCCCATCACGATCGCTGGGGAGGTGCTGGAGCATCGGCTGTTCCACTTCCGCCTGCCCTACTGAGGCTGGTGTCACGTAGCGGTGATCCACGGGGGCGAGAGCTTTGTCGACTAGCCCGAGTGACGTGGACCCCGGAAACCGGTCCAGGGTCTATGAGAGTCCTCATCCGGCCAGACTAGGCCAGGGACTCCACCATGAAACGCACCAGGCACACAGCCGAGCAGATCATCCGCAAGCTCAAGACTGCCGAGCAGCTGATCGCCCAGGGCAAGACCGTCGCCGACGTCTGCCGCGTGATCGAGGTGACGCAGCCGACGTAGCACCGCTGGCGGGAGCAGTACGGCGGGATGCAGGCCGAGGAGGCCAGGCGACTGACCCAGCTAGAAAAGGAAAGCGCCCGGCTCAAGAGGCTTCTGGCAGAAGCCGAGTTGGAGAAGGCGATGCTCTAGCCGCAGGCTTCTGCGAAGCAGTGGGATCTTGTTGCGCCATGAGGCGCACCTTGCGGTGCGACGGGAAACTTCTGAGCCCGGAACGCCGGCGCAGGGCCGTTGTGATCCTGCAGGAGCGTTACCGGGCTTCTGAACGCCAGGCCTGCCGTGTTGTGGGGCGGCACCGCAGGACGCAGCGCCAGGGCGGCAAGGTCATCGATCTGGAGGAGACCAAGCTCCGGCGGCGTCTCCGGGAGATCGCAGCGGATCACATCCGCTGGGGCCGCCGCATGGCCTATCGCCTGTTGCAGCGGGAGGGCTGGACCGTGAACCACAAGCGGTTGCAACGGCTCTGGCTGGAGGAAGGCCTGCAGTGGTCCACTCCCAGGAAGCGAAAGCGGGCAAGGCCAGCCGATGGATCGGTGAGGCGTCACCGGGCCCTGCATCCCCACCAGCTCTCAGAAGAACTGGACCAGCAAAGGGGGTCACGTCAGTGGCGGTACTGGAGGCTCTGACCAGCCTCAACCTGGCGCCAGCGTTCATCCGATCGGACAACGTGCCGGAGTTCATTGCGCAGGCTCTTCGGGACTGGTGTGAGACCAGCGGCACCACCAGCACGGCTTACATCGAGCCAGGATCCCCGTGGGAGAACGGCTTTGCCGAGTCGTTCATTGGCCAGTTCCGGGATGAATTCCTCAACACCGAGTTGTTCACCACAGCTCCTGAGGCGCAGATCCTGGCCGATCGTTGGCGCTGGGAGTACAAAACTCTCAGGCCGCACTCGGCCCTCCAGGGGCTGACGCCCCTGGAGGCAGCTCAACAGGGAGCTGCCGCATGACCACAACCACCCACTCTCCTAAGGCCTGGACCGATCAAGGGGGTCACGCCAGAGGAGCTGGGGGTCCTCAGTTCCTTCTCCAGGCCCCGGGTCAGCAACGACAACCCCTACTCGGAGTCGTTGTTCCGCACGGTCAAGTACCGACCCGACTACCCCAGGCGGCCCTTTCGCAGCAAGGAAGAAGCCTGCCTGTGGGTGGCGGGATTCGTGGACTGGTACAACCACCAGCGCCGCCACAGCGGCATCCGGTTCGTGACGCCCGCTCAGCGTCACAGCGGAGAGGCCATTGAGATCTGCCGCCACCGTGCCCGCGTGGATGAGCTGGCCCGCCAACGACATCCTCGACGTTGGAGCGGCAGCACCCGCTGTTGGCGTCAGCCGTCGGTGGTCTGGATCAATCCACCGCCTCCCGCAAACGCCAACAGTCCGGCTTCGTTGGTGATAGCCGTCTGATCAGCGACAGGGGCGTCATCTTTCCCGGCAGCTACCGCCCCCAGTTCGGCAGCACCGGCCATAAGGCTGCAGCACGGCGCCACCGCAGCCGCTACCTCTCCCGGCTGTAGCTCCCGGCTGCAAGTCCCGGCTGTAGGCCAACCGCACGGGCGACCATTCCTACCCGAGCTATCCGCCAGCGGAGCGGGCGCTGCGGCTGGAGAAGCGAGCGCTGCGGGCGGTCGTTCCCCTGGCTGCTGCAGGGCTACCTGTTGCATGCTTCGCAGTCAGTTGTCAGTCGAGCCCATGCGATCCCAGTGGAACCAAGTCGAACCAATCCACCGATGACAAAACTGACAGCTGCCGAACCTGTAGGCAGCAGCAGAACCGAACCCAGCGAAATCAATCGAACAAAAAACCAGTCAAATTGTGTTCCATGAGGCGACATATAGGGTGGAATCGCCAAAACGCGGCCAATGTGCTTACGAAATCTCCCAAAATCTGGAGATTGGATGATTCACCTAAGCGCAGTCCTACTGCAGCAGCCATGGCATCCGTCGCGCCCCACCCAACGTCCAGATCAAAAGCGGTACGACGGAACGGCGAGTTCCATCACTCGTTGAGTAACTTGCAGAAGCTGAGCCGACTTTCGTAGTAGCCATGCCAGACGAGACCATGCCCGGCGGAAGCCCATCCCATGTCGTCGTCATCGGAGCCGGATGGGCTGGTTGGGGCGCAGCCAAGGCACTCTGTGAAGCCGGTATTCGTGTCACCTTGATTGATGGGATGCCCGATCCAACAGGCAGCATACCAATCACAACAAAATGCGGCAAACCGTTCGAGGCAGGCACCAGAGGTTTCTGGAAAGACTATCCCAATATCAATGCCCTCACTGATGAACTCGGCGCTGGCGATATCTTCACTGACTTCACAACAAGTGCCTTCTGGTCTCCCGACGGGTTAGAAGCAACAGCGCCTGTCTTTGGAGACGCACCGCAATGGCCAAGTCCGCTTGGCCAGATGGTGGCAACAATCACCAACTTCACGCGACTACCCATTCAAGACCGACTCAGCATCGCAGGTCTTCTCTATGCGATGCTTGACCTCTATCGCAGCGACAAGACTTTCCAGCAGTACGACGATCTCGATGCGCAATCACTCTTTGTCAAGCTCGGCATCAGCGATCGGCTCATCAATGAGTTCTTGCGTCCCACCTTGCTGGTTGGCTTGTTCAAGCCGCCCGAAGAGCTTTCAGCCGCGGTCACCATGGAGCTCCTCTATTACTACGCCCTGGCCCACCAAGACTCATTTGATGTCCGTTGGATCAAGTCGAAAAGCATCGCCGAACATCTGTTTGCACCCCTGAGTCGAAGGCTGATCTCCCGCCATCATTTGCAGGTCCTTGGGGGAACGTTGGTGAGACGGGTGAATGTGTCGTCTGACTCGCGGCGTGTCAGCTCGGTTGAGGTGATGAACGTGGCTACCAATGCTGTTCAGGTGATTGACGAGGTGGATGCTGTGGTCTTGGCCGTTGGTGCAAAAGGGCTCAAGTCTCTGATGGCTCAATCTCCAGAACTCAGCAAGGCAGCGCCAGAGCTTGTTGGCGCTGCTTCGCTTGGTTCCATTGATGTCGTGTCAGCACGTCTGTGGCTGGATCGTTATGTTCCAATCGCTTACCCAGCCAACGTGTTCTCCCGCTTCGAATCACTGAAGGGCTCTGGGGCCACTTTTTTCATGCTGGATCAACTGCACAAGGATGCTCAACAGGCTCTCTGGGGTGATGAGCAGCCCCAGGGCTCGGTGGTCGCCAGCGACTTTTACAACGCATCGGCTATCGCAGCGATGAGCGATCAAGAGATCATCGATCGGCTCACGCGAGACCTGCTTCCCATCGCTCATCCAGAATTCACCCATGCCAGGGTTGTTGATTCCGAGGTACGGCGCTATCCAGGCTCGGTGTCGCTCTTTTCTCCGGGCAGTTTCAGAAAACGGCCACCCTTGGAAACCTCAGTGGAGTCGATCGTCTGCGCTGGCGACTGGGTGCGGATGGGCGAGAAAGAACATGGAGCCAAGGGTCTGTGTCAGGAACGAGCCTATGTGTGCGGGCTGGAGGCAGGGAACTCCCTGATCAGACGCAAGATTGTCAACGGTGCCGATCACTCGCATCCCGTTCTCTCTATTCGGGCAGACGAGCCACAAGTCGTTCTAGGCCGTGCTCTCAACAAGCTCGTGATGGATCCAATCGAAGCTCTTGGTCTGAAACTGCCGTGGTTCAACTCCTAACGAGTGCTGGACTAACGGCCGACCTCATTCAGGGCCCTCTCACTGGGAGTACCCCGCTTGTGCTGCAGCGGCTCGATGCGGTACTTGAGGTCACTCACAACCTTGTATTGCCGCCTGGGTTCCCGTGTCCACAACAGCAAGGTGAAGTTGAGAGCACTGACGCCTGACCGTGCTGATTCCCGGCAACTCGGCAACGGAGTCGGTGCTGGGGCTTGCGGTGCGCCGGGTTCTTGCGGTGCTGCTCTTGCGCGGGCGGTGGCTGGTTCTGGTGGCCATGGCCTCGCTGGGCTGAACCGACATTTGCCAGGCCCACTGCCAAAGCACGGCCACCAACCGGCAGCCGGGGGTGCGCTGTAGCTTGCGGGCAACGGCAAATGCCTTCTCAGCAGGAATCAGCCGCATCTTTATTATCGGGCTTACCGCGGCGGCCAAAGAACTCGACCTCACAGGGAGTGGAGCCGAGCTTCTGAACGCCGGGCGCATAGCGGTGAACCACAAGCAGGCGGACTTCACAGACGGGGCCTTGGGGAGTGGCCATGGCTGGGGTGGTGCGGAGAACACCGACCAAGCGCCCCAAAGGTGAGCACTAGCCAGGGGCGAGCAAAGCGAGCCTTGCGACAGCCCTGGCCAACGCGAGCCGTAGGGGCATGCTGCGGAGGGGTTTCGCAACGCCCGGCCAGCCAGCGCCCACTGGCCCTGCTGAAAGACCCGTGCTGCCTCCTCACCGCGTCCGTGAACAGACCTGCTCGCCCCTCTGCGATCGAGGCGTGGTCCAGCTGCTCCCGTCAGTTCGGATGAGGTCTGGTTTGCCCAGAAGGATCTGACCCTCATCCCAACAAAGGGCAGAAAGCAATCGGGCGGAGTGCAGGAGCGTGCCCTGCGGAACCTGGTGCCAGGGGCTATCCCACGCGAACGTGAGCGCATACCGGGCGCACGCGCATGAGCTGGTCTGATCTGGAGCGGTTGGTGACTGATGCAGAAACCAGCCACTCGCTCCAGCAGACCCTCAGCCATTGCCGCAGCCGCCAGGAGCTGCTGCACACCGCTCGCCAGTTGGGCTATCGGGTCACCAAAGGCGACCTGCTGAATGCCTGGCTGGAGCACCACAACGCAGGGGAAGTTCAAGTAGCGGATGGTGCTGATCTGTGGGCGGCCGGCGGCAGCTGAGCTGCCTGGCAGTCCCCTTGCTGAGCGCAGCTGCCGGTGCGAGGAGTAGGGGCGAGCTGGTGCCGCAAGCCCTCGATGTTTGCTGTTTTGCGCCAATGGATTAACCGGCGGCCTCCAAGGCCGCCGGCTGGCCGGCTAGAAGGACCAGCGCAGGGGCGGCTCAAGCTCTTGGGGCTCTTCTTCCAGCTGGATTAGCCACCAGGCTGCTGGATAGGCGGGCTCGGGCTGGGGCTCCTGCCATTGACCGGAAGCTTGTGCTTCTTCCCAAGCATCAATGAGGGACTGCAGGGTGGTGGAGAGCGGGAACATCGCTGTGCTGCAAAGAACGCGCACCTGACACCCCGAGAAGTGGGGAAAACTGGAGAGCGGTTTTGCAGAGCCGATGGCGCCGCCCCACCCAGCTGAGGTGCTGGATGGGCGGTTTTGCTCCACGCAACTAGCGGTGCGGCAGCGGGCACGGGCCTTTGCGGAATGCCCGAGCGGGAGCGAGCGGCTGGAGCAGGCAGCTCGCTGCTCTACTTCCAGCTGACAAGCGAGCAGAAGGGGCAATGGAACCCGAGCAGGCGGGAGCGGTGGAGTCCCCTGGCTCGCTATTGTCCCACCGGTAAGTGCCCGGTTTGCACGGCTTGCACGGTTTATTCAGCGGCCGCAAACGCCGCATAACCCCGACCAGGCGGGAGCGGGTAGAGCAAGCAAGGCCGCTGCTCTGGACTGTTTCTTCCTCTCTTTTGCTCCCCTGCCACCTTCCCCCTCTCCCCCTGCCACCAGGCCAGCACCCCAATAAAAGGGGGCCGATGGCCCCCCTGATGGGCTCAGCAGACTGAGACGGTGACGCCGGGGAGACCCTGGAGCTTGCGGGCATAGGCAAATGCTTTTTCAGCAGGGATTAGCCGCATCTTCTTGACCGGCTTACCGCGCCTCCCGAAGTGCTCAACGGTGCAGGGCACAGCGCCGCTCTTTTTGATACCGGGCGCATAGCGATGGACGATCAGCAGGCGGATATTGCAGACGGGGCCTTGTGGAGCTGCCATGGAAATTTTGGCGAGGAACCCCCAGGTGACGCCCCACGGCGCAGCAGCAGGCAAGGGTGGCGTAGCCACTTGCGTAGCCCTTTCCGTCTGCGAGCAAGTGAGGGCAACCTGCAAGGGGTGCTCGACGAATTACCAGCAGTGTCCCAATCCCAATTTTGCTGCTCCTTTCTGCCTGCTGGCTGCTAATCGAGGCCTCAATTAATCAAGCAAGCAGGGTTGGCTTGGCTCCTAAGCCAATAGAGCTGATGTATTTGATACGCGTATAAAGGGATTCGGCGTTCGGTTGGAAGTTCAAAGCTCTATAGATCAAGAGCCACTGTTCACAGGAAGGCATGTTGGCATCTGATTGGGCTTGCTACGGCGCTTCTGATGGCCGGGAGGAAATGGAGATAGCGGATCACTTCATAGCAGCATCCTCGGATTTGGCGCCTCCGCAGTCTTGCCAGCTGGAGAGCAGGCGAGCCAGCTCAGATTTCATCATTTGCAGCTCTTGAATGCGCGAATCGATTGAAAGCAATTTAGTTGCGATACTATCCTTTAGCACCGAACAATTGCATACACCTGCGCGGCGCACTTCAAGAATGCGGGCCAACTCGCCGATCGGCACATCCATAGACCGCAAAGCCCGACTGATTTCCAATTCCGCAAGACTATCGGAGCTGAATATACGGTATCTACCCTCAGATCGGGCCGTATGCAGCAAGCCCTGATCGCAATAAAAGCGAATCGTTTTCACCGAAAAGCCGGAGATCTTGGCCATCTCGCCAATCCGAAGACCAGGAGCGTCTTGAGCTGCGGCAAGGGGCAGGGGAGTCATTGGTTAACCCTCCATCCAGTGGATACATGAAACTCTACCCAGGGCCCGGAGAAAAAAGCGCTCATCTCTCCATCAACCAGCACTTAGTGGAGATTAGTGCTAGGGTTACAGGTGAGTAATTCTGCCCCCGACTGCTGAATCCTGTGACAATGAGTTCCCTGAAGATTGCCGCGATGGGGATCGGAGCCATTGCGGCTCAATTCCTGCTGGCTGGAGCGTGCAACGCAAGTCAAAACGGCGTACCAGCTCTTTACCCAACCAAGGCGGAAGCTGAAACCGCCGCCAAGCTGCATTTCAATTGCACCGGAGCGCACAGCATGGGTACCCAGTGGATGCCGTGCGCCAAACATGGTGAGTCCCAGCCTTCCAAGCCCAGTGGATCCCAGCACTGAATTCTATAAGTGAACTAATTCACTGCTCGCCATCTAATTGATATGTCCCAATGCGGCGACAAACCGAAACTTCTCGCCATAGGAGTAGCTCCCTTGGGCATCGTTTCGATCGGAATCGTGCCGATGGGGGTAGTGAGCATTGGCGTGGTGCCCATGGGGGTCATCAGCATCGGCATTGTGGGCATGGGTGTCCTCAATGCATGCGTAGTTGGCATGGGAGTGCTGGTGGCAGGCATGAATGCCATGGGCATTTGGACATTCAGCCCAAGCAACAGCCATCAACACCACAGCAGTCGACCAGTCCAAGAGAACTTGTTGGCCTACCCCAGCAAGGTGTTGGCTCTAGAAAAAGCCCAGGAGCTTGGTTGCAAAGGGGTTCATGCCATGGGATCGCTATGGATGCCATGCGCCAATCATCCACATGCAAATCACTAAAAACGAGGCGCAAAATGGCCTAAGCACCTAATTTACTTGATCCAGAATAAGTATCAACTTGTGCCAAACAAAGTTGGTTTATGGCTTACTTACGAAACCATCTGGCTCCTAAGCTCTTAGACAGGCGTGAGCGTTTTGGCTGGTCTCATGCCACGCAAAACTTCAATCGTTCTCACCATTCTCTGATATAGCTGCAGACTGTAGCTCTTCTATCATGCGTTCATTCCTTAGCTTCTTACTAATCAGCTCTGGCTGGCTCCTGGCCTTGCCAACGGGAGCATCAGCAGCTGCCCAACCACCAATTATTTACCCAGCTCAAACTACCAATTTAGACATCAGGGCTTTTGGCCTATTGGCATGTGGAGGTGGCGGGTCCGGCTCTTATCGCAAGCCTCCCAAGCCTGGCCATGGAAATCATGAAAACTCCTCTAATCCAGCCAAGACTACAACTAATCAACAAGCAAACTTAATCGAAAAGGATATGGGCCAGGTCCAGCCCTAGACGAAGCTGCGATACAAAAGCCCCAGCAGTTTATTGCCGGGGCTAACTTATCTGATTAAAACTAGAATTTGAATGTTGTTTTGATCAAGGCACCTAGAGCGCTGAAGCCACCCTCTGGAGTCCGCTGTCCCATCGGCCTACTTAGGTAGAACAAGGCAGGAGTAATAGTAATATTATCAGTAACCTGGAATTTATACCACCATTCCCAGGCAAGATTGCCATCATCCGGACTTACGCCACCTGTTAGGGAGGTTGCAAATACCGCCGATCCGACTGCAAACCCAAAATCGTTCCCTTTCATGAACACATCCGTCCATTGCAGGCCTGCCATCCAGGATTGGCTTTGACGCAAGCTCCCGGCCGGTCGAGATGTGCTGTAGGAAGTATTATTAATGCCCCAGCCAACGCTGACGGATGGCAGCCAACCACTTGTCATAGGTTGCCAGAACGCGCTTAGACCAAATGCATTAGTTTCTGCGCCAGCTGTATGGTCAACCGCGCCATGAACAAGGGGAGTTGTGCCTGGTACAAACTGGGTGTCTGGTTGGATGTATGTCCAGATTGCAGCAATGCCCCATTGTTCTTGTTGATAACCAAGCTGCACGCTTGCAGTTGCCCCGGCATCCTCGGTAAATATCCCTTTGGTTGAATCTGAGCCGAGGGCAGAGACGTAGTTAGCGCTCACACTCCAGCCATTGTTTTGCCACCAAAGACCCGCACCTGCGCCCAGGTTCTTGCTGTAGGCGGCAGGCGCACCATTAACAGTAAAGAGGTTTAGGATTGTGTCGGCAGGATACACGCTAGGCCAAAGAGCCAGCATGTCTTCTTGGCCAACACGTGCGCCAATCGTTGCAGTAAATTGACTGCCAATAGGGAATTGATAGAATAGCTTGTCAATGCCTACAATATTGGGACCGGCATCCTCCTCAAAGGCCACTTCTAGTTCAGCTGAATTACCAAGTGCGTGGGGCTCTCCCCCGAAAACACTAGTGCCAAAATTACCAGCTCGGAGATTAGTACGCAGCAAGTCCTTGCCCGTAAAACTTGTATCGAACGTCAGTTGAACGTCATAGTTAAAGGTAACATTTGAGGGCGCCCTAACTGCGTCTCCCTTGTAATCTATGATTTTATTCTTGCCGCCACCTGAATAGTCAATCCCGCCGATGACAAAGGTCGCAAGGCCTGAAAGCTTTGTGGTAGTGGAAAACTGCTGGGCCTCCAGCGTGCCTACCTTGGCCTCGAGACCGTCGACACGGCCCTTGAGCACGGCGAGTTCTTTTTTGAACTCATCCATCAGCCGTTGAAGTTCGTCGGTCACTTCCGTGACGCGATCGAGGCAGGCATTCAGCAGGGCAGCCGCTTCATAGCGGGTCATAGCCTGCCCACCCTTGTAGGTGCCGTTGGGGTATCCCGCCACGCATCCGTATTTTTCCACCAGGTTGCTCAAGGCCTGGTAGGCCCAGTCGGTAGGCCTGACGTCGGAGAACTGGTTGACACTGGTGACCTGATTGCGGGAGCGCCAGGCCTTGAGCTCGTCAATTTCTTGCTGCTCCATATAGCCGTTGATGGACTCACCACTACTCAGTGAAGCCAGCTCATTGGCCGATGCGGGTGCAAGGGCAGCAAAGGTCAGCAAGGGCGTAGCGGCCAGTAGCAATGGCGAGCAAACGAAACGAAGTGATGACATTCAATACAACAAATGTGGAAGCTTGCGGCTTGAGCCAACCCAAACAACGGCGTTGATTCAAAACCAAGGCGCCGCCGCCTGAAATCGAAACCAGCAAGGTTCAGCAATGATGCCTTAACCCTCTTGTAGCCGCAACCTACTGGAGAGTTGCGTCAGCATTTCGCGACGCCGCTTGGCTTGTGCGTTTCCTGTCTCTGCTGTGGTGGATTTATAGCCAGGCAGGTAGTCCCTGATGCGTTGCTCGATCGCCTGCTGGGTGAGCCTATTGAGCCTGGGATCCTGTTTGTATATGCCGCTGGCTCGTCTTTTCTTGACTTGACTTGCAATTCAGCTCGGGGTGCTAGTGCATAGGAATGGCATCTTCACAGGGCCTCCCCAGTGCCATTTGATGTAACCGATGAAATTCATTTGTCTGTTGTTGATTCGCATGTGGAATCCAATCCATTACGCTTGATGAGATCATGAACCAGCGCTTTTTCTGGCGAGGGGCCTGAGCTCTTGCTGCGTGACTTTGGTGATGCGGCCATTGGATAGGGCGCAAAGGACTTGAAGTGATCGCGCCGGTGAGGGCAAGGGCGGCGTTAGCCGCTCGCGTAGCCCTTGCGCCACCTGCGCACACTTAAGTTCCCTGCGCGTACCAAACCCTTGTTCTCCAAGCTCTGTCGCACCGGCAGGTGCGCTCTGTAGATCTGCACCGATAGGTGCGCTCTGTAGACCAGCACCGCCAGATGCACTTAGCGGCAAAGGAGATAAAGCAGGCCGCCTATATTGCGGCCTGCATAAGCTCAGATAAGCGCCACCTCCCCAGGGAGCAGAACCCGGCGCTTCTGAGCAGCTGCCAATACCTCTTGGCGATAGAGCTCTTCTCCAGCGGCGCTGAGAGCTGAATCGATGGCATCGATTCGTGCCAGGCACTGAGCGATGGCAGGCAGCACCTCCTCTTCTAGGAGGGTGATTTCCTCCTCTCCATAGGGCTGCTCGCTCCAGGTGCGGCGCAGCGGCAGATCACGGCGCAGCAGCTGCTCGATGGAGCGCGAGGCGCGATCAAGCAACAGGAAGGGATCTTCTTCTGGCCGGCAGAACTTGGACTGGGCGCTATAGGTGGCCATGGGATTCGGCGCCAGGAGTGGCGCAGCGATGGGACCGATCCCAGAGGCGTACTGACGCAGGAAGGAAGCACAATGGAGAGGACCCGGAGTAAGTCACAGGCTTCAAGTCCCCCGGCGCAAGCGGATTAGGGCGCTGCTCCTGCATGGCAGCAGCTGCGAGTTAAACGGAAAACATCAACTCGCCGTAACCGAGGTGGTGCCCCAGTCAGAGTGGGTTTGAACAAGATCCGCCACGAGCCATGCAGCGCATCATTCGGTTCATCGCTGCTGCCAGCCTGATATCGCTCCTTTCCGCCTGCGGTGGTGAGGGAGGCAGAGATAGGGAGGAAGACCAAGGAGATCGAGAGAGGCCCTCCCTTGGAGCATCCAAGGACGGTGACGAGGGTGAGGACAAGAAGGAGGAGAAAAAGGAGGAAAAGGAATCCCGCGAGGATGAGGATCGCGAGGACAGTGATTAGCCACCTGCTCGATCACTGCGTACCTGGGTGGTGTCCAATCCCATCAGAGCTGTGATTTGTTCCTAGCCGCTGAACCTGGTGACACTGTTCAAGTTCTTTCAGGCGGCTAGGGCCGACATGGGCCCACGCTCTCCTTGGTTTTCCACGGCACCTTGCTGAATGCAGCAGGCCCAACGAACAGTTCTTCACAGGTCCTTCACCGGTCCATCCGCGTCAACGCTGCTCCGCCCAGCAGCGCCAGCAGCAGCTTGAGGGTGGAATCAAAGCCGCCCTGCAGCTGCTCCAGCGTGCCCGGGCAGATCTGACCGACAGGCCGGCCCACGAGCGCCCGCTGGCCGCAGACCCCAGCGGCCAGCGAATAGATCAGTAGCTGGGTGCCGATCACCACCGCCAGGATCTTGAACACAAACCGCTCGCGGTTGAACGGCGGCTTGGGCGGTCGGTCCAGTGGGCCTGAGTCCATCGCTGCTCTTCCTTCTCGATCAGGACCCAGCCGGCGGCAGCACCGGCCCCGCCTTCACTTTTTTTCCTGGAACACCCCCACATAGACCGTGCCCTGGCGGTAGAGGGGCAGCACCTTGTCGCGTAGATCGGCGTTGTGGATGCGGATGCAACCCAAGGTGGGATGCAGGGGCTGCTGCGGAGCCCAGGCCCCAGGCCAGCCGCAGGCTGAACCACCGCCGTGGAGCATGATCCCGGCCCGGCCGTGGGCCACCTCCTGACCCTCCAGCTCTTCCATGTCGAAGGAATACCAGCCGTAGGCCATGGCGGTGTCGCTGCAGGGCGGGTTGGGGTTCTGCTCGTAGTCCGCGTAGAGCTGGCCGAGCCGGTAAAGCCCAGGCGGCGTATCGGTGCTGGTCTAGGTCCAGTCGGTATCGGCGCCTTGGCCGCGGGCCAGGCAGGGGATCTTCCAGAGGAAGGCCCCGGTGTGGTTGTAGGCCTCCATGTCCTCGTCCCGGTCATTCACCAGCAGGTAGGTGTCGCCGGGCTGGACCGGGGCAGCCTTTTGGGGGCCGGCCATGCCGGCTTCCTCCGAGCCGCGCGGATCGAGGCCGCCGCTGGGAGCTGCCGGCGCCGGGGCCGCCGCGGGTTTCTGGCTGAAGGTGAGCGCCCAGGGGGCCTGCTCATCGAGGACGACCTCGCTGCCGGGCAGGTCTGCGATCGCGGCATGGAGGGCCCAGACGCCGGAGACCTGCTGGGGTTCACCGCGAAAGGCTTCAAAGCGGTCCTGGAACCGCTCGGGGGTCATGGGGCTGGTCATGGGCATGGTGCTGCTGACCCCTGTTGCCAGTGCTGGCTTGGGGCCGCCGGCTGCGGGCACAAAGAGAGCGCCCCAGCCGCAGCCGGGGCCGCCCCCCTCAGAAGGGCAGCTCGCTCTCGGGGTACCAGACCGGCACCGAAGCTGGCGTGGCCACCTGGCGCTCAAAAAGCAGATCAGCGCAGAGCTGCTCCAGCCGCTCCAGAGGAGCCGGGCGGTGGGCCGAGGCCTCTTCCCAGAGCAGCTCCAGGGTGCGGGAGTTCAGGAGCTGGAAGGTGCGGATCCGGGATGCAGAAACCATGGCAGGCGTAGCGGAGACCCCGAAGCAGGCCGGGCTGGGTCAAGGGGCAGCCCCCTCTGCAATGCGGAGCGCAGCGCAGCCAACGCACCAGTCCGGCTCACTCGCGTCAGCCCTTGAGGCCGCCCGGACCATGAGGAGGGCTGCGCGTAGCCGATCCACCAGGAGCTGGGCCACCACGGTTCTGTCTCCTCGGTGGTTTGGGGCGTGGGACACCTGGCAACAGCTGCTGTTGTCACTGGGGCGAGGCCCCGGGAGTGTGCCCTTGGGCCTGACCTTGATCGAGGCGCAGAAATACGCCCGCCGTGCTGAACAGCTGGCGGTGCTCAAGACCTTTGCGGAGGGGGAGCTGCTGCGCCGCCTGCCCTTCCGCAACCTCGTGGGCGGCTCGCTGAGCTTCCCGGCCGAAACGAAACTCCCCCGTGTCGGTTTCCGGGCCGTGAATGAGGGCTACCGCCAGAGCTATGGGGTGATCAACTCCGATTCGGAGTTCGTGCACCTGTTCGGCGGCGACCTGGATGTGGACCGTTCGATCGTGGATCTGCAGGGCCCTGAGGCCCGTGCTGCCCAGACCGTGATGAAGGTGCGCTCGATGCGCCTGACGCTGGAGGCGGCGATCATCAATGGCGATGACACCTTTGACCCGCGGACCTTCAACGGGCTGGGCAAGCGCCTGGTGCCGGGTGAGGACCAGACGATCGACAACGGCGGCAGCACCCTCAACCTGCTGGCGCTGGAGGCGCTCACCGACAGCGTGATCGGTTACGGCGGCGACAAGGTGCTGATCGCCAGCAAGGCCGCCCGCCGCCAGATCAGCACCGCCTCCCGCCAGGCCGGCGGCGCCCTCTACGAGTTGATCGACGGTCGCCACTACTTCGAGGGGATCGAGATCCTGCTGGTGGAGGAGGACGCCGAGGGCAACGCCGTGCTCGGCTACGACGAACCGGGAGACACCACCTCGATCTACTGCTGCGTGCTGGGTGATGCGGCTGGGTGATGCGGCGGTCTGCGGCCTGCAGGGCCTGTTCGAGGGGCGCTACGGCATCTCGGTTCGGGATTTCGACGAGGTGCACGACGCGCCGGTGTTCCGCACCCGCGTGGATTGGTACGTGGGCTTTGCCGTGGGCAACCGCAAGGCAGCGGCCCGCTTGTTCAACGTGGCGCCCATGCCGCTGGTGGTCTGAGACAGCGCCTGAACCCACGAACGATTCATCCCAACACCCCATCCAGGAGACCCCTGATGACCTCTCAATCCACCCGGCTGCTCGACGCCCAGACGGTGCTCGTCGGCTGGATCAACCACTCCGCCACCGACTGCTACGAGCACAGCCGCAGCAGCGGCGATGTGGTGAATCTCGGCACCAACCGCGATGCCACCGGCAGCTTTGTGCTCGTCGCCTCCCACCCTGGCCACAGCGAGGCGGTGACGGTGACCTTGGAGCTGGCGCCGCTGCTAGCCGACGGCACCGCCGGCAGCTGGATCACGGCCGCTGCCGTCGCCATCCCCGCTGCTGGCGGGAAGGTGGAGGCGATCATCAGCGGCGCTGCGCTGCTGACCTCCCAGCCGACAGCGAGCTGATCACCCCGCCCTGCCTGCGCCTGGCCCGCGCTGTTGTCTCCCCGGCCTCGCCGGTGGAGATGACGGTGGCGCTCACCTCCCCCCAGGGGCTGTGAGGTGAGCGCCAGAAGCAACCCACTCGACACCTTCGCCCAAGCGGCGGGAGCTGAGGCCCTGCCGCTACAGCTGCTGCAACCCCTCGACAGCAGCAACCCAGGCTCCACCCCCGTTCGCCTCTCGGGCCCGGAGGAGCGGCTGGTCGTGACGCCGGATCCCGGCGTCGATGGCCGTGACGGCAGCTGGCAGCCGCCCAGTCAGTTGTTGATCAGCAAGGACGGCCAGACCCGCTCGATTTGGCCAGTACACCTGGCCGGCTGGTGGGCGCTGGGCTGGCGGCTGCCAGCCGGCCCCGGCCGCACCAGAGCCGGAGCACGAACAACCAGAGCCCGATCAGGAAGCAGGCCTGGATGGCGAACCAGAGGCCGAGCCTGTTCTCGAGCCAGCCCTGGAGCCGGTGTTGTCTACTCCCACTGAACCGGAGTCCCCCACGGAAACCCCCACTGAAACCGCCACCGGCGGCGCCACTGGTGGCGACGCTGGCGGTGGTGAGGCGCTGCTGGCTGCTGAGCCGCCTGACTTCCAGGCAATGACCAAGGCCCAGATCGTCGAGTACTGCTCGGCAGTCCATGGCGTGGATCTCGATGGCAGCCAGACCAAGGCGAAGCGGATCGAGCAGGCCAACGCCCTGGAGGCCCAGACCACTGGCACCACTGCTGAGGATCTGGCTGCCCTGGAGCTGGGTGATGCCCTGCTCTGATCTCAACCAGTTGCGCCCCTGCCAGCGGATTCCTGGCCCATGCCGGCCTTGTCCTTGACGTCTTCGACGGCGTTCCGGACTTTGGCTTCGACCTGCTTGGCTTTGCCGGCGAGGCGGTCTCCCTGGTTGCCAGTGACGTTGCCATTCGACTCCTGGGTCTTGCCCTCGAAGTCCTTGGCGCCGGCCTTGACGCGGCCGGGGGTGGCGGCCAGGGGCAAGCCGGAAGCAGCAAAGATGGAGGCTATTGAGGCCTGGGCGGGACCGCTCAAGGCCGGCGTGGCGATCAGCACCATCAGGCTGAAGGCCAGGCCAAGACAAGTGACGGCAAACTGGCGAAGCAGGCGAAGTTAGTGATTCATGGTGATCAAGGCGAAGGGATAATGGGCTTTGGCGCTTAAGGTGAATCTATTGCAGCACATTCAGAAGGCCGAATTCTATTTAATCGTCAGTGATCACTGATGATTAAACTCAGATCGCAGTCACCTGATCGGAACTCGTGATTCACATCACGCTGCGCCGGCCGGTGAGGAAAGAGATCACGGCAAGCACAAGAAACACAAGAAACAGGACCTGGGTGATGCTCGCCGCAGATCCGGCGATGCCGCTGAAACCGAGGACGGCAGCGACGATCGCAATGATAAAAAAGGTTATGGCGTAGTTCAGCATGAAGGGTCTCCTAAGGAGTGTTGACTAGCTGAGCGATCTCTTGCTGGCTCTTGCCGAGCTTCTTCTGCAGATGGCCAAGAAATTCTTCTTCTTGGCCCTCGGTGTAGGCCAAGTCGTCATCGGTGAGCTCGGCGAACTTCCGCCTGAGCTTCCCCTTCAATTCGTGCCATTCACCTTTGAACTGGAGCTTGTTCATGATTAGGTCCGCAAGGGTCCGAGATCGATGACAGGGCATAGGGAACCGGCCGGATTGCAACAAGGGCAGATCCTTTGGCTTGTCACGCCATAGCTCCTCTCCCTTCACTATGGGCTTGAAGCTGGTGCTTGCGTGCTGTAGATGTGCCCCACATCCACGGCAGCATCAACGGCCAACCTTTTGCTCGCTCGGCTGTGCTGCCCTGATCCGGTGAGCTTCTGTTCTGTGTCAGTAAATCCACCTACTTGGTGCATCACCTCTGGTTCCTGCCTACGTTTGAACGAGGAGCAGGTTTCTGCTACGCCCCAGCTGGACCACCTCGGTGACAGAAGATGTGCATTCTGGACGTTTATGGGGTGCTCTGCCAGTTGATTCTTTGAGAGCAAGCCGATGCGGATCGCCCAGATTTCACCACTGTTTGAAAGTGTTCCGCCGCTGCGATATGGCGGAACGGAACGAGTTGTTCACTATCTCACAGAAGAATTTGTCAACCGTGGTCATGAGGTCGTGCTGTTTGCCAGCGGTGACTCCCTCACCAGCGCCGAGCTCTTCCCCTGTGTGCCGCGAGCCCTCAGGCCGGCCGGCTATCGGGGCGATCCACGGGTGCCCGAGGATCGCCAGCTTGATCAGGTGATCGGTCAGCTCGATCGCTTTGACATTCTCCATTTCCATACCGGCCATGGCCTCCACCCCGGCATCGCCCGCCTGCCGGTGGCGCAGCTCCACACCTTGCACGGGCCCCTGACGGGTCCGGGGATGGCCCAACTCCACGGGGGTTTCGATCCGGTGCCCCTGGTGTCGATCTCGGAATCCCAGCGGGCGCCTCTGCCTGGGGCTCACTGGCTCGGCACCATTCACCATGGCCTGCCCACCGATCTGTACCGCTTCCAGCCGTCACCCTCCGAGTACCTGGCATTCGTGGGGCGGATTTCACCCGAGAAGCGTCTTGACCGTGCCATCGCCATCGCCAACGCTCTGGGTATGCCCCTCAAGGTGGCCGCCAAGATCGATGCCGTTGATCTGGATTATTTCCACAGCACAATTGAACCTCTGTTGCGTGAAAGTCCACTGGTGGAGTTCATCGGGGAGGTCGATGATGCCGGCAAGCAGGAGCTGCTCGGCAACGCCCTGGCTCTGCTGTTCCCGATCGACTGGCCCGAACCCTTCGGGTTGGTGATGATCGAAGCCAACGCCTGCGGTACGCCCGTGATCGCCTGGCGCAACGGCTCCACCCCCGAGGTGATTCAGCCCGGCCGCAACGGCGTGGTGGTGGGATCAATCGAGGAGGCCGTAGCGGCGGTGCGGGGGATCGAGCGACTGGATCGCAGGCGGGTTCGCCATGATTTCGAGCAGCGCTTCACAGTCGCCCGGCAGGCGGCCGACTACGAACGTCTCTTCCAACGCCAGATCGAGACCCGTCGCAGTCCCACCCCGGCCAGGCTCCTTGCCGCGTGTTCCCATGCCGCATGATCTGCTCCCCCCGTTCGTACTCAAGGACGGAGAAACCTTCGCGATGCTCGATCGCCGGGGTGAAATCTGCCCCGAGACCCATCCCGATTCCGGCATCTATCACCGCGGCGCTCGCCATGTGAGCCGCCTGGAACTCCGGCTCTGGGATCAGTCCCCGATCGTGCTGAGCTCCGCCGAGAGCGAGGAGATGGGTCTTCACGTGAGCCATCTCAGCAACGACATCGACGGGCCCGGTGCGCCCCCGCCCGGGTCCGTGCACCTGAAGCGCAGCACTGTCCTGACCCCCACAAGCTGTTTGCAGGCCCTCGATTTCACCAGTTACCTGGGCGGTGCGGTGTTGCTGCCGTTGACCCTGCGCTTCGACGCCGATTTTCGTGACATCTTCGAGATCCGTGGACACCAGCGTCCGCAGCGCGGCCGCACGGTCCACCAGCACACCCAGGACGTCCTGGAAGTGGCTTACGGCGGGCTTGACGGGGAGGATCGCCGCACGCTCCTGCGGGTGGAAGGTGTGGCGGCGGAGGTGGGTGAGGCCCACATCACCTTGATCCTGCAGCTGGAACCTCGCTGCACCCGTCGCGTCCATCTCCTGCTTGATTTCCATCCCGCCGGCGCTCGTGTCGCGGTTGAAGAAGCCTTTGATTCCGCACTGGCGGCGACGAACGAGCGTTTGCGCGACAGCCACCGCCAGGCAGCCTCCATCGCCACCGACAACCAGGCGTTCAACTGCTGGGTGACGCGCTCCATGTCGGATGTGCATCTACTCTCCAGCCAGCTCGAGCACGGCCTCTACCCCTACGCCGGCGTTCCCTGGTTCAGCTGCCCCTTCGGCCGTGATGGGCTGATCACCGCCCGCCAGATGCTGCTGGTGGAACCGCGCCTGGCCCGCGGCGTGCTCGGCTACCTGGCGGATCAGCAAGCCAGCCACCTCGACCCGGCGGTCGATGCCGAACCCGGAAAGATCCTGCATGAAGCCCGTCTGGGCGAAATGGCGGCCCTGGGGGAGGTGCCCTTTGCCCGTTACTACGGTTCGGTGGATGCCACGCCTCTGTTCCTGATCCTGGCGGGCGACTACCTCCTGCGCAGCGATGACAAGTCCTTCATCGACCACCTGCGGCCGGCGCTGGACCTGGCTCTGGACTGGATCAGGGCTGCCGAAGCGCGTAGCCAGGACGGATTCCTGCGCTACCAGTGCGCCGCCCAGGGCGGCCTTCGCAACCAGGGTTGGAAGGATTCCGACGATGCCATCCACCACGCCAACGGCCACCTGGCCGAGGGTTCAATCGCCCTTTGCGAGGTGCAGGCCTATGCCTACGGGGCCCGCCGCGCCATGGCGGGCATTGAGAAACGCTTCGGGCGTGCCGCTCAAGCTCAACAATTGCGCGAGGAAGCTGATCAGCTGCGCCGTCGCTTCCATGAAGCCTTCTGGTGCGATGCCATCGGCACCTATGCCCTGGCACTCGACGGCGAGGGCACACCCTGTGCAGTGCGCAGCTCCAACACAGGCCACTGCCTCTGGACCGGCATCGCCAGCCGCGACGCGGCGGCGTCGGTAGCACGACAGCTGCTGGCACCCACCAGCTTCAACGGCTGGGGCGTACGCACTCTCGATGAACGAGAGGCCCGTTACAACCCGATGAGCTACCACAACGGCTCAATCTGGCCCCACGACAACGCCTTGATCGCCCTGGGCCTGGCCCGCTACGGCCACATGCCAGAGGCGATGCGAATCCTCACCGGCTTGTTCGACACGGCCCGGGCGATACCGCAGTTCCGGTTGCCTGAGTTGTTCTGCGGATTCCCTCGTCGCGACGATGAAGCCCCCACCCTGTACCCGGTGGCTTGCAGCCCCCAAGCCTGGGCCAGCGGCTCGGTGTTTGGTTTGCTGGAAGCGATCACCGGAATGGGCATCGGTCGCGACCCCGAAACGGACCGGGTGCAGGTGCTGTTCCGCAAGCCGGTGCTCCCGAAGGACATCAACCTGCTGGAAGTCAACGGGCTGCGGCTCGGCGAGGAGGAGATCGACCTGCAATTGCATCGCAGCGACCATGACACCGGCGTCTTGGTACGACGGCGAACGCCAGGTGTGGATGTGATGATCAGCAAGTGAACCACGGGCTTGGCTGACACGGGCTGTGAGGCCTGGCAACAGCTGAACAGCAGCGCCGCGGCGCCGATGGCCACCCCCGATCCGGCTGTGCTGGCGCCCCTGGCGAGTTCTGCCGCAGGCGACGGGCTCCACCTCCGGTCGCGCTTTGCCCCAGCCCACCGACCTGCTGCTGGTGCAGCGCGGCAGCACGCCCTACCGGGCCACTGCCGACGAGGTCAAGGCGTTCATGCTCACCCCCGCCACCGCGGCGGCGATCGGGGCGATCAAGCCCGGCACCAACCTTTCGGTGGACGCCGATGGCACCCTGCATGCCGCCATCCCCGGCGCCCTGCACTACCGGGGTGCGATCGATCCCACCATGGTTGAGGCCCCAGGTGACGCTGTCGGAGACGTGTATCTGGCCAGTGCCACAGGTGCTGCCCTGGCGAGCTGGAGCGGCATCGCCGGAGCGGAGATCGCCCAGGGTGACCTGCTGCTGTTTGACGGCAGCAGCTGGAGTGCCAACGCCGCGTTGGGCCCCGATGGTGCCGGCGTGATCCGCATCCAGGGGGCCGCCCCGCTGAGCGTCGATGAAAGCGATCCCGCCCAGCCGCTGCTCAGCGTGGATCCGGCCACTGTCGAGAGCGCCGGTGTGTTGCGACTGGCCGATGCCGACGCCCTCACCGCCGGCAGCGAGGGCGCCGCTGTGGATGCAGCCGCCCTCAAGGCGGCGATGGCAACCGCCCAACCCGCCGGCGACTACATGCCGCTGGATCTCAGCACCCTGCCCGCCTTGCCCTGATGACGCTCCAACCAAGCGACCTGCTGGCGATCACCCGTCCTGCTGGGCCTGAGGCCCGCAGCGATCAGCTCCCTGTCGCGTCTCTGGGGGAGCCGTTGGGCACGCCGGCGGTGCTGGGCATCAGCGGCATCCTCTGGTCGACCGTTCGCTCGGCGGCGGACAACGGCTGGGAGACGGTCTGCTGGTCGCCCGAGCTGCAGCTGTACGTGGCTGTGGCCGGTACCGGCAGCAGGGTGATGACATCAAGGGATGGCCGCAGCTGGAACCTGCGGACCTCGGCCAGCAGCAACAACTGGGTGGCCATCTGCTGGGCAGCGGAGCTCGGCCTGCTGGTGGCGTTGAGCAACAGCGGCGCTGGCAACCGGGTGATGGTGAGCCCCTGATCCATGACTGACACCACGACACCCCTGCCCGCGATTGGAGCGCGCTGCTGGCGCGATCGGATCAGCCCTGAGACCGGAGCCACCGTGCTGAACCTGGCGCCCGAATTCAGCGACACCGATCCGCTGCTGGCGCCGGCCCAGTGAGGGTGTCGATGTAAGGGGCAGGTGACTTACGACGCCTGTTGATAGAGCTCCTCCAGCCGCTCCCGGCTGAGGTCGACGTAGAGAAGTTCTTCGCCGGGCTCGGGAGCCTCGGGATGGCGCCTTGGCTTGGGGCCGCTTCTTTGGGAAGCCGGCGAAGCGGAGCCGCGCAGGTTCTGACTCATCAAGGCAAAAGCTCCACCGGCGATGAGCGCAAAGAAGATCAGGTAGACAGCAGCCAGAACGTCGTTCAAGGGTGGAAAAATCTTTCCATCACCCTAGTGCAACGAATTGTTAACCGCTGACCACGGTTCCACGACTCCATGCGTTTCATTTCCCGTGCTGGTGAGTTCAGGGGCTTAGCTGGCTCTGGTATGGGCCCGCACCAGCAGGCCATCCGCCGGCGAGGGGCTGGGAATGACCCTGAGCGTCAGGTCCTGATCCGCCTCCAGCGCCAAGGTGAGCTGTTTGAGCAGCCCCACCGCCAGCAGCCGGATCTCCAGCTCCGCCAGCGCCTTGCCCAGGCACACCCGCTCACCGCCCCCATACGGCAGCAAGGTGACCGTGGTGTCACCGGCTAAATGCCGCTGCGGCCGGAAGATCGCCAGATCCTCCGGATCGGCCCCATGGCGCTGGCTGGCGGCGATGCTCACCTGCACAACCCGATCGGCTGGCACCAGTACACCCGCCAGGGCAATGGGCTCCCGGGTGCGGCGGAAGAAACCTCCCACCGGCGGGGTCAGCCGCATCACCTCCTTCACAACCGCGTCGAGTCGCGGGGCACGGAGAGCGTCGGTGGCGGTCCCAGCCTCCCCCTCCTCAGGCGGCCACGGCAAGACGTCGAGTTCCTCCTGCAACCAGGCCAGCTCGGCTGGGTGCTGCAGCAGGGTCAGCAGCAGGCAGCTCAGGGCGGATGCGGTGGTTTCGTAGCCGGCAAACAGCAGCAGCAGCAGCTGCTCCGCCACGTCGTCGTCGCTCAAGGGGAGACCGGCTTCATCCAGGCCACCGGCCAGCAGATCAAGGCCGCCGGCGGCGACAGGTGCTCCGGAAGCCATGGCGGCCTGCGCCTTCCTGAGCACAGCGCCTAGGCGCCTGAGCAGACGTTGGCGGGCCTGGCGGGCACGGGCGAAGGGGCTGCCGGGCAAAGCGAATGGCACGGAGAAGAGACCCTGGCACCAGGTTTCAAAATCCACGAACAGGGGCTCGCGATCGACGGGGTCAAGCCCCAGCACCGTGCTCGCAATCACGCTGAAGGCAAAACGCCGCAGTTTGGGCACCAGGGCCACGGGCGCATCTGAGGCGATCAGCTCCTGGCTCAGCTCGTTGACCAGAGCCACGATCGACGGGCTGTAGCGCTTGAGGGCAGCCGAGGCGAACAGCTGGCCCACCACCCGGCGGCGGGCCTTGTGGTCGGCGCCATTGCGGTTCGCCAACGACAGGGGCCCCAGCAGCTCACGCACACTGTCGGGCCACCAGCCCTGGACCGCATCACCCTGGGCGAACAGGTCGCCAATTGCCTGGCTGCCGCGAATGAACACGGTCCGGTGCCCCAGCAGTCTGGTTTCGACCACATCGCCGTAGCGCTCGAAGCGGGTACGGGCGAAATCAGGATCCCGAAAGAAGGCAAGGGTCTCGAGCACTCCGCTCAGCGCTGGCGTGCTCGGCAGGGGCCGAAGGGTGGCGGGATCGAGGGGCACCAACATCAGCTGGAAGGGAGCCAACGATGTCGGATCACAGCCGGCACCGCGTCGCCACGGCCGCATGCAGCGGCTCAGAACAACAGGCTGCTCAGATCAGGAAGGCGATGGAGAGGCTCACCAGCGTCAGCCCTGCCAGCCCGGTAGCGGCAAGAATCGAGAAGGATTGGACCACCGGCAGCTCCAGCACAGACCAATTCTAAAGCAATCCTTAAGGCTCGCAAGCATTCGGGCCTCATACCGCTGCAATGCTTCACAGCAACGGAGGCCCCGCGAAAGGCAGCCATCCCTGCAGCCCGGGGCAGCCGGACTTTGCTGGCAGTGCGGATTGGGCTGATCCGCGCCTGACAATGGCGTTCAGCTGATCAAGGGACAGGATTCAAGATCCGGATTGTTCCCCCAGATCGCGGCGACATGCTGATCGACCCGCGCCAGTCGGCCAAGGACCAAGTGGAGATCAAAAGCCGAACGTTCGCCGTCGGTGCTCCATTGCAGGCAAGTGAGGCTCAGACAGCGGGCGGTGCTGATTGATCGATTAGGCAATAGGGAAATTGCTGAATGCATTTGATCTCACCCAGTCTTCTCGGGACTGGGTACAACGGCTGGTGCCAAAACAGCTATACCGCTAAAGACGTGGAGCGCTGTCATCAGTGGACGACCTTGCGCTTCAAGACGCTAACGGCGGATCTGGGAAGACCGTGAGGCAGTCCTCGACGATGAGGCTGGTATCGGCATGGTTGTCGACCCGGAACCGTCCCCAGGTCGCCATCGGTTCGGAGCTGTGCGATTGGGGCGGCCATTCGAGGCGTTGTCCGCCGTAGGTGAGCCCCACACAGGTGAGGCTGGCGTCGTCGCCCAGCAGGCTCCAGAGCACGGAGATCCGGCTGCGCTCGTAAGGCGCCGAACTCAACTCCTCAGGACAATCGACGATCGAGCCCGGCTTCAAGGTGAGGCGCAGGCCGCGCTCCCAGCTCAGAAAGGTGCCGTCGTGCGTGGGATAGAACCAGCAGGTGGCATTGCTCAGTTCGCTCAGCGCTACGCGATCGAGGCACTGCAAGCAGGTGGGTTCCTCCGGATCACCCTGGTAGACCCCGAGCCAGTGGTGCTGGGGGTCGATCCGAACCACCAGGGCGTCGCACAGCAACTGGGTGCCATCACCGCTGCGGCGTTGCTCTCCGGTCAGACGACCATCCACGGGGAGCGGCCCCAGATCGGGATGCGCGGCACCCCGACTGAAGATCCGCAGAAAGAAACCGGAGGAGGGCCCTGCGGCCTGCGCCCGCTGAAGCGCCTCCAGTGAGGTGGTCGCATCAGGTAGCTGTGGGGCTGCAGCCACCACGAAAATCAGCGGTGCGTTCATGGCGATAGCCGTGAGTCAGGGCAAAAGCTGGGGAGTCAGTCCAACAACCGGGGAGGGAAGCCAGCAAAAGCCAAAGCTGCCCCCATCACCCTCCACCTTTGCACTCGGTCCTGTGTACCCAGAGGGGTAGGTCCAGAGAACGGGGGCCACCGCAACGACGTGCCGCGCTCATCCCCGGGCGCTGGAGTTGACAGTCACCGGGATGGCGCGCAGCTCGCCAGCGTCCCGTGAGGAGAAGGCAGTTTCTGCGTCTTTGGCCATGCTGAGGTCATCGAGCAAGGCCGGCACGATGCCGGCATCGAAGGAGAAGCGACCGGGGCCGTTGAACAGCAGGGCGAGGCTGCCGCCGAGATAGAGGAGCACCAGCTCCAGCACATAGATATTGAAGCCGGCGGTGGAGATGTGCTGATAGGCCGCCACCGTCATCGTGCCGCTGAGGGCCAGGGCACCCACGGGCGTGAGCAGGCCGAGGATCACCAGCCAGCTGCCGATCAGCTCCGAGAAGCCGGCGGCGTAGGAGAAGAACAGCGGGAAGGGCAGGTGCAGGGAGGCCACATAGGTGTTGGCGAACTGCTGGGGATCGGCGAGCTTCTCCTGGCCGTGGTGAATCATCAGCCCGCCAATGCTCAGCCGCAGCAGCAGCAGACCAACGGAAGCCAACAGGCCTGGGCGTTGCAGATAGGCGCGAACGGCAGGTGCGACTGCCGTGAGCCCAGCCAGGGGAGCAGACCTTGAGGTGGACCTGTCAAACGCGACGTACCTGTTCATCGCGATGAACCAGAGGGCGACACAGGCGGCCATGAAGCCGCCGAACAGCTCGAGCAGGGTGGACGTGGACACGGGGTGGGAGGACGTTTTCAAAAATCATGGCAAGCCTCATGAAGGAACGTGAAGCGCCGCGGGTAGCCAGCCCAGCCCTGTCATGGCCGGGCTTCCGGGCGGCGGCTCGGAGCCCCGGGCCTCGCGGAAGCCCCGTCGAACCGCCAGCATGTGACGAAGTATTTACAAACCGATGACCGCTGGCGAGCTGTTCCTTGAGAGCCTCAGCTCCGGGGTGATCACCCAGGCTGAGATCGACTGGCTGCTGAACCAGCAAGATCGCCTCACCAGGGCAGAGCAGGCGGCGATGCCGCGGCTGGGACGGCGGCGCAGATCATCCCTGGCCCGAACCGCCTGAAGCAAGATGGCCCGTTTCTGCGGTGATGCGCCAGGCTTGACGCTCGCTCCAACTTTTCTCCTGGTTCGAGACGATCTCACGCAGACGACCCTGCAGTTTTCCTGAGCAAAGCGGGAACTCGGCAAACACACTCCGATTGCATCACCGAGAGTGACAAGACAGCAAGCATGAAACATCCCATTCCCTTGCAACTGTCTCGCAGCCTACTGGATGCCGTAGGAATGTCAGTTTCATTGCATAATCTTGAGCGAATACCCACCAAAAAAAGGCTTCTTATTGTCAGCAACCATCGCAGTCTGCTTGATGCTCCCCTGCTGATGTCGGCGATCAGCCGACCTGTGCGATTCGTCTGTCACTATTACATGAGTCAAGTGCCGCTACTGCAGCAGACAATTGCGCTGATGGGCGCCTTTCCACTCGAGGCTGATCAGCGAAGACAGTCGTCATTTTTCCAGCAGTCGGCCAAATTTCTGCAATCCAATCAGGTGGTGGGCGTGTTTCCCGAGGGTGCAGATCCGATGGTAAAGATCAACGCCCCCTATCAGCTGAGCAGGTTCCACAGGGGTTTTGCCCATCTTGCCCTAAGGGTGCCGGTGGATCACCTGTTTATCCTGCCCGTCGCCATTGCTTCAAGGGAGGAAAAGCAGGGAAAACTTGCACCACTTGCCTTGTTTCGGCGCTTCGATCCATCGGAAGCACTGTTTCAAAGTGGTGGCTGGCATTCGGCAATCCTCTACCGGCATGTTGATGTCCTCTTTGGCCATCCTCTGCTGATTGATGAGGGTTGGAGATCTCGCTATCGTGGCAGCAACGGCGCCACTGTAGCCAGAGAAATCACCCAAAACTGTAGGAGTCAAATTGCTGAAATGTTGGCCCAATGATGCTGAATGAGCACTCGTAGATCATGATCACCACCTTCAGGCCTTTGCGGCTCGTTGCTTGCACAACTGCGACACCGTCTCGGCCGCTGTTCGTCTTTTTGCCGGGCATGGACGGCAGCGGTGCATTGCTGCAGCCGCAAGTTGCCAGACTCAGCTCTGGCTTTGACATTCGCTGCTTGTCTATTCCCCCAGACGACCTCAAAGGTTGGGACGAGCTGACCGAGCAGGTCGCCGCTCTGATCCGGATGGAGCAGCAACGGCATCCTGGGCGCACGACCACAGTTTGTGGCGAATCGTTTGGCGGTTGTTTGGCGTTGAGGCTGATCACACGCTTTCCGAACCTGTGTGACCAACTGATTCTGGTCAACCCCGCCTCATCAGCACAGCGTCAACCATGGATCAGTGCCTGCAGCTCTGTGACTCAGCTGTTGCCCGCACCGATATACCATCTCTCCACCTTCAGTTTGTGCAATCTGCTGATTGCATCCCATCGGGTCAGCAGGCCCACACGGCATCAGCTGCTGGCTGCCATGCAGGCTGTCAGGCCTCAAAGCGCTGCCTGGAGACTGGCATTGCTCAGACAGTTTCGTCTGGAGGATCTGCCCCTTGATCGCGTTCGCCAGCCTGTTCTAATCCTGGCCTCGGAAGCGGATCGACTCCTGCCTTCCCAACGCGAAGCGAAGCGATTGGCAGGCTTTCTTCCAGACGCCACAATCGTTCAGCTTCCGGATAGTGGGCATGCCTGCCTCTTGGAGGATCAACTCGACTTATCTGCCATCCTCAAGTCGCAGGGTGTTTGTCCTGACCTGTCGCTGTCCACGTTGCCGGTGAACGCGCCAGCCCAGGCGGCTACAGCTCTCTGGTAGCCCGGTGCCGTGAGTGAAGCCAGCAACACAGGTGGATGGAACCGTGCGGGAAACCGGCCGCGCCTCACTTGTCCACCGCTTAACGTTCCGTAACAATGCATCGGAACCATGCTGGATCAGGATCTCAGTCGCCAATTCGTTGTTGAGACCCAGGCCAGAGCCATCGATGCCTGCAACGACGTGGCCGAGCTCAAGCGCATCGCCAAAACGTTGCTGACGGCGTGGCATCTGCAGACCGACATGACACGGCACTTTGGCGCCCAGGCGCTGGGCATCACCCCGCCATCGCCATGAGCCTGTCCACGCTGGCGGTGGGTCTGCTGGCGCTGAGTGACCCGGTGGGGTTGCTCAGTGTCGTGGGCCAGGCCGGTGCCGGCAGCGGTTCCCGCCTGCGGCGGATCAGTCGTCTGGCGGTGCTCACCTACCTGGCTGTCTTGCTGGTGGCCTGCTGGTGGGGTTCGGGCCTGCTTGGGTTATTCGGGATCAGCCTGCCGGCCTTCAGGGTTGCTGGTGGCCTGATCCTGCTGCCGTTGGGGTTGAGGTTGCTGGAAGGGCCGCCGGCGCTGCTTGGACGTGGCTTGGCGGATGATCCGGCAGCGGCGATTGTGCCGATCGGGGTGCCGTTGATGGCAGGCCCCGGCACGATCTCACTGGTGGTTGCGGAAGCTCCCGATGCCTGGAGCGGGCGACTGCTGGTGAGCCTGGTGATCTGCGCCATGGCCATGGGGCTCTACCTGTTCCTGCAGTTCACGCCGCGGCTGCGGGGCTGGCTGGGTCAGACCCGCGAACGGGTGCTGCAGCGCTTGATGGGGCTGTTGATCACTGCGGTGGCGGTGCAGATTCTGGTAAACGGACTGAAGGGCTGTTTCCCGATCCTGGCCTGAGAGGGGCTGGGTAGGACAGAGAATGAGCCTGGCCAGTTCCTGATCTCTCTTCGACGCCATGCCTGTTGACGTGGTGATCGAGGGGACAACGCTGCGATTGGCCAGGCGAAGCGATGTCGCCGTTGCGCGGCGTGTTGCGGTCCATTTCCAGCGCCGCATCGCTGAGGATGACTGGCGCCCCTACCGGAGCAGAGCGGATGCGGTGCGGGCCTGGACCCGGCTGGGCGGCATCCGCCTCCAGGTGATGCAGGCGCTGAACCTGCTGAATGAATCCTGAACCTCTGCTTCACCTCAGGCATGTCCGGCGAAAGCGAAAACTGGTCCGAAGATCACGGGCACGCAGTGCAGCAGCCTGGCGGGCAGGACACTGTTGGTGGCGGTGAGCAACAGCGGCAGCACCAGCGGCAACCGGATCATCACCAGCGCCGATGGCCTCACCTGGACCTTGCGCAGCATCCCAGCCAGTACCGGCTGGCGATCGATCTGCTGGTCAGCCCAGCGCCGTCAGTTCGCGGCCGTGAGCAACAGCGGCGCTGGCAACCGGGTGATGGTGAGCCCCTGATCCATAACTGACACCACGACACCCCTGCCTGCGATTGGAGTGCGCTGCTGGCGCGATCGGATCAGCCCTAAGACCGGCGCCACTGTGCTGAACCTGGCGCCCGAATTCAGCGACACCGATCCGCTGGTGGAGCTGGCCTACGACGAGGGCGGCAGCGGCTGGTGGCCGCTCTCCACGCTGGTTTTCGAGCAGAGCTGAGAGAAGGGGCATCAGCCCCCCTCCAGCGAGCTGCTGGCGCAGGGCTGCCAGAGCCTTCTTCTGGGCCCGCGGCACCCGATCGCGCAGGTGGTGCTGCAGGGCCCCCGCTGATGCAGCGGCGCAGATAGGGCCCAGCGGGCTCGCCTGCCCTGCAGCGGGGAGCGGAGCGAACCAGGGCCTCGCGGGCCACCTGGATCAGATCCTCCCGCTCCACCAGCGGGAATAGGCGCCGGGCATCAGCTGAGGCAAGGGCATCAGCCAGGGGCAGGTGCTTCAGCACCAGGGCATCGCGAGCACGCAGAGCAGAGCGGCTGGGAGCTGGGGACTGCTGCTTGCGGCGTGAAGGGGATGGGAGGGAAGCCATCGGGGGACGGCGGAGAACCCCACCCCCACCGGCCGGCCGCAGGGCCACGGCAAGGACGCCCGACATCGGAGGACGCATGGCCCGATCCTTGACGCGGCGTGAGGACTGGCCGAGGGATCCGGTGGGTGTGCGCCGGCCCACTGGCGGTCCATGCCCCACTCGTGGGCAACAGCACAACACCCCAACAACGTTCCATCTCGCAGATGCACGTCAACCCAGCTGGTGGGCCTTCGACGGGCCATAGCAGCCGGCAACCGCCAATGAGCTACACGCAGGACCCATTTCGATGCACGCTGCGCATAGTTCTCCTCATTCGCAGGTGAGATAGAGCAAGCAGTGCTGATCAGCCATAGGCTCCTGCCGTCAAAGCCGAATGGAGACAGGCCTTTTGGCTGCCGTTGCTCCCTGTCCGGTGCCAGCATTGAGCCGGTGCTGCCAACCGGTTTCCTTGCCCCGCCCAGCGAAACAGGCGTCCCGCTACCGCCTGAGCTTCACCGCCGCAGGGCTGAGGCCTGAGCTCGCGACCGTAATAGCGGGCATCCACCTGGAGGAGCAGGGCGACTGGGCGCGCACGAAGGCGGCCGTGCTGGACCGCAACGCCCTGCAGGCGCGCTCGGCCAGCACAGGCAAACGGCTGGAGTCGGAGCTGCGTCAGAGGTTGCAGTGCCTGACCTCTCCCCAGCTGCAGCTGCTGGCACGCGGAACGAGCGATGAGCGCAATGCCATGGCCTGGCTGGCGGTGCTCAAGCGCATCGAGATCGCCGCCGACCTGACCCGCGAGGTGCTGCTGGCCAAGCTCAGCAGCCTGGATCCGGTGCTGCGTCGCTCCGACATGGCGGCCTTCTACGAGGACCGCGAGCGCGATCACCCTGAGCTGGTGGCCCTGGCGCCTTCTTCTCAGCAGAAGGTGCGATCAGCCCTGCTGCAGATGCTGCGGGATGCCGGGGTCTTGGCCGGCAAGGCGGGCAAGGGGGGAACGCTCGGCACCGTGCAGCGACCCTTCCTCTCGCCCCAGGTGCAGGAGGTGGTGGCCAGCGACGACCCGGCGCTGCTGGCCGGATTCCTTCACCACGCGCCAGCCAAGCCCGGCAAGAGCCGGAAGGCTGCTGCCTCAGCGCAGACGCCGACCAGGCCAGCAGCGAAACCTGCACCGAAGACAGCTGCCAAGTCGGCAGCCAAAAAGGCCGCCCCGGCCCGGAGGGCAAAAGCATGAGCAGCGTTTCCGGCCTCGACAAGCGCCTGCAGGAGGTGCTCACTCGCCCCGAGTTCCTGGAGATGCGCGGGGTGGCCAAGGAGGTGCCGATCTTCATCCAGACCTACAGCCCGGCTGATGAAGACCAACTGCGGGTGATGGTGAAGGGGGCTGAACAGTTTCTGCGCAAACAGGGCCTGCGGGTGAAACACGTGGATCTGTTTGCGCTGGTGCTGCAACTGCTGGAGGCCAAGGGCTACCTCGACGTGCTGCTGCAGGAGGAGGCGAGCTGGAGCAAGAGCGACCTGTTCGACACCCTGCAGAACGTGGCCGAACCCACCACAGCCCTGGTGCCAAAGCTGATGGAGGCGTTGGGTGACGACACCCAGATCAGCCTGATCACTGGCTCAGGCCGCATCTACCCATTTCTGCGCACCCACACGATCATCGAGGCATTGCAGCCGGCGATGGTGCGCCATCCGGTGGTGATCTTCTTCCCCGGCGAGTACTCCCAGGACGCCGATGGCGGCTCCTACCTGCGCCTGTTTGGCACCACGACAGCCAGCAAGATCGAAAACCCGCATTACCGCGCCACCAACCTCGCCTACTTCGACATCAAGAGCTCATGACTGCCACCACCATCCAAGGGCTCTTCGCCAAGCCGGTTGATCGCCCGATCGACGGGGTGATCAAGGCCGACGACGAGCGCCATCTGCAGGTTGAACTCGATGAGTACGTCGTGACCCGGGAGGTGAGCAAGGGGCTGGGGGCCTTCACCGATGCCTACCTGCACAACCCCACCGCCAATGGCGTGTGGATCTCGGGGTTCTTTGGATCGGGCAAGTCGCACCTGCTGAAGATGCTCTCGCTGATGCTCGACAGCGAGAAGCGGGTGGGCGAACAGGACAGCCGGCCGGTGGAGATCCTGCTGCCGAAGGTGGAGGACGAGATCATCCGCGCCGACCTCAAGAAGGCGACGGCGATCCCGGCGCGCAGCCTGCTGTTCAACATCGATCAGAAGTTCGATGGCATCGGCGGCACCCACGAGGCCCCGATCCTCGAAGTGTTCATGAAGGTGCTCAACGAGCTGCAGGGCTACTACGGCAACCAGGGCTACGTGGCCCAGTTCGAGCACGACCTCAACAAGCGCGGTCAGTTTGAGGCGTTCAAGCACACCTACCAGCGGGTGAACGGCCGCAGCTGGGAAAACGACCGAGATGCCCTGGCCACGGTGACCAAACGCAGCTTTGCCAAGGCCTATGCCGAGCAGTTCGGCGGCAGCGAAGACGACGCAATCAAAGTAGTAAGTGACGCGAAGAACAGCTACCGCCTCTCAATTGAGGGCTTTGCCGGCAGGGTGAAGGAGTACCTCAACAGCCAGCCGCCGGGCTTCCGGCTCAACTTCTTCGTGGATGAGGCGGGCCAGTTCATCGGCCAGGAGCGCAGCCGCCTGCTCAACCTGCAGACCGTGGTGGAGAGCCTGGCAACCGCCACCGATGGGAGGGCCACGGTGTTCATCACCTCCCAGGCCGACCTGGAGGGAATCCTCGGCCAGGTGAAGTTTGAGCAGGTGGACGACCTGAGCAAGATCCAGGGCCGCTTTAAGACCAAGCTCACCCTGGCCAGCGCCGATGTGCAGGAGGTAATCCAGCGGCGCCTCTTGGCCAAGACCCCGGATGAACCGGAGCAACTGATCAATATTTACGAACAGGAGAAGGACAATTTCACCACCCTGTTTCGCTTCGGCGATGGCTCGATTCAGCTCAAGGGCTGGCTGGACTGCCAGGGTTTCTGCGGCCTCTACCCCTTCCACCCCTACCAGCTGAGCCTGTTCCAGCAGGCGATCCAGAGCCTGGCGACCCACAGCATCTTCGAGGGGCGCAACATGGCGGTGGGGGAGCGCTCGATGCTCTCGGTATTTCAGGAGGTGGCCAAGGCGATCAAGGAACTGCCGGTGGGGCGCTTGGCCAGCTTTGACCAGCTCTACGACGGCATCCGCGATGTGATCCGGGCCGACAAGCAGCAGTCGATGGTGACGGCCCAGAACCAGGTGGGGCCGCTGGAGCTGCGCATCCTCAAGGCTCTTTTCCTGCTCAAGTGGGTGCCGCAGTTCAAGAGCACGGCCCGTAACATCGCCATCCTGCTGATCCAGGAGCCCAACTTCGACATCCGGGCCCATGAACAGGCGGTGAAGGAGGCCCTGATCAACCTGGAGAGCCAGAGCTACCTGCAACGCAGCGGCGAGGTGTACGAGTTTCTCACCGACAAGGAAAAGGATGTGGAGCAGGAGATCAAGCGCACCGAGGTGTCGGATTCAGAAGTGATCAAAGCTCTGCACCGAGTTGTGTTTGACGACGTGCTGCGCAGCAACAAGATTCGCTTTGAAGACAACGGCAATGACTACCCCTTTGCCCAAAAGATCGACGACGGCCTGATCAAGGGTAAGGACACCGATGTGGCTGTGAACCTGGTGACACCGGAGCACCCCAACTACGGCATTGAAGCGATCCTCCACAGCCGCAACATGGGCGGCAGTGAACTGATGGCGGTGCTGCCGAGCAAGGAGCGGCTGCTGGAACAGATCCGCAGCCAGCTCAAGACCGATCTCTACATCCGCCAGAACAGCGGCAGCGAAGACGAAACCCTCAACGCCATCCTGGCGATCCGGGCCAAGCAGAACGGCACACGCCGCCAGGAGATCACCAAGCTGGCGGAAGAGCAACTGCGCACGGCCGTGCTGGTGGTGAATGGGCAGACCCTCTCGGTGGGGGAAGGTGACCCGCGAACCCGTCTGAGCAGGGCCTATCAGGAGCTGATCCGCTCGGCGTTCCCCAAGCTGAAGATGGTTCGCGGTGCATTCAGCGAAGCCACCGTGGCCCAGGTGGTGCGCGATCAGGACGACCTGCTCGATGGCCTGGCGCTGCAGCTGTCAGAAGCCGAGCAGGAGGTACTGGTGGAGGTGGAAAGGAGCAAAAACCAGGCCGAGCGGCTGAGCGCAGAAGCACTGGTTCGCTATTTCGAGCGAAAACCCTATGGCTGGAGCAACTGGGCCACCCTCACCTTCATCGCCCGGCTGTATCGGCTCGGCAAGCTGGAGCTGCGCGAGAAGGAACTGCTCAGCAGCGTCGAGGTGATTGAGGCGCTCACCAACAGCCGCAAGCTGGGCGGCGTGAGTGTGCGCAAGCAGGAGCAGTTCGACACCAGCACGGTGAATGCGCTCAAACGCTTCCACCAGGAGCTATTCAACGCGCAGGGCCTGGGCACCGATGCCCGCAGCACCTGTGAAGCCTTCCGCATGGCGATGGCCGAGGAGTCGCAGGATCTGCGGGAGATCGCAGCCCAAGCCGCCAATTACCCCTTCCTGGCTGCCGTGAAGCACTGGGCCGAGCAGGCCGAGGCGATGGCCAAGAAAGACGACGGCTACCTGCTCAACCAGCTGGACAGCTTCAAGGACAGCTGGCTGGATGCCGAAGAAGACTTGCTCACCCCCCTGAAGCAGTTTCTCAAGGGCAACCAGAAATCCGTCTACGACCAGGTGAAGGCCTTCGAGGCCCGCTATGGCGATGACTTGGCTGACCTGCCAGCCGATCTGGTGGCGCCGATGAGGGCACTGCTGGCGAGCGATCGGCCCTACGCCGGCGGCCTGATTCCCCAGGCCAGCAACGCCATGACGGAGCTGCAGCAGCTGCTGGAGCAGCGGCTGCTGCAGGTCCAGGCCAAGGCCCTGCAAGAGATCAGCGAACAGGAGGCAAGGCTCAAGGTTGATGCCGATTTCCAGAAGCTGGATTCGGAGCAGCAGGCGGAGGTGCTTGCGCCCACCGCGGCTGCCAAGAGCGATGTGCAGGGATCGACCAAGCCGGGCACGGCGCTGCTGCGCCTGAACCGCTACCGCAGCGATGAGGTGCCCAAACAGCTGCAGCGGCTGGCGACCTTGGCGACACCGCCGGAGATCGGCCCAGCTGCGCCGGTCACTGTGGTGGCGGCCTCAGCCCTGAAGGTGCACTGCCCGCTGAGCCAAATCACCAACAGCCAGGAGCTGCAGCAGTGGCTTGAGGCGCTGCGCGCATCAGCTCAGGCAGAGCTTGACCAAGGCCATCGGATCAGCCTGTGATGGCCCCAGAACCCAGGCCCGCCCTGCACTGGTCACCTAACATAAAAATTCTTAGGTAAAGTGCGTGATGGCGGAGTGGGGCTTCTACGGCAGGCGTCAGGAGCGAGCGCAGTTGGCTCAGGTACTCAGCCGTGGGCGCTGGTTCTTCCTGCAGATCTCGGGGCGGCGGCGCATCGGCAAGACCCGGCTGGTGCAGGAGCTGCTGCAGCCCCAGCGCCAAGAGCGGGTGCTCTACATCCAGATCCCCGACTCCGATCCAGCGGGAGTGGTGAGCACCGCCCGCGACTTCATGGAGAACTTTCGGGTGAGTGGCCCCCTACCGCACGACCTGCGCTCTCTCGCGGTTCGCATCGGTGAACTCTGCGCCGAGGGCTGGATCGTGGCGCTGGATGAGTTCCAATATTTCAACCGCAAGGCCCTGTATCCCTTCACCTCCGCACTGCAGTCCGAAGTGGACCGCCTGGCGGCCACACCCGAGGTTCGGGGCGGATTGATCGTGCTCGGCTCCCTGCACACAGAGATGCAGGCGTTGCTGGAAGACCGCAGCGCCCCGCTCTATCAGCGCCTCACCGATCCCATCAGCCTGGGCCACCTCGACATCGCCTCGCTGCTCGAATTGCTGCAGGCCCATGCCGATACCAGTCCAGAGCGTCTGCTGTTCCTCTGGAACCTGTTCGAGGGGGTGCCGAAGTTCTACCGCGACTGCTTTGAGCAAGAGGTGATCAGCGCGGATCGGCGAACGCTGCTGGAGCGGATGTTCTTCAGCAGCAGCTCACCCCTGCGGACCGAGGCCGATAACTGGTTTCTGCGGGAGCTGCGGGGCCGCTCCGACCTGGTGCTCAAGTACGTGGCCCGCCATCCCGGCTGCACCCATGCCGCCCTCCTGGCCCATGCGAACTCGGTGGATCTCGATCTGGGTAGCCAGCAGGTGTCGGTCTACCTGAAGACACTGGAGGAGAAATACGAGATGGTGGAGAAACGCTTGCCGGTGTTCGCCAAGCCCAAAGCCCGCAAGGGGCATTACACAATCCGCGATAACTTTCTGCGCAGCTGGCTGGCTGCCTTGGCGGTGCCCACGGCCTCCATCAACTTCCGGCCCCTGCAGGGCTTGGTGGAGGACGCCGATCGGAGGTTGATGACAGCCGAAGGCCATGGCCTGGAGCGATTGGTGGGTCAGCTCTATGAAGAACGCAGCCGCCTGGGTGTGGGTGATTTCCCACTCAGCTCACGGATGGAGGGCTGGTGGGACAGCCGCGACACGGAGATCGATCTGGTAGCCCTCGATGAAACCTCGCAGCGGCTGCGGCTGGGCAGCTGCAAGCGATCGGAGCCGGCTCTGGTGAATGATCTGGCCAACTTCGATGGCCACGTGGCTCGCTTCCTCAAGGCCTTCCCGCGGTTTGCGGACTGGCAGGTGGAGAAGGTGGCCATCGCTCCTTCGCTGTCGCGCGAGGCCCGCCAAGCCATCGAAACAGCGGGATACCTGCCGCAGTCACTGGCGGATCTGACGAAGGGGTTGCAGGCATGACCCGCAGGCTAATTTGATGCTTGATGCGAAGTCATCAGATGCGCATCACCCTGCAGCTAGACGACGATGTGCTCGCTGCCGCCCGGGTGCTGGCCCGACAGCGGCACACCAGCCTGGGTGCCGTGATCAGTGACCTGGCGCGCCAGGCCCTGGTGGCTCCGGCGATGGACCCCAGCAGCCGCATCCTCACCTCTGGGCAGCGCAACGGGCTGCCCCTGCTGCCATGGAAGGCCCAGGGCGCGCCAGTGGATCTGGAGCTGGTCAACAGCCTGCGGGACGAGTTGGCATGAACGAACTGCCTCGCCGTGCTGCGGATCCTGGGTCAGCCGCGCTACCCCAACAGTCCGGGGCCAACTCACCGACACCTACCTGCTAGCCCTGGCGGTGCACCACGGCGGCCGGCTGGTGAGCTTCGATCGCCGCCTGAGCTGCGAGGCGGTGGCTGGCGGCCGCGAGGCCCTGTGGTTAATCGATGGATGAATCAAGCGGGCGATGGCGCAATCAGCTCCAGGCCCGGAAAGGCTTGGCGATAGCGGCGCCGGTCGCGGCTGAGCAGGGGGACCCGCTCCACCAGGGCATGGGCGCCGATCAGGAAATCCGCCAGCACGGTCTGGCGCGAACCGCCCCGGGCCCGGTAATCGGCGTGGGCGCGAGCGGCCAGGAAGGCGGCTTCGCGGGGGATGGGACGGTACGCATAAAGATGGGCCGGCAGCAAGTCATCCACGGCCTCGATCGCTTCGCAGGCGAAGGCGATCTCGGCATAGACGATCGGATTGATCAACAGCGGCCCTCGGTCGAGCCAGCGGCTGAGTTGCTCCTCGCTCCATGCCTGCCAGCGGGGATCAGCTGTGATCACATCGAGGATCACATTGGAATCCACGAACACCATCAGAACTGCTCTTCTCCGCGGGTGAGGGCGAGCAGCTCATCGGTGCTGAGGCGAGTGCGCAGCCGGGCCCGACGCAGCCGTTGCAGGCCTTCGCTGCCGGGCGAGCCTTCCGCAGGCTCCTTTTCGATCAGCACCCGGCCGTCCTCCACAACGAAGCGCACCTTGGTGTGGGGCAACAGGCCACACTGCTCGCGGATCTCCTGGGGGATGGTGACTTGGCCCTTGCTGGTGATCCGCATGGCCCATCGCGCCCACAAGAGTAAGAATCTTACTGGCTCCAGTACGGTGGACCGCAAGCTGGATCTGCCGTTGCCATGCCGAATGACGCAGAGCGACTTGGCAACTACGCAAGTGATAAGAGTATTCCGCCCCCGGCTACAAACAGCAAGCCTGCCCAGCCAATCACGGAGGGCCGTTCACCAAGAAAAGCAAAGCCTACCAAAGCTACCATCAATAGGCTTAGCCTATCAACGGGTACGACCAAAGAAGCATCGCCTTGCTTCAAGGCCCTAAAAAAGCAGAACGATGATAAGCCGCTAGCCAGGGCCGAAATTACAATGAATAGCCAAGTTTGCTGGGATAGTGCAAATGGACTGCTTAATTTTCCAGTTGCTAAAATGAGCAATGGTAGAAAAAGGGCTATAACAATGGTGCGGATCAGAGTGGCCAGATCCGCATCGACACTCTCGAGTAAAATCTTACCAAATACCGCAGATGCAGTTGCAAAAAGCGCAGATAAAAAAGCCCAAATAAACCAAAGCGGTAGGGCGGGTATTGGGCTCATTCAGGATAACGTGCTTGGCAGTAGTGGTGTTATAAGGGGTTGAATACTAATTGCCGCTCTTTGCGCAACTCTGTTTCTCTCGTTTTCAGTTACTGAAGCCTAGGCGATTACGGCGATATTCGCGGCGATCGGGCGGCGAGATCGTGGTGGGGGGCAGCGGCATCGCTGCTGATGCCGCGGCACCTACTGTGAAGAGCTGGAGCAGCGCAGGAGCAGAGGCCGAGCGCCGGGACCTGCTGGCCCATGCCTTCGACCAACTCACCCATCCATGCCCGTCAACACCGCCGCCCTCAAAACCTTCGCCCCGGCGATGCGGCGGCAGCTGATCGAGGCGGTGGGCCGCAAGCTAGACCTGCTGCTGCACCAGGCCAGCGCCGACACGCTGACCACCGCCGCCGGCCCGATCGAGGAGCTGCGGCAGCAGGAGGCCACCAATCGCCAGGAGCTGCTGGAGCGGGTGGCCTACAGCTGGTTCAATCGCCTGGCGGCGCTGCGCTATCTCGATGCCCGGCTCTGGCATCCCTTCGGCGCCAGGGTGTTGATGCCGCAGACGGAAACAGAAACCCAGCCCGAATTGCTGAAACTGCTGCGCAGCGGCAGCCTGCCCGCTGAACTGCAGCCCCACAGCGATGAGGCGCGCCTGCAGGGCCTGCTCGATGGCCGGCTCCCCACGGCCATGGCCGGCGCCGATCCCCAGGGGGAGGTGTATCGCGAGCTGATCCTGGCGGTGTGCCGCTCCTATCACCAGCTGCTGCCGAATCTGTTTGAAGGGCTGGATGATGCCAGCGAGTTGTTGTTGCCGGACGATCTGCTCAGTGATGGCTCGATTGCCGGCGGCTTTCGCAGCCAGATCAGCGACAACGATTGCGAAGACGTGGAGATCATCGGCTGGTTGTATCAGTTTTATATCTCTGAAAAGAAAGATCAGGTAATCGGCAAGGTGGTGAAATCGGAGGACATTCCGGCCGCCACCCAGCTGTTCACGCCCAACTGGATCGTGAAATATATGGTGCAGAACTCTTTGGGGGCCCAGTGGCTGGCCACCTATCCGAGTTCAGCGCTCAAGGGCCAGATGGAGTACTACATCGAGCCCGCTGAGCAAACCGATGAGGTGAAAGCCCAGCTGGCGGCGATCACACCGGACTCCCTTAATCCTGAAGAGCTGACCCTGATCGATCCGGCCTGCGGCTCGGGCCATATTTTAGTGGAAGCCTATGAGCTGTTCAAGGCGATCTATCTGGAGCGCGGCTACCAACAACGGGAGATTCCGCAGCTGATCCTGGAGAAGAATTTGTATGGTCTCGACATCGACGAGCGGGCGGCCCAGCTGACCAGCTTTGCGCTGATGATGAAGGGTCGGGGTGATGATCGACGCTTGTTTGAGCGCGGCATCCAGCTCAATGTGATGGCGCTGGTGAACAGCGATGGTCTGGATGTGGAGGCATTGGCCAATGCCATCAACCTTGCGGACCATGGATTAAAGCTGGCGGACCTGGTGGAGCTGAAACAGCTGTTTGAACACGCATCTACGTTTGGCTCGTTGATTCAGGTGCCGGATGGATTGGCGAAAAAGTTGCCGGCGTTGAGGCGATTGAGTGAGCTGATGGGGCAGGACATGATTGTGGCGAAGGGATTGAAGTCTTTGGAACCGTTGGTGCGGCAGGCTGAGTTGCTGGCGGCGCGGTATGACTCGGTGGTGGCGAATCCGCCGTATATGGGGAGCGGCGGAATGAACGCCTTGGTGAAGGGGTTTGCTAAGGACAACTACTCCGACGCAAAGGGCGACTTGTTTGCATGTTTCATTGAACGGGGGGTTTCGCTGGCGAAATCTACTGGCTACAACTCCATGGTCACGATGGAAGCCTGGATGTTCCTTTCTGGCTACGAGGCTTTCAGGGCCAAGGTGCTTCGGCGACACACGCTGAGAAACCTGGCCCACTTTCCATATGACGGGAAGAGGCCAACTGCCATGGGCATAAATTTTGGCGTTGCAGTAGTGAGCATGCAGAGCACTCATACTGCTAAGTATCAGGGCCACTACTGCTGCTCCCGATACTACGAACTCAACGAAGACGGGCATCCATTTGAGTTCCCTTCGCCCAATGAACGACTGAAGACCGTTTCGACCGACGAGTTCGGGAAGATACCCGGCAGCCCTGTGGCCTACTGGGTTAGCGAGAGAATTCGGACCGTATTTGAGGCTTTTCCAGGTTCCAGCGAGCGACTCGATCCGCGCCAGGGGATGTCCACTGGCAATAATGAAAAGTATGTCCGTCGTTGGTTCGAAGTCTCTGAGCTTGAGCTCGGATTGAACTTCGGTGACCGTAAAAGTGCAAAAGCGAGCGACAAGCGCTGGTTCCCATACAACAAAGGAGGGGCGCTTCGCAGGTGGTCAGGCAACCGAGAGTTCGTTGTTGACTGGAGTGTTGATGGTCGCGCACTTCAGACGACGAAGCATCCGTCAGGTACACGGATATGGGCTCATAATTTCAATCTGGATCACATCTTCCAGCCCTCGGTGACATGGTCTGACATCACTTCCAAGGGCTTGTCCCTCCGTGTGGTTCAAGAGGGCTTCCTCTTTGACACGGTCGGGTTGAGCGCCTTTGCGCGTACGCAATCAGACAGGGAGAGCATCCTGCATGCGGCGGGTCTCGGTAATTCCAGGCTCGGCACTGTGTTCGCGCATATTCTCAATCCCACCTTGCATTTCTTGCCGGGTGATTTTGCGGCTTTGCCATTAGCGCCGACACTCGGCAATGCCGTTCTTGCTGTCGTTCAAGAGTGTGTTCAGCGCGCTAGCGAAGACTGGAATGCCTACGAACGCTCCTGGGACTTCCAATCCCTCCCCCTCCTCTCAGCCTCTACAGACCCCAGTCCCACCCTCGAATCCAGCTACACCGCCTGGATTGCCAACAACAAACAAACCATCGCCGAGATGAAGCAATTGGAGGCCGAGAACAACCGCCTCTTCATCGACGCTTACGGCCTCCAGGACGAACTTACTCCCTAGGTGCCGATCGAGCAGATCACCCTCACGGTGAATCCCGCCTACCGCTACGGCGGCAACCTCAGCGAAGACGATCTCTGGAATCGCTTCCGCCAGGACACGATCAAGGAATTGTTGTCCTACGCCACCGGCTGCATGATGGGCCGCTACAGCCTCGATCAGCCCGGCCTGATCCTCGCCAATGCCGGCGACACGTTGGACAATTACTACGCCAGAGTCGGCAAAAGCAGCGACGCACTACCCTTCCAGCCCGACAGTGACGGCATCATCCCCGTGCTCGATGGCGAGTGGTTTGAAGACGACATCGTCGCCCGCAGCCGCGAGTTCCTGCGCGTCTGCTTCCCCGCCAGCTCCCTCAACACCGATCTGGCTTTCATCGAAACCGCCCTCGGCAAAGACCTCCGCAAATATTTCTGCACAGACTTCTACAAAGATCACCTGCAAACCTACAAAAAACGCCCGATCTACTGGCTGGTGCAGAGCCCCGCTGGCCCCGCCAAAGGCGGTTTTTCATGTCTGATCTACCTGCACCGCTACACCAAGGACACCCTTAACCTCGTTCTCAACAACTACTTCCGCCCCTACCTGCAGAAACTGGAAGCCCGCCTGGCCCAGCTCGGCCTTGATCAACTCAACGACGCCCTGCCCAGCCGCGACCGCACCGCCGCCCGCAAGGAAGCCGAAAAAATCACCAAGGTGCTCAAGGACTGCCAAACCTGGGAACAGGATTCGCTACTGCCCCTGGCCCAGCAACGCATCGAACTCGATCTTGACGACGGCGTGAAGGTGAACTACCTCAAGCTCCAAGACGTGCTGGCGCCGATCCCTGGCCTGGCGGCGAAGGAGGACTGACCCCATGACGGATCCCGTACAAGAAGCCATCGCCGAAATGGTGTTCGCCGATCAGCTGGTGGATGTCCATGAACTTGAAGTGCTCACAGAGCACCCCTGGTTCTGCAGCTACCAACAGCGTCGCGAACTCGACCCAGAGATTTTCAGCGCCCGGCTGATGACGGCCCACGACGATCCCGCCGTGGACCTCCAGGCCCTCCTGCGCCTCACCAGCGATGAACAGGAATACCTGCTGTGTCTGTTGGCCGACCTTGCCGCCATCGACGACCACACCGATCCCCGCGAGGAGCAGGTGCTTGCCGGCCTGGCACGGGGCTTGCAGCGCCTCCCCCCCTCGGTGGCAACCCGTCTGAGTGAAGCGCGTCAACGCACCACAGCGTTACGGGAGCAGCTCAACCAGCCCAAGCCACCACCCAGGCTTCGGGTGCGTCTGCTTCGCTTTGCCGAACGGACCATGGGCCTGGCCGCCGTGGATGCTGTCGCGGCCGGGGCTGGCCAGGGGCAGCGGGTGAAGCTCTGGCGAGGCCAGAGCCTGTTCAATCACGGTGCGTACAGATCCAGCCTGGAGCAGATGCGCCAGCTCACCGCCGAGCTGATGCCCCAGACGCAGACAACCCTGGAGAGCGCCGCGCAATCCCTGCAATCGCTGCAGGAGAGTTTCGCGGGGATCACCAGCAATCTGTTGGCCTCTGAGCTGCCGAAGGACAGCCAGGAGCAACTGGAGTCCTTGCTCACGACGGTGCGGGAACGCCTGGAGCGCATCGTTCAGCAGGATCTCGACGGCCTGCGCAACGACCTCCTCGCCAAGCAGCGCAGCCTCAGACAGTTCTGCATGGCGGCCATCGGCCGCACCATGGCAGGCAAGAGCACCCTGATCGCCTCCCTCACGGGCCGCGATCAGGGAGCCATTGGTAACGGACAGCAGGGCTTCACCCGCTACAACCGCGCCTACAACTTCCATGGCCTACGGCTGATTGACACCCCCGGCATCGGTGCGGCAGGCGGGCAGGGTGAAGATTTCGAGAAAGCCGCGCTCCGCGATACCGAGGTGGCCCGCGCCATCTTCCCAGAAATCGATCTCGTCTGCTTCGTGATCGACAGTGATTCCACCGTGCCCTGCACCAGGGAGCTGATGCAGCAGCTCCATCGACGCGGCAAGGCTTTTCTTGTGCTGCTCAATGTGAAGGTGACCCTTCAGGGAGGTAGCGATCGGCTTCGCAGCCGCCTCGCGGCGAAGTTTGCCAAGGAAGGGCAGCAGTCGATCAGCGGCAACATCGCCGCCATCCGGCGGGATCTCGCCCAGGCCATCGGGGAGGAAGAGGCCGCCAGGGTTCCGATCCTTCCCATCCACGCCAAGGCGGCCCTCAAGGCCACGCAGGCCGCAGACCCCATCGAAGCGGAGGCCTGGCGGGAGCTCAGCCGTCTTGATCCGGTCCTCGAACACCTCGATGGCTTGATCACCGAACAGGCACCGGAGCTTCGGCGCCGAACCCTTCGCGCCAACCCGCGCCAGGAGCTGGAACGCATCGCCCACGACCTGGGAACGCTGGAAACGTCCCTCGCGAACCAGGCTCGAGTGTTCCTGGAAACCCAGAACAGCACGGCCAAGCAGGTGCAGGAAATCTTCGCCGACCTGCAGCGTGAGGTGCGCAACCGCATCGAAGCCATCTTCCAGGCTCTCGACGTGTGCGCCACGAGCTTCAGTGCAGATAACTACCGCCGCAACGGCAAGGAGATCGAGCGCCGCTGGAAAGCAGAGCTGGATCGTTTCGGCCTTGCCTGTCGGGTTGATGATCTGGCGGCCTGGCTCAAGGAGGAACTGGCCATGCGCCTTGATGCCCTTCAAGACGACATCCGTGACCGTTTGCAGTTTCAGGTGGGCGCGGCAACTCTCCACAGCCGCCTGGAGTTTGACCTGGACATTGGCTTCGAAGAAGCCCTGCGCAGCAACGTCAAACTTGGGTTCAAGATTCTGACAGGAATCTTTGCCATCTTTATGTTTGTCCCAAGCCCGATTCAGCCCTTTGCCTGGCTGGGGAGTCTTCTGGCTGGCTTCGCGCCGATGCTGATGGATTGGCTCATTCCTGGCGGTGATCAACGCCGCCGGGAGGCCCAGAGAGCTCTGAAGGAAAAACTGCTCGAAAGCCTCCAGAACCCCAGGGCCAACTTGGCCCAGCAATTTGATGAGGCCATCAGGAGCCAGCGCGATCAGGTGGCAGCAGCCATTGCCCAGGGGCTTGGTGGAAGCAGGGCGGCCCTCCTCGCCTTTCGTGAGCAGCTCCTGATCACACAAGCCGAGCTGTTGCAGAGTCTCACCTCTCTCGATTGACCACTCTCCTCCTCTTTTTCTCCCATGGCCACCTTCCAGCTCCCGGAACTGCAACGGCGGATCCAATCCAGCCATGATGGCCTCCAAGGCTTCTTGCTGGCACGAGGTAAGCCAGCTCTTCAGGAGAAGGCCAACGCCCTGCAGCAGCAGCGCATTGCGCTAACCGAGAGGGCGCTGCTCAGCCTTGCCTTCAGCGGCCAATACAGCGCCGGAAAATCGACCATGATCTCGGCCCTAACCGGCCGCAGTGACATCCATATTTCCGCCGATGTAGCCACCGATGAGGTGCAGGCCTATCGCTGGCGAGACATCGAGCTCTGGGACACACCAGGCCTGTTTGCTGATCGTCCAGATCACACCGCCAAGGCTGAACAAGCACTGCGTGATGCTGATCTGATCGTCTATTGCCTCACCACCAACCTGTTCGACACCGTGACCGCTGCCGACTTCCGGCGGCTTGCCTTTGAGAATGGCTTTGCACCCAAGATCTTCCTGGTGGTTAACAAACTTTCGATGGTGGATGTGGAGGACATCGATACCTACATTGCCAACCTCACTATCTCCATCGACCGGACCCTCGCTCCCCACAGCCTCAGTGGCTTCAACCACGCCTTCATTGATGCCCAGGACTTCCGTGAAGGGGTAGCAGATGGAGACGAGAGTTTGCTGTGCTGCAGCCGTTTCGAGGGATTCATCCAGCAGCTCAATGGCTGGGTAAAACAGCAGGGTCTACTGGCGCGTCTGGACCCCCCCATTCGCCTCGGCTTATCCACCATTGATGAGGCTCTTGCCACTCTGCCTGATGGGACCTTTGAGCAGAACCCTGAACTCTTTCTGCTCAATCAGCAGCTGCGCATCGTGCAGAGCCAGCAGCGTCGCACAGCCGCCGAAGTGCGCAGAATCTCCACGGGTGTAGTGCAGAACGTGCAATTGCTAGGCGAACAGCTCCTCGGTGGTGAGCTGGGAGAAGAGGAGAAACGGGCCAAATCTGGCTTTCAGACAAGATGTGAAGAGATCAATAAATCGGCATTTGATGATCTCAATATCACCCTTCAGGAGGCCTATGAACAACTCCAGGCCAAGCTCGAAGACTTCGCCCGTGAGCCCTTCGTGGCCGAGTATTTCGCAAGCGTTGAAGGCGAGACGGTAGGGGCTGTCCCTAAACAAGGCAAAGAGACTGGCACGAAAGGCAATCCCATCAGAGATCTTGCAAAGGGCTTCCTGGATAAAGGGGCAGAGAAATTTTCTTTTCCTGGTGGAATCATGTCCACTTCAAGCCAAGTTACAGGCTCCGCCGGACATCAGATTGTCTATACCGTTGGAAAGTTTATTGGCAAAGATTTCCGGCCATGGGAAGCGGTGAACATCGCCAAAGGTCTTGGGCAGGCGTTTGGGATTTTGAGCATCGCCTTAGCTGCCTACTCGGTTTATGACCATGTCAATGAAGAGTCCAAGGCCGAAGGGCGGCAGCGCCAAGCGGATCAACAGCTCAGTGACGCACGCGCACAGATTCGCAATCTCGCCGAAGCTATGGCTGCCCAGCTCCAGGACATCTATCAACAGGAGTACGACCTGCCGGTGATCGGGGTCATCCTGGAGCGCCTCAATGCAGCCCGCGACGAGGTTCTCGCCCGTGAAGCCAGCAACAAAGAGCTGGTGGAAGGTCTTTCCGGTTACCGCTCCGAGCTCAAAGACTGCCTCCAGGAGCTCTATACCTCTGATGCTCACACCGAGGCCTGAACGTCATGCTTTGTGGTCAAGTGTCAGAATGTAGAGCTGGGAACGGAATTCCTCGCACTCCTCTAAAAAGCCAGCCGCGCGGTGCCGGTCATCAGGTACTGAATGGCTTCCCTGCCTCTTCGTGGCAAAGCCTCAACGGCGCCGGCTTCAATGAGTTGCTGCAGGGTCTGCGATACCGAGGGCTGCTTCACCTGCCACAACTCGACCAGCTGGGCCTGGGTCTGGATCGAAGCCGAATCCACCCGAGCCCAGGCCAGCAGGCGCTCCCAGGCGGTGTCGCCCAGCTGCTCCTGCAGTTCCACCTGGTTGCGTTGCCGCAACGTGAGCAGCAGATCCTCCAGCCCCACCGGGGCCACGTCAGCTCCTGCGCTGGTCAGCCCCAGAAGGGCCGTGATCCCATCCTCCAGGGCTTTCAACATGCCGCGCAGATCGCCGCGAAACAGCTCGTAGAGCCGCTGTACCACCGCACCCTCCACAGGAGAGCGCCAGGGCCTCGCTTGGTCCAGCTGCAAAGCCCCATAGCGATTGGCCAGCAACTGCTCCACATCGCCCAGCTCCAGGGGCTCCAGCACCAGCGGATTGCTGAACACCGATCGGATCTGGGTGTGGCTCTGCACCACCGTGCGCACCGCGTCCGTCGTGCCCACCACGATCAGATGCAGGCCGTCGTGCAGCAAGGCCTGGTCGCGGATGCCCCGCAACAGATCAGCCGCCCGCGATGCGTCTGCCTCACTGAGGTTTTCCAGGTTGTTCAGGTGCAGCACGATGCCGCGGGCACCCTGGCCCATGGCGTAACGCAGCAGGTCGCGCAGCACCCGCGGGCCATCCAGCAGCAATGCCCCCGGTGGCGTGGCCACGCTTTCGCTCTGGCTGCCGCCAACCCCGAGGCCGAACGCCGACAGCGTGAGCCCGCCCCCACGCAGGCGGATGCTGCGCACCAGCTGCTGAGCGGCCTCCACCTCAGGACCCGTCGCGGTAGGGCAGTTCGCCAGCACGGCGTCGTAGACGCCGGAGAGCAGCTGCCCAAGCAGGTGCTCTCCGGCACCGTCGGCACTGATCGGGATGATCTCGTCGGAGCTCCAGTAGCCCTCCGCCTGGGCATCGGCCTTCACGGTTTGCACCAGGGTGGTTTTGCCGATTCCCGGGCGGCCGGCCACGGCCTGGCGGGAGCTGGCACTGCTGCCGATCGTGGTCAGCAGCAGCTGGCGCTCCCGTTGGCGGCCCACAAACAGGCGCAGCGGCGTGGCCTGCGAATCCGCCCGCAGGGTGGCCTGGAAGTAGGGCGAGGAGCGCAGGTTGTAGAGGCCCCACAGGTTCGGCAGCGCCATGGCGGCAAGTATTGGCAAAGGGCTGCGGCCAGCCAATACTGGTCATGTATTGGCCGATCTGGCAATACATGACGCCCCTTTCAGTCGGATTCCCAATAAAAGCCATTCATTAAGAATCCTGGTAATGTGCATTTATTGAGATTCCAAGTAGGTCATGGCCGCAGGCGAGCAGGTAATCCGCGCCCCTGCCCACTTGGGGTTGCTCCTCAAAGGCGTCCGGCGGCAGCAGGGTCTGAGCCAGCAAGAGCTAGCCCTCAAGGCCGGTGGCACCAGCCAGGCCCGGCTCTCCCAGCTCGAATTGCAACCGGGGCGCCTCACCCTGGAGCGCTTGCTGATGATCACCGCCGCGCTCGATCTCGAACTGGTGGTGCGCCCCCGCCAGAGCGGCAACGAGCCGGCCGAGTGGTGATGGGCAGGCCAACGCGGGCGCGCTCCCTGGCGGTGTGGATGAACGGCGAACGGGTCGGCACCTGGACCTTGCCGGCGCGGGGGCCACAGACCTTCACTTACGACGAAACCTGGCTGCACTCCAGCCAGTTCCGGCCGCTATCGCTGTCGCTGCCCACCGGCCTCGGGAGCGCAGCGCTGAGCGGCGATGCCGTGGAGAGTTGGTTTGACAACCTCCTCCCCGATAGCGAGCTCATCCGCCGCCGGGCCCAGACCCGCTTCCAGGCCACCAGCACCAGTGCCTTCGATCTGCTGGCTGCCATCGGCCGGGATTGCGCCGGGGCCGTGCAGCTGCTGCCGCCAGATCAGCTGCCCAGCGGCATCGATCGCATTGAAGCCAGCCCCCTCACAGACCAGGACATCGGCCTGCGCCTGAGCGCCGTCACGGCGGCGCCGGCTCCAGGATCCCTGGGCCCTGAGTTTGATGAGCTCCGGCTTTCTGTGGCCGGTGCCCAGGAGAAAACCGCCTTCCTCTGGCACAACAACCAATGGTGTCTGCCGATGGGCAGCACGCCCACAACCCATCTCTTCAAGTTGCCGATGGGTGTGATCGGCGAGGGGCAGATTGACTTCAGCTCCTCGGTGGAGAACGAGTGGCTCTGCAGCAAGCTGCTGGTGGCCTACGGGCTACCAGTGGCCTCCACGGAGATGGCCCGGTTCAACGGCGAGCCCTGCCTGATCGTGCAGCGCTTTGACCGCCGCCTGCACTCCAGTGGCACCTATTGGTTGCGCCTGCCCACCGAAGACTGCTGCCAGGCCACCGCCACACCAGCCGCCAACAAATACGAAAACAGCGGCGGGCCAGGCATCGTGGCCATTGCCGCGCTGCTGGCCCAATCCTCAGAGCGCAGCGACCTAACTACCTTTTTCAAGGCGCAGGTGCTCTTTTGGATGCTGCGCGCCATTGATGGCCACGCCAAAAACTTCAGCCTCTTCCTCAATCCCGGCGGCCGCTTTCAGCTCACCCCGCTCTATGACGTGCTTTCGGCCTGGCCGGTGATCGGACGGGCCAGCGGCCAGTGGCCTCAGCAAAAACTCAGGATGGCGATGGCCTGGCATGGTGAAAAAGGGCGCTACACCAAGCCCATGGAGATCACCAGCCGCCGCATGCTGCTCACCGCAAAACGGCTTGGCCTCGGCGAGGCTCAACCCATCCTCGATGATCTAATCGCCCAGACTCCAGCTGTAATTAGTTCAGTGCGCTCCCAGCTGCCTGCTGGATTTCCGCAGACCGTCGCCGAACCGGTATTAACCGGACTGCAAGCTTCCGCCAGCCAGCTTCAGCTCCAACTGCCTCAGCGCCAACTCCCGTGATGCCAGCCTCCCCCGCCGCCACCAGCCGCATCCACGAGAGCCTCGATAGCGCTCTTGCTCGCAAGCGAGTAGTGCTCTGGTACGACCCCAATGGTGAGTGGGCTTCTGAGTTCGCTGACTACCAGCCCACTGCGGCCGAGAAGCTGCGGGTGGAGCGCAATGAGTTCTCCGTAAAGGTGACGATCAGCCGCGCCCCCCTGGATCAGCGCTTCCTGCTCTACCTACCCACAGCCAAGCCACCAGAACCGGACAACTGGCTGCTGGACTTGCTCTTGGCCGGCCATGAGTTCACTGCCGATCGGGCCTCACTCGACATCCAGGAGGCCGGGCTGACGCTGGAGTTCAAGGAGCTGGCCCAGCAACACAAAGCCTTTTTTCGCTCACCGGTGCGCACCACCAAGCTCAAGGAGTTGCTGCGTCCCAACGACAACGAAGCGGCAGTGCGGCTCAAGATGCTTGCCGTGCTGGCCAAGCAGCCGCCCGATATCGACAAGTTGTTGCTGCATGCCTTCAGTCAGCTGGAGCCGGCCAACCCCGATGGCGACGACCCGGTGGAGGCCCTCTACGGAAGCCAGCAGCTGAGCGGTCACTTCTGGAAAGCAGTGGGCGAGAAGTTCGGCTACGCCAGTCCGGAGCCCAACCTGCGCGACTTCGCTGTTGGCCTGTTCAACAGCGTCAGCAGCATTGGCCCCTCTGGCGAGCTGCTGCCCCACGCCCGGGTGTTCATAAGCATCTGGAAAGACAGCCTCAGCTCCAGGCCAGCCTTTGAGCAGTGGAGTGATCATCTGGCCGGTGTGCTGCGGGTGGAGGAGCAGCTCAACGACGCGGCAGACAGCTACGAGCCAGGCGACGACGACAGCTATGAGCTGATCGAGCGCTTTGTGCTCAGCCGCCTGCTGCAGCGTTTCCAGGGCGACGCCTCAGACGCCGAGCTGCTGGACGCGGTCCGCAATCGCAGCAGCTCCTGCTGGTTTGAGAAGCACCTGCACGGCTACCGCGCCCTGGAGCAAGCGATCACCTTCCGCCAACTGCTGGCGAAGGCTGATCTGCAGGTGCCCGGTTTCGAGGAGGGTCTGCAGCGTTACTGCAATGGCTGGTGGCGGCTGGATCAGGCCTACCGGCGCTGCATCTTCCACGCCCTCACCTACCAGCAGCCCGGGCTGCTCAAGCCGCTGCGCGACTGGCTGGAGGCCCAGTACGTGAACAACGTGCTGCTGCCGCTCACCAACCGCTGGAGTGATCAGGTTGCTGGCCTCAGCAGCTGGGGATCGAGCACCCTGTCGCGGCAGAAGGAGTTCCACATGCGCTACGTGCATGCACCGCTCTCCTCCAAGGGGCTCAAACGCCTGTTCGTGGTGATCTCCGACGCCCTGCGCTACGAGGCCGCCCGTGATTTTGCTGATCGACTCAATGGCCAGGCCGGCAAGGGGTGGCAGGCCGAAGTGGATGCCCTGCTTGGCGTGCTGCCCACCTTCACCCAGCTGGGGATGGCGGCCCTGCTGCCGGGGGCACGGTTGGGTCTCAACCCCACCGATGCCACCGCCCAGGTGGATGGCCAGAGCGCCACGGGCACCGAGAACCGCGACAAGATCCTTAAGGCCTACGCCAAGGAGCGAGCGAAAGCGATCCTGGCGGAGGATTTCTTGAGCCTCGCCACCAGCAAAGAGGGTGCCGAGCTCACCCGCGATCACGACCTGATTGTGATCTACCACAACCGCATCGACCGCATCGGCGACAAGCGCGAGAGCGAGGCGGATACCTGCCAGGCCGTGGAGGACTCCTTTGATGATCTGGACAAAATCCTGCGCAAGATCGCCAGCCTCAAGGGCAGCCAGGTTGTGATCACCGCGGACCACGGCTTCCTGTTCCAGCAGGAACCGGTGGATGCCAACGACCGTGCTCAGTTCCCTACGGCCAAGGAGCTCAGCTTCAAGAACCGGCGCTTCGCCCTGGGCACTGGCATCAAGCCCAGTGCCGGTCAGAAGGTTTTCACTGCCAGTGAGCTGGGTCTGGCCGGCAACTGGGAGGCGGTGTTCCCGCTGGGCCTCGATCGCTATCCCCGCTCTGGCTCGGGCTCGCGCTTCGTGCATGGCGGCACCTCGCTTCAAGAGGTGGTGGTGCCAGTGATCCGGCTCAAACGCGAACGCAAGGATGAAAGCCGCGTGGTGGAAGCCGAGCTGCTGCGGGTGCCCGCCAAGATCACCACCGGCAAGCTCTCCTTCGGGCTGTTCCAGCTGGAGCCGGTGGAGCCCAAAAAGCGCCTGCCGCTGCAGCTGCGGATCGGCCTCTACGCCAAGGTCGATGGGGCCCTGCTCTGCGCCCACCGCAGCGTGCTGCTGGATTCAGCCGCCCATGAGGCCCGCGAGCGGGAACAGCCGGTGATCCTGGAGCTCTCGAACGCAGCCGGCGACTACAACAACCAGATCCTGGAGCTGCGACTGGAGCAGCAATTGGAGGGTGTCGCCACGCCGGTTCCCTACAAGACTGTGGAGCTGAAACTGCAGCGGCCCTTCGGCAGCGACTTCGACGACTTCTGATGGACTTAGTCCATGCCTAAACTAATCTGGTTGCCTGGAGGCGCAGCCATGCAGGAGGGTCCAATGCGGGTGGTGAACGTGCACCAGGCCAAAACCCACCTGTCGCGCCTGATCGACGAGGCCCATGCCGGCGAAACCATCGTGCTGGCCAAGGCCGGCAAGCCCTGGGCGCGGCTGATGCCCCTGGCGCCGCCCGCTCCCCAGCGCATTCCGGGCCGGTTGCGCAGCCAGGGGCCCCTCAGCCAGCCCAACGTGCTGCTCGAACCCATGGGCCCCAGCGAACTGGAGAGCTGGGAATCCAGCCCCCTGCTGCCGGAGGCGCCGCAGCCATGAGCAGTGGGGCCACCTACCTGCTCGACAGCCACGCTCTGCTGTGGTGGTGGTTTGATCCCGATCGCCTCTCCACCGCCGTGCGCGAGCTGCTCAGCGACCCCGCGACGCCAGTGCTGGTGAGTTCGGCCTCGGTGTTGGAGCTCAGCCTCAAGCACCACCAAGGCAAGCTGCCCGAACTGAGCGACGCCATCGCCGATCTACCGGGGTTGCTGCAGGCCGATGGCTTCGAGGCGCTGCCGATCTCCCTGGCCCATGGCCTGCGGGCGGGCGGTTACAGCCAGCCCCACCGCGATCCGTTTGATCGCATGCTGGCTGCCCAGGCAGAACTGGATCGCCTGGTGCTGCTCACCGCCGATCCCCAGCTTTCCACCTTTCCTTGCCAAACCCTCTGGTGAGATCCGATGGCGCCTGAGTCACCCAGCCCCCTGGATCAAAGGATCCTTGAGCACTTCGCCGGCAACGTGGTCCGCAAGGACCTCACCACCGAGCTCAAGCAGAACGCCGTGGTGCCCACCTACGTGCTGGAGTACTTGCTCGGCCAGCACTGCGCCACCGACGATCCGGCCCTGATCAGCGATGGCCTGGAGTCGGTGCGACGGATCCTCGCCAAGCACTACGTGCACCGCAACCAGGCGGAGCTGATCAAATCCACCATCAAGGACAAGGGCAGCCACAAGGTGATCGACAAGATCACCGTGACCTTCAACGACAAGGGCGGCTTCCACGAGGTGGAGTTCACCAACCTCGGCATCAAGAAGG
>CALRKN020000023.1:0-55923 GCA_943368005.1 Bradyrhizobium ivorense | reverse complement strand
GTTGAGGTGGTACTCGAACCAGGGAAACGGGCCTGCCCACCCCTTGCAACGCCAGCTGTTGGGCCAGCCGCCTGAGGTGCGCGGCCCACCCCGGCTACGCCGGGGTGGGGGTGCCGGGGGATTTACACCACTCGCGGGGACGCCAGCGTTGCGGTTGCTGCGCCGGAGGCCTGCGGACCACGGACGTCCACCGGCCCGTGCCGGCGCTGCGGCCCGAAGGTTGGTGCAGCAGCTGGAGACGCTCTGGGAGGCGGGCGAGTAACTATCACTGCAAGAAGTGCTTTCAGGCGGTGTTGCCGTCGCTGGTGCCAGTTCTTGAACGTCATCGCCACCTGAAGATTGAACCGGTCCTGAAGCAGAAGCTGCTGCAGGCGAGCCCGGCTTAGATCGAAGTGATCAAGGCATTGAGGCGCGCTAACAGCGCTCCTACCCAGTGACCCTGCTGGAGGCGATTCGCAACAGCCAGGCTGTGCTCGTGAACGACGACAGCGAACCAACTGACGCGCAGGAAGCCTGAGCAACCAGGCAGCAACAAACGCCACGCATCTCAGCAATCACAACAGCACTGCCCCCCAATCTCTTCAACCCATGGGCATAGCAGAATAAATTAAAGAAGGAGCTTTAGGTCGTTCAAGATTATATCAAAATTCCCAAGCGTCACCCAATAAAGCAGTTAGACAGGAAGATACTTCAATAACTGCTTGATTGTCTCAGGCTTATCAAAGAAGACGGATTTAACATTTTGCTGATACAATTGAAAAAGCGCTTGATCATGAGCATAAGCAGACTTAACTACCATGACACTTAGCCCATCATCAATCCATTTTTGAAAAGCAGTCAGGCCCAAAAAAGAAGCCAAAGAAAAAAGCATAGCTGAGTCTATTGAATGAGCATAGTAATGAAAAAAACGATCGGGATGCCTTGCCTGAAGAGATAAAAACCAATTAATCTCATCAAGAATTGCCAACAGACATTCACCAACAGAAGGCTGGCAATCAAGGCCCCTAAATCTACTTGCATGCCCTGAGCGAATGTTGGAAACGGCGCAATCCAAAGGGTTCCTGATTGGCAAGAGAAAAACTAGTCTTTTCTCCTTGATTAAAAGCTCATCAAGATTAACTTGATGATCGCGAAGAAAATTCGATGCGGCAAGAGACTCTTTCCAAAACAAACAATGAATCTTATCCTTGACAAGGTCAAATCCTGTCCTGCGAAAGACGTTCGCCATCTCGTGTCCTGAATCAAATGCATGGGAATATGTAATTGAGCCGCCGTACCGCCCCCTTCGTCCTTTCCCTGAAATCAAGATTGCATACTGAATAAACCGATTAAACGTGATCGCGCTATAAGAGGAAAGAAAATCGACTTCTGGAATGTTATAGACTCGATCCCTAGCGTGATTAAGGACCTGACAATTGGGATGAAGAAATAGCACAGATCCAGTCAGGGTGGTCAAGTTTCTATACGGGCCTAAAGCAAGACAAACTCGCTCACAGCTACCTATTTGAACTTGTTTAGAAGCTCGAAGATCAGACAGAATCTCTGGATCAATTCGCGTAGCGCCTTGTGGCTCATTATCGTGCATGGTCATCGCCTTGAGTTCATGAAGCGTTCTTCAGCATACAACCAAGCTACATTCTTCAGGGCAACTAGAAAAATTCAAGAGTCCATTAAAGCCTGCCACTGAGACTCACTGCGATATCTAGGAGTTTGTCGCACATTTCCGCAGACAAAACCTACCTCTCCCCTCTCCCTGCTGGAGTTCTGAGCGCTGCTCTCAGCCTCGGGGCTGAGCGGCCCTGAGCGGTGCTCCCTCCCTCCGCTTGCTGCCAGGGCGGCCCGGTGCAACTTACCGATAGTGGCGTGAGCAGCACCGCCGCCAGCGTGCTCACCGTGGTCATCACCACCGAGAGGGCCAAGTCGGCGCGGGCGATCAGGGTCACCATGGTGCTGGCCGCTCCACCTAGACATCAACCCACCAGGATCAGGCCCACCGCTAGGGGCGGAGGCAGGCGCAACACCCAGGCCACGAGGGCCGAGAGAGCCGGCATCACCAGATGCTGGGCCGTCACTCCCAGGGCCAGCACGATCAGGGGACCCTGCAACCAGGTAAACAGCCGCGGACAAGGCAAAGCCAGCGCAGCAGCCAAGACGATCCACAGCGGGAACAGCAGCGTGAAGCGTTCCAGCGCGGCGGCTCGGCTTACACCCGCCAGATCGCCGAGAGATCCAGGTGCAGCCCGGGCAGCAGCTCGCTGCCATCCAGCCGGGTGGCACCGTCAATCCGCTGGGGCTCCCCCTGGGCTGGCCATATCTCCACGGCCTGCTCGGCGGGAATCAGCAACCAACCCACTTGGGCGCCATTGGCCTGGTAGGCGGCCAACTTGCCCCGCAGGGCACTGAGGCCACGGGGCCCTTGATCACTGGGGCTGGCCAGCTCCACCACCAGATCCGGACAGAGCGGGGGAAAGCTTCGCTGTTGCTCCGGGCTGAGGGCCCGCCAGCGCTCCAGCCGCACAAGGGAGGCATCGGGACTCAGCACCGAACCGTCCGGCAAGAGAAAGCCGGTGGAACTGTCGAACACCTGCCAACCGCCGATCCCGCTAACAAAGGCCTTCAGCTGAAACAGGAGCTCGCCATTGCGCGCTCCTGTTTCACCGCCGGTGGGGGTCATGTGGATGATTCGTCCTGTGGCGTCGAGTTCCAGCACCGCCTGGGAGTTGGCCTCACACACGGCGGCGAATTGCTCGGGGGTGAGCCGCAGCGCCGGGGGAAGCCGCAGGGGCACCAGAGCATCGAGATGGGGAGCTGAAGGAGCAGTGGTCATCACACCCCCTCCCCACAACCAAAAGCATGAGCCCCAGTGTATCGCCGCTGCCAGCGAGTGGGCTGCGGGCCGGCCCGCCTAGCCTCAGCTCCATGGGCGGCGCTGCATCCCACTCCCAGCAACATGCCAGCGGCGATCTGCCCCCCTGGCAGCACCCCCTGGCCCAGGCTCTGGCCAGCCAGCCCGCCAGTGCCCGTCGGCAGCTGCGCGGACTGGAACCCCAGCTGCTCGATCTGGCCAGCAACGACTACCTCGGTCTGAGCAACCACCCGGCCGTGGTAGCCGCCGCCCAGGCCGCCGCCGCCGACCAGGGAGTGGGCGCAGGGGGCTCACGGCTGGTATGCGGCAGCCGGCCGGCCCATGCCCAGCTCGAGCAGGCTCTGGCCAGCTGGCTGGGGCGTGACCGGGTGCTGCTGTTCCCCAGCGGCTTCCAGGCCAACCTGGCCGCCGTGCAAGCCCTGGCCGACCGGCACAGCCTGGTGCTGGCCGACCGGTTGATCCACCACTCCCTGCTTACCGGCGTGCGCGCCAGTGGGGCCCACCTACAGCGCTTTCGGCACAACGATCTCGCCCACCTCGGGGCCCTGCTCGGCAACGCCCGCCAGCGCCAGCCAGCCCAACGGCTGCTGGTGCTGGCCGAGAGCCTCTACTCCATGCAGGGAACCAGTCCGTACATCGCAGCCCTGGCCGCCCTGTGCCACCACCATGGTGCCGCCCTGCTGCTGGATGAGGCCCATGCCCTGGGGGTGCTGGGGCCCGGCGGCCGTGGTCTGGGCCACGGCAAAGGCCCTATTGCCCTGCTCTGCGGCACCTTCGGCAAGGCCTTCGGCAGTGGCGGTGCCTTCCTCGCCGGCGACGCCCTGGTGATGGAGTGGCTGGTGCAGTTCAGCGGGCCATTCCGGTACACCACTGCCCTGGCCCCGCCCCTGGCGGCCGGGGCCCTGGCGGCCCTGGAGCGGATCCAGGCCCTGGAGCGGGCCGGTGCGCCGCCCGGGCCGGCACTGCTACAGCGGGCGGCCCGCTGGCGCGACGCCCTCGTCGCCGAGGGCTGGCCACGGCCCCCCGGGGAGGGGCCGATCCTGCCGCTGCTGGTGGGCGACGACCAACGGGCCCTGGCCCTGCAGCAGAGGCTCGAGCAGGCAGGCCTGCTGGCCGTGGCGATCCGCCCACCCACCGTGCCCCCGGGCAGCGCCAGGCTGCGGCTGGTGCTGCGGGCCGATCTGCCGCCGGGCACATTGGAACGACTGCTCCCTGCCCTCGGTACGCCATGACCACCCAGGTGATCGCCATGCACGGCTGGGCCGGCGACAGCCGGGGCTGGCAACCCTTCGCCGCCGCGGCCGAGGCCCGCGGCTGGCGCTGGGCGATGCCCGACCGCGGCTACGGCCCGGTTCCCGCCCGGCAGGTCGACTGGGATCCCCAGGCCCGCCGGCGGGTGGTGATCGGCCACTCCCTGGGTCCCCATCTCTTGCCGGCTGCGCTGCTGCAACAGGCCGATGCGGTGGTGCTGCTGGCCAGCTTCGGCCGCTTCCTGCCGGATGGCCGGGAGGGGCGCCGCCTGCAGGCCGCCCTGGCCGGCATAGGCGAAGCCCTGCAGGGTGCCCAGGCCGAAGCCATGCTGCGGGCTTTCCTGGCCGAGGCGGTCGCCCCCGAGCCCCCCAGCTCCCTGCCCAGCTCGATCCTCGAGGTCCCCCTCGGGGAGGAAGGGCGCCAGCGACTGCGGGCCGATCTGACCCTGCTGGAACGATGCAGCTGTTTGCCGAAGGCCCTCGCCGGCCCCATCCCCTGCCTGATCGTGGAGGCGGGCGCCGATCGGATCGTGGTGCCGGAGGCCCGAGCCCAACTGCGCCAGGAGCGGCCCGATGCCAGGGTGATCCACTACGCCCATGCCGGCCACTGCCTGCTCCAGACACCGGTATTAGCGGATGTGATTGCGTGGATCGCCAGCCTCTGAGTCCCCGCCAACCCAGCTTCAGCGCCCGGGTGCGCCAGCGCTTCGGCCGCAGGGCGTCCGGCTACCGGCAACACGCGCCGCTGCAGCGGGCGCTGGCCTGGCGGCTGGCCCACGAGCTCACCCGCCAGCTGGCAGGGCGGGCCCTGCCGCCCGGACCGGCGGCCGATCTGGGGGCGGGCACGGGCTTGCTGGGTGAAGCCCTGCAGCTGCACGGGCTGAACCGGCCCCTGCTGCAGCTCGACCTCTGCCCCGAGTTGCTGGCTGAAAACCGCCTGGCTGGCCGCCATGGCCAACACCTCTGGGACCTGAACCGCGGTCTGCCCGCCGAACTGCGGGGGGCCAGCCTGCTCTGTTCCAGCTTTGCCCTGCAGTGGCTGGCCGATCCTGTGGCCCAGCTGGAGCGGTGGTGTGGCGAGCTGGCACCGGGCGGCTGGCTGGCCCTGGCCCTGCCCACAGCCACCAGCTTTCCCCAGTGGCACCGGGCATCCCAGCGGGCCGGGGTGCCCTTCACAGGCCTGGTCCTACCCACCGCAGAACCCCTGCTGGCCGTGGCCCGGCGGCACCTGAGCGTCCAGCGGCACCAGGAATTGCGCTTCAGCCAGGCCGACACCGATGGGCGCCGTTTCCTGGGTTCGCTGCGGGCCATCGGCGCGGTGGGCAGTCCCCAGCCGCGGCTGCGCACCACCGAGCTGCGGCGGCTGCTGCAGCATTGGCCCAGCGACGGGGGAATCACATGGACGGTGTTGCTGCTGATCGGCAGGCGACCGACCTGAACCAACTGGTGGTGTGCGGCACCGACACTGATGTGGGCAAGACCGTGGTGAGCGCCTGGCTGGTGCAGGGGCTCGGGGCCCGGTACTGGAAACCGGTGCAGAGCGGCCTGGACCAGGGGGGGGATCGGGGCAGCGTGCAGCGCCTGCTGAACCTGCCCGCGGAGCGCCTGCTGCCCGAGATCTACCGGCTCAGCCGCCCGCTCTCGCCCCACTGGGCCGCCGAACTGGATGGTGTTGAAATCCAGCCGGAGCGGCTGGAGCTGCCGCAGGAAGAAGGCCCCCTGGTGGTGGAAACCGCTGGCGGCGTGCTGGTGCCGCTGCGGCGCGACTGGCTGCAGATCGAGCAGCTGCAGCGCTGGCGGCTGCCGGTGCTGCTGGTGGCCCGCAGTGGCCTGGGCACCCTCAACCACACCCTGCTCACCCTGGAGGCGCTGCGCCAACGGGCCGTGCCGGTGCTCGGCCTGGTGCTCAACGGCCCGCCCCATGCGGACAACCCCCGCACCCTCGAGCAGTTCGGCGGGGTGCCGGTTCTGGCCGAGCTGCCACCCCTGCAACCGCTCAGCGCAGCTGCCCTGGCCCAGCAATGGCAGCAGCAGCAGCTGGGCCGGCGGCTGCGGCAGCGGCTGGATGCCCTGGCCACCCCACCCTGCTGACGGCGGGCAGCCACTCTCTCGCTGAAGGCCCAGACTACTGTTGCAGCTGCACCGCGCCTGAAATGAGCAAGAGCCACTGGCAGATCACGCTGCTGCTCGTGCTGGTCTGCGGCGGCATCCTGGTGCTGTTCACCGACGCGGAACTGCGGCTGGTGCGTTGGCTGAACTGCGGCCCGCTCGCCCCCGGCAGTGAGCGGGACAGCGAGGTTTGCCGTCGGCTCCGGGGCTCAGGGCCCGGCCAGGATCGCGGCCTCGGCGTCGGCCCGTGACAGGCCATAGGGGAAGCTGCGCACCCGGGTCTGACCCTCGGCATGCCAAGCCACCGTGAGGTCCTCCACCTCCAACTCAATCCGCGCGCTCCATTCAGGACGATGCAGATCCCAAACGCAGAGGTTGTCGCGCTGCTGCACTCCCCCCAACTCGCGCAGCCAGTGCTCTAGCTGGGGCAGGGGGTGGTTGTAGAGGGGGGTTGACGCCGCAGGAAGCTCGCCCATGCCGATCCATACCTGCGGACACTCTGCATCAACTGGGCGGCAACCAGCTGGGCCAGGTGCTGAAGGCGGCCCCCCGGACCAGGGCCAGGCCCACCCCCAGCACCAGGCTAAAGATCAGCGCCAACCCCAGCAGCAACAGGGCGAGCCACTCCCCACCGGAGAGCGCGCGCCGCACGGAAGGGGCGGTGCTCCCCGCCGGTGGAGCCACGGGGGACACGGCGGTTGCAGCGGCAGTTGCAGCAGCGGCAGCCATGAGCCTGGCCAACCGCAGCTCCGTGTCGTAGCGGCTGCGGGCCGCCGGATCGCTAAGCACGGCGTAGGCCTGCTGCAATTGCTGAAACTGCCGGGCCGCCTCCGCCGCCGGCAGGGTGGTGGTGTCGGGGTGAAAGCGCTTGCTGAGAAGGCGAAAGGCCTGGCGGAGCTGCTGGGGTGTCGCCTCCTGCGGCAGCTGCAGCAGCTCGTAGTGGCTGGGCACCCGGCGCGGTGCGTCGCTGGAAGGCTGGCTGGCCAACGGCAGAGGGCCCGGTGTGCAGGATCCTAGGGATGATCACCCACCAGTCCAGCGGATGGTTTCCACTCCCGCCAGTGCGCCTCCCCCCGACCTGTGGCAGCAGCTGGGCTGGCAGCCCTCCCCAGCCCAACTCGCCCTGCTGGAGCAGTTGCAGCAGCAGTTGCGCCACTGGAATGGCCAGCTCAACCTCACCCGGCTGGTGGAGGGCGACGACTACTGGATCGCCCAGGTGTTCGACAGCCTCTGGCCCCTGCAGCCGCTGCTGCACGGCGACCAGGCGGAGCAACCCCTGGAGCTGGTCGATGTGGGCACCGGCGGCGGCTTCCCCGGCCTGGCCGCCGCCATCGCCCTGCCCAGGGCCCGGCTCACCCTGGTGGACTCGGTGGGTCGCAAGGTGGAGGCCGTGCGGGCCATGGCCCAGGCCCTGGGGCTGGAGCAGCGGGTGCAGGTGCGCTGCGAGCGGGTGGAGCGCAGTGGCCAAAGCCAGGATTGCCGCGGCCGCTTCGACTGGGCGCTCGCCCGCGCCGTGGCCAGCGCCCCGGTGGTGGCCGAGTATCTGGTGCCGCTGCTGGCCCCGGCCGGCCGGGCCCTGCTCTATCGCGGCCAGTGGAGCAGCGCTGACCAGGCCGCCCTGGAGCAGGCCCTGCGCTGCCTGAAGGCCCGGATCGAGCGGTGTGGGCGGCGGGAGCTGCCGGCCGGACGCGGCCTGCGCCACGCCCTGGTGCTGGCCTCCACCGGCCCCTGCCCGCGCCAGTATCCCCGGGCCGTGGGCGTGCCCAGCAAGCATCCCCTGGGTAGCGTCGCGGCCGGCCCTACTCAGCCATCAACCGCTTGACGGTCTGGCCGCCGAGACGCTGGCGCAACTGGCGCAGAATGATGGGAATCCGCTCCGCCCACGGGCTCTCGCCCAGCACCGCCCGCAACTGGTCCTCGCTCACCTCCACCTCGAACAGGTCGGCGTTGCGGCCGGGGAACCAGTGCCCTCCCTGGCCGAGCAGGGCGTAACGAGCGCGGGCGAAGCTCTCCAGATCCCAGGCCGCCAGGAGATTGTGCAGCCAGAGCAGCACCGGCAAATTGAGCTCACCGGGGGTGGCGTCCCAGTCGGGCAGCCCCTCGGCCCAACTGGCGAGCCAGTCGTCACCCAGGGCCTCCCGCCGGGCTGCCTCCAACCGCTCCAGGAGCGGAGCGAGCAGGGCATCCGACCGCTGCAACTGGGCCACGGCCTGCAGGTGCAGGTCGAGATCGGCGGGTCGCGCAGCCCCCAGGCTGAGGGTGTGCACGGCCGGATTGCGCAGACAGAAGAGATCGTTGAACACGATCGGATGGAGTGGGGCGCACAGCTCCAGCAACCGGGGCGAGGGGGTATGCAGGTGGCCACCCTTGTCGGTGGGGCTGATCACGAACACGCCCATGTCGCGGGCCGCGGCGGCCCGAATCGCCGGCTCGTTGTCCTGGCGAATGAAATACCAGTGGAGATTCACATAGTCGAAGGCGTCACTGGCGATCGCCTGCTCGATCAGGGTGAGGCTGGCGTGGGTGGAGAAGCCAATGTGCCCCACCCGGCCATCGGCCTGCCAGCGCCGGGCCACCGCCAGGCAGCCGCCAGGCCGCAGGGTGTGCTCCAGATGCTCGGCCAGGTTGATGCCATGGATGGCCAGCAGGTCCACCCGCTCCACCCCCAGGCGCTCGAAGGAGGTGGCCAGCTCCCGCTCGAAGGCCTGGGCATCCGGATGGGGAGGCACCTTGGTCTGCAGGATCCGCCGGGGGTCGGGCACCTCGGCCAGCAGCCAACCCAGCTGCCGCTCCGAGCTGCCGTAGTGCCGCGCCGTTTCGATGTGATGCATCCCCACCGCCACCGCCCGCTCCAGCACGGCCAGCAGGTTGGCCTGACTCTCAGCCGTGATCTCCTCGGCGGGCAGGTCGCTCCAGCTCTGCTGAAACCGCATGCCCCCCAGGGACAGCACCGGCATCGCCAGGCCCGTGCGGCCGAAGCGACGGCTGGGGATGGCAGCCTCCATCAGCTGGGGCTGCGCCGGGGCAGGGTTCGCTTCAAGCGGGCCGGATTGGGCACCCCCAGGGGCTGGATGTCCTGCTGGTCGAGCTGCTCAGCCAGGGCGGGGAGCTCGGTGTAGTCCACCCAGTGGATGCAGTCCACGGGACAGGTGTCGATCGCCTCCTGGATCCGCGCGGTGCTGTCACCGTCCTGGCGGATCGCCCGCGAACGCCCCCAGTCGGGCTCCACCACAAAGGTGTTGGTGGCCACATGGGCGCAGTACCGACAGCCGATGCAGACGGCCTCATCCACCCACACGGCCTTCTGGCGCAGCTCGCCCCCCAGCACCGGCTCCAGCCCGGTGCCGGGGGGTGCTGCGGCCGCCGGGGTGGCAAAGGCCAGGCCGGGATCGGCTGGCTGCACGGCGGTCAGCTCCAGCGGGTCACCACCAGCTCGATGGTGCCGTCCACGGAGCTGGTCTGCTCGGCCACCTGGAAGCCCTCTTCGGCACTGGCGGCCAGGATGCTGCGCAGGGCGTAGCGCTGGCTCAGCTGGGCCAGAAACCGCTCCACGGGCACCGGCTGCTTCCAGAGCTCCAGGTCGGTGACCAGCTCGTAACAGCCCGTGTCGGGATTGAGCCGGAAACCGATGTCCGCTCCGTTGGGCTGGTCGATGGCCAGGTCGGCGGTCTGGGTGAGGCCGCGATAACCGCGCACGCTGAGGCTGCCCTCGCGCGGCGCGTGACCCAGGTCGTCCAAGGCGGCCAGCAGGGCCGCACGATCACGCAACTCGGTCTTCACGGTGCTGAAGTGGGACATGGCTGGATCTGGAGTCAGGAGAGCTGGCTGGCCTGGGTCGCCGGCTGAGCCTGGTGCTGGGGGTTCACTGCGGCCTGGAAGGCCTCAGCGGTGGGGCGCCGCTGTTGTACAGCACCGAGCCGGGCTTCGATGCGCTCGGTGAGCAGCTCGCAGGCCTGACCCTGAACCCCTTCGACCAGCTCCTCAACCCGACCGTCGGGTCGGATGCGGAAGCGGATGGTTTGCTGTGCCATCCCAGGCCTGGATTGGGAATGGGCGGATGCTAGCCGCGTTGTCCCATCGCTGGGGAGAACGCAACAGGGCGGCTCAACACAGCGGCCCAACACAACCGCAGCTGCACCTACCAGGCCCCGAGCTCCCCAGCCCTCTCAGGCCAACAGCCCTCTCAGGTCAGCAGCCCTTCATCCACCAGGGTCTGCAGGCGCTCCAGCACCTCCGGTTGCTCCAGCTGCTCCAGGGCAAGCCTGGCTTCATCCCGCACGCTCGACTCGGCGTCGTGCAGCATCGTCTGCAGCAGGGCATCCACCACATCCCGCTGGCGGGGCTCCACCAGGTCGGGGAACAGCCGCCCCAGGCCCCAGGCACTGTTGCTGCGGACGGCCGGCTCGCTGTCGATGCGCAGGCTGAGCAACAGCTGGGCCGCAGCCGGGTCCGCCTTGGCAGCGCCGGTGCCGCCGGCATCGGCGAGGGAACTGGCGGCCCAGAGCCGCACCGCGGCGATGTCCACCTGCAGGGCACGCATCAGCGGATTGAGGATCGGCGCATCGGGATAGTTGCCCAGGCTCCAGGCCACAGCCTTGCGCACGTAGCCGTTGGCATCACCGCCCAGCAGGCCCAGCAGGGGCTCCACCGCCATCGGGCTGGGGTTGCGCCCGAGGGCATAGACGGCACTCATCCGCAGGATCGGGCAGCTGCAGTCGAGCAGGGGCAGCAGCAGGGGCACCGCCCGCGGATCCCGGTGCTCGCAGAAGATGCGCAGCCCCTGCATGCGGGCCTCATGGGTGCCAAGGCGCAGCAGCTCCAGACCCTGGTCGCACTCCGCAGCAACCGCCGAGGGCGCGGGCTCGGCGCTGTCCAGCTCGTCGAGGGGATCGCCCAGTAGCTCTTCGGCCAGCTCCTGGGCCAGCACATCCGGATCGAGGGAGAGCTCCTGGGGGCTGTCGCCGAAGGGACCGGCTGGGGCGGGGGAAGGGAAGTCAGTCACGGCAGCCCGTCAGCCCAGCGGGGCAGGGGCAGCCATGTCGCCAGGGAGCCAGATGCGGGCACTCACCGCAAACAGAGCCAGGGCAAAGAGCAGCACGATGGCTGCGGGCAGCAGGGTGGAGCGGAAAAATTGCACGAACCGGAAGCGGGGCCAGGGGCCTGACCCATCATCACCCCTGCGGGGTCGGGGGGAGCAACCGGCGCAGTTCTCCCTGCAACAGGGCCCGCTGGCCACCAGGTAGCCGATCAGGATCAGCCCGTCGATCGGGTGGGTCGAGCGAGCACGGGTCGGCCGCAGAAGGGAGGCGCTGGGGCCGTGTCAGGAGCCGGCCAGCGCCGGCTGGAGACTGGACTGCAGGCGCCGGCGCAGTTGGCCGCAGGCCGCATCGGCATCCAGACCGCGGCTGGCGCGCACGCTCACGGCGATGTGGCGCGCCTGCAGGACCCGCCGGAAGTGCTCCACCGCCGCGGGAACGGGCCGCTGGAACTCCTCTTCTTCGATCGGGTTGTAAGGGATCAGGTTCACGTGACTCTGGAAACCACCGATCAAGCGGGCCAGTGCCTCAGCCTGGTGGGGCTGGTCGTTGAGACCGCCCAGCAGGATGTACTCGAAACTCACCCGCCGGCCGGTGATCGCCACGTAATGGCGGCAGTCGCTGAGCAGGGCCTCGATCGGGTAGGCATGGGCCGTGGGGATCAGCTCCTCCCGCAGCCGCTGGTCTGGCGCATGCAGGCTCACCGCCAGGGTGAACTGGGCCCGTCCCAGCCGCTCCAGGGCCAGCTCGGCCAGGATGGGCAAGGTCCTGGGAACACCCACCGTGCTCACGGTGATCCGGCGCTGGGCCATGCCCAGGTCGGAGCCAAGGCAATCGATCGCTGCCAGCACAGCCTCGCTGTTGAGCAGCGGTTCGCCCATCCCCATGAACACCACGTGGGTGGGGCGCTCCCCCATCGCCTCGCGCACGCTCAGCACCTGGTCCACGATTTCGTGCACCGCCAGGGAACGCTGCAGCCCCCCCTTGCCGGTGGCACAGAAACGGCACGCCATCGGACAGCCCACCTGGCTGCTGACGCAGACGGTGAGGCGACCTTCAGCGGGAATGCCCACGGTCTCGATCGTGTGGCCGTCGTGGGTGGCCAGCAGCAATTTGGTGGTGCCGTCCCGGGCCACACTGCGATGCAGCTCATCCAGCCGGCCAATCCAGTCGCCGCCCGGGCCTGGGGCGCTGCCGGCCAACTGCTGGCGCCAGGCCTTGGGCAACACGCTGATGGACTCCAGGGTGCGGGCCCCCTTGGCGTAGATCCAGTCGTGCAGCTGTCGTCCGCGGAACGCGGGCTGGCCCTGCTGTTGGGCCCACTGCTCCAGCTGGGACATGCCCAGCCCCAGCAGGGGCCGCTGGGGCTCGGAAATGGCCAGATCGCCGGTGATCACCAGATCAGCAGACCGTGGCCCAGTTTCCACTCCACGGCCACGAGGGCGATGAAACCGAGCATCGCCAGGCGGCCATTGAGCAGCTCGGTATGGCGATGGAAGCCATACCGGGGAAGCCGCCGCTGGGGGATCGGGGTCCCGAGGGCGGTGAGGGGTGGATTCACCATGTTCATCGATCCATCATGGCGCGGTGGTCGCAGGGGCTGCCTAGTCGTCGGTCAGCAGCCCCTCCTCCTGCAGGCCCTCCAGGGCGGCCGGGTCGGCAATCAGTTCCTCCTCCAGACCTTCTTCCAGGCTGGGACGGGTGAAGGCGGCGAGGTTGCTGGCCGTGGCCTCGATGCCATGGCGGCTGCGGGTGGCCTCGAGATCCTCATCGGAGGGATCATCGAGCACGGCAGTGGCGGCAACGGCGGGCGTGGGCATTTCCACCGTGTAGTCGGGCCGCAGGTTCTGCATGCGCCGATAACCCATGCCGTCCTCCTCGAGGATGTCGGGGTGCGGACCGGCCTCGGCGCGCAGCTCCTCCTCGAAGCCACTGAAGCCGGTGCCGGCGGGAATCAGGCGACCGATAATCACGTTCTCCTTCAGGCCCCGCAGCCAGTCGCTCTTGCCCTCGATGGCGGCTTCGGTGAGCACCCGGGTGGTCTCCTGGAACGAGGCCGCCGAGATGAAGCTGTCGGTGTTGAGTGAGGCCTTGGTAATGCCCAGCAGCACCGGTGTGAACTCGGCAGGGGCGCCACCGGTGATCGCCATGGCGCTGTTCACCTGCTCCACCTGACGCAGCTCGATCAGCTCCCCGGGCAGCAGGGTGGTGTCACCCGCGTCCTCGATGCGCACCTTGCTGGTCATCTGGCGCACGATCACCTCAATGTGCTTGTCGCTGATCGACACCCCCTGGCTCTTGTACACGTTCTGAACCTCGGTGACCATCCGGAACTGCAGCTTGGAGATGGCTTCCTGGGCCGCCTCCATGGTGGGCTTGCGGCTACGCAGATCCTCGAAGAAACACTCGAGCAGCTCGTGGGGGTTGATCGGACCATCAGTGAGGGACTCACCGGCCCTCACCTGCTGGCCGTCGCTCACCATCACGTTGCGACCCAGGAGAATCGGATATTCGGTGATGGCGTCGTCGTGCTCGATTACCGACACGGTGATGGAGTCGTCGTCCTCCCCTGTCTTGATCTGCACGGTGCCGCTCTTGCGGCAGAGAATCGTGGATTCCCGCGGGCGGCGGGCTTCCAGCAATTCCTCAATCCGGGGCAGACCCTGCACGATGTCACCGGTCTTCTGGCGCTCGAACACCAGCAGGGCCAGGCCATCCCCGCGCTGCACCAGCTCACCATCCCGCACATGCAGCACTGAATCGGGCGACACCATGTAGGGGCGGCCCAGACGGATGATCAGGGCGTCGCTCTCGATCGCCTCCACCTGTCCGCAGCAGGGAGCCGGCAGGCCTTCGGCCAGCAGATCCCCGTCCACGATGCGCTGATCCACGGCCACCAGCGGAGTGGCTCCCCCCAGCTCGATGCGACGGGTGTCGTCCTCACGCTCCACGATCAGGCGGCGCACCGGCTCACCGTCCAACGGCGCCGGCAGCTGGACCACCCCATCCTCCTTGCAGAGAATCTGAGTGGTGGCCACCACGTCTCCGCGCTTGACGGTATCGCCGTCTGCCACCTGGAGATCGGTATGGGTGGAACCATGGCTGGCATCCGAGAGGGTGTCACGGCGCACCAGCAGGGTTTCCAGGATGGTGAGCTGCAGGCGCTCGATCGTCTTGGCGCGCTTGTCAGGCACCGCCTCCACATCCACGGTCATCTGGGGGGTGGTGTCGTGGGTTTCCAGGATCAGCTGGGTCCGTAGCAGCTCCACCCCTTCCACGCTCTTGATCAGTTCACCGTCCTTGAAAGCAAGGCGCTGGGTGGCCTTAAGGCCCATGCTGGGACCACCGTTCTGCTTGACCGCCGAGAGTTCCGGCAGGTGGGCGGCATCGGGGATGGCGTACTCCTCCACCGGACGCAGCAGCAGGGCACCGCCCTCCGGGGTGTCCGCCGCCTCGACGAACACCATCGCCTCGGCCTTGAGGCCCTTGGCGATTTCCTCGCCGGGCATCATCAGCTTGCCTTCGTCGTACTTTGCGATGATTTTGCTATCGCTCACGAGGTGGAGCGTGCCGGATCGCACGATGATCTCGCGCAGAATGTCGTTCTTCTGGGTCACCGTCACGATGCCGGCGGTCTGGCTGAAGATGTCCTTCACCACCTCGGTGCCGGCTTCGATCCACTGGCCGTCGTCGATCATCAACAGGGAGATGTCCTTGTTGATCTCGTGGGTTTCCTGCGGGATCCACAGCAAGGTTCCACCCTTGCTCACCTCATAGCCGTTCTTGGCGCTGCGGGCCTTCTTGATGGCCAGGCCCGGCGCGAACCTCACGGTGCCACCGGTCTGGGTGCGGAAGCGGCTATCGGCGAGTTCGGCGATCACTTCACCGTTGCCGATCTTGCTGCCGGGGGCCGTGTTGAGCCGGTAGCGGATGCTGTCTTTGCCCTCCAGGTGCCAGATTTCACCGGTGTGGCTGGATTCGCCGATCAGCTTGCAGTCCTTGAGGGTGAGGCTGGCAGTCACAATCTGCACCTCGCGCGAGTCGCCGGTGCTCTCCCGCAGCCTCACAGCGCCACCGTATTCACTCACCAGCCGGCTTTCTGCCAGCACCTCTCCGGTGGTGACTTCCTTGTTGCCCTCCGCCACCGGCAACGCGTTGGGGGGCAGGTTGTAGACGTCACCGCTGAACACCCACAGCCGGCCAAGGCGGGTAGCCTTGTGGGTGATGTTGCCCTGGCGGTCGGTCACCTCCTTGGGCTGAATCACGTCCTCATAACGCACCTGACCGGCCAGGTCGCAGATCACGTCCTTGGTGGCCTTCTCCACACTCTTCTTCACGGCGGCGCCGGAAGAGATCTGGGCCAGCATCATGTCGGCCGGGATCTCTTCACCGTCATGAACGAAGAGAATCGATCCGGTGGTGATATCCAGCTTCTGCAGTCTGCCCTTGCCACTGGGCTTCACCGCCAGGGTGAAGTCGGTTTCGGCAATCTGGGCATCCACGCCATGGGTGGTGCGGAAGGGGCGCACGCGGCCCTTGGCGCCGAACTCGATCGTGCCCTCCACCAGGGAGCGCACCACGCCGGTTTCGGCGGTGGACACACCGCCGGTGTGGAAGGTGCGCATGGTGAGCTGGGTGCCGGGCTCGCCGATCGACTGGGCGGCCACGATGCCCACGGCTTCGCCCAGATCCACCAGTTCGTTGTGGGCCAGAGCCCAGCCGTAGCACTTGCGGCAAACCGAACGGGAAGCCTCACAGGTGAGGGGGGAGCGCACCTTCACCGTCTTCACGGCGGCGGCCTCGATCCGACGGCTCAGGGGCACGTCGATCTCGCCATTGCGCTCGACCAGAACGGTGCCGTCGGCACCCACCACGGCTTCGGCAGCCAGGCGCCCCACCAGCTTGCTGCCGAAGTTGCCCTTCTCATCCGCATCGATGGGGATGCAGCGGGTGGTGCCGCAATCGTCCTCGCGCACGATCACATCCTGGGCCACATCCACCAGGCGGCGGGTGAGGTAGCCGGAGTCAGCGGTGCGCAGGGCGGTGTCCACCAGGCCCTTGCGGGCTCCGTAGGAAGAGATCACATACTCCGTGACCGTGAGTCCCTCACGGAAGTTGGTGCGGATCGGCAAGTCGATGATCTCCCCCTGGGGGTTGGCCATCAGGCCGCGCATGCCCACCAACTGGCGCACCTGGGACATGTTGCCCCGGGCCCCTGAGTTGGCCATCATCCACACCGAATTGAGTGGATCGTTGTCGTTGAAATTGCGGCGCACCGCCGCCACCAGCCGCTCGTTGGTCTCCGTCCAGGTGTCGATCACCTTGGTGTGGCGCTCCACCTCCGTGATCTCCCCGAGCCGATAACGCTCCTCGGTGGCCGTGATCTGCTCCTCCGCCTCCTCCAGCAGGGCCGCCTTATCGCCCGGGATGCGCAGGTCGTCCACCGAGATCGACACGGCAGCCTGGGTGGCGTACCGGAAGCCCAGGTCCTTCAGTTCGTCCGCCATGAACGCGGTGGCCGCGGTGCCATGGTGCTTGTAGGCCCAGGCAACGAGATTGCGCAGGGCCTTCTTGTCGATCACGCGGTTGCGGAACGGCGGGGCCTGGCGGCTGAGCGGCCCGCTCTGGGTGGGGGTCTGGTCGATGACCTGGCGGGCGGAAGGGGTGGCGGGGGTGGCGGTCATGGCTGCGCGCTGGGGGGGGAATCAGAAGGGGGTCGGAGCGTTCTGCCGGGTCAGGTGGCAGCCACCGCATCGATGATCGTGTTGTTGATCACGACGCGGCCCACGGTGGTGAGCAGGTAGCGGCTGATCAGGGCACCGTCCTCGTCAAACCGGTCACGGCGATAGAGCCACTGTTCGATGCGGGTGCCGTCGCTGAGGGTCTCCTGCTTCTGGGGTTGGTTCTCTTCGTCATCCGACTCCACCTCGCCGCTGAAACGGACCCAGATCCAGTCGTGCAGGTGCAGATGGTGGTCCTGATGGGCCGCCAGCACGTCCTCGAGGCTGGCGAAGGTGCGGGCCCGGTCGCCGAACTCGGGCTTGAGGCTGCCGGGCTGCTCGGCCGTGAGGTAGTAGGCACCGAGCACCATGTCCTGCGAGGGCGTGATGATCGGCTCGCCGGTGGCGGGCGAGAGGATGTTGTTGCTGGCCAGCATCAGCATCCGAGCTTCCGTCTGGGCCTCGATCGCCAGCGGCACGTGCACGGCCATCTGGTCACCGTCGAAGTCGGCGTTGAAGGCCGGGCAAACCAGGGGGTGGAGCTGGATGGCGCGGCCATCCACCAGCTTGGGCTCGAAGGCCTGAATGCCCAGACGGTGCAGGGTGGGAGCCCGGTTGAGCAGGATCGGGTGACCTTCGATCACCTCCTGCAGTACCTGCATGACCTCATCATCGGCGCGCTGGATCAGCTTTTTGGCCGCCTTGATGTTGTTGACGATGTTCTGACGGATCAAGCGATGGATCACGAACGGCTGGAACAGCTCGATCGCCATCTCCTTGGGCAGACCGCACTGGTGCATCTTGAGCTTGGGGCCCACGACGATCACCGAACGGCCGGAGTAGTCGACCCGCTTACCCAGCAGGTTCTGACGGAAGCGGCCCTGCTTGCCCTCGATGATGTCGCTGAGCGACTTGAGGGCCCGGTTATTGGCACCCACCACGGTGCGGCCCCGGCGACCGTTGTCGATCAGGGCATCAACGGCCTCCTGCAGCATGCGCTTTTCGTTGCGCACGATGATTTCGGGAGCCAGGATCTCCTGCAGCCGCGCCAGGCGGTTGTTGCGGTTGATCACCCGGCGGTAGAGATCGTTGAGATCACTGGTGGCGAAGCGGCCGCCATCGAGCTGCACCATCGGGCGCAGATCGGGCGGGATCACGGGAATCACATCGAGCACCATCCACTCGGGACGGGCATCGGTGGCAATGAAGTTGTCGATCACCCGCAGGCGCTTGATCAGCTTGGCCCGTTTCTGGCCCTTGCTGGCGGCGATCTCCTCGCGCAGCTGCTCCGCAGTTTCACTGAGGTTGAGATCCTCCAGCAACTGCTTCAGCGCCTCGGCGCCGATACCCACGACAGGCTCATTCTCAATCTCGGAGTCTTCGGCGTAGATCTCATCCTCGATCTCCAGCCATTCATCTTCCGTGAGCAGCTGCTTGTAGGTGAGCGACTTATGATCGCCGGCATCGAGCACCACATAACAGTTGAAGTACACGATCTGCTCCACATCCCGCAGGGGCATATCGAGCAGAATCGCCACATAGCTGGGGATACCCTTGAGGTACCACACATGGCTCACCGGTGCTGCCAGCTTGATGAAGCCCATGCGATGCCGGCGCACCCGGCTCTCGGTGACCTCCACGCCGCAGCGCTCGCAGACGATGCCCCTGTGGCGCACCCGCTTGTACTTGCCGCAATGGCACTCCCAATCCTTGGAGGGGCCGAAGATCTTTTCGCAGAACAGGCCGTCCATCTCCGGCTTGAGCGTGCGGTAGTTGATCGTTTCGGGCTTGGTCACCTCACCCACCACCTGGCCGTTGGGCAGCGTGCGCTGACCCCACTGCATGATCCGCTCGGGCGAAGCGAGCGTGATCTTCACGTAGTCGAAGTGGTTTTCGGTGCGGAGGTTGCTGTTGGACATGGGATTGGGGGCGCGCGGAGATCGAGAGGCGGGGGCTGGCCAGCGCCAGGCTGGTCAGCGTTCAATCAGTCGTCGTCGTAATCCGCGACGCCGAGGGATTCGTAGGTGGGACGGCTGGGGGTGCTGCGGCGGGGATTGACGTCCTGCATCAGGTCCACTTCCGCGCCTTCATCCGTGTACACGGCGATGTCGAGACCGAGCGACTGGAGCTCGCGCATCAGCACCTTGAAGGATTCGGGGGTGCCGGGGCGGGGAATCGGCTTGCCCTTCACGATGGCGTTGAGTGCCTCGTTGCGGCCCTGCATGTCGTCGCTCTTGACCGTGAGCAGTTCCTGCAGGGTGTAGGCGGCGCCGTAGGCCTCCAGGGCCCACACCTCCATCTCACCCAGACGCTGGCCGCCCTGCTGGGCCTTGCCACCCAGGGGCTGCTGGGTCACCAGCGAGTAGGGGCCGGTGGAGCGGGCGTGGATCTTGTCATCCACCAGGTGCACCAGCTTGAGAATGTGGGCATAGCCCACCGTCACGGGCTGGTCGAAGGGTTCACCGCTGCGACCGTCGATCAACTGGATCTTGCCGGGATTCTCCGGGTCATAGACCCAATCCTTGCCGGGTTGCTTGGCGGCCTCTTCAAGGAACGCCTGCACCGTCTGCTTGCTCTTCTCGGCGCCGTGCATCTCATCGAAGGGCACCACCTTGACGCGGCAGTCGAGGTGGGAGGAGGCCCAACCCATCAGGCACTCGAACACCTGGCCCACGTTCATCCGGCTCGGCACACCGAGGGGGTTGAGCACGATGTCGATCGGAGTGCCGTCGGGCAGGTAGGGCATGTCCTCCCGGGGAAGGATGCGGCTGATGATGCCCTTGTTGCCGTGGCGGCCGGCCATCTTGTCGCCCACCTGGATCTTGAGGCGCTTGGCCACATACACCCGCACCACCATGTTGGCGCCAGGCGGCAGCTCATCGCCCTGCTCACGGGTGTAGATGCGCACGTCCACCACACGACCCCGCTCGGTGCCGGGCACCCGCAGGGAGTTGTCGCGCACGTCGCGGGCCTTCTCGCCGAAGATGGCGCGCAGCAGTTTCTCCTCGGGGGGCTGGTCGGACTCGCCCTTGGGGGTGACCTTGCCCACGAGGATGTCGCCGCTTTCCACGAAGGCACCAATGCGGATGATGCCCATCTCGTCGAGATTGCCCAGGGTCTCCTCGGCCACATTGGGGATCTCGCGCGTGATCTCCTCAGGGCCGAGCTTGGTCTGGCGGGCCTCGATCTCGTACTTCTCGATGTGCACCGAGGTGTAGAGGTCGTCGGTGACGAGGCGCTCACTCACCAGAATGGCGTCCTCGTAGTTGTAACCCTCCCACGGCATGTAGGCGATCAACACGTTCTGCCCAAGGGCAATCTCGCCGCCCTCGCAGGCCGAGCCGTCGGCCAGCACTTGGCCGGCGATCACCGGGTCGCCCAGCTTCACGATCGGCCGCTGGTTGAGACAGGTGTCCTGGTTCGAGCGCTGGTACTTCTGCAGATAGTGGTTGTGATCCTGGCCGTCCTCGTCGCGGATCACGATCGCCGTGGCATCCACGAAGGTGACGGTGCCATTCACCCGGGTCACCGGCACCATGCCCGAATCTCGAGCCACCTGGGTCTCCAGACCCGTGCCCACCAGGGGGCGTTCGGGGCGCAGCAGCGGTACCGCCTGGCGTTGCATGTTGGAGCCCATCAGGGCCCGGTTGGCGTCGTCGTGCTCAAGGAAGGGAATCAGCGAGGTGGCCACCGAGATCACCTGCACCGGTGAGAGCTGCACGTAGTCCACCTGCTCAGGGGGCACCTTCTCGAAGTCCTGCCGATAGCGCACCGGCACCAGCTCGGCGGTGATCCGGCCGTCGGCGTCGGTGGGCACGTCACCAGGGGCGACGCGGCACTCATCCTCCAGGTCGGCAGAGAGATAGATGGGATCGCCCTGCTTGAGCACGATGCCGTTCTCCACCTTCCAGAAGGGGGTTTCGATGAAGCCATACTCGTTCACCCGGGCGTGGGTGGCCAGGGAGCCGATCAGGCCTGCATTCGGACCTTCCGGGGTCTCAATCGGACAGATGCGGCCGTAGTGGGAGGGGTGGATGTCGCGCACGGCGAAGCCTGCCCGCTCGCGGGTGAGACCGCCCGGACCGAGGGCACTGATGCGGCGCTTGTGGGTGAGTTCGGCCAGGGGGTTGGTCTGGTCCATGAACTGGCTCAGCTGGCTGGAGCCGAAGAACTCCTTGATCGCCGCCACCAGCGGCTTGGGGTTCACCAGCTGGGCCGGGGTGAGCGATTCGGTCTCGCCCACGGTCATCCGTTCCTTGATGATCCGCTCCAGCCGGTTGAGGCCCACCCGCACCTGGTTCTGCAGCAGTTCACCCACCGAGCGCACGCGGCGGTTGCCCAGGTGATCGATGTCGTCGAGGCTGGCCCCGCCCACATCGAGCTCTAGGTTGATCAGGTAGTCGATCGTGCTGAGCACGTCCTCGGGGGTGAGGGTGCGCACCGCATCGGGGATGGTGAGGCGCAGCTTCTTGTTGATCTTGTAGCGGCCCACCCGACCCAGGTCGTAGCGCTTGGGATCGAAGAAGCGGCTGTGCAGCAGGCTCTGGCCACCGCTCACCGAGGGCGGCTCACCGGGACGCAGCTTCTTATACAGCTCCAGCAGGGCCTGGTCTTCCGAGGAGATGCCCTCGTCGTTGGCCGCTTCGATCGACTTCTGGTAGTACTCGGGGTGACGCAGCTTGTCGAGCACGTCGTTGTCCGACAGGCCGATGGCCCGCATCAGCACGTGGGCATTGATCTTGCGGGTCTTGTCGACCCGCACGTGCAGCAGGTCGTTCTTGTCGGTCTCGAACTTCAGCCAGGCGCCACGGTTCGGGATCAGGCTGGCGTTGAAGGTCTTGCGGCCGTTCTTGTCCTGCTCATCCTTGAAGTAAACGCCGGGGCTGCGGACGATCTGGTTCACGATCACGCGCTCGGCGCCGTTGATGATGAACGTGCCCCGCTCGGTCATCAGCGGCAGCTCGCCGATGAACACCTCCTGCTCCTTGATTTCGCCGGTCTCCTTGTTCACCAGGCGGCAGGTGACATACATCTGGGAGGCAAAAGTGGCGTCACGCCGCTTGGCCTCTTCCACATCGTGGCGAGGGCGCTTGAGGCGGTACGCATCGCCGACGAAGTGCAGCTCCAGCTTTCCGGTGTAGTCGGTGATCGGGGAGAAGCTCTCCAGCTCCTCGATCAGCCCCTTCTCCAGGAACCATTTGAAGCTCGCCCGCTGTACCTCCACCAAATCGGGCAGGTAAGTGGCGGTCTTGGCGACCTGGATCGCGCTGCTCATGCGGTGAACCTGCAGGAACGGGTGGGAGGGGACTGGCCGGCCGGCCTGACAACGAACTGGGGCGAGGAATCGATCGGGCCAACGGCCCACACAAACAGCCGCTCCTCTCGGGAGGAACGGCTGGCCGCAGGGGCGTGCCTAACGAACTCGCTTCAGGGCTGCAGGCGTCGACAACAAGGAGCGGATCCGCTTCCAGGCCAATGGATAATCATACATTGTGAAGCGGCAGCCTGAACAGGCGTACCGCGTTAGCAGTGCTGGTAAGGCACACTTCTTTGAGGGTTTCCCCACGCAACTCCGCCACCCGGGCCGCCACGGCGGCCACATAGGAAGGCTCGTTGCGCTTGCCCCGCCGCGGCACCGGCGCCAGGAAAGGGCAATCGGTTTCCACCAGGTAGCGGTCGGCGGGAACCTGGCGGGCACAGTCATGGGTGGCGTTGGCCTTGGGGAAGGTGACCACGCCGCTGAAGCTGATGAACAGGCCCAGTTCCAAGAAGCCAGCCATCTCGTCGGGGGTGCCGCCCCAGCAGTGCATCACGCCGCTGGGGCAGGCGCCCCGATCTGCCCGCTGGCGCAGTTCGGCCAGCATGGGCTCTGCCGCGTCGCGGCAGTGGATGATCACCGGAAGGTCGAGCTCGCAGGCAAGATCCAGCTGGGGCCGCAGCACAGCCAGCTGCTCCTCGAGGTTCTGATCGCGAAACAGATCCAGACCCAGCTCACCGATCGCCACCACCCGGGGGTCAGACTGGGCCGCCTGGCGCAACACCTGCTGGGTGTCCGACACCCAGTGACAGGTATCCAGTGGATGGACCCCCACGGAATACCGCAGTTCCGGAAAGCGGTCGGCTAGGGCCCGGATCGCCGGAATCTCGGCAGGTTCCACGCAGGCGTGCACCAGAGCACGCACACCCGCCTCGCGCCAGCGTTGCGCAACCTCATCGAGGTCCGCATCAAAATTGCGAAACACAATGTGGCAGTGGGAGTCCACCAGAGGCGCCACACCAGGGAATGGGCCATCGCCTGCCTGGGCCGATGGAACCTGGCCGGCCGGATTGGCGGAGGCCGGAGCGGGTGCGGAGGTCATGGTGGGATCGGGGAATTCAGCCCGCAGGCCAGAGGAAGTCTGATCCGCAGGCCTCCGCGTTGCTGCCGTCAGGCGCAGTTCAGACCCGGGCCGCCGGCTCGATGGCCTGCTTCACGGCGGCGCTCAGACGCGACTTCTGGTGGGCTCCGGTGTTGCGGTGCATGGCACCCACCTTGACCGCCTTGTCGATCTTGCTGAAGGCGGCGTTCATGCTGGTCTGCACGACCTGCTTGGCAGCGTCGTCCGGCTGGTCGCCGCAGCTGCTGCAGGCAACCAGGCAGCGCTTCATCAAGGTGCGCAGGGCCGACTTGTAGCTGCGGTTGCGCAGACGGTTGCGCTCGGCAACCTCAATGCGCTTCTTCGACGATTTGTTATTGGCCACAGGCGGACAGACGCTGAATCGGCAAACGGAGATCCTAATACCTGGGCGTCACCGCTTGCCTTCTAGCGTGTCTCTGCCCTGCTGCTCCCCCTGCCGTGGTTGCCTCGCTCGCCAGCATCACCTGCCTGCGCGATCGCCATGCGGCCGCCGACCGGCTGGCCGCCATCGCCGAGCGCACCAGTGGGGCCCAGATGGCCGAGGCCCTCGCCCGGGTGGAGGCGATCGTGGAGCAGGTGCGCCGCGAGGGCGACCAGGCCCTGCTGGACCTGAGTGAGCGCTTCGATGGCGTGCGCCCCGATCCCCTGAGAATCCCGACGGCCCAGCTCGAGGCGGCCTGGCAGGCCTGCGACACCGATCTGCGCCAGGCCCTGGAACTGGCCCACGGCCGCATCCTGGCCTTCCATCAGCGCCAGCTGCCCGGCGATCTGCATGTGGAAGGCCCCTATGGGGAGCAGCTGGGCCGCCGCTGGCGCCCGGTGCAGCGGGCCGGGCTCTATGTGCCTGGCGGCCGGGCCTCCTACCCCAGCACCGTGCTGATGAATGCCATCCCCGCCCAGGTGGCGGGAGTGGGGCGGCTGGTGATGGTGACGCCGCCCGGCCCCCAGGGCATGCCGAATCCCACCGTGCTGGCGGCGGCCCACCTGGCCGGCGTGCGCGAGATCTATCGCGTTGGTGGCGCCCAGGCTGTGGCAGCCCTCGCCTACGGCACCGAGAGCATCCCCCGCGTGGATGTGATCAGTGGGCCCGGCAACCTCTATGTGACCCTGGCCAAGAAAGCGGTGTACGGCCGGGTGGCCATTGATTCGCTGGCCGGCCCCAGCGAGGTGCTGGTGATTGCCGACCACACGGCCCGGGCCGACCTGGTGGCAGCCGATCTGCTGGCCCAGGCGGAACACGACCCCCTGGCCGCCGCCATCCTGCTCACCACCAGTGAGGCCCTGGCCACGGCGGTGCCGGCCGCCCTCGAGCGCCAACTGGCCGGCCACCCGCGGGCTGAGATCACCCGGGCCGCCATCCGCGACTGGGGCCTGGTGGTGCTCTGCGAGAGCCTCGAGGAGGCGGCTGAGCTGAGCGATGGCTTCGCCCCGGAACACCTGGAATTGCTCGTGGAGGAGCCCGTGGCCCTGGCCGACCGGATTCAGAACGCCGGTGCCATCTTTCTGGGGGCCTGCACGCCGGAGGCCGTGGGCGACTACCTGGCCGGCCCCAACCACACCCTGCCCACCAGCGGCACGGCCCGCTTTGCCGGCGCTCTCAGCGTGGAAACCTTCCTGCGCCACACCTCCATGATCCAGTTCAACCGGGCGGCCCTGGAGGCCACCGGCCCGGCCGTGGTGACCCTGGCCGTGAGCGAGGGCCTGCACAGCCATGCCGAATCGGTGCGGCTCCGGCTCGCGGCCCAGGACGGCTGAACGAGCCGCAGCTCATCCGCCTGGACAGGGCGGCGACAGCAGGGGGGACGGTTCGGGCTGGCCAGCCAGCCGATCCCACCTCCGGCGGCACCAGCCGGGCAGCTCCTCCGCAGGCATCGGCCGGGCGATCGCGAATCCCTGGGCCAGTTCACAGCCCATGGCCCGCAACGCCTGCAGGTGTTCGGGCGTCTCCACGCCTTCGGCCACGCAGGTGCGACCGAAGGCGTGGGCCAGATCCACCACAGCCCTGACAATGGCCTGATCGGCAGGATCCTCCAACATCCTCGCCACGAAGGAGCGATCGATCTTGATCGTGGAGATCGGCAGCCTGCGCAGGTAGGTGAGCGAGGAGTAGCCGGTGCCGAAGTCGTCGAGGGCAAAGCTCACCCCCAGCTTCCGGCAGCGGGCTATGTTTTCGGCCACCTGCTCAAGATCCTCCAGGGCGGCGGTTTCCAGCACCTCCAGCCTCAGCGCCGAGGCGGGCAGGTCGGGATGGCGGGCCAGGGCCGCGCGGATCCGCTCCACAAAGCCGGGATCGCGCAGCTCCCGGGCGGAGAGGTTCACGCTCACGGCAGCGCACTGGCCTTGCCGCGCCCAGGCCGAGCAGTGCTGCAGGGCCCGCTCCAGCACCCAGTCGCCGAGGCGGATGATCTCGGGTTGATCCTCGATCCAACCCAGCCAGTCCTGTGGCGTCAGCAGTCCCTGCTGGGGGTGCTGCCAACGCACCAAGGCTTCGGCAAAGCGCAGCTGCCGGGTGGCCAGATCGATCACGGGCTGCACGAACAGGCGCAGCTGCTCTTCTTCGATGGCCTGCCGCACTCGCTCCAGCCGGGAGCGCTGCAGCGACTGGCGCCGTTCCAGCTCCACATCGAAATGGTGCATCCGTCCCGGGCCGTCGCGCTTGGCGGCATACATGGCCTGGTCGGCCTGGCGGAGCAGGGTGTCCGGGTCGGCATCGTCGGGCGGCACCAGGCGGAAGCCGATGCTGGTGCTCAGGGCCACGCTGAGCGTCTCGCCCAGGAGGGTGGGCTGGGCCACCGCGCTGAGCAGCCGCTCACCCAGCGCCTCCAGCTCGGCCAGGCTGCTGAGGCCGGGCAGGATCACCACGAATTCGTCCCCACCCAACCGGCCCACCGTGTCGCCCGGCCGCAGGCAACGGCAGAGGCGCTCGGCTACGGCCAGCAGCAGCTGGTCCCCCACGGCATGGCCATGGCTGTCGTTGATGGGCTTGAAGTTGTCTAGGTCGAGATAGCCCACCGCCAGCTGGGTGCCGTTGCCCCTGGCCCGCTCCAGCTCCTCGCTCAGGCGCTGACTCAGCAGGGAGCGATTCGGCAGGCGGGTGAGCGGATCCTCGTAGGCCAGCTGACGCAGTTGCTGGTCGATCAGGCGACGTTCGAACCCCTGGGCAAAGCCGCTCACCACGATCGAGAGCACGGCCACCTCCTGGTCGCTCCAGCGGCGGCTGCCGCGGATGTGGTCAAAGCCGGCAAACCCCTCCAGCCGGCCCCGCCGGACCAGGGGGAGCATCAGGACCGACTGAATGCCCAGGGAGCTCAACATCTCCCATTCGTGGCCGGCCTCGGCCGGAAGATCAGCCAGCGACTCCAAATTGATCACCCGCCCGGCCAGCAGTTCCGCCAAAAACCAGGGGAACGACACGTCCGACACGTGCTGGAGCAGGTGGATCTGCGGTTCCACTCCAGGCGCGCACCACTCGTGGGTGTTGCTGGCACACCCCGGATACCGGGTCAGGGAGAACACATAGGCCCGGTCCACATCGAACAGGCCGCCAATGGACCCCAGGGTGCGATCAATGGTGGCGTCCAGTTCGCAGGTGGGATCGACGATGAACGCCTCAGCCGTGTCGGCCAACAGGCGCAGCAGCTGCTCGCTGAGGTCGCCGTGGGCCACCCTTCACCCAGCCCACAGAAGACTTCTCCATTCTGAAGGTGCCGGCCTGACGATGCCAGCCCACCCAGGCCGGCCGCCCGGCAGAGCAACAGAACCGGACAGCCGAAGCTCGCAACCAGCGGGGAGAGCGCTTCAGCGCCTCTCGAGGTCGCGAACTCCGGCCACGCCGTCCACCACCTCACCCACCAGCACCTGGTCGGCCAGGTTCACGAACAGGCCGTTCTCCAGCACACCGGGCAGGTTGTTGATCACCTGCTCCAGGTTCTCCGGATCGCTGATGCCGCCGGCGAACTTCACATCCAGCACCAGATTCCCCTGGTCGGTCACCACGGGGCCGGCCTTCTTCACGGCCATGCGCAGCTGGGCCTCGCCACCCAGCTCGGCCAGCTCGGAGCGCACCTGACGCCAGGCCCCCGGCAGCACCTCTACCGGCAGCAGGAAACCCAGGTTGAGGGTGTCCACCAACTTGGTGGAATCCACCACCACCACAAAGCGCTCGGCGCGCCGGGCCACCAGCTTCTCCTGCACATGGCAGGCTCCGCCGCCCTTGATGAGCTGGAAGGCCGGGTCCACCTCATCGGCCCCGTCGATGGCCAGGTCAATGCGGTCCACGGCGTTGAGGCTCTGCAGGGGAATGCCCAGCTCGGCGGCCAACACTTCGCCCTGGAAGGAGGTGGTCACCCCCACGATGTCGCTCAGCTCACCGCTCTGGAGCCTGGCGCCCAGGGCCTGGATCATCAGGGCGGCGGTGGAGCCGGATCCCAGGCCCACCACCATGCCGCTGCGGATCTGCTCGGTGGCGGCGGCCGCCACCGCCTGCTTCATTTGATCTTGCAGATCCGCCATGGCCAGAGCCCTTTCGTGGCCCGCGACGGTAGCAAGGGTCAGCCGGCCTGGGGCAAGGCGGCCGGGCTGATCGACACCGTCAGCTCGCGCTTGCCCCGGATCAGGGTGAGCGGCAGGGGTTCGCCCACCGCGGCGCCCTCCACCTGCTGCAGCAGGGCGGCCGGATCGCGAATCACCCGCTCACCCACCGCCACCACCAGGTCGCCGCGGCGCAGGCCAGCCTCGGCGGCGGGGCTTTCCTCCAGCACCCGCTGCACCAGGGCACCATCGCGCTCCGGCAGCTGCAGCAGCGCATCCGGGTCGCGGTTGTTCTCCCGGGCCCGCCGGGCCGTGAGGGGCACCAGCTGGAGTCCCAGGTAGGGATGCACCACCTGGCCACCGCTGGCCAGCTGGTCGGCCACCCGCTTGGCCAGGTTGATCGGGATGGCGAAGCCCAGGCCTGCACCCGGGCCCGAGCGCACCAGGGTGTTGATGCCGATCACCTGGCCGGCCGCGTCGATCAGCGGCCCACCCGAATTGCCGGGATTGATCGCGGCATCGGTCTGGATCAGATCAAGCCGCTTGTCGGAAAAGCCCAGGCTGTTGATGTCGCGGTGCAGGCTGCTCACGATGCCGAGGGTCACGGTGCGCTCAAGGCCGTAGGGACTGCCCATGGCGATCGCCCAGTCGCCCACCTCCAGCGCCTCCGAGTCCCCCAGGGGGGCGGCCTGCAGATCCCGCACCCCCCGCAGCCGCACCACGGCCAGGTCGGTCACCGAGTCGACCCCCACCACCTCGGCATCCAGCTGGCGGCCATCGGCCAGCGTCACCTCGACGCTGTCGACGTCGTCGACCACGTGGGCATTGGTGAGCACCAGCCCGCGGCCGGCTTCGATCACCACCCCCGAACCCTGGCCCCGCTCGCGCCGGCTGCCGGCCGGATCGCCGAACAGATCGCGCAACAGGGGATCGAGCAGGGCCGGATCGAAGGGCTGGCGGGCCACGCTGCGCTCGATGTCGATCCGCACTACGGCTGGGGCCACCTGGCGCGCCGCCTCGGCCACGAAGCTGTGGGGGGCCGGCTCGGCCCGGAGCGCCTGGGGCTGGGCCAGCAGCAGACCGGCCAGCAGCAGCAGCGCAAGCCCCGTCCGTAGCAGCACCTGGATGCGGGACGGCGCGAACGGCACGGCGGAAACCAGTGGGGCGCCCCGAGGCTAGGAGGGCTGCACCGGGGGCGCCGCCCAGCGCAGCACCCGGTGGCACAGGGGCATGCCCGCCGCCACCTCCAGCCACAGCCCGCCTGGATCGTCGGGCCTCCCCAGCGGACAGGGCTGCACCGGCCCGAAGCCACAGAGGGTGGAGGGGCAGCCCAGCAGCAGCACCTCCTCCCGGCCGGGCAGCTGCCCCCGCCAGTACTGGTGCACGTGGCCGAACAGTACGGCCTGCAGCCCCGGCGCCCGACGCAGCAGCGCCAGCAGGGCTGCCCCATCCGCCAGGGCAATGGCATCCATGCCCGCATCCCCGATCGGCACCGGTGGATGGTGCACGGCCACCAGCAACGGCAGGGGATCGGCCTGGCGGCCGAGCTCGGCGAGCCGCTGCTCCAGCCAGGCCAGCTGTCGTGTCCCCAACCAGCCCTCGGTGCAGCCGGGACGGTGGCTGTCCAGCAACAGCAGCCAACAGCCGTCACACGGCAGCAGGGCCGGCGCCAGCGCGGCCCGGCGCCCCAGGGCGGCACGCAACAGCTGGGGATGGTCATGGTTGCCGGGAAGCAGGGCAACCGGGGTGGGCCACCGCTCCAGCAGCTGGCGCAGCTGGCCATAGCCGGCCAGGGTCTCGTCCTGGCAGAGATCACCGCTGATCAGCAGCAGCTGGGGCAGGGGCGAAAGGGCCGAGGCCTGCTGCAGCACCTGGTGCAGGTGGCCCCAGGGCTGGCGGTGGCGATAGAGGCCAGCCGAATGCGCCAAAAGATGGGGATCGCTCAGCTGCAGTAGTCGCATCGGCTTAAGTTGCTGGTTGAGCTCCTTCGCGCACCATGGCAGCAATCCCCCCCGGCAGCCGTCAGCGCTGCAGCCTCTGTCAGGTGGAGATTCAAGGGATGGTGGGCGGCGGCGACCTGGTGCATTTCAGCCAGGGCGGACCGGGCACCAGGGCCAAGCTCTGGGCGCGGGTGTGCCAGTACCTCAAAAGCGACGAACAGAAGGCCCGCTGCCTCAACCAGGACAGCGGCCTGCGCGGGGCCGTGGTTCCGACCGACTACTACGCCGAACCGCCGGCCATGGACCTCGGCCCGGCCATGGGCATGCCCGGCGGGGGGCTGACAACGGATTCGTAGGTTGTAAGGCAGCCCCAGCCGATTCCTTGGCCCATCCGCTGATTCCCGAGCTGGAACGGCTCGTCCAGGCAGCGCTGGCTGCCACCGACTTTGAAGTGCGCGGGGTGCAGCTGCTCACCCATCGCATCCCGCTCACCCTGCAGGTGATGGCCCAGCGTCGCGACGGCCGGGACATCAGCCTGGATGAGTGCGCCGGCCTGAGCGGGCCCCTGGGCGAGGCCATTGAGGCCACAGGGCTGCTGGGGGAGGCGGCCTATGTTCTGGAAGTGAGCAGCCCCGGCGTGAGCGAGGAGCTGCACGACGACCGTGACTTCCGCAGTTTCCGTGGTTTTCCGGTGGCCGTGCTGCATCGCGACAGCCAGGGCCGCGAGGCCCGCTGTGAGGGGCTGTTGCTCGAGCGCAACGACGCCGAGCTCCAGCTCAACATTCGCGGCCGCATCAAGCGGATCCCTCGCGAAGCCGTGCTCCAGGTGCGCCTGGTCACGACCGAAGGCAGCACCTGACCGAAGCGAGCGCCGCTCACACCGACAACCGAATCACCTCAAAACCGAAGAACCATGGCTCTGGTCCTGCTCCCCGGGCTCAACAACCTGATCGAGGACATCAGCGAAGAGAAGAAGCTTCCCCCCGCGGTGGTCGAAGCCGCCCTGCGCGAAGCCCTGCTCAAGGGCTACGAGCGCTACCGCCGCACCCTCTACCTCGGCATCAGCGAAGACCCCTTCGAGGAGGACTACTTCTCCAACTTCGACGTGCAGCTCGACCTCGACGAGGAGGGATACCGGGTGCTGGCCTCCAAGATCATCGTGGAAGAGGTGGAGAGCGACGACCACCAGATCGCCCTGGCCGAGGTGCAGCAGGTGGCCGATGACGCCCAGGCCGGCGACACCGTGGTGCTGGATGTGACCCCGGAGAAGGACGACTTCGGCCGCATGGCCGCCGCCACCACCAAGCAGGTGCTGGCCCAGAAGCTGCGCGACCAGCAGCGCCGCATGATCCAGGAGGAATTCGCCGATCTGGAGGATCCGGTGCTCACCTCCCGGGTGATCCGCTTTGAGCGCCAGAGCGTGATCATGGCCGTGAGCAGCGGCCTGGGCCGGCCCGAAGTGGAGGCCGAGCTGCCCCGCCGCGACCAGCTCCCCAACGACAACTACCGCGCCAACGCCACCTTCAAGGTGTTCCTCAAGGAGGTGAGCGAGGTGCCCCGCCGCGGGCCCCAACTGTTCGTGAGTCGGGCCAATGCCGGCCTGGTGGTGTATCTCTTCGAAAACGAAGTACCGGAAATCCAGGAGGGTTCGGTGCGGATCGTGGCGGTGGCCCGCGAGGCCAATCCCCCCAGCCGCTCGGTGGGTCCCCGCACCAAGGTGGCCGTGGATTCGGTGGAGCGCGAAGTGGACCCTGTGGGTGCCTGCATCGGAGCGCGCGGCTCCCGCATCCAGCAGGTAGTGAACGAACTGCGCGGCGAAAAGATCGACGTGATCCGTTGGTCGCAGGATCCGGGCCAGTACATCGCCAACTCCCTCAGCCCCGCCAAGGTGGAGATGGTGCGCCTGGTGGATCCCGAAGGTCAGCACGCCCATGTGCTGGTGCCGCCGGACCAGCTCAGCCTGGCGATCGGCCGCGAGGGCCAGAACGTGCGACTGGCGGCCCGGCTCACCGGCTGGAAGATCGATATCAAAAATGCCAACGAGTACGACCAGGCCAGTGAGGACTCGGTGGTGGCCGAGCTGATCGCCCGCCGGGAGGAGGAGGAGCAACTGCAGGCCGAAGCCGAAGCCCGACTCACTGCCGAGCAGTCCGCCCGCGCCGAGGAGGACGCTCGCCTGCGCGAGCTCTATCCCCTGCCGGAAGACGGGGAGGAGTTCGACTCCGCCGACGGGGAGGACGACCAGATCGAACCTGAGGCGATGGATGCAGGGGCGGTGGACGCTGAGGCGGAAACCGACCTGGCGGCGGCTGAGGAGGAAGCGGAGGAAGAACCTGGGGAGGAGCCTGAGGCGTGAGCCCGGTGAGCGGCAGGCCCGTGCTGCGGCGCTGTGTGGCCTGCCGCACCCTCTCCGACCGACGGCAGCTGTGGCGGGTGATCCGCCGGGCCGAGGGCGGCATCGTGCTCGATCAGGGCATGGGCCGCTCCGCTTACCTGTGTCAGCGACTGTGTTGCCTGGAGGATGCCCGCCGGCGTCGCCGGTTGCAGAAGGCCCTGCGCTGCCCGGTGAATGACACCGTCCTGGATGCCCTGATGCAGCGCTTGAGCAACGAAGCTCTACGCCCCACACCCCCCTGAGGCAAGATGGCCTTTGGTCGCATCGCGCCGGCGGCCTGGTGTGCCCTTGTACCGCCTGGCGGTCTGGAGGCCCCGACCCTTGGAGACCTGAATGACCAGCAGCGGCAAAGTCAGAATCTATGAGCTGTCCCGGGACCTGGGCCTGGAGAACAAGGACGTGCTCGATGCCGCTGAGCAGCTGGGGGTGGCCGCCAAGAGCCACAGCAGCTCGATCAGCGACGACGAGGCTGTGCGCATCCGCAGGCTGCTCGAAAAGGGTGGCAACGGTTCAACCAGCCCCTCCCCCAGCCCAGGCAAAGCGATTCTCACCGTGAAGAAGGCAGCACCTGCCGCAGTTCCAGCGGCCACACCCCCTGCCGCCACGGCTCCCCCCGCCCCGGTCCAGCCGCAGCCGGCCACTCCCCGGCCCGCCGCACCCGCCCGGCCCGCTGCCCCGGCGAAACCGGTGGTGGTGACTGCGCCCCCCAGCAAACCGGCGGCCCCCGCCCGGCCCAGTGCGGCCGCGCCCGCCGCGCCCGCCGCACCCGCCCGGCCAGCCACTCCGGTTCCCGCCCGGCCAGCCACTCCGGTCCCCGCCCGGCCAGCCCCCCCGGCCGCCAGCAAGCCAGCTCCCGTATCCGCCCGTCCGGTGGTACCTAGCCGTCCGGCCCCACCCGCGCCTTCGCGCCCGGGCGCACCCCAGAGCCGCCCGGGTGGCGGCGCCAAGCCTCCCGTGGTGATCGCCTCCAAACCGGCCCGGCCAGCCGCACCCACACCCAGCCGCAAACCCGAGCAACCCAGCCGGCCCGGAGCTGGTGCCCCGGGCAGCAGGCCCCAGCTGGTGAGCAAGCCCGGCGGCGGCCAGGTTGGCGGCAATCGACCGGCGCCGCCCACAGGTCGCCCCGGCACAAGCCCTCGGCCCACCGGACCGCAGCGATCAGGCGCCCCTAGTCCTACCCGTCCGAGCCAGAGCGGCCGCCCCAATCCCACCCCCCTGGAGCTGGTGGGCAAGCCGATCCGACGGGACAGCAGCGCCGGGCCCGCCAGCGGCCGTCCCGCTCCACCGAGCAGGCCCGGAATGCCCACGGGGATGCGCAAGCCCGTGGCCCCTGGCCAACTGATGCAGCTGCAGAAGCCCTCCGGCCGCACCCCCGCCCCGCCGCCGCGGCGCCCCGGCGAACGCAGTGAGGCCACCACCCCCGCCGCCCCTGGCGGCACCGATGTGGTGCGGCCCACCGCCACGCCGCCCTCGGCGCCCCGGCGTCCAGGCTTCCGGGCCGGCCCCCCCGGACCGGCCGGCCGGCCCCGCCGTCCGGACTGGGATGACAGCGCCAAGCTGGAAGCCCTGCGCAGCCGCTCGCCCCAGAAACAGCGGCCCAAGGTGCACATCATCGGCGAAAACGATGATGCCCTCACCGCCGAAACCGGCGGCTTCGCCGGCGAACAGGAAGCGGTGGTGCTGCAGGCGAGCCTGGCCCGCCCCGCCAAACCCCGCCGCTCAGCCAGTCCGGCGGCCAAGCCCACCGTGGCGGTGCGCAAGCGCAAGAAAGAAACCACCCGCCAGCGCCAGCGGCGCCGGGCCATGGAGCTGCGGGCAGCCCGGGAGGCCAAGCAGCAGAGGCCGGAGATGCTGATCGTGCCGGAGGGCAACCTCACGGTGCAGGACCTGGCCGAGAAGCTGGGCGTGGAGAGCTCCGAAATCATCAAGAGCCTCTTCTTCAAGGGCATCATCGCCACGGTGACCCAGAGCCTCGACCTGTCCACGATCGAGGCCGTGGCCGAGGAGTTCGGGGTGCCCGTGCTCGAGGACGACGTGGAGGAGGCCGCCGCCAAGACGGTGGAGATGATCGAGGCCAGCGACCTTGCCCACCTGATTCGCCGTCCACCTGTGGTCACCGTGATGGGCCACGTGGACCACGGCAAGACCAGCCTGCTCGACGCCATCCGCAAGACCCGGGTGGCCGCGGGCGAAGCCGGCGGCATCACCCAGCACATCGGTGCCTACCAGGTGGAGATCGAGCAGGGCGGCGAAACCCGCAAGCTCACTTTCCTCGACACCCCGGGCCACGAGGCCTTCACTGCCATGCGGGCGCGCGGCACCAAGGTGACCGACATCGCCGTGCTGGTGGTGGCCGCCGATGATGGCGTGCGTCCCCAGACCCTGGAGGCGATCAGCCACGCCCGGGCCGCCAAGGTGCCGATCGTGGTGGCGATCAACAAGATCGACAAGGAAGGCGCCTCGCCCGACCGGGTGAAGCAGGAGCTCTCGGGCCAGGAACTGGTGGCTGAGGACTGGGGCGGCAACACCGTGATGGTGCCGGTGAGTGCCATCAAGGCCGAAAACATCGACAAGCTGCTCGAGATGATCCTGCTGGTGTCCGAGGTGGAGGACCTGCAGGCCAATCCCGACCGCATGGCCAAGGGCACGGTGATCGAGGCCCACCTCGACAAGGCCAAGGGCCCGGTGGCCACGCTGCTGATCCAGAACGGCACGCTGCGCACCGGCGATGTGGTGGCCGCAGGCCCCGTGCTGGGCAAGGTGCGCGCCATGGTCGACGACACCGGCAAGCGGGTGAAGACGGCCGGCCCGTCCTACGCCGTGGAGGCCCTGGGATTCAGCGAAGTTCCCACGGCGGGCGACGAATTCGAGGTGTACCCGGACGAGAAGGCCGCCCGGGCCGTAGTGGGCGACCGGGCCAGCGAGGCCCGGGCCACCCGCCTGGCCCAGCAGATGGCCTCCCGCCGGGTGTCGCTGGCCTCCATGTCCGGCCAGGCCAGCGAGGGTGAGCTCAAGGAGCTCAACCTGATCCTCAAGGCCGACGTGCAGGGCTCGGTGGAAGCGATTCTCGGATCTCTCGAGCAGCTGCCCCAAGGCGAGGTGCAGGTGCGCGTGCTGCTTTCGGCCCCGGGCGAGATCACCGAAACCGACGTGGACCTGGCAGCCGCTTCCGGTGCCGTGATCGTGGGCTTCAACACCTCGATGGCTCCCGGTGCCAAGCGGGCGGCGGATGCCACCGGCGTGGACGTGCGCGACTACGACGTGATCTACAAGCTGCTGGAGGACATCCAGCTAGCCATGGAAGGCCTGCTGGAACCGGAGCTGGTTGAGGAATCCCTGGGCGAGGCCGAGGTGCGCGCCGTGTTCACCATCGGCAAGAGTGCCGTGGCGGGCTGTTACGTCACCAACGGCAAGCTGCAACGCAACTGCAAGGCCCGGGTGTTTCGCGGCAAGGAGAAGGTATTCGAGGGCGACCTTGACTCCCTGCGTCGCAACAAGGACGACGTCAAGGAAGTGGCCACCGGCTACGAGTGTGGCGTGGCCTGCGACCGCTTCAGCAGCTGGGAGGAAGGCGACCGCATCGAGGCGTTCAAGCTGGTCACCCAGCGCCGAACCCTCAGCACCTGATCTCCCACCGGCAGCCCCCAGGAGGCCCTGGTCGTGAATTCCCGCAGCGAGCCCCTGCTCTGGCTTCAGCTGGTGGCCCTTGGGGCCATCCCGCTGGAGCTGGTGCTGTTGGTGCTCGTGCTGGCCGGGGCCGACCCCGGTCCCCTGCCCGGCCTGGAACGGGTATTGGCATGGGGGCTGGGGGTGCTGGCCCCCGGCCTGCTCCTCTGGCAGCGGCCCGCCGACTGCTGTTCGCTGCTGGTGGTTCAGGTGCCTGCCGGGGGGCGCACCCCCCTGCAGCGCCAGCTGAATGGCCGCCAACGGGGGTGGTTCCCGAGATTGCTGTTGCTGCTGGGCAGCGCACTTCTGCTGGCCGTGCTCTGGATCGTGGACAGCCGGGCGGGACTGGCCTCGCCCGTCTCCCCCCTGGACGGAACCAGCCGCCTCACGACCTTGATCTTGGCCGTTCCCCTGCTCACCCTTCTGCTGTGGCAGTGGCAGCAGCTGGGGCAGGCCCTCTGGCTGCTGAGCCACTCTCCCGGTCCCGATCAGCCGCAGCAAAGCAGCAGAGAGGTTCCGACTGCCGACACCAGGCTGATCAGCCTGGGCCTGCCGCTGCTGCTGGTGAACCCTCTGCAAGGGCAGCAGAACGGAAAAAAAAAGAGCCCCGTCGGGCCCATGGCAGACGCACCCCCGGCATCCGAGCCGCCCGATCCAACTGAGCCATCAGCCTTCCCCGCCTTCGACGCTGCCGTCCCCGCGGCTGCGGTCACGGTCGAACCAGAGAAGGCCGACGAAGAGGGCGAGGGCAGCGGTCTGGATCAACAGGTCGACTGAAGCCACCTCCTGGCCCGAAGCAAGCCGCAGGGCCATCGCCGCCAGGCCCACCCCGCCGGAGGCACCCAGGGCCAACCAGAGGGCCCGACGCAAGCCGCGCCAAGGAGTTTGCAATTCCCTCAGCAGACGGGCCTGAACGGCGGGATCCAACGGGCGTGAGCGGGGAGGACTGGATCCCATGGGACGCAAGGCCGGTGGAATGCTGAATGCTAATTTGCTGGAGATGCCGGTGTAGCTCAGCGGTAGAGCAACTGATTCGTAATCAGTAGGTCGCAGGTTCAAATCCAGTCACCGGCTTTTCAAGGCGTTTCGGCGCCAATGCTTCATTGATCAGTTCAACCCATACGGGTAGTGCCCAAGCATGCTCACGGGTGCTGCGGAACACCGGAACTGAGCAGTGTTCTCCAGCAGGATGAACTGACAAGTCCGGCTTCAGCGATATTCCTGAAGGCCCATCGCATCCGTCCTCAACACCAGCGTTGCCACCGCTTGCCCCATGCCGGGTGCTTGCCGATCCGGCGATCCTGCGGGCATGGGGACCCTGGCAGCGGGTCTGCTGGGTGTACCCCTGGTGTGCCCATGGCCGGGATCAGCCGCTCCACAGAACATCCAGGAGGAGGGGGGCCAGAACCCCAGCGAGCCACGGCGATGAGCTCGATCAGCCCAGCATGGGGCAAGAGGGCAAAAACGTGATCCGGGGGCCCACTGCGGATGGCCTGCTACAGCTACAGGCCATGCTGGTCATTTTGAAGATCCAGCCCCAAGGCGTTCTCTACGATCTCAGCTCCGGCGACGGCAAGATCGTGATCATCGCTGCCCAACGCTTGGCCATTCGAGCAGGGGATGAAGGTAAAGCCCCTGAGTTGCCATTTTGCAACCCGATGGCTTCACGGCGATCGTGGAGTACACCGCCCTGCCTTTCTGGGCTTTTCTCAGCCTGATTGCGGTCTCGGTGATCATCCTGCACCACCCAAACAGGAAAAGGGCTGAGCCCGCCTTCCGCACCCCCCTGTTCCCCTTGCTGCCGCTGCTGTTCTGCGCCTCTTTCGTGTACCTCACGGTCTGGAGTGTGCGCTACGCGGCTGCAGACCAGGGTGGCTTCATCTCCCTGCTGGTTCTGGCTTCGGGACTGGTGGCCCTCCACGTGAGCCTGTGCCACCACCAACGGAACCGCAAGGGAGTTGTCCCCTAGGCCGCGAGTCACTGCATCAAGCATTCATGGGGAGTGCAAAGCACACCCAGAAGAGCGCTGGTCAGACCGCTCCCATGGCCACTGGCTGCATCAAGCCACCGCCACCGGAGCCGTTGTCGTCATCGTCGCCGCCATCACCAGGCTGAAGCAAGACCGAGACCCCAAGGGCGGCCAGGCAGAGGATGCCCAGCAGTAACTGAAAAGGGAACTCGGTGGTCGCTGGAGCCACAAACTCACCCATCCCTGAGAAGCACTTTACAAAAAGAAATATACACCAGTCGGGTTCATCCGGCAATCGTTCAGCCAAACAAAAAGCCCCCACCTTGCGGCGAGGGCTTCGGGATTCCGTTGGTCAGCCCAGCATCAACTGAGTTGTCGGTCTCAGCCGGGCTGTTTGGCCTCAGCCAATCGCCGGGGCAGTCAGAGCCACGGGGGTGGCTTCTGCAGCGGCCAGGTCGAGGGGGAAGTTGTGAGCGTTGCGCTCGTGCATCACTTCCATGCCCAGGCCAGCACGGTTCAGCACGTCGGCCCAGGTGTTCAGCACCCGACCCTGGGAATCCAGGATCGACTGGTTGAAGTTGAAGCCGTTCAGGTTGAACGCCATCGTGCTCACGCCCAGGGCGGTGAACCAGATGCCGATCACAGGCCAGGCAGCCAGGAAGAAGTGCAGGCTGCGGCTGTTGTTGAAGGAGGCGTATTGGAAGATCAGGCGACCGAAGTAACCGTGGGCAGCCACGATGTTGTAGGTCTCTTCCTCTTGGCCGAACTTGTAGCCGTAGTTCTGGCTCTCGCTCTCGGTGGTCTCACGCACCAGGCTGCTGGTCACCAGCGAACCGTGCATGGCGGAGAACAGGCTGCCGCCGAACACACCGGCCACACCCAGCATGTGGAAGGGGTGCATCAGAATGTTGTGCTCAGCCTGGAACACCAGCATGTAGTTGAAGGTGCCGGAGATTCCCAGGGGCATGGCGTCCGAGAAGGAGCCCTGACCGAAGGGGTACACCAGGAACACAGCCGAGGCAGCGGCCACGGGGGCGCTGTAGGCCACGCAGATCCAGGGGCGCATGCCGAGGCGGTAGGAGAGTTCCCACTCGCGACCCATGTAGGCGTAGATGCCGATCAGGAAGTGGAAGATCACCAGCTGGAAGGGACCGCCGTTGTACAGCCACTCGTCGAGGCTGGCGGCTTCCCAGATGGGATAGAAGTGCAGGCCGATGGCGTTGCTGGAGGGCACCACAGCACCGGAGATGATGTTGTTGCCGTACAGCAGGGAGCCGGCCACGGGCTCACGGATGCCGTCGATGTCGACGGGGGGAGCGGCGATGAACGCCACAACAAAACAGATGGTGGCAGCCAGCAGGCAAGGAATCATCAGCACACCGAACCAGCCCACGTAGAGGCGGTTGTTGGTGGAGGTGATCCACTCGCAGAACTGCTGCCAGCTGTTAGCGCCGGAGCGCTGCTGGAGAGTGGTGGTCATGAGAACGAGAAGGGGTGGTGGCTTTGAGATGGCACCTGGGTCAACCAGGGGCCCCGCTAGGCCGGGTAAGTAGGACGGAATCCCGTCATTGACAACTGTAACGGAACATTGCGGGGTTTCTGAGCCCAGAGAGCACTGGCTGCCATCAGTGCCCCTGATGGCAGCGATCAGCTGGATCGATCTGCTGGAGCGGTACCTCAACCCCAGCCGATCACCCGACGTGCTGTTTTCCCTTGCGCCCCGCTCGGTGCAGCCTGGGCCGCGAGCGCACCCGTCAGGCGATGCCGGCCGTGGTGAATTGAAGAAGCAGCAGCGCCATGGGAATCGGCGCCGATAGCGGCGCAGCAACGGAACCGATCCCAGCGGAGGCCCGCCTGACGTCGGGCCTCCGCTGGAGAGGCCCGGAGCAAGCCCCCCGGTTGGCGTGGAGGAAGGGGCTTCAGCCCCCACCCGCCAGCCGCTGCCGCAGGGCGGCCAGGGCCTTCTTCTGGGCCCGCTGCACCGACATGCAGCTGATCTCAAGCCGCTCGGCGGCCTGCCGAAGCGACAGGCCCTCGAGGACGGTGAGCCGCAGGGCCGTGGCCTGGGCTGCCGGCAGCTGCTCCACCAGCTGCTCCAGCGCCAGGCCATTCATGGCCTCGCTGATGGCCGGCTCGGCCTCTGGTGCTGCCAGCTGATCGAGCAGGCAGGGCTCGCCATCGGGGCTGGCATCGAGGCTGATGTGGCCGAGCGGGCAGGTGCCCTTCTCGTGCTCGCGGCGGGAGATGCGCACCAGCCGCACCCGATCGCGCAGGTGGTGCTGCAGGGCCCCGCTGATGCAGCGGCGCAGATAAGGCCCAGCGGGCTCGCCTGCCCTGCAACGGGGAGCGGAGCGAACCAGTGCCTCGCGGGCTACCTGGATCAGATCTTCCCGCTCCACCAGCGGGAACATGCGCCGGGCAGTGGCTGAGGCGAGGGCATCAGCGAGGGGAAGGTGCTCCAGCACCAGGGCATCGCGGGCCCGCAGGGCAGAACGGCTGAGAGCTGGGGACTGCTGCTTGCGGCGGGAGGGGGATGAGAGGGAAGCCATCGGGGGACGGCGGAGAACCCCACCCCCACCGGCCGGCCGCAGCGCTGCGACAAGGACGCCCGACATCGGAGGGCGCATGGCCCGATCCTTGACGCGGCGTGAGGACTGGCCGAGGGATGCGGTGGGTGTGCGCCGGCCCTGATGGCGATCCATGCCCCCCACTCGTGGGCAGCAGCACAACACCGGAGCAACGTCCTCTCCATCAGATGCACGCCACCCCAGCTGGTGGGCTTCGAGGGGCCAAAGCAGCCAACAACCACCCTTCAGCTACTCGGAGGGCCCATTTCGATGCACGCTGCGCATAGTTCTCCTCATTCGCAGGTGAGATAGAGCGAGCAGTGCTGATCAGCCATAGGCTCCTGCCGTCAAAGCCGAATGGAGACAGGCCTTTTGGCTGCCGTTGCTCCCTGTCCGGTGCCAGCATTGAGCAGGTGCTGCCAACCGATTTCCTTGCCCCGCCCAGCGCCACAGGCGTCCCGCTACTGCCTGAGCTTCACCGCTGCTGGCCTGAGGCCTGAGCTGGCTGCCGTGATCGCCGGCATTCACCTGGAGGGGCAGGGCGACTGGACGCGCACGAAGGCGGCCGTGCTGGACCGCAACGCCCTGCAGGCGCGCTCGGCCAGCACAGGCAAACGGCTGGAGTCAGAGCTGCGGCAACGGTTGCAATGCCTGACCTCTCCCCAACTGCAGTTACTGGCGCGAGGAACGAGCGATGAGCGCAGTGCGATGGCCTGGCTGGCGGTGCTCAAGCGCATCCAGATCGCGGCCGACCTGACCCGCGAGGTGCTTTTGGGCAAGCTCAGCAGCCTGGATCCAGTGCTGCGTCGCTCAGATATGGCGGCCTTCTACGAGGACCGCGAGCGCGATCACCCTGAGCTGGCGGCCCTGGCGCCTTCTTCCCAGCAGAAGGTGCGATCAGCCCTGCTTCAGATGCTCCGGGATGCCGGGCTCTTGGCCGGCAAGGCGGGCAAGGGGGGAACGCTCGGCACCGTGCAGCGACCATTCCTCTCGCCCCAGGTGCAAGAGGTGGTGGACAGCGACGACCCGGCGCTGCTGGCCGGATTCCTTCACAACGCGCTAGCCAAGCCCGGCAAGAGCCGGAAGGCTGCTGCCTCAGCGCAGACGCCGACCAGGCCAGCAGCGAAACCTGCATCGATGACAGCAGCCAAGTCGGCTGCAACCGCGGCATCAAAGCCGACTGCCAAGACCAAAGCCAAAGCAGCCGCGAAGCCTGCAGCCAAAAAGGCGGCCCCAGCCCGGAGGGCGAAAGCATGAGCAGCGTTTCCGGCCTCGACAAGCGACTGCAGGAGGTGCTCACCCGCCCCGAGTTCCTGGAGATGCGGGGCGTGGGCAAGGAGGTGCCAATCTTCATCCAGACCTACAGCCCCGCTGATGAAGATCAACTGCGGGTGGTGGTGAAGGGCGCTGAGCAGTTCCTGCGCAAGCAGGGCCTGCGGGTGAAACACGTGGATCTGTTTGCGCTGGTGCTGCAACTGCTGGAGGTCAAGGGCTACCTCGATGTGGTGCTGCAGGAGGAATCGAGCTGGAGCAAGAGCGACCTGTTCGGCACCCTGCAGAACGTGGCCGAACCCACCACAGCTTTGGTGCCAAAGCTGATGGAGGCTCTGGGGAACAACAGCCAAATCAGCCTGATCACGGGCTCAGGGCGGATCTACCCCTTCCTTCGCACCCACACGATCATCGAGGCACTGCAGCCGGCGATGGTGCGCCATCCGGTGGTGATCTTCTTCCCCGGCGAGTACTCCCAGGACGCTGACGGCGGCTCCTACCTGCGCCTGTTTGGCACCACAACGGCCAGCAAGATCGAAAACCCGCACTACCGCGCCACCAACCTCGACTACTTCGACATCAAGAGCTCATGACCGCCGAAACCATCCAAGGGCTCTTTGCCAAGCCAGTTGACCGCCCAATCGACGGGGTGATCAAGGCTGACGACGAGCGGCATCTGCAGGTCGAACTCGACGAGTACGTCGTCACCCGCGAGGTGAGCAAGGGCCTGGGTGCCTTCACCGATGCCTACCTGCACAACCCCACCGCCAATGGCGTGTGGATCTCGGGGTTCTTTGGCTCGGGCAAGTCGCACCTGCTGAAGATGCTCTCGCTGATGCTCGACAGCGAGAAGCGCGTCGGTGATGAGGCCAGCAGGCCTGTCGAAATCCTGCTGCCGAAGGTGGAGGACGAGATCATCCGCGCCGACCTCAAGAAGGCAACGGCGATCCCGGCGCGCAGCCTGCTGTTCAACATCGATCAGAAGTTCGATGGCATCGGCGGCACCCACGAAGCACCGATCCTTGAGGTGTTCATGAAGGTGCTCAACGAGCTGCAGGGCTACTACGGCAACCAGGGCTATGTGGCCCAGTTCGAGCACGACCTGAACAAGCGCGGCCAGTTCGAGGGGTTCAAGCAGACCTACCAGCGCGTGAATGGCCGCAGCTGGGAAAACGACCGCGATGCGCTGGCCACGGTGACCAAGCGCAGCTTCGCCAAGGCCTATGCCAAGCAGTTCGGCGGCAGCGACGACGACGCCATCAAGGTGATCAATGACGCCAAGGACAGCTACCGCCTCTCGATCGAGGGCTTCGCCGGCCGGGTGAAGGAGTACTTGGACAGCCAACCGCCGGGCTTCCGGCTCAACTTCTTTGTGGATGAGGCGGGCCAGTTCATCGGCCAGGAGCGCAGCCGGCTGCTCAACCTGCAGACCGTGGTGGAGAGCCTGGCCACGGCCACCGATGGGCGGGCCACGGTCTTCATCACCTCCCAGGCCGATCTGGAGGGGATCCTGGGCCAGGTGAAGTTTGAGCAGGCCGACGACCTCAGCAAAATTCAGGGCCGCTTCAAGACCAAGCTCACCCTGGCCAGCGCCGACGTGCAGGAGGTCATTCAGCGGCGCCTGCTGGCCAAGAACCCGGATGAACCGGAGCAGCTGATCTCGATCTACGAACAGGAGAAGGAGAACTTCACCACCCTGTTCCGCTTTGGGGATGGCTCGATTCAACTCAAGGGCTGGAGCGACTGCCAGGGCTTCTGCGGGCTCTACCCGTTCCACCCCTACCAACTGAGCCTGTTCCAGCAGGCGATCCAGAGCCTGGCGACCCACAGCATCTTTGAGGGCCGCAACATGGCGGTGGGGGAGCGCTCGATGCTCTCGGTGTTCCAGGAGGTGGCCAAGGCGATCAAGGAACTGCCGGTGGGGCGCCTGGCCAGCTTTGACCAGCTCTACGACGGCATCCGTGACGTGATCCGGGCCGACAAACAGCAGACGATGGTGACGGCCCAGAACCAGCTGGGCGAGCTGGAGCTGCGCATCCTCAAGGCCCTGTTCCTGCTCAAGTGGGTGCCCCAGTTCAAGAGCACGGCGCGCAACATCGCGATCCTGCTGATCAATGAGCCCAACTTCGATATCCGCGCCCATGAGCAGGCGGTTAAAGATGCCCTGATCAACCTAGAAAGCCAGAGCTACCTGCAACGCAGCGGCGAGATCTACGAGTTCCTCACCGACAAGGAAAAGGATGTGGAGCAGGAGATCAAGCGCACCGAAGTGGCCGACTCCGTGGTGATTAAGACCCTGCAGGGCATCGTCTTCGACGACGTGCTGCGCAGCAACAAGATCCGCTACGAAGACAATGGCAACGACTACCCCTTTGCCCAGAAGATCGACGACGGACTGATGAAGGGCAAGGACACGGACGTGGCCATGAACCTGGTGACGCCGGAGCACCCGAACTACGGGCAGGACGCAATTCTGATCAGTCGCAACATGGGTGGCAGCGAGCTGATGGCGATCCTTCCGGCCAAGGAGCGCCTGATCGAGCAGATTCGCAGCTACCTCAAGACCGATCTCTACATCCGCCAGAACGGCGGAGGTGAGGACGAAACCCTCAACGCCATCCTTGCGGTGCGATCCAGACAGAACAGCACCCGTCGCCAGGAGCTCACGCGGGTGGCCGAGGAACTGCTGCGTTCCGCCGCGCTGGTGGTGAATGGCCAAACCCTCTCTGTTGGCGAGAGCGACCCCAGGAACCGGTTCAGCAAGGCCTACCAGGAGCTGATTCGCTCGGCCTTTCCCAAGCTGAAGATGATCCATGGCGCCTTCAGTGAAGAGACTGTGGCGAAAGTGGTCAAAGACCAGGACGACCTGCTTGATGGTCTGGCAGTACGGCTCTCAGAAGCTGAGCAGGAGGTGCTGGTGGATGTGGAGCGCCAGCAGAAGCTGGGCGAGCGTCCTAACGCGGAATCCCTCGCGCGCAAATTTGAGGGGCGGCCCTACGGCTGGAGCAACTGGGCCACGCTCACCTTCATCGCCCGGCTCTACCGGCTCGGGAAGCTGGAGCTGCGGGAGAAGGAACTGCTCAGCAGCGTGGAGGTGATTGATGCGCTCACCAATAGCCGCCGCTTGGGTGGAGTGAGCATCCGCCTGGCGGAGATTGTCGACCCCCAGCGGGTCAATGACCTCAGGCGCTTCCACCACAACCTGTTCAACGTTCAGAACCCCGGCACCGACCCGCGAACCACCTGCGAGGCCTTCCGCATGGCGGTGGCCGAAGAAGCCCAGGATCTGCGGGAGATCGCAGCCCAGGCAGCCAGCTACCCCTTCCTGGCAGCGGTGCGGCCCTGGCTCGAGCAGGCCGAGGCGATGGCGAAAAAAGAAGACAGCTACCTGCTCAACCAGCAGGACAGCTTCAAGGACGCCTGGCTGGATGCGGAAGAAGACCTACTCACCCCCTTGAAGCAGTTCCTCAAAGGCAACCAGAAGGCAGTCTACGACCAGGTGAAGGCCTTTGAGGTGCGCTATGGCGATGAGTTCGCCGACCTGCCGGCCGATCTGGTGGCACCGTTGCGCAGCCTGCTGGCGAGTGATCGGCCCTACGCCGGCGGTTTGATCCCCCAGGCCAACAACGCCATGGCGGAACTGCAGAAGCAGCTGGCGCAGCGGCTGCAGCAGGCCCAGGCCCAGGCCCTGCAGGAGATCAGCGAACAGGAGGCCAGGCTGACGGCCGATGCCGACTTCCAGAAGCTCGATCCCCAGCAGCAAACCGAGGTTCTGGCTCCCACCACGGCGGCCAAGGCAGACGTGCAGCGCTCCTCCAAGCCGGGAACGGCGCTGCTGCGGGTGAACCGCTACCGCAACGAGGAAGTGCCCCACCAGCTGCAACGGCTCTCCGCTCTGGCCAGCCCGCCAGGCGCAACCGACCAGAAGCCGATCAAGGTGGTGCCGGCGTCGGCCTTGCGGACCGGCTGCCGCCTGAGCCAGATCAGCAATGAGGCGGAGCTCGACCAGTGGCTGGAAGCCCTGCGGGCTGCCGCGCGCCAGGAGCTGGCGGAGGGCCACCGGATCAGCCTGTGATGACCCCAGAACGCAGGCCAGCACTGAGCCGTGCTGACTACTTAATCCGTTTTAAGTAAGCCGATGGCAGGCACCAGCCCCTGGCCGACCACTCACGCCGCAGGCCTCGAACAGGCTCCCCAGCAACGGCAGAGAGGGATACGATGAGCATCCCGAGCACCCTAAATCCAAGCTGTGGCAAGCGCTCCAGCCACTACCAGCCCCAAGCAACCAGCCGTCAGGCCGGCCAGCGTGAAGCAGCGGATGCTGCGCTCGATCGCGGCCCGCAGTGGCGAGGTGGTGCTGCGGCGCGACCTGGCGCGTTTCGGAAGTCCGGCCCAGGTGAGCAGAGCCCTGAACCAACTGGTGGCCGAAGGCAAGCTGGTGCGGATCGGCACGGGCGTGTACGCCAAAGCGGCGCCTGGGCCAATTTCAGGCATCCCGATGGCTCGCCAGCCGCTGGGCGCGTTGGCCGCCGAAACCTTCGATCGTCTGGGTATTTCCTGGCAGCTGGGGGCAGCGCAGCGCCGCTACAACGAGCGGCTCACCACCCAGGTGCCCTGGCGCACCACGTTCGATACGGGAAAACGGCGCATCAGCCGCCGCCTGCAGATCGGCAAGCGGGTGGTGGAGTATGAAAACGATCTCACCCGCCCAGCTTGGCGCCGTCGTCGAAGCCGATCAGCGCGGCCTGTGTGACCTGGATCCATCGATCCTGGAGAAGGATCTGCTGATCACCGAAGTGCTCGGCCTGTTAGCCGATTTCGACTGGGGTGAGATCCAACCGGTGTTCTGCGGCGGCACATCCTTGAGCAAGGGCCACGGCGTGCTGGAGCGCATGTCGGAAGACATCGACTTCAAGCTGGTGTTGCCCGAGGGTTGGAGCCGCAGCCTGACTCGGCGCAGTCTGAGCGGATTGCGCGAACAGCTGGTGGGTTATCTGCGGCAGGCAGGATTTGCCCTGCCTGAGGAGGGCATCACCGCCCTCAACGAAAACCGCTACGTGTGCTTTGCACTCGCCTACGCACCGCAGTTTCCGCTGGCAGCGGCGCTGCGGGCTGAATTGCGACTGGATTTCACGGTGCACGCCCCCTTGCTGGAGCCGGTGAGCGTTGAGGTGCAATCGCTGCTGACGGCCTTCATGCCCCTGGATGAGCAGGCGATCACACACCGGGCGGTGGCCATGCCCGAAACCCTGGTGGAGAAGGTGGTGTCGTTTCTGCGCCGCACCGCTGGCTGGCCCCTGCAGGTGGAGCGCAATCCAGACGATGAGCAACTGGTGCGGCACCTCTATGACGTATACCAGCTGATGGCGGTGTTGCCGTCGGGCGCCCAGGCTCCGCCGCAACTGCAGCCGCTGTTTAACCAGACGGTGCGCGGTGATTGGGAGAAGTTTGGTGGCCAGCAGCTGGATTTCGGCCGCGACCCAGGCGGCTGGCTGCAGAAGGCACTGGTGCAGCTGCAGACCAGCGGTGAACTGGAGGAGCTGTACGAGCGATTTGTGAGCGAGCTGGTGTGGGGCCCGCCGGTGCCCTTCAGCGCTGCTCGGGATTGCTTCTGCGGCGTCGCAGAAGAGCTGTTGGCCGGCCTGAAACTGCCGCCATAAGGCGTCACGTCCTCTGCCTCCTGTTCGCCAACACCTTCACGCCCCAATCCATGCCCGTCAACACCGCCGCCCTGAAGACCTTTGCTCCGGCAATGCGCCGGCAGCTGCTGGAGGCAGTGGGCCGCAAGCTGGATTTGCTGCTCAACAGCCAGACCCCCGACACGCTGAGTACCTACGCCAAGCAGATTGCCGAGCTGCGCGAACAGGAAGAGGAGAACCGCGAGCAACTGCTGGAGCGTGTGGCCTACACCTGGTTCAACCGCCTCTGCGCCCTGCGCTATCTGGATGCCAAGGGCTGGCACCCGTTTGGCTGCAAGGTGTTGATGCCAGCGGCTGAAGGTGAAACCCAACCGGAACTGCTCAAGCTGATGCGGGCTGGGAACTTACCGGCGGATTTGCAAAGCCATACCGATCAAGGCAGGTTGCATGGCTTGCTGGATGGCCAAATTCAAACGGCAATTGCCGGAGCAGATCCACAGGGTGAGGTGTATCGCCAGCTGGTACTGGCGGTATGCCGCTGCTACCACGAACTGCTTCCCAACCTGTTTGAAGGCCTCGATGATGCCAGCGAGCTGCTGCTGCCCGATGACTTATTGAGCGATGGCTCAATTGCGGGGGCCTTCCTCAAGGAAATCACCGATGACGACTGCCAAGACGTAGAAAGCCTTGGCTGGCTTTATCAGTTCTATATCGCTGAAAAGAAAGATGAAGTAATGGCCCGCAAGAAGGCGGTGCCCACAGAGGACATCCCAGCCGTCACCCAGCTGTTCACCCCGCACTGGATCGTTCGCTACCTGGTAGAGAACTCCTTAGGGAGGCTCTGGCTGTTGAACCGGCCTGGTTCAAAGCTGCGCGAGCACATGCCCTATTACATCGAGGGCGAGACTGAAACCGATTTCCTGGTGATCAATAAGCCAGAGGAAATCAAGCTTCTCGATCCAGCCTGCGGTAGTGGTCACATGTTGTCCTATGCCTTTGATCTACTGGTTCTGATCTATGAGGAGGAGGGTTACTCGCCCAACGAGATTCCTGGTCTGATCCTTAAGCACAACCTGCACGGACTGGAGATCTGTCCCCGCGCCGCCCAGCTTGCCGAGCTGGCGCTTGTGTTTAAGGTGCGGGAACAATCGCGACGCTTCTTCCAGCCTGAGCAGCTGGTAAGGCCCCAGATCATCGAGCTGCAGGATGTTCAGTTTGCCGATGGCGAACTCAACGACTACATCGAAGCACTCGATCTCGGTGAGTTGTTCGATCCAAACCTATTCAGATTGGCTCACCAATTCGAGCAGGCGAAGAACTTCGGCTCTCTCATTCAGCCGTGTATCGACGAACACGCCATCGCCAACGCCAGCCGCACCATCGAAGCGAAGGACCTAGGCGACCAGCTTTTCCTGCGCGAGACGCACCTCAAAGTCCTACGCGTGCTGGAACAAGCCGAGGCGCTCACCCAGCGGTATCACGTCGTCGTGGCCAACCCGCCTTATATGGGCGTCAGGCAAATGAATGTCGAAATGAAGAATTTCGCCAAACTGACCTACCCCGAATCAAAAGCAGACGCCTTCTCGATGTTCATTGAACGCGGGTTATTGCTTGTTCCTTCGGACGGATGGATTGCCATGGTTACGATGGAAAGCTGGATGTTTCTTTCGTCCTTCGAGAGCTTTCGATCCCGTTTGTTAGGTGAGGCCACAATCATTAGCATGGTTCATATGCCTTACCTGGGACGAGGCGGCACTAGCATGGGAATAAACTTTGGGACTGCTGCCGCCATATGGAGCAAGAGATTAGCTCCCGATTATTTCGGGCACTTCCAGTCTATACGATATTTTGAGTGTAACGATAATTGGGAGCCGAAACATTTTCCGACGGTCAATGAACGAACGAGTCGTGCTGCGACCGCCGACTTCAGGAAGGTTCCCGGGGTTCCCTTGTCCTACTGGCTATCAAGTCGCTTTCGCGACCATTTTTCCGAGTCAAAAGCCTCGCAAATCTAGTTGAAACCGCCGTTGGACTTTTTACCTGCGACAACGAGCGATTCATTAGGATTTGGACCGAAGTTTCCGTCAGTAGAATTGGTTTTGACTGCATTGATCGGAAAGCTGCTCAAGGTTCCTCAAGAAAGTATTTTCCCCTTCACAAAGGTGGAGGTTTCCGAAAGTGGTATGGTCTAAACTACCTCGTCGTTCAGTTCGACTTCGATGGTCAAGCGATTCGTGAATACCGTAGTGAAGTTGGACAGTCATGGAGCCTGCCGGGTGAAGATTTCTACTTTAGATCTGGAGTAACTTGGTCTGGCTTCACAAGTGCCTTGAACAGCTTTCGCTTCAGTGATGAGGGCTTCATATTCGAATCCAACAAGGGACAGATGCTTTTTGCCGAAGATGTGGAGATGTATCTTGGCTTTCTAAATACCCCTGTTTGCCGAGACTATATCGAGGCGATCAATCCGACTTTGTCAGTTCAGAGTGGCGAGATCAAACGCTTGCCGTTCGCCCAACCTCGCGAGCAAGACAAACTAAAGACTTGCGTGCATGAAATGATTGCTATGTCGCGGATAGACTGGGACAACTTCGAATCCTCTTGGGACTTCCGCGACCAGCCGTTGCTGCGGCCTGGGCTGAGGAGCGCGACGCTGGATGCGAGCTGGCGGAATTGGGAGGCACAGAGCACCGCCGCTATCCGCCGGATGCAGGAGCTGGAGACGAATAACAACCGGCTCTTCATCGCTGCCTACGGCCTCGACGGTGAGTTGCAGCCCGAAGTGCCCGAGGAGCAAATCACGCTCGCCCGCGCTGAGGCCCGCACGGATGTGGCCGCCTTCCTCTCATATGCAACAGGCTGCATGATGGGCCGCTACAGTCTCGATCAGCCTGGCTTGATCCTGGCCGACTCGCGCGATAGCCAAGCTGAACAACTCGCCGCTTACGGAGCCAAAGTCGGCAAGCCTTTGGGCGACGTCCAGTTCAGGCCCGATCCCGACGGCATCATCCCCGTTCTCGATGGCGAGTGGTTCGAAGACGACATCGTTGCCCGCACCCGCGAGTTTCTGGCCGTCACTTTCCCCGAGAGCAGCGTCGTTGATAACCTGCGCTTCATCGAGGAGTCCCTCGGCAAAGACATCCGCAAATACTTCTGCAGCGAGTTCTACAAGGATCACCTGCAGACCTACAAGAAGCGGCCCATCTACTGGATGGTGCAGAGCCCTAAGAAAGGCTTTGCCTGCCTCATCTACCTGCACCGCTACGCCAAGGACACCCTCAACCAGGTGCTCAACAACTACTTCCGGCCCTACCTGCAGAAGCTGGAAGCGCGCCTGGCCCAGCTCGGCCTCGATCAGCTCAACGACGACCTGCCCGCCCGAGAGCGCACCGCTGCCCGCAAGGAAGCTGAGAAGATCACCAAGGTGTTCAAGGAATGCCAGGCCTGGGAGCAGGACGCCCTGCTGCCCCTGGCCCAGCAACGCATCGAGCTCGACCTCGATGACGGCGTGAAGGTGAACTACCTCAAGCTCCAGGACGTCCTGGCGCCGATTCCCGGCCTGGCGGCAAAGGAGGAGTGAGTTAAAATGTTAATGACAGTGCCAAAAACGACTGATTTCTTTGGCTGCACCCAAACGGAGACCCTGTGAAAATAAAACAATTAGAGATTCAAAACTTCCGCTGCAAAAAGAAGGCTTCGTTAGATCTTGGTCGGCGGCTCACGATTCTTGTTGGTGAAAACGGTGCCGGAAAGACTACTTTCTTGGATGCAATCGCTATAGCGCTTGGAGCTGTTGTTTCTTACTTACCTAAGGCTAAAGGCCGAGACTTCAAGGAGCGAGGCGAGATCAGGCAGGTTGGCGGAAGACCATTGGCTTACGCAAGGATCTTTGTAACCACCCAGGATGGAATTTCCTGGGACTGCATTAATTACAACAGCTTAAGACCCAAAAGCCAGAGTCTCAAACAAATTACTACTGGAAAGCGCGGACTGCGCGAATATATTGATCGCACCATACTCCGCCCTTTGGTAAATGATGAAGACTTTGTTCTTCCAATATTTGCTTATTATGGGGTCAGCCGAGCCCTGCTCGATATTCCCGAAAGAAGGCGCGGTTTTGACGTTGATAACGATCGCATCTTGGATGCCCTCGATCAAGCTCTTACGACGGGTTCTAGCTTTAGGTCTGCATTTATATGGTACTATAATAAAGAAGGAGAGGAGCTTCGCTTCCGAAATGCGATGCGCAACTTTGATCTAGAGCATCCTCATCTTCGTGGCGTACGGCAGTGTTTAACGACACTCTTCCCATCGCTTTCAAATCCTCGATTTGCAGTTAAGCCCCCTCCTCGCCTGATCGTGACTGAGGAGGGAGAAGACTTGGAACTTTCACAATTAAGTGATGGGTATAAGACCTTGATCGGTCTTGCAATCGATTTATCCCGACGTATGGCAGCTGGCAACCCTGACATGGACAACCCTTTGGAATCTCCTGCCGTTGTCCTAATCGACGAGGTTGACCTTCACCTCCATCCGACTTGGCAGCAAAAAGTAGTTTCGGATTTGCTTAGATGTTTCCCAAATACTCAATTCATAATCACTACTCATAGTCCGTTCGTTGTTGAGGGCGTAAATAATCTACTTAAAAGGCACTCCATTGATAAGCTGCTTCCTCATGCCAATGGAGACGATGATCTTGGGCATATTCGCGATCTTTATCCTCTTGATCCGCAAGATACGGCCGTATATCTGATTACACGCGATAGCCAGGTTGACTTAATGGATAGGGAAGAGGGATTGACTGCAGATACTCTCGTTGAAAACTTCAATCAAGTTTCACAGCTATTCAGTCAAATGCGTGATCTTGAGTGGGACTCTCTATGTCTTTCTCAGGGTGGTTCGGAGTAGACCATGATTGCCCCGGCAAGGCTTGCTCTAATTCCACATAATTTAGCCTCCTGTGTCTGTCTGGCCAACAAGTTGCCTTGCAAATTATGCTGCGGGGATCTCTGCTTTCTGGATGATGGAATTCATGTAGTCTTAAGGCCTAAGAGAGGCGAAGTTGCAGTTGCGGTGGCACTCGATGGATGCGTATTTACTGATAATAGAAAGAAATGCGACGGCATGTTCGTTTTTTCACGCGCTGGACAGATTTTTGTTTTGCTGGTTGAGCTCAAGGGTAGTCACATCGACGATGCGTATGAGCAAATATCTTATGTAGTGAATCACAGGCAAGAGTACCGCGATTTTATCAATAGCCTAAATCTCAAAGTTGCGAATGCAAGACTGATCAGGGAAAAGTCGTTTATTGTGACTACCGGTGTTGTTACTCTCAATGTTCGGCAGCAACTAGAAAATGCTTTTAGGGTTAGGCCTGAAATCATAACGGTTGAAAAGCCAGCTTCACTTGCTCCTGATCTTCGCACGAAAATCTGAGGCAACAGATCGATATGGGCAATCAGTTGAAACCTGCTCAATTTATAGACGTCGCCGACCTAAGGCTACAGAACCCAATGGCCCCGATGTGGATCCGAAATAGAGTCAAGCTGTTTCATGTCGTATGCATTGTCCCGGCACAGGTACAGAAACGACTGCACAGCTATCGACTCTTTGGAGTTTGGCAATGATGACCCGCTCACCCGCCACTACCACCCGCATCCACGAAAGCCTCATCACCGCTCTCGCTCGCATGCGAGTGGTGCTCTGGTACGACCCCAATGGCGAGTGGGCTTCTGAATTCGATGAATTCCAGCCCGCAGCGGCCGAGAAGCTGCGGGTGGAGGGCAATGAGTTCTCCGTGAAGGTGGCGATCAGCCGCGCCCCCCTGGATCAGCGTTTCCTGCTCTACCTCCCCTGCGCCAAGCCACCGGAGCCCGATAACTGGCTGCTGGATGTCCTGCTGGCGGGCCATGAGTTCACCGCCGATCGTGCCTCGCTCGACATCCAGGAGGCCGGGCTCACGCTGGAGTTCAAGGAGCTCGCCCAGCAGCACAAGGCCTTCTTCCGCTCGCCGGTGCGCACCACCAAGCTCAAGGAGCTGCTGCGCCCTAACGACGACGAAACCGCCGTGCGGCTCAAGATGCTGGCGGTGCTGGCCAAGCAGCCGCCCGACATCGACAAGCTGCTGCTGCATGGCTTCGGCCAGCTGGATCCGGCCAACCCCGATGGCGACGACCCAGTGGAAGCCCTCTACGGCAACCATCAGCTGAGCGGCCATTTCTGGAGGGCAGTGGGCGAGAAGTTCGGCTACGCCAGCCCCGAGCCAAACCTGCGCGACTTCGCTGTTGCTCTGTTCAACAGCGTCAGCAGCATCGGCCCTGCGGGCGAGCTGCTGCCCCACGCCCGGGTGTTTCTGAGCATCTGGAAAGACAGCCTCAGCTCCCGGCCGGCCTTTGAGCAGTGGAGCGACTACCTGGCCGGCACCCTGCGGGTGGAAGACCAGCTCAACGACGCGCCGGAGAGCTACGAGCCAGACGACGACGACAGCTATGAGGTGATCGAGCGCTTTGTGCTCAGCCGCCTGCTGCACCGTTTCCAGGGCGATGCAATAGATGCCGAGCTGCTGGAGACGATCAGAGGCCGCAGCAGCTCCTGCTGGTTTGAGAAGCACCTGCACGGCTACCGCGCCCTGGAGCAGGCCATCACCTTCCGGGGCCTGCTGGCCAAGGCCGATCTGACGGTGCCGAGCTTCGAGGAGGGCCTGCAGCGCTACTGCAACGGCTGGTGGCGGCTGGATCAGGCCTATCGGCGCTGCATCGTCCACGCCCGCACCTACCAGCAGCCCACGCTGTTCAAGCCGCTGCGGGAGTGGCTGGAGGCCCAGTACGTAAACAACGTGCTTCTGCCGCTCACCAACCGCTGGAGCGATCAGGTGGCTGGTCTGAGCAGCTGGGGATCGACCACCCTGCCCCGGCAGAAGGAATTCCACATGCGCTACGTGCACGCGCCGCTCTCCTCCAAAGGGCTCAAGCGCCTGTTCGTGGTGATCTCCGATGCCCTGCGCTACGAAGCCGCCCGCGACTTCGCCGATCGCCTCAACGCCCAGGCCGGCAAGGGTTGGCAGGCCGAAGTGGATGCCCTGCTGGGAGCGCTGCCCAGCTACACGCAGCTGGGGATGGCGTCCCTCTTACCGGGAGTACAGCTCGGCATCGATATCCACACCCCAGAGGCGAGGGCCCTGGTTGATGGCCAGAGCGCCTCCGGCACCGACAACCGCGACAAGATCCTCAAGGCCTACGCCAATGGCCGTGCCAAGGCGATTCAGGCGGAAGACTTCCTCAACCTGCCCACCTCCAAGGAGGGAGCCGAGCTGATCAAGGAGCACGATCTGATCGTTGTGTATCACAACCGGATCGACCGGATCGGCGACAAGCGCGACACGGAAGCCGACACCTGCCAGGCGGTGGAGCAAGCCTTCGAGGAGCTGGACGCCATCCTGCGCAAGATCAGCAGCCTCAAGGGCAGCCAGGCCGTGATCACCGCCGACCACGGCTTCCTGTTCCAGCAGGAACCGGTTGACGCCAACGACCGCTCGGAGTTCCCCGCGGCAAAGGAGCTCTCTTTCAAGAACCGCCGCTTCGCCCTGGGCGCTGGCATCAAGCCGAGTGCCGGGCAGAAGGTGTTTACCGCCTCGGAGCTGGGCCTCTCCGGCAGCTGGGAAGCGGTGTTCCCACTGGGCCTTGATCGCTATCCCCGCTCTGGCTCGGGCTCACGCTTTGTGCATGGGGGCACCTCCCTGCAGGAGGTGGTGGTGCCGGTGATCCGGCTCAAGCGGGAACGCAAGGATGAGAGCCGCGTGGTGGAGGCCGAGCTGCTACGGGTGCCGGCCAAGATCACCACCGGCAAGCTGAGCTTCGGGCTGTTCCAGCTGGAGCCGGTGGAGCTCCGCAAGCGCCTGCCCTTGCAGCTGCGCATCGGCCTCTACGCCAAGGCTGATGGAGCCCTGCTCTGCGCCCACCGCAGCGTGCTGCTGGATTCCGCCGCCAGCGAGGCCCGCGAGCGGGAGCAGCAGGTGGTTCTGGAGCTCTCCAATGCTGCCGGCGACTACGACAACCAGATCCTGGAGCTGCGGCTGGAGCAGCAGCTGGAGGGTGTCGCCACGCCGGTTCCCTACAAGACTGTGGAGGTCAAGCTGCAGCGGCCCTTTGGCAGCGACTTCGACGACTTCTGATCCCCGCCATGGCCACCAGCACTGCCCCCACAGCCCCTACGGAACCCGCGGCCCCCAGCCCCCTGGATCAGAAGATCCTCGAGCACTTCGCTGGCAGCGTGGTCCGCAAGGACCTCACCACCGAGCTCAAGCAGAACGCCGTGGTGCCCACCTACGTGCTGGAGTACCTGCTTGGCCAGCACTGCGCCACCGACGATCCGGCCCTGATCAGCGATGGCCTGGAGTCGGTGCGGCGGATCCTGGCCAGGCACTACGTGCACCGCAACCAGGCGGAGCTGATCAAATCCACCATCAAGGACAAGGGCAGCCACAAGGTGATCGACAAGATCACCGTGACCTTCAACGACAAGGGCGGCTTCCACGAGGTGGAGTTCACCAACCTCGGCATCAAGAAGG
>CALRKN020000022.1:0-63023 GCA_943368005.1 Bradyrhizobium ivorense | reverse complement strand
CCGGCGATGTTCATGAACGGCAGCCAGCTGAGCAGTTCGCCCTCAGCGAAGGTCTTGATCACCGCCAGGTGCTCCAGGCGGGTCTCGTACTTGGCTGCCTCGATCAGGGTGAGGCCCATCGGTGCTGCACTCCCGGGGCCTGGCCCCAGATCACGTCACTGCCTATTGCCATGGACCGGGACTGACGCTCAATCAGCTGGTTACAGCGCGGTGGTTGCGGTCGTCGCCATCACAAAAGGCGAGGGAGGGGAGAAGCACCGCTGCCCCAGCCGTCACGCCCTGGCAAGGATCGGGCCAGGCGCCACTGGGTGGCGTCCTTGCCAGGTCGCTACAGCCGGGGCCTGACGCGGGTGTCCCTCGCCTCCTTCGTGATGGCCTCCTCTTTCCCCCGCTGCGAGATCCGCCAGCTGGCGGTGTTCGTGTATCCCGGCGGGATCAAGGCGCATGATGCCGAGCGCATCACGGTCTTCTATGGCCGGCGCGGCCGGCCGGTCAAAAAGCCCCGCTTCATTCCGGCTCGGCTGGCCCATCAGCTGGCCCGCAAGCTGCAGGCCAAGCGGCTCGGCACCGTGGCGGTGCTGTGAGCCGCCAGGGGCTTCGGCCCCTGCCCCGGCGGGCCTGCGGGCCCCCGGGGGTTTTCAGCTGCCCGGCATGCGAGCAACGGCCGGACCCTGGCCACCGGCCACACACTGCGCGCAGCAGACCGCACTCCCCATGAGCCAGCACAACCACCAGCCCTCGTTGCTGAACCGCATCGCCCGGGTGTTGCTGTGCCTGGTGTTCGTCCATGCCGTGATCGGCAAGCTGACGGGCTTTACCGGTGTGGCCGGCGCCATTGCCGCCAAGGGACTACCGCTGGCACCGCTGCTGCTGTTGGCAGCCATGGCCCTGATGGCGGTGGGCTCGGCCCTGGTGATCAGCGGCTGGAAAGCACGACTCGGAGCGGTGCTGCTGCTGGTGTTCCTGGTGCCCACGACCCTGCTGTTTCACAGCGATGTGGCTGATGCCGGAGAGCGAATTCAGCTGTTCAAGAACCTGGCGATCATCGGCGGCCTGCTGCTGGTGGCCGATCAGAACAGCAGGGCCTGAGAGGGGGATTTCCCAGAACCCGAAAAATTTCCGAGGCACCCTGCGCCGCTCCCGGAAACAGGGGGAATACCCCCCAGGTTTGCATTCTTCTACGGCGATCTGCGGGGATCTACAACGAGTTGCAGGGAGCTGATTTTGAAACGCAAATTATGAGGAGAATTCGCGATTTTTTTCGCGTCAGTTTCTCCCCTTTTGAGGTGTTGATCGTTTGGCCGACTGTGTTTTCCGGGCTCCGGGCAGTTGCGAGGTTGATCGGCTCGCGCGTCAGCGGCGGCGAGGTTGTTTGGTTGAGCGCTGAGCTGCTTGCTCAGCTGCATCCATCCGCCGGGCGACAGCCGTGGCCCAACGGCGGCCGGGGTCACCGCCCCAGCCATCCCAGGCTTGGCGGCCTTTGCCGTAGCTCTCCCAGCTGGAGCCCTGCTTGTCCACTTCATGGCGAGCGAAGTAGCTCACCATTCGATCGATGGTGGTGGGTGAGAGTTCCTGGCGATGGAGCAGCTGCCGGGCTCGCGCCAGCCCCACCGGCGTCATGCCGCGGTTGGAAGGCGGCTGCTGGGCACGGCGCTCCAGGGCACGGCGGGCGGCAGCCGCCACCGACTCCGGTGGCCGGAAGGAGAGTCCGGCGTAGAAGTTGCGGGGCCGCCGTGCCATTGGGTGAGCAAAGGCCTCAGCGTCGAGCCCCACGGCCATTCACCGCGAAGGACGCCCGATACAGCTCAGACGCCGACATCGCCTGAGGGTTGATCGGCTCGCCGTTGCTGCCGATCCCAGACACCGTCAGCCCACCGGCGGCCTGCATGCCAGCCGGGCCACGCTGCTGGAACAAAAAGCCGTAGACGGGATGCACGCGCATCTGATCGAGGAACTCGGTCGTCGTCATCGGCCTGCCGTCGTCGCCCAGCAGCGGCTTGCCCTGGGAGTCGAGCGGTTCGAGCACGTCCTTGCCGTCACCACCGGTGCTGAGGCGGAAGCAGGTGCCCAGCTGCCCCTTGAAGATGTCGAAGAACGTGCCCCTGGCGTCACCGCCGGTGCGGCCCTCGGCCTGGGAGAAGGCCCGCTCAAGCAGGCGGTCCTTGCGGAGCTGGAGGATCTGCTGCTTGGCCTCGTCGCGCTCAGCGGCAACAGCAGCCACCTTCTGGGCAGAGGCCTCCTCCATCTGGCGTTCGCGCAGCTCCATCTGCTGCTCGAGGATCTGCTTTTGCCGTTCGGCTTCCTGCAGGCGGGCGTACTCCTCGGGGTTGATCTCGGAGAAGCGGTTCAGCTGCTGCCGCAGGGTGCGGATCTCTTTTTCGAGCTGGTTGCTCTTGCGCCGCTCAGCCCGCAGGGGGTCGGAGCCGCGGTGGTCATCGCCACCAGGCTCAGCAGCTGCAGCAGATGCCGGGGCCGGGAGATCACCCGCCGTGGTGTCGGCAGTGCCCTGACCATCGGCACCGCTGTCGGTGCTCTGGCCGTTGGCGGCGTAATTGTCGTCAGCACCCTGACCGCCGGTGGCGGTCGTGCTGGAGGTGGAAGAAGCAGTGGCAGTGGCCATGACCCATCGCGGCTGTCGTGGATGAGCACCCCATCCGGGCTGTGCTCACGACCTATTGCCATGGCTGCCGCCGACAATGCGGTTGCCTCATCTCCAGCCCTGCGATGGCCTCTGGCATCACAGTCACGTCCAACCCGGATCCAGCAGAGCTGCAGAGCCTGGGCGTGATGAGCTGGCCCATCTGGGGCTGTGAGGTCAGCACCTTCCCCTGGACCTACGACGAGCAGGAGACCTGTCTGCTGCTGGAGGGAGATGTGACCGTCACTCCGGATGGCGGTGAGCCGGTCCGATTCGGTGCCGGTGATCTGGTGGTGTTTGACGCCGGGCTGAGCTGCGCCTGGGAGGTACACGCCCCGGTGCGCAAGCACTACCGCTTTGGCTGAGCACTCCCGCCAGAGTGGAGGCCATGGATCGACTGCCCCGGCCTACGCCGCGTGAAACCACTGAGGCGATGGTGCGCAACATCGGCCGGGAACTGGCGGAGATCGAGCAGGCGATGGGCCGATGCCGGGGTGATGCGGTGGCGGAACCCGAGCTGACGGGCACCAGGATGGCCCACCTGCTGATCAGCAGCAGGGAGCTGCTGCAGAACCTGCTGATCGATACGGCCCGGCGCCCGCAGCGGCTGTAGGGCTCACGCCCGCGACAGCTCCAGCTGCCGAGCCAGCCAGAGCTCCACGTCCTCGTAGGTGTACCGGACCAGGTTGCCCAGCTTCACGAAGGGTGGGCCGTAGCCGCTGGAGTTCCAGCTGTAGATGGTGGAGAGCGACACGCCCAGATAGGTGGCCAGGGTTTCCGGTGTGTAGAAGCCGGCCGGCAGGCTGGTGGTGCTGGTGTCGGCATTGGCCGCGGCACGGCGTTTGGGGATGAACAACCAGCTCCCCAGCGGCAGCTGATCTGATGGTCGAACGGTGATGGTGGGGTTGAGGCTGCGCAGGGTGGTCACGGTGGTGCCGTGGCGCTCGGCAAGCACGTTGAGGCTGTCGCCGGTGCCGACCACCACCACGCGGTTGGGCTTGAGCGCGGCCTGGATCCGTTCGCCCAGTAACGGCTGGGTGAGCGAGCCGATGCCACCGGCGCCGTAGAGCCCACCGAACTCGGTGACGGAGAAGGCGGCGAACTGGCCGCGGCTTGGGGTTGGCAGCACCCCCGGTGAGGTGAGCTCGGCCAGAGGCCCCAGCCACACCGTCCCGAAACACGGGGTGAGCAGCGCCGGTGTGGTGGCTGATACGGGTCGGATGCCGCTGGTGCTCCAGGCGATGTCCGCGGCCAACCAGTCCCAGGGTTGGGATGGTGTCAGCGGCAGCACCGCCCCGCGGGTGAGGTAGCCCTCGTAGGTGAAGTCGCCGGTGTCGAGCCCTGGGGCGTTCTCCTTGCTGGAGATCCCCCGCAGGCGTTTGATGAATCCCTCGAACAGGAAGCGGCAGGTGCGCGCTGAATCGAGCACCCCCGGCAGCGCATTGGAGAACAGGAGCATGCGGGCATTGGCGTAGGGCTGCAGCGCCGATGGAGGCAGGGCAGCAGGCGACTGTTCCCCTGATGCGGGCGTGGTCGTCATGGCTCAGCCCCGCTCAAGCGCTGCGGTGAAACCACTGCCGCTGCTGCTCAGCTGCGGGTCGCGACTCCAGTTCGCCAGGGTTGGGAGCATCAGCAGCAGGGCCTGGGCATGGCTTCCCCGCTGGCGCCGCAACGCCTGCTCGATCGAGAGGCCGCTGCCGTAGCGGGTGATGGTTTCCTCCCGCAGCAGCTCGGTGTCGTACTCGATCACGTCGGCCTTCTTGACCGGCAACGTTCCGTCCTCTGGCAGGGCATCAGGGGTGACGGCCTTGCGGCGGGTCTCGATCGGGGCCTGCAGCTGCTCGGGGCCCAGCCCCGCAAGCTCGTTGTCGATGGTGGTGATGGCATCGAGCTCGCGCCTGGCGGTGGGGATGGCGTCGGGGTAGAGCTGCTCGAGATCTGCCATGGCGTCGTTGATGGCGCGGATCGCGGCCATCCGGGCCGGGATCGAGAGGGCGATGCGGATGCCCTCCAGGTCAGCAGCGCGCCAGCGGTAGGGCGAATCGGTGGGCGTCTGGCTCATGCGGCTGCAGCTGCGGCATCTGCTCTCTCTTGCCTTGACGGCAGGGGCGACACTGCCGGCGCTGCAGCGCTCCCCTCCCCGACCCTGGTGGCCGGGCTGTCATCCAGGGTCGGGCTGCTGATCGCATTGGCCGTGGCCAGGGCCAGCTGGTGGCGCAGCTCATCCCGGCTGATCACCCCCTTGTCGAACAGCTCGATCCATTCCTTCACCTGGGGCTGCGGCTGGATCGGCGGGGTGAGCGGGCTCACTGTCACCTGCAGACCGGCACCGGGATCCAGGTGTTCACCGGTCAGCGCCGTCCAGTGCTGAAGGAGCGTGGAGAAGAGCGACGCCTTCTGGATCGCCATCGCCTGCAGCAGCGCGTAGCTCTGGGAGGCGGTGAGGCTGATCTCCATCTCGGTGCGGGCCGCGCCCCGGTTCTGCGAGGGGATCAGGGCATCGCGGCGCATGGTGTCGTCGAGGATCTGCAGCCAGGCTCGGTGCTCCGCCAGGGATCGGGCCCGGATCTCCACGAACTCGAAGGACGCGTCCGAGGGCAGGTCCATGCAGGTGTTCGGGCCGAGCACGACCGGTCCGGCCTGGCTGTTGCCCATGGCGTCCACCATCCCCTTGCGCACCCCCACCGGCAGGGCGGTGCGGGAGAGGAGTTCCTCGTACTCGCTCTTGCAGCGGAAGTTGTTGAGGTACTGGTGCGCCAGACCCAGGTGCGGAAGGTCCCCCTCACCAAAAGCCGAGCCATCGGAGGTGTACCAACAGGCCGGCAGCCGGTGGATGCCCTGGTATGTGGTGGTCACCGGCTCATCGCAGCGCCAGCCGCTGGTGGCCTGGGGGTCGGCGCAGACCGGGTGGTGGGACAGCTGCATGCCGGTGACGGACTCACCAGCGGTGAGCAGCTGCAGGCTGCGGTAGTGCCAGCGGTCAGGGGCGTCAGCATCACCCAGCAGGGCATTGATCTGCTCGGCCACCGCTCCTTCACTGCCGGGAGGCTCGTCGCTAATTGGCAGGTTCACCGGTTCGCGCCAGATGATCCGGCCCGGAAGGCCGTAGGAGACGGGCAGCTCCCAGTTCAGACAGTTGGCCCGGGGGACCAGCTGTAGCCGGGGCAGGGACAGCCGATCGCCTCGGCGCAGGGCCTCCTGCCGGTCGCCCTCGCTGGGCCAGCTGTGTTCAGGCGGGAGCACCAGCACCAGAGCGGCGCCGTCGCGAAGGACCAAGAGGTCAGCAGCTGCGAGGAAGACGCCCAGGTCCGTGCCCCGGCCGTCTACATCGGTGAGCACTAAGCTCATGCTTGCCGGGAGGCTGACCCAACTGCCGCGGCTGAGCATGCCGGCATAGGTGCGCAAGGCATCGCGGAAGAAGCCCGAGGGCCGCGCCGCATCGAGACGCTTGCGGTATGCGGTTTCCGGCTCCCGCTCACCCTTGGGGAGGTATTGCTCCTTGCGGCTGCTGCCGTCTGGGGCGGAGAGAAGGCTCCAGCAGTCGGACGTGACCTGGAGCGCCATCCGTAGTGCGACCAATGTCGAGTGCGGTGACCACGGACACCAACATGAAATTTCAGTGCTAGGCATTTTGAGGAGTGGCTGTAGACACAAGCTCTTGTCAGGCCACCTGCTATTGCCATTGCTCTGCACCCTCATCTGCCCCCAGGGAAATGCTCCCCGAATTCAGTCTCACTTCCCCGAGCTAAAACTAGTATCCTCGGCAAGTTGCGGAAGATGGCTCGCTATTCGTTGCCATTCCACTCTGTCATGACTCCACAACGATCTTAGGCCCCGCATCACATTAGGGTCGTAAATTATCTCGGGCACAATTTTTGCAACTTCAATCCAGGAATCTCGCCAAGAGCCTCCATCTTCAAATAGTCTTTTGAATCTATTTGTAGCATTCGACCGAAAACGCTTTTGCGCGTCGGGTCGCTGCATGAGGCGCGCGATTTCCACAAGAACCGTGGTTTCGTCAACTTTAAGAACCCTGGCCGGTTCTGATTGACTGAGTTTAGACATTGCAGCCGATACTGACTGCTGATTGCAAATAATATCGTGATGAGCATAATTGTATTCTGGGGGCCAGGGCGGCTTGGCGTCGGTATCTTCTATTTTGCCGCCCGCTTCCTTTACTTCTAGGGATGCAAAAGCAAATAAACTTGGACGCAGGGGGTTTATTGGGCCCGTGGCCCTTTTGGGTCCATGGAATGATGCCAAAATAAGTTCATCAGGGCATCTGGATCGCATGGCCACCGAAATATTTTCATAACTGCCAATAAATTGAGTTACTCTGTCGTGTTGTCTTGAGGGGTCTAGCCAAGGATCAATAGGATCTAAGACCCTTACAAAGTCTTTCGCAGCTGATGATCTTACGGACCTGCTATCGCCGACCAAAAGGGTTGCAACGTATGAAAAAAACCTCAACAGATTTGCGAGATTACGCTTAAGCTGTAAGGCTATTTGCATAACGCATCAGAACTTCAACTTCTTGCCCTGCGGCGCTCCTTACTACATCATTGGATTCGTTGAGCGCGCACAGTTTCAGTATGTGGATAGATTGCTTGACCTTCCCTTGCCACAGAGCCATTATTGCATTGTAGCGGCGCGAGGGATCTTGGTGATCAATAAGTAGTGACAAGACAGCAACAGCTTTGCTGTGCAATAAGGGAATTTCTTTCTTCTCATCCTCTTCAATTAGAATGCCCAACAGCCGGATTGCGGCATTAGCCATTTCGGAGAAAACATTCCTCGATGATGCGATTTCTATAAGAAAGTCTACATCGTGAGCACTGATTTCAATCTCATTTTCCTCGTAGAGCTCAAAGATCACCTCGGGCAATGAGGTGAGTCCTCCGGAATTTGAATCGCACTGTATTTCCCAGTTTGCTCTTAGGCTGCTATTGCTAAAAGACCTTCTGTTCCGACGTATTTGACTCCCTGTTTTGGGCAACAGGCGTGCGCTTCCAGCCTCTTTCCAGCGTGTCCAGCTTGGCGATTCGACCCGAACACCAATAGGTGATGCAAGACTCGCGAGACTCATTGTCATACCAAGATGCTCTCTAGGCGAGGTGTGATGGAGCCGAAGAAAAGATCGTTTTTGTACTCCCGTAGCTGTAAGAGTATATCCCAGAGCTGCTCCGACCTGGGATTAACACTAAGATTTGACGAAAAAGCGTCGATATCGAAGATGAGATGGACCTCGGTTTCTGAGGCTTCAGATGCGACTGTGACGATGCCCTGAATATCGGGCACGCTAGGGTGCTTGTTTACAGTTCGCATGAAGAAACTTGAGAATTCTCCTAGCGCTTTTGGGGTCGTTGGATGAAAGCCTAAGTATTCAGACGGATTCAGGTACTGACTTGGCGAGATGGCGATCCTGTTTATAAACCTTACTGCAATGCGTTCCACTGCTGTTGGTTCAGCAGACTTTAAATAAAGATCCCAAAGACTACGGAACTCGTTGAAAAGCATATGCCACCCCTCGTAGGGCTTGAGCTTGCTGAAACTGAATCCCCCTACTTGAACTTGCGCTATTCTTGATGCATCTGGAGATATATAGGCATATCCGAGGGTGGAGGTGGAAACTGAGCCAAGCGCAATGGCCTCTTCCTCTACGTTGACTTCGCCGCTAAGGCGTGTCTGGATTTGGAAATCTGGGAACCTATCCTTTATTTCTGCGCCAAATTTTTTCAGGTCCGCAATGTCAAAGCTGTCCTTGGGAACAACACGAAAATCTAGAAGCGCCTCAATAATTGGCGCCCTGTCCCCAAGGTCTAATCGCTTTGTAGTTAGTGTTGTCGACACTGGTTTTTGCGATCATTGTCATCTTAGCATATTTTGCCTGTATTGTCCACACACGGAAAGTCTTGGGTTGTGCAGCGTCGACTTGATGGAGCTCGCGGGCGGCTCTGGATAGTTATTTAAGGGCTATCTGTCTATGGAGTCTGTTATGCTTCTGTTGAATTGGTTTAGAGTTCTGCCGGAGAGAAGCGCGCTTCGGTTATGCAAACAACCTTGAGTGAGCATGCCTCTTGCAGCTCAATCCAGCGACTTTTATTGATCCCTAGCTTTGATGGTATTTCATGTGAAGGCGCGCCAAGCCTCAGCAGCTTTTGCCCTCGTGCATGTAGCTCCCGCCAGCTGGCTGGCACTTTGATTATGAATCCTTTATCTCTCAGGTAGTGATAAACTTCTCCGTTTGCGTAATTGCGGGCGAAGGGTCGGAAGGGGCCTCGTTCGGGCTCATAGCGGCGTGAAGCCTGGATGATGCCGAGCATGGCGATTTGTTCAAGGTCTTCTTTGGGATGACCCGTTCTTCTTGAGATATTGCCGGCCACCGTGGAGGCGAGGTCACGATGCTGCATAGCCAGGGCATTGGCCGCGGCATTGGGATTTACAGGGCGATGTCGGCGTGGCTTGGGTGGAAAAGCCAAAACCCGATGGCATGGGCGATGGGCTTCGGGTCGATCATTTGATTTGCTCATGCTTTTACCGTGAGAACAACATCGGAAGCGGCGTGGTGCCGTGGCCTCGTCCGCGCCAGTACTGCGCCTCGATCCAGAGCACTCCTTGACAGAAGGCATCCACCTGGTCGTCGATCCCTCCCCGGGGCGAGAAGGCCAGTAACTCCTGGATCAGGGATTCCGACCGGCGGTGGAAACTCACCTGGCCTGCCTCCACCAGCGGGGCCACGGCATGGGCACGGGAGGCCTTGCTTCCCTTAGGCGGGATGGCGATCAACCCCGGCACCTGGCGTTTGAGCAGCTGGCAGACCGCCGGGCCGTTGGCGGCGTCCTCGATCAGCACCGCGTTGGGCCGTAGGCCCTGCCGCTCCAGGGCAGTCAGCGATGCGAGCAAGAACTTGATGACGCCGGGCAGGTCAAGCTGCTGGCGATGGGCCCAGAGCGCCTCGATCTGAAGCTCGGCCCACAGATCGCGGTCGGGGGCCAGGGCGTCGTTATTGGATCTCCCGCGTGCGGCTCCGGCATTGGCCGCCAGCACCAGCCCCTGCCGCCTGGCATCGGCCGCCGGATGTCGCTGCGGCTCCAGCAGGCCCAGCAGGGCAAAGCCGCACGCGTCGTTGTCCTTGCCGTCCTTGAAGCTCAGGTCGCAGCTCAGCACCAGCGGCGCGTAACGGCGGGCCTGGCCGGGGGCGACCGGCAGTGGCGGCTGGATCCAGCCCTTGCGGAACAGCAAACCCTCAGCCGGACTGGGCCGCTGCTGATAAAGGGCGTTCCACCAATAGGAACCCAACCGGGTACGGATGCGCTGCAGCACCGCCAGCGGCACCCGCTCCGGGCAGAGCGGTTCGCCCGGCTGGCGCCAATCCGGGACTTTCGTGCAGGTATGCGGAATCTGCATAGAGATGGCCTCGGGCTCCGCGATCGCCGGCAGGTTGAGCACCGTCCAGTGCTCAGGGTTCTCCTCGGCCTCCTGCTCCAGCAGCCAGGCCGTCATGTCGTGGTGGTCCCAGCGGGTCTGCACCACCACCTGGGCCGCTGGCAGCAGCGCCCCCTCTGCCGTCAGGCCTGGTTCAGCCCTGGTGAACCAGACGCTCTTGAGCCAGTCGATCAGCCGCTCACGCTGCAGCGCCGACTTGGCATCCTCAGGGCCTTTGTAGGGGTCATCGATGATCCCGAGGTTGTAGCCCTTACCCGTGAACGGACCGCGCACGCCGGCTGCGATGCAGCCACCGCGCTGGGGGGTGAGCCAATTGCCCACGGCGGCGGAGTCCTTGGAGAGGGCGTGGCCGGTGAGGCGGTAGTAGTGCCGGGCCTCGCGGGAGTGGGCATAGGCAAGCTCACCGGAGTAGCTGGCGATCGCGCAGAACAGCTCCGGGTGCCGGCTCACCCAGTAAGCAGGGAACAGGCGCGAGACCAGCTGACTTTTTCCGTGGCGGGGTGGACAGCAGACGATCAGCCGGGTCAGCTGGCCGTCGGCCACCTGCTGCAGCAGGTCGATCAGCAGCTCCGAGAGCCGGTGGAACTGGAAGCTGGGAAAAGCGGAGTGGATGAAGTCCCGGAACAGCAGGCCTTGGCCTGTTGTGCTTGCCCGGTCGGGATCAGGGACACCCAGCAGGCCCCAGTCGGCCCAACGGTCAGTGGCGGGATCCAGCAGCAGACCGCCATCCGTGGGTGCTGTGGCCGTGGCGGCGGGCTTGGTTGTCGCGGCGATGCGGCCCATCAGCTCTTGGCATCTGGCGGCTTGATCGGTGCGCGCAGCAGGCCACCGATCTCAGCAATCACCCGGAAGGCACCGACGGCCGCATTGAACTGGCCTGCGTCCATTGCGCGGCGGGCACAGTCGTTGAGGGCATAGATCTGTTCGGCCTGGTGGCGCCGCCGATCGGTGATCAGCTCCTGCACCATCCGTTCCCGCGCCAGTGACAGGTAACGGCTGACCGTGCGGACGTTGGTGATCCCCCAGTTTTGTCGGGCATTTGCCCGAATCTCGATCAACGGCAGCCGCTGGGCGATCCAGAGCTGAGCCTCGGCGACCCGGCGTTCGACTTCCTGGCGACTGGGCCGCGGTGCAAAGGGGGCCTCTGCTGTTGGGCGTGGCGGTTGGCTGCAACGGGGGTGGGCACCTTTGGCCGCCTTCTTCTGCTTTCCGTCACCCCAGACCGGCTTGCCATTCGCATCTTCAGTTGGCGCTGAGTTACGCAGTTCTTCCACTGCATCGGCGCCTTGAGGATGCTCCCCGCTGTGACAATCTTCTGCGGAGACGCTATCCACGGGCTGCCATCTGGCTGCCCCAAAGTCTAAGTCAGATTGGCCCGCAAAAAGTAAGACTTATTGGCTCTATCCGTGCTTCTCGGTGTTGATTTGTGCTGTTGCTCAGGAGCTGTTGTGATCTGGTTGGCTCAGTTCAGGTAATCCCTGGCGTTGCACGTCTTGTAGGCCGTCGCCTGTGCACCATCCGGCCAGGTCCTGCCGAACGCCAGGGTCGCGATGGCGGCGTTGATGGGCTCAGAGCTCCAGATGCCGCCATTGGCCTTCAGTCCGGCTTTGCAGAGCTGCCTGAGGGCCGCTTCTTCGTCTGGGGTCAGGGCTTGTGCAGGCAGCGTGTTCGTGGCGAGGACCAGGAGCGTCGTGGCCAGTCCGCTGGTCAGTCGCCTCGTCTGAGATCGGTTCATGGCTGTTCGGGAGCGTGCTTGATGTTGTGTCCGCCCATCTACAACCGTGGCGGCAGATGGCGCCATTCAGTCAGGAGTCGATGCGTTGTAGGACGTGCGCTCCGCGATGGCCGCCGGAACCCGCCTCCACCAGCAGCCATCCCTTGCTCGCTCCACCCAGAGGCTCGGGCTGTTGTCGTCCGTTCTTCCTGAAGCGTTCTGCTGCGCGGTACAGCTGCTTCTTGAAGCCATCGACGAGGTGCGGCTCCAGCTGGGCGATCACCTCGGTGGAGCTCAGTCGAGGGGCCTGCGGCTGCTTGGGTGCTGGCGGGGATGAGGGCGGCGGCGTCGACGACCTGGCCTGCTGGGCCTGCTGCAGGCGTTGCTGCCACGCCGCCTCGATCTTGGCCGGTTTGGTGTGGAGAAAGGCCACCAGGGTGTGGCTGGCCTTGCGGTTGATCGGGTCGTAGCCCCAGTTGACGGCTTCCCCACTCAGCCACCAGCTGGCGAGGGCGACTTCACTGATGGCGTCCTGGATGGCATCGGTGCTCCAGCCCTGACGCATCAGGAGGAACAGCCGGGCGGTTCGGAGCTGATGGCGCGTGGAGTGTCTCCAGTTCAGATAGGCAACAGGGCTTTGTCCTGCCCTGAGGAAGAGGCTCTCGGCGCTGCCCGGGGCTCTGCCCTCTGGAGAGGGCTCGGGCTGATGCCATCGGAAACCCCAGGGTTTGAGGGCCTCCCCCAGTTCTCGGAACTTGCCTGTGGCCCAGTGAGGTGGCTCCGCACCTTGATGGGCTCCGCCGTTGGGCGGCGGGGCGCCGTTGCCGATCAGGGCCGGGTCCAGCCAGTTGAGTGGGGCGCCGCCGGCTTCGGCGCCAGGCGCACCTGAGAACCGTTCCCGTGTCATCCCGTGTCGATCTGTGACTAAGTCAAGCTAGCCGCGATATCTGGTGTCACAAGGCGCGATTGCCACCACCGGTGGCGTGGGGCTGTCGTCTGCGCAGCCGGTGCCCTTTCCCGTGTCCGCCTGATTCGGGCCCCAGCTCCACCAGCTGCCAGTCCTTGTGTTGCCCGCCCAGGTGCAAGGGCAGTTCCTCCGGGTGTTCCCTGGCTGTCTTTGCGGCGCGTCTGAGCGCGTTTTCGAAGGCTTTGAGGCTCACTGGACTGCCCGCCTCGATCTCCTCCTGGATCAGCGCCTGGACCTCGCTGGTGGTCATCAGCGGCCCGTAGCGAGGGTCTGGAACAGGTGTGCTCTCCAAGGCCTTCCTTTCCCGGTCCGCGGCCGCCTGGGGAGCGTTGTTCTCCAGCCATATCCGGGCCAGCCTGAGTTCACTGGCCTCGTCGTCAAAAGATTCGATCGGCCACCCGTGGTGCAGCCTTTCGAGGGCGGCCATGGTCTTGAGGCTGGGGAGGCTGAGGAGCCTCCAGCGCTGGTACTGGAGGAAGTTCAGACCCGCGTCCATGAACAACCGTTCAATCGGACTCATGGGGTCGCTACTAGCCATGGCTGTGTCGATCGGTGTTCTGTTCAGGCTATGGAGGTCGTCCTATCACTCCCCATCTGGGTGGGTCTGGCCATTTCAGAGCGGTTCAGCGCCTTCGCTGAGGATCGCCAGATAGGCGTCGTAGACGAAAAGGCGGTTGCGCTGCCCGCCGGTGATCTCCCGCGCAATGCCCAGGTCCACCAGGGTCTCCAGTGCCTTGGCTGCCGTGGGGAAGCTCAGGTCGCAAACGGTGCTGAGCTGTTTGATGCTGTTGAGTGGCCGCCGGCACAGTGCGGCAAACACCTGGCGGACGCTGGGGCCTGAACGCCCCAGGCCGCTCAGGCGGGCCTCATCGGCGCGGAACAGCTCCAGCAGCCGGTGTGCGGTGGTGACGGCAGCTGTCGCCGTGCTCTGGACACCTTCCAGGAAGAAGTCGATCCAGGCTTCCCAGGCGCCGTTCTCGCGTACGCCATTGAGCAGCTCGTAGTAGCGGTTGCGGTGCTGCTTGAAGAACAGGCTCAGATAGAGCAGCGGCTGCTGCAGCACCCCGGCATCGATCAGCATCAGCACGATCAGCAGCCGGCCCAGGCGCCCGTTGCCGTCCAGAAATGGGTGGATGGTCTCGAACTGCACGTGGGCCAAGGCGGCCCGCACCAGCACCGGCAGGGAGTGGGCCCCATCCGGAGTGCCGTGGATGAAGTGCTCCAGCTGGCCCATGCACGTGTCCACCATCCCGGGGGGCGGTGGCACAAAGCTGGCGTTACCGGGCCGGGTGCCGCCGATCCAGTTCTGGCTCCGGCGGAACTCCCCAGGCAGCCGATCGGCTCCGCGGCCCCTGGCCAGCAAGCGGGAGTGGATCTCCCGCAGAAGCCGCGAGGAGAGGGGGAAGCCCTCCCGCAGCCGCGCCAGGCCGTGCTCCAGCCCCGCCACGTAACTGGACACCTCGACCACGTCATCGAAGGGGACGCCCGGGGCCTCCTCCAGCTCGAACAGCAGCAGGTCTGACAGCGACGACTGGGTGCCCTCGATCTGGGAGGACAGCAGGGCCTCTCGCCGCACGTAGGCGTAGAGGAAGAGCTCGCGATCCGGCAGCAGGGCTGACACCCCATCCAGACGGCCGCAGGCCAGCAGCGCCCGATCGTGCAGCGCCTGCAGGGCGCCCTCAAGTTGCACAGGAGGCTGCGGCGGCAATGGAGTCGGCACGAAAGCACGCACCTCTTCGCCAGCGGTGCTGGTGATCTCGTAGCGGCCGGCGCCGTCGCGCTTCATGGCCTCTCCGCCGCGAACCTTGAATAGGCCCGCATCTTATTCAAGGGAAAGCGTCTTGCCTTGAATAAGGCTCGGTCTGGCTGGTCGCCGGGCCTACCCGAAGAGGTCGGGCTTGGTCCTTCCTGTGCGCTGCTGGGCGCTTCCAGTCGGCCTTTTGGAGCCCCATTTAGGCAAATGATTAGGCAAATTTGGGGCACTTCCCAGTCGTGCCAATGGGTTCTGACGGTTTCCTAAACCGTAGGTCGTGGGTTCGAGTCCCGCCAGCCCCGTGTCCCTTCCTGGTAGCGAGCACTACGGGTGTTGGCTTTGTGTTTTGGGGCGCCACCGTTAGCGTGGAGCAACCGCATGGACCGGCATGACCCAGTTGCACGACCTGCGTCTGCGCCTGCTGGTGCAGCAGGAGACCCAGCGGATCCTGGACAGTCACCCGGACGAGCTGGAGCTCTCGCTTGTGCAGGCCCGCTGCCTCTGCTGGCTGGCCCTGCTGGCGGAAGCCCACGAGGACCAGGCCAGCGATGCCGAGCGCCGCGGTGACACCGAGCAGGCCATGGGCTGGTTTGCCGACTCGATGCGGTTGCGCGATGTGATCCAGGTGGTGAGCTCGATCGAGGTCCCGATTCCCGAGGCGGATCCGGACGCTGAGGAGCTCAGCGCCTGAGCAGCCGCCTGCGGTGCCATGATGGAGATTGTGAATACAAGGGAACGCGGTGCCCGAAGAGCCCTGCCAGTGCCCTGATTGCCAGCGCTTCTATCGGGAACATGACCGATTGATCCGCGAAAATCCCACCCTGCGCCAGCAGCAGGAGTTGAGTTGGGCTGCCCTCCAGTCGTTCCGCACCCTGGCGGGTCGGGTAATGGACGAGCTGCAGAAGCAGCAGGACGGCAGCGAGGCCAAGGGCCCCTCCGCCGATGTGCCCGCTGCGGCTGCCGCGGAAGACCTCTCGGCCGGCGGCGGCACTGCCGAGGCCACTTCCGAGCCCGATGCCATGCAGCAGGCGATGGCCGATCTCGAGAACATCAACGCTCACCTGTTCTCGATCGAGGCGTTGATGGAGCGCATCTTCGACGTGCGCGTGCCGGAACCGGTGGAGCAGATGTTCCGGGAGGTGGCGGGTGAGCTGGCCCCCGATCCGCTCAATGCGGACCGGTTGCGGCTCAACCGCCTCCTGCACCAGACCCCCGACCTGCCTGGCTAGTCCAGTTCGCAGGTGATCGTCACCGGGTAGGGCTCCGCCTTCCAGATCCGCTCGGCGTACTCGCGGATCGAGCGGTCAGAGGAGAAGAAGCCGGTGCGGGCCGCATTCAGCAGCGACATCCGGTTCCAGCGCTGGCGGTCCCCCCAGGCCTGATCCACCTCGGCCTGGGCCCGTAGGTAGTCGTCGAAGTCGGCCAGCACGAAGAACGGATCGCGGCCGGTGAGGTTCTGCAGCAGGGGGCGGAACAGCTCGCTATCGCCATTGCTGAAGTGGCCCTGCTCGATCAACCGCAGCACGTCGGCCAGCTCGGGCATCGAACCGATCAGATCCCAGGGCCGGTAGCCCAGCCGTTGCAGGGCGCTGATCTCCTCGGCCGTCTTGCCGAACAGGAAGAAGTTCTCCGCTCCCACTTGCTCGCGGATCTCCACGTTGGCGCCATCCAGGGTGCCCACCGTGAGCGCCCCATTCATGGCGAACTTCATGTTGCCGGTGCCGGAGGCCTCCTTGCCGGCGGTGGAGATCTGCTCGGAGAGGTCGGAAGCGGGGTACGCCCGCTCGCCCAGCTTCACGTTGTAGTCGGCCAGGAAGATCACCCGCAGCCGCCCGTCCATGTCGGGATCGGCGTTGATCGTGTCGGCGATGCCGTTGATGAAACGGATGATCAGCTTGGCCATGTAGTAGCCCGGCGCCGCCTTGCCGCCGAAGATCACCGTGCGGGGCGCCATGCCCTCACCCTGGCCGTTCTTGATGCGCAGGTACTGGGCCACCACCTGCAGGGCATTGAGGTGCTGGCGTTTGTACTCATGGATGCGCTTCACCTGCACGTCGAACAGGGAGGACGGATCCACCAGGACGCCAGTGTGGCGATGGATGTACTGGCTGAGCTGGTTCTTCACCGCCAGCTTGGTCTCGCCCCAGCGCTGCAGGAAGCCGTTGTCGTCGCTGAAGCGCTCCAGATTGCGCAGCTGGTCGAGGTCCTTCAGCCAGCCTTCGCCCAGCACCTCGGTGAGCAGGCTCGCCAGCCGCGGATTGGCCAGGGCCAGCCAGCGGCGCGGCGTGACGCCGTTGGTCACGTTGGTGAACTTGTGGGGCCAGAGGGCCGCGAAGTCGGGGAACAGCTCACTCTTCACCAGATCGCTGTGCAGCGCCGCCACGCCGTTCACGTGGTGCGAGGCGATCGTGGCCAGGTGGGCCATGCGCACCGCCTTGGAGCCGTCCTCATCGATGATCGACACCCGCCGCAGCACCTCCTCGTTGCCCGGGTACTTGATGCGAACCTGCTGCAGGAAGCGGCGGTTGATCTCGTACACCAGCTCCAGGTGCCGGGGCAGCAGGGAGCCGAACAGGTCGAGACCCCACTTCTCCAGGGCCTCGGGCAGCAGGGTGTGGTTGGTGTACGACAGGGCGCGGGTGGTGATGTCCCAGGCGCTGTCCCAGTCGAGGTGGCGGTCGTCGATCAGCAGCCGCATCAGTTCGGCCACGGCGATCGCCGGGTGGGTGTCGTTGAGCTGCACCGCCCAGTGATCCGGGAACTCCTCGATCGGAATGCCGCGGGCCTCCAGGCTGCGCAGCATGTCCTGCAGGGAGCAGCTCACGAAGAAGTGCTGCTGCTTGAGCCGCAGCCGGCGGCCTTCGTCGGTGCCATCGTTGGGATAGAGCACCTTGGAGAGGGTTTCGCTGCCCACCTTCTCCTCCACGGCGCCGTAGTAGTCGCCGATGTTGAAGGCGTAGAAGTCGAAGGTTTCGGTGGCGTCGGCGCGCCACAGCCGCAGCCGGTCGCAGGTGTTCACCCGATAGCCGAGCACCGGCACGTCATGGGGGATGCCGATGGCGTGCTCGTCCGGAATCCAGCGCACCCGGTAGTTGCCGTGCTCGTCGCGGTAGCTCTCGGTGCGGCCGCCGAAGCCCACAAAGCAGGCCTGATCCGGATGGGGCAGCTCCCAGGGCCAGCCGCTCTTGAGCCACTTGTCGGTGATCTCCACCTGCCAGCCGTCGCGGATGAGCTGGTCGAAGATGCCGAACTCGTAGCGGATCCCGTAGCCGGTGGCGGGGATCTCCAGGCTGGCCAGCGATTCCAGGAAACAGGCCGCCAGCCGGCCTAGACCGCCGTTGCCCAGCCCCGGCTCCTCCTCCACGTCGAGGATGTCGTTGAGGTCGTCAATGCCGAAGCGGCGCAGGGCCTCGGCGGCGGCCTCCTCGATGCCCAGCATCAGCAGGTTGTTGCCCAGCTGGGGACCGATCAGGAATTCCGCCGACAGGTAGGCCACCACCCGGGTGGGCGCCTTGCGCAGCGCCTCGATCCCGGCCAGGTAGCGGGTCATCAGCCGGTCGCGCACCGCGTAGCTGAGTGCCATGTAGAGGTCGTGGCGGCTGGCGGTGGGGGCCAGCTTGCCGAGGGTGAAGAACAGGTGCTCGGTCATGCCGTCGAACACGTCGTCGGCGCTGAGGCCGCTGCGGTCGGCATCGGCGTGGCAGCCGGGGGTGGGCAGACGCAGGTTGCTCGGTTGGCTGGTGGTCATTCAGTGCTCCATGGGCGTCCAGCGCCAGTTGGTGATGTCAGGGGAATCCATGCCGTGGCGATGGGCATAGCTGCGGTGGCCGAGGATCGCTTCCTTCATGCGCTCCTTCACGTGGGCCGCCCGCGAACCTAGCCCCGGCAGGCGGTCGATCACATCAATCACCAGATTAAAGCGGTCGATCTGGTTGTTCATCGCCAGCTCCAGGGGCGTGTTGATGTTCCCCTTCTCCTTGTAGCCGCGCACGTGGAAATTGCCGTGGTTGGTGCGCCTGTAGGTGAGCCGGTGAATCAGCCAGGGGTACCCGTGGAAATTGAACATCACCGGCCGGTCGGTGGTGAACAGGCTGTCGAAGTCGCGGTCGCTGAGGCCGTGGGGGTGCTCCTCCGGGTTGGTGAGGGCGAACAGCTTCACCACGTTGAGTACGCGGATCTTGAGGCGAGGAATCTCCCGCCGCAGGATCTCCACCGCCGCCAGGGTTTCCTTGGTGGGAATGTCGCCGGCGCAGGCCATCACCACATCCGGCTCATCCGGGTCGACGCCGTTGTCGTCGTTGCTGGCCCAGCTCCACAGGCCGATGCCCTTGGCCACGTGGGCGCGCGCCTGCTCAAGGCTGAGGTACTGCAGATGGCTCTGCTTGTCACTCACGATGATGTTGCAGACATTGGTCTCCACCAGGGCCTCCTCGGCCACTGCCAGCAGGCAGTTGGCATCGGCGGGCAGATACACCCGCACCACCTCGCCGCTCTTGTTGCCGGCCAGGTCGATGAAGCCGGGGTCCTGGTGGGTGAAGCCGTTGTGGTCCTGGCGCCACACGGTGCTGGAGATCAGGCAGTTCCAGGGGCCGATCGGCGCCCGCCAGGGGGCGTGGTGGATGCAGCTCTCCAGCCACTTGGCGTGCTGGTTGAACATCGAGGCGATCACGTGGGCGAAGGCCTCGTAGGTGTGGAAGAAGCCGTAGCGGCCGGTGAGCAGGTAGCCCTCCATCATTCCCACCAGCGTGTGCTCGGAGAGCATCTCCACCACCCGCCCGCTGCGGGAGAGCTCGCTGCCGTTCATGTCCTCCGGCAGGAACTCCTCCATCCACACCTTCTTGCTCACCTCATAGATGGCCTGCAGGCGATTGGAGGCGGTTTCATCGGGGCCGAACACCCGCACGGAATCGGGGTTGAGGCGGATGGCATCGCGCAGCAGTTCCCCGAGCGGGTAGGTGTTCTCCGCCTCGGTCTGGCCAGGCACCGGCACCGGCACGGCGTAGGCCTCCACCGGCGGCAACTGCAGCTTGCGGCGCAGCAGGCCGCCGTTGGCGTGGGGGTTGGAGCCCATGCGCCGGTGCCCCTCTGGCGAGAGGGCCTGCAGCTCCGGCCGCAGCCGGCCCGCGCCGTCGAACAGCTCCCAGGGGCGATAGCTCTTCAGCCAGGTTTCCAGCTGCTGCAGCTGGGCCGGATCCTTGCGGGGGTTGGGCAGGGGCACCTGGTGGGCCCGCCAGAAGTTCTCGATCTTCTTGTCGCCGAGCGACTCGGGGCCGGTCCAGCCCTTGGGGGAGCGCAGCACCACCATCGGCCAGTGGGGCCGGGTGGCGTTGCGGGGGTCGCCGCTGGCCCGGGCCTCGGCGCGGATCGCCTGGATGCGGCCGATCGCGGTGTCCATGGCCTCGGCCATGGCCGCGTGCATGGCCATCGGCTCGCTGCCCTCCACAAACAGCGGTTCCCAGCCGTAGCCACGCATCAAGCTGGCCAGTTCCTCCCGGGGGATGCGGGCCAGCAGGGTGGGGTTGGCGATCTTGTAGCCGTTGAGGTGCAGCACCGGCAGCACGGCGCCGTCGCTGCAGGGGTTGAGGAATTTGTTGATGTGCCAGCTGGTGGCCAGGGGGCCGGTTTCCGCCTCGCCGTCCCCCACGCAGGCGATGGCGATCAGCTCGGGGTTGTCGAACACCGCGCCGCAGGCGTGGGAGAGCACGTAGCCCAGTTCGCCGCCCTCGTGGATCGAGCCGGGGGTTTCCGGGGTGCAGTGGCTGCCGATGTGGCCCGGGAAGGAGAATTGCTTCATGAACCGCCGCATGCCGTCGGCGTCCTGCGACTTGTCCGGATAGATCTCGCTGTAGGAGCCGTCGAGATAGGTGGGGGCCAGCACCCCCGGGGCACCATGGCCCGGACCCGACAGGTAGATCACGTCCAGCTCGTGCTGGCGGATCAGCCGGTTGGCGTGGGTCCAGATGAACGACTGCCCCGGGCTGGAGCCCCAGTGGCCCAGCAGGCGGTTCTTGATGTGCTCCGGCTGCAGCGGCTCGGCCAGCAGGGGGTTGTCCTGCAGGTAGATCATGCCCACCGCCAGGTAGTTGGCGGCTCGCCACCAGGCGTCGAGCAGGTCCAGCTCGCTGCTGGAGGCGGCGGGGCCGCGGCTGCTGGTCAGGGACGGGGAGATGCCGGGCTGCACGGAAGTCGCCTGAACTGCGCTTTTTGACGGTAGCGATGGCTGCCATCGCCAACCCCAAGATCCGGTTAGGCATCAGCATCCGAACACCGGCCTGCCTTTCTTTCAGTGGCATTTCAGTGGCATTAAGGTCGGCCCACTTGTGAATCTCCATGTCCTGGCCAGTTCTGCTTGTTGAGGTGGGTTCCCATCAGCTCGAAGTGGCTGAAACCCTGCTTTCGGTGGGTGAATTTCTGGTGATCTTCCTGGCTGCCAGGGCCCTGGCCGAGCTGATGGTGCGCATCCAGTTGCCCGCGATCCTGGGGGAACTGGTGGCCGGGGTGCTGATCGGGGTGTCTGGCCTGCATCTGATCGTTCCGCCTGACACCCAGGCCCAGCTGAGCGGTGCCGTGCTGGGTGTGGTGGCATCCCTGGCCGAGATCTCCCCGGCGGCGGTGCAGGAGCTCTACGTGGAGACCTTCCCGAACCTGGAGGCCGTATCCCAGATCGGCCTGTTCGCCCTGCTGTTCCTCACCGGCCTCGAGAGTGATCTCGACGATCTGGTGGCCGTGGGCACCCAGGCCACCACCGTGGCGTTGACCGGGGTGGTGCTGCCCTTTGCCCTCGGCACGGCCGGCCTCTATTACCTCTTCGCAGTGCCGCTGATCCCGGCGGTGTTCGCCGGGGCGGCGATGACCGCCACTTCGATCGGCATCACCGCCAGCGTGTTCAGCGAGCTCAAGTTTCTCAAGACCCGTGAGGGGCAGACCGTGATCGGCGCCGCCGTGCTCGATGACATCCTCGGCATCGTGATCCTGGCCGTGGTGGTGAGCCTGGGCAGCGGGGCCGGCTTCGCTGCGGGTCCGATCCTCAAGCTGGTGGCGGCGGCCGGGGTGTTCGTGGCGGCGGCCCTGTTCCTGAGCCGCACGGCCGCACCGGCCTTCGACTGGGTACTGGATCGGCTCAAGGCTCCCGGGGAGGCGGCCGTGGCCGCCTTTCTGGTGCTCTCGCTCTGCTGTTTCGCCGCCCAGGCCATCGGCCTGGAGGCCGCCCTCGGAGCCTTCGCCGCCGGCCTGATCCTCAGCGCCTCCAAACATGCCCACGCCATCGATGCTGCCGTGAAGCCACTGGTGGCCCTGTTCGCCACCATTTTCTTCGTGTTGATCGGCACCGGCATGGACCTGGCCGTGCTCAACCCCTTCAACCCGGAGAACCACGAGGGGCTGATCATGGCCGCCTTTCTGCTGGTGGTGGCGATTGCCACCAAGATCGCCTCCGGCTGGAGCTACGTGAGCCAGGAGAAGACCAACCGGCTGGTGGTGGGGCTGGGGATGATGCCCCGCGGTGAGGTGGGACTGATCTTCCTGGGGCTCGGCACCCAGGCCGGTTTGCTCGACAAGCCCCTGGAGGCTGCGATTCTGTTGATGGTGATCGGCACCACCTTCCTGGCGCCGGTGCTGCTTCGCCTGGTGCTGGGCGGTGAATCCGGAGGCCCCGATCTTGACCCCCTCGCCGAAGTCCCCACCTGAGCCGGCCCCTGCCGCCCGAGCCCGATCCCCGTTTGTGCCGCCGCGGAACTGGGGCCTCAGCTGGGGCGGATGGCTGGACAATCGCCGCGGTGAATGGTGGCTCCTGGCCCAGGTGGGGCTGATCCTGGCCCACGCCCTGCCCCCCTGGCCCGCCCCTGGCGCCTGGGGTTACGCCTGGCCCCTGCCCCTGGCCCTCAGCGGCGGGGCCCTGCTGCTGCTGGGTCTGGCGCTGGCGGCCCAGGCCTTTCTGCGCCTGGGCCCCAGCCTCACCCCCTTGCCGGAGCCGATGGCCGGGGCGGCCCTGGTCACCTCGGGTGCCTATGCCCGTTGCCGCCATCCGCTCTATCAGGCGGTGCTGCTCTGCTCGCTCGGCGTGACCCTGGCGCTGGGCAGCCTGCTGCACCTGGCCCTGCTGCTCGCCCTCTGCGGCGTGCTCGGGGGCAAGGCCCGCCGGGAGGAGCGCACCCTGGCGAGCGTGCATCCGGATTACACCGCCTACCGGGCCCACACGCCGGCGATCATTCCCCATCTCCCCTGGCTCGACTGGCGAGCGCTGTGAACAGGCCCCATCCCGCGGCGATCATCCCCAGGCTGGTGGCCCAGCCGGGGCCGAGGGCCCAGCCGAGGGCCAGCTCGGTGAGGGTGCCGATGGCCAGGGCCAGCGCCAGGCTGGCCAGCACCAGCAGCAGCTGCTGCAGCTGGGGCTCCAGCCCCCCGGCAGCCAGGGCTTCCTCCAGCCGGCTGAGCGGCACACTCAACGGCAGATAGAGCGCCAGCGCCCAGAGGGCGATGCCCGGCAGCAGGGCGGGCCAGTCGGGGCCGACGAAGGGCAAGGGGCCAGGGCGATTCTCCCTAGCATCGGCCCCCACGCCGCCCGGCCTTGCTCACCCCCACCGCCCTGGTCCAGCCCTGGAGCCATCTCGACCAGCCGGTGCATGCCATCACGGCCCGGCCGGAGCATCCGGAGGGACCGGCCGTGCTACTGGTGCACGGCTTCGGCGCCAGCACCGACCACTGGCGCCACAACATTCCGGCGCTGGCGGAACGCCATGAGGTGCACGCCCTGGACCTGCTCGGGTTCGGCCGCAGTGCCAAGCCGGCTGGCCTCAGCTATGGCGGCGGCCTCTGGCGGGACCAGCTGGTGGCCTACGTGGAGGAGCGCATCGGTCGGCCCACGGTGCTGGTGGGCAATTCCCTGGGCGGCTTCGCCTCCCTGGCCGCCGGGGCGGCCCTGGGGGAGCATGCGGCGGGGGTTGTGCTGCTCAATGCCGCCGGCCCCTTCAGTGATGAGCAGGCGCCGCCCCAGGGCTGGGGCGCCATCGCTCGCCAGACGATCGGCGCCGCCCTGCTCAGGAGTCCGGTGCTGCAGCGGCTGCTGTTCGAGAACCTGCGCCGGCCGGCCACGATCCGCCGCACCCTCAACCAGGTGTACATCGACCGCACCAACGTGGACGACGACCTGGTGGAGGCGATCCGGCGCCCCTCCCTCGACCCGGGCGCCTTCGGCGTGTTCCGCACCGTATTCGACATCCCCCGCGGCCAGCCGCTCGATGAGCTGTTCGCCCAGCTCAGCTGCCCGCTGCTGCTGCTCTGGGGCATCCGCGATCCCTGGATCAATGCCGCCGGCCGTCGGGGTGCCTTCCAGCGCCATGCACCCGCAGCCACCAGTGAGGTGGTGCTGGAGGCGGGTCACTGTCCCCACGACGAGGTGCCCGAGCAGGTGAATGCCGCCCTGCTGGACTGGTTGGCGGGGCTCACGCCGTCGGCTGAACACCCGGCAGCCGGCCGCGCGCCAGCTGCTGCTTCGGGTCGAACTGGCGCTTGATCGCTTCGATCACCGGCCGGGAAGGGGCATCGAGCCAGGCGGGGATCGTGCTGCCGGCCGGTTGGCACAGCACGGTGAGGTGGCCGCCCAGCTCGGCGCAGCGGCGGCGCAGCCCTTCCACCTGGTGGGCCGCCAGTTGGTGGGCTTCTGCCCAGGCCATTCCTAGGCCACTGCCGGCGGCGAAGCTCCAGGCGATAGGCGCCAGGGCCCGCTCCTGGAGCAGCGTGTCCAGCTGGGCCGGCCTTACGCCCAGCCGCAGCAGCCAGCCGGGCCGGGCCGGCAGGGAGCCCGGGTCGCTCGGGCTGCCCAGGCCCGCCCCGAGGTGGTGTTGCAGGGCAGCGGCGTCGAGTTCCTCCACCGCCAGGGCCGGGGCGCGCTCGCGGATGCAGGTGATCTGCTCGTCCAGGGTCTGGGCGCTGATGCTGGCCAGGCTGAGCAGCAGGCCGGCGGTGGGGGAACCCGCGGGCTGGCCGTCGCTGGCCTGGCTGTGCTGCTGCCAGTCGATCCGCTCGGGGCTGAGGCTCGAGTCGAGCAGCCAGCGGGTCATGTCCGCCAGTTGCTCGACCGGCCCCCTCAGCCAGAGACCCCGGCGCTCCGGTGGCAGGGGCAGGGTGCGCAGGGTGACGGCGCTGATCAGGGCCAGGGAGCCCCAGCTGCCGGTGAGCAGCCGCATCAGGTCGTAGCCGGCCACGTTCTTCACCACCTGGCCACCGGCCCGGGCGGCGGTGCCGTCGGCCCGTACCAGGCCGATGCCGATCAGCTGGTCGCGCACCCCCAGGTAGCGCTGGCGCGCGCCACCGGCCAGGCCGCGGGCCACGAGCCCGCCCACGCTGCCGCTGGCACGGCCGTCCGGGCCGCTGCCCCAGGGCCAGTCGAGGGCCAGCCACTGCCGGTGGTGGGCCAGCTCCTGCTGCAACTCCACCAGTGGTGTGCCGGCCTGCACCGTCACGGTGAAGTCGTCCGGGCTGTAGGTCACGATCCCGCGCAGCCTGGCCGTGCTGAGCACCAGGGGTTCCGCCTGCCCCGGACCGCGCTGCACCGCCGGCCCCCAGCCCAGCCGGCTGCCGCTGCCGGCGGGCAGCCAGGGGGAGGCCTGCTGGTGCAATTGCCGCACCAGCTCCTGCAGCTCGCTGGGCTCAGGACAGATCACGGCACGATGGTGCCATGGCAGAGAGGCACAAAGTCGTCGTGTTCGACGACGATCCCACCGGATCCCAGACCCTGCATGGCTGCCCGCTGCTGTTGCGCTGGGATCGGAGCACCCTGCGGCGGGGCCTGGCGCACCCCTCCCCCTTCCTGTTTCTGCTGGCCAACACCCGGGCCCTCGATCCCCAGGCGGCGGCCGAACGGCTGCGCCTGATCTGTGGGGAGCTGCGGCCGGCCCTGGCCGAGGCCCAGGCCGCTGGCCAGCTGGAGCAGTGCCTGATCGTGAGCCGGGGCGACTCCACCCTGCGCGGCCATTTCCCCCTGGAGGTGGACGTGCTGGCGCAGGAGCTGGGCCCCTTCGATGCCACCCTGCTGGCGCCGGCTTTCCTGCCGGGGGGGCGCACCACCCGCGATGGGGTGCACCTGCTGCACGGCGAACCCGTGCACACCACCCCCTTCGCCCGCGACCGGCTGTTCGGCTACCGCCACAGCCACCTGCCCGCCTGGGTGGCCGAGAAGAGCGCCGGCCGTATCCCGGCGGCGGCGGTGCAGCGGCTCAGCCTGGCGGAGCTGGACCGGGCGGCGGCGGCACTCGCGCTGGGCGCCGGAGGTGGGGGCTCGCCAGGGGCCGGATTCCAGGAGTTCTGCGCACACCTGGCCGGTTTCGGGGGCAACGTCTGCGTGGCGGTGGATGGGGAGCGGCCGCAGCAACTGGCGGCCCTGGGTGCCGCGGTGCGCGAGCTCACGGCGCCAGCCGCCGCCGAGCGCTGGGGCCGGCCGCGGCGGTTCCTGTTCCAGTGCGCCGCCAGCCTGCTCAATGGCCTGGTGGAGCTCGGCGAGCAGCCGCTGGATCCGGCTGGGCTGGCCGCTCTGCGCCGCCGGGATGGGGCCGGCCGCCCCCTGCCGGGACTGGTGCTGGTGGGCTCCCACGTGCCCCTGGCCGATGCCCAGCTGGAGCCGCTGCTGGCCCAGGCCGGCTGCGCAGGGCTGGAGCTGCCGGTGGCCAAGCTGGCGCGGGTGCTGGAGGGTCCGGCGCCGGAGCCGCTGCTGGCCAGCCTGGAGCGCCAGTGGGGCGACCAGCTGGAGGGGCTGCTGGCGGCGGGGCGCACGCCGGTGTTGTTCACCAGCCGGGGGGAGCTGGCCTGCCGCCATGCCGCCGAGCGGCGGCGGCTGGGGCTGGCCCTGGCGGGTCTGATGGCCCGGCTGGCGGCCCGGCTGGCGCCGCGGCTGGGCTACCTGATCAGCAAGGGGGGCATCACCAGCCAGACCCTGCTGGCCGATGGGCTGCAGCTGGCCCTGGTGGTCCTGCAGGGCCAGCTGCAGCCCGGGCTCTCCCTGGTGCTCACTCCGGAGGAAGCCCGGGTGCCGCGGCTGCCGGTGGTCACCTTCCCCGGCAACCTGGGCCAGGCCGACAGCCTCGTGGCCGCCTGGCGGTTACTGGAGAACCCGGCTGGCGCCCCCGGCTGAGCCCCCGGGGGGAGGGGGGGCGCTGGCGGGCATCTGCCGCAGCCAGGCCGCCACCGGGATTGCCTGGTTCTGGGCAAAGCCCACCGGCAACCAGAGGTCGCCCGCCTCGGCGTGGAAGTGGATCTCCCAGTGATAGAGGCCGGTGTAAGCGCGCGGGTCGTCCTTGATCAGGGCGGCGTAGTGGAGCACGGCCCGGCCGTAGCGATCGCTGTTGTTGTAGCCCCACAGCCCCTTGCGGATGTCCTGCAGGCCGCCGCGGCGCACCAGGTAGCGGCCCGCCGCCTGGATCGCGTCGTGGGGGTCGCGGATGCTGCCGGCCCCCACGCCGGGCTGGGCCCAGGTGGTGGGCAGGAACTGCATCGGGCCCTGGGCGTTCGCCACCGACACTCCGTCGATGCGGCCCATGCCCGACTCCACCAGGTTGATCGCCGCCAGCACCTCCCAGTCGATGCCGGTGGCGGCGGCCGCCTTGCGGTAGTGGGCTAGCAGCTCCTCGGCGGGAGCGGGGGCAATGATCCGCCAGGCCGGCAGGCTGGTGGGGCGGCGGTCGTGGCGGTGCATGGCCAGGAACTCCCGCCGGGCCTCCAGGTGGTGGTGGGCCACGCCGCGCCAGTGCTCCGGCAGCAGGGCCTGCACCGCGGCGGCCCGCTGGGGATCGCGGGAGAGCACCCGGTAGATCACCTGCTGCTGGTGGCCCAGCCGCGGCAGCTGCTCGGCGGGGGTGGAGGGATCGCGCAGGGCCTCCTCCACCGCCGCCAGCAGGCTCGCCGTGGCGGCCGGATCCGCCGGCACCAGCGGGTAGTGGCGCCCGTCGGCCTGGCGGGGCAGGGCGGGATCGCTGGGCAGGGCCAGCTCCGCCGGGGCACCCGGAGGCAGTTCTGGTCGGGCGGCCAGGGCGAGGAGAAGGGTCAGCAGCGCGCCCCCGGCGGCCAGGATCGCGGCCGTGGAGCCCACCGTGCGCAGTCGGCCCTCCCGTTGCTTCCGTTGGCGCGGCTGGAGGGGCAGGCGCTGGGCCATCCGGAGTTGGTGTGAGGACTTGCCGGCTGAACTTACCGGCTGCGGGCCGGGCTGCCTTCGGTCCGCTCCAGGCCGGGGGCCAGCAGGGTGGTGGTTTCGATGCAAGCCAGCAGGGCTTCGGTGACCGACCTGCGATCGAACTGCCCCAGCGCCAGCCCCTGCTCCAGCGCTTCCAGCCTGGACCGTGTGGCCAGGCCCCGGCTCACCTTTTCTTCCAGCCGGCTGGTCTGCAGCACCTGGGTGGCCACCGAAGCCACCACCGAGGCTGCCGAGGCCAGGCCACAGAGCAGGCGCCAGGACGGCATCGAGAGATTGAGGGTTTCGGTGAGGCCGGTAGTGAAGGCCTGTCCGCCGAAGGCCGGAGCGGCCGTGATCAGTGCCGCCAGGCTGCTGCAGAGAATTGAGGCATTCACCAGCTGGCGGCGCTGGGGAAGGGCGCGGCGCAGGAAGCGATCGAGCTGGGCGCGCTGGCTGCGCAGCTGCTCGACCAACGGATCCAGGTCGGGACACGGGGTGGCGGTCATGGGGGCCAGGGCTCTCACGCAGGGCCCCACTCTGCGGTGGGCTGTCAGAGCAGGCCGCGATAGCGGATGAACAGTTGCACCATGGTCCAGGAGCCCAGGCTCACCTTCACCCCCATCAGGGCGTTGAGCAGGGGGATCCAGCCGCCACTCTCCACGGCCCCGAACCTGCCCGAGGGCAGGTTCAGCCCCTCCAGGCTCAGGAAGGCCAGCAGGAGGAACAGCAGCACCGCCAGCTTCTCGACCAGTTCGGTGCGCATCAGGGTGCGATGGCTGGTCTCTTCAGAGGGGGGCGGCCCCTGGCCGGAGCGCACGATCAGCAGCAGGGCCAGGGCCGTGCCCCCCGACACGCCGGCGGCAAAGCCCCCACCGGGGGAGAGGTGACCGCGCAGGGCCAGCTCCACCGCCACCAGGGCGGTGACCGTGGCTCCCAGCCGGCAGAGCACGAGCACGGCAGGGTCGTCCAGGCCCTGAATGTGGGTCTGGGGTCGCTCGGTGCTGAACATCCACACCACCCCCATCGAGGCGAGCGTGAACACCACCACCTCGGCCACCGTGTCGTAGAGGCGGGTGTGGAGCAGCACCCCCGATACCAGGTTGGGCACCCGGGTCTGGTCGCTGAGGGCGGCGATCAGGGGGCCATTGCTGGCGGGGGCCGCCAGCCCCTGCAGCAGGGGCGCCAGCGCCACCACCACCGCCGCCAGTAGGTGCAGGGGGCGCAGGCTCATGGGTTCGGCTGCTCCTGTTCCCGCAGCAGGTTGGCGATCAGCAGGATGCCCGCATTGCCGACGCTCAGCATCAGCACACTCACCAGGGCCGGCATGGGATCGTCGCGCACCACTGCCACCACCAGCATCACCAGCGCCACCTTGGTGGAGAGGCTGGCCAGGGCCGCCAGGCGGTGCCAGAGCTCCCGGGTGCGGCAGGCCACCACGATCGGGATCAGCAGGGCCAGCACCATGCCGTCCACGAGCCAGGTCATGGCTCCCGCTCCGGGGTGAGGGTGTGCACGTGATACCGCCGTCCGTCGGGATCCATGCCCAGGCAGATGCTGAAGGGGGTGAGGGTGATGGTGAACACCTCCAGGAACATCAGCAGGTCGTTGCGGCGGGCCTTGCCGGGCACGGTGCCGTAGCCCTCCCGCAGCCGGCGCCTTCCCAGCAGTTGCACGGCCTGCTGAAAGGCCTGGGGGATCGCCTGCAGCACGGGGCCCATGGCCCCCACCAGATCGCGCACCGGCAGGGCCCTGGTGTTCTCGATCGGCAGCAGCAGCGCCACCGCCAGGCCGATCAGCACATTGAGGCCGCGGGGATCCTGGGTGAGCAGCATCCAGAGGCCGAGCCGCAGGGCCACGTTGAGCACGGCTGCGATCACGGCCGCCACCCCAGCAGGCCGAGCAGCACGGCCGCGAGCATCACGATGGCGCCGAGCAGCTCGTCGAGTCCCTCCAGCTGGGGTCGCCAGGCCGGTGCCGCCAGCGGCGCGGCCCCAGGCACGACCCCAGGGGCGGAGAGCAGGCGGTGCAGCATCAGCCCGGCCGCGAACACGGAGGCGCTCTTCAGCATCGCGCCGCCTAGGGCCTGGGGCTCCATGCCGGTCCAGAAGGGCCACACCCAGGGGCCGGCACTGAGAGTCACCAGCGCCACCGCCAGCAGGCTCGCCCCTGGCGAGTGGGCGGACACCGCCGGCGCCGCGCCGGCAACCGCCACGGCGGGCAGGCGCCCCGGAGCCCCCCAGATCCGGGCATAGGTCGCCACCGTGCCAGCCCCAAGGGCTGTGACCAGCCAGCCGGCCGCACCGGGCAGCTGGCTGCCGAGCTGCTCCTTGGCCAGGAAGCCCAGCAGCGGCGGCAGGCCGGCAATCGACAGGGAGGCCAGCATCAGCGGCCACCACAGGCGCGGGGCCAGGGGGCGCTGCCGCCAGCCGACCAGCGCCGGATCCGGGATGTGACGCATCAGCAGGAACAGGGCCGCCTTGGCCAGGCCATGGCCGAGGGCATAGAGCCCGCCCACCGCCGGCTGGATCACCACCAGGCCCATCTGGGCCAGGGTGCTCCAGGCCAGCAGGCGGCGCAGATCGGATTCCAGCAGGGCCAGCAGCACGCCTGCGGCTGCGCTGGCGATGCCGAGCCAGCGCAGCACCGGCAGCAGGCTGGCGGCCTCGCCGCCGATCCGCAGCAGCGGCACCACGCCGGCGCTCATCACGGTGCCGGAGAGCAGGGCGGACACCTCCAGGGGCCCCTCGCCGTTGGTGCGCGGCAGCCACAGCCCGGCCACGAACACCTCGGCCTTGGTGAGCAGCGCCACCGTGACCAGGGCCAGCACCAGGCCGCCGGCCCGCCCCGCCGCCGCCAGCGCGAAGCTGCGCTGCTCCAGGTAGAGCAGGCCGCAGCCGATCAGGAACACCAGCATCACGGTGTTGCTCACCAGCATGAGCCGCAGGCCCAGCCACACCTGCCGGCGGTCTCCCCCCAGCACCAGCAGCAGGAACACGGCGATGCCCACCACCTCCAGGGCCACGTAGATGCTGATCAGGTCGGCGGCGACGATGGCGCTGTTGACGCTGCCGTGCAGAACCAGCAGCAGCAGGAACCAGGGCTTACCCCGGGGCTCCCCCCAGGTGTCGAGCAGCACGGCCCCGCACACCAGGGCGTTGAGCAGCAGGAACGGCGCGGCCAGGCGATCTGGCTGCAGCGTGATGCCCAGGTCGCCGATCAGCTGCAGGCTGTCGGGCAGCCAGCTCTGCTCAGCCGCCACGGCCATGGCGGCCGTGGCCAGGCAGGTGAACAGCATCCCGGCCCGGGCCATCGCCGGCAGCAGGGCACAGAGAAAGGCCGCCAGCAGCGGCAGCAGCAGCCAGGCGATGGTGATCCCGTTCATGGCGGTCCGGCGCCGGGCCCTGCCGCCTCCGGCAGGTCGAGTTCGGCCACATCCAGGCTGGGATCCCGGCGTGCCAGCAGCGTGGTGGCCAGGAGCAGCAGGGCCTGCACGGAGAAGCCGATCACGATCGCCGTGAGGATCACGGCCTGGGGAATCGGGTCGGCGTAGGCGAGCGCGGCGCGGGGATCGACCACGGGGCTGTCGCCATGGAGGATCGGCGTGATCAGGCCGTCGCGGGCTGCGATCAGCACGAACAGGCTGATCACGGCGGTGCTGGTCACGTCCATCGCCAGCACCTTGAGGAACAGGTTGCTGTGGCGCAGCAGGCCCACCAGTCCGGCCAGCACGGCCAGCAGCACCAGCAGCTCCAGGGCCCGGAAGGCGGTCATGGTGCCGGGAGTACTACTGGATCCCCGGAGCGTAGGGCTGGCGCCGGCCCCAGGCTCAAGCCCCCCCATCCGCGCTGACCTGGGGGCCCTCCCAGCCGCCCTCACTGGCGCTGGAGCACCCCCAGCCCATCCGTGTCGAGGTTGCCGATGCGCACCTGGCTGATCGCACCCCGCGAGTCGGCTGCAGGGTCGGCCTCGAACGTCACGGCGCTGGGCCCCACTCCGTTTTCTCCCGGCGGTTGGTACCGGAAGGTGTCGCCGCTCACGTGGGTGAGGGGGTAGGCGGTGAGGCCAGGGCCCAGCTGCAGGCGCAGCCCGGCGCCGGCGCGACTCACCACCGCCTCGCCCACCTAGGCGTTGCGGTAGCGGCCCACGTAGGTCTGCAGGCGTCGGGGCGGCAGGGGTCGTGCCGGGGTGGGGACTGCGGGATAGGCCTGGGCCATCGAGGCGGTGATCAGCGGCTGCAGCAGGCTCAGGTAGTGGCGCTGCACCGTGCCGGTGTGGATCAGGTCGAGCACGCCCAGGGCCAGGGATTCCGTCAGGCCCACCGGCGCGGCATTGGTGAGCCCCCCCCGAGCCCCTCGGCCGGCAGCAGGTACACGGCGGTGGCGGCGCCGAGGGCGAACGCTCCGGAATGGCTCGGCTACACCGCCCCCTGGTCAGTGACGTTCACGCCCCAGCCGAGGCCGTAGAAGCCACTTCGCTCACTGGAGGGATCGGGCGCTTCCCGGCTCGCGCTCGCCGGCCAGCTCCTCCCAGCTGCGGCCCTGTTGGCGGGCCACGGCCACGGCGGCGGCTGTGAAGCGAAGTAGGCGTGGCTGGCCCGGAAGCGGTTGCCCAGGGGCTGGAGCGACAGCCGCTTGAGGATCGTGGCCCGGTCGAAGCCGAGATCCTCCAGGGGGTCGCTGGCATCGTCGCCCAGGCCGCTGCGGTGGGAGAGCAGGTCGCGCAGGGTCACCGAGGCCGCGATCGCCGGCGGCCCCAGCCGGAACTCCGGCAGCTGGTTTGTGGCCGGGTCATCCCAGCCGGCCTGGCCCTCCCCCACCACCACCGCCAGCACGGTGCTGGTGATCGGCTTGGAGAGCGAGGCCAGGGGAAACAGGGTGTGGGCATCTACCGGTTCGGGTGCGCCGATCTGCCGCACCCCGAATCCCTTCACCAGCACCGGCTGGTCGCGTGCACCACGGCGATGGCCACCCCAGGCACGCCGGTGCGCTGCATCAGCTGCTGCGCCAGCGCCTCGATCCGCGACTCCAGCTCGACCGGCGCGGCCCGCAGGGGCGGTGACGGATCGGTCCCGCATCACTCTGTTCCGGCTCCTTTGAACCCAGGCTGGCAGCAGGTCGGTGGTTGCGCTGCCCATGGCGCCCTGCCCGTGCCAGCAGCTCACAATGGCCTGGTTGAAGAGCCGCATACCGTTCCACCCCGGGGCCTGGCGCCGTGAGCAAATCCACCTGCACCTATTGGAATGTGCTTGAGGCCGGTCAGCGGCACTGCTGGCGCTGGCTGGAGGGCCTGGAGGGGCAGGTGGAGGAGGTGATCCTCAGCCGTGATCCGGCCACCGGCGAGTTCACCCGGCTCACCCGCTTCCACCCCGGTGCCCACACCACCGCCTTCGGGGCCACGGTGCACCCTTACCCCGAGGAGATCCTGATCCTGAGCGGTCGCCTCTGGGATGGGGCCTTCGCGCTCTGGCTGGAGGCGGGCCATTACGCCAGCCGTCCCCCCGGGGAGGTGCACGGCCCCTTCCGCACCGACGTCGGCTGCCTGGTGCTGGACCTGTCGTTCCCCCAGCGCACGGGCACAACGGGGGCCTGAGCTTGGCCTTCAGCCCCCGCGCAGGCGCACCGAGAGGTGCATCTGCTGGCTGCCGGGGGTGATCGGCACCTCCTTCACCGTGAGATAAGGCTGGCCCTTCACCAGTTCGCTCAGTTTGCGGAAGCCGTAGTTGCGGGCATCGAAGGAGGGATCGTTCTTCTGCAGCAGGCTGCCCACCATCCCCAGGGGCGCCCAGCCGTCGTCCTGGGTCACGGCCGTGATCGCATCACAGAGAAAGGGCCGCAGGGCCGGTGCGCTGGCGTCTTCGCTGCGGCCGCTGCCGGCGGATCCCGATCCGCCCCCGGCGCCGCTGCCGCGCTTGAGAATGTCGGTGTAGAGAAAGCGGTCGCAGGCGGCCACGAACGCCTTCGGGGTTTTCCGTTCCCCGAAACCGATCACCAGCAGCCCCTGCTCCCGGATGCGCGTGGCCAGACGGGTGAAGTCGCTGTCTGATGACACCAGGCAGAACCCGTCCACCCGGCCGCCGTGCAGCAGGTCCATGGCGTCGATGATCAGGGCCGAGTCGGTGGCGTTCTTGCCGGTGGTGTAGCTGAACTGCTGCACCGGCACGATCGCGTGCACGTTGAGCACGTCTTTCCAGCTGCCCAGCTGGGGCGTGGTCCAGTCGCCGTAGGCCCTCTTCACGGTGGTGGTGCCCACCTGGGCCACCTCCGCCAGCAGGTCGCTGATCACCGCCGCCTGGGCGTTGTCGGAATCGATCAGCACCGCCAGGTTGGGGGCATCGCGGTTCATGGCGTGGTCATCACGGAGCAGGGCAGTTCAGGGAGCGACCGATTCCAGGGATGGTCCGCCGGAAACGGGTGTTCCGCAGGAGGGGGCGTCCCGTGAGTGGGAGCTGGAGGCAGGCTGGGCGCGTTGGGTGGCGTGCGTTGGGAGGTGGGAGGTGGGAGGTGGGAGGTGGGAGGTGGGAGGTGATTGTCGGCTGGCGGTGGAGAAGGAGGGACTACTGGTTGAAATGCCCAGAAAGGGAAATCGAATAGCCAATGTTGTGGAGTATTTCGCCGGTGCTATATACCCCGATTGTGGCTTCAAGCGAGTAGCTTCGCTGGCAGAGAATGCTGGTTTCTCCCCGGAAGGAATTGACGGCCCAGTCCACCGTGGACACTCCACCAATCGCATTGAGGGTGATCAGTGGTGAGCATTGCTCCACGTAGAAACCGGATTGGCTGGCTGCTTCGGGCAGCGTCAGGATCAGGGTGAGTTGTTCGTTGACCCAGCCCCGCGAGCTGCTGGTTAACTTCTTTGCGTGAAAATCCAGCGTGACAATGCCGCTCATCTGAATCAGGTGGCTGTCATCAGCCCCCTGAAAGTGCAGCACATGGGTGGAGCTGAATCGTTCCTTGTCCTCGGGCGCCAGCTGGCTGATTATCATCAACTTTTCCAGCTTTGCCTTTTGCTATTCAGTGTAGCCACCCCTCTCAGTGACGTCCAATTTGCCTGCATTTGCAGGTCAGCTGAAGCGGACGTGGCGTTGGGCTTCAGCTCCTGCCCGCCTGCCAGCTGCGCTGCAACAGCTGCAGCGGGTGCAGCACCGGCTGGTGGTGGCCGCCCTCCTCCAGATGGCGACGGATCTGCAGCGTGCAGCCGATGTTGGCGCTGGCCACCAGCTCGGCGCCGGCGCTGCCCAGGTCGGCCGCCTTGATCCGGCCCAGTTCGGCGGCCTCCTCGGGCTGCACCAGGTTGTAGATGCCGGCGCTGCCGCAGCACACCCCCGCTTCGGTGGCCTCGCGCAGCACCAGATGGGGGATGCGGCGCAGCAGGGCCCGGGGTTCGGCGCTGATGCCCTGGCCGTGCAGCATGTGGCAGGCGTCGTGGTATGCCACCGCCAGCGGCCGCTCCGCCGTAGCCGCGCTGCCGTCGGCGTGGGTCAGGGGCGCCAGCTGGGCGGTGAAGCTGGCGCTCAGGCCCAGGCGCTGCAGAAACTGGTGCACATCCAGCACCTGGGCGGCGAAGGCGCTGCCCTGCTCGGCCCAGGCGGGATCGGCGGCCAGGATCTCGTCGTAGTGCTTGAGGGTGTGGCCGCACCCGGAGGCCGCCACCAGCACCGCATCCAGGGGTTCCGGCCCGGCGGCCCGGCCTGGCCCCACCACCGCCGCAAAGCTGTCGATCACCGCCGCCGCCAGTTGCCGCGTCTGGCCCATCTCCCCCTGGTGGTGTGTGACCGCCCCGCAGCAGCCCTGCTGGGGCGGGATTACCACCTCCACGCCGTTGGCGCTGAGCACGGCCACCGTCGCTGCGTTCACCTGGGGGTCGAACAGCCGCTGTACGCAGCCCAGCAGCAGCCCCACCCGCCCCCGCCGCTCCCCCACGGCCGGCACCACCAGCGGGAAGGGATCGCGGAAGGCCTCGGGGGCCAGCGGCGGCAGCAGCCGCTCCATCGCCTCGAGCTGGGGGCCGAACAGCCGGGTGAGCCCACTGCGACGGGCCAGGCCCTGCAGCGGCGTGCCGGCGTAGGCCCGCAGGGGCGTGAGCAGGGCCCGCAGCCGCTGCGGGTAGGGCAGCAGGGCGAACAGCAGGCGCCGGAAGGCCCGCTGGGCCGGCGTGCGCAGCTCCGGCGCATTGAGCTTCGGGCGGGTGGCCTCGATCAGCTGGTCGTAGCGCACCCCCGATGGACAGGCCGTCACGCAGGCCAGACAGCCCAGGCAGCTGTCGAAGTGCTGGGCCACGGTGGCATCGAGCTGGAGCTCGCCGGCCTCGATGGCCTTGAGGGCATGGATGCGGCCCCGCGGTGAATCCATCTCCGTGCCCAGCACCCGGTAGCTGGCACAGGTGGGCAGGCAGAAGCCGCAGTGCACGCAGGGGTCGGTGGCCGACCCGCTGGCGAGGGGCTGGGGGAGGGCGGAGATGCCGGAGCCATTCATGGCGGCAGTCTGACGCCCATGGCCACGCCGGCAGTCAGCGGCAGCCCCTCAGCGGTGGATCGTCACCCGCCAAAGTGGCGCACCACCGCCTCGGCGAAGCCGGAGCAGCTCACCGGATCCACCCGCGGTTCCATCAGCCGGGCCAGGTCGTAGGTGACCTCGCCGTTGGCGATCGCGGCGCTGATCCCCTCGGTGATCAGATCGGCCGCTTCCTGCCAGCCCATGTACTCGAGCATCATCACGCCGCTGAGGATCACCGAGCCCGGGTTGATCCGATCCAGCCCCGCATGTTTGGGCGCGGTGCCGTGGGTGGCCTCGAAGATGGCGGCGTTGTCGCCGATGTTCGCCCCCGGTGCCATGCCCAGGCCGCCCACCACTGCCGCCGCCGCATCGGAGATGTAATCGCCGTTGAGGTTGAGGGTGCAGAGCACCGAATACTCCTGGGGCCGGGTCTGGATCTGCTGGAAGATGCTGTCGGCGATGCGGTCGTCGACGAGCACCATGCTCTTCCACTTGCCGTAGCCGTGGCTCTCGCCGATGCTGTCGAGCACGCCTTTCACTTCCGCGTCCACCGCCGCTTTCTTCTCGGGGGTGAGGCTGTCGTAGCCGGGTTCGATCAGGCGGGCGTTGTCTTCGACGCTGAGGCCGTGGTTGTGCTCCAGGTTGCCGAGGATCCAGCTCTCCCGCTCGGTCACGCACTGGTCGCGGAATTCGCTGGTGGCCAGCTCGTAGCCCCAGTCACGGAAGGCCCCTTCCGTGAACTTCATGATGTTGCCCTTGTGCACCAGCGTCACGTGACGCTTGGCGCCTTCCAGCCCCAGGGCGTGCTGGATCGCCTTGCGCACGTGGCGCTGGGTGCCCGCCTTGCTCACCGGCTTGATGCCGATGCCGGCCCCTTCCGGGATGCGGCGCTTGCCGAGCTTGCCGTTGGCCGGAATCACCGTGTCGTTGAGGTGGGCGATCAGCTCCACGCACACCGGATCGGTGGCTTCCCACTCGATCCCCATGTAGATGTCTTCGGTGTTCTCCCGGTACACCACCACATCGAGGTCCTGGGGCCGCTTGTGGGGGCTGGGGGTGCCCTGGTAGTAGCGGCAGGGGCGCACGCAGCAGTAGAGGTCGAAGATCTGGCGCAGGGCCACGTTCAGCGAACGGATGCCCCCGCCGATCGGTGTGGTGAGCGGGCCCTTGATCGCCACGCCGAACTGCTCGATCGCGGTGAGCGTGTCCTGCGGCAGGTATTGGTAGGTGCCGTAGAGCTCGCAGGCCTCATCGCCGGCGTACACCTTGAACCACTCGATGCGCCGCTCGCCCCCGTAGGCCTTGGCCACGGCCGCATCCAGCACCCGCTGGGTGGCGGGCCAGATGTCCACGCCGGTGCCGTCGCCGCGGATGAAGGGGATGATCGGGTCGGACGGCACCACCGGAAGGCCGTTCTCGAAGTGGATCGCCGTGCCCGCGCTGGGCGGCGTGAGCTTCTCGTACTGCGGGTCGTACTGCGGGTCGTACTGCGGGGAGCTGGTAGCCATTCGTGCGGCAGTCGCGTTGCGGGGAGCCTAGGTTTCGGTGATCTGCGGTTCTGCTCAGGGGAAACGGCATGAATGCTGCCGACCAGGCCCGGAATCTGGAACTGGCCCAGGCGATCGCCTCGGTGGCTGCCCTGTTCCGCAGCCAGTTCCCGGCGGCGCGCGCCAACCTCACCCCCTGGCGCGACGACCCGCTCACCCGCGCCTGGGCCGAGGCCGAGAGCGTGGACCTCTCCTTCCACTTCCCTGGCTGGAATCCCCGCAACCAGTGCCGCTCGGTGCTGCTGCAGCTGCGCTTCGATGCCGCGCCTGTCAGCGGCCGGCCGCGGCTGCTGGGGGTGGTGGTGCGGGGCCTCACCTATGAGTCGGAGCGCTGGCGGCTGGCCACGGTGGGCGACTGGCAGCCCAGCGGCAGCCACCTGCCCGATCCGGCCGTGGTGGAGAAGCTGCAGCGGGTGTGCAGGGATCTCTTCGACCTGTTCACGCCAGCCCCCTGCGAGGGTGACGGAAGGCACGAGGCGGCGTAAACCTTCGCAACCTTGCTGCCGAGGCGGGGACAGCGCCGCCAAACTTGTCGCTCGCCCCTGTTGCGCCCTGCCCTGGCCATGTCCGTTGCTCTCGCTTCCCAGCTGCGTGAAGGCACCAAAAAGGCCCACACCATGGCCGAGAACACCGGCTTCGTGAGTTGTTTCCTCAAGGGGGTGGTGGACAAGGCCAGCTATCGCACCCTGGTGGCCGACCTCTTCTTCGTGTACTCGGCGATGGAGGAGGAGATCGGCAAGTTGCGGGCCGCCGGCCATCCGGTGGTGGGCCCGGTGGGCTTCCCCGAACTCAACCGCCGCGAGAGCCTGGAGCAGGACCTGGCCTTCTACTTCGGTGACGGCTGGCGCAGCACCGTGAAGGCCACGCCGGCCGCCCAGGAGTATGTGGCCCGCATCCACCAGATCGCCCAGGAGGCCCCCGAGCTGCTGGTGGGTCACCACTACACCCGCTACATCGGCGATCTCTCCGGTGGCCAGATCCTCAAGAACATCGCCCAGAAGGCGATGAACCTGGGCGAGCACGATGGCCTGCGCTTCTACGAGTTCGACGCCATCCCCGACGAGAAGGGCTTCAAGACCAACTACCGCGCCACCCTCGACGCCCTGCCGATCGACCAGGCCATGGCCGATCGCATCGTGGAGGAGGCCAACCACGCCTTCCACCTGAACATGAAGATGTTCCAGGAGCTGGAGGGCAACCTGATCGCCGCCATCGGCAAGGTGCTGTTCGGCTTCCTCACCCGCCGCCAGCGCAGCGGCAGCACTGAGGTGGTGGCCGCCTGAGCATCGCCCCAGCGCCCATCGGGGGCTGACCGCCGGCACGGGTTACGCCAGAGTCGGCCCGTCCTGCTTGCGCCCGGCCTTGCGTTCTCTCCGCTTTCTGGTGCCGGGCACCAGCGGTCGCTTCCGCTGCGGGGGCCTGTTGGTGGAGCAGCAGACCGCCCGGCTGCTGGCCGGGCTGGTGCCCACCGAGCTGGTGACCTACCGGCAGCGGGAGCCGGGCCTGCCCTTCCTGGCCGATCTGCTGCGGGCTGAGCCGCCCGGCAGTGCCGCCGCCGATCAGGTGCTGTGGATCGTGAGCTGGGGCTTCGACGTGCCGCGTCAGCTGCGGGCGCTGCGAGGGCGGCCGGTGGCCTACCACGCCCACAGCAGCGGCTATGGCTTCTCCCTGCCCCCCGGGGTGCCCGTGCTGGCGGTGAGCCGCAACACCCTCGGCTACTGGGGCCAGTGGGCCAGCCGCAATCCCCTGTTCCTGGTGCCCAATGCCCTGGAGGAGTGCTGGCTGGCCCGGGGCGACCGGCCCGGCAACCCGGGCAGGGCACCGGCGGCCGGCGGCCGCTCGATCGATGTGCTGGTGCAGCGGCGCAAGTGCAGCGCCTATGTGCTCGAGCAGCTGGTGCCGGCCCTGCGGGCCCGCGGCCTGGCGGTGGTGGTGCAGGACGGCTGGGTGGACGACCTGGTGGACCTGTTCAACAGCGCCAGGGTGGTGCTCTACGACTCCGCCGACCACTGGCGCTGCAGCGGTGTGAGCGAGGGCTTCGGCCTGCCGCCCGTCGAGGCGCTGGCCTGTGGCTGTGTGCTGTTCAGCAGCTTCAACCACGCCCTGGCCGACACGCTCGACCCCGGCGGCATGGCTCACCAGATCGGTGCGGGCACCCTGGCCGCCGACCTGGAGCGGATCGCGGCGGCGGTGGCGGATCCGGCTGCCTGGCTGCCGGATCCGCTCCGGCTGGCGGCGCTGCTGGAGGAGCTCGGCGAGCCGCGCCTGCGGGAGCGCTGGCACCAGGCGCTCCGCGCCATCAATGGCCATCTCGACCGGCTGCAGGCGGGCGAACCGCCCCTCCGGGCCCCCACGCTGACGGGACTGCGGCTGGCCCGCTGGCGGCAACGCTTGGGCAGGCGCCTGCCCGCGGGCCTGGCGCGCCACCTTGCCTAGGGTCGAGCCCATGAGTGCCTTTCTTGCCGGTCTGAACGACGCCCAGCGCCGGGCGGTGGACCACCACACCGGTCCCCTGCTGGTGGTGGCGGGGGCCGGCAGCGGCAAGACCCGGGCCCTCACCCACCGCATCGCCCACCTGGTGGGCCACCACGGCGTGGATCCGGCCGAGCTGCTGGCGGTGACCTTCACCAACAAGGCCGCCCGCGAAATGAAGGAGCGGCTGGAGCTGCTGCTGGCCCAGAAGCTGGCCCAGAGCCAGTTCGGCCAGCCCTGGAGCACCCTGCCGGCGGTGGAGCAGCGCCAGCTGCGCTCGCGCATCTACCGGGAGGTGATCAAGGACCTCTGGATCGGCACGTTCCATGCCCTGTTCGCGAGGCTGCTGCGCTTCGACATCGACAAGTACCGCGATCCCGAGGGGCTGAGCTGGACGCGCCAGTTCTCCATCTACGACGAGGGGGACGCCCAGAGCCTGGTGAAGGAGATCGTGACCCAGGAGCTGGGCCTCGACCCCAAGCGCTTCGAGCCCAAGAAGGTGCGCTGGGCGATCAGCAACGCCAAGAACCAGGGCTGGCTGCCGGAGCAGATGGAAGCGAAGGCGGACGGCCTGCGCGGCCGCAAGGAGGCGGAGGCCTACCGGCTCTACCGCCGCGCCCTGGCGGCCAACAACGCCCTCGACTTCGACGACCTGCTGCTGCTGCCGGTGCAGCTGCTGCGCCAGAACGAGCAGGTGCGCCACTACTGGCACCGGCGCTTCCGCCACGTGCTGGTGGACGAATACCAGGACACCAACCGCACCCAGTACGACCTGATCAAGCTGCTGGTCACCGATGGCCGTGATCCCGAGCTCTTCGACGACTGGGGTGGCCGCTCGGTGTTCGTGGTGGGGGACGCCGACCAGAGCATCTACAGCTTCCGCGCCGCCGATTTCACGATCCTGATGGGTTTTCAGGACGACTTCGGCGACGGCGCCCCCGATGACGCCACCCGCACGATGGTGAAGCTGGAGGAGAACTACCGCTCCACCGCCACGATCCTGGAGGCGGCCAACGCCCTGATCGCCCACAACTCAGAGCGCATCGACAAAGTGCTGCGCCCCACCCGCGGCGAGGGCGAACCGATCACCCTCACCCGCTGCGACGACGAGATCGCCGAGGCCGAGGCGGTGGTGCACCGCATGCGCATGCTCGATGCCGCCCACGACGAATTGCGCTGGGGCGACATGGCCGTGCTCTATCGCACCAACGCCCAGAGCCGGGCGATGGAGGAGTCGCTGGTGCGCTGGGGCATCCCCTACATCGTGGTGGGCGGCCTGCGCTTCTACGACCGGCGCGAGATTAAGGACGTGCTCGCCTACCTGAAGCTGCTGGTGAACCCGGCCGACACCGTGAGCCTGCTGCGGGTGCTCAATACCCCCAAGCGCGGCATCGGCAAGACCACGATCGAGCGGCTCACCGATGCGGCCAACCAGCTGGGCATTCCCCTCTGGGATGTGGTGAGCGACGCCGAGGCGGTGCGCAGCCTGGGGGGGCGCTCCGCCAAGGGGCTGCTGCAGTTCTGTGAGCTGATCAACGACCTGCAGCGCTCGGCCCAGGATGCGGCGCCCTCGCTGCTGGTGCAGAAGGTGATGGAGCAGAGCGGCTACCTGGCCGAGCTGATTGCCAGCGGCACCGATGAGGCCGAAGACCGGCGTCGCAACCTCAATGAGCTGGTGAACGCCGCTCTGCAATATCAGGAGGAGAACGAGGAGGGCTCGCTCGAGGATTTCCTCGCCTCGGCGGCCCTGGCCAGTGACGCCGATTCCAAGGACACCGAGCAGGACCGGGTGACGCTGATGACCCTGCACGCCAGCAAGGGTCTGGAGTTCCCCGTGGTGTTCCTGGTGGGAATGGAACAGGGCCTGTTTCCCAGCTACCGCTCCCTCGACGATCCCGCCTCCCTGGAGGAGGAGCGGCGGCTCTGCTATGTGGGCATCACCCGGGCCAAGGAGCGGCTGTTCCTCTCCCACGCCAGCGAGCGGCGGCTGTGGGGCGGCATGCGCGAGCCGGCCGTGCCCTCGGTGTTCCTTTCGGAGCTGCCCGAGGAGCATGTCCAGGGCGATGTGCCCCGCAGCGGCGGTGCGGCGATCCGGCGGGAGCAGCGGCTCGATCGCCTCACCCGGGTGGATCGCGAGGAGAGCCGGCGGGTGGCGGGGGGCGGGGCCGCCGGGGTGGCCGCCAATGCGGTGCGGCGGCGCACCGCCGATCCCGGGCGTCCCTGGGCGGTGGGGGATCGGCTGCGCCATGCCGCCTTCGGTGAAGGCCAGGTGACCCACCTGTTCGGCAGTGGCGAGAAGATCTCCCTGGCCGTGAAGTTCGAGGGGATGGGCCCGAAGATCCTCGACCCCCGTCTGGCACCGATCGAGCCCCTGGAGGGCTGACGGCCATGCCGCTGCCGGGAGTGCCCCCCGCCCTGCTGGAGGGCCTGGTCGCGGCCCGCCAGCGCGCCGGAGTGAGCACCGTGGCCCTGGTGGGCGGGGCGGTGCGCGATCTGTTGCTGCACCGGGTGCACAACGATCCCTGGCGCGGTGTGCCCGATCTCGACCTGGTGGTGGAGGGGCGGGCCAGCCTGCTGGTGGCGGGCCTGCGCCAGGTGCTGCCGGCCGGCAGTGTGGCCGCGGCGCTGGAGCATGGTGCCTACGGCACGGTGGAGCTGGAGCTGCGGCTCGACGGTCGGCCCTGGTGGCTGGATGTGGCTTCCGCCCGCCGCGAGACCTATCCGGTGCCGGCGGAAAACCCGGTGGTGAGCCTCGGTGCCCTGGCCGACGATCTGGCCCGGCGCGACTTCAGCATCAATGCCATGGCCCTGGATCTGGCCGGGGGCAGCCTGCTCGATCCCCACGGCGGCCAGGCCGATCTGGAGCAGCGTCAGCTGCGCCTGCTGCATGGCGCCAGCCTCCGCGACGATCCCACCCGCCTGGTGCGGGGAGCCCGCTATGCCGCGCGCCTGGGTTTTCGCCTGGAGCCCGCCAGCCTGGAGCAGGCCCGCCTCACCATGGCGGCCTGGCCCTGGGCCTGGCGCCCGGGGGATGCCCCCGGCCAGGCGCCGGCGGCCCTGGGCACGCGCCTGCGCATGGAACTGGACCTGCTGCTGGAGCGCGAGCCCTGGCGGGCGGCGCTGCGGGCCCTGCAGCAGTGGGGCGGCCTGGCCCTGCTCGATGGCCAGCTGCAGGCGGATCGCGGCTGCCGGCGGCGGCTGGTGTGGGCTGAGCGGCTGGCTCTCCCCCTGCTGGCGGTGCTGGTGGCGGGCGCGGCCGATCCCCTGGCCCTGGCCGAGCGGCTGCAGATCCCCCATCGCCAGCACCGGCTGCTGGCCCAGTGGTTGCAGTTGCGGCGGCGGCTGCCCCACCGGACTGGGGACCTGACGGTGCCGGCCTGGTGTGCGTTGCTGGAGAGCCCCGGCCATGGCCCGGAGGCGGTGGCGCTGGCGCTGGCCATGGGCGATGGGCCGCGGCGCCCGCTGCTGCGCTGGCTGCTGCGCTGGCGCTCGCTCAGGGCCCCGCGCACCCCCGCGCAGTTGCTGGCCGAGGGCTGGCGGCCCGGTCCGGAGCTGGGGGCCGAATTGCAGCGCCTACGCTCGCTGCGGCTAGCTGAAGAGCGCTGTTGATCCGGATGGCCGAGGGACATGACAACCGGGCGGTGGTGGTGGCGGTGCCGGCGCGGCTGGCCTCGTCGCGTCTGCCGGGCAAGGTGATGGCGGACATCGGCGGGCAGCCGATGCTGCGCCGCGTGCTGGAGCGCTGCCGCCAGGCCAGGGGGGTGGCTGCGGTGCTGGCCTGCAGCGACAGCGCCGAGGTGCTGGAGGCCGCCGCCGACTGGGGGTTCCCCGCCCTGGCCACCGCCGAGAGCTGCAGCAGCGGCAGTGAGCGCCTGGCTTCGGTGGTGGATCAGCTGGTAGCGGCCGGTGGCGCAGCGCCGCAGCGCACCCTGGTGATCAACGTGCAGGGCGACCAACCCCTGCTCGATCCGGCCATTCTCGACACGATGATCGCCCGCTCCGCAGATGGGGCGGGCGACTGGTCGGCGGTGATCACTCCGGTGTATCCGCTGGCCCCGGAGAAGATCCACGACCCCAATGTGGTGAAGGTGCTGCGGGCCAGCGGCGGCCGGGCGATCACCTTCTCCCGCAGCGCCTTGCCCCACGTGCGGGATCTGCCCCCCTCGCGGTGGCACGAGCGCACCACCTACTGGGGCCACGTGGGCATCTACGGCTATCGGGCCGATGTGCTGGCCGGCTGGAGCGCTCTGCCCGCCTCGCTCCTGGAGGAGCTGGAGAAGCTGGAGCAACTGCGACTGATCGAGGCGGAGATCCCCATCGCCACCTTCCGGGTGGAGACGGATTGCCTGTCCGTGGATACGGCGGCCCAGCTGGAACAGGCGCGCAGCCTCTTTGGCGTTTTCTGATTTGGTGTTTTTCTGATGATTTGATTCCGATTTCTGCTCGGTGGCAGCAAGATGAAGGAATGGACTTGTTCGGTGGGCCTTTGCGGGCGCACGCCAGCTCACGATGACAGCAAAGCCGGTTGTGCATTTGCATGTAGGCATTCATAAAACCGGCTCAACATTTCTGCAGCGAGTGTTTCTGCAGAGTCTTTCAGGGGCTCATCCTGTCGGTGTCACCTATATTCCTTTTCCTGATGTGCGCAGTCGAATTACGCCTGCTGTTCTGCGGGCAGCAAAAGGAATTGGTGGTTTAGGTGGCGTTGGCTTGCGGGATTGCCGGGACTTTCTTGCGGCTTCCATGGCGCGTACCGGCTCGATTTTTCTTTCCGATGAAAATCTTCTTGGTTCGCTGTATCGCTTTTCCAGGGCAAAAGGGGTCTATCCTGATGCGCAACAAAATCTTAAAGCAATTGCGAGTCTGTTGAAGCGAGATGCCGACATTGTGATCTATCTCTCGATCCGGAATTATGCAGGATGGCTGGAATCTGTATATCTCCAGTTCTTGAAAAAGAGAAAGAAGCTGATTTCGTTCGAAGAATTTCTTGATCTGGCCTGCGTTGAGTCGATATCCTGGTATTCACTGGTTTACCGTTTGACTGAAGCCATTCCATCGGCAAGAATTGTCTTGTGGCGCTATGAAGATTTTGTTGACAACAACCAAAAAATCCTCGACGGCATTGCCAGTGTGCTTGGTGATGATGTCAAGTTGGGCGTGGTTGACTTTGAGGGCAATCCTTCGCTATCTGTTGTTGCTTACGACGCGTTAATGGCTGCGCGAGCTGCCGGTATCCGGAAAGAAGATGCCCGCAAGCTGGTTAAGTTTGTTCGTACGCATTTGGCTGTGAACAGCGGCTATCCCAGGCCACGGCTGTTTGGCAAGGGCGATGTTGGTCTCTTGGCTAAACAGTATGAAAACGATCTTGCCTTATTGCGTGAATTGACCAATGTTTGCTTTCTTGGCTGAAAGTATTGCCTGCGAATGATTCTACTTGGTTGGAGTCGATCGGATCGAGAGCTGACCTCGATGACCGGAGAGGATTGGGGCGGTCGTCAGCTGTTGCCTTCCCGCCAGCCATGGCGCTGCAGTGCCGCCAGTTCCCCCCGGCTGGCCAGTAGAGCTTCGCCCAGCTCCCGCAGGGCGCCGTCGCCACCGCGCTGGCGCAGCACCCAGTCGGCCTGGCGGCGCACGCCCCGGGCGGCATCGGCCGGGGCCACCAGCAGGCCGGTCACGGGCCGCACGGCCAGGTCGTTGAGGTCATCGCCGAGGAAGGCGGTGTGCTCACGGGCCATCCCCAGCTCCTGGCGCAACTGTTCCAGCCCCCGCTGCTTGTCGCCCACGCCGACGCGGCAGTGGCTGATGTCCAGGTGGCGCGCCCGTTGCTCGATGGCGCCGCTGCGGCCGCCGCTGAGCAGGGCCACGGCGATGCCGGCCCGCTGCAGCATCCGCACCGCCAGCCCGTCGCGCACATCGAACCGCTTCACCACCCGGCCCGCCTCGTCGTAGTGGAGGCCGCCATCGGTAAGCACGCCGTCCACGTCGCACACCAGCAGCCGGATCAGGCGCAGCCGCGGCCGCAGCAGGAGCCCCTGCAGGCGCGAGCGCAGCTGCAGAGCGCTCACAGCGTGCTCACGGCGGCGCCGTCCGCCAGCGCCTCCCGGATCGCCAGCAGTTGCACCAGCAGGGCCTCCAGCCGGTGCAGCGGCACCATGTTCGGCCCGTCGCTCAGGGCCTGCTCCGGATCCGGGTGCACCTCCATGAACAGCCCGTCCACCCCCACCGCCATGGCGGCCCGGGCCAGCGGCGCCACGAATTCCCGCTGGCCGCCCGAACTGGTGCCGCGGCCTCCGGGCTGCTGCACCGCATGGGTGGCATCGAAGATCACCGGGCAGCCCAGCGCCTGGAGCTGGGGCAGGCTGCGGTAGTCCACCACCAGGGTGTTGTAGCCGAAGCTGCTGCCCCGCTCGGTGAGCCACAGCCGGCCGCTGCTGGCCTCCAGGCCGCACTCGGCGAACTTGCCCACCACCTGGGCCATGTCCCACGGTGCCAGGAACTGGCCCTTTTTCACGTTCACCACCTTGGCGGTGCCGGCCACCGCCCGGGCCGCCGCCTCCAGCAGGTCGGTCTGGCGGCAGAGGAAGGCCGGGATCTGCAGCACATCCACCGCCTGGGCGGCCGCGGCGGCCTGGTGGCTCTCGTGGATGTCGGTGAGCACCGGCACGCCGAAGCGCTCGCGCACCTCCGCCAGGATCGCCAGGCCCTCCTCGGGGCCAGGGCCGCGGAAGGATTTGCCCGAGCTGCGGTTGGCCTTGTCGAAGCTGGCCTTGAACACGTAGTGGATGCCGAGCCGCTGGCACAGCCCGCTCACCTGCTCGGCCACCTGCAGCACCAGCTCGCGGTTCTCGATCACGCAGGGCCCGGCGATCAGGCGGAAGGGGGTGGTCATCGGCTGGTGGTGGTGGGGCGGATGGGGTGGATCGGGGACGCCGGAGCAGGCGCTCAGGGCCCCGGGCGGCTGAAGCCGGCCTGCACCAGATCGTGCAGCCGCAGCAGTCCTTCCACCTGGCCGGGGTGGTCGGGATGCACCACCGGCAGCACGGAGATCGGCTTGCGCGGATTGCGCTCCATCAGTTCGAGCGCACTGGCGGCCAGTTCATCCGGCGTCACGGTGATCGGATCGGCCGTGGCCATCTGGTGGGCAGTCACCTGGCCCCAGGCACTGGGCTCATTCCGTTGCAGGGTGCGCCGCAGGTCGCCATCGGTGATCAGGCCGGCCAGTTGGAGGGGGTTGTCGGGGGCATGCACCCAGCTCGCGCCGAGGCTGCCGCGGCTGGGACTGCCCTGGGTGAGGTGGGAGATCACCGCCGGCAGGGGCGCGTCCGGTGCCAGGGGGGTGAGTTCGGCGGCCGGCACCATCACGTCCGCCACGGTGAGGGTGAGCTGGCGGCCCAGCGAGCCGGCCGGATGGTTGATGGCGAAGTCCACCGGCGAGATGCCGGCCCGCTCCATCCACACCGCCGCAAGGGCGTCGCCGATCGCCATCGCCACCGCCGTGCTGGCGGTGGGAGCCAGGTTGAGCGGGCACACTTCCCGGTCCACGGCGCCGTCGAGCACCACGTCGCAGCCGCGGGCCAGGCTGGAATCGATCCGTCCCACCAGGGCGATGCGGGCCGTGCCACGCCGGCGCAGGTGGGGCAGGATCGCCAGCAGCTCCTCGGTCTCGCCGCTGTTGGAGAGCAGCAGGGCCACGTCGTCGGCGTTGACGATGCCCAGGTCGCCGTGCAGGGCATCGACGGGGTTGAGGAACACCGCCATCAGCCCGATCGAGGAAAAGGTGGCGGCGATCTTGCGGGCGACGATGCCGCTCTTGCCCACCCCGGTGACCACCAGTTTGCCGCGGCGCTGCCGGCAGGCCTCCAGCTGCTGCAGGGCCGTCTCCACCTGCTCTCCGTCAAGACGCTGGGCGGCGGCGGCGATGGCGGCCGCCTCTTCCTGGAGGCAGCGGGTGAGGGCGGTCAAGGGAAGCAGCGGGGAGGCCGTCATTCTCTCAGGCCCGTCGCGGCTCCCGGCGGCGCGGCGAGTACCTGGCCCAGCCGGTGTGCCTGGGCGAACCCATGCCGAGCCAGTAGCTCCAGGCAGGTGGCGGCGGCAGCGGCGGGAAGGGCCGCCAGCAGCGGCCCGCAGGTCTGGGGATCGATCAGCAGGCCCTCCAGGACGGCGCTGCGGGGACCCGCCAGGGCCACGGGGCCGTCCAGCAGCGCGAGCGCCCGGGCATTGGCGGGGGCCAGGCTGCTGGCCTGGCCCTGTTCCAGCAGCGCCAGGGCGCCCGGCAGGGCCCTCGGGGCGCCGGCATCGAGCGTCACCCGGATCCCGGCGGCGCTGGCGGCCAGCATCTCGCCGAGATGGCCGAGCAGGCCGAAGCCGGTGATGTCGGTGCAGGCGCGGCAGCCCAGCTGGTGCAGCAGCGGCACCAGCTGGGCCTGGCTCTGCTGCATCTGCTCCAGGGCTGCGTCGATCCAGCCGGCCCGGGCCACCCCGCCCAGGGCGGCGGCGAACAGCACGCCGGTGCCAAGCGGCCGGGTGAGAATCAGCACCTGCCCCGGCTCCAGCGGCCCCTTGGACCAGTGCTGGGCGGGTTCCACCCGGCCGTTCACGCTCAGGCCCAGGGCCAGGCCGGCTCCGTCGCGTCCCTCCAGGCTGTGCCCGCCCACCAGGGCGGCCTCGAGGGGATCGAGCACCGAGCGGATGCCCGCCAGCGTCTGCGCCAGCAGCTCCTGTTGCCGCGATGGCGCCGCTTCCGGCAGGGTGACCAGGGCCTGCACGCTGGTGACCCGGGCACCGCTGGCCCAGAGATCGCTGCAGGCATGCAGCGTGGTGAGACGGGCATTGAGCCACGGGTCGTCCACCAGGGCAGGGAAGCCATCCACGCTCTGCAGCAGCAGGTCACCGCCCTGCAGGTGCGCCACCACCGCCGCATCCTGCGCCGGCCCGCCGAGGCCGGCCTGGCTCAGGCCCGCTTCCAGGGTGGTGGCGGCCAGCTTGGCGGCGCAGCCGCGGCAGGCCATCGGTTCAGTGCTGGCCATGGTTGCGGGCTGGCCAAAGCGCTGCATGAAGCGGCGGTCGATCCGGTGCTTCCAGGCCCAGAGCAGCCAGCTTGGCCCCAGGCTGAGCGGCCCCCAGAGGGCGATCGCCGCCGGGTTGCCGCTCCGGCTGAAGTCGGCCAGCAGCTGCAGGGCCCGGCGCTGGGGTCGCCAGGGCCGCAGCCGCAGGGGGGGGTCTCCCGCCTCCAGGCAGCGGGCCAGGTTGGCGGCCAGGGTGGGGGTGGCCCGCACGGCCCAGACCCCCGAGGCTGGTCGCGGCGCCTGGGTGAGCACGCCGCAGTCGCCCACCGCGAACACCCGCGGCTGCCCCTCCACCTGCAGGCTGGCGTTGGTGCGCACGCGGCCGTCGCCATCGCAGGGCAAGCCAGACCGGGCCAGCCAGCTGGGTGCCCGGCTGCCGGTGCAGGCCAGATCGGTTGGCTGGGCGGGTGCTGTCTGCCTCCGCAGGGGCACCTGCGCCCGCTGCAGCAGGCGCTCGCCCAGTGAGCGGGCCGCGGCGGTGGGCAGGTGCAGGTTGTCGCCCCGCAGCAGCAGCTCCACCGACCGGCCGCGGCCGCGCAGGGCAAGGGCCAGTTCCAGCGCCGCCGCACCGCCGCCGCGGATGCGCAGGGGCGGGCCCCCTTCCGGTTGCTCCCGCAGCCAGTGCAGGAAGGGCTCCAATGGTTTCACCCCGACGGCGCCGCCGGCCAGGCTGCCGGTGGTGGCGCCCACATCCAGGCTGAGCCAGTCCCAGGCCAGGCTGGGCCTGTCGGCCAGCAGCAGGCGCCGCTGCGCCAGATCCACGCCGGTGATCTCGGCGATCACCAGGGTCACGTCCACGGCACTGCACAGCCGGCGCAGATCGATGCTGCAGTCCTCCAGGTCGTACACGCCCGCCACCAGGCCGGGCACCATGCCCGAGTAGAGCGCGCTGCTGGTGCGGTTCACCAGGGTGATCGCCCCGGGGGGCCGGCTGCCGCCCATCAGCCAGCGCAGCAACACCAGCGCGTGGGTGTGGCCTCCCCCGGCCAGCAGCAGCTGTTGGCCGGGGGCCCCGGGGAGAGAGTGCGACGGGTTCAGGGCCCTCAGAACGGCAGGGGCAGGAAGGCCTTGCCCGCCAGCGGTGCCAGAAACTGGAGCAGGCCCATGGCGCCGCCCAGGGCGGCCGAGCCGATGCCATTGCCGTCGCCGTCCAGCTGGGCTGGGGGGGCGGTGAGCTGCTTGGCGGCCAGGCGCAGCTGGATGGCTTCCGCTTCCTCGCCCCGGGCCGCATAGAGGGCGGCCGCATAGTCGAAATCACTGGCCGCCAGCTGGCGTTGCCCCAGCTCGCTGCGGGTGATGCCCCGGGCCAGCCAGCTCACGGCCGAGGCGGGCTCACGCCGGATCGCCGCGCTGAACCACTGTTCGGCTTCCGGCATCCGTCCCTGGCGGGCGGCCTCCACGCCGGCGTTGTGCAGCTCCCCGTAACTCAGCAGGCCGTGGTCCAGGCCCCGGGCGCTTTGCCAATGGGCCCGGCTGAGGGCGCCACTGTCCAGCTGGGCTCCGCTCAGATCGGCCTGGCGCAGATCGGTGCCCTCCAGGCGGGCACCGCGCAGATCGGCCCCCCGCAGCGATGCCCCCAGCAGGCTGGTGAAGCTGAGGTCGGCGCCGTTGAGGCGGGCGCCATCCAGCCGGGACTGGCTGAGGTTGGCCCGTTGCAGGCGGGCACCGCGCAGATCCGCATCACTCAGCTGGGCGTGCACCAGGTCGGCATCGGCGAGGTTGCAACCCTGGCAGCGTCGCTGCTCGAGCAGTTGCAGCAGCGCCCCATCCGCCAGGGCGGCCGGCATGCCGATCCAGCAGATCCCCAGCAAGGCCCAGGTGGCGGCGGCTGTGCTGAGGGCAGCTCTGGTGAAAGCGGCCCTGCCGGAAGCAGCTCTCAGAACATCAACTCCAGGAACAACAGCTCCAGGAACAACAGCTCCAGGAACAACAGTGGCTGAGGCTGGGTTCCTGGCGAGCGCCAGGCAGGCGATCCGGCTGCGCACGGTCATGGCCTGGATCCGGGTGTCTGCCTTATAGCGTCCTGGCGGCGCTGCTTCAGGATTCGCAGGCCAGTGCGCCAACGGCGCCGGGCCTGCCGGGTGGTGGTCCGGTCCCCTCCGGCGCCGAAGCGGCGCTCGCCATGGCAGGCCACCAGTTCCGCCAGGGGTTGGGCGAGCGCCGGGTGCAGTGCCGCCGCCCGCCCGGCCAGCTGTTCGAGGGTTTCGCCGGGTTCGGCCCGCAGCCCCAGCTGCCCCAGCACCCGCAGCAAGCCCGCCAGGTCGCGCTGGAGCGGATCGTCCCGTCGCCGGTCCCGGCGCCGCAGCAGCAGCAGCCCCACCGCCAGGGCGCCGCCGCCGCCGCCGAGGATCAGCCAGCCCAGGGCCCAGCGCCGCTCGCCCAGCAGCCGGTTGAGCAGCTCCTCCTGGCGTGCCTGGTCGAAGCCCAGCCACCAGCGGCTCCAGGCCATGTCCAGCCCCCACCACTGCCGCTGCACCCAGGACCACGGCCCCGGCACGGGTCGGCCGAAGCCTTCGGCCCCTGGTGCCGCCGTGCCGTTCTGCACCCAGCTGCTGGGATCCACCCGTTGCCAGCCCTGGCCGGGCAGCCACACCTCGCTCCAGGCGTGGGCATCGCTCTGGCGCAGTTCGAGGTAGCTGGCGCCGCCGAGGGGCACCACCCAGCTGCCGCCCAGATAGCCGCTCACCACGCGGCTGGGCACGCCGGCGGCGCGCATCAGGGCGCTGAAGGCACTGGCGTAGTGGCCGCAGAAGCCCACCCGCTGTTCAAACAGAAAGCGATCCAGGCCATCGGGTCCGTCCAGCACGCCCGGTTCCCGGTCGTAGCGGAACCCCTGGCTGAGAAACCAGTCGCGGGCGGCCTGCACCCGGGCGCCGGGATCGGCGAGCTTGCCCCACGACTGCCCCAGGGCCAGCAGCCGTGGGTTGCGCTGCGGGGGCAGCAGTAGATCGCTGCGGCGGGGCGGCTGTCGCTGCCAGGCCAGGGGTGCGCCCTGCTCCAGCAGCCGGTAGCTGCGCCGCTCCACCCCCGGCCGCAGCAGCCGCAGTTCCCCGTTCGGCTGCGGTCGCAGGCTGGCGTCGAGCGGGGCGGCGCTGCCGCTCCAGGGAACGGCGGTGAAGCGGCTCGGCTCCACCAGCCACACCTGATCGCGCGCCGGGGTGGGGCCCGGCAAGGCCGCGGCCGGGGGGCGGTTCGCATCGACACGGCCGGTCTCGGCGTCCGGCTCCCGCAGCCAGCGTTGACCATCGAAGCGGGAATGCACCAGCACCCGCCAGTAGCGCTCGTTGGCCGGGGGGGGCTGGTCGTTGCTGAAGGCCACCCGCGCCGCCGGGCTGGTGTTGTCCACCAGGGTGGCGATCGAGCCGGGATCGAGGCTGTCGCTCAGGCCGGTGGAGGCCCGGGCCCCGGGCCCCGTGGCCGCCGGGCCGAAGGGACCGATGCGGGGCAGCAGCAGGAACAGCACCAGGGCCATCGGCAGGGCCGAGGCCAGCAGGCGCAGGCTGCGCCGCAGCAGCAGGGGCCAGGCCATCGCCAGGTTGGTCTCGAGCTGCAGCAGTCCCGCCAGGCTGAGCACGGCCGCCAGCAGCTGCACCAGGCTGGGCAGCAGATCGGCCTGCTGGGCCGCCAGCAGGCCGCAGATCACCAGCTGCAGCAGGGCCACCAGCCGCCGCCCGGCCCGGTCCCGGGCCTCGAGCAGTTTCAGGCCCGCCATCAGCACCAGGGCCAGAGTGAAGGTGCCCAGCAGCCAGCCCGGGTCGAGCCCCAGGCAGCCCAGTACCAGCACGGCCTGGGTGAGCCACTGCAGCCGCCTGGAGGGCAGGGAGGTGGGGGCCATCAGCGGGTCAGGGCCAGGGCCTGCAGGCAGCGCTCCCGGTGCTCCTTCCCCTGGCCGGGTGGGATCCGCCGATCGGGCAGCAGCAGCCCGAAGCGTTCCCCTGCCCGGCTGCGCTGCCACACGGCCGCGCTGAGGTGCTCGAGGGCCCGTTCCTGGGGCACCGAGCCGGCGAGGGTGAGCCAGGGGGGCTGGGCGTCTTCGGTGCGGAACAGCTTGGTGAGGCGGCCGCGACCCTGGGCCAGTGCCTTCCAGGCCAGGCGGCTCTGGCTGTCCTCGGGGCGCTGGGGTCGCAGGTCGTGCCAGTGGTCACTGCCCTCCCCGCCGGCCGAGTCGGCCGGCCCGGCCAGCGGTCGCTGCGGCTGGCCGGGGGCCAGCCCGACGGGCCCGCGCCGCCGGGCCGGGTACACGAGCTGGGGGGTTGGCGGCTGCCAGCGGCTCCAGCACACGAACAGGCCCAGGGGCGCCGTGCTGCGGATCAGCAGGGGGCCGGGGCGCCGCTGCCCGCGGCGCTGGCAGTGCCAGTCCAGCTGCAGCGGATTGCGGCCCGCGTTCAGGCGCTGGGGCGTGAGGGTCGTCCCCCCCTCTAGCCGCAGCTCGATCCCCTCGCGCCAGTTGGCGCTGTGCAGCAGCAGGGGGTAGGCCAGGGGCTCATCGGCGAAGCCCGCCCCGGGGTTGCCGCAGCTCAGCTCCAGCCCCTGCAGGTTGGCGTGGGTGAGGTGCATGGCCAGCAGCAGTAGGGCCAGCTGCAGAAAGCTCAGCAGCAGGGGCCCGTTGCGCTGGGTCTGGATGCCCACCACCTGCAGCAGCACGGCGCCGGCCAGCCAGAGGGCGCCGAACCGCGTCGGCACGATGTAGAGGTTGCGCAGGTGCAGCTGCAGCGTCTCCCCCTCGTGCAACCGGCCGAACTGCTCCGGCCAGCGGCGTTGCCGCCGGGGGGGCTCAGCGGATCGCATCCACCTGCTCCAGCAGCGACTGGCTCAGCTGGCCGTGGCCGGCTGGGTCGAGCCGGTGTTCCGCCACGGCCGTGAACACGGCCTGCACGTCGTCGGGGGTGACGAAGCTGCGCTGGTGCAGCAGCGCCCAGGCGCGGGCGGCGGCCAGCAGCCCCTGGGAGGCCCGGGGCGAGAGCGGGGCCCCCGGGGCCTGGGGGGCGCGGCTGGCACCGATCAGATCGAGCAGATAGTCGAGCAGGCTGTCGCTGCCGTGCTGCTGGCTGCAGCGCTGCTGCAGGGCCAGCAGATCGTCGGGCTGGAGGCCGGTGGCAAGGGCATCGAGGGGCAGGGCCTCGCCCGCCAGCAGGGCCCGCTCCGCCCCCCGCTCGGGGAAGCCGAGGCTGAGGCGCATCAGGAAGCGGTCGAGCTGGGATTCCGGCAGCGGCGCGGTGCCCACCTGGTCGAGGCTGTTCTGGGTGGCGATCACCATGAAGGGCCGGGGCAGGGGGTGGCTGGTGCCGTCCACGCTCACCCGGCCGCTGGCCATCGCCTCCAGCAGGGCGCTCTGGGTGCGGGGGCTGGCCCGGTTGATCTCATCGGCGAGCAGCACCTGGGTGAACAGCGGTCCGGGCTGGAAGTGGAAGCTGCCCGTGGCGGGATCCAGCACGTTGATGCCGGTGAGATCGGCCGGCAGCAGATCGCTGGTGAAGCTCACCCGCCGGAAGGCCAGCCCGAAGCTGCGGGCCAGGGCCTCGGCCAGGGTGGTCTTGCCGGTGCCGGGCAGGTCTTCCAGCAGCAGGTGGCCGCCGGCCAGCAGGCAGGCCAGGGCCAGCCGCACGCTCTGCTGCTTGCCGAGCAGTACCTGGCTGATGGCCTCCACCAGACCGTCGAGGGACGTCGTCAACGGGGTTGCTGGCTGGGCTGCCCCCGATTGTGGCGCTGCCGCGGCCCTAGCGTTTCCCCATGGCCAGCGCGGACGCCACTCAGCGGCATGGCGGCAATCTGGCCGCGGCGGCGCGGCAGCTGGGGCGGCGTCCCGGTTCCCTGCTCGATGCCAGTGCCTCGCTGGTGCCGTTCGGACCGCCGCTGGCCCTGCGCCTGGCCTTGCTGCGGGCGCTGGCTGGCCCGCCCCTGCGGGCCTACCCCGACCGCGCCTGGCAGGGGCTGCGGGAGGTGCTGGCCGGGCTGCACGGGCTGCCGCCCGCCTGGGTGCTGCCCGGCAACGGGGCGGCGGAACTGTTCACCTGGGCTGGCCGGGACGCGGCGGCGACCGGCCTGAGCCTCCTGCCGGCGCCGGGGTTCGCCGATTACCACCGCGCTGTCGATTGCTGGGGGGGAGCCCGCCGCTCCTGGCCGCTGCCGCTCGACTGGCGGGCGGGTTTCCCCCAACCCTTTCCCCGGGACGGGATCGCCGGCGCGGCGGCGGAGGTGCTGTGGATCACCAACCCCCACAACCCCACCGGCCAGCTCTGGAGCCGGACCTCCCTGGAGCCGCTGGTGCGCCGCTTCGCGCTGGTGATCTGCGACGAGGCCTTTCTGCCGCTGGTGCCCGACGGGGAGGCCGAGTCGCTGATCCCGTTGCTGGAGGCTCATCCCAATCTGGTGGTGATCCGCAGCCTCACCAAGCTGCTGGCGGTGGCGGGCCTGCGGCTGGGCTATGCCCTCGGTGCGCCGGAGCGGTTGGACCGCTGGGCGACCTGGCGCGACCCCTGGCCCGTCAATGGGCTTGCCCTGGCGGCGGCGGAGGGGCTGCTGGCCCGTCCCGGCTGGCTGGCCGGCTGGACGGCCCGGGTGCAGCACTGGGTGGCCCGGGAGGGCCCCTGGCTGGCCGACCGGCTGCGGGGCTGGCCGGCCTTCACGCCCCTGCCTTCGGCCGCCAACTTCCTGCTGCTGCGCGGTGCGCACGACCTCACCCCCCTGGCCCGGGGCCTGGCCGGGGGGCAGGGCGTGCTGGTGCGCCCCTGCGGATCGTTCGAGGGGCTGGATGGCCACTGGCTGCGGCTGGGGCTGCAGGATCGCCGCGGCAACCGGCGCCTGCTGCGCGCCCTGGCCGCCGAGCTGGGCGGGCCTCAGAGCAGGTCGGCCAGCAGGGCGGCCAGCCGCTGATCGGCGTCCCGCACCGCCAGCTGGCCCATGGCCTGCCGCATCGCCAGCAGGGGGTCCCCCTCGCCGGGCCCGCCGCGCAGGCGGGGCCCCAGCAGGCGCCAGAGGCAGCGCTCCAGGGCGGGGCTGTCCGGTTCGTGCTGTTCCACGATCACGGCGGCCCCCAGGGCGGCGGCGGCGGCGGCGTTGGCGTCCTGGTGCCGGTCGGCCGCGATCGGGTAGGGCACCAGGATCGCCGGGGTGCCGCACACGGCCAGCTCACTGAGGGCCCCGGCGCCGGAGCGGCTGATGGCCAGGTCGCAGTGCTGCAGCAGGCCGGCCATGGCGTCGCAGAACGGCCGCTCCACCACCCCCTCCGGCAGGGCCGCCCCGCTCTCCGGATCGCTGTGGCCGGTGAGGTGCACCACCCGCACCCCGGCCTCGCTCAGCCGGGGCAGGAGGGGCCGCACCATGCGATTGAGGCCCACGGCCCCCTGGCTGCCGCCCATCGCCAGCAGCAGGGGACCGTCGCCGGCGGGGAGCCAGTCGGGGAGGGGAGCGGGCTCGAGAAAGGCCCGGCGCACGGGGGTGCCGGTCACCAGCGGCCGGCAGGAAGGCAGCCGCTCGGCCGCGGCGGGCAAGCCCACCGCCACCCGGCTGCAGAGCCGCCCCAGCAGCCGCGTTACCCGGCCGGGGATGGCATTGCTCTCATGCAGCACCACCGGGATGCGGCACCAGCGGGCCGCCAGGATGGCCGGGGCGGCGATGTAGCCGCCGCTGCTGAACACGATCTCGATGCGCTCCCGCCGGATCAGCTGGCGCACCGTGCGGGTGGCGGCCAGCAGCCGCAGCAGGTTGAGCAGCTTGCGCAGGCCGCGGCCCTGCAGCCCTCCGGCCTTCACGGTGTGCAGGGGGTAGCGGCTGGGCACCAGCTCCCTCTCCAGCCGATCGGGGACGCCCAGCCACTGGATGCTCCACTCCCGGGGCAGGGCTTCGGCCACCGCCAGGGCAGGAAAGAGGTGTCCCCCAGTGCCACTGGCGGCGATCAGGAGCCTGGGCATGGAGGGGGGCTGCGGGCGGGCCTAACTTAAAAGCCGTTCCTGCAGGCGCATGCGGCCCTTCAGCCCCCACCGCCCTTCGCTCCGGCCGGTGCTCCGCACCGTGTTCAGGCCCGTGCTGTCCCGATCGCTGCGCCCGGCGGTCCCGCTGGTGCTGGCGCTGTCCCTGTGCACCGCGGGGGCCTGGCAGCCGCTGCGGGCTGCGCCCCCCGGCCCCCAGTTGCTGCAGGCCCTCGAGGCCGCCTTCAACGGGGAGGGAGAGCTGCAGCGGCTGCTGGAGCCAGGTCCGGGGCTGGACCCCGAGCTGGTGGAGCGCCAGCAGCGCGTGCTGCGGGCCCAGTTCCCGGATGCCCGCTGGCAGTTCGCCCCGGGCCCGGCCCTGAGTGATGGCCGCCCCACCGTGACCGTGCAGGTGCGTGGCACCCGCCAGGACGGCCCCCTGCGCTTCCGGCTGGAGGCCGAGCAGCAGCTGGCGCTGGAGAGTGACGGCCGCCGGATCACGGGCCAGACCGTGCTGCGGGAGCAGTCGATCCTGCGCAGCGGGGAGCGGAATCTGCCCGTGACCCTGCAGATCCCCGACAGCGTGCTCACCGGCCAGCGCTACGACGTGGACGTGCTGCTGGATGAGCCGCTGGACGGCGCCATCGCCGCCGGTGGGATCGTGGAGCTCACCGCGGGCCAGGCGCGGGCCCTGGAGAGCCCCAACCTGCAGCTGGGGGCCCTGGGCGGCGGCGGGCTGTTCCGCACGGTGCAGGCCCCACTCGTTCCGGGCAGCCAGACCTGGGCTGTGCTGCTGGTCCATCCCGATGGCCTGTTGAGCGTGAGCAAGCGCGTGCGGGTGGTGGCCGACAAGGCCCAGCTCAAGCTCTGATTCAGCGCAGGTCGCTGGGCAGCAGGTAGCCCTTGTCGCCCTGGTCGAGGCGGCTGAAGTGGCGCTCCAGGTAGGCGTTGCGGCTGGCCTCCCGGCGGTCGAGCCGGCCATCCCGGTTGCGGTCGAGCTCGTGGAAGAGCTGCCGCAGCCGCTGCTGGTACTGCTCCTGTTCGCCGGCCCGCAGGGGCGTCGCCGCTGCCGCCAGCAGCAGGAGAACACTCGCCAGAGCCGCTGAGAGTTTGGTCATGGCGTCAGGCTATGCAGCGGGCCCGGGGCGTTTGTTGCCGCTTTCCAGGCAAGCTGTGACCAGATCTTTCCGGCGGAACCGATGGCTGCTGGCCAGCAGATCTGGGTGATCGATGACGATCCCGAACTGCGCAGGATGGTGGGCACCTACCTCACCGACCAGGGCTATGACGTGCGCTGCCTGGCCAATGGCGACCAGCTGATGGCCCGGCTGGCGAGCCAGCGGCCGGATCTGGTGGTGCTCGATCTGATGATGCCCGGCGACGATGGCCTCACCCTGCTGCGGCGCCTGCGCGACGCCGGCGACGACCTGCCGGTGGTGATGCTCACCGCCCGGGGCGATGCCGTGGACCGGATCATCGGCCTGGAGCAGGGCGCCGACGACTACCTGGCCAAGCCCTTTCTGCCGCGGGAACTGAGCGCCCGCATCGAGGCGGTGCTGCGCCGCCGGGTGGCCCTGCCGGCCGGCACCCCCCTGGCGGAGGGGGAGCGGGTCGCGATCGGCGAACGCCTGCTCGACCTGGCCGCCCGCACCCTGGAGGTGGATGGGCAGGTCACGGTGCTCACCTCCGGGGAATACGCCCTGCTGAGCGCCCTTGTGCAGCATCCCCACCGGCCCCTCTCGCGCGAGCGGCTGGTGGAGCTGGCCCGGGGCCCCGAGTCGGCGACGGACAGCCGCAGCATGGACGTGCAGGTGTCGCGGCTGCGCAAGCTGGTGGAGCCGGATCCCGGCCGGCCCCGCTACCTGCAGACGGTGTGGGGTTACGGCTACGTCTTCGTGCCCGATGGCCAGCCTCGCAGCCGTTAGGGCCCTGCTGCGGTACGGACTGGCCGGGGTGGGTGTGGCCCTGCTCAGCACGCTGCAGCTGCAGCTGCTGCTGGCCGAGCGCCTGCAGCGCGACCGCATTGCCCAGCGGGGTCCGGAGGTGCTGTTTCAGCTGCGGCTGGCGGAGCTGGCCCTCGATCGCCTGCCGCCGGCCAAGCTGGCCCGGTTGAGCGGGTTGCCGTTGCGGGTGGGGGCGGACCCGCCCCGCCGCGCCGACCGGGCCCTCGCGGCCCAGGCCGAGGTGCTGCGGCGGCAGCTCTGCCCCGCCATCACGCCCTGCCCGGTGATCCTGCCGGCGGCGGGTCCGCAGCGGGGGGTGTGGGTGGAGGTGCTGGCCCCCCTGGATCCGGTGTGGCTGCTGGTGCCGATTCCCCCCGTGCGCCCCTGGCCGCCGGACCCCTGGCTGCTGCTGATGGGGCTGGGGCTGGGCGCGAGTGCGGCACTGCTGTTGTTTTTCTGGTGGGAGGTGCAGCGGCCCCTGCAGCAGCAGCAGCAGGCGCTCGCCCGGGTGGGCCGCGATCAGTGGCCAGATCCGCAGCGGGAGCGCGGCACCGCCGTGGTGCGCCAGCTGATCGGCCGCTTCAACGCCATGGTGCAGCGGCTGCGGGATGGCGAGCGGGAGAGGGCGGTGATGCTGGCGGGCATCGCCCACGACCTCAAGAGTCCCCTCACCCGGCTGCGGTTTCGGCTCAGCCTCGCCGACCTGCCCGCCTCCGACCTGCAGCAGGCGGAGGCCGACATCGCCGCCATGGAGCGGATCACCGGCCAGTTCCTGCAGTTCGCCGGTGGCCTGGACCACGAGCCTCCGGTGCGGGTACCGCTCCACCAGCTGCTGGCGGAGCAGGTTGCCGGCATCGCGCCGGAGGAACTGGCGCTGGAGCTGGAACCGCTGGAGCGGGTGGTGCGACCCGTGGCCCTGGCCCGGGCCGTGGCCAACCTGATCGACAACGCCCGCAGCTATGGCGCCCCGCCGCTGCGGTTGCAGCTGCAGGCGGCCGAGCCGGCCGGCCTGGGCTTCCGGATCGTGCTCTGGGATGGCGGGGCCGGCATCGATGCCGCGCGCTGGCAGCAGGCGCTGATGCCGTTTCAGCGTCTCGATGCGGCCCGGGGCGGCAGGGGCCACTGCGGCCTGGGGCTGGCGATCGCCGCCCGGGTGGCGCTGGGTCATGGCGGGCAGCTGGAACGGCTGGAGGGCGGCAGCCGCGGCCCTGGCCGCTTCGGCATCGCCATCCTGGGCCGCTCCATCGAGGCCATCGCGCCCCCCGGGGCCCGCGGCTGATCCCCCGGGGCCCAAGGGGTCTGGTGCCCCGGTCGGATTTGGTCACAGGTTCGACCGGGGTGGGTAGCACTTCGCCCTTGCGGCAACCGCAGAGTTCAGGGGCAGCAGCGCATCCGCTGCGATCAACCCCCGTCCCACCCCACCCCCGTCCTCACCATGACCCTGCGTCAGTCCCTGCTTCCCCTGGCCCTGGCCGCCGTCGCCCTGCCGGCACCGTCGCTGGCCTTCCCCCATGGTCAACCGCACTACGTCGTTCAACCCGCCGCCCCCCAGCCCGCCGTGTACGTGGTGAAGCCCCGGTACGCACCCCAGCGCTACTACGTGGCCCAGCCCCAACCCCAGGTGCAGCTGCGGCCCCTGCCCCCGGTCCAGCCCCAGTACGTTCCCTATCAGGGCTATGGGCCCGCTCCTGTGAGCCGCTATGGCTACCCGGTGACGGACTACCCCGGTCCCGGCTATTACCAGGGCCAGCGCCCGGTGGCCTTCGCCGGCGGCAACGGACTGGTGAATCCCCCCCGCACCTGCACCCCGCTCGTGCCCCTCGTGGGCGCTGCCCTGGGCGGCACGATGGGCGCGGTGATTGCGCCGAACTCCCGCAACCGTCGCTGGGCCCTGCCGATGGGTGCGGCCGTGGGCGGCATCCTCGGCGGCGTGGCTTCGGGTTGCTGAGGGCAGGTGATCCTCGGCCTCCCCAGCGCTCGAGCCCAAACCAGCGGACCCGGGTCGACACGTCGTCGTGCCCGGGTCCGCCTTCAGCAGCCAGGACCCAAGGGCTGCGGCCAGGGCCCGTTCTGGGTATGGACTTCGTCCGGCAGGTTCAGCCCAGCGGATCGGCAAAGCTCACCGTCACGTCGGAGCGGCGCAGGGCAAGCCCTTCGGAGAGCTCGGCGATCAGCCCACCTTCAGCGCCAAAACCTTTCTTCTTGCCATTGGCGTTGAGAGAGAGGCTGCCGGTGTCACGCACATAGGCGAAAGGAGTGGCCGACTTCTCGGCGGCCGATTCGCTGGCTACGTTGCGAACGACGCGATCCCTGATCAGTTCTCGCTGCCTGGTAATCCATTTGCCGGTGTAGGAGTCTCTGGGCACATCGGTGATCAGAATCTTGTCGACACCTGGTTGAAAATCAATGATCTTGTCGGCGGTGCGATCGTTGTAGCTGCGCTCAAAGAGATCGGCCCCGGGCCCGCCGGTGAGTCGGTCTACGCCTCCGTTTCCGATCAAGCGATCGCGGCCATTACCACCGGTGATCTCCTCACCCCTGTTGGTACCGGTCAGTGTCTGCGGGGCGGGAGTGTTCCGATCTGGATTGAAGGTGCCCGGGTTGATCACGCCTGGAACATTCCTGTTCTGGATGGCGGTCTGCAGCACCCCGGGGCTCACGGAGGCGTTGGCGCTGGTGAGTGAGATGCTGAACACTTCATCCGATTCGGATACGAAATCGTCCGTGGCTGCAAGCGAGAAGCTGAGCAGCTGCGACCCGGCAGCAAGCGATGCGCCGCTGGTGTTGGTGGCGGTGAGGGTCACGGCCTTGGAGATCGGATCGGTGGCGATGGCGCTGAAGCTGATGCCGGCGCCGGCGATAAGGCCGTCGGATGTGAGAGCCGAGAAGTCCACTCCCTCTGCGGCGGAGCTGCTGCCGGAATCGAGGGTGAGGATCACGCTCTGCCCGGCGCCGAGTCCGACACCACTGAGCGAAACGGCGTAGTTCGCGTTGGCCCCTTCCAGAACGGAGGACGATCCTTCGAGTCGGATCACTGCGGCGTTGCTGTCCCTGATGGTGGTGGCGACGGATCCTGAGCCGTTGTCGCCAGCGAGGGCCACGGAGTAGGTCTCGTTGCCCTCCACGGTGGAATCGGGATTGGTGGCCAGCGAGAAGCCCAGGATTGTCGAGGAAGGAGTGAGATCAGCACCTCTGGTGTTGGTGGCGGTGACGGAGATTGTTCCGTCGGCAGCGGTGCTGATGCCGCTGAGGGTGATTCCCGTTGCAGGGTTGAGCGCGGCGGCGGTGAGGGCAGCGAAGTCGAGCCCTTCCGTCGCGGAGCCGCCGGCGGCATCGAGCGTGAAAGCGATGGAGCGCCCGGCACCAAGGCCCACCCCCGCCAGGGAGAGTGAATAGGCGGCGGCAGACCCTTCGGCGACGGAGGTGGCGCCGGTCAGCTTGAGGGTCGGGGTGTCGTCATCGGTGATGGTGGTGACGAGGCTGGCGGGTCCTTCCACCGCCGCCCCGGCTCTGCCGCTGAGGTTGAGAGAGAAGGTTTCATGCGCCTCGGCAATGAGGTCGCTGCTGGTGGTGATCCCAAAGGACAGGAGCGCGGAGCCAGCGGCCAGATCCGCACCGCTTGTGTTGCTGGCGGTGAGGGTGATCGTGCCGTTGGCTGCAGTGGTAGTGCCGCTGAGAGCGATTCCGGTTGCGGCGTTCAGACCGGCAGCAGCAAGAGCGGTGAAGTCGACTCCTTCGGTGGCGGAGCCGCTGGCGGAATCGAGGGAGAAAGTCACCGAGCGGCCGGCACCGAGGCCGACGGCGGAGCCGAGAGCAATCGTGTAAGGGGATGCGGAGCTGCCCTCAGCAACGGTTGCGGGCCCTGTGATCCGAACTGCGAGGGGATCGTTGTCAGTGATGGAGGTGGTGACTGATCCGCT
>CALRKN020000021.1:0-64886 GCA_943368005.1 Bradyrhizobium ivorense | reverse complement strand
GGTAAACAGCTTTCTGAGGTTCTTGACAGCCTTTATGAATATGCGGTGGAATGGTATGGAATTGAGAATTCATCTCCCCTGTTGGTTTCAGCAGAAAAAGTATGAATCCGCTCTGATTTTAGGTTTACCGGCGTTAGTCAGCCCAACGCGGCCCTTGAGTGGCAGGCAGGGAGGTTGTGGTGGCGGAGCTGTGAGTTAATGGCGGCCTGTCCACTCGAAGGGCTTGTTCGAAGTGTCGCGTCCCCATAGACAACTTATGAGGACTATCGCCAACGAAGAACCTTCTTCGTAAGTCATGGTGGAGGTAGTCCAAGATCTTTGCAGATTTTACGGACAAGTAACTCCTTGATTTCAGTATGACGAGGAATGGAGCTACGAAGATTGTTTGATGGGTTCCACCACCATGAATGGTTGGCTCCCTCCCTCAGCTGTTCACAGCCATAGCTGGTGAGGTAACGAAGCAGATCTCTACGCTTCACAGAACCAAGGCAAGTTCCTCAGCTCCTGGGCCTGCTGCTTCTAAGGCATGCTGACGGTTGAATTCCAGTGCTTCGCGGAGAACATCTCTTAGCGATTGCAGAAGCGCTTCGCGACTCTGCTCTTGAGCATTCACGCCAGGCACCTCTTCCACCCATCCAATCCACCAAGGCCCATCCTGTCGAATCACAGCTGTGTATGCGGATGCTGTAGTCATGAATGTTTCGCCACTCTCCCCAATCTAGCTCAAATCAGATATGGCGGTTCGAATCGCGACCTCATGCATCTGAGCCGTCAGTTGAATGCCCGACTGATTCCACAGCAGATCGCAGACGTACTGTCATCTTCCTTACATTCATGCCGATGCCTTCGCCTTCCTCCCGATCCTTCGAACGCTCAAGATCAGAAGCGGGCATGCGCCAACAGCCCTGGCCGATTTCCCCCGCTCCCGTCTTCTGGATCTTGATGTTGGATGACAACCCATTGCTATATTGCTAATAGTCCTGAGCTACTACAGGATTTATTTGCAACTCTTGTCAAACCTATGCTATTAATAAACGTAGTTTCCTCATTCTTCTGTACAAAGCGTCAAATTTCCTAAATATAGTGAATCCGAATTTCGAACGGCATAGGGGTTAATGGTATCTACATTAAATAGAGTCCACTCAAAGAAGTGAAAGTAAGTGGGTGACAGTATATCAATTCCATAAGAAATGCAATTAGTCAACGCATTCAAGGCTAAAACAGTTAAATTCATTAAATTTCTCGCGAACTTTATCGCGATTGCCTCTTATTTCCCCATTATATATGCCATTATCACGATACTTAAAGTCAAACTTAACATATTCCTTGTGCAAGTATTCTTCCATGCGGCAGCTATTGCCATTTACAATAGGCCCTGTTCCAAAATAAACATATAGCCAATAGTCATCGGGCAGCATAGAGTCGTAATCTACTCTCGAATAAAAGTGAAAATCACCATTTGATGAATACTCAAGATATGCTCTCTGAAGGTGCAAATCACCATCTCCCGAGATGTCGGGTATGCTACCCCATTCGACTCTTCTTGATTCTCGGTTATCATCATTTGCGCCATCAAAAGAAGAAAGTGGACAAGCACCATAAAGTACTTTAGTCTTCTTGAATTTAATCAAGGGATAAACTTTTCCGAAGCAGTGCAGGGCCGATATAACTTCAAGGGATTCAAGGTCTTCTATGTTTAGTCTTTTCCAATTGGGATGCGATAGATTTGGAGAGCAGACTACCAAGTTGCCTGGATCAGATCGATCAACATCAAGAAGCTTGACACTTTCACCTTCCTCTAGTTTCTTTTTACCAGAGAAGCTAAGGTCTTGGAATAAAGATACTCTGGAAAAGAATTCTTGTAAATTAAGCTCACTTGAGCCCGTCTTGCGTGCCATCGGATTGAAGTTTCTAACTACATTTAACGTAGCAGCCTCTTTTGCGACGGGAAGGGTGCGTTGTACTTCGTAGCAAACGCTCAACGATGGTGTCTTGGAAGGCGGTGGGATTATGCCGGCGATTAAAGTTTGATCACATGTATCATGTCAAGTCCATCGGCAGTGAGAGAGAATGCCGGAATCCCATTTCATCCAACGCTAAATGGACGGACCCGCGTAAGGCCCTCTTCCTACTCTCCCCAGCAGCATAAACTCCCTCCCCTTATCGGCAACACGCTCAAACCCCCTGCATAGCAACGGCTTTCGCCTAGCAGCCAGCGAAGGCGGGGATCTTCACTGGACCCACCTATAACCGTTCACCCCGATACAAAGCGCCGCGAGCACAGCCCACTCTCCGCATATCGCCTGCCCCCCTAATCCCTCACCCGCTCCGCCAGCACCCTCCCTCCGGCATCCAGCAGTGAGATGCGCAGCGGCATCTGGCCGGCGGCGTGGGTGCTGCAGCTCAGGCAGGGGTCGAAGCAGCGGATGCCCGCCTCCACCCGGTTGAGCAGGGGTTCGGGGATCTCGGCCCCTTCCGCCACCGGCTCGGTGATGAACTCCCGGGCGATCTGGGCCACCGTGCGGTTCATGGCCAGGTTGTTCTGGCCCGTGGCGATGATCAGGTTCACGCGGGTAATCAGGCCGTCGTCGTCTACCTGGTAGTGGTGAAACAGGGTGCCCCGCGGCGCCTCGCTCACCCCCACCGCCTCGTTGGCGTTGAGGCTGGCGCGGGCGCGGATGCGGTCGCCCATCAGGCTGTCGTCCACCACCAGCTGCTCAATGCCCTCCAGGCAGGCCACGATCTCCACCAGTCGGGCGTGGTGGAAGGCAAACGACGACGTCACGATCCGGCCGCCGCTCTCGGCGGTGCCACTGCGCTGGCGGAACTCGGCCAGCTCCCGGTCGGCCCATTCCGTGCCGATCCGCTCGCACACGTTCAGCCGCGCCAGCGGCCCCACCCGGTAGATGCCCTCCGGATAGCCCAGCGGCTTGTAATACGGGAACTTCAGGTAGCTCCAGCTCTCCACCGCCTCGCCCAGGTAGCTGGCGTAGTCGTCTTCGCTGAGGCCATCGGCCACGATCCGGCCGCTGCTGTCGATGAAGCGGATCGCCCCCTCGATGCACTCCCAGCCGCCATCGGCCGCCACCAGGCCCATGAACAGCGAGGGAAAATCGCCAAACGTGCGCTGCTCCCGCTGCAGCGGCCCATCCAGCAGCCCCTTGTAGAGCGCCAGGGCGGTGGCCACCGTGGCCTTGGCCTCCGGCAGCCGTCCCAGAATCCACTCCCGCGCCTCGGCGCTCAGGGGCGTGCGCACCCCGCCCGGCACCGCCCAGGCCGAATGGATCTTGCGGCCCCCCAGCAGTTCCAGCACCTGCTGGCCGAACTGGCGCAACCGGATGCCGGCGCGGGCCAGATCCGGGTCGGCCGCCATCAGGCCGAACACGTTGCGCTTGGCCGGATCGCTCTCCCAGCCCAGCAGGAAATCCGGACTGCTGAGATGAAAGAACGAGAGCGCATGGCTCTGGCACAGCTGGGCCAGATTCAGCATCCGCCGCAGCTTTCGCGCCGCCGGTGGCGGCTGCACCGCCAGCAGCTTGTCGCCCGTTTTCGCCGCCGCCAGCAGGTGGCTCACCGGGCAGATGCCGCAGATCCGCGCCGTGATCCCCGCCATCTCCGTGAACGGCCGCCCCTCGCAGAAGGTTTCGAAGCCGCGATACTCCACCACGTGGAAGCGGGCATCGGCCAGCCGGCCCGCCTCATCCAGGTGCAACGTGATCTTGGCGTGGCCCTCGATGCGGGTCACCGGGTCGATCGTGATCGTGCGTGTCATGCCCCAAGCATGGCCAGAACCGCCCGTTCTGCCTGCCCTCAGCGCTGCCGCCCCTCCGCCTGCAGGCGCAGCTCCATCGTGCGCTGCACCCCATACACCAGCTGGGCGGTGCCCCAGCCGGCCATCAGCACGCCATTCACCGCCTGCATCACCCCCAGCAGCCGCCAGCAGGTGGGCAGGGTGATGTCCCCATAGCCCAACGTGGTGAAGGTCACGCCCGAGAAGTAGAGGCTGGGCTCCAACCCAGAGAAAAGCCCCAGCTGCCGGTACAGCAAGGCCCAGAGCAGGATGTCGAGCAACAGGGCCACGGCGATCACGAGCACCGTTACCAGGATCAGCAGCAACCGTCGCGGGCTGCGCGGCATGCACCAGGCCAGCAGCGGCCGCCACACGCCCAGCTCCGCCTGCACCACCGTGCCCACGCTGTGCACCGCCGCCGTAACCAGCACCATCGCCAGCCCCAGCAGCAGCTGGCTGCCGGTGCCCGGGCAGGACACCGGCGCCCCTGCCGCGCCAGCCGGGGACACCGTCGTCGCAGCGGCGGTCGCCAGGCCGGCAGCCAGCGCCGCCGCGAAGCGAGGCCAACGGGGGCAGCTCAAACGGGAGCAGCTCAAACGGGAGCAGCTCAAACGGTGGCAGCTCATCGGCCCACCGTGGACGGGTGCGGCTGAGGCAGCGGCCGCCCCAGCCAGCGGGCCTCCTCCTGGGCCGCCGGCAGCAGGTGGGCCAGGGCAGCGGCGTTGCCCACCGGGTCGGCGCTCAGGCGGGCGTAGCGCCGCAGGGCCGAATCGGGGAACAGCAGCAGCCCCACCGCCAGGGCCAGGCCGCAGCCCATCAGGTAATCCAGCCAGCGGTTCGGGATGTACCAGGCCACCAGCGGCCCGTAGCCGATAAACGACACCCCGCTGGAGATCAGGGCCGTGCGCAGGTGCTCGCCCGCCCCCAGCGCCAGCACCAGCGCCGCGGTACCGGCCATCACGATCCCGGTTTGCAGCGTGCCCATCCCCATCGTGTTGAACACCAGCAGGGGCATCAGGATCCCCAGGCTCACGCCGATCATCCGGTCGCGCACCCGCAGCAGCGTGTCGCCGATGGCGTCGTTGAGCAGCAGCACCACGCCGAAATAGAGGTATTTGGGGGTCAGGGCACCCACCCCCTGCCCCACGGCCAGGGCCAGGCTCGCCACCACCAGCTTGCGCCAGAAAAACGGCGAGCGAAGTCCCGCCTGCAGCCGCTGCGGCAGGGGCGGCTCGGCGGCCTCCGGTTCCGGCTCTGGCTCCGGCTGGTTCGGCTCACCGGCGGCAACCTGCAGCCGGGCGGGGGTGAAGGCCAGCTGCACCAGCGTGCCGGTGGCCAGACCCACGCAGATCGCCAGCAGCTGCTGCCCCCAGCCACTCCAGCTCGGGCTGCCCCCCAGCAGCGGCAGCACCCCCGCCACCGCCACCACGCCGCTGAGCATCCGCAGCTTGGCGGGCAGCAGCAGGGTGAGCAGCTGCATCAGCACCGCCACCAGCCCGAAGCTGAACACCTGGGGCACCGCCGCCAGGGCCAGGCCGAAGCTCACGCCGATCGCCAGGCACACCCCCACCAGCACCACCAGCACCGGATAGATCGCCAGCGGCCAGCGGCTGAAGTCGGGCCGCACCACCAGCACCGCGATCACCGCCCCGTAGGCCACCGCATCGCCGCCCAGACCGATGCCGCCGCACACGGCCGCCGCCAGGGCCGCCGCCAGGCCGATCACCCAGGCCACACGCACGCTGCCCACTCAGCCGCCCGGCGGCCGCAGGGCCTGCAGCCAGCCCACCAGCAGCACCACCAGCAACAGCGCCAGCCAGAACCAGAGCCGCGGCGGGCTGCTCACCGCGGCGATCGCCAGCAGCACCAGCGCCAACCAGGGGGCCGGCTGGCGCCAAGGGCCCAGCAGCAGGGCCAGGCTGCGGCGCGGGCTGCTCATCGCTCCGCCCCCCCGAGCCAGCGCAGGAACGGCAGCACAAAACTCACCGGCGCCCGCCGCTCCACCTCCACCTTGGCCCGGGCGGGGGTGCCGTTCACCAGCGGCACATCCGGTCCCGGCCCGCCCGTCCAGCGCAGTCCACTGGGGGTGGAGCCGGGCTCCAGCGCCACCGTCACCAGCTGCAGGGGCGCCGCCAGCCGATCGCCGGCCAGCTCCAGCGGGTCACCGCCTTCGCCCACCGATGCCTGACGGCTGCGCTGCATCAGGCTCAGGGCCAGCTCCCCGTCTCCCACCACCCGCGTCACCTCCGCCAGATCGGCATTCGACGGGGAGATCGCCGTGATCCGGCCCACCAGGGAGCCGTAGCGCTCGGCCGTACCGCCGTAGCGATCCCGGCTCTGCAGGGCCGGGTCGAGCAGGATCTCGTTGCCGGGCCGCAGCCGCACCGCGTCGGCATCGCTGAACAGCACCGTGGCCAGCCGCGGGCTGCCGCTCTGCAGCGGCCCATCACCCACCGTGCCCAGACGCTGGCCCGGCAGCACCGCCTGGCCCGGGCTCACCGTCAGGCTGAGCAGGCGGCCGGAGCGCGGTGCCAGCACGTCCTGGCTGTCGCGCTGGCCCAACAGGCCGGCCCGGCTGGCCTCCAGCTGGGCCAGCTGCGCCTCGAGCGCACGGATCTCGTTGCGGTTGCGCAAGTGCAGATCCTGCGCTCCCACCCACAGGGGGCTGTAGCGGGGAATGATCTCCTCCTGGCGCAGCTGATCCAGCGCCGCCAGCTGCTCCCGCACCGGCCCATCCGCGGTTTTCAGGTTGGCGATCTGGCTGCGGATCGCCCGCTGCTGGTCTGCCAGCGCCCGCATCTGCAGAACCAGCGCATCGGGATTCGGACCCACAGCCCCGCCGTCGGCCGCGGCCTGGTCACTGCGGCTGAGGCTGGCCAGCCGCTCGCCCTGGCGCACCGCCTCGCCCACACTCCGGTGCAGCTGCTGCACCTGGCCGGCCGAGCGGGCGTAGAACCCCACCCGGCTGTCGGGCTGCAGCAGCACGGCGCTGCCCTCCACCCGCACCGCCACGGCAGGCGAGAGGGCCCAGAGCAGCGTGAGGCCGCTCACCAGGCTGATCGGCAGCAGCTGCAGAATCCGGCCGAGCAACCGCAGGGAGGGGTCCACCTCTGGATCTGCGGCAGATTCGGCCTTGCGTTCAGCTGTTTCCTCTAGCGGTGAATCAACTGAAGTCATGCGATGGGGTCTGGCAGCCGGATCGGGCTGTGGGCCAGCTCCGCCTCAAATTACCGGTAATTTGCAGCCCTGCTGGTTCTGCTCCGTTGGCCTGCCAACCGATCTGGCGCCGCGCCGCGCCCCTGCTGCTGGTCACCGCCCTGGTCGCCGGGCAGTCGGGGCGGGCCGCGGAACCGGTGCCCGCCAGCGAAGCTGCCGCCGGCACTCCCCCGGCCACCCCACAGCCCACCCCGCAGCCCACCACCCTGCTGCTGAGCCGAGACGACGCCCTGAACCTCGGCCTGGTGCGGTCGCTGGGGCTGCGGGGTAGCGCCCTCACCGTGGCGGAGAGCCGCAGCCTGTTCGAGCTGAGTCGCACCAGCTTCCGGCCGAAGGTGGATCTGGTGGCCTTCAGCAGCTTTGCCCAGGTGGGTACCGACATCGGCTTCATCTCCAACCTGCCGACCATCGGCGACCTCTCCTTCGACCTGCGCGGCAACAGTTCCGCCGTGATCAACAACGCCTTCATCAACGCTGGCGTGGTGCTCAACCTGCCCCTGCTCAACTTCAACCGCATGCCGCTGCGCCGCGCCGCAGAGGCCGGCCTGGAGGCTGCCCAGGCCGACGAGCGGGAAGAGCAGCGGCGGGTGCGGTTCGAAATCCTCAGCAACTACCTCACCGCCCAGTGGAGCGCCGCCCTGATCCCAGCCTGGGAGCTGGCGCTCACCGCCTCCCGCCGGCTGGAGAGCGATGCCACGGCCCTGCGACGCGCAGGGCTGGCCGCCCGGATCGATACCTTCCAGGCCCATGCCCTCGTGCAGGCCGATCTCCAGGGCCTGGCGGAAGCCCAGGCCCAGCATCAGATCGCCCTCAGCGCCCTCGCCCGAGGCTTGAATCTGCCGCCCACGCTCACCATCAGCCTGAGGGACCCCCTCCTGCCGGATGCAGCCTGGGACGTGGCCCTGCCGGAGAGCATTCGCCTGGCCCTCGACCGGCGGCCAGCCCTCGAGAGCCTGCAGCGCCAGCGCCAGGCCCAGCTGGCTCGCCTCGATCTGGCCCGGGCCGGCCGCCTGCCCAGCCTCGACCTGCTGGTGGGCGCGGGCCTGAGCGGCGACTGGCTCAACGTGCAAGGCCTCAACACCAGCGGCCGCTTGGAAGCAGGTGAGGGGAACGGGCTGCCGCTGCCAACCGTGAAGAACGGCGGCTCGGCCTCCGGCGGCTTCTACGACTGGGGCGCCGCCCTCACCCTGCGCCAACCCCTCTACGACGGTGGCCAGACCCGCCACTCGATCGCCCTGGCCCAGCAACGGGCTGAGCGGGCCGACCTGGCCATCGACCAGGCCGAGCAGCTCATCATTCAGAGCGTGGAAGCCTGGTACTTCACCCATCAGGCCGCCGGTCCCCAGGCCGAGGCCGCCCGCGCCGGCATCGCCGCCGGTGAGGCCTCCCTCCGCGATGCCGAGATCCGCTACCGAGCCGGCCTGGCACCGATCACGGAGTTGCTGGTGGCTCAGCGTAACCTGCAGGTGGCCCGCTCCGCCGAGGCCACCGCGATCTACCGCTGGAACCTCAGTCGGGCCGGGCTGGAGCGCGAAACGGGGCTCGGCGACGCGGCCACAAGCCCGCCAGAGCCGGCCGCCGGGCCCTGAATCAACCGAAGCGCAACTGCTCGCTGGTCTCCTGCGGCGGCCGCTCCCCCCGCAGCAACGGCTCCAGAAATCCGCGGATCCGATCCGCCGAAGGCGGGCAGCCGGGCAGATACAGGTCCACCGGGATCACCTCGTGCAGCGGCAGCACCCGCTCCAGCAGCTCCGGCACGATGCCGGGGGCGTGGGGGTGCTGGGCGCCGGTGTCGGCCAGCTCCAGGTAGGCCCGATCCAGCACGCTCTGGCGGCTGCCGCCATCCACCTGCGCCCAGAGGTTGCGCAGGCCGGGCACGTTGGCCGTCACGGCGCAGTCGCCGAAGGAGATCACCAGCCGCGTGCGCTGCCGCACCTGCAAGGCCAGTTCCAGGTTGTCGGCATTGGCCACCGCCCCCTCCACCAGGCACACGTCCACCCCCTCGGGGTACTCCTTCACGTCGCTGGCCACCGGCGAGAACACCACATCCACCTGCTGGGCCAGCTCGAACAGCCACTCGTCGAGATCCAGGAACGACATGTGGCAGCCGCTGCAGCCCGCCAGCCACACGGTGGCGAAGCGCAAACGGGGAGATGGGGTGGTCATGGCGGGCTCACGGCTGCGGGGTCGGCTGCGGGTGTGGTCACTGGTTCTGCCACTGGTGCTGCTCGCGGGCGTTGCGCAGCAGTTCGGGCCGCTGCCGGTGCGGCGCCTTCTCACCGGTGGTGTCGTCCTTGTGGAAGATGGCGCCGGTGGGGCACACGTCCACGCACTTGCCGCAGGAGGTGCAGGCCCCCACCTCCCCCCAGGGTTGGTCGAGCCCGGCGATGATCCGGCATTCGGCTCCCCGGTGGGCCACGTCCCACACGTGGGCCCCCTCGATCTCATCGCACACGCGCACGCAGCGGGTGCAGAGGATGCAGCGGTTGTGGTCGATCGCGAAGCGGGGATGGGAGGCATCCACCCGCCGCTGGGGGTACTGATACGGGAAGCGGGAGTGGTCCATCCCCACCGCCACCGCCACGTTCTGCAGCTCGCAGTTGCCGTTGGCCACGCAGAAGGCGCACACGTGGTTGCCCTCGGCGAAGAACAGCTCCACCGCCATCCGCCGCCACTCCCGCAGCTGGGGCGTTTGGGTGAGCACCGCCATCCCCTCTACGGCGGCGGTGGCACAGGCGGGCTGCAGCTTGCCGCTGCCCTCCAGCTCCACCAGGCACAGCCGGCAGGCCCCCACCGGCGTGAGGCCCTCGAGATGGCACAGGGTGGGCAGCTCGGCGCCGGCGGCCCGCACCGCATCCAGCAGCGAGGCGCCGGCCGGCACCGCCACCTCCACCCCGTCCACCGTGAGGGTGTGCACGCTCATCGGGCCCCCTCCTGCAGCAGGCAGGCATCGAGCGGTTCGCACTGGTCCGGATCCCGGCAGGCCGCCTGATACTCCTGCCGGAAGTAGTGCAGGGTGCTGAGCACCGGGTTGGGCGCCGCCTGGCCCAGGCCGCAGAGGCTGGTGGCCCCCACCATCCGGCAGAGCTCCTCCAGCCGCTCCATGTCGGCCAGCTCCGCCCGCCGCTCCACGAAGCGATCGAGCATCCGGGCCAGCTGCACGGTGCCGGCGCGGCAGGGCACGCACTTGCCGCAGCTCTCGTTCACGCTGAAGCGCATGAAATGGCGGGCCACCTCCGGCATCGAGGTGCTCTCGCCCATCACCACCAGGCCGCCCGAGCCCATCATCGAACCCAGCTCGCGCAGGCTCTCGTAGTCCACCGGGGTGTCGAGCAGGTGGGCGGGGATGCAGCCGCCGGAGGGGCCGCCGGTCTGCACCGCCTTCACGCCGCCGTGGGGCCCCTCGCCGCCGGGCACGCCGCCGCCGATGGTGAGCACCACCGTGCGCAGGCTCGTGCCCATCGGCACCTCCACGAGGCCGGTGTGGGCCACCGCGCCGGAGAGGGCGAACACCTTGGTGCCCTTGCTGCCCTCGGTGCCGATCGCGGCATACCAGTCGCCGCCCTCCCGCAGGATCACCGGAATCGAGGCCAGGGTCTCCACGTTGTTGATCAACGTGGGCGCCCCCCCCAGGCCCACCTGGGCCGGGAACGGCGGCCGCGGCCGGGGCGTGCCCCGCTGCCCCTGGATCGAGGCCAGCAGCGCCGTCTCCTCCCCGCACACGTAGGCGCCGGCCCCCACCCGCACCTCCAGCCGCAGGTTGAAGCTGCTGCCGGCGATGCCGGCCCCCAGCAGCCCCTTGGCGCGGGCCTGCTTCAGCGCCAGGCGCAGCCGCTCGATCGCCAGCGGATACTCGGCCCGCACATACACGTAGCCCTGGTCGGCGCCCACCGCAAACGCGGCGATCGCCATGCCCTCGATCAGCCGGTGCGGATCGCTCTCCAGCACGCTGCGGTCCATGAAGGCGCCCGGGTCGCCCTCGTCGGCGTTGCACACCACGGTGCGGGGGCCGGGGGGCTGCAGGGCCACCGTGTCCCACTTCAGGCCGGTGGGATAGCCGGCGCCGCCCCGGCCGCGCAGGCCGCTGCGCTTCACCTGCTCGCGCACCTGCTCGGGGGTGAACGCGGCCAGCACCCGCTTCAGCTGGGCGTAGCTGCCGTGGGCCAGGGCGTCGTCGATCGACTCGGGATTCACCACGCCGCAGCCCTCCAGCACCACCGCCTTCTGCAGGGCAAAAAAGGGAAGCTCCGGGTCGAGGCGCTGGGCCAGCGGCGCCTCCCCCAGGCCCGTGGCCGCCGCCAGCAGCGCCGGGGCCTGGGCGGGGGTGAGGTCGGCGTAGAGCTCGGTGCCATCGGCGCGGTCGAGGGCCACCAGCGGACCGCGGCCGCACAGCCGCAGGCAGCCCACCGGCTTGATCGTCACCGCCTCGGCGGCGCCGCCGAGCTGGTCGCGGGCGGCGAGCAGGGCCGCCTGCAGGGCCTCGGCACCGGCCGATCGGCAGCCGCTGGCGGCGCAGCAGCGCAGTTGGGGCGGGGCGGGCAGCGCCATCACGCCTCTCCGCTCAGGCCGAGGGCCTCCAGGCGGGCGTCGAGGGCCGCCGGGTCGTCCATCGGCAGGCGCGGTTCCAGCCGGCCGTCCACCACCAGCACCGGCGCCTGGCCGCAGGCCCCCAGGCAGCTCACGTGCTCCAGGGCCCAGGTGCCGTTGCCGGCCGCGTCATCGAGCCGCAGCCCCAGCCGCTGCTCGATTCGGGCCGCCAGCTCGCTGCCCCCCTTCACGAAGCAGGCCGTGCCCAGGCACACGGCGCAGCGGTGGGCGGTGGGCGCCTCCAGCCGGAACAGGTGGTAAAAACTGGCCACCCCCTGCACCCGCGAGAAGGGCAGCTTCAGCTCCCGCGCCACCTGGGCCAGGGCCCCCACCGGCAGGTAGCCGTAGAGCTCCTGCACCTGGTGCAGCACCTCGATCAGTGCGTCGGCGCGGCCCCGCTGCTGGCGGATCAGCCGCGAGGTGCGCTCCACCGCCTCGGGCGGCAGCCCAGCCGCGGTGGAGGGGGAGGCCGGGTTGGCTGTTGAGCCTGGGGCTGCCGAAACCATGGGCTGCTGACGGCAGAAACCGCCCACTCACATCCTCTCGATAGCCACTGCGGGCACCACTGTCCGCGATTGTGGGGGAAGCGTTGCCGGACCTGAGGTCATGCCCGCCACCGGCCTGCTGCTCGATCCCGCCTTCCGCCTGCACCACACCGGCCGGGGCCACCCCGAATGCCCCGAGCGGCTCGACGCCATCGAGAACGCCCTGCGCCAGCAGGGGCTGCTGCAGCGCTGCCGGCCGCTCACGCCGCGGCCGATCACCGACGCCGAACTGCTGCGCTGCCACAGCCAGAGCTACCTGCACACCGTGCGGCGGGATGGGGCCTATGGCCGCAGCGAACTCTCCACCGGCGACACGGCCATCGGCGAGCACAGCGAGGACGTGGCCCGGTTGGCGGCCGGCGGCGTGCTGGCGGCGGTGGATGGGGTGCTGGAGGGCTCCCTGGCCAACGCCTTCGCCGCCGTGCGCCCGCCGGGCCACCACGCCGAGCCGGAGCGGGGCATGGGCTTCTGCCTGTTCAACAACGTGGCCCTGGCCGCCCGCCATGCCCAGGCGGTGCACGGCCTGGAGCGGGTGCTGATCGTCGACTGGGACGTGCACCACGGCAACGGCACCCAGGCGATCTTCTGGACCGACCCCAGCGTGTTCGTGCTGGGCGTGCACGAGCAGGGCAACTACCCCGGCAGCGGCGCCACCAGCGAGCGGGGCGAGGGGGCCGGCGCGGGCACCACCCTCAACTGCCCCCTGCCGGCGGGCAGCGACGGCGCCACCGTGCTGCGCACCCTGGAGCAGGCCCTGCAGCAGGCGGCCTGGTTTCAGCCCCAGCTGGTGCTGGTGTCGGCCGGGTTCGACGGCCACCACCTCGATCCGCTGGGGCACTTCCGGCTCAGCAGAGCCGACTACGGCGCCCTCACCGCCTGCTGCCTGGATGTGGCCGCCCGCCATGCCGCCGGCCGGCTGGTGTCGGTGCTGGAGGGGGGCTACCACCTCGGCGCGCTGGGGGAGAGCAGCGCAGCCCACGTGGCGGCGCTGCTGCAGGCGGCGGCCCCGCCGGATCAGCCGCCGGCCCCTCAGCCGCCGGCCACCGGCTGATCGCGCTGCTCCCGCTGATCCAATGCGGGCTGCGGGGCCGGCGGCTGCCAGCCCGCCAGATCCACCCAGGCCTCCACCACCTCCGGCGTGGTGCGCAGCTGGAAGCCGAGCTTGCGGCACACCCGCTGCATCGCCCCGTTCTCGTGCAGGATCTCCGCGGTGACCCGGTCGATGCCCTCCTCGCAGCCGATGCGCAGCAGCTGGCCCAGCAGCGCCGTGCCCAGGCCCTGCTTCTGATAAGGGTCACTCACCAGCATCGAGAACTCGGCGTCGTTGCTGCCATGCAGCCGGCTCAGCCGCCCCACCGCCAGCAGGGTGTGGGCGCCGCTGGCCGGGTCGGCCCGGTCCACCACCAGGGCCAGTTCCCGGTCGTAGTCGGTGAAGCAGATGCGCACCATCCGCCCGTGGGCGGTCCGGTACTGCAGCGACATCATGTGGAAGTAGCGGAAATACACGCTCTGCTCCGAGAGGGTGCGGTGGAAGGCCACCACCAGCGGCTCGTCCTCGGGCCGGATCGGCCGGATCGTCACCGCCGTGCCATCCCGCAGCCGCCAGGGCCGCACGTAGGCACTGGGATAGGGCCGGATCGCCGGCCGGGGCAGGCTGCAGCCGGCGCCGGCCTGGGGCTGGATCAGGATGCGGGCATCGAGGGCCACCAGGGGCCGCTGGCCGTCGCCGGGCAGCACCAGCAGGGGGTTGATGTCGATCTCCCGGATCGCCGGTTGCTCGAGCACCAGCTGGCTGAGCCGCACCAGCAGCTGCTCCAGGGCCGCCAGGTCGGCCGGGGGTCCGCCGCGCACCCCCTGCAGGGCCCGATACACCCGGGTCTGCTCCATCAGCCGCCGCGCAAGGGTGGTGTTCAGCGGCGGCAGGGCCACGGCGCTGTCGTGCTGCACCTCCACCAGGGTGCCGCCGCTACCGAACAGGATCACCGGGCCGAACTCGGCATCGAGGCTGCTGCCCACGATCAGCTCGATGCCGGCCTGGCGGGGCAGCATCGGCTGCACGCTCACGCCGCCGAAGGCCTCCGGGCCGCAGCGCTCGCTCACCGCCGCGGCCATGGCGCGGTAGGCGTCGGCCACCGCCTCGGGGCCGGCCAGGTCGAGCCGCACCCCGCCCACATCGCTCTTGTGGGTGATGGTGGCGCTGTTGAGCTTGAGCACCACCGGATAGCCAATGGCGCCGGCCACGGCCACCGCCTCCTCCGCCGAGCCGGCCAGCCGGGTGTCCACCACCGGAATCCCGGCACTGGCCAGCACCTGCTTGGCCTCCAGCTCACTCAGCAGCTCCCGCCCCTCGGCCTGGGCCCGCTGCAGCACCGCCAGGCCCTCGAACGGCGCCCCCTCCCGTTCCGGCACCAGGGCGGGCGTTTCGTAGATGCCGCGCAGGTTGTAGCTGTAGCGCCAGAGGGAGGTGAACAGCCGCGCCGCCGCATCGGGGTAGGGGTTGGTGGCGACGCCCGCCTCGTTGAGCAGCTGCTCCCCCGCCGCCACCTCCTCGCCCCCCATCCAGCTGGCCAGCAGCGGCTTGGGGGAGGCGGCCGCCAGCTCCCGCAGCCGCCGGGCGGTGGCGGTGGGATCGGTCATCGCCTGGGGGGTGAGGATCACCAGCAGCGCGTCGCTGTTGGGGTCGGCCAGGGCGATCTCGATGGCCCGGCCATAGCGCTCCGGGTCGGCATCGCCCAGGATGTCGATCGGATTGGCGCGGCTCCAGTGGGGCGGCAGCACGGCGTCGAGGGCCGCCAGCGTGGCCGGCTCCAGGCAGGCCAGCTCCCCGCCGCTGAGCATGAGCGCATCGGTGGCCAGCACCCCCGGCCCACCGGCATTGGTGAGGATCGCCAGCCGCGGCCCGGCCGGCCGGTGCGGCAGCTTGGCCAGCACCTCCGCCAGGTCGAACAGCTCGGAGAGCCGCTCCACCCGCAGCACCCCGCAGCGGCGCAGCGCCGCCTCCAGCACCGCATCACTGCCCGCCAGGGCGCCGGTGTGGGAGGCCGCCGCCCGGGCGGCTTCGGCGCTGCGGCCCCCCTTGATCAGCACGATCGGCTTGGTGAGCGCCACCTCCCGCGCCGCCGAGAGGAAGGAGCGGGCATCGCCGATCGCCTCCATGTAGATCACGATGCTGTGGGTGGCCGGGTCGTCGCCCAGCACGGTGATCAGGTCGCCCCAGCCCACGTCGAGCATCGAGCCCATCGACACAAAGGCGCTGAAGCCCACCTTCTGGCGCCGGCTCCAATCCAGCACCGCCGTGCAGATCGCCCCCGACTGGCTGAGGAAGCCCACGTGCCCAGCCTCCGCCTGGGACGGCGCGAAGCTGGCGTTGAGGCCGATGCGGGGATTCATCAGGCCCAGGCAGTTGGGCCCGAGCAGCCGCATCCCCGAGCCCCGCAGCGCATCGCGCAGGCGCCCTTCCAGCACCACCCCCTCCGGCCCCACTTCCCGGAAGCCGGCGGAGATCACGATGGCGGCGCGCACCCCGGCGGCCGCGCAGGCCGCCACCACCTCCGGCACGCCCTGGGCCGGCGTGGCGATCACGGCCAGATCCACCGGTTCCGGCAGCTCCGCCACGCTGGCGTAGCAGTGCACCCCCAGCACGCTGCGGCGCCGCGGATTCACCGGGTACACGGTGCCGCCGAAGGGCGAGCGCAGCAGGTTCCACAGCAGGGTGCGTCCCACGCTGCCGGGCCGATCACTGGCGCCGATCACCGCCACGCAGCCGGGGTTGAACAGGGCGTCGAGCGGCCGGCGCTCCGTGCGCAGGATGTCGGAGGCGCGGTCGGTTCGGCCCGGGCCGGGTTCAGCCATCGCCGCGGGGGATGGGCTCAGGTTTCGTTGCCGCCGAACAGGTCGTCGTCGCCCTCGAAGGGCTCGAATTCGTTCCAACCCGGACTGGCCTCGTCCAGCAGGCCGAAGCGCGCATCGAGTTCATCCATGCGCGTGTTGCCGGTGGGCCGGGTGTCGCAGGTCATGCCACCGTCGGCGGTGGGCTGGCAGTTGTCGAACTCCACCCCGGCCCGGACCGGCGCCGCGGGCAGCAGGGCCAAGGCGAGCAGCGGCGCCACCAGCAGGGGGCACAACGGCAACAACTTGACCAACAAGCGCCGCGGCAGGCTCCGGATCAGGGACAACCTGGGATGATGGCCCCGGTTTTCGTCTGCAGCGATGTACACCGACTGGACCGCCGTGATCCTGCTCCTGCTCACCGCGGCGCCCCTGGCCGTGGTGGTCGGCACCGCCGCGTTCTTCATCTGGCAGCAGCGGAAGAAACAGCTGCGCTGAGCCGACGGCTGTCCAGCTGCAGCACCTCGGCCACCATGGTGGCCGAGGACAGTGCCTCCAGCCGCCCCCGGCCCAGGCAGTGCAGACAGGTGCGAAAGCGCTGGTCGCCCAGGCGCAGCATGCCGCTGCCGCCGCAGACCTGGCAGATTTCCCCTTGATCCCCCTGGGCGCACCTGGGTTCCGCTGGGCCTGGCTGGCTGGACACCAGGCTGGCCAGCTGGCGGGGCAAGGGGGTCGGCGCAGCCGCCGGTTCGGGCTGCTGATGGGCGGACATCGCTGAGGCGCTCGCGGAAGCGTTGGAAGGATGAACCCAGTGTGGGGCTGGCGGAAGGGATTGATCCCGAAACCTTCCTTAAGCCTGAACGGCGCGGCGCAACCGCCGCTCGAACCTCGCCGCGTCGAGCTCCTGGAGCAGTTCGGCCGCACTGAGCCGGGCACCGACCGGCACCAGGCCCGCACTCGCGGCCAGCTCGCCCACCACGGCCGCCGCATCCAGGCCCCGCTGGCGCAGCCCGGCCAGCCCCTCGGCCCCATCGCGCTTGCTCAGCCGCTGACCGGCAGCGTCCCGGCACAGCGGCACGTGCCCGTAGCGGGGGGGAGTGCCCCCCAGCAGCCCCATCAGCGCCACCTGGGGGCCCGTGGACCACACGAGATCCGCACCCCGCACCACCTCGGTGATGCCGAAGCAGAGCTCATCCACGGCGGTGGCGAGGTGATACGCCAGAAACCCATCGGCCCGCCGCAGAACCACATCGCCCACCTGCCGGGGCCCATCCAGGTGATCCGGGGCGTCGAACCGCTCCGGCCAGGCGATCTCCCCGGGCGGCAGCCGCCAGCGCCAGCTGGGCAGCCGGCCCTGCTCGGCGGCCCAGCCCAGCCGACGGCCCCGGCAGTGGCCGGGATACACCGGCCCGCCGCCGTGGGGAGCGGAGATGTCGGCCAGCATCCGGCGGCTGCAGCGGCAGGGGTAGAGCCAGCCGGCCCGGCGCAGGGCTGACAGCACCGTGGCGTAGAGGCCGCGGCGGAGGCTCTGGCGCGTGGGCTCCCCATCCCAGTGGAGGCCCAGCCAGCGCAGGTCGGCATAGATGGCGTCATCGGCGCCCGCCCGCAGGCGAGGGGTGTCGAGATCGTCGATGCGCAGCAGCCACTCGCCTCCTTCCAACCGGGCGGCCAACCAGGACAGCAGGGCGGTGCGCAGGTTGCCGCGATGGAGAGGGCCGGTGGGGGAGGGGGCAAACCGTCCGCGATACCCCTGGCTGCGCAGGGCCATGCCCTGGGCGATCAGCTGGCGCAGATGCCGGGGCAGCGGCACGGAGGCCGCACCAAGGGGATCAGCCGACGCCCTGCACCTTGTCCTTGAACATCTTGCCGGCGGTGAAGGCGGGCACCCGCTTGGCCTCGATCTTGATCTTCTCGCCGGTCTTGGGGTTCAGACCCTGACGGGCGGAGCGGTCGCGGGGTTCAAAGGAGCCGAAGCCGAGGATCGAGACTTTCTTGCCGTCGACCACCGAATCGATGATGGTGTCGATCAGGGCATCGACGACCAGGCCGACGTCGGTCTTGGTGAGCTCGGTGCGGGCAGCCACGAGATTGACGAGGTCTGCTTTGTTCATGGGACGGAAAAACCTGTTGTGCGGCGGTCAGCACTGGGGAGTCGGGAAACCCGATCGCCCTGGTGTGGAGCGCGCCAATGGTATGGGGCATGACGCCGGATCGCAACAGAAAGTGCCTTGCCGCAATGGATCTGGTGAGCGCATGCGCACCGCTAGGGCAATTCCGACACCGTGACGCCGGCCAATCGCCCCAGATCGAGTCCCGCCAGCACGCCGCCGCCGTCCGGCACGAGCACCTCGCCACGCAGGGCGCCAAGTCCGCCACCGCAGGCGATCCAGGCAGGTGAGCCGTCCGGCAGCCACTGCCGCAGCCGCGCCAGGCTGGCCAGCTGGCGGCGCCAGTGGAAGGTGCGGGTCCGGCGCAACGGCCCCAGGACACCGGGCGCCAGCGGCTGCAAAAGTCGACCACAGAACAGGCCATCCCAGCCCGGCACACCCAGGTGCAGCACGCAGGCACCGGGCGTCGGGCCGGGGGTCCAGAGCAGGCGCACGCCGGCGGCGAGCTGGTGCTCCTCGCCGAAGCTGTGCAGGTGCTCCACCCCCGGCAGCAGGTAGGCCTCCTGCTCCTGCACCAGCACCCGCCAGCCCAGGGCCTGCTGAAACCGGCGGCAGCGGCCATGCCCGTCCCGGCCGGTGAGCACGATCGTGCCCGGGCCGCCCCGGGCCGCCAGCAGGTCGAGGTTGGCCTGGTTCCAGGCCGGGCAGTCGATCAGCAGGTCCCCCTCCAGCCCCCCAGCGGAGCCCAGGGCATCCGCCGCCACCAGCCAGCTGCTGCCGCCCTGGGTGTCGCGGTTCGGGGCAAACAGCCAGAGCCCCTGCCTCACCTGCCGCGCCGGGCGGCCGCTCTCCAGGTCAGCAGACACAAGTGCCAACGATGCTCCGGGTCTCACCTGCCTAGTTTGTGGGGCAAGCCGGCACCGCCCGTTGCCCATGTCCAGGCCCGCCGCATCGCCCCAGGGCTCCGCCGCCGTGCTCCGCACTGCCTCGGTGCATCCAGGCCAGCCCTGGCCCCTGGGAGCCAGCCTGACCCGCCGGGGCGTGAATTTTTCGGTGGTGGCCCCCCTGGCCACCCGGGTGGAGCTGCTGCTGTTCGCCCATGGCGAAGACCGCGAGCCCCAGCAGGTGGTGGAGCTCGACAACCGCCACCGGGCCGGCGACCACTGGCATGTGGAAGTGGAAGGGCTGGGGCTGGGCTGCTGCTACGGCTACCGGGTGTACGGCCCGCTGCAGCAGGGCGGCCACAGCTTCAACCCCTCCAAGGTGCTGCTCGACCCCTGCGCCCGCGCCATCGCCGGCTGGCAGGGCTACCAGCGGGGCGCAGCGGTGGGGGCGGTGCCCAACACCGGCTGCTGCCTCAAGGGCGTGGTCACCGAGCGGGAGCGCTTCGATTTTCATGCCGCGCCGCGGCCGCGCCACAGCTGGCAGCGCAGCGTGATCTACGAGCTGCATGTGGCCGGCTTCACCCAGGGACCGGGCAGCCCCGTGCCGGCCGAGCGCCAGGGCAGCCTGCTGGGCCTGATCGACATCCTGCCCCTGCTGCAGGAACTCGGCATCACCGCGATCGAGCTGCTGCCGGTGATGGCCTTCGACCCGGCCGATGCCCCTCCCGGCCGCCAGAACCACTGGGGCTACAGCCCCCTGAGCTGGATGGCCCCCCACCCCGGCTACCTGATCGGCGACGATCCCCTCAGCGGCCGCGACCAGGTGCGCCAGCTGGTGAGCGCCTGCCACCGGGCCGGCATCGAGGTGATTCTCGACGTGGTCTACAACCACACCAGCGAGGGCAACCAGGACGGCCCCACCCTCAGCTGGCGGGGCTTCGGCGACAGCCTCTACTACCAGCAGTCACCCGAGGGCCACTACCAGGACGTGAGCGGCTGCGGCAACACGATTGCCGCCAATCGCCCCCTGGTGCGGCGCCTGATCCTGGAATCCCTGCGCTGCTGGGCCACGGAGCTGGGGGTGGACGGCTTCCGCTTCGACCTGGGCATCGCCCTCAGCCGCGGCGATGGGCTGATGCCCCTCGACCAGCCGCCCCTGTTCGAGGCGATGGAGGCCGATCCGGAACTCTCCGACCTGAAGATGATCAGCGAGCCGTGGGACTGCGGCGGTCTCTACAAGCTGGCCGACTTCCCCGCCCGGCGCGTCGCCACCTGGAACGGCCGCTTCCGCGACGACGTGCGCCGCTTCTGGAAAGGGGATGAGAAAGCCAGCTGGAACCTGGGGCTGCGCCTCAGCGGCAGCCCCGATCTCTACCAGCCCCGGCTGCCCCAGCCCGGCCAGTGCATCACCTTCCTCACCTCCCATGACGGCTTCACCCTGGCCGATCTGGTGAGCTTCAACGGTAAGCACAACCTGGCCAACGGCGAGGACAACCGCGACGGAGACAACCACAACAACAGTTGGAACCATGGCTTGGAGGGCCCCTGCAGCGATCGCGCCGTGCTGGCGCTGCGGGAACGGCAACTGCGCAACCTGCTCACCACCCTGCTGCTCGCCCCCGGCGTGCCGATGCTGCTGATGGGGGATGAGGTGCGCCGCAGCCAGGGGGGCAACAACAACACCTGGTGCCAGAACAACCCCCTGGGCTGGATGCACTGGCTGCCCGATGGCGCCGACCTGGCGCTGCGCACCTACCTGCAGCGCCTGCTGCGGCTGCGTCAGCGGCTGATCGACTTGGTGAACCCCGAACTACCCCTGGCGGAGCGGCCCCAGCGCGGCAGCGGCGACCAGCCGCACCTGTGGCGCCAGTGGCACGGCGTGGAGATCGGCAAGCCCGACTGGGCGGAATGGTCCCACACCATGGCCTGGAGCATCAACGACAGCAGGCAGGGTCCGCTGCTCTGGTGCGGCATGAACGCCTACTGCCGGTCCGTGCGCTTCGAGCTGCCGGTGTGCCCGGCCGGGTGGCTGCGGGTGATTGACACCGCGCTGCCGGTGGGGGAGGACCTGCCCAGCCAGCCCACCCCCTGGAAACCGCTCGGGGCGCCGCTGGAGAGCCGCAGCCTGATGCTGCTGGTGTCGTCACGCCTGCTGCAGGAGCCGAGCCCCTGAACCCGGGTCGCTGTTTTCCCCACTAACCCCAGGTTTTCCACCGAACTTCGCAGGTTTTCCCCAGCGGCGTGACCAGCGATGCAGCCCGCCACCGCGCGGTGGTAGAGGCGCCCAACCGGAGAAAATCGGTCCAGCTGCCCCGTTCACCCCGAATCCGCTCTCGGTGATGGCCCGCGGTCAAACCGGTGGCGACAAACCAGTAGCGAGAAACCAGTGGCGAGAAACCAGTGGCGAGAAACCAGTGGCGAGAAAAAGAAGCGGGCGGCGGGAATCGAACCCGCATCATCAGCTTGGAAGGCTGAGCCATAAATCGCCCAGTCTCATTGCTAGAGCCGGCTTCTCAACAACAAAAACGCCCCATGTGAGATGTTTGGTGAGATGTTTTCCCCTGAGAGCCCTCGGGGGGGCTTGGTCGACCGAGGAGCAGCCCCGGCGCCCATGCAGGCCCTGAGACCGGAGCGGGACGCGAGAGACGACTCCAACCGGGCACCTTGTTCAGGGGAACGGCCACTTCCTTAAATAAGCTGACGGCGTATTCAAGGTTCGTCGGGGGGGGGTCCGTGCGGCGTGAGGCCACCGGCCACTACGAGGTCACCAGCACCGCCGGGGAATCGGTGCGGGCTTTCGTGCCGGCGCCGCTGCCCCCTGATCCGCCAGTGGTGCTGGCTGGATCCCTTCAAGCCCTGCACGAGCAGGCGCTGCTGGCCTGTGGCCGCCTGGATGGTGTCTCCTCCCTGCTGCCCGATCCCGATCTGTTCCTCTACGCCTACGTGCGGCGCGAGGCCCTGCTCTCCTCCCAGATCGAGGGCACCCAGTCCTCCCTCTCCGACCTGCTGCTGTTTGAGCTGGAGGAAGCACCCGGCGTTCCGTTTGACGACGTCGTCGAGGTCTCCAGCTATGTGGCAGCCCTGGAGCATGGTCTGGCGAGACTGAACGAGGGCTTCCCGCTCTCATCCCGCCTGCTTCGCGAAATCCACGGCCGGCTACTGGCCCGAGGTCGCGGTGCCGATCGCCTGCCAGGGGAGTTCCGGCGCAGCCAGAACTGGATCGGCGGCACCCGCCCAGGCAATGCGCATTTCGTGCCGCCGCCGCCGGCTCTGGTGGAGGACTGCATGGGGCAGCTGGAGCAGTTCATCCATGGCAGTCACCAAGGTGAGCACTCCCTGCCCGTGCTGGTGCGGGCCGCCCTGGCCCACGTGCAGTTTGAGACGATCCACCCGTTTCTCGATGGCAATGGCCGGCTGGGCCGGCTCCTGATCGTGCTGATGCTGATCGAGGCCGGCGTGCTCCAGCAGCCGCTGCTGTATCTGAGCCTGTTCTTCAAGCAGCACCGCAGCCGCTACTACGAGCTGCTCGACGGCGTGCGCCAGCAGGGGGACTGGGAGGCCTGGATCGACTTCTTCCTGGAAGGGGTTGAGAGCACGGCTTCCGCCGCGGTAGCCACGGCGCAGCGGCTGCTGGACCTGTTCCGCAGGGATGAGGCGCAACTGCAGGACTTGGGCCGATCCGGCCACAGCGTGCGCCTGGGCTACGCGGCCCTGCGGCGACGGCCGCTAACCAGCACCAAGCAGCTCAAGGAGCTGAGTGGCCTGAGCTTTCCTACGGCCGGCAAGGCGATCGAGGCTCTGGTGGAGCTCGGCATCGCCCGGGAGATCACAGGCGGGAGACGCAATCGCCTGTTCGCCTACGACGCCTACCTGGCGATCCTCAGCGAAGGCACGGAGCCGCTCTGATCGTTCAGCTTCCACCGCATCGGCCTTGCTGAGGGCCATGCCGCAAGGCTCTGTCGGACACCGAAGGGCTCCGGTCAGCGACGGCCGTCCTTCAGCGTGCCACGGCTACGCCGTGGCGTGCATCGGCCAGCCGCCGCCGCCCTCCGCTCTGGGGCCGATGTGATGGTGGCGGGCAGGGCTGCTCTCCCGCGGCTGCGGTGGCCGGGCATTCGCCCGCATCAATGGGGTGGGGGAATGCTCCAAGTTTCCTCGCGCGGCTGGTTGGTCATTCAGTGCTGAATCTGCCGGCCTTGCTTATCAGATTTCAAGTCCGCCCGTGCATGGCTTTGCTTTGCGCAGGTCCACTGTCCCACAGGGGATCTGCCGGCTCTACAGTGCATCTGTACTGATAGAATAAGTGCTGCGCCAAAGGCCCTGAGCCCATCGCCGGCGGCAACCTCATCCCCTGGTCTCGCCATCACCGTTGCATAGTTCAGAGCGGTTGTGATGCCCCGATCAGTTGTCCTTTCGGCAACTGAATCCATGGCTCTTTGTATTCCATCGCGGCTGGAGATTGCTCCGGCTCGCTCTCTGGTGATCGCGGCCGGTGGCGGCCGTGATCTGGCCTGGCCCCATCAGCGCATTGCCGCTGAGCTTCTGGCGCGCACTGGCGGCCGGCTGGTGCATCTGCTGCTCCATGGCGGTGCCCGTGGTGCCGATGCCGCCATTGGCCGCGCCGCCGGTCAGCTGGGCTGGTGCTCCCTGGTGATGCCGGCCCAGTGGCAGCAGCACGGCCGCGCCGCCGGGCCGATCCGCAACCGGGAGCTACTCCAGCAGGCCATCGCCCGCGCAGAAGCCCACACCTCCCCCGGCTGCCTGGCCTCGGTGCTGGTGGTGGCTTTTCCCGGTGGTGCCGGCACCGCCTCTCTGGTGCAGCAGGCACGCCGCATGGCCTCCCGGTCACCGGTGCCGATCGCCGTGGTGGAAGTCAGCCCATCGGCCGGGCTGTGGGCCGTACCCCCGGCAGAGCTTCCTCCCGGTGCCTGAGGCCCAGGGCCCCGGTCCCCATTCGTCTTTCCCGTCTTCCTTCACCCCCTCACAGCCATGGCTGTCCTGACTCCCATCCCCGCAGCTCCAGCTGCCCTGTCACCTGCTCCAGCTGCACCGGTGCCTGATCACACCAGCGGCTCTGGCCCTTCCTGCTCCCTCCAGCGCTCTGGCTCCCTGTGGCAGCTGGGCATCGAGGCCCAGGAGCTCACCACCGCCATCGGCCAGCTGGCCCAGCAGCTGGAAGCCGATGACGACGACACCCGCGCCCAGGCCCTCGCCGAGCTCGAGGCCGCCCTATTGGCAGAGGAAGGCAACAAGCAGGCCCTCGCCGCCAAAGCCGATGCCACCTGCTGGGTGATCGAGCACCTCCGCGGTCAGGCCTCCTACCGCCAGCAGCAGGCCAAACGCCTCGCCGATCTGGCCCGCTCGGATGCCGGCCGGGCCGATGCCCTGGAGGAGTCACTGATCTTTGTTCTCACCCAGCTGCAGCCCGGCGCCACCCGCTTCTCGTTCCCGAATCACGAGCTCAGCAGCCGTAAATCTTCGGCCGTGGTGATCGACGACGAGGAGGCCCTCGATTCCGAGTGGCTCGCCGTCACCACCACCACCAAGCCCGACAAGGCCGCCATCAAAGAAGCGCTCAAGGCCGGCCGCCACATCGAAGGCGCTCAGCTCCTCTCCCGCCGCAGCTGGCGCATCCACTGAGGGGGCAAGGGCCCCCTTTCACACGGGCCTGTTGCAGGAGCGGGCCCACGTCACTCCCCCCAGAGCCCACACAGCCACCGATCACCCCATCACCAAAGCCATGGATCTCACCAGCTACGCCAGTACCACCGCCACCAACAGCCCCTGCAGTCCACGGCCCAGGGGGCACATCTGGTCGACCCGGCTGTGCAGCTGGGTGGTGCCGATCCTCCGCAAGAACAGCCGCCGCCCGTCGCCCCAGCACATCCACTGCAGTGAACCGCCCTGCTGGGTGCTGATCGAACCCCTCGACCCGGAAGCCGCTGCGCTGCCAAGCGCACCTCACGGTGCGACCAGCTGATCGCCTCATCTGCATTCACCACACACTTCCCCGCCTCACCCCTCGTCGCCATGACCTGCACCTTTTCCCCCGAGCAGATCACTGCCCTCTCCGCCCCGCTGGATCGCGCCAAGGTTCGCCAGCGAGAGCAGGGCCGCAGCTCCGTCAGCTATCTGGAGGGCTGGCAGGTGATCGCGGAAGCAAACAGGATCTTTGGCTTTGACGGCTGGCAGCGCGAAACCGTCGCCCTCCGCTGCGTCAACCAGAGCGAGCGCACCATCGGTGCCAGAGGCACGAGCCGGGAGCAACGCCCCGGCTGGGGAGTCACCTACACCGCCCGCGTGCGCATCACCGTCGGCGAGAGCACCGGTGCCCAGTTGATTCGCGAGGGCTGCGGCGCCGGCCACGGCATCGACACCGACCTGGGCCAGGCCCATGAATCCGCCCTCAAGGAAGCCGAAACCGATGCCATGAAGCGGGCGTTGATGACCTTTGGCAATCCGTTCGGGTTGGCGCTCTATGACAAGCAACAACGCGAGGTCACCCAGGCGACAGGGAACAGCAGCGCTCCCCCGCCTGCCAGCGCCAGCAACGGCACGCGATCGATCCGTCGCCGCCCCTCGCCCACCACCCCAAGCGCCAACATCGATCCCGGCCTCACGCCCCTCGACCCGGCCACCACCCGCCAGATCCTCACCACCTTGCGCGGTCTGCCCCGGCCGGTGCTGGAGGGCTTCACCAAAGCCTTCCGCAAGCGGTTTCAGGTACCGGAAGATGCCACTTCCATCGCCGATCGGATCCTGCAGAAGCGGCACCACGACTGGATTGAGGCCTACCTGGTGCAGCACCCGCAGGTAGCGGCGTAGCTCGCAGTCGGCTCGGTCGCATCGGGTCACCAGGCCTCAGGGGGCGCGTGGTGCGCCTGGGGGCATCGCTGCTTATCCGAGGAGCGGTCATGCCGAATCGGCAGGTGGACCCACATGACGGTGGGCAGCTCAAAGTCCCTGGCCAGGCGGGCCACAGTCGCGGCTACTTCCTGCACGGTTGGGATCGTGGAGCTGCCTGGGGTGGGGGGCGGATCGGAAGGGTCTGCCTCGGGGGGAAAGAACGCGCAATCGGAGTTCAAGATCGAGCGATCCGCCGTCAGGCCTTGGTCAGGCGCCGGATCGACTGAGCCCTCAAGGCCAGGCATGGCCTGCTCCGCCATGGGCCTGAGCTGTAGACCCGTGGAGGTCAGCTGCAGGCTCACCTCAGCACCCTCGAACGCAGGCAGCTGATTCAGATCGCCAAAGCAGCTGGCGAAGGCCTTGGCTTTGCACGTTCCGCCCTGTGGACGGATCAGCACCAGGTCGGCATAGGGATCGCCCGTTGCAGAGACGCCGTATGCAGCGACCCGGTAAAGCAGATAGCGGGTCGGTTGGGGCACAGGCATCACCGCCACCCCCATGCCGGAGCGGTCAAGTGCTGTCCAGAGGAGCAGGGGTTGCCTTCCAAACCAGCCATGGAATGCATCGAGAAGCTCGATGCAGGAACTGTCAAGGCTCCATGAGCCATTGAGAAGTTGTGTACGCCGGACTCGCCGTCCGGCTTCTGATGAGTCACCATTAGGCAGCTCTTGACGAAGGAGCGCCCTTCAAGGGGGAGGCTCAGGGAGGTAGAAGCCCCTGGGCCTTTCCTTTTGGAAAGACCCAGGTCTCCCTGCCCGGAAGACCGAGCGGAGCCAGTCCCTGTCGGGGGTCCAATCAGTTTGGCAGCACCGATGGGGTGTGCAAGGCGGAGATACCACCAGGGATGGTGGCAAGGCGCTGAATGTTGTGAAATGTTGCGAAAATTTGGTGGTTGTGCTTAGACTCGCGCGTTGTGAAGTTCCCGTGCACGAGTTCTTCCGGATTGCGCACTACGGGCCCGTGTAACCCAAAAAATCCTTAATTCCCGAGATCCCTTGCGGCGCAATGGGTCTTGAAAAAATCTCGCTAGACCAAGTCCGAGACAGTGTGACGATCAAAGAGGTGTCTACACAGTTCTGGTGATGGCTGGGTCTGCCCTCCTGAACTGTCGTTTTTATGCGTTGGCTGCATTAATCAGCCCATGGGACGCAGTGCGGCAGGCAGTTCAGGTCTTTAGTCAGCGGCTATCCATTTGATGGGTTGTGGGTCCATGGGGCCTGGCGATCACGCCACCCGGCCTGCCCCGTCTTGCACACCGCTCAAGGGCTGACGCGAGTCGCTGCGCTGCGCTCCGCGCCCCTTGCGCGGCGCAGGCGGCGCCGGGGCTTGACGGCGGTGTCGTTCGCCAGCCCAGCCATGGCCGCCACTCCTCTCAGCCGCACCTGCCCGATCCGCATCGTCTCGGTGCATCTGCTTGATGCCGCTGGCCGGCTTCTCAGGGTGCTCTTCCTCGATCGCGAGGGCCACATCACCGCCCAGCCGCACTACGTGCCCCGCGAAGAGGCGCTGATCCTGGCCTCCAATCAGCAGCAGGTACTCGGCCCTCAGGCCAGGGTCCAGGTGCTCTGAGGCTGTTGCCCGGCGGCATCCCCGCCGGGTTTTCTCCATCGGGGGTGTGGGTCGCGTCCGGGTCGATGTGCTCAGCTCAGCCCCACATACACGGGTTGAAACCACTGCATCCGGCGGCTCTGACGCTTCTCGCCATGCAGCACGGTGTGCCAGTGGCCGCGGCGCCAGTGGGGCCGGCGCGAGGCGCTGCTGCTGGTGCCAGCCGTGGTCCCTTCTGAAGGAGCCCTTGGGGTGCGATCGAGCCGGAAGTCCTTGCCGATCCACACCGGGCCCTGGGGCGTGACGGTGCCGGAGTCATCGGCGGTCCCAGCGGAGAAGCCCTTGCCGCTCGGCACCTTCGCCGCCGGGCCGGTGGTAAGCAGCTCCGGCTGATAGAGCTGCACCAGCAGGGCGTTGATCGCCAGGCCCTCCATCCGCTGGTTGGTGCTCTGCACCGCCTTTTCATCCCACTGCCAGGCCGGGTGGCTCAGGTCTTCCACGGTGGGCTGGCGCTCGCCGATCTGCTGGAAGGAATGACGGGTGAGGTAGCTGCTGCCATCGAGGGCCAAGCCGACGCAGCTGATGCCACCTATCCGCTGCGCCTGGGGCGGCAGCCAGTCGGCCATCACCCGCAGGTCGGCCACGATGACCACCGGGATCGGCACCCTGTCTTCTGTGAACAGGGCACCATCGGGAAGCATCAGCCGGAAGCAGGGGAGCACCTGCGGCAGCTCCTCATCGAGGCGGGGTGAGGGAGTGCGGCGGAAGGCCTCCACCAGATCCGGCGCCAGGAACCGGGGTGGTGCCTCCACGATCCGGGCCCAGCGGCAGGTGGTAGCAGCCCAGAAGCCGATCGGATCGGCCAGCTCGTTCATCACCTGCAGACCCGCCTCGATCAGGGCGGCATAGGCCAGGTGATTAGCCCAGTGCTGGAAGCCCCGCGGCGAGCGGTAGCGGTTCTGCTCCTGCTGGATGTAAGGGTCCTGACGGCGCAGCTCGGTGATTACCGTGCCGATCGGTGGCAGCTCCGCCTGGCTGGCACGGATCGATTCAGGCGACAGCGGGCTCATCAGCGCAGATCAGCAGAGCCGCTGACGGATGCTCCCCATCCTGGCTGGATGGCGGATGCTGGGAACACTGCCTGCGAGATCCACCGCCGTGCCCGGATTCCACATCACCACCCAGGACGATCTGCCCGGGCCGGATGGGGATGAGCCCTATGTGCTCTTCGTCAACGAGACGGAGTACGGCAACCGCCGCTTCCTGCGCACCAACGTGCTCTCGGCCCGGCCCGACCTCAAGAAGTACACCTCCCTGCGCTTCCGGCAGGACGTCAAGCGCCATGCCGATGCCATTGGGCCGGGAAAAGACCTGGTGATGGTGTTCATGGAGGCGATTGACCTCGACCCACCGCTGACGCTGGTGAGCAGCGACATGCACCTGGAGCTGGAGGGCTACCCGGTGGAGCAGGGGGCGGAGATCGAGATCCCGCTGCTGCCGCCAGGGTTCCGCGGGCCGGCCAAGGGTTTCGGCTGAGCACCCCAAGAGCCCCCAAGCAGAGCAAGGGCCGCTGGCTACCCTGACCCTGCCTGCGCCAGGACCGGGGCCGTCGATGCCAGAGCCCAGTCCCCGCGGCCATCGCGAATTTTTGCCGTCCGCCAACCAGGCGCTGGCGGATCTGGAGCAGGCGACGGGCAAACCCGTGCAGATCGTGGAAGACCCCCACATGGGGGTACTCGCCACGATCCGCTGCGCCGGCGCGACGGAGGGCAGCCATGTCCTCCGCATCAAGGGCGGTGAGAACCGAGCGGCCGACTACCTGATCGCCTTTGAGTGCCGGATGGCCTTGCGCGATGGGCCCGGGCAGCGGGTGGTGCTGCGCGACAACCCAGAGAAGCGAGCCGAGGTGATCAGCGCGTGCGAGCAACTGCACCGCCAGTTGCCAGAGGCCAAGGCGCGGGAGCTGGGCTCCTTCATCTACGGCGGCCTGCTGCTGCAGCTGCGCTCGATGGGGCCGGGGATGCTGGTGGACCGCTGGATCCGCCAGCACTGCCCGGATCTGCAGGAGGCCCAGGAGCAGGCGATCAGCACGGAAATCACCAACAACCTGGCGGCACTGCAGCCCAGCACCCGCGCCAACTACCCAGCCCCGCTCTATGGGGCGAGCATTGCGATGAATGGGGCCTATGCCATCTGCGGTGGCGATTTACTGGGCAAGCCCTATCTCGCCGTGCCCTACGTGTCCCAGGGCTATGGAGAAGTGGGCCGCCGTTTGATCAGCCTGGCCCTGGGTGATGGCGATCCGGCCAACGAGCCGACAGACCGGCAGATCATCGACAGCTGGGCCCAGGAGCTGGGCGTCTCCGGCTGGTATGAGTGGTCGCAGCCGTCCGCGTAAGGCCAGGCGCATGAGCGAGCCGCAGCCGATCCGCTTCTCGCTGCCGGAGGAGGGCTTTGATCTGAGCCTGCTGCCGGAGGCAGCACGGGAGCGGGGCAGCCAGACCTTCCGCGAGGCCGTCACCACTTACTACAAGGACGCCTACCGGGAAGCTGGCGGCCGGGTGGATGTGGCCTTCTCGGAAGGGCTGATCGAGGTGGCCTGGGAGCCCCAGGCGGGGCAGGTACCAGCCAGCGCCACCATCGCTGAGCACCTCAAGGCCGGTCGTTACGACGAGGCCATCCCGCTGCTACGCACCCGCCTGCAGCTGGAGCCAGGCCACGTGGAGAGCCTCTACAACCTGGGCATCGTCTACAGCGACCGAATGCAGCTCCCAGAAGCCCGGCAGCTACTGGGCCGGGCGGTGGAGCTGGACCCCGGCGATGCCAACGCCCAGGTGGCGCTGGGCATCGCCGCCCTGCGGGACAAGGATCCAGACGCCGCCCAGGGACCGCTGGAGAAGGCGGTGGTGCTGGAGCCCCGCAATCCCTTTGCGCTGCGCACCCTTGGCCAGCTCCTGCTGATGAAGGACGACGCAGCAGCGGCCCTGCCCCATCTGCGGGCGGCAGCAACGGTGGCGCCAGACGACCCGATCAACCTGTTCACCTACGCCCAGTGCCTGCTGGGGATCGATCAGGCCTCCCACGCAGCAGAAGCCGATGCGCTGTTCAAGCGGGCGCTGCAGCTGGCACCGGTGGGTGAGCTGGCCGAGAAGATCAAGAACCAGCAGCGGCGGCTCGCCGACCGGGTACTGCGCGCCAACGCCCAGGGCCAGCCCCGCATGGATGCGGTGATGTACCTGAGCAGTGCCCTGGAGACCTACCGCTCCTTGGACGCAGAAGGCCAGAAGCAACTGCTGGCGGAGGTGGCGGCAGTGGGGCAAAAGGGCCTGGCGATCAACAACCCCAACCAAAAGCACCAGCTGCGGCTGTACCAGGGCGGTGCCACCGTCTCAGCCCTGCAGGTGGCCTGCATCCTCTATGTGGGTGTGCAGCTGCTGCTGCCGGGTCAGGACGCGGGGATCGATTTTGCGCAGGAGTACGAGCTGGCGAAGGGGATGGCGGGATCTGGGCCTGAGAGCTGAGACGTTCCTCTTGAAAGAGCCCTGGTTGTCCAGCTCCACCCCGCGATCTCCGGAGGCTGTGCATCTCCAAGCCATGAGGGACCTCCCGGAGAAAGGCCCTGATCAAGCTGGCAGTGCCTGGGCCATGCCACCCAAAAACTATGCAGCCCTTGCATAGGTACGCAGGGATGGTTGTGACGAGCAGGAGGCGTTTGTCACTCTCCCGCTGTAGAACGAAGCAGACTGGTGCACAGCGACGGCAGCGGATGGTCAACGGGACGCTCAGGGCTCCTCACCCGGAGCAGTCGCGTGGCTAAGGCCGTGATCGCCCCCGGCGCCCGCATCCAATGCCGCGATGCGGAATGGATGGTGCGCAACGTGCAGCTCACCCGCGAGGGGGAGCGCCTGCTGGACGTGGTGGGCGTGTCGCCCTATCTGCAGGATCAGTCAGCGCTCTTCCTCGAACCCCTGGAGCCCGACCTGAAGGTGCTCCAGCCGGAGGACACCGAACTGGTGGGGGACAGCTCCGACAACTACCGCGACAGCCTTCTGTTCATCGAGGCCCATCTGCGCCGCACGGTGCCCACCGGGTCCGAGCTGGTGATCGGCCATCGGGCAGCGATGGACGTGATGGACTACCAACTGCTGCCGGCGGCCAAGGCGCTGGCCATGCCCCGGCAGAGGCTGCTGATCGCCGATGCGGTGGGCCTGGGCAAGACGCTGGAGTGCGGCATCCTCTGCAGTGAGCTGATCCGCCGCGGCCGCGGCCGGCGCCTGCTGGTGGTCACCACCAAGAGCATGCTCGGGCAGTTCCAGAAGGAGTTCTGGAGTCGCTTCACGATCCCGCTGGTGCGCCTCGATTCGCTGGGCATTCAGCGCATCCGCGAGCAGCTGCCTACCGGCCAGAACCCCTTTCACCACTTCGACAAGGCGATCGTCTCGGTCGACACCCTCAAGAACGACCGCGACTACCGGGCCTATCTGGAGCACGCCCACTGGGACATCATCGTGATCGATGAATGCCAGAACGTCGCCGAACGCGGCGTCGGGGCCCAGCGCAGCCAGCGCTCCAAGCTCGCCGAGCGGTTGGCGACCCGTTCGGACACCTTGATCCTGCTGTCGGCCACGCCGCATGACGGCAAGCCGGAGAGCTTCGCGAGCCTGGTGAACATGCTCGATCCCACGGCGATCGCCAACCCGAAGGACTACACGAAGGAAGAGGCCGAGATCCGCGATCTGTATGTAAGGCGCTTCCGCAAGGACGTGATCGGCCAGATGCGCGCGGCCCAGGGCGTGCCGGAACGGGATGCCGCCAATGTGGAGGCCAAGGCCAGTGCCGAGGAGGAGGCGGTGTTCTCGGCGTTGGCCACGCTGAAGCTGCCGGACAGTGACCGCAAAGCCAAGGCAGGCCAGCTGTTCCGCACCACCCTGCAGAAGGCGATGCTCTCCAGCCCGATGGCCTGCCTGGAGACGGTGCGGAACCGGCTCCACACGCTGGGCCAGAGCAAGGAGCCCAGCGCCGCCGACCAAGCCGCCCTGCAGCCGCTGGTGGGGCTGCTGGAGCCGATCGGTGCTGGCGCTTTCTCGAAATACCAACGGCTGCTCAGCCTGTTGTGTGCCGATTGGCAGTGGCGGGGGGATGACCCCAAAGACCGGCTGGTGATCTTCACGGGGCGGCGGGAAACGCAGCGGTTCCTCATGGAGCACCTGGCCCGGGATCTGCAGCTGCCGGCGGAGGCGGTGGAACGCCTCGATGGCGGCATGGTCGACACGGTGCAGACGGAGATCGTGGAGCGCTTCGGGCAGGAGGCCGACCCGATTCGTGTGCTGGTGGCCACCGAGGTGGCCTCAGAGGGTCTCAACCTCCACTACCTCAGTCACCGGCTGGTGCACTTCGATATCCCCTGGTCGCTGATGACGCTGCAGCAGCGCAACGGCCGCATCGACCGCTATGGCCAGAGTCAGCAGCCCTTGATCCGCTACCTGCTCACCAGCTCGGCGGTGGAGGGCATGGGCGATGTGGAGAAGATCCTGCAGGTGCTGATCCGCAAGGACGAGCAGGCGCAGCGCAACATCGGCGATCCCTCAGTCTTCACCCAGTGCTACGACGAAGCGGAAGAGGAAAACCTCACGGCCGCTGCGATTGAAGCTGCTGATGCCACGGCCTTTGAACAGCAGCTGGATGCCAATGCCGCTTCTTTTCTGCAGGGCGGTAGCAGCTTGATCGCCGAGCTCTATGGCCAGCTGATCGGCAGTGAAGGGAGTGATAGCCAGACCACAACCGCCGAATCCGTTGGGCCCTCCCTGGAGCGGCTGGAGATGCCGTCGCTCTACCCGAACCTCTGGAGCTATGTGACCAGGGCCCTGGGTGCGGTGGCTGAGCGGGAGGTGGACAGGGAACCCATCCAGTACCGCCGCTACGACGAGCAGGAGCGGCTGGAGATCACGCCGCCGACAGACCTGTTGCGTCGCTACGAACGCCTGCCGCGGGAATTCCGGCCGGATCGCCTCAAACAGGTGGTGCTCTCCACCCGCCCGCAGGACCTGCAGCAGGAACTGGATCGCTCCCGGCGCCGCAAGCAGCAGGGCCTGGAGTTGGAGTACCTCTGGCCCCTCCATCCATTGGTGGAGTGGCTGGTGGACCGGGGCCTGGCCACGTATGCGCGGCACCAGGCGCCGGTGCTGCAGCTCACCAGCGGATTGGAGCCTGGGGAGGTGGTGATGGTGCTGCAGGGCACGATTCCCAACCGTTCCGGCCAGCCGGTGATCCAGGAGTGGGTGGGGGTGCGTTTCCTGGGATCAGGGCTGAAGGTGGAGGCCGTTGAACCGTTTGCCCAGATCGCCAAGCGCCTGCAGCTGGGTGAGAAGGACTATCCCAACCGTCAGCTGCCGGTGCCGGAGAGCCTGAACCTGCAGCGCGGCCAGGCTGTGCAGGAGGCCCACAGCTATCTGCTGCAGCGGCGGCAGGAGTGGATCGAGCGCATGCAGCCGCTGCTGGCTGAGCAGACCGATCGGCTGGAGCGTCTGCGGGTCAAACGAGTGCAGCAGCTGCAGCTGAACTTCGAGCAGGACGGCAGCGTGGTGTCGGTGAAAGCCGAGAAGTTGCGGAAGGGAGAGCTGAAAGTGCAGCGCCTGTTTGAAAGCCACCAGCGCTATGTGGAAGATGTGATGACGACCGAGGAAGCGCCCTACCTGAAGCTGGTGGCGGTGCTGTATCGCCCCGTGGCTTCAGGAGAGGAGGGCTGAGCGATGGCGCTGCTGGGGATTCGCAATGAGCAGGAGTTCTATTCCGACTACTACCTGGAGGCGATCTTCAAGGGCGACCTCAAGGAGGTGCAGGCCCGCTGGAAGCAGCAGGCCGAGCAGGATGCGGCCACTGTCCAACCGGATCGGCTGCTGGCGGGGCTACGCCGCGGCTGGCTGGGGCTGTGCGAGAAGGAGGCCGATCTACCCGCCGCTGGCCGGTTGCTGCTGCAGCGTGAGCAGTGGTTCCGCCCGTTGCTGGAAGCACTGGGCTACAGCTGGCAACCCCAGGCCCAGGTGCTGCTGCTCAACGACCAGCCCTATCAGCTACCGGTGTTGGCCGCGGTGGATCGCCCCTCCGGCGAACCCTTGCTGTGGGTGCTGGAGGCCTTCAACCCGGTTGCTGCAGCGGCGGAAGATCTGGTGCGCGATCCCCTGCAGCTGGAGATCAGCGGCCAGCAGATCCGCGATCCCTCCCTGGGCACTGTGGTGGCCAATGAGAGCTGGGAGGAGCTGATCAACAACCGGGTGTTCGCCCAGGACAACCCACCGCGATGGTTGCTGCTGGTCAGCCGCGATGAGCTGCTGCTGATCGATCGCTTCAAGTGGGGGGCGTCACGGCTGCTGCGCTTTGAGGTGAGCACGCTCTATGCCGAGCGACAGGCCGATGCCTTCCTGGCGGCAGCCACGCTGCTGCACCGCGATCATCTCTGCCCCAGCGAGGGGGGCACGCCGCTGCTCGACAACCTCGATGAGAACAGCCACAAGCATGCCTATGAGGTGAGCGGCGATCTCAAGTACGCCCTGCGCAAATCGATTGAGCTGCTGGGCAATGAGGCGGTGTGGCACATCCGCTATAAGCAGAAGGATGCGGCGTTCCAGCTGGTCGATGAAAAACAGCTCAGCGAAGAGTGTCTGCGCTTCATGTACCGGCTGCTGTTCCTCTTCTACATCGAGGCTCGTCCTGAGCTGAACTACATCCCGATGGGCTCGGAGGTGTACCGGCGCGGGTACAGCCTGGAGCGGCTGCGGGATCTGGAGCAGGTGCCGCTGCTCAGCGACGACGATCGGGAGAGCACCTACATCCACGATTCGCTGGAGCGCCTGTTCCAGATGATCTGGGAGGGCTACCCCAAACGGGGGGACGCCGAGCTGCAGGGCCTGATCAGCGGCGACGGGGAGAGTGAGATCTATGACAGCTTCCGGATCACGCCGCTCAAGAGCCACCTGTTTGATCCCAGCCGCATGCCCCTGCTGGGCGGGGCAATCACTAAGGCGCGGGTGCGGTTCCGCAATGGTGTGCTGCGGGAGGTGATCGAGCTGATGTCGCTCACCAAGGCCAAGGCCGGCCGCAAGCGCGGCCGCGTGAGCTACGCCCAGCTGGGCATCAACCAGTTGGGCTCGGTGTATGAGGCACTGCTCAGCTTCCGGGGGTTCTTCGCGGAGGAGGATCTCTACGAGGTGCAGCCGGCACCCAAGAAAGCTGCCGCCCCAGCGGATGAGGACGACGACGACGCTGACGACAGCCCGGACGACGACGAGGGCGCCGTGCAGGCCCGCGGCAAGGCCCACGACGAACTGGAGGTGGGGCATTTCGTGCCCCGCAGCCAGCTGGGCAACTACAAGCGTGAGGAGATCGTGCCCAATGCCGAAGGCACCGGCCCGAAGCTCTACGAGAAGGGAACCTTCATCTACCGCCTTGCCGGCCGCGACCGGATCAAGAGCGCCAGCTACTACACGCCCGAATCGCTCACCCGCTGCCAGATCAAATACACGCTCAAGGAGTTGCTGCCCGGCAAGACGGCCTCCGACATCCTGGGCTTCAAGCTGCTGGAGATGGCGCTGGGTTCCGCGGCCTACCTGAATGAACTGATCAACCAGCTGGCCCTGAAGTACCTGGAGCTTCGCCAGCAGGAGCTGGGGCAAACGATCCCCCATGCCGACTTCGAGCAGGAGCTGCAAAAGGTGAAGATGCGGCTGGCTGATCGCAACGTGTTTGGGGTGGACCTCAACCCGGTGGCGATCGAGCTGGCGGAGGTGAGCCTCTGGCTCAACAGCATCTACCAGCCGGAGCAGGGCAGGGCCTTCGTGCCCTGGTTTGGCCAGCAGCTGCTCTGCGGCAATTCGCTGGTGGGCTGCCGGCGCCAGATTTACCGCCTGCATGAGCTGCCGCATGAAGGCAAGAAGGGCAAACCCGCCAAGGCCTGGCACGAACAGGCCCCGGAGGAGCTGCCCTGGGATCAGGAGCTGCCAGACGACGCCATCTTCCATTTCCTGCTGCCTGATCCGGGAATGGCGATCAAGGCCAATGCGGTGATCAAGGAGCTGTTGCCTGAGGAGGTGAAAACGATCAGCAGCTGGAAGAAGAGCTTCTCCGGCAAACCGTTCAGTGGGCCAGAGATACGCCGGCTGCAGCGTCTGAGCCGCATCGCCGATGGCCTGATGCAGGGGTGGGCCGACCAGCTGGCCCAGATCCGGGAGCGCACCACCGATCCGCTGCCGGTGTGGGGTGATCCGGAGGGGGATGCGGGGCTGGATTGGAAACCACTCAGCCTCAAAGACCGCATCCAGAGCCAGGAGGTGGCCGGCGAAGGGATTGCCAATGCCAATGCCCGGCTGCGGCTGAAGCTGGCGATGGACTACTGGTGTGCCCTCTGGTTCTGGCCCCTGGAGCAGGCCCACCAGCTGCCCAGCCGTGAGGAATGGCTCAACGATCTCAGCTGCGTGCTGGGAGACATCGAATCGGTGGTGGACGAGGAGGAGGAACAGCTGCAGCTGCTGCCTGACACCCAGCCCAAGCAGCTGGCGGTGAACTTCAACGACCGCCACGGCTATGTGAACAAGGCCAAGCTCTTGGAGGAGATTGAGCGGCTGCGGCTGGCGGAGCATGTAGCTGGGAGAGTGCGGCCACTGCACTGGGATCTGGAGTTCGCCGATCTGCTCAAAGGCGGAGGCTTCGATGTGATCGTTGGGAATCCGCCCTGGTTGAAAGTGGAGTGGGAGGAGAAGGGGGTGATTGGCGATCGGGATCCGATGGTGTTGGTGAGGAAGGTAAGCGCCAGCGAACTCAACAAACGGAGGAGCGATGCCTTTGCGGACTATAAGGGATTGCGGGAGGCATACCTAAGAGAGCTTGAAGAGCAGAACGGCGCTCAGGCATTCCTAAATGCGACTTCAAACTATCCATCCCTAATTGGCAGCAAGGCTAATCTCTACAAGTGCTTCCTGCCGCAAGCATGGCGGATTGCGGCAATGGATGGAGTGCAAGGTTTTCTGCATCCCGAAGGAGTTTACGACGATCCAAAGGGCGGCACACTCAGACGCGATCTATACAAGAGGCTGCGTTGTCACTTCCAGTTTCAGAATCAACTCATCCTCTTCCCCATTGGAGACCGCGTAAAATACAGCCTGAATATATATGGGCCAAGCAGACCATGCGAGTTCATCAACATTTCAAACTTATTTCATCCACAAACTGTTGATGCCACACTCTCGCATGATGGTTCAGGCGAGGTGGGAGGCATCAAGACCAATGAAAACCAGTGGGACATGCGCGGACACCAGAGCCGCCGAATCAAGTTGAATGAAAACGAACTTTCACTATTTTCTGGGCTATACGATGATAAAGGAACACCAACTTTAGAGGCACGCCTGCCCAGCCTCCACTCATTAGACCTTCTCTCCGTTCTCAAGAAGTACGCAACTTCGTCATTGCGTCTTGGCGACATATCTGAGGAATGGGTGGCTAGCGTGATGCTTGACGAAACAAAGTCCCAAAGAGAGGGGGTTATCACCAGAGAAACATGCTTTCGCGAGCATCCCAGCGATCTGGTCATATCAGGCCCACATTTTCATATTGGAAATCCGTTCTTTAAGACACCCCGTTCACTCTGCACTGAAAAAGGACACTATGATCCAATTGATTTACTCAATATTCCCGACGATTATCTGCCCCGTACAAATTATACCAAGTCAGATGATCCAGGTCGCGTCCGAAGATCACTAGCTCTCCTCCCATGGAATAACGCGGCCACGATTGCAGACGGCTTCAAGGTGACTATTCGTGAAATGCTAAGCCAAGCAGGCGAAAGAACCCTCGTGCCCTTCCTCTCTCTTCCGGGTACCTGTCATGTGCACACTTGTGTAAGCATCTCGTTCCAATCGGCTGGAAAGACGATTGACTTCTTGGCATCTCTGCAAAGTCTACCTGTTGATTTTTTCATAAAGACGACAGGAATGGGGCATGCGACGCAAAGCATTCTCAAGCAACTGCCAATTACAAGGCCTGACTCTTCTCTTCTGCAGAGCATTCGTGTTCGCGTTTTAGCGATGAACTGCCTCGCCAGTCATTACTCCGCTCTATGGGCTGACTGCTGGGATAACGCTTTCAACAAAAAACGATGGGCGAAAACAGACGATCCCCGCCTTCCGCAGGAGTACTTCTCCCACCTCACCCCCACCTGGCAGCGCCACTGCGCCCTACGCACCGACTACGCCCGCCGCCAGGCGCTGGTGGAGATCGATGTGCTCGTGGCCCAGGCCCTCGGCCTCACCCTCGATGAACTGATCACCATCTATCGCGTGCAGTTCCCGGTGATGCAGGAATACGAACGTGACACCTGGTACGACATGAATGGCCGCATCGTGTTCACCAACAGCAAGGGCCTCACCGGCGTCGGCTTTCCCCGCAAAGGCAAAGGCCGAGGTGCCAACAAGGAGATCGGCTGGGAGGACATCAAGGATATGACCTCCGGCACCGTGTCGTGCACGATCCTCGATGACACCCTGCCAGGAGGGCCGGTGGAGCGGACGATCACCTACGTGGCGCCGTGGGTGAGGTGTGATCGGGTTGAGGATTATCGGGTGGGGTGGGTGGCGTGGCCTGATTAGAGTCGCCTTTCTAATAGCCTTGGTTAGCTGATTAACGCGCCTATTCACCTCTTATATGCTTTCGACTTTCGCGTCACATATGGCAACAATATAGTCGGGTATCAGGTCAAATCTTAGGGGCGACAACTGACTAATATACTCATTCTCGACGTGAAAGGTTTCGTTAACATACTTCTGAATAACTGAGTTGCACGAATCTGCTCCTAAAAGCCTAAAAACTTGAAGCTTTTCGTATCCATTTGAGCATTGATAGTATAGTGTTTTTAGAGTTTCGGCTTGCGAAAGGCGAGCTAGGGCCTGACTGTAGTCGAAGGTATTAATATATTGCTTGGTCTTATTGCATCCATTGATGAATGCTTCGTGAGGCAGTTGCTGGTTTTCCCCCGTTCCTGATGGAGTAAGTCTAGAATCAGTAGGCTGAGAACGCTTATGAAACAGGTTAGACAAGACTTGGTACGCGTCGCCTTTGACATCTATAATTTCTAATAGTCTTCGCAGGTATATAGCCTTGATTAAAAGATCTTTCTCTGTACCCAGAACTTCGGCGCAGATTTCCCCAAAAGTCTGAATATCTGCACGCCTGATCTCGACTTCTTCAAGTGTGCTACCTATCCTACGAAGGTAAGCTGCTCTTGTTTGATTGCTAAACTGTTTATAAACAGCCTTCATTGTATCAATTACCGGCTCAACATCATGGGTCAACAATAAGACGGTCTTGCTTTTAAGACATACTCTAGAATCCCGCCTAAACAACATTTCAAGGATGGAGTACTTCTTATTTTTGTCGAATGATGATATTGGATCATCAAGAATGATGAGATCTGGACTTCTTGACAGGCATTCGTGCATAAACAAGACGATGGCGAATGCATTTCTCTCGCCATAACTAAGATGTTGCTTGCCGCCATCCAGGTGCGCACTAAAGTCAATATGTTTGAGTTTCATTTGGGCTTTATCATTTTCGCCAACCACTTCAACCCTATAGTTGTATCCAGCATACTCCAAGAACTCGTTTATGTTATTCTCGTGCTGAAGCACCAAGCCAGATATTTCTCTTTTCTGTCTATTGATCAATCCTTGTAGCTTTCCCGACTCATTAAGGATCCTCTCTATTGAGTGATTTATTTGCTCGGTTGCGTGCCGAGTTCTATGAGAGTCTAGCTTATCGAAAAACTGAAGATTGACCTTAAGTTCGGTAAGTCTTCTAGAAACCGAATCGTCTTCCTTAAAGTCAAAGCCAGAGATAACACGAATTTCCTCAAGTCTTTTGACGAACAAGTTAATCTGCCTTATAGTGGTTGCCAGATATTCTTCCTGCTCAGGCTCAAGCGCCGCAGCCTGATTCGCAATTCCATTAAGACGTGCTCTTGTCTCTTCCGAGAAGTAGTCGCCAAGTTTCTCAATAGCCCCAATGAAGTCTACAAGATTCTTGATCGCAGTCTTGCTATACTCTTCTCCCACCCTTTGAATCTGCTCCTTCCTTCCCGCAGTCGTAGATATACAGAAAGGACATGCCTCGGAGATGTCCAGAAATGTGTATCCCTTTATTTGCCAGTCAATCCAGTTTATCCGATCGCCACACTGAATAAATGCGGAAAACTCTTCAAGCCCCTGAGGTATATGTTCGATGGTATTGCCACGAGCCAAGCCTTTCATGCCAGAGGATGACCGCGAGATTCCATTTCTGGTAAGCTTAAATGAATCAGCTAGTTCTCTTAGATTTGAAATTAAAAGCTCCAGGTCTTGACTGTCTTCAATAATTTTTCGTATTGATCCAAGGATGTCGTTTATCTGAGTCTCAATTTCTCTGTATCCTGCGCTGCGAATAAATATGTCAAAGCTATTCGCGATAAGCTCGTCTGGCCTAAAGACGATCTGATCAACATATTCCTCATTAAAGCACATTATAGTACTTATTGGTACATTGCAGATAATGCTTGGCGCCAGTTGCAATGGGTTGTCTTCTCTAAGCTTGAATGGTATCAGCTCATCGAGGCTTCCTTGATTATCTCCAAGGCCAAGCTGGATTGCCTTGGCTATAGTGCTCTTTCCTGTTCCGTTAGGGCCAAGCACGATATTGAGTTTGCCCTCAATCAGTTCAATCTTTGCACTGTCAAAGCTGTTGCAGTAACTGATGTGAAGCTCCACGGATACTTTGCGCGAGTCACTCCCAGTATACTTGTTGCCAACATGCGCGCCCCATGCTGGCTTCGCAGATCATTCGCAAATCCCTTATGGCGTCAACTATCGATTGTTTGCGTTACGTACACTTGGCGAGCCTGGCTTGGCAAGGCGTCTGAACACGGTGGGCGTGGCCTGGGGCGTGGCCACCAGCAGATCAATTTTCAAATCGGACCACGCATCGCCCCGAGCGCGGGCGCCAAACAGCAGCATCCGCTTTGATCGGGGCTTAACTGCAACCAAAGCACCCCTCACCGCCTCCAGGTCGGTGTCGATCGTGGGGGCGGTACTGGCCATGCCTGCAGGCTAAGGCTTTCCGCACGCACCGTCTCCCTGGTGCCGCCACGCGGGTCCAGCCGCTCTGAGATATCTAGAAATGGATTCAGCAGGCCTACCCCATTGCCACTATTTCAGGCGTGCATCCTGCGGTTGATCGCCACAATCCCGGTTGAGCCCGCTCTCCCTTTCAGGCTTCGCTGATCGGATTGGTGTCAATCAAAAACATTCGCCGTTGCCGCCCCGTCGTCCTGGCCCTCAAAGTTTGCGTCTTCCCCCACATCCGGCATGGCCGCATCAAGAATCGCTCGGTGGTCCGCTTCCGCGCTGCTTTCTTGGGCTCCCGCCCGCTTCTTGACCGCCTGCACGATGGCATCCTCCACACCGCACGCTCAACCCTGCGCAAGGCCAGCGGCGTCCAGCTCGATGGCGCATACGCATCGCCAAGGCTAGGATTGGCGCAAATGCAGCGCCTCCATGGCCATCGTTGCGAATTCCCCGGCTGTCCCGCAGGTCGCGGTACCCCTCACGGATGGGGAGCTGCTCCTGCAAGCCGTGTCCCGCGCCGCGGATGAGCTGGAGCTGAGCCGCACCGCTCTGGCCAGGGTGCTGGGCAAAGACCGCTCCACGCTGAGTCGTGCCAAGGGCATTGATCCCGCGTCCAAAACCGGCGAACTGGCGCTGCTGTTCATCCGCCTCTACCGCAGCCTCTCGGTGCTCGTCGGCCACGACCGCCGGCAGCTGCGCCACTGGTTCCACACCGCCAATCGCCATACCGGTGGCGTTCCAGCCGAACAGGTGCAGCGCACCGAGGGGCTTGTGGAGATCGTGCAGTACCTCGACGCGATGCGGGCTCCGATCTGAGCGATGGATCTACGCCCCATCGTTGCCGCGGCACCCGAAGGCCCCCTGCAGGGAACCGTGCTGCGGCTTGTGCAGCAGCAGGGAATCAACAGCCTGGATCCCCTGGTGGACAACCTCGAGCAGCTGGCACGCCTGGAAGCCTTGGTGGAAACCAGCAAGCCCCTGCCCCAGGCCACTGGCGCTGCGATTCCCAGCCATCCACTGCTCATCACCCCCTTCCGCTACCCGCCCCTGCGGCATGGCTCCCGGTTCGGCAGCCGGCAGAGCCGGGGGATGTTCTACGGGTCGCGCAGCCGCAACGGTTGCCTGGTGGAGGGCGCGTTCTATGCCTTGCTGTTCTGGGAGGGGCTGATCGATCCACCGCCCGCGCCCATCCGCCGCCGCCAGACGCTGTTTTCCGTGCTGCTGAACGCCAGCCGTGGCCTGCAGCTGCAGGCCATCGCCGATCAAGCGGTGCAAGCCACCCTTCGGGATCCCATCGCGTACGGCCCCAACCAACAGCTGGGTACTTGGATGCGCGAGCACGGGATCGAGGCCTTCGAGTACCCCAGCGCCCGATCCAGCGATGCGCTGGTGCAGGTGGGTGTCCTGACTCCAGAGGTGTTCCAGTCCACCCCCTTCGACCATGTGGAGATCACCGCAGAGCTCAGCGCGGATCACGTCTCCTTTCTCTGCCATGACGATGGCCAGCTGCATCCTTTCCCACGCGATCTTTTCCTCGTTGATGGGCAACTTCCCCGGGCGGCGCCGTGATCAGGCCTTGAATGATGCAGGTCCTGCATTGTTCGGAACCCTTGGCAGTACTGGCATCCCGCCTAGCCTGATCCCGCAGATCGGCCGCAGCTCTTGCTCCCCTCCGTCGTCGCCAGTGAGCTGGAGCAGGTGGCGGCCGATGCCATCCGCACCGCCTTCCACCCCACCACACCAGGCTTCGCCGGGCTGATCGATCGCTTCCTGGCCGATCGCCAGCGCTTGATCAAGGGGCCTTACGTGTCGATCGCCCTGCCGTTCCACAAGGGCAGGCGCGCAGACTGGTTCCCTGAGCTACAGCTGCCCTTCCAGCCCTGGCGGCACCAGGAGCTGGCCTTCCTGCGGCTCAGCCCCGGCTCACCCCAGAACACCCTGGTGGCCACCGGCACCGGCTCAGGCAAAACCGAGGCCTTCCTCTACCCCTGCCTCGAGCACTGCCGCCTGGCCCAGCAGGCCGGCCAGCGTGGCGTGAAGGTGATCCTCATCTATCCGATGAATGCCCTGGCCACCGACCAGGCCAAGCGCATTGCCCGGCTGATCCACACCGTTCCAGCCCTCTCCGACCTGCGCGCCGGCCTCTACATCGGCGACCAGGAAGAGCAGAGCGCCATCGCCATGGGGCCCGAACAGGTGATCACCGATCGCGACACCCTCCACAAGGCCCCGCCCGACCTGCTGCTCACCAACTACAAGCAGCTCGACTACCTGCTGCTCCAGCCCCATGTGCAGGGGCTCTGGGCTCACAACAGCCAACTGTCAGACGGCTCCAGCGTGCTGCGCTACCTGGTGGTGGACGAGTTCCACACCTTCGATGGTGCCCAGGGCACCGACCTGGCCTGCCTGATCCGCCGCCTGCGCGACCGCCTCCACTGCCCAGGCGAGGAGCTGGTGTGTGTGGGCACCTCCGCCACCCTCGGCGATGCCGACTCCCAGGCGGAGATGCTCCATTACGCCGGTCAGATCTTTGGCAGCGGCTTTGATCACACCAGCCTGATCCAGGAAGACCGACTGAAACCGGCGGAGTTCTTCGAAGGAACGGCCTACGCCGATTCCGAGCAGGGCCTGCTGGTGGTGCCGCCGCCCAGCCCGGATCAGCAGGCCCTGCTGGATCCCGCCACCTACGGCGCTGCCGGCACCCAAGATCCCAGTGGCGACCAGGCCGATGCGGTGCGGCTGGCCTATCTGGCCGCCCAGGTGCCGCTCTGGTTTGCTGGCGAACTGCCCCTCCCCGCCAGCGGTGATCTCAACGATCTGCCCTGGCGGATCGAGCTGGGCCGCCAGCTGGGGCGGCTGCCGGCGGTGCAGAACCTGGTGCGCCAGGGCCATACGCTCTGCTCCCTCGAAGAACTGCTGGAGCGCTTCGCGCGGCAGCTGGGGATTGATGGCCGCTACCCGCTGCGTTTTCGCGTCCTTCTCCTCGATTCCCTGCTCGCCCTAATGGCCCACGCCCGCGACAGCACCGGCCAGAGCTGGGTGCAGCTGCGCGTGCAGGTGTGGCTGCGGGAGCTCAAGCGCATGGTCGCCACCGTTGCTCCCAAGCCTGAGCTGGTCCACTCCGACGATCTCGACAGCAACGACGGCGATCACCATCTGCCGGTGGTCCACTGCCGCGACTGCGGTGCCACCGGCTGGGCTTCCACCTTGCTCAACCAGAACGCCAGCCAGCTCGATGCCGCCCGCAACCTGCGCGACTTCTACCGGGCCTTCTTCTCCCGTGATCCCCTGGTTCGCTACGTGTTCCCGCTGCGCGGCCTGCCAGCGAGTCCTGGCCTGAGCCAGCCGCTGGCCGGCGAGGAGCGCCTGTTCTGCCTCGATTGCCTCACCATCCAGGACCCTCCGGCCAGCCGTTCCGCTCCACTGCACGCCAAACCCTGCTGCCAGAGCTGCTCCAGCGCCAACCTGCTGGTGGTGGAGGTGCCGACCGTCACCAAACGCGATCACGACAACCACCTGCACTCCAGTTCCGACTGCCCCTACTGCGGCGCCCACCAGAGCCTGCTGCTGATCGGTGCTTCGGCCGCCAGCCTCACCAGCACCTGGTCGTCCTGTCTGTTCGCCTCCAGCTACAACGCCGACCGGAAGCTGCTCACCTTCTCCGATTCGGTGCAGGACGCCGCCCACCGCGCCGGCTTCATTGCCGCCCGCGCCTATCGCACCTCCTTCCGCACCGCCCTCACCCGCACCGTCCTCGATCACACCCTGCAGAACAACCCAGCAGCGATCGACCTCGCTGCTCTGCATGGGGTTTTTCTGCGCCACTGGCGCCAGCAGCTGCCTGATCTCGTCGACTTCGTCGCCACTTTCCTCCCGGCCGATCTGGAGTGGATCAAGGAGTGGGCCGAACTCGAGCAGAGCGCGCAGCCCCAGCTGGCGCCCGACAGCCCGCTGCTGGAACTCGTCGACAAACGCCTGCGCTGGGAGCTGATGGCCGAATTCGGCTACCGCTCCCGCCTGGGCTCCTCGGTGGAGCAAGCCGGGGTGCTGGCCGCCGCCGTCAGTTCCGAGCCGTTGGAGGCCCTGATCCCGCCGCTGCTGGAGCGGCTGCGCAACGACCTCGAACCGCTGCGCGAACTCAGCGCCGACGTTCTGCGCCGCTTCCTGCAGGGGTGGCTGCAACACCTGCGCCAGCGCGGTGCCCTGCCCGTGCCGGAGATGCTGATGCCAACCGGCGGGGTGAGTGAGTACATCACCAGCGGCGGCAGCAAAACCTATTCGTTTTGGCTGGTGCGGTACCTGCCCAACCTGGGCCCCTCCTCCAACAAGCCCATCTTTCTCACCTCCTCCCGCGGCAAGGGCAGCTTCGAGCAACTGGCTTGCGGAAAGGGCCGCCCCACCTGGGCGATGGGCTGGCTGGCCAAGTGCCTCGGCCTGCCGGCGCCGGAGAGCGAGGCGGCGGAGTGGATGGCCCTGGCGCTGCAAGCGCTGGTGTCCGCCCTGGAGGCCGGTGGCATCCTCCAGCCCATGCCCACGGGCCAGCGCAGCGAGCAGATCTGGGCCCTCAACCCCAGCAACGTGCAAGTCACTGCCCAGGTCGCCAGCCTGCACTGCAGCTACTGCGGCGATGGCCAGACCATCCCCCTCACCCATCGCGCCAGCTGGCAGCAGATGCCCTGCCTGGTGAATGGCTGCCAAGGGCATTACCAGGAGCACGACGAAGGCGGCCTACCGCTGTATCGCCGCCTCTATGGCGCCGGCCAGGTGCACCGGATCATTGCCCGGGAGCACACCGGCCTGCTCACCCGCCAAGACCGCGAACGGCTGGAGAACCAGTTCATCCACGACGGCCCCCGCTCGCACCCCAACCTGCTCTCGGCCACCTCCACCCTGGAGATGGGCATCAACATCGGCGACCTCTCCACCGTGCTGCTCTGCTCGGTGCCGCCGGAGCCCGCCAACTACCTGCAGCGCATCGGCCGGGCCGGCCGCCGCGATGGCAATGCCCTGGTGGCCGCCATCGTCAACGGCACCCCCCACGACCTCTACTTCTATGGCGAGCCGAGCGAGATGCTCCAGGGCCGGGTCACACCACCTGGCTGCTATCTCGATGCCGGCGCCATCCTCAGCCGCCAGCTGGTGGCCTTCAGCCTGGATCGCTGGGTGCTCAGTGGCATCACCCCTGACGCCCTCCCGCGCAGGCTCAGACCAGCCCTCGATGCGGTGGAGCTCACCGATTGGGAGGTGAAACGCCAGCGCTTTCCCTTCACCTGGCTGGAGTGGACCCGCAACCACCAGCACGTCCTGGTGGACGACTTCCTGGCGCTGTTCGACCAGGACACGGTGAAGGAGCCCTGCCGCGAGCAATTGCGCCAGCACCTGCTCGCCGAGGGGGATGCCACACCAGAGTTTCACCGGTTGCTGGTGCTGCGCCTGGAGGCGCTCTGCGCCGAGCGGCGGCGTCTCATCAACGAGGGCAGACGGCTCGCCAAGCGCTCACGCCACCTGGCCGCAATCCCGGCTGATTCCTTATTGGAGGCCCAGAAGGAAGAGAAAGAAGAAGTGCTGCGCGAGCTCAAGGCCTATGCCGCCCTGGGCAAGGACCTCGAAAACCGGCCCCTGTTGCAGATGCTCACCGATGAGGGCTTCCTGCCCAACTACGCCTTCCCGGAAGCAGGCGTCACCCTCAAATCGGTGCTCTGGCGCCGCCTCACCCGCAAGCCCAAGGCCGGCCGCACCAGTGAAGATCTGCCACCCCTGAGCTACGAGCGGCCGGGCAGCGTCGCCATCCGCGAGCTGGTGCCCGATGGAGTCTTCTACGCCCAGGGCCGCCGGGTGCAGATCGATCAGATCGATCTAAACCTCAATCCGATCGAGCGCTGGCGCTTCTGCCGCGCCTGCAGTTACAGCTGCAAGGAAGGGGAGGAGGGCTTCCAGCAGGCCACCTGCCCCCGCTGCGGCGATGCCAATTTCTGCGACGCCCACCAGGTGAAGGAGATGGCCAGGCTGCGCCAGGTGATCGCCACCAGCGACGACGCCCTCACCCGCATCGGTGATGACCGCGATGACCGCACCACCACCTACTTCCAGCGGCAGCTGCTGATCCAGCCCGATCTCAACCATGTTGAGACCACCCTGGCGATCGACGACGCGGAGTTTCCCTTCGGGGCGGAGTTCATTGGCTCCACCACCTTCCGCGAGATCAATTTCGGGGCGCTCAACCCGGTCGGCAATGGCCACCAGATTGCGGGCCAGCAGTTCCGCGTGCGCGGCTTTGAGATCTGCAGCGGTTGCGGCAAGGTGCTCTCCGGCCCTCCCGCTGCCAAGCAGCACGCCTACAGCTGCCGCTACCGCGACACGCCAGACAACGCCAAGGCCCGCAAGCTCCTGTTCATGTACCGGGAGTTCCAGTCGGAAGCCCTGCGCTTCCTGCTGCCCGATCGTCTGTTCTGGGATGAAAGCGGCCAGAGCAGCTTCCAGGCCGCCCTGCGCCTCGGGCTCAAAACCCACTTCAGCGGCAAGGTGGATCACCTCCAGCCCGCTGTCGCCAGCGAACCCCAATCGTCCTCAGCCCCAGGCCAGAGCCCAGGGGGGCCCAACAACCAGCGCAAGACCTTCCTCTACCTCTACGACTCCATTCCCGGTGGCACCGGCTATCTGCGACAGCTGGTGGAGCACGGCGGCGAGCGGTTGCGCCAGGTGTTCGAGGCCGCCCGCTCCGTGATGCAGGCCTGCCCCTGCAACGACGGCTGCTACCGCTGCCTGTTTGCCTATCGCAGCCGCTACGAACGGGATCGCATCAGTAAAGCCCGGGCACTGGAGCAGCTGCAGGCCCTGCTCAGTCGCTGGGAGCAACTGCAGAGCAGCCGCCGCAGCCTCACCGCCGTCACGATCACCACCCAGGTGGAGAGCGAACTGGAAGACCGCTTCCTCGATGCCCTGCGGGAAGGGCGGGGTGCACCGTCTGAGTTCACGGTGAAGCTCACCGCAGACACCGTGCGTGGCAGCACCGCCTACCACCTGCGGGTCAATCAGGCCAACTGGATCATCCAGCCCCAGGTGCTGCTGGGCCGCGAGCAAGGGATCGACGAACCCTCCCGCTGCGACTTCCTGATCACGCCCACCACCGGCGGCCTGCCGATTGCCCTCTACACCGACGGCTGGGACTATCACCGCGGGCGCCTACCCATTGACGTCCGCCAGCGCATGGCCCTGCAGCGCTCCGGTCGCTATCGCTTCTGGGGCCTCTGCTGGGACGACGTGGTCGGCCGGGCCAATGGGCCGGCCGACCCCCTGCCGGTCAACGGACTCCTGCAGGGTCTGGTGCAACCCTTCCGCCGCGATCCGGCCGCCTTTGCCGAGCAGTGGCTGGCCCGATCCCGTTTCCCCAGCGCCGATCTGCCACCGGCTGGAGAGCGCGATCTGCTGCCCCGCGACCTGCGCTGGATGCAGGAGACCAACAGCTTCCAGCACCTGCTCGCCTACCTCAGCCTCCCCAGCGAAGCCAGCCGCACCACCGCCTGGGAAGGTCTGGCCCATACCTTCTGCCTGGCCCAGATGGGCCAGGACCTCAGCAGGAGCGTGCCGGCAGAGATCCAGGGCCCACTCGACCGCCTTGGCCTCAATGCCCACCTGCAGCACTGGCGGCCGGAGCGGGAGAGCGGCCATGCCGGTCAGTGGTTGGAGCAGGGGCCAGGGTTTGCGGTGCTCACCTGCATCGATCTGCCTGGCCACCTGGCCCACTTCCATGACGCCAGCTTCCGAGCCCTCCACTTCGACCCGGACGCCCCAGCCTCCGATTCCGAGCAGCAGCAGGGTTGGCGTGAGTGGTTGCGCCAGGCCAACCTTTTCCAGTTCCTTCCCCACATGCTGCTCACCACCCCGGGGTGCACCGGCATGGAACTGAGCACGGACGTGCAGCCAGGCAGCCCAACCACCGCAACGGATTCTGCGATCGACGGCACAGGAACAGCGCCCCTGCCCTCAGCGGCCTGGGCCGAAAGCCTGAGCTTTGCCAACGCCCACGCCAGAGATTGCCTGGATTTGCTCAAGGCCCTCCAGGTCATGCTCGACCCGTCTGGCATCGAGCCGCCGGAATTCGGCTATGAGCTGGAGGGTCCCCGTGGTGAATCCTGCGGTGAGCTGGAGATGGCCTGGCCCGGACACCAGGTCGCGGTGGTGCTCGATGACAGGGTGGAGTCACCACCAGACGGCTGGCGCCTGTTCACCCTCCACACCCCAGCCGAGGTCGTTGCGGCCGCGATTCAGCCATGAGCCATCCACCCCTGCGCGTCGCCGCCTCCCGCGGGTTCTTCAAGGCCCTCAATGCCCTGCCCGATCGCGGGCGGGCCAAGGTGCACAAGTTCATTGTCCAGTTCATGGACGAACCCACCGGCACGGGGCTCAACTACGAGCGGATCAACGGCAGCCGCGATCCCCAGCTCCGCTCCCTGCGCGTCGATCAGGACTACCGCTGCATCGTCCGCGCTCCGGAGAAGGGCAGCACCTACGTGCTCCTCTGGGTCGACAAACACGACGACGCCTACGCCTGGGCCCGCCGCAAGGCCTGTCAGGTCAACCGCGTCTCCGGTGCCCTGCAGATCGTCGATGTGGAGGCAGCGGAACAATCCGTCGGCGACGCCATCAGTGCCGCGGTGGAGCAGGCCCTGGCGGTGGTGCCGCAAGCTCCCGCAGCACTGTTTGCCGCCATCAGCGATGACGAGCTCACGCGCCTTGGCGTGCCGCCGGCCCTGCTGCCCTCGTTGCGCGCGGTTCGTCAGGAGAACGACCTGGCAGCCCTGCTGGAGTGGCTACCTCCTGAATGCGTCGACTCGCTGATCCTGCTGGCGGATGGCCACTCCCTGGCCGAGGTGCTGGCGGAGCTGGAACGGGAGAAGGCCGCGGAGGTGGATCCCACCGATGTGGACACTGCCCTGGCGCGGATGGACAGCCAGGCGGAATTCATTGTCTTCACCGACGATGAGGCGCTGGAAGCGATGCTCTCCGCGCCGATGGAAACCTGGCGCGTCTTCCTGCACCCGAGTCAGCGTCGGTTGGTGGAGCATCACTGGAGCGGGCCGGTGCGGGTGCTGGGCGGCGCCGGCACGGGCAAAACCGTGGCGGCCATCCATCGGGCCCGCTGGTTGGCACAGCAGATTCTCAAGGGCCCGGAGGCCAGCACCAGCGATCGGATGCTGTTCACCACCTACACGCGCAATCTGGCCACCGACATCCGCAGCAACCTCGCCAAGATCTGCACCCCGCAGGAACTGCAGCGCATTGAGGTCACCCACCTCGATGCCTGGGTGGGCTCTTATCTGCGCAGCCAGGGCCTAAAGATGCGCCAGTTCGACAACGAGGCGCGCAAGGCGGCCTGGGATGTGGCCTGGCTGCTGGCTGAACCGGAGCTGAACCTGGATCGGAGCTTCTATGAGGAGGAGTGGCGAGACGTAGTGCTGCCCCAGGGCTGCACCACCATCGACGACTATCTGTGCGCCAAACGGGTCGGTCGGGGCACCCGCCTGAACCGGCAGAAACGGGTCAAGATCTGGCCGGTCTTTGATGCCTTCCGCTCCGAGCTGCGCCAGAGGGGGCTGTGGGAACCGGAGGAGGCCAAGCAGGCCGCTGCCGATCGGCTGACAGCCTCCGGACAGCCCGCCCGCTACCGGGCAGTGATCGTGGATGAAGCGCAGGATCTCGATGCCGCTGGCTTCCGCTTGATCCGGGCCCTCGCCGGGCCTGAGCATGCCAATGATCTGTTCATCGTTGGCGACAGCCACCAGCGCATTTACGGCCGGCCGCTTGTGCTCAGCCAGTGCGGCATCAACGTGCGCGGCCGCTCCCGCAAGCTGCGCATCAACTACCGCACCACCGAGGAGACCCGCGCCTGGGCTACTGCTGTCTTGGCTGGCGTGCCCTTCGATGATCTCGATGGCGGCACGGACGCCAGCAGCGACTATCGCTCCTTGATGCACGGGGATCCCCCCCTCATCCAGGGCTTCCACGACCCAGCAGAGGAGCAGCGATACCTCGTGGAACTGATCCGGTCCTTCCAGGGGAGCGGCCAGTCATTGGCCTCCACCTGCGTTACGGCCCGCAGCAACGATGCCGTCAGGGCCTTGGCGGAACGCTTTGAGGCCGCTGGCATTGCAACGCGGGTGATCACCGCGGAAGAAGCGGATGACCCCAGCGCAACCGCCATGCGGCTGGCCACCATGCACCGCGTGAAGGGCCTGGAGTTCGACCACATGCTCATCCCCGGCCTCAATGCCGGCGTTCTTCCCGACCGCCGGGTGCTGGAACGTTGCGCTGATCAGGTCTCGAAGGATGCCTTCGAGCAGCAGGAGCGCTCGTTGTTGCACGTCGCAGCAACGCGAGCCCGCAAACGGCTGGTGGTGACCTACTGCGGCGAACCCTCAGCCCTGCTGCAACTGGCATGACCACGCGCCGGGTCAGCGAGGCGGCACGCGCCATCGCCCTACAGATGCTGGAGGAGCGGGGCCGCGGTGCGGTGCTGGTGGGTGTGGCCCGCGTGGATGCGGCCCTGGAGCATCTCCTGCAGGCCGTCATGGCGCCGGCTGCGAGCAAAGATGATGGCCTGTTCCTGCCCGAGCGCCCCCTGGGTTCCATCGGTGCCAAGGTCGCCCTGGCCAGCCGCCTGGGCTTGATCGATGCAGGCGTCGAGCGGGCGCTCCATGCCCTGCGCAAGCTGCGCAACGCCTTTGCCCATTCCGCAGAGTCGGCCTCCCTCTCCGATCCCGCCCATCACTCCCGGCTGGAAGCCATCTATGCGGAAGCCAGGGCCAATCCCCTGTGGGCGCCCCTGGATGCGGCCCTGGCAGCCCAGACCACCACAGCCAACGGCCCTCTGGATCCAGCCCTGCGGGACTACATCCTGCTGGTCACGATCCTGGTGGCCTTCCTGGAGGCCACCGCCCAGCAGCTCCAGCCCTACCAGCCACCGGTGGTGATGGGGCTCGGCGGCGTGACCGCCGCGATCCGCTGAGGATTTCTCTCAAGACGCATCGCTGCTGATGGCTGCCTCTCCTCCCTCAGCAAGGCCTGCAGGGAAAGAGTCTCCAACACAGCAAGCAGCTTGATCCAGGTAGCTGGGGCTGCTCCTGCTGCCCATGCGTGGGGAGGTAGGTCGCCACCAGTCCGGCGCATACCCACCGCATCACTTGGCCAGTCCTCACGCCGCGTCAAGGATCGGGCCAGGCGCCCTCCTGCGTTGGGCGTCCTTGTCGCGGCGCTGCGGCCGGCCGGTGGGGGTGGGGTTCTCCGCCGTCCCCCGATGGCTTCCCTCTCATCCCCCTCCCGCCGCAAGCAGCAGCCCCCAGCTCTCAGCCGTTCTGCCCTGCGGGCCCGCGATGGCCTGGTGCTGGAGCACCTGCCGCTCGCTGATGCCATCGCCTCAGCCACCGCCCGGCGGCTGTTCCCGCTGGTGGAGCGGGAGGATCTGATCCAGGTGGCCCGGGAGGCCCTGGTCCGCTCCGCTCCCCGCTGCAAAGCAGGCGAGCCCGCTGGGCCTTATCTGCGCCGCTGCATCTCAGGAGCCCTGCAGCACCACCTGCGCGATCGGGTGCGGCTGGTGCGCATCTCCCGCCGCGAGCACGAGAAGGGCACCTGCCCGCTCGGCCACATCAGCCTCGATGCCACAGCCGATAGCGAGCCGTGCCTGCTCGATCAGCTGGCGGCTCCGGAGGCCGAGCCGGCCATCAGCGAGGCCATGAATGGCCTGGCGCTGGAGCAGCTGGTGGAGCAGCTGCCGGCAGCACAGGCCACGGCCCTGCGCCTCACCGTCCTCGAGGGCCTCTCACTCCGGCAGGCGGCCACGCGGCTGGAGATCAGCTGCATGTCGGTGCAGCGGGCCCAGAAGAAGGCCATCGCAGCCCTGCGCCAGCAGCTCGCTGGAGGGGGCTGAGGCCCCTTCTCTCAGCTCTCAGCTCTGCTGCAACACCAGGGTGGAGAGCGGCCACCAGCCGCTGTCGCCCTCGTCGTAGGCCAGCTCCACCAGCGGCTCGGTGTCGCTGAATTCGGTCGCCACGTTCAGCACGGTGGCGCCGGTCTCAGGGCTGATCCGATCGCGCCAGCAGCGCGAGCCAATCGCCGGCAGGGGTGTCGTGGTGTCAGTCATGAATCAGGGGCTCACCATCACCCGGTTGCCAGCGCCGCTGTTGCTCACGGCTGCGAACTGACTGCGCTGGGGTGACCAGCAGATCGACCGCCAGCCGGTACTGGCTGGGGTGCTGCGCAAGGTCCAGGTGAGGCCATCGGCGCTGGTCATGATCCGGTTGCCGCTGCCGCTGGTGGCAACGGCCACAAGCAGCTCCCGCTGCGGTGCCCAGCAGAGGGCGTTCCAGGCGATATCCGCTGCTGATGTCCGGCTCGTCCAGGTGATGCCATCAGGGGAGGTCATCACCCGGTTGCCCGTACCGCTGCTGCTCAACGCCACCAGCAGGCCGAGCTCCGCTGCCCAGCAGATGGCCACCCAGTTGTTGCTGGTGGCCGAGGTCCGCAGGGTCCAGCTGCGGCCATCGGCTGAGGTCATCACCCGCTGGCTACCGCCGGTGCTGCTCACGGCCACGAACAGCTCCAGCTGCGGTGCCCAGCACACCGATCGCCAGACCTGATCAACAGCAGCAGAGCCGGCCGTCCACTGGCTGCCATCGCTGCTGGTCATCACCCGGTTGCCCGTGCCGCTGCTGGCGACGGCCACCAGCAAACCCAGCTCAGCAGACCAGCAGATGGAGGTCCAGCTGTTGTCAACCGGCGTCTGCCGCAGGGTCCAGCTGCGGCCATCCGGTGAGGTCATCACCCTGCTGCCGGTGCCGCTGTTGCTCACGGCCACGAACAGCCCCAGCTCGGCCGCCCAGCAGAGCGCCACCCAATTCTGGTCAGCGACCGCTGGTTGGATGTTCCAGCGGATGCCATCGCTGGAGATCATCACCCGGTTGCCGCTGCCGGTGCCGGCCACAGCCACGTACAGCTGCAGCTCGGGCGACCAGCACACCGACTCCCAGCTGTTGTCCGCCGCCGAGCGCACGGTCGACCAGAGGATTCCGCTGCTGCCCAGCACCGGCACCGTGCCCAGCTGCTCCGCCAGTGCCGCCACAGGCAGCCGATAGCTGCCGGCCTCAGGGCCAGCAGGGCGGGTGATCGCCAGCAGGTCGTCACGGTGGAGGGGCATCAGGGCAAAGCAGGCAGGGTGCTGAGATCGAGCGGCATGTAGTCGCCGGCGGGTTGGGCGGTGGCCATCGCCGCCTTGAGGGCGGCGGCATCCACAGCAGCGCCCTCGCTGCCGGCCGTGAGGTCGTCGCCGCTGGCCAGCCGCAACACACCGGCAGCCGTGGTGGTGGCGGGCTCAACGCTGAGCAGCGGTTGGGCCGGATCGCTTTCATCCACCACCAGCGGTGCTGCCACCTGGATACGGATCACGCCCGCACCATCGGGGCCCAGGGCTGCGTTGGCACTCCAGCTGCTGCCGTCAAACAGCAGCAGGTCTCCCTGGGCGACCTGCGCTCCGGCGATGCCGCTCCAGCTCGCCAGGGCAACACCTGTGGCACTCGACAGGTAGACGTCTCCGACAGCGGCATCCGCCGGGGCCTCAGCCGCGGTGGGATCGATCGCACCCCGGTAGTGCAGGGCACCGGGGATGGCGGCATGCAGGGTGCCATCGGCATCCACTGTGAGGTTGGTGCCGGGCTTGATCGCACCGATGGCCGCCGCGGTGGCGGGGGTGAGCACGAAAGCCTTGACCTCGTCGGCAGTGGCCCGGTAGGGCGTGCTGCCGCGCTGCACCAGCAGCAGGTCGGTGGGCTGGGGCAAAGCGCGGCCGGAGGTGGAGCTGGTTTTGGTGCTGGTGGCCATCGGGATCAGCAAGGTGAGATGGAAGGGGGAGGAAGCCGGCCCAGGCGATCAGTACGGCAGGGGGCTGAGCAGGCGCAGGTCCAACGCGAGCACCACCACCCCATCGCCGGCGGTCACGCTCACCAGCGGCGCCAGGGCCTGCACTGCGCTGACACCCCCGGAAGGGGGTGGTTCAGGGGTGCCGCCGTCCTGGAGCTGGGCCTGGCCCAGGAAGATCAGTCCCTGGGGCTGGCTGCTGCTGCGGCACTGGGCAGCCAGGGCCGCCAGCACGGCCGGATCGGGAGTGGCCATCGGCGCCGCGGCGCTGCTGTCCATCTGTTGCCAGGCCCCAGCCAGGAATCCGCTGACTGGGGCGCAGCTGGCCGAGATCAGAGCAAGGCATCGCCCAGCTCCAGGGCGGCCAGATCCTCAGCAGAGGTGCCACTGGTCTGGGCCTCCAGTGCTGTGGCCTGCTCGATCAGCTCTGCCTTGGTCTGGCTGCTATCGAGATCCACGCCATGGACAGCCGAGCAGTACTCGACGATCTGGGCCTTGGTCATCGCCTGGAAGTCAGGGGCCTCAGCAGCCAGCAGCGCCTCACCTCCGCCAGTGGCGCCGCCAGTGGGGGTTTCCGTGAGGGTTTCCGTGGCGGGCTCCGGTTCAGCAGTGCCGGCCAACTCAGGCTCCAGGGGGGGCTCGAGGGCTGGCTCGAGGACAGGCTCGGCCTCTGGTTCGCCATCCGGGGCGGGCTCTGGTTGCTCTGGCTCTGGTTGTTCGGGCTCCGGCTCTGGTGTCGCCGCGTCCTTCTGTAGCTGCCAGCCCAGCGCCTGCCAGCCGGCCAGGTGCACCGGCCAGATCGAGCGGGTCACACCCTCCTTGCTGATCAGCAGCTGGCTGGGCGGCAGCCAGCTGCCGTCATTGCCAGCGACGCCGGAATCCGGCGTCACGACCAGCCGCTGCTCCGGGCCGCCCAGCGGCACCGGGGTGGAGACGGGGTTGTTGCTGTCGAGAGGCTGCAGCAGTTCCAGAGGCAGGGCCGCCGTCCCTTCCGCTGGAGTGAGGGAGTCGACTGGGTTGCTCATGCCGCTCACCTCACAGCCCCTGGTTGGCGGTGAGCGCCACCGTCATCCCCACCGGCGAGGCCGGGGAGACGACAGCGCGGGCCAGGCGCAGGCAGGGCGGGGTGATCAGCTCGCTGTCGGCCGGGTTGATCAGCAGGGCAGCGCCGCTGATGATCGCCTCCACCTTGCCGCCAGCAGCGGGAATCGCCACGGCGGCAGCCGTGATCCAGTTGCCGGTGGTGCCATCGGCCAGCAGTGGAGCGAGCTCCAGCGTCACGGTCACCGCCTCGCTGTGGCCGGGGTGGGATGCCACCAGCACAAAGGAGCTGGTGGCATCGAGATCGGTGCCGAGGTTCACCACATCACCGCTGCTGCGGCTGTGCTCGTAGCAGTCGGTGGCGGAGTGGTTGATCCAGCCGACGAGCACCGTTTGGGCGTCGAGCAGCCGGATGGCTTGAGAGGTCATGGATGGAGCTCCTGGGGGAAATAAATGTGTGGTTCTGAGTCGTTCTCCTGGTTTCGGGCCGGCGTCTCAGACCACCAGCGGCATGGGCGCGACGTTGAACAGGCGTGCGGCGGCTTTGCGGTTGCAGACCGCAAAGCCCACGTACCAATCCACCCGCGTGCGGAACACCGGCGCGTCGTGCACCTCGCCGAAATCCCGCACCGAGATGCCGTAGCGACCCTCGAACGGGCCCTGCAGGCCGCAGACCGCCGCATCGCCCAGCACGCAGCAGTAGATCGAGGTGGTGTCCCCCGGTTCGTCGTAGCCGAGCACCGCGTTGCCCTCGGCGTCCTCCTCCACCAGCAGGATCTCGATCCCCTCGAAATAGTGGCGGCCGTCGATCACCTCATACAGCTCGCCGCCGGCCTGACGGGAGGCGGTGCTGATCTGACGGCGGGCGGCCTTGCTGGCGATCAGCACCTTGTCGCCGCCGTAGCCGATCACGCTGTCGCTCAATGCCTCAAGCGCCAGCAGGTTGAGGGTGCTACCGCCGTTGTCGATTGTTTGCTCGTCTCCAGGTGCCAGCCGCTTGCTCAGCCCGTTGAAGGCCCGCGGATCAAAGGTGTCATCGCCGTTGATGATCGCGGCCTCAAGGGTCAGGCGCATGGAGCGCACCTTCATCTCGGTCTGGGCAGCTCTGGCCTCAGGGCCCTGCAGATCAACGATCGAGCGGTCCACATCCAGGTCGCCGCCAAAGAGGTGCACGAACTCCGAATCGGAGTTGATCACCCCGTAGCTCTGGCGGTAGCCCTCGTTCACCGCCCGGAAACCCACGCGGGGCAGCTTGGTTTCGGCCGGGAAGCTCAGCGAGCCGCCGACGAGGTTGCGGAAGGGCAGGCGGCGGAGCAGCTCCCCTTCCGCAAAGGTCTTGAGCACCGCCAGCTGCTCAGCACGGCGGGCGTATTTCTGCGCCTCGATCAAGGTCAGGCCCAAGGGCACGCTCCCGGGGCCTGGCCCCAGTGACAACAGGATCTGTTGCCAGGTGCCTGGTGGGCAGCGTGATGCTTGAGGTTCAGGCTGCTTAGCCTGGGGCGATGACCAATCCCCAGCTCACCGAGAACCTGCTTGCGGTGATCCGCAGCCTGCCGGCTGACGATCGGCGCTGGTTGCTCAGGCAGTTGGAGCAGGACAGCAGCGACCTGAGTCACGGTGCCCTTGCTGAGCTGGCGATGGCCGGGGGGGCCTTCGACGACCTGGCGGCAGAGCCTGACCTCTACAGCTTCTCGGATGGAGAAGCCATCGGCGCCAGCTGATGCTGAGCCGCTACGACCTCGTGCTGGTCGCCTTCCCCTTCACGGATGGGCCTGCGGCCAAGCCTCGGCCGGCCTTGGTGATCACCACCAGTGAGCGCCACGGGGATGTGCTGCTGGCCTTCATCAGCTCCAACGTCAGCGGTCCACCGGGCCGCGATGAGCTCGACATTCCTGCCGATCATCCAGGCTTCTCAGGCACCGGCCTGAAGGTCAGCTCGAGGCTGCGGCTCAGCCGCATGACAACCCTGGCGATGCCACTGGTGAAACGGCGCATCGGGGTGCTGCCGCTGGCCTTGCAGGCGGGATGTCAGCAGGTGCTGGAGCGGGTGATCTGCGGCCAAGGCTGAGCGTTCCCCGCTGGCTGGCCAGAAGCACCTCAGTCCCTCTTCCCTAGCTTGTGGATGATCCAGCTCGGCCGAACAGGCGAGAGCACCATGGCCCGTTTCAGCGCCCAACTCCGGTTTCCCTCGGCTGCGCTGGATGGCAGGGCTGCAGGGGAGCAGCTGGGGGAGCGGTTGAGGGATTCGATCCAGGCCGCCCAGCTTGCGGTGGCCTACTGCGGCCCCACCGGCCTCACGGCCCAGGCCAGCGATCGCCGCGACCCCTGTGATCAGAAGCTGGTGCTGAGCTGGGGGCGGGCCGCTGGAGCAGCAGGCGTGATGGCCCTTCTGCTGGAGCTGCAGAGCCATGAAGCGATGGCCTGCGGTGCACCGCTGACCCAGCGCAGCTTCTCGGAGGTGCTGCAGAGCCTGCAGGAAGCGCTGCCTGGGCTGGAGGTGCTGGAGCGCAGCGACCAGCGCCGGGCCTGAGCAGGGGCGGCGGCAAGACCATCAGGAGCGGAAAACAATCGAAAAGCGATTGCGCATTTATGCGGATGTCTCCCAGGGTGGGGCGATGGACATCCCGATGGCTTCTGGAGGGCAGGAACTGCTGGTGTTGCGGCCGCGAGAGCTGAGCGATGCGGAGCAGATCATCCGCAGCGTGCGGGAGAACCGTGCCGTGGTGCTCCATACGGCCGGGGCCTGTGATGGTGAGGCCCAGCGGTTGATCGACTTCGCCTGCGGAGGCATGGAAGGGATCGGCGCCCAGGTGCATCGGATAGACGCCGAGACGTTCCTGTTTGCCCCGCAGCAGGTCTGCGTGCAGCTGGACGAGGACCTGGGCCGGCAGGTCGCCTGATCGGGCGGTTCAGGTGACGGCGCTGGCCCCGCTGCTCTGCTGCACTGGGAGGGGAACCGGTCCACTGCCGCAGAGGCCGGTGCGCACGGAGCAGCGTCCATGGGGCATCAGGCCCAGCTCGATCAATCCGGCCTCCAGCACCCGGGCGGCGATCCGCTCTGCCGGCAACCCCTCGGTACCGGCCTGATGTTCAAGGGCGTCGAGCAGTGCCGCCGGCAGCTGCCACTGCACAGACCTGAGATCAGAGGTTTCCATCACTGCTGCTGAGTTCACGTGCCGTGTTGTGGATGATCGATCTGGCGATGGGGGTAAGGGCTGATGTCAGCCGCGGGTTGTGGTTTGTACCATCAGCGCCGGATCACGTTTGAGGTGGAGATAGAGCTGTTCCGGATCGCGGTACTGCCGCGGCAGGGAGCGGTGCAGCAGATCCAGCCGCTGCCAGCAGACGGTGCGGCGTGCCTGGTTGAGGGTCGCCCCATCGCGCACCAGGATGCGCAGGGCCTTGCAACAGAGGGGGTACTGGCCTTCCAGTTCCCCCACACTCAGGGCACCGTCGCTCATCCGCTCGCCGCAATGGGGAGATAACGACCATCCAACGATTGACGGGTCCCCGTGCTGGCCAACAGCACACAAGCCTTCATGGGGAAAGACGGGACGGCTCTTCTGTGGATCGCGGGGATGGTCTGTGTCCGCTCACACAGGCATGCCTTGGGAGGCCTGGGCCACCGGTCCTGCCCGGCGCAAACCCTCAATGCGGCTTGCAAAAGGAGTGAGAGCCTGATCCCAGGCGATCCCAGTCCATCCCCATCCGCTGACAAAAAGTCGGCTGCAGGCCTGAATCAGGCGAACATTTAATGAGTATTTCTGCGCTGCCATGGGTTCTGCTGCTGCCAATCCGTTGTTGTCCCTGGCCGGCCGCACCATGGCCCAGTTGCGCGAGTTGGCCCGCAATACACCGCTCGCCGGCGTCTACAGCCGCTTCAGCCGCTCGCAGTTGATCGACGCCCTGCAAGAGGTGCTCCCCGAACAGAGTCCAGCCGTTGAGGATCACGCACCTGTGGCTGCGGTTGCCAGCGCTACAGATGGCGGCAGCGAGGTGACGTTTCTGCCCCGGGATCCCCAGTGGGCCTATGTGTTCTGGGAGCTGGGCAGCGCCGATCAGCAGCGCGCCGCCGCCGCCGGTGCCAGCCAGCTCTGCCTGCGGGTGAGTGATGTGACCGGGCTGCAGGCCGGCGCCAGCCATCCCCACGCCCTGCAGGAGGTGGTGGTCGATGCCCACAGCAGCGAGTGGTACCTGGCCCTGCCGCTGAGCGACCGCGACTACCGCGTGGAACTGGGCTACCGCCTGCTCTCCGGTGGCTGGCTGCATCTGGCCTTTTCCTCGGTGGCGCGGATGCCGGCCAGCGGTCCGAGCGACGTGGTGGCCGATCTGTTCGTTCCCTTCTCCCTCGACGTGCTGCCTCAGGTGCTGGCCACGATGGCGCCAGCCAAAGGTGGCGGCGGCGGTGTGGAGCACGAGCGGATGTACCGGCAGGCCATCGCGGCCAGTCCGCGCCGCCTGCGCCTGGGTTCAGAGGTGTGGCACGAGCAGGGTGATGCAGAAGATCTGGGGGATCAGCAGCTGGGCTCGGCGTCCGGGGCGGGGCTGTGGGCCAGTGGCCGCAGTGAATCGGGGGCTGGCTTGGCCCAGCCCCGCTCCTTCTGGCTGGTGGCCGATGCCGAACTGATCGTGTACGGGGCCACCGAGCCCAGCGCCAGCCTGTTCATCGGCGATCAGCAAGTTCCCCTGGAGGTTGATGGCACCTTCCGGGTGCAGGTGCCCTTCCGCGACGGCCAGCAGGTGTATCCGATCCGGGCGGTTGCTGCCGATGGCGAGCAGGAGCGTTCGGCCCGGCTGGAGTTCCAGCGCAGCACGCCCGAGGCGCGGGTGAACAGCAAGCAAGAGGCGGTGTTGGAGTGGTTCTGAGCTGAGTGGCTGAGCCCCCAACAGCTCAGCCCCTGCGGTTCAGGCCAGCAGCGGCATGCCGGTGTAGCCGAGGTAGCCGGTGCAGTAGCGAGCGGGGATGTTGAGGCAGCGGCAGAGGCTGATGGCGAGGTGGGCGAAATCGCGGCACACGCCAGCGCGATCGTGAACTCGGAGAAATCCGAGTTGAAGAATTACTGGATCCAATGCCAGAGCTTGAGCCCTGGCCCAGTAGACAGGAAGATACTTATTCGCAGTATGCGCATATGTATTTGATCTTGTGGAGAAGAGTTAAAGTGCATTAAAAAGCTCAATGAGTCTCTCGTAGTATGCCTTTTCGGGCTGATTTCGGCTTATATGTTTGGCGATGCCAAGAAGATGATCTATGTAAGACTTCCGAATTAACTCTTCCTTGCTCTTGGGCTCACGGTTGTACGTCTTCTTAAAGACAGCATGAGCCTTTGATGCCGGCCCACATGAAAGATCAATCTGATTTATGTTCTCAATTATTTTTTCGGCCAAGCATCGCTCTAGTGAGCCAAGTACCATTTGGCATTTGGTCTGCTCGACAAGTACCTCATCGCTTGAATAGATGTAATCTTCATCATCGTCCCTCGTCGCGACGCTGGAAGTTCTAGCTTCGGGCATCCGTTAAATTCTCCTTTCCCAATTGCCAGAGTATAGCAGTTTAGTGGCTTGGAGCAAATGTTTAGTAGTGATCACGAATATGGATGATGGCAGCGTTCTGCCCTGATGCCATAGGATTGGATCAAAGCTTAAGCCTCTTAAGAACAAAACCTGGTGGGGCCTCGAACAAGCCCTTCGAGTAGTCAGGCCACCACAATCTCTCAGCTCCGCCACCCCCAGGCTCCTTGTCTGCCACTCAAGGGCAGCGTAACAGCAATGCCCATAACGCCGAGGCGGCAGTGGCCTTATACGAGCGCGCAGAAGATGACCTGCGTTGCTGCCATGACTTTGCCCTAAATAACAGCGAGCTCCGTAGCCGATTACTGCAGATCGCGCTTGACCATGGCATGGTTCCTTAAATCTTGTTCTTTTGCGCAGCAGGTCAAAAAAGGGAGGATTGCGCAATCCCCTACAGGGCACAATCCCCTACGGCGCACCAGCGCCTCAGGCCTGCAGCACTCGCAACCGCACCGCTCGCGACGGGCCGAGGATGAAGCCACGCCGCCTGGGCGGCAGGGGGCGATCGCAGCCAGGAGTGAGGGCGAGACGGTGCTGGCGCAGCAGGGTGACGAGGATCAGCTTGACCTCGTAAAGCGCCAGAGCGGCCCCTATGCAGCGACGGACGCCGCCGCCAAAGGGGAGAAATTCGCCAGGGCCATAGCTGCGCTCCAGAAAACGCTCCGGCCTGAAGGACCCGGGATCGGGGTAGAGATCGGCGCGCTCGTGTACCGCCTGAATACAGCCAAAGAGCACATCGCCTGGCTCGAAGGCCCAGCCTGCCATCTGCAGGGGTTCCTCCACCAGGCGTGGGAAGAGAAGCATCGCCACCGGATGGATGCGCAGCACCTCGTTGACCACGGCGTTGAGGTAACGCAGCCGCTGGATTTCCTCGGGGTCATCCGGGTTGCCGCAGCCGTCCAGTTCGGCGAGAAGCCCTTCTCGCACCTCAGCTTGGCGATGGATCCAGTGCAAGGCCCAGGTGAGCACGGTGGCGCTGGTTTCGTGGCCGGCTAGCAGCAGGGTGAGCAGTTCATCGTGCAGTTCGGCGTCGCTTAGGCCCTCTCCGCCTTCATCACGGCAGGCGAGCAGCATGCTGAGCACATCTTCCCGCTTTGGGCCGTCGTCGGCCTGCAGGCTGTGGCGGCGTTCGGCGATCTCCTGCAGCAGCACCTCCCTGGTGGCGCTCTCCAGGTGCCGCACCCTGCCGCCGGGGCTCCACCTGCCGAGATCGCGTCGCAGCGGCGGCAGGAACAGCATCATTGACCCGAAGCGACCGGTGCGCAGAGCGAGGTTGCGCTGCAGCAGGTCCTCCAAACGCCGGTAGCGCTCTCCCTCGTGTATCCCGAAGACGGCCGAGAGGATCACGCGCATGGTGATGCGCTGCATCTGGGTGCGGGCATCCCACACCTGGCCAGGCGCCAGCTCCGCGAACACCTGGCGGGCGATGGATTGGATCAGGGCGCCGTAGGCCTTGAGCCGCTCGCCATGGAATGGTGGCGTGAGCAGGCGGCGCCGGGCCCGGTGGGGAGCGGGTTCGAGCAGCATCAGCGAGTGTTTCCCCACCACCTGCTCCATCAGATCGTTGAGGTGGCCTGGGGCGCTGATGCCCCGACCGTTGTCGCGGCCCATCAGCTCCTGCAGCACCGCTGGATCGTTGATCAGCACCTGCTGCGGTGAGAAGCCGGGAACCATGTGCACGCGCACCACGCCGTTGTGGGCGCGGAAGCAGCGGCGGTAATAGCCGAGCGGATCGACAATGGCCTGCGCCATCTGACGGCTGGGTGGGTCCGCCAGGGTGGGGATAGCGGCGGCCATCGCGGCGACGAGCAATCGAGGAGGGACCCTAGGACTGAGAAGCAGCGCCCCTGGTGACCATGCAAACCACTGCAAAGGGGGCCCACCGAGCTGCTGGGTCGCTGGCTTGGCGGCAGCTTCTCCACAGGCCACCCCCCTCGATGGGGTGCTCGAGACCTATCACTGGTATGGCAAGGCCTTCCGCGGCCCCGACGATGTGGTGCCGCTGCGGGTAACGCTGCTGCCGGATCCGCGCTGGCTGGAGCGCTGGCCCTGGTGGGCACACCCGCCGCCGGGAACCTGTTCCAGCGGCTGATTCTGCCTATGTGGATCACCCACCACCCGCAGGCCCGTCTGCGGGTAGTGGGGCACCGTGGCGTAAGCAGCGCGGCGATGCTGTACGACCACCTGCCGATCGTTGATATCTTCCGCCGCCTCGATGCTCACACCCTGCTAGGGGTGATGGACGCGCGGGGGGTATCCCAGCCCCTCTTCTTTACCCTGCGGCGCGAAGGCAGCGACGTCGCCTCGCAGGCGTCATCGCTTGAGAAGACATGAGGCAGCAGCTCGCCATGGAGGCTCGTTGCAGACGCTACATGTGGATACCGGGTCCGATAACCACTGTACGCTATGAACTTAACTACAGGGAGCTGACTGGGGCAGCTAAGATATGCTTGACACTGAGGAGGTGGATATCGGACAGAAGCAGGAACGCTGACGTGGTTCTCGAAAATCATCCAATAAGTGTTAGGGAAACCCTGGAAAACCCGGCCTGACCGCGGGACAATGATCCTGTGATCACAGGCCAGGGCTGGGGTGATGGGCGGTAAGCAGCTGGGATTCGGCGATTACGAGCAGACCACCGCCAAGAAGCGCACCAAGCGGGAGAAGTTCCTGGCTGAGATGGACCAGGTGGTGCCCTGGGGAGCCCTGATCGAATTGATCGAGCCCCACTACCCCAAGACCGGCAGCAAAGGCGGCCGGCCGCCCTACCCGCTGGCCACCATGCTGCGGATCCACCTGATGCAGCAGTGGTACTCGCTGAG
>CALRKN020000020.1:0-66298 GCA_943368005.1 Bradyrhizobium ivorense | reverse complement strand
AGGACACGGAGCTGCTGGACCTGCTGGCTGGGGATGGGGAGCTGCCGGAGGAGCGGCTGGATGGGGAGTGCCTGAAGGGAGACCTGCGGGCGCTGCTGGAGCAGCTGCCGGAGCTGCAGGGGCGGGTGCTGAAGATGCGCTACGGCATTGACAACGAGGGCAGCGGTCTGCAGGAGCCGATGAGCCTCAGCTCAATCGCCAAAACCCTGGGCATGAGTCGCGACAAGACCCGCAACCTGGAGCGCAAGGCCCTCGAGGGCATCCGCTCCCAGTCGCGCCGGTTGGACGGCTATCTGGCTGCCTAGACCCCTGGGCAGCCTGATCAGAAGAACTGGTCGAAGTTGTCGAAGTCCACGGCGCTGAAGGTGCCGTTCTCCACCTGGGTCATCAGCCGCTCCAGCTGCACCCACAGGGCTCCGGCCGTGCCCAGCGACAGCACGAAGCTCACCAGCAGGGCAGCCCCGCTGGAGAAGCCGAACACCTGCAGGCTGCCGCCGATGAACAGGGTGATGCCGATCACCACGCCGATGTACGGCAGGGTGGTGGTGGCATTGCCCAGGGGCAGCAGGGCCAGTCGGTCCTGTTTCCAGCCGTCGAGGCGGTTCTGAATCAACTTGGCGAAGGTGAGGCCGCAGAGCACGCCGATCGCCAGTCCCGCGCCGGCCACCAGGTAGGGCGGCTGGTAGATCGGGGCAAACTCCAGCAGCAATTCGGCCAGATCCAGGTCGCCGAAGTCGCCGCTGGCCAGGTCGCTGGCCGCCTCGCTCAGGCTCACGGGGTTGGGGAAGGGCTCGAGGGGCACGGCGGGGGGAACGGTCAGGCGGTGACCCTAGCCAGGTTGGCTCTCAGGGTTCCCAGCGCTGGGCTCCGAGAAAGGTGAGATCGGTGTAGCGGCTGGCTTCCCGGTCGCCCTTGCCCAGCGCCAGGGTGAAGCCCCCCAGATCGAGCTGCCGGATCGATTCCAGCCCCTGCACCAGCTGCTCCCGGCTGGGATTGGGGCCGGCCCGCCGCAGGCCCTCGGTGATCAGCCGTGCGGCCAGAAATCCCTCCAGGCTGGTGAAACTGAAGCTGGCATTGGCCGACTGGCGCCGCATCAGCCGCTGGTACTCCGCCACCACCGGCACGCGCCGGTTCCAGGGAAAGGGCACCACCTGGGCGATGCCGATCCCGCTGGCGTGCCCCCCGGGCAACGAATCCTGCAGGCCGCGGGTGCCCACGAACGACACATTCATCAGCTGGGCTGTGCTGCGCGTTCGCCGCAGCTCCCGGCTGAAGGCCGCCGAACTCGGGTAGGCCGTGATGATCAGCACGGCATTGGGCTGGGCTGCCCGGATGCGGGCCACGGCGCCACCCAGCTGGGTGGAGTTGCGCTTCACCGTGGCCGTGGCAACCGGGGTGAGGCCATGGCGCCGCAGGGCCCGCCGGCTGGCGGCCAGGCCGTCTTCCCCGAAGGCATCGTCCTGGTACAGCACGGCGATGCGGTGGCGGGCATCGCGCACCAGGTCGTCCACCATCCGGTCGATCTCGGCCTGGTAGCTGGCCCGCAGGTTGAACACGGTGGGACGCAGGGGCTGCCGCAGCACCTGGGCGCCGGTGAGGGGTGCCACGAAGGGGATGCGATCCCGTTCCACCAGCGGCAGCACCGCCATGCTGGTGGGTGTGCCCACATAGCCGAACAGGGCCAGCACCCGGTCCTGCTCCAGCAGCTGGCGGGTGTTGCGCAGGGTGAGTTCCGGTTCGTAGCGGTCATCCCGGCTCACCAGCCGGATCGGCTGACCATGGATGCCGCCGTTGCGGTTCACCTCGGCAAACCAGGCCTCCGCCCCTTCCCGGTACTCCTGGCCCAGCTGGCCCGAGGGGCCGGAGAAGGGGGCGGACTGGCCCAGCAGCAGGGCCTTGCCCTTGCCCGGGGTGGCGGCCGGCTGGAGCGGGAGCGGACTGCCCGGCTGGGGACCGGCGCCGGTGGGGCGGCTGAGCCCGATCAGCACGGGCAGGGCCAGCAGCAGGCCGGCACCGATCCATCGGGCCCGCTTGTTTAGGGTCGGGCCAGCCGGCTTGGGTCCCTTGGCCACGCGCAAGCAGAAGCGCTGGAACATCCTGGCGGCCTTATCCATCGTTCTGGCCACCATTCTGGCGGTGATGGGGTTGGCCACCATCGATGTGGTGCCGATGCAGAGCCGTGACACGCTGCGGCTCAGCTCCGCCTCCCGCGCCCTCACCACCGATCCCGACCGCCTGCTCTCCGGTGGCTGGACTTCCCTGCGCGGTGAGCGACTGAGCGAGGCGGAAACGGCGGAGGATCAGCGAGCCCTGGAGGGGGCCAGGCACCACCTGCAGGTGGGGGTGTATGCGACCAGCACCTACGACCTCGATCTGAGCATTCCGAGCTTCTCCTCCAACGGCTTTGTGTGGCTGCGCTGGGATCAACCGCTCCAGGACATTCTCGATGCCAGCGGCGCCAGCATCGATACCCGCATCAACCTTCTGAATGGTCTGGTGTCAGACGCTGAGCCGGTGCTGCAACCCTTTGGGGACAGACCGGAACGGATGGAGGATGGCAGCTTTTACCAGTTGTTTGGTTACATCGGCCGCTTCTACATCGATCGTGCCAGCTTCCGCCACTTTCCCTTCACCACCGTGAGCCTGCCCCTGGTGCTGGAGATGGACGACCTGGATGGTGGCCTGGACTATGGCAATCTTCGCTTGGAGCCCGATCTCCAGAACAGTGGCATGGGCCTCTATGCCGGCATCATCGGCTGGCTCAACCGGGGCTGGTCGATCGCTGAATACCGCCACCATTACGCCACCAACTTCGGCCTGGGTGGTCCGGAGAGTGACTACAGCCAGGTGGTGTTCGACATCTCCTATGGCACCTCAGCCTGGGCGGCCTTCTGGCGTCTGCTGCTACCCCTGGCCGTGCTGATGGCGATGGTGCTGCTGGTATTTAAGGTGCGCCCCGACGAGCAGGACGCCCGCGCCAGCATTCCGGTCACGGTGTTGCTCACCCTGGTGTTCCTGCAGCAGACCTACCGCTCGGAGCTGCCCCAGCTTCCCTTTCTCACCTTTCTCGACCAGGTGTATGTGGTGGCCTATGTGGTCACCCTGGTGGCCTTTGTGCTGGTGATCTGGATCGGCCGCCGCTACGCCTTGATGGAGCTCATGCCGGAGGGATTGGAGCGCGAGCAGATGGAGCGACACCTCTACCGCCTCGACGAACTTTGGCCCCTAGCGGTGGTGGTGTTCAGCTCGCTCAGCATCCTGGCCTTCTGGCTCAGCCTGCCCCCCGGTTCCTGACGCCGGATCCCCATGGGATTCCGGCGGGCGTGGCCAGCGCAGCTGCACCTCTGCCCCGCCCAGCTCCGCGCTGCGGCCGATGTGCAGGCAGCCGCCGTGGTTCTCCATCGTGGTTCGCACCACAAACAGCCCCAGGCCGCCGCCGGGGCGGCTGGAGCCGCTCTCGGCCATGGCGCGCTCGGGATGGGCGAAGCCCGGACCGCTGTCGGCCACGATCAGGCGGATCTGGTCGCCCTCGTGGACGAGGGCGATGAGCAGCCTGGGTGCCTTGCCGGGCGCCTCCACCGAGGGAATGGCGATTCGGTCGGCGGTGGCGCACGACCCATCAACCGCCATGGCGGTGATCGCATTCTGGATCAGGTTGTTCAGCGCCGATTGCAGCTGGGTGGCATCTCCCGTGAGCAGGGTGGGCTGGTCGAGTCCATGGGTTTCCAGCCGGATGCCGTGGTCGCCGAGGGGTCGGCGGAAGAACAGCAGGGAGCTGTCCACCACCGTCTGCAGGTTCACGGGATGGTGGGGCGTATTCACATTGCGCAGCAGCATGCGCATGGTTTCGGTGATCTGTGCCGCTCGCTGCGCCTCCACGCTGAGGCATTCCAGCCGTTGGGCCAGGCGTCGTTCCCGGGCGCGGCCGGCTTCGGCGGGGCTGTCCTGCCCGGCGGATCGGTTCAGGTCCTGCAGCGCCAGCCGGCAGTGAAGAAGGATGGTGCTCAGGGGTTGCTGGATCTCGTGGGCCACGGCGGCGGCCGTGAGGCTGCTGCTGAGCTTCTGCTCGATCTGGCGCCGGTGTTGTTCGCCCCGATGCCGCCGTTGCTGGAGGCGCCGGGAGATCTGCTGCCGGCATTCCGCCAGGCGTTGGCGCCGGCGCTCCAGCATCCAGACCATCCGCAGGGCCAGGGCGCCCCAGCTGCCCAGCACCACCACGGCCAGCGCCGTCCGCAGGGGGCCGGCGGCGCCTTCCCAGGGGCTGGGGCGTCGCAGCAGGACCTGGCGGTTGGGGGGGGTCAGCAGGGGCTGTCCCAGCAGGTTGTGCAGCGAAACCAGGTGGGCCGAAGCCGGTGGCACCCAGGTGCGGGGCGCAGGCCGTAGATCGGCCAGCAGCTGGTCCACCACCCGCAGCGAGCGAGCCGCGCTGCCCGCGGCTCGCAGCGGGAGCAGAAAGGCGATCGTGCCGTTGGCGGGTCTCGCGCTGCTGCTGTCGCTGATCGGCAGGATGCTGCCCACATGGGGTTCTCCTCCGGGCCCGTCGCAAAGGAACACCCGGCTGTCCTCCACGTGCCGCAGCCCGGCCAGGTCTGGCCGCACGCAGTCGATCAGGGATCGGTGCCCGGGAGCGTTCAACCCCTGGCGGTCGGCGCTGAACAGCACCGCCTGCCGGCGGTCGAACACCACCATCACTCCCTCCGACTGGAGCAGGCTCGACCTGCGGATGTTCACGTCCAGGAAGGTGGGATCCCGGGCGTCCACGTAGGCGTGCATCTCGTTCCAGTGACCCCAGTCCCCCACGGTCTGCAGACTGAGCTGCACCCGGTTCTGCAGGATGCTCAGCGCCTCCTGGCGCTCGGCCAGGCGGGTCTGGTGCTGCTGGGCGATCTGGCTGCGCAGGGCCAGGCCGGTGAGACCCAGCAGGCCCACAGCGCTCAACCAGCAGAGGAGCTGGGACAGCCGCCGGCTCGCCAGGGGCCTCTGCTCCTCGCGCCGCCACGATCGCAGGGCGGAGCCCAGCCCGGCGAAGAGGCGACTGGGGAGGAGCGCTGCCATCGGTGCATCCCTGGACCGTCTTCAGGCTGCCGATGCAAGGGGATTGAGGCGGGCCAGCATGCCGCCGGCCAGCTTGCGGGGCGAGAAGGTGCGGCGCAGCAGGCCGGCCAGGGCGCGCAGGTCGTCGGTGTGCAGGTGGTCGCCCTGCACCAGGGTGAGCAGCAGCCGCTGCCGCAGGCTGCCGCCATCGGGCCCGAGCAGCAGCCGCAGGCCCGAGCCCATCACCGGCAGCAGGTCAGGCCCCGGGCCCTCTCCCTCCACCACCGCCAGCAGATTCTCCAGCCGTTCCACCCGGAGCCGTCCCTGGCTGTCGAACAGCACCTCCAGCAGCTTGTCACGCATCTCGGCCGTGTCACCGGCCAGCAGCCGGCGGGCCACGTAGGGATAAGCCACCTGCAGGATGCGGAAGGAGGGATCCAGCCGCATCGCCAGGCCCTCCTGGCTCACCACGGCGCGGATGATCAGGGCGAAGCGGGCCGGCACCCGGAAGGGGTAGTCATACATCAGCTCCGAAAAGCGATCGGTGATCGCCTTGAAGTTGAAGTCGCCCACGTTCTCGCTGATCGCCCCTCCGAGCACCTCCTCCAAGGCGGGGATGATCGGCTCGAGATCGGCACTGGGATTGAGGAAGCCCAGGGTCACGAAGTCGTGGGCCAGGGCACGGAAATCCCGGTTGATCAGGTGAACCACCGCGCCGGTGAGGGTGAGGCGGTCGGCATCGGTGATCGAATCCATCATGCCGAAATCCACGTAGCCCACGTGGCCCATGGCACCGGTGCGACCGGGTAGGGCGAACAGGTTGCCCGGGTGGGGATCGGCGTGGAAGTAGCCAAATTCCAGCAGCTGGCGCAGCCCGGCGATCACGCAGGTGCGGATCAGGGCCGCCGGATCGAGCTTCTGGGCCTCCAGCGTGTGGCGTTCCTGCAGCTTGGTGCCGTGCAGCCAGCTGGTGGTGAGCACCCGCTCGGCGCTCAGGTGCCGTTCCACCGCCGGCACGGTGACCTCGGGATGGGCGGCGAACAGGCTGGCGAAACGCTCGGCATTGTCGGCCTCGCGGCGGTAGTCGATCTCCTCGAACAGGGAGCGGCCGAATTCATCGATGATCTCCGCCAGACCGAAGCCGAGGTTGAGCGGCAGGAACGGGGCGGCAAGGGAACCCAGCAGGCGGATCAGCACCAGGTCGCGGCGCAGGATCTCCTCCAGATTCGGGCGCTGCACCTTCACCGCCACCCAGTGGCCATCGCCGAGGCGGGCGCGATACACCTGGCCCAGGCTGGCCGCCGCCATCGGGTGGTCGGGAAACTCGGCGAACAGCTGGTCGGCCGGCGCCCCCAGCTCCCGTTCGATCGTCGCCAGGGCCACCGCATGGGGGAAGGGCGGCAGATTGTCCTGCAGCTGGGTGAGCTGCTCCAGCCAGTCGCGCCGCACCAGGTCGGGCCGGGTGGAGAGGGCCTGACCCACCTTGATGAAACAGGGCCCCAGCTGGGTGAGGGTGCGCAGGATGCGTTGGGCCAGGCGGCGCTGCACGGCGGCATCGCTGCTGTTGCCCTGCACCAGCAGGGCCAGCACCAGGCTGCCCAGCTGCCAGAGCACGGTGGTGAGGCGGGCGACCAGCAGCCAGGGCCGGCGCAGCAGCCAGCGCAGGTCGGCGCTGGGGCGGTAGCCGGCCGTGGCGGAGGAAAGCCCCCGGGCCGCCGGTCGCGCAACGGGTGCAGCTGGGGGAGGGGCAACGGTCAAGGGCGTTGCCGGCCGGAGGCTGCGGCGTATTGGATGGGCAGACTCTAGAAACTGCAGCCCGCCGGGGTGATGCGCCCGCTTCTGCCCGCCCTGCTGGCGCGTCGACCCTGGTGGCAGGCGGCGCCGCTGGCCCTGCACCTGCCGGCCCACGGGCGGGGTCGCGGCCTGGCGCCGCCGCTGGCGCGGTTGCTGCGGCAGCCACCCGGCTGCTGGGATCTGCCGGAACTGCCGGAGTTCGGTGGCCCCCTGGAGGCCGAGGGGGCGGTGGCCGAGGCCCAGCGCCGCTGCGCCGCCCGGCTCGGCGCCGACCATTGCTGGTTTGGCGTCAATGGCGCCTCCGGACTGCTGCAGGCGGCCCTGCTGGGCCTGGCGCCGCCGGGCAGTCGGGTGTTGGTGCCGCGCCAGCTGCACCGCTCGCTTCTGCACGGCTGCCTGCTGGGACAGCTGCGGCCGGTGCTGTACGACCTGCCCTTCGATCCGGCCAGCGGCCTCTGGCAGCCGCCCGATCGGGCCTGGCTGGAGCGGGTGCTGGCGGAAGCCCAGGCGACGGGCCCGCTGGCGGCAGCGGTGCTGGTGTCACCCACCTATCAGGGCCTGGCGGCCGACCTGCCGGCCCTGGTGGCGGTGCTGCAGGAGGCGGGCTTGCCCGTGCTGGTGGACCAGGCCCACGGCCGCGGCGAGGCCCTGGCCGCCGGTGCCGACCTGGTGGTGCTCTCCTGCCAGAAGACCGGCGGTGGCCTGGCCCAGAGCGCCGCCCTGCTGGCCCAGGGGCCGCACTTGCCGATGGCTGCCCTTGGGCGGGCGCTGCTGTGGTTGCAGACCTCCAGCCCCAGCGCCCTGCTGCTGGCTTCGGCCGAGACGTCCCTGCTGGAGGCCGCCAGCGCCGCCGGTCGGCGGCGCCGCCGCCAGGCTGAAGCCCGGGCCGCCCGCCTGCGCCAGCGCTGCCGGGCCCGGGGGCTGCCCCTGCTGGCCAACCAGGATCCGTTGCGGCTGGTGCTGCACACCGCCGCGCTGGGCATCAACGGCCTGGAGGCGGACGCCTGGCTGCTGCAGCGCGGGGTGCTGGCCGAACTGCCCGAACCCGGCACGCTCACCTTCTGCCTGGGCGAACGACCCCCAACGGGGGTGGAGCAGCGCCTGCCCCGGGCTCTGGCGGCGCTGGCGGCGGCGCTGGGCGCTGAGCCGCTGCCGCCCTTCAGCCGGCCGCCTCTGCCGCTGGTGGCCGAGCCGGCCATGCCGCTGGGGCAGGCCTGGCGCGCCCCCAGCCAGGCCGTGGCCCTGGCCGCCGCCGCCGGCCGGATCGCCGCCGAACCCATCTGCCCCTATCCCCCCGGGATCCCGCTGCTGGTTCCCGGCGAGCGGATCGACGGGGCCCGGGCTGCCTGGCTGGTGCAGCAGGCCAGCCGCTGGCCCGGTCAGATCGCTGATACCGTGAGGGTTGTGGCCGACTGAGCCAACGCCTGAGCCGTGGCCGGATTCCCACCCACCTACCACTGGGACTTCGTGACGCCGGGCCTGCCCGACGCCGCCTTCGCCGATGCCCCGGGCTTCAGCCCCACGCCGATGGAGCTGCGGGTGATGCTGCTGGCCCACCTGCGTCCCCAGATCGATTCCCTGGTGTGGGATGTGGGCGGTGGCACCGGCGCCCTGGCTCTGGAGATTGCCCGGCTGATGCCCAATGGCGCCGTGCATACCCTGGAGCGCGACCCGGAGGCCATTGCCCTACTGGGGCAGAACCGGTTGCGCTTCGGCATCACCAACCTGCACATCCATGCCGGCGCTGCCCCGGAGGGCCTGGCCCTGCTGCCGCCCGGGCCCGACAGGGTGCTGCTGGAGGTGGGCCGGCCCCTGGGGGATGTGCTCCAGGCGGTGTGGCAGGCCCTGAAGCCCTCCGGGCGGCTGGTGATCAGCACCGCCAGCCTGGAGGGACTGGTGGATGCCACCGATACCCTGGGCCAGCTGGATGCCCGGGATCTGCAGGTGGTGCAGGCCACGGTGCACCGCATGCAGCGCCGCGGCAGCCAGGCCAAGCTGGCCGCGGCCGAGCCGCTGTTTCTGATTGCGGCCGAGCGCCCCTGACCCCCGTCCGCTGCCTCCGTTTGTCCCTCGAGATCCGACCCCGGCAGGCCACCTCCCTGGCCCGGCTGCTCAGCGGCTGGGTGGCCGGGGCCATGGGCTTTGTGGTGGTGTGGCTGGGGGGCTGGTGGTTCACGGTGGCGGTGGGGCTGATCGTGCATCTGGGCCTGCTGGAGTACTTCCGCATGGCCCAGTTCACGGGCATCCGGCCGGCCACCAAGACCACCCTGGTGGCCGTGCAGCTGCTGCTGTTCAGCACCCAGGCGGCCAGCCAGGCGGGCAGCGGCTGGCTGGTGGGGGATGTGGCTGCGGCGGTGCTGCCGGCCTCGGGCGCCGTGATCTGCGGCTGGCTGTTGCTGCAACCGGTCACGGGCACCATCGCCGACATCGCCGCCTCGGTGTTCGGCCTCTTCTATCTGGGCTTTCTGCCCAGCCACTGGATCAAGCTGCGGGCCCTGTCCGATGGGGGTCTGGGGCTCACCCTGCTGGCCTGCTTTCTGATCGTGGCCACCGACATCGGCTCCTATGTGATCGGCCGCCGCCTGGGCCGCCGCCCGCTCTCCCCGATCTCTCCGGGCAAGACGGTGGAGGGGGCCCTGGGAGGGGTGGTGTGCGCCATGGCGGTGGGGGCGATCGGCGGCAGCTGGATCGGCTGGCCCTGGGGCTGGCTGGTGGGAGCCCTGCTGGGGGCGGTGGTGGCCCTGTTTGCCCTGGTGGGTGATCTCACCGAGTCGATGATGAAGCGGGATGCTGGATTGAAGGACTCCGGCGATGCGATCCCGGGTCATGGCGGCATCCTCGACCGGATCGACAGCTACCTGTTCGTGCCGGCCGTGGTGTACTCCCTGGTGACGTTGGTGCTGCCGCTGTTGCAGCGCTGACCCACAGCCGCCCCGATCAGGTGGTCACCAGGGCGCTGCCATCCAGGATCAGCATGCCGGCCTCCAGGGTTGCCCGTTGCAGCTGGATCGAGGGGTCCATCGGCAACAGGGTATCGATGCCGCCGCCGGCCGCACGGATGCGCAGGCCATCGGCCTCGGCCTGGATCGTGGTCTCCAGTTCCACCGGTTCGCTGGAGCCCAGCCCCTGGGCCCGGAACACCAGCCGGTCGCCGCGGATCTGCAGGCCCACCAGCGGGGAGATGCCGAGCAGCTGCTCGGCCAGCTGGTCGGCCAGGGGCTGCCATTGGGGCTGGAGCAGGGAGCGGCTCAGGGCCTCCGGGGTGAAGCCCACCAGGCCGTTGATCGCCACATGCTGGGGCAGCTGCAGCGGCTCGCCGCACCAGAGCCGGCCCAGCTGCAGATGCAGAGCGCCCACTTCCAGCTCCACCAGCGAAAGCTCCAGCTGGCGGTAGGTGACGCCGCGGGCCCGCACCTGCACGCCGTCCAGCCGACCGCCCAACAGCTGCCGGGTGGAGCCCTGCAGCTGGATCTCCAGGTTCTGCACCCCCTCGCATTGCTGACGCAGCCAGAGCTGCAGGGCACGGGCCAGTAGCTGCAGCACCGGTTGGCGGTCAGCCATGGCGGCAGGGCAGGGCCGCCAGCCAGCGCTCGGCCACGGTCTGTGGTCGGTCGATGTGGGGCAGGTGGCCGCAGTGCTCGAGCTGCTCGATCCGCTCCCCCAGCAGGGCCTGGGCGGCCTGCTTCTGGGGGCCCCGCAGAATGCGGTCCTGGTTGCCCCAGAGCACCTGCAGCGGTTGCTGTGGCAACGGTTCGCCGCAGCCCGCGAAGCCTCCGGAGCGGGCAAAGGCGGCCAGCGACTGGGCCCAGCGGGGTGCCTGCAGGTGCAGGGAGGCGATCTCCAGCTCGGCCGGCCCCACCTGGCGGTCGGGATCGGCGAAGGCCGTGCGGCAGAGGCCCCGGCGCACGGCAGGCAGGGCCAGGAAGCGCACGCCCAGCCCATCCAGCAGGGGGGGTAGGGGCATGGGCCGGCCGGTGAGTCCGGCGGGGGCCAGCAGTAACAGCCGACCAATCCTGTCGGCGTGGCGGCGGGCCAGATCCACGGCCACCGCCCCCCCCATGGAGGCACCGATCAAGCCAAGCGGCTCGGCGGCCCCAGCTGTCCCCCGGTGCCGGGTGATGGCCGCAAGCAGCAGCCCCAGGTGGTCCAGCACGGCCGCTGGATTGAAGGGCCCGGCGAGGGGCCTGGGGCTGAAGCCGAAGCCGTAGAGGTCGGGGATGAAGAGCTGGCAGTGGCCGGCCAGCAGCGGAGCCAGTCGCCGGAATTCAAGGAAGGAGCTGTCGAAGCCGTGCAGCAGCACCAGCGGCGGACCGGAGCCCAGCACGGCCATGGGCCAGGCCCCGGGCAGTCCCTCCAGGGGCCACCACTGCACCGCGGCGGCCAGCTCCCGCCCCTGGGGATCCAGCAGCCCGCCGGCAGCCTGCTGCACCAGCGCCTGGCAGCGCTGTTGGTCGGCAAGGGGGATCACGCGGTCTGGCGCTCGCCGCTGGTGGTGCTCACCAGGGCCGCCAGCAGGTCGGCGGGGGCGACGGCGAAGGGGAGATGGTGCAGGTCGGAGCCGGGGGCGCAGGCGAAGGCGCACACCTGTTGCAGTTCCAAGAGGCTGGCCTGGCCCAGACCCAGCTCAAGGAGGGTGCAGGGCAGGTCCAGGCGCTGGAACAGGGGCAGCAGCTGGCGCCGGGCCTGGGCCGCCAGCTGGCTGCTACCCAGCAGCTCCTCGAGGCGCAGTTGCACCAGAATGCCGAAGCCCACTTTCTCCCCGTGCAGCACGCCATGGCAGGCCTGCAACTGGGTGAGGCCGTTGTGGACGGCGTGGGCGGCCACGGTGCGGCAGCGGGCACCGCCGATGCCGCCGATCAGGCCGGCTGTCAGGCCGCTCGCCTCCACCACCCGCACCCAGGCTTCGCTGCCGGGTTCCTGCAGCGCCGCCTCGGCATCCAGCATCAGCTGGTCCCGCAGCACACGGGCCATCTGCACGGCCTGCTGGATCAGCCCATCGCCGCTGGCGCCGCTGCTCACCGAGGCCTCGTACCACTTGGCCATGGCATCGGCAATGCCGCTGGCCAGGGTGCGGGGCGGTGCCTGGGCAACCAGGTCGTGGTCGAAGATCAACAGGTCGGGGCAGCGATCCAGGGCCACGTCGCCGGTGAAGGCTCCCTCAGGGGAATAGAGATTGGCCAGCGCCGTCCAGCCGGCACAGGTGGCGGCGCTAGTGGGCACGGTCACGCAGGCCAGCCCCAGCCGTTGGGCCAGCAGCTTGCCAGCATCCAGCACCTTGCCGCCTCCGGCGGCCAACACCAGGTCGACCCCGCCGGCTTGGGCCAGCTGGGCCAGGCGCTGCAGGTCGGGCTCGCAGCAGTCGTATTGCAGCAGGCCCGGGGTGACCTGCAGCCCTATGGCCTCCAGGTCGACCTGGAGCTGGCGGCGCAGGCTGCTGGTCGCCTTGCTGCGGCCCACCAGCAGCACGTGGCTGGCCCTCTGGCCCAGTTGGGGCAGGGCCTGCCCCCAGGCCCCGGGCCCGCGCAGCACCTGGGCCGGTGCGATTGCGTGGTTGCAGATGCTGGCCGGGGCGCTGGTCGCTGACGCGGAGCTTGGTGCTGTGATGGCCGGCTGGGGGGGAACGACGTTCATTCAACAAGCGCGGTTCATTCGATAACCGGGCTGAGCCGAGCGCGGCCGGCCCGGTTCAGGCGCTGGCGCCGGCGAGTTCGGGCAGGGCCGGGGCGGGGTGGCCCTTGCGAATCACCACCTGCTTATCGTCATTGACATCCACCACGGCGCTGTCGCCCTCACCGAGGCGGCCGCTGAGGAATTCCTCGGCCAGGGAGTCTTCCAGCAGGCGCATCACGGCGCGGCGCAGGGGACGGGCGCCGTAGGAGGGGTTGTAGCCCTCCTCCACCAGCCGTTCCTTGAAGGCATCGGTCACCGAGAGGTGAATGCCCTTCTCCTCCATGCGGCTGAACACCTCCTTCAGCATAATTTCGGCGATTTCCTTCACTTCGTCGCGGGTGAGCTGACGGAAGACGATGATCTCGTCGAGGCGGTTGAGGAATTCGGGCCGGAAGTACTGCTTCAGTTCTTCGTTCACCAGCGAGCGGATGCGGTTGTATTGGGTGTCCTGTACCGCTTCGCCGGAGAATTCGAAGCCCAGGCCACCGCCGCCCTTCTCGATTACCTTCGAGCCGATGTTCGAAGTCATGATGATCAGGGTGTTCTTGAAGTCCACAGTTCGGCCCTTCGAGTCGGTGAGACGGCCGTCCTCTAGCAACTGCAGCAGCAGATTGAACACGTCGGGGTGGGCCTTCTCGATTTCATCGAAGAGCACCACGGTGTAAGGCCGACGCCGCACGGCTTCGGTGAGCTGACCACCTTCGTTGAAGCCCACATAGCCCGGGGGCGATCCGATCAGCTTGCTGACCGTGTGGCGCTCCATGAACTCCGACATGTCGAGGCGGATCATTGACTCTTCGCTGCCGAAGAAGTAGGCCGCCAGCGACTTGGTGAGTTCGGTTTTGCCCACGCCGGTGGGGCCGGAGAAGATGAAGCTGGCGATCGGCCGGTTGGGGTTCTTGAGACCCACCCGGGCACGGCGGATGGCCCGTGACACCGCTTTCACCGCTTCGTCCTGGCCGATCAGGCGCTGGTGGAGGGTTTCCTCCATGTTCAGCAGCTTGGCGGATTCGCTCTCAGTGAGCTTCTGCACCGGCACGCCGGTCCAGGAGGCAACGATCTGGGCGATGTCCTCCTCCGTGACCATCGGAGCGCGGTCGGGGTCGGCGAAGGCAGTGGCACCAGGGGTGCCGGCTCCATCGTCGCCGTCGGCGGCCGCGGGCTGGTCGTCCTTGCGGGCCTGGAGGATCGTGCGGATCTGCTCGCGCAGTTCCACTTCCTTGTCGCGCAGCTCGCCGGCCTTGGTGAAGTCCTGCTCGCGCACGGCATCTTCCTTCTGCTTCTGCACGGCCCGCAGTTCCCGGTCAACCTCCTTGGCCGCCGGCGGCAGCTTGGAGTTCATCAGCCGCACACGGCTGCCGGCTTCGTCGACCAGGTCGATTGCCTTATCGGGCAGAAAGCGGTCGGAGATGTAGCGATCGCCCAGGGTGGCGGCGGCCACTAGGGCCTCATCGGCGATCGTTAGGCGGTGGTGCTCCTCGTAGCGATCCTTGAGGCCCCGCAGGATCTCGATGGTGTCCTCAACGGAGGGCTCGCCCACCATCACCGGCTGGAAACGGCGCTCAAGTGCGGCATCGCGCTCGATGTGCTTCCGGTACTCATCCAGGGTGGTGGCGCCGATGCACTGCAGTTCGCCACGGGCCAAGGCGGGCTTGAGGATGTTGGCGGCATCGATGGCGCCCTCGGCGGCACCGGCGCCGATCAGGGTGTGAACCTCGTCGATCACGAGGATCACGTTTCCAGCGCTGCGGATCTCCTCCATGATCTTCTTGAGCCGCTCCTCGAATTCACCCCGGTACTTGGTTCCGGCCACCAGCAGACCGATGTCGAGGGTGAGAACGCGCTTCTCTTCGAGAATGTCCGGGATGTCACCGGAGTTGATCCGCTGGGCCAGGCCCTCGGCGATGGCGGTTTTGCCGACGCCGGGCTCGCCGATCAGCACCGGGTTGTTCTTGGTGCGACGGCCGAGGATCTGGATTACCCGTTCGATCTCATTCTGGCGGCCCACCACCGGGTCGAGCTTGCCATCGGCGGCCTGCTGGGTGAGGTTGCTGCCGAATTCATCGAGGGTGGGGGTCTTGGTGGAGCCCTTGCCACCGCCGCCGCCGGCCGCCACCTCGGCGGTCTCGCCCAGCATGCGGATCACCTGGGTGCGCACCTTGGCCAGGTCCACGCCGAGGTTCTCCAACACCCTGGCAGCCACCCCTTCACCCTCGCGGATCAGGCCGAGCAGGAGGTGCTCGGTGCCGATGTAGTTGTGACCCAGCTGGCGCGCTTCCTCCAAGGAGAGTTCCAGCACTCGCTTGGCCCGGGGGGTGAAGGGGATTTCCACCGCCACGAAGCCGGAACCGCGGCCGATGATCTTCTCCACCTCCACGCGGGCGTCCTTGAGGTTCACCCCCATCGACTTGAGAACCTTGGCGGCAACGCCGGTGCCCTCACCGATCAGGCCGAGCAGGATCTGCTCGGTGCCCACGAAGTTGTGACCCAGGCGGCGGGCCTCTTCCTGGGCCAGCATGATCACCTTGAGGGCCTTCTCGGTAAACCGCTCGAACATGGGGCGGGCCTGTTGCACGTTGGTCCAACCTATCAGGGTTGGGCGGTGAGGTGTGAACGGCAACCCGAATGGTCGAGAACCCCTTCTGCAGCAGGATCGCAGCGACAATTCAATGCAATGAATCCACTGTGATTAGGGGAAATTAGAGATAAGAAAACCGGTTATCCGAACCTGGTTCGCCCAGGTTTCACGCGGCTGATTTTGGGGTTCGTTTGGCGTCGTGCTCTGGGGGCTGAAGCGGTGCCCCCCTGGCTGTGGGCTGGGGTTGGCTGGCGATTCGACGTTGCAGGACGGCGGGGGAAGGCGGCAGGTTGCTTTCGAACGCCGGGAAAGAGAACCCGCCCAGGATCAGGCGCCTCAGGTGAGATCGAGCCATTGGATCAGGGCGTCTTCGCCGGTGCTGTAGTAGCGGCGACGGACACCCCGGGTCTCGAAGCCCAGCGCCCGGTAGAGGGCCAGGGCGGCCTGGTTGTTGCTGGCCACCTCCAGGGTGGCCAGCTCCGCGCCCAGGCGGCGGCCCCGTTGCAGCAGGCCCGCCAGCACTCCCTGGGCCAGCCCCTGGCGGCGGTGGGCGGGATCCACGGCCACCAGGGTGATGTGCAGCTCGTCCACGATCAGCCAGGCACAGCCCATGGCCACCAGCCGGTCCTCCCGCCACAGGCCCAGGCCGGGCCGTTGCCGGTCGGCCAGTTCGCGCTGCCACTGCGGGCCGGTCCACAGCCCCCCGAAACAGAGGCGGTCCAGATCCAGGCAGTGCTGCAGGTGTTCGGGGCGCAGCAGGGCAGCCGGCTCGCCGGGTTCCGTACATTCAGCTCTTCCTGCCGCGCCAGCCCCGGTCATGGTGATCTCCAGCCAGCCCCCCAGCCTGGACAGTGGTCGTCCGTTTGAGGCCAGCGTGGACCTGGCCAGTCCCAACCGCAACCTGGCGCCGCTCACTGCCTGCCTGGATGGGGAGGGGCGCCTGCAGGTGGGAGGCTGCCGGCTGAGCCAGCTGGCCCGCACCTACGGCACTCCGTTGTATGTGCTGGATGAGGCCACCCTGCGGGCCAGCTGCCGGGCCTACCGCGAGGCGTTGCGGCGCCACTACCCCGGAGCCTCGCTGGCGCTCTATGCCTCCAAGGCCAACAGTTCCCTGGCGATCACCGCCCTGGTGGCCTCGGAGGGGCTGGGGCTGGACGCGGTGTCGAGCGGTGAACTGCTCACTGCCCTGCGGGGCGGCATGCCCGCGGAGCGGATCGTGCTGCACGGCAACAACAAGAGTGCCGAGGAACTGGCCCTGGCCGCTGGCCACGGCGTCACCGTGGTGCTCGACAACTGGCGCGACATCGAGCTGCTCAGCCAGCTGGCCCCCCGGTTCACCGAGCCGGTGCGGCTGATGCTGCGCTTCACCCCGGGAATTGAGTGCCACACCCACGAGTACATCCGCACCGGCCACCTCGACAGCAAGTTTGGCTTCGATCCCGACCAGCTGGAGCAGGTGCTGCAGCATCTGGTCGGCTGCAGCTGGGGTCGGCTCACCGGCCTGCACGCCCATATCGGCTCCCAGATCTTTGAGATCCAGCCCCACCGCGACCTGGCGGCCGTGATGGCCGATGCCCTGGAGCGGGCCCGATGCCTCGGCCATCCCGTGGTGGACCTGAATGTGGGGGGAGGCCTGGGCATCCGCTACGTGGCCAGCGACGATCCCCCCTCGATCGACGCCTGGGTGGCCGCCGTGGCTGGGGCCGTGGCCGCCGCCTGCCGCCAGCGGGGGCTGGAGCTGCCCCGCCTGCTGTGTGAGCCCGGCCGATCCCTGGTGGCCACGGCTGGCGTGACCCTCTACGAGATCGGCAGCCGCAAGCTGATCCCGGGCATCCGCACCTATCTCTCGGTGGATGGCGGCATGAGCGACAACCCCCGCCCGATTACCTACCAGTCGCAGTACACCGCCGTTCTGGCCGACCGGCCGGCGGCCGAGGCCAGCGAAACCGTCACCGTGGCGGGCAAGCACTGCGAGTCGGGTGACGTGCTGCTTAAGGACCTGGCCCTGCCCCCCGCCACCAGTGGCGACATCCTGACGGTGCTGGCCACCGGCGCCTACAACGCCTCCATGGGTTCCAACTACAACCGCATTCCCCGGCCGGCGGCGGTGCTGGTTCACGAGGGCCTAGCCGACCTGGTGCAGCTGCGCGAACAGCCGGACGATTTACTGCGCTACGACGTTCTGCCGAGCCATCTCTCGACGGTACCCTGACCCCAGGCAGGTGTGGACGTTGGTGTGGATGGGTCCTGGCTCAGTTCGTTGCTGAGGCTGATCGATCTGCGCCCGATTCTCGATCTGGTTCTGGCGGCCGGCCTGGGCTGGCTGCTCTTGGGCCGCGTCAGCGAGACCCGCACCCTCTGGCTGCTGCGGGGTTATCTGCTGCTGGTGACCCTGGCCTGGGTGGTGCAGCGCTACGCCAATATGCCGCTCACCACCACCCTGCTCGAGGCCCTGGTGCTCGCCTGCAGCCTGGCGCTGGCTATCCTCTGGCAGGGTGAGTTGCGCCGCCTGATGGAGTTGCTCGGCACGGGCCGGCTGGGGGCGGTGTTCGGCAACCGCAACGGAGACCAGCTCGCCTCCGGAGCGGTGGGGCAGATCAGTGAGGCGGCGGGCCGGCTCTCCCAGATGCGTCGTGGGGCGCTGATCGTGGTGGATCTGGGCAGCGATCTGCGTCCGGAGGACTTTCTCAATCCCGGTCTGGCGATCGATGCCCAGCTGTCGGTGGACCTGCTGCTGAACCTGTTCGCCGCCGACACCCCCCTGCACGACGGCGCCGTGCTGGTGCGGGGCAATCGGATCCTGGCGGCCGGCGTGATCCTGCCGCTGTCGCGCCAGGGCAGCAATCGCTTCGGCACCCGCCACCTGGCGGCCATGGGGCTTACCGAGCGCTTCGACCGCTGCCTGGCGATCGTGGTCTCCGAGGAGACGGGCACCCTGTCGCTGGCCTGCCAGGGCCGGCTGGAGCGGCCCATCACCAGCAGCCGCCTGCACGACCTGCTCAGCGCTGCCCTGGCCCGTCCCGCTGGGCGTAGCGTGGGCAAGGATTCGCCGGAACCACGGGCATGAGTCGCGCCCTGGCGACAGATACACACCTCAACGGCACCCACCAGGGCGGCCCAGACCTCACCGGTGCCGTAGGACCGCGGCCCGAGCTCCTGCCCGCCGATCTCGACGCCAACCGGCTGCCAGGCCACGTGGCCCTGATCATGGACGGCAATGGCCGCTGGGCCCGGGGCCGCGGGCTGCCCCGGGTGATGGGCCATCGCCAGGGGGTTGAGGCGCTCAAGCGCACCTTGCGCCTCTGCAGCGACTGGGGCATCGGCACGCTCACCGCCTACGCCTTCTCTACCGAGAACTGGAACCGTCCGGGCGAGGAGGTGAGCTTTCTGATGACGCTGTTCGAGCGGGTGCTGGCTCGGGAGCTGCAGGGGCTGGAGCGGGAGCGGGTGCGCATCCGCTTCCTCGGCGACCTTACGCCGCTGCCGCCGGGGCTACAGCGGCTGATCGCCGAGGCCACCGCCCGCACGGCCGGCAACACCGGCATTCGCTTCAATGTGTGCACCAACTACGGCGGCCGGGCCGAGCTGGTGGGGGCGGCCCGGCGGTTGGCGGAGCAGGTGGCCCGGGGTGAGCTGGATCCGGCGGCGATCGACGAGCGCCAGTTCGCGGCCGAACTCCACACCGCCGGCGAGGCCGACCCCGACCTGCTGATCCGTACCAGCGGCGAGCAGCGGTTGAGCAATTTCCTGCTCTGGCAACTGGCCTACGCCGAACTGCACATCACCGAAGTGCTCTGGCCCGACTTCGACGAGGCGGCTCTGCGCGCCGCCTTGCTGGACTATCAGGGGCGCCAGCGCCGCTTCGGAGGCGTGGAGGCCCCGGCCTGACCGGAGCCTGTCTCCCCTCTGCCCCACCCGTTCTGCCCGTGAGCCAGCTCCTGCCTGTGAGTGAACCGACTGCTACCCGCACCCCCCCACGCCACAACTGGAGCCGGGCCGAGATCCAGGAGCTGCTGGAGCTGCCCCTGCTGGAGCTGCTCTGGCGGGCCCAGGCGGTGCACCGCGAGGCCAATCCCGGCTACCGGGTGCAGCTGGCCTCGCTGCTGAGCGTGAAGACCGGTGGCTGCGAGGAGGACTGCGCCTATTGCCCCCAGTCGATGCACCACAGCGCCGACGTGGCTGGCCGGCCCGAGCTGGAGGTGGAGCCGGTGCTGGCGCGGGCGCGGGCGGCCAGGGCGGCCGGCGCCCACCGCTTCTGCATGGGCTGGGCCTGGCGTGAGATCCGCGACGGGGCTCCCTTCGAGGCGATGCTGCAGATGGTGCGGGGCGTGCGCGAGCTGGGGCTGGAGGCCTGCGTGACCGCCGGTATGCTCACCGACCGGCAGGCGGAGCGTCTGGCGCAGGCAGGGCTCACCTCCTACAACCACAACCTCGACACCAGCCCCGAGCACTACGACCGGATCATCACCACCCGCACCTACCAGGAACGGCTGGAGACGCTGCAGCGGGTGCGCCGCGCCGGCATCGACCTGTGCTGCGGCGGCATCATCGGCATGGGCGAGGGGGTGGAGGATCGGGCCAGCCTGCTGCAGGTGCTGGCCAACCTGGAGCCCCACCCCGAGAGCGTGCCGATCAACGCCTTGGTGGCGGTGGAGGGCACGCCGCTGGAGGAGCAGAGACCGGTGGATCCGCTGGAGCTGGTGCGGATGGTGGCCACGGCCCGCATCCTGATGCCCCACGCACGGGTGCGGCTCAGCGCCGGGCGGGAGCAGCTCAGCCGCGAGGCCCAGATCCTCTGCCTGCTGGCCGGGGCCGATTCGATCTTTTACGGCGACACCTTGCTCACCACCGGCAACCCGGCGGCGGTGGCCGATCGGGCCCTGCTGGCGGCGGCGGGGGTGCAGGCCTGGCAGGAGCCGCGGCCAGCGGCGTGCGTGTGAGCGCACCGGCCGCAGCCGACGCCCCACCCCGGCCCACCGTTCTGGTGGCGGCGTTCTATCGCTTTGCCGCCCTCGATGGGTTGCCGCGCCTGCGGGACGAGTTGCTGGCCCTGGCGGCCACGGAGGGGGTGCGGGGCACGATCCTGCTGGCCGGCGAGGGAGTGAACGGCACGATCGCTGGCGGCAGTGCGGGCGTGGAGGCGGTGCTGGCGCGGCTGCGGCAGATACCGGGCCTGGAGCGGCTGCAGGCCAAGTTCAGCCGGGCCGAGGCGCAGGCCTTCCACCGGCTGAAGGTGCGCCTCAAGCGTGAAATCGTGACCCTTGGCCAGCCGGATGTGGCCCCCTATCTGGCATCCCAGGTGGGCACCCATGTGCCACCGCAGCAGTGGGACCGGTTGATCGCCGACCCTGACACCCTGGTGATCGACACCCGCAACGCCTATGAGGTGGCGATCGGCAGCTTCGCGGGCGCGATCGACCCGGGCACCGCGAACTTCCGCCAGTTCCCCACCTGGGTGGAGCGGCACCTGCGGCCGCTGGTGGCGCAGCGCCAGCCCAAGGCAATCGCCCTGTTCTGCACTGGCGGTATCCGCTGTGAGAAGGCCACCGCCTACCTGTGCCAGCAGGGCTTTGCCGGCGTACACCATCTGCAGGGCGGCATCCTGCGCTATTTGGAGGAGATGCCCGAGCAGGGCAGCAGCTGGCACGGCGAGTGCTTCGTGTTCGACCGGAGGGTGGCGCTGAACCACCGGCTCGAGCCCGGCGAGCACAGCCTCTGCCATGCCTGCGGCTTGCCCCTGGCCCCCGCCGATCGCGCCCTGGCCAGCTACGTGGCGGGGGTGAGCTGCCGCCACTGCGTGGACCGCTTCAGCGATGCCGACCGGGCCCGATTCCAGGAGCGTCAGCGCCAGATGGAGCGAGCCCAGCTGCAGGGTGGCCAGGCCAGCGGTGTCTGACCCCGCGCCGGTTCTCTACAGCTTCCGCCGCTGCCCTTACGCGATCCGGGCTCGGCTGGCCCTGGCGGCGGCGGGCCTGGTGTCCGGCCGTGATCTGGAGCTGCGTGAGGTCAGCCTGCGGGCCAAGCCGCCGGAGCTGCTGGCGGCGTCCGCCAAAGGCACGGTACCGGTGCTCGTGGATGCGGGCGATGAACGAGCGCCTGCCTGGGTGCTCGACGAGAGTCTGGCGATCATGCACTGGGCCCTGGAGCGCTCCGACCCCCAGGGCTGGCTGGCGGGTTGGAGCGCCGCCGATCGCGCCGGGATCACCGAGCTGATCGCGCACAACGACGGCCCCTTCAAGTTCCATCTCGATCGCTTCAAGTACCCCGACCGCTATGCGGGTGCGGACGAGATTGTCGGCCTGTGCCTGCACCATCGCCAGGGGGCCCTGGCCATCCTGCGGGGCTGGAACGCCCGCCTGGAGCGAGGCGGCTGGCTGCTGGGCGGACGGTCGTGCCTGGCTGACTGGGCCGTTCTGCCCTTCGTGCGCCAGTTTCGCCAGGCCGATTCCGCCGGATTCGACGCTGAGCCGGGGCTGGCCGCTCTGCACGACTGGCTGGCCCGCTTCCTGGCCGGGCCCGAACTGGCGGCGGTCCTGGCGCCGCCCTGGGCCGAGCGCAGCCCCTGGCGCTCGCCTGGCTGGCTTTATCACCTGGCGCTGCGGCCGGAGTGGCAGGCCGCCCGGGCCGCAGGGGTGTATCGCCGCTCCACCCGGGGGCGCTCCCTGGAGGAGGTGGGCTTCATCCACCTCAGCGCCGCCCACCAGGTGGCCGCCACCGCCAAGCGCTTCTATGCCGACCTGCGCGCCGGCGAGCTGTTGCTGCTCACGGTCGATCCCCCGCGACTGGCCTCCGCTGACCTGCCGGTCCGCTGGGAGCCGGCCCCCGGCAGCGGCGAGCTGTTCCCCCACCTGTACGGCCCGCTGCCCCTGGAGGCAGTGCTGCTGGCCGAGCTGTTTGTCCCAGCAGCAGAAGGCTGACAAATCATGCCTGGATTGGTTGAGTCAACCAGCATTGGTCAGCATGGGGGCCCGGTCTTGCTTCCCGATGCTCAGTCCTTCGCGTGGCCCGGAACGGCTGGTGCGCCTGGGCCAGTGGCTGATTGCCCTGTTGTTCGCTTACTTCCTGATCCAGGTGGGCGGCTCGCTGATCGCCGACCTGCCCCTGCTCTCCAGCCGGCCGCCCCAGGAGCGCTTCCTCGATGCGGCGCGCGTGGGCCAGCTGGAGCAGCAGCTGCAGCCTTTGCAGCAGCGCCGCAACTAGCTGCAGGGCGAGCTCGATCAGCTCGGCGAGCGCCAGCGGCAGGCGGGGGAGGCCACGGCCCGCGAGCAGACCAGTTTCGACAACTGGCGGGCGGCCCGCTCGGCCACCGAGCAGTCGGCCCAGAACCCGGAGGTCGTTGCCCGCGCCCGCCAGCTCGACCAACTGCTCCGGCAGGAGCAGCAGCTCAGCGCGGAGCGCAGCCAGGTGCAGGCCCGCCTGGAGCAGGCCCAGGTTGACCTGTCTGTGCCCCAGCAGCAGCTGGAGCAGCTGCGCAGCCAGGCCCGCCAGAAGTCGGAGCTGCTGGCGTTCGTGATCCGGCTGCTGTTCGTGGGTCCGCTGCTGGCCCTGGCCCTCTGGCAGTTCCGCCGCTACCGGGGCAGCGACCAGTGGCCGTTTGTGTGGGGCTTCCTGCTGTTCGGACTATTCGCTTTCTTCGTGGAGCTGGTGCCCTATCTGCCCAGTTTCGGCGCGTACATCCGTTACGGGGTGGGAGCCCTGCTCACCCTGGTGGTGGGGCGCTCGCTGATCCGCTGGCTGAACGCCTACCTGCTGCGCAAACAGCGGGAGCAGGCGGCGCCCCAGGAGCAGCGGCGGAGCCAGATCCGCTATGAGAAATCGCTCCAGGCCTTGGGGCGCAACCAGTGCCCCAGCTGCGAACGCAGCCTGCCGCGCCGGGAGGGCGTGCTGCCCAATTACTGCATGCACTGCGGCCTGCAGCTGCAGCGCCACTGCAGGGGCTGCGGCTTCCAGCACCTGGCCTGCTTCCCCTACTGCCCCAGCTGCGGGCTGCCGGCAGCGGATGGGGCTGATATGGGTGAGGGGGATCAGAATGAGCTGGCCGTGGCGCCTCCGCCCTTGCCATAAACCGTTCTTGAATGTCAGATATCAATCAAGTTGATGGGCCCTTTGCATTTGTCAATCGACATCCGCAATCTTGATTCGGTAGCAAGATCCGTGAGCGACCCTTCGGAGCCCAGGCTGGCACGCCAGCACCAGTCATGATCGCCATGCCCATGAATCGGATCCAGTTCCAGCCGGGTCTGTCCCTACCCCAGTTCATGGAGATCAGGCTCTCGATCGTCTCAATCCCACCTTCTCTGAGCTCTACGTCGCAGAAGGCCTGCCCTCGGTGCTGCCGGAGCAGCTGCTGCTGGCCTCGTTGCTGCAGGCGTTCTACGGGATCCGCTCGGAGTGCATGCTTGCTGGAGCAGCTCCACTTCAGTCTGCTATACCGCTGGTTTGTGGGCCTCACCCGGATGATCCGATCTGGCACCCCTCCACAGTCACCAACAACCGAGAGCGGCTTCTCAATGACGACGTCATAGGGCGCTTGCTGGAGAAGCTGATGGGTGCACAACCCGCCACAAGGGCTACGACATGTCGATCAATGCCCGCCGCGGCATCAAGAAGGTGTTTGGCTGGATCAAACAGTGGGGAGGTCTGCGCCAGTTCAAACTGCACGGCACCAAGACGATGCGTGCGGTGTTTGGTCTGCACGTGATTGCTTTCAATCTGATCCGCCTGGGCAACCTGCTCTAGGCGCAGCCTTCTCCGAAGGAGGAACCGGCCATGGCAGGAGTACAAACAGGTGGTTGCGAAGAGGTGTGCCCAGGCGGCGGCAGGCGGCGGCCTCCACAAAGCCCCAACGGGGCAGATCGCCTGAAATCTGACGTTCCGAGCCGTTGATTCGCTGAAAACCAGCCCGATTGGAGCGTGATCAGCTCTTAAGAGGAGAAAGCGCGGCCGTTCAGGCGGTTTTTTCACAAACTCTTAGCAGGGACAAGTAAGCAACTCACAGCCCAGGAGGATCGGGCCAGGTCACGGCGGCTGTGAGCTGGGCGCCTAGGCCCTTGGAGAAGCGAGAGTCGTCCAGGAGACCAGGTGCGTTGGTGGTAATCAGGAGGCAGGCATAGCTGCGGTTTCGGACCGGCACCACCATGTGAATCAGCCGCTCAAGAGTAGAAAGTGGCCGCTCGTTCCAGCCGATCAACACAGAAAGCGGGTCCGTACCCACCCTGCCCTTGCTGCTCAGGCAACGCTGTTGGGGCTGGCCTAGGAGAGCGGGCATTCCTTGCCGAGCTGCTTTCATCGAAAAGCCAGACTGGGTCCAACTGGCAAACGGCGTGAGCAGCAGCCACTTGCCCTCGGGTCCCAGCAAGGTGCGGCTGGGGCCAAACGCCGCCGGACGGCCGAAGGGGTGGAAGCGACGTGCGCGCGGCACAGGGGCTGCTGCTGGCACGGAAGGAGTGCTTTGAGCAACGCCCCTGATGGGAGGTGCTTCGCTCCAGCCATCGGGTAGCTGGAGTGAAGCAGGCAGCTCGGGCAAGGGCGGCTGTGGTGGACGCAGGAGTGGCCAGCCGGTCGCTAGAAGAATCAGAGCGCCAAGGCCGGTGAGCAGGCGCCTCTGCAGGGATCGGGAGACTGGCGCAGGAGTCATGGACTGATGGCTGTCAAGAATCGGGGTTGAGGGGAAAGTCTCGGGAATAGGACACGGCAGCGGCAAGCTCCCGATCCACGAGCAAGGTGTAGAACCATCCGAAGATCCCCACGGCGATCAAAGAAAACACAAGGCCGCCGTAGGAGTCGTGAAGAAAGCCAAACACGGTCATGCCACGGCGCTCAGGCATGGCCACCAACAGGGCCAGGATCGCAATCCGCACGGAATTCACCCCAAGGGCAGCTGCCACGGCAACAAGCAGCGCGAGGAGCTGGTGATACCAGCGACGCAAGGGAAATACCAGCAGGAAGATCACTGCCACCACCAGGCAGATCGCCAGCTGATCCACCCCGGTGCAATAGCCAGCGATCGAAACGGATCCGGTAGGCAGAGTGATCTGATTACCGGTTACAAGGGGATTGAAGCCCAGAGAAGCCAGAATTAACCAACTGAGCATAGTGGTGATGCCCTGCAGATGATCGGCGAAGGTGAGTAAACGCATCCCGAGGGGAAACAGCAGCGAGATCACAAAAGGCACCCGGTACATCCGCAACCGCGGGCCTGACTGATTGATCAGGGCCAGGCCCAACAGCAAAAGCGACGGCAGGAGGTAGGTGAAGCGATCGTGAACACTAGTGATCCAGCTTCCTCTCCACAGAATCGCGGCCAGCAGAGCGCTACCACAGAACAGCGAAAGGCGGGATGGGCGAGGCCAGAGAGCGGCCAGCTGGTCCTCTAGGGAAATCAGGCAGCCAAACCAGACCATCAAATTCAGCACCTGGACATTCGGTGAGAGGTCGGCCCAGGTGAATTGCAGCGCGCTCCAGCAGAACAGCAGCACCGCCAGCAGCAGCCAGAGCGAGCGGCGATTACCGGCATGGCGACGCCATTGATGGTGCCAGGCTGGAAGTACCTGGCCGCGAATAGTGCAGTCGAGCTGACGGAGGGGCGAAACCATCAGGCGGGGCGGAAAAAGGCCCAGAAAGCCCAGGCAAAAACCAGAGCAGCCAAGATCACCCGGAGGGTGTCGCGGCCCAGCTCGAAGCGGGCATTGCTGGCCTGACGCTGCAGGTTCTGCAGCGAGGTGTCGCGGGCCCTTGTGGCCTCACCAATGAGGTCATCGAGCTGTTGGGCTGGAGAAGGGAGGTTGGATGGTTCACTTAAGGGATTCAATTGCTTGAACTGGAACCATCCCTGGCGGATCTGCTGGGCCGGGGCATCCTGCAGGGCCGTTTCCAACTGCTGAAAGCGAGTGCGTTCCTGCACGGTGGCTTGGGTCACCTGAAGATCAATGTTCGTAACGCCACGCAGGAAGATCACCATCTGCAATGGGATCAGCAGTGCCATGCCAATGGCACCCAATAAGGCCAGCCGTCTCACCAGCCACCGGTTGCGCTCGAGGCCCTGCAGCTCCTGGATGGTTGGGTCAGGGGGGAGGAGATCCCTGGGGGGCTGCACCAAAGTACGAGCCGAACCCCTTGCTGAACCGTGCTGTGAGGATCGGCGTCGGCCCTTGGGTCGAAGCACCGGGTCGAAGGCTTGCGTTTCTCCCATCCCCTCTGGCACTGGTTGCTGTCTGGACAGGCCTGGCGAAGAGGGATCCCCCTGCTCCTGAGGAATCCTCTCTTTACCAGTTGGAGCATCGGGGGAAGGGAAACCCTGGCCGGCCGGTGGGGCAGCGATGCCGGCCAGGGGGGAGGCAGCAGATGACGACCGCTGCAAGAGGCTGCCTGAGTGAGGCAGGAAGGGGGCTCCCGCACCGATCTCACCCAAATCGAGACTCCTCAGATAGCTGCCGTAGCGAATCAGGCAGAGGCCCACCAGGGCTAGTGAACCGGCGTCCACAATGAGCCGGGAAAGGTTCTGGCTCCAGGCCAGATTGCGGATATCAATTGGAAAGACCGTCGCCAGAATCGTGATCAGATAGATCACAAGTAATGCCCAGCCGCTGGTGATCAGGATCACCACCTCCTTGCGAGGTGAGGGAGGAATCAAAGGGGTCGTGGATGGGTCCAAAGCACACAAAAAAGCGATCAGGATCTTCAGCCGGGTCTCGGGCCAGGTTCAATCCGGGCGATCACACAGCCAACGTTGTGAAGCGAGCTTACAGGGAGGCACCAAGGCTGAAGCAATCTCAGTAAAAATACTTATATTACAACGCAGCGAGCACTCACCGGCGAGGGCGCCCGCAAGTTGAGGCGCTGGAGCAGCCAGGAAAGCCAAACAAGCAAGGGACAGGGAACGGTGAAAGCTGTAGCAGCCGCCCCAACTCGTCGGCCCAGCCCACTGCTCCGACGAATCCTTTGCGCAACAGAGAAGCTGGTGGAGTGGACGGGGCGTTGGCGCGTCAGAACCAAAGGATACGCACAAACACGTATGGCGTGAAAGCACTGGCGGGACCGGAGTCCACAGGCCGGATGCGCGCGCGGGAGCTACTCGTCCGAAGACAGCACTTCACCCGCGTCACGCGGCTCGGAAGGCCAATCGAATGAAGATCAATCGCGAAAACGGAATCCTCTCAAAAATATGATCCCCGAGAAGGGGAACGAGCACTCAAATCGATGAGACAGAAATCAGCCGAAAAACAAACTGCTTCAATGGTGAAGATTCAGACCCTTGAATCAATTGGCAACCACAGGGTAGCTACGTCAATCAGCTCTTTCCATTGTATCTGCTCTCGCATTGGCAGAATTCAGGCTGATCCCAGTCAATTGCATTCCCCATCCAGGATCGAATTCAGAACCCGGGAAGCACAAGCCGGCGAACCGCCCTGAATGCTGTATTCATCGCTACAGTTTTTGCACAGCGTCCGTGGCAAGAAGCCGCGCCAGGCCAGCGGCCCGGGGAGGGATCGCCGTGAAGGCAGCGCTGAAGCCGGCGAAGACCCAGAGCCCCGGGGCAGCGGCCACCGGTCCCGCCAACGGTTCTCCATCGCTGCAGAAACTCACCGGCACCTGCAGGAACGTGCCCGGCCAGTGGGCCAGGGCCGGCAGCAGGGGCGCCAGAGCCTGGCGCAGGCGCTCTTCCTGCAGCGCCCCGTCCGGGGGCGCACCGGCGCCGAGGCCCGGCCGCACCAGGCTGATCTGGCCGGCCAACCAGTCCTCGCCCCAGGGCAGCAGGCCGGGGTCCACCTGCCAGTCCTCCTGGCCCAGGGAGGGGGCCCGCGCCTCCAGCGCCAGCCGCTGGAACCGGGCCGGCAGCCGCATCGCCACCGGCCCTCCCCAGGGCCAGCCGCCGGGCTGCGGCTGCAGCAGCAGCACCCCCGCCCAGCTCACCCGCAGGCTGGGAGGTAGATCCGGCCACAGGGCCCGACAGCCGGCCCCCGCGGCCAGCACCACCTGTCGGGCCGCCAGGGGTTCGTCCTGGTGCCGCAACCGCAACCGCCAGGGCTGCCCCACACCCTCTGGCGGCAGCAGCCTTTCCACCCGGCCCTGAACCAGCCCCACTCCAGCTCGCTCCAGGGCAAGCGGCAGGCGCCGCCGCAGGATGGCGGCGTCCACGCGGCTGCAGGGCAGGGGCAGGCGGCCGCCCACCGGGGCACCGGGTCCGAGCGGCCGAAACCAGGTGCGGCGCCAGCCCAGGTCGCCGTGGCGACGCTGCAGCCGCGGCCAAGACCCGCCCGCCAATGGTGCGATCGCGCCATAGCTCCAGTGGCTGGCGCAGGCTGGCTGCTCGTCCTGACCGTCCACCAACTGCACCCGCAGGCCCAGGTCGGCCAGCTCCAGGGCCAGCAGCCCCCCGGCCAGGCCACCCCCTACCACCGCCACATCCAGGCTGGGGGGCGGCACCGGAACAGGGGTCAGGCCCGGCGCTGCCCGCGATCGATCCAGTGCGGACTCGCCCACCTCACACCAGCAGGTTGAAGGACGTCACCACCTGTTGGAAGAGGTCCTTCACCTTCGGCCAGCGGATTTCGTTGGTGCTGGCGGCCAGGGTGTACAGCCGGCCCCGGTCCACCACCACCGTGGCCAGCTCGTGGCGATCACGGTCCTGGAGATGTACGGCGAATTCCAGGTCGTAGAAGGTGCGGCCGCCTTGCTGGCGCTCGCCGGCCTGCACCAGCTCGGCCTCACGACCGCTGCCCGTGGGGGCAATCACGTTGCGGCGCAGGGCCTCGCCCACCGCCACCGCACTGCCCAGGCTGGTGAGGTCAATGCCGGGCGTCACGTCCGAGATCACCAGGCTGAGGGTTTCATCGCTGTTGATCAGGTCGTGGAACACCACCGAAGGGCCGCCGCTCACCTGGGCCCGGATCCAGCCGGTGGGATAGAGAAAGGCATAGCGGCCGTCCGGACTCTGGAAACCGTTCAGGCCCGCGGTGGTGCCGCTGCAGCCCGCCAGTCCGCCGGTGAGCACCACCACCAGCAGCAGGGCCAGCAACCCCCGCAACAGGGCAGCCGGCTGGAGGGAGCGGACGGGCGTAGCGGTCACGGGCACGGCAGGGGATGAGCTGGCGCCCATTCTGCTGGGCGCCCCGCCTACATTCCGACCAGCGGCATCACGGTCCTGAGCGGCTACACCCGTCCCCTGGCCCGGTTGATCGAGCAGTTCGAGCGGCTGCCGGGCATCGGCCCGCGCACGGCCCAGCGCCTGGCCCTGCACCTGCTGCGCCAGCCCGAAGAACAGATCCGCACCTTCGCCGATGCCCTGCTGGCTGCCCGCAGCCAGGTGGGCCAGTGCCAGCGCTGCTTCCACCTCTCCGCCGAACCCCTCTGCGAGATCTGCCGCAATCCCGAGCGCCATACTGGCCAGATCTGCGTGGTGGCCGACTCGCGCGACCTGCTGGCCATGGAGCGCACCCGCGAATTCAAGGGCAGGTACCACGTGCTTGGCGGCCTGATCTCCCCGATGGATGGCATCGGTCCGGAGCTGCTGCAGATCCAGTCACTGGTGCAGCGCGTGGCCGCCGACCCCCCCGAGGGCGGCGTGGCCGTGGAGGAGGTGATCCTGGCCCTCACCCCCAGCGTGGAGGGAGACACCACCAGCCTCTACCTGGCGCGGCTGCTGCGGCCGTTCGCACCGGTGAGTCGCATCGCCTACGGCCTGCCGATGGGCAGCGAGCTGGAATACGCCGACGAGATCACCCTGGCCCGGGCCCTAGAGGGCCGGCGCCCGGTGGAGTAACCGCCCCAAGGATTGCCATGGCCCGCCCCAGCCGCTACAACGCCATTCCCCCAGCCGAGCGGCTGCCCCCCTGGCTGCGGCGACCGGTGGGCAATGCCTCCCAGCTGGAGGCCGTGCAGGGGGTGGTGAAGCAGATGCGGCTCCACACGATCTGCGAGGAGGGGCGCTGCCCCAACCGGGCGGAGTGCTACGCCAGCGGCACCGCCACCTTCCTGCTGGGGGGCTCGATCTGCACCCGCAGCTGCGCCTTCTGCCAGGTACACAAGGGTGAGGCGCCGATGGCCCTCGATGGGGCCGAGGCCGAGCGGGTGGCCGAAGCCGTATCGGTACTGGGCCTCTCCTATGTGGTGCTCACCGCCGTGGCCCGCGACGACCTGACCGACCACGGCGCCGGCCTGTTCACCGCCGCCATGGCCGCCATCCGCCGCCGCAATCCGGGCGTGGCGATCGAGGTGCTCACCCCCGACTTCTGGGGCGGGCAGCGCGAGGCGGCGGCGGGCGTGGCGGCCCAGCGCCAGCGGCTGGCCACCGTGCTGGCGGCCGAACCGGTGTGCTTCAACCACAACCTCGAAACAGTGGAGCGCCTGCAGGGGGAGGTGCGCCGGGGCGCCACCTACCGCCGCTCCCTCGCCCTGCTGGCCGCGGCCCGGGAGTTGGCACCCCGGATCCCCACCAAGAGCGGCCTGATGCTCGGCCTGGGCGAAACCGAGGAGGAGGTGGTGCAGACGATGGGCGACCTGCGGGCGGTGGATTGCCAGCGGCTCACCCTCGGGCAATACTTGCGGCCGTCCCTGGCCCACATTCCCGTGGCCCGCTACTGGAGCCCGGACGACTTTGACCGCCTCGGCACCATCGCCCGCGAGCTGGGCTTCCGCCAGGTGCGCAGCGGTCCGCTGGTGCGCAGCAGCTACCACGCAGAGCAGGAGGCCCCATCCCAGCCCCTCGCGGCGGGCACCGGCAGAGCCGATCAGCACAGCGGGGCTGCCGGATGAAACTCCTGCTGGTTGAAGACGATCCCCTGATCAATCGGGAGCTACAGCTCCTCACCCGCGGCTGGGGCTACATCTGCGACCTGGCGACAGACGGCCGGATGGCGCTGCAAATGCTCGAAGCCACCTGGTATGACCTGATCATCCTGGATGTGAATCTGCCAGGCCCGGATGGATTCAGCATCGCCGCCTCAGTGCGTCGGAAACGGGGTGGGAAACAACCCCTCATTCTGATGTTGACAGCCCGCGGGGAAAAGGGCGACGAGCTCACCGGGCTTGACTCCGGTGCCGATGACTACCTGGTGAAGCCCTTTGATCTCGACATCCTGCGCATGCGTATCCGTGCCCTGCTGCGGCGTCAGGAGAAGTCTGTGGTTGTGGAAGGCCATCGCTGGGGAGACCTGCAGGTGAACAGTGAGCGCCAGAAGGCCACCTACAGGGACCAGCCCCTGCTGCTCACGCCCAAGGAGATGCTGCTGCTGGAGACCCTGATTCGTGCCAACGGCCAAGCGTGCTCCAAGCCCAGCCTGATTGATGCGGGCTGGCACCTGGAAGAAGCACCGAGTGAGGAGAACATCCGCACCCACCTCAAGAACCTGAGGATGAAACTCAATCGCGCTGGCGCGCCCAGCGACACGGTGGAGACGGTGTACGGAATTGGCCTGAGGATGAATGAGGCCTATCGCTGAAGCAGGGCTAAACCAATGGAACCGACTGTTCTCACACAAGCACGACAACAACTGGCTTGGAGGCTGGCCGTATTCACCACAGGACTTCTGCTGATCTTCTCGCTACAGACCAACAACCAGATCAGGGAAAACAACCGCAGCGAACAGCAACGCCAACTGCAGATACTGGGATTGTTAGCCATCAACAGACTGGCAGAGATCAGTGCCATGACCCAACGGGCAAGCAGCCCAGCCGAGAATCCAGAAAGCACTGGGATTCCGAAGCTCCAACCAGGTCGGACCCTGCAGCCGGGGGTGGAGCGGGCACGGGAATCGGACATCCGCATTCTCTGGATCGGGCCCGCCATGAACATCCTCGATGAATACGGCACGTTTGTTCCAGCGGGCCCTCTACTGCCAGCGCCACAAAAGCGGCTTGAGCCCCAGTCCATCCCTCTGAGCAACGGAGCCGCCCTGTGGCTGCCCCTGCGAGCCACAAGCAACGGCCCCGGCCCAGGTCGGGTGCTGGGATTTGTGGCGGTTGCCAGTGCCGAGGCTCCGGGCAGTCGCAGCGCCGGCATCAGCCTGATCACCGCGACAGCGGCCTCAGTGGTGCTGGCCCTGCTCGGGATTCCCTGGATCCTGGAACGGTCGCTGCAACCGATGCGAGAACAGATCAACCGCCTGCGCCAATTCGCCGGAGACGTGGCCCATGAACTGCGAAATCCACTGATGGCTCTGAAGACCACTGTCGCCAACACCCGGGTGCACCTCCCGCAACCGGCAAGGGAACCGGTGCAGATGTCGTTGACCTCCCTGGACACGATCAGCACTCGCATGGCCACCATTCTCGATGACGTTCTCTTGCTCGCACGCATTGAGAATGGAACAGACGACATAAGAGAAACGGCAGCCATCGTTGATATGGCCGAACTCTTTGACGAGCTGTCCGTTCTGCATGACAGCGAAGCGAGAGCCAGATCAGTGAACCTTCACTTCACGATTGACGGGCCGCTGCAGATCAGTGTCATTCCAACCCGAGTGCAACGCATCCTCAGCAATCTGATCAGCAATGCCATACGGTTCTCTGCGATCGGTGGAACAGTAGACATTTCGGCATTCCGACACGGGAAGATGGCCCAGATCAGGGTGGATGATGCGGGGCCAGGAATCCCGAGGAGTGATCAAGAACGGGTATTCGAACGATTTGTACAACTGAGCAGCGATCCGAATCGCAGCCATGCCGGCCTGGGCCTCGCCCTCTCGCGCAGCCTGGCCCAGCTGCATGGTGGATCCCTGGAGGCACAGCAATCACCGGCCGGGGGTTGCCGCATGCTTCTGCAGCTGCCCCTGCCCGCGTCTCCACGGCGCTGGAAACTGTGGCCAAAAGCCAGAGTGCGGCAATGAACCGGCAGCAAGGAAAGCCTGGCAGCAACCCTGGGCAACCCCATTGGAGCTGGATCTGCCTGACGCTCCTGGGAGCCCTTGCTGCCGCCACCCTCGGCGATGCGTTGCAGATCAATGCCAGGCTCCGCCAGGCAGCAGGCCTGCTGGTGGGATATCCCGAAAACGATCCGTCCTCGGTTCAGAGCAACTCCGGTTACTCAGCCGTGCTGCAACGGCACCCCATCGCCGGACTTCCCAGTCCCCAGGGCCTGACGTACAACGCAGACACGCGCACCCTGTTCACCGTGGTCGAAAATGAGCAGGCCATTGCAGAACTGGACCTCTGCGGCACCCTGCTCAGACGCATCACGATCAAAGCAGCCCATCCCCTCGAAGAGGTGACGGCGCTCAGTGATGGCCATCTGTTACTCAGCTTTGCCAATACCAACACGATCACCCTGCTCACACTGCCTGCTGATGCTGCCAATGCAGACAGCACAACTGGACTGCAGCTGGATGTGCGAGAAGGGACGAATCAGATTGAGGCCGAAGAAATTGCCTGGGATTCAAAAGGACAACGTCTTTTTCTAGCATCCAAGGAATACCCACCTCGAATCTATCAGGCTCGCTTCAATCTCAATGACTGGCGAAACCGCCGAAGCGGTGGGCACCGATTACAGACCAACGAGTGGCTCGCCTCCGAGAGGATTCTGTCGTTCATGCCAGATATCACCGCACTTGCCTATTCAGAGCCACGGGGCGAACTGCTTCTGCTCAGTGACGAAACACGCGAAATCGTAGCCGTATCCGAAGGTGCTCGGCCAAGAAAATATCTTGATCTCAATAAGGGCAGTGCCGGGCTCGAAGAGAAGATCCGCTCTCCCGAAGGAATGGCCATTGCCAGTGACGCCTCCATCTATCTCATCAGCGATCCAGCAGAGGTGTTTCTCTACCGATTCTTTCCTGAAACCGGGCTGAGCCGCCAGAGCCTCTGCCCCGTCCGATAGGGCCGCCGCCGCCGCGGACCACGACCCCGAAGCAGGAGGTCCTGCTGATTCTGGGGATCTCCACGACTTCTTCACGCCCGTTCCTGCAGGCTCCGGAGATCTTGCGCGCCTGGCAACCCACCGGCACCAAGACCGACACCACCTCCAAGACCTGCAAACACCTGAACCCATGGCGGACCTGTACAAGATTCAGATGAATGCCAGTGGCGGCTTCACCGCCTTCGAGCGCGACGATGGACGCTGGGCCATTGACCGTCCCGGCAGAAATGAACAATTTGACCTGAGTCGTGATGGTTCAACCTTCTCGATCACTGAACGAGATGATGGAATCATCAAAAGAGAGTTTTACACAGACAGCAACAGTGACGGGATCTTCGAATTTCAACGAACAGAAGCCCTGGGTGGGAATCCAGGCTCCAGAGCGGAGTCCTACAAGGTCGACAGACTCACGGGTGGAAGAATCAATGTGTTCGAACGGGACGACGGCCGCTGGCAACTGGAAAGGCCGGATCGGGATGAGCGGTTCAGGCTCAGCAGCAATGGACGAGTGCTTAGCAGGATCGAATTCGACAGGAGAGGCCAAGAGATTTCCATCTACAAAGATGGAAACGGCGATGGCATCTACGACTTCACTGGCAGCCGCTTTGAGGCAGCAGGTAGCGACATCAACCGACGAAAGTCTGCATTTGAACCAAGCTCCAGCGATCTGATTCCAGCAGCAGACAACCTGATGTAAATCAACATTCCAGGTTGATACTTACGTTGACAGTTAAGCAGGCAAATCTGAGCGAAGCTTCTGATTCGCCTAATTGAAAGATACCTGAAGGAAGGCAGTCTTTCTTCAGGTATCTATTTCTTCACCAATCAAACCATTCATCAACTTCAGCTCCCATGAAAGCCATCGTGCTGAGCTGCGATCGCTATCATCCGTTCGCCAATCACATGATCGCACGATACGGGGCTATCTGGCGAAATCATCCATTCACCTTTCGCATTCCCTGGCAGCTGAACCAGCCGACAGCCGAGTGGGGCCCTACGGAACCCATTCAGACAGGGCCGGGCATCCGCGAAACTGTGCTAGGCCTCCTCGAAGACATCAGCGACGACACATTTGTCTACTGGTGCATCGACGACAAGTTTCCAATCTGGCTCGATGCAGCGGCGATCAGCGCTGCTCATGCCTTTCTTCTTTCGGACAGCGCCAAACACATTGACGCCCTTCTTCTTCATCGGGCGGGCAATCACTGCAAGGCGAAAAATCTTCTGACAACCAAGACAACGCTTTCAGAAGGCATCACCGCCATAGAACGTGCGAATTACAAACACATCTGGCTGCACCAGTTCACCCGCGCCAAAGTACTCAGACATCTGTTTTCAGCATTTCCCGAGGTTCTTTTCGCTGCGAAGAAAATGGATTCACTGAAGAATCAGATCGCCAAACCCTTGGATCATCGCCTATATGTGAGCGAGCACAGTTATTGCCTATTTCACGAAAGCACATCACGAGGCAAAATCACCAGAAACTGTCTCGACAGCTTCCAAAGCATGGAAATGAATGTGCCTGTCTGGGCCATTCCATTACGGCCAAGATGGCTGGATCTGAGCAAGCGAAGCTGAGTTCAGGAGTGGTGGCGTGACACCCAAGTTCCCTGAATCCTGAATTGCTTCCACTGCAATTCAAGGCCATACTGGGCGGCACCCTTCATCTCCGTTCTCGTGCCAAAAGGCTGGAGGCCAGCGGCCCGTGTTCCGCTCGGCACCAGCAGCCCCTCAAGTTGCTGTTGGCTGCTTCCAGAGGGACTGAAATGGAAGCTGGTTCTGACCTTGGCCGCCGGCAGCGTTCTGCCGCTATCGGTCGAGGCAGAGACAGTAGGGGCCTCGCCGAACCTGCCCTGGTGGAGCCATGCGGTTGAACTGGAGGCCCAGCCCCTGGCCAACCCGAGCGGCGGCCGCCAGCAGAGCGGCAGCTGGGTACAGCAGCTCACCCTGGATCTGGAGCTGGGTTCGGGCCTGGAGAAGGCTCCCGACACCTGGCAGGAGGGCCACCACTGGCGCGGCCACCTGCAGCTGAGCCTGTTCAATGGCCAACCCAACTGGTCGGAGCGGATCGGGGCGGCCTTTCCCCTCCAGTCGGTCGCGTACCCCAGTGGTCTCTGGCTCACCGAAGCGAGTGTGGAGCGCCGTCCGGGCACAGGCCGCGTGGGGCTCAAGGCCGGGCTCTTCTCGCTCAACCCGGACTTCGTGGAGGCACCGGTGCTCAACGCCTATGTGCATTCTTCCCTCAACAACACCCTCAACCTCAATGTGGATGGGTTGCCGATCAATCCGGCCATTGCCCCGGGCTTGCGCCTGAGCTGGACGCCGGAGTCGGAAGGGCGCTGGGGCAGCTGGCACCTGGGCGGATTCTGGCTCGATCCCATCGACGATCTGGCCGGACTGTTCGGTGTGAACCCGGGCCTGCCGGCGACCCGCGGAACCGCCATGCTCGTGCAGTGGCGCTATACCCACCTGCCCGGCCATGGGGAGGCCAGCACACCCATCCCCGGCCCTGCGGGCCCGGTGCCACGCCAGCTGCCCCCACCCCTGCTGCAGCTGGGCGCCGGCACGGTGCTCGACACGGCAGAGGGCCGCAGCACCAGCGCCCTGGCGGGCACCCTCACCCTGGCCGCGCCCCTGCCCATCGGACTTGACAACCGCCTCTGGCTGGGGGTCAATGCGGGAGAGGAAGGCAGCAGCAACCCCGTGCCCCTGTTTCTGGCGGGAGGCTGGCTGAATCAGGGGCTGCTGCCGGGGCGGCCTCAGGACGTGCTGGCGGTGGGCTGCGGCTACAGCCGCTTCAACCCCCGACTGCAAGCGAACGGCCGCGGCGAGGGGGTGCTGGAGGTGAACTACAGCTGGCAGGTGAACAGCTGGCTCAGCCTGCAACCCGTGCTGCAACTGATCCTGCAGCCAGACGGCCGAAACGCGGCGCCGATCCTGGCCACCGGGCTGGGGCTGAGCCTGCAGTTCTGAAGCGACCGCATCCCGACGCCGCTCAACCGATCAACTCAACCGATCAACAGCCGGTAGGCGGCATCGAGACGATGGAAGGCATCCACGTCGCCGCCCAGATCGGGATGGTGGGCCTTGGCCAGGCGCCGGTAGGCCCGCTTGATCGACGCGATCGAAACCCCCGGCTCCAGCCCCAGCAGGCGCAGGGCGGCCGCGCGGGGATCGCTGGCTTCAGCACCCGGTTTACCGCCTGGCCGGGAACTGTTGTGGCTGTGGTTTTCGGTGCGCGTGCCGCCACGGCGGGCGCTGGGGGCCAGGCGCAGCAGGTCGTCCACCAGCCGCAGCGGCGCATCGCTGAGCCACTCCGGTGCCCGCTGGCCATGGAGGGCAAAGGCGGCGCGCACGGCCCAGCGCACCCGGCTGTGGGGACCCCGCAGGGCCTCCGCAAGCTCCGTCCCCAGACCTGGACAGCGGCGGTCCAGCTCCTCCTCCAGACTGAGCTGGGGCGTCCAGCTGCGCCGCCGCCGCTCGTCCACCAGGCCCCGCAGGCCCCCGGGCGGCCCGAGGCGCAACTCCTGCCAGCGGGGGTGGCGCGCCATGGCAGCCCCCCACTGCTCTACCTGCAGTGCCGTGATCCCATGGTTGTCCCCACCGGTCACCGGGCGGCCCTGGTGGGGGCGATCCAGCTGCTGCTCCTGCAGCAGCAAGCGCAGGCGGCGCACCTCGCGGCGCAGGGCGTCGTTTTCGGCCAGCAGGGTGTCCACATTGCTGGTGACCACGCCGCGGGAGGGCTGGCGGCCGCGGCTGCGGGGATCGAAACCCATGGACTCAGCGAACCATGGGCAGGGTGTGCCAGGCGCGCCACCACGCGGTGGCGAAGGCGGGGAAGCCGCAGCGCGGATCACATCTGGTCAGGCAGGCTCCACGATCCCCGTTCCGCCTGCGTGGCATGGGCGGCTCAGCCCCAGAGTCTGTCAACATCGCGGCAAACAACGGTGGGATCGAACAGGTGGATGGAGCCATCTTCCGCCCTCTTCCCAGGTGCACCTTCTCGCCGATTTGATTCAACGGAATCACGCTCTGCACCGTGCGATCAGCATCACCGATCCTCTCCAGCGCCTGCCGGGGCCGGTAGGGATCAACCTGTTCCTTCAGGCTGCCCACCGCCGGGCGCTGCGGGCCAGCCCCTCAGCACAGTCGCAACGCATCAGCAACCCGGCGCCGCCCCAGAGCAGGCGGGGTGCCAGATCGGCCGCGCTGGCGCCCAGCTCCCGCAGCGGCCAGAAGCCCAGCTGGCGGAAATAGCGCACCAGCCGCCGGTGCTGACGGTCCTGGTCGCGGATCGCCAGCAGGGTGGCCTGGCGGCATGGGGTGGCCTCCAGGGCCCAGGCGAAGGTGGCCGCCCAGATCAGCGGACCCACGGCGGCCGTCTCCGGGCCCTGCACCCGCATCGTGTCGAGCCGCAGGCCGCTGGTGGTGGGCAGGGCCCAGCCTTTCAGTTCGCCCAGCAGCTGGAGGGGGGCAGCGGGATCGGCCCCATCGCGGCGGCGGGCCACCCCCACCCTCAGGGTCCACACCAGGCCGGCCGGCCGGCCCACCTGCAGTCGCAGCAGCAGCCCCCGCAGTTGGGCCGCCTGCTCCAGCTGCGCCAGGGTGGGGCCGGGGCTGGCAGACGCCGCAGAGGAAGAGCTGGACATCCACAACCGCCTGGGCCAGGACCAGTTTCAATCAGGGCCGATGCCGAGCCAGCTGGCGATGGAGCACTGCAGGCCAGTGCCAGGCCAGAGGTCCACTCAGCCCGACCTGGTCTGACCTGCTTTGGCAAGTAGTTATGGTGTGGAACCTGGCGGGGCTGGAGGTTGGCGGGGCAACGCAAAAGCCCGGCGGTAGCCGGGGATCCTGAGGGTTGCGGTTCGTATTGGTCTTCAGGGCACGGGCTCAAACCCAATCACCAGCCAGGGCACCTGCAGCGGCAGCAGCACCCCAAGGACCGTGCTCGCCAGGCCTGCATCGCCTAGGCGCCGCACGATCCACCAGTTGCAGTTGCGGTGCCTTAATGCGCTACCCCATGCCGGAAAGAAACCGGCGACGGTGGCAGACCGGGGATGCCGGGGCTTGGCCAAGAGCTGCGGCCACCGGCTCCTCGCTGCAGGCTGTCCTTCAGGCCGGTGATCAGCAGTGGAGGGTGGGGACATCCACCTGGCGCGCCTGCTCCCGCCGGGCCACCCGCAGCCGCGCGTATCGGGGTGGGGCGCCAGCAAGACCACCAACTCGGTGGGCAGCAGCAGGGCAGCGGCCTATCAAGGCCTGACAACGCCCATCCTTTTCACAGCAGAGGAAGTCGCCCCAGGCCACCATCAGGAACTCTGCCGCCTCGGCCCCCAGCGGTCCCCGGCGCCAGCCAGGCGGCGGCTGCACCACGAGCGCCGTGTGCAGACCCCAATCCTCCACAAGCACCTGGTAGGACCCAGCGGGGGGCAGCGCCAGGGGCAGCACCACCGCGCGACAGCGAGCGGCAGGGGCGCTAGTCGCACCCCCAGCAGCAGCGGTGGCCGCCACGCAAGGGTTATGGCAAGGGTGGAGGCGTCACGGCCTGCTCACCCTCGCGACCCATCAGCCCGATCAGCCGCCGCCAACCCGCAAATGGGGCAGTAGGGGAAGCAGGCCAGGTTCTGGCTGCCGCAGTGCATGAATTTGCCAGAAAGCTTGCCTGCGTAGCGCAAGAAACGAGGACTTGGGCTGGGCATCTACTGGTGAGCACTGAGGAAGGTATCCAGTGTAAAGAAAGCAGGCTTTCGACCTTTACCCCAAGCCAAGTACAATTTGAGCTTCATTGAGAAGCGATGCGGACAGAGCTTATGGCTGCAACCCACCCAGGCCTGCCTTCGTTTGGGAAGCTCTGAGCAACAAGCCCCTGCAGATCGGCTGGAACTGTATCTTCGGATTAAGAGCAGTTTGAGGGCGGTTTGAGCCTCATTCGGTCAAATCCTGCCACTTTTCTAGCGACATCTTGTCCAATTTTTGGTAATCTTGCCCGAGTTAGGAACACGTCTCCAATATTCACGTCTTGCATGGCAACAGGTGACGAGCCATGAACAGATTCGCAAGAGCTGCCAGCACGTTCACCTTGCAGCCATTCTTGAGAATGCCTCGCAAGCGTATCTTCAGAAAGCCAAATTGGCGCTTCGTCACGCGAAATGGATGCTCACCGTTGGCGAGGATGTAAGCCTTAGCGGTCTCGATCAGATCATCCAGCCGGCCTTCCGGTGTATCGGGTAAAGCACGCCGCTTCCCCGGCCGCATTGCGACGCGGAAGCCGATGGCCTTGCCTTTCATCTCTTCTCGCTTCTCAAGCCCCTGGTAGCCGGAATCGGCGTAGGCCACCGTTTCCTGTCCATGCAGCAGCTCTGCAGCCGGGATCAGGTCATGCACGTTGGCAGAGGTCGTTTCGATCGAGTGGATCAGGCCGTTGTCCTTGTCCACACCGATGTGGACTTTCATCCCGTAGTACCACTGGTTGCCCTTCTTGGTCTGGTGCATCTCCGGATGCCGTTCACCAGCCTTGTTCGAGTGCCTCCGGCACACTCGGGCTTCGCGCTCGTAAAAGTGGAGCTGGGAGCCGCGATCAAGGTGGCATCGATGATCGTTCCCCGCTTCATGGCCATGCCGCGGTCCTTGAGATGGGCTTTTACCGCCTGAACGATCTGCTCCCCCAGATTGGGTTTCTCCAGCAGGTGCCGGAACGCCAGAATCGTGGTCTCATCCGGGATCCGCTCGCTGATCAGGTCGATCCCTGCAAAGCGGCGCATGATCGGTACCTCGATCAGCGCATCCTCCATGGCTGGATCGCTCAGGTCATACCACTGCTGCATCAGATGGACCCGGAGCATTGTCTCCAGCGGATAGGCCGGGCGACCGCCCTTAGAGCTGCTCTTGGGGTAGGGGGGCTCAATCAGATTGATCAGCGCCTTCCAGGGCACAACCGCCTTCATCCCAGCCAAAAACTTCTCACGTTTGGTGCGCTTCTTGGCTGTGGATTGCTCATCGTCACCAAACCCAGCTGCTTGCCGCCCATGAACCCAACCCTTACCCGCAATCACAAGGCCATTGTCCCGTGAATGGGGTGGCTTTTCCAGAGTCTCCCTGGCGGTGGTCCGCTCGTAATCACCGTAGGCGAAGCCTTGCGCGAAGCGCTAACCAAGCTGGCTGCCACCCATGAACCCAGCCATGCCATGAGATCAATCAGCCATTGTTGCGTGGAGTGGCCGGGTTATCCAGAGTTCCCCTAGTGGAGCGCCACGGCCTGGTGGTGCAGGCCGCCGCCGCTGCGTGCTGATCTGCTGCGGAACCTGCGCTGATCTGCTGCGGAATCTGCAAGAATGAATTGGCACCGTCGTGGTTTACGTGGGTTTCGCTCGCACACGCGTTCACTTTTCTCGGAACTGTTGTGTCCAAAGCTGACAGTGAAGCCCCAGACCAGTCCACCCGGAACCCCCGATCCCGCCGCCGCTCGCCCCGCCGTGACCTGCGCTGCCCGGCCCACCCGGGGCAGGCCCTCGCCGGCGGCGGCCGCCGCTACTTCCTGCACCTGCTCCGCGCCGAGGAACTGATCGAGCGCGGCATGCCCCCCGGCCGCTCGAAGCTGGTGATCGCCGCCTACCCAGTTTTCACCCTCAGCAACGAATGGCTCGAGGAGCTGTTCTGCCCGAAGTGCGGCATGGCCCGCTGGTGCCACGTGGTGCGACACAACCGCGTGCAGCACAGCCTGTGCTGGGCCCCCCGCGACCTGTGGCAGCAGGTCGCCCACGTCGACCCCCTGCACGCCAACCCCAGCGTCAGCGAGTTCAGCCGCCGCCTGGCCGGCCGCCGCGACTCCCGCCGCTACTGGGACCCATGAGCTCTCGGCCCATGCGTCCACGGCCCTGCCGTCCGGGCTGACTTGCAGGCGGCCAACAGCTGAGCCGCACCACATCTGGTGTCGTTAGTTCTGAAATGTTGATGCCCCCTGAGGTCGGTGCTTCGTGATCCGTTCAACGCCGCCCCCCGCATGAGCGTCCTTTTCACCTGTGCCGCCGGCTTTATCGGCTTCCTCCTCAGCCGGAGGCTGGTGGAGGCAGGTACGTCTGTGGTGGGCTTCGACAACGTCAATCCCTACTACGACCCATCCTTGAAGCGGGCGCGGTTGCAGGAGCTCGAAGCCACCGCCGCCCGCACTGGCACCCCCTTTCAGCTGATCGAGGCTTATCTGGAGGATCGCGCCGCCGTTGAGGCGGCCTTCGCGGCGCACAAACCCTCTAGGGGTGGTGAACCTGGCCGCCCAGGCGGGGGGTGCGCTATTCCATCGAGAACCCAGCTGCCTCCATCCAGAGCAACATGGTGGGTTTCGGCCCCATCCTCGAGGGCTGCCGCTACCACGGAGTGGAACGCTTGCTGTAGGCGAGCAGCAACTCGATGTGTGGCGGCAACACCAACCAGCCGCTCAGAGAGCGCCAGAGCGTGGACCATCCTGTGGGTTTCTACGCCGCCAGGGAAAAGGCCAACGAACTGATGGCGCACGACTACAGCCATCTCTACGGGCTGCCGGCCTCGGGCCTGCGCTTTTTCACCGTTCACGGCCCCTGGGGCCGGCCCAAAGCGCCTTCCGCAGCACCCCCCCAGAGCGAGCCACAGAGCGCGTGGCCGTGTTGATGACACCCACAGAAAAGGCTGCCTATGCCGATCGGGTCCACAGCCTCGGCCTTTCGCTCGGGCAGTTTTTCCGTGAGGCGTGTGCGGCCAACGCCGGACAAAACACGCGTTTCCTCGCGGAAGCAGAAACCCTCGAAGCGGCGCTCAAGCAGCTCGAACTGAGCACCAGCGGCACCGAACAAGCCATGGATGTGGCACTGGCCGAGGTGAGGGCTGCCTTGGGTGCCCAGCTGTAAGCGTCACAGATCGAATGCTCTCGGCTCTCACCACCGTGATCCGGATGAACGACAGGGTGGAGGAGATGGCTGGGCTGATGAAAGAACAGCAACGCCGTCTCGACGATCTCCAGGGCCGGGTGATCCGCCTGGAAACGGTGCTCGAGCTGGCCGTGCCTCGATCGTCGGGGGTTTCTGGCCGGCTGTTGCAAGCGGATGGCATCTCAACCGATTCCTGAAAGCCTGCCATCAGGCGCCAGGCGTGACTTTCCTTCAGGCGAGCAACGGGTGGGCGAACAATAGCGTTGTTAAGAACACTGCCCTTCTTGCCGTGCCATCACTCAGCTTGCGGGGTTGTCGGAGCACGCCTATTAGGGGCTGCGTGACCTGGCCCGCCGTCATCACCGCAGCATGCAGGAGCAGGCAAGGCTGCTGAACGAGCGGGAGGTTGGGCTCAGCGCCAGAGCGATGGGCTGGAGCGGGCGCGTCCATGGCGAGACCACTTCTCTGGACGTTCCTTCCCCTCCCTGGAGAGGGATCTGCGAGCCGACCGAGATCGGCCTGGCCTGCGTTCGTGATCGACACCTCAGCTTTGTTGAGGCTGTTCCTGGTAGATGGGTCACTGCCGCCCGCGCTGGAGACGGCATTTGCCCAGGGCTGCTACGGAGAAACCAGCCGGTCCTGCGGCCCTTGAACACCGATCGCTGGTCGTACCGCGTCTTCCAGAGCGCCCCAGACCTGCTCGACCAGCAGCGTCCTGGCCTGGTGGTCTACAACGCCGGCGTCGAGCCCCACCGCGACGACCGCCTGGGCTTCCTCTGCCCGAGCCTGGAGGGACTGGCCGGCCGGCGACCGACTGGTGCTCCGCTGCTGTGCACGCCGCAGCATCCCGATTGCCACCGTGTTGCCGCAGGGTGCCGGTTGCTGGTCTGGTGACAAAGGCAGTGGCTGCCGCTGAATTACGCAAGAATGAATGAGAACGCCGTGGTGTTTGAGCTTCGCTCGCACTCGCGTTCACTTTGCATGGAAATGTTGTGTCAAATTTTTAAGGCGAAGGCCTCAGCCAGCCAACCCGAAGAACCCGATCCCGTCCCCTCCCGCCCCATTGTCAACCTCCGCTGCCCAGCCCATTTCGACCAGGCCTTGGCTGGAGGGAGTCGTCGCTATTTTCTTTCGTGGGCCCAATGGTGAAAGTCCTAAGCGCGATGGAGGGGCTCCCACCTGAGGCGCCAGGAGCCTCGGCCCGAACAAGCCGCTTGGCCACCGCCCGCCGGTAAACTTCCGGGGCCAAGAATTCCTGCTTGACCTGCAGCCTCCCCACCTTCCCCCTGATGCCCCGCCTGCGCCCACCGAATCTGATATGGCCGACGGACAGGGAAGCTAATGGTCTTTTGCCACGGCTCTAATTCTATGCAACGGGGCTAGGCCTCATGTGCAGCAAGCCCTTCAGAGTTCGTCTGCCTGTCGATGGGATCAGCTCGTTCTTGGCCACGCACCTGTTCAAGGAGAGTGGCTGGATCGCCGATCAGAACACTAGCGGCACCTTGGCGCTAGGGCGCGCCAACAGCACCATAGCTTTTGCACAAGCCACTCTCAGATGCGAGTTTCATTAAGGCAACAGCGCTGGCTTCGCAAGCTCGCTCAGCGGCAATTTGGCGCTCTGCTGACGCCGCTGTTCAGCCAGCAGCCAGCCGCGCAGCTGATTCGGCAAACCGCCAAAGACCAGTGGCGGTTGCTGGCTATCAATTTCGGCAGCAGTCTGTTGAGCGCCTTTACAGAGGGCGCTACGATGGCAGTGATATTTTTGGCGGTGAGAAGCCTCGCCGCTCCAGAGGCTAATCAGTTCAATTGGCGGACTGCACCCGTAGTCAGTAGCTGGCCTGCTTTGGTGGACTGGCTGAGTTCGCTTCCGAGTTATACGGTATTTCTATGCTTGCTGGGGCTGGCGGTACTGCTGCAGGCGTTGCAGAGCCTCACCCGGTTTGTGAATCAGGTGAGCGTGGGCTATTTCGCAGCCCGATGCGTGGCGAAGGTCACGGCTTGGATCCACCACCAGGTGCTCAGTTTCAGTTTTCCCTGCGCCAGCAATTATAGGGTTGGTGATCTCACCAACCATGCGTCCACGGGTCCAGGAGCAGTCCGAAACCAGATTGAATCCACTGGGAACCTGGCCCTTGGGTTGCTGATGACTGGCACCTACCTGGCGGTGCTCGTACGCTTATCACCCTGGCTACTAGTTGCGGCAGCTTTTTTGGCTGGGTTGATCTCTGCGCTCCAATCCCAACTTCTTCCCCGCGTGCGAGCTGGTTCCTTGCGGGTCAGCCAGCGGGAAGTGGCGATCATCAGCCGGGTTACGGAAGATTTCCAAGGGCTGCGCTTGCTCCATACAGCCGGACTATTGGATCAAGCCGACCATCAGCTCGAGCAGCAGATGGGAGGGTTGGAGCAGGTGCTGCGGAGCCGTTCCCGGCTCTTGGCAGTCATTGGGCCCGTGAGTTCACTTCTCCCAATAATAGCAATTGCCATCATTTCTGGGCTAAGCCTTGTCCTCTTTCAAGCCCGTAGCGCAGGTGTGTTGCCAAACTTGGTGACCTTCGTGTTGGCACTTCAACGGCTAAACCAGCAGCTGAGCCTCCTGGCTGCGATCTTCACCACTCTGGCCGATAACACCGGCAACATGGATCGACTGAACGCGATTCTTCAGCCTGCCGATAAACAGTTTCGACGCCTAACTGGGACGCAGTTTAACATCTTAAATTATCAGATTCGCTTTGATAATGTTAGTCTGCGATATGCACCAGATCTTCCACCAGCACTCAGGAATGTCTCCTTCACCCTGAACAAGGGTCAGATGATTGCTCTTGTGGGTCCAAGTGGGGCTGGCAAGAGCTCTATTGCTGATCTTCTGGCTGGGCTTTATTCCCCATCCAGTGGCTCCATTGTGGTGGATGGAATTCCATTGGATGATCTTAATCTTTCCAGCTGGCAACAACGCCTAGGGGTAGTGAGTCAGGACACCTTTTTGTTTAATGCAACCCTCGCGGAGAACATCGCGTTTGGCAGATCCGATGCCAACATTGATGACATTCGGGCTGCCGCAGATGCTGCGCAGGCTGATGGATTCATTCAGGCATTACCAGATGGTTATCAAACAATGGTGGGCGAGCGTGGCTACCGCCTAAGTGGTGGCCAGCGTCAACGAATTTCTTTAGCCAGGGCTATTCTTCGCGACCCAGAATTGCTCATTCTTGATGAAGCAACTAGTGCCCTGGATACCCAGAGTGAGCGGCTAGTGCAAGAGGCGCTGGAGCGGTTCGAAGCTAACCATACGGTGCTGGTTATTGCCCACAGATTGAGCACAATAGTAGCAGCCGATCAAATCCTTGTGCTCGATCAAGGTACAGTAGTTGAGCGTGGCAATCATAGCAGACTTTTGGAATTGAGGGGGCTTTATGAAAAGCTTTGGAGGCAGCAATTAGGCGTCAACATCGAGTCCTTTATCGAAAAAGGAGGTTCTTGTGTATGAACCTAACCTTGTCAGCTCACTCGGGTTTATGCATCTCTTTGTCGATAACTCTACGCAATAGAGCCATGCAAATGGCTTGCACTGTCTAGCCTAAGTGGCTCCTCGTTTTTGTTCATTATGCCCATTCTTGAGGCTAATGCAAATCCTCTCTTTAGAAAATAGCAAATGCCATGCGTTCATTTCATGTTGCCAGGATTTAATGAGTACCAATTAGCTCGGCCGAGTAGGTCGCTGTTCATTACATGCGCAAGTTTTTCTCCTAGGCTTGACCATCCGACTTGCGCTGTCGGATGTTAAGGAGCATGGATAACCTCTGCACTGGCGAAGGTTCACTGCTCTCCTTGCCTTGCCAAGCCAAAATTTTCCATAGAGATTCTTTTCATGAGGAGGGCAAGCCAAACGAAGAAGTAACCTCGCCTTTAAGTCATGTCATCGTCGATAAACTAGATTTTTTCGTCGGAAAATTATAGATTTTCCACGATAAAATTCAAGTTTTCATGCCGATCCAAGGCATCGGCATCCTTGGGTGCTGCCATGCACAGGTAGGCTTGCTCTTGGTTGGAATAGTTTTCCCTATCAGGAATCAAGGGCTTATCAGTTACAGGGCACCTCGATAAATTCAGGAACGCATTAAAGTCTGCCACAGAGGCTCACTGCGGCATCTAGGCCTGCCTGTGTCCGCGCCCGTCGTGGACACAATTGTTCGGGGTTCCCTGCAGAATTCTTCGTTTCTCTCTAGCGCCAAGAAGTCTTGCAAATTAGCTGTATTTCTTAGGCATTATCTACTCTAAAGCGACCTCTCTGAATATCAATGTGTAGAAATGTTTTGGTGGTCGGCGCCGGCTTCTCCGGTGCCGTCGTGGCCCGTGAGCTTGCAGAGGCTGGCAAGGCGGTGCTGGTGATCGATTCCCGCGATCACCTTGCAGGCAACTGCCACACCAAACGCGATCCGGATACGGCGGTGCTGGTGCACTGCTACGGCCCCCACATCTTCAACACCAGCAACGACGACGTTTGGCGCTACGTGCAGCGCTTCGGCACTTGGATGCCTTACACCAACCGAGTGAAGGCCTCGATCCCCAGCGGCATCTACAGCCTGCCGATCAACCTGCACACGATCAACCAGTTCTTCGGGCTGCGGCTTGGACCGCGCGAGGCTGAGGCATTCCTTGTCTCAAGAGCCAGCCGGGAATTTCCCGAGCCCGCCAATTTCGAGGAGCAGGCCCTGAGCTTCATCGGCGAGGAGCTCTACCGGGCCTTCTTCTACGGCTACACCCTCAAGCAGTGGGGCTGTGAGCCGCGCGAGCTGCCGGCCTCGATCCTCAAGCGCATTCCTGTGCGCTTCAACTACAACGACAATTACTACTCCACCCGCCACCAGGGCCTGCCAGTGGAGGGCTACACGGAGGTGATTCGCCGCATCCTCGATCATCCCGCCATCGCTGTACAGCTCAGCACGAACTGGGAGCCAGCAATGAACGGCGCCTTCGCCCATGTGGTGTATACCGGCCCGATTGACCAGTATTTCGGCTGTGATGCAGGCGCCCTGGGGTACCGCACCGTTTTCTGGACGTCTGAGGGTGGCATGGGCGATCTGCAGGGCAACGCCGTGATCAACCACTGCGACCTGGCCGATCCATTTACCCGGGTGCACGAGCACAAGCACTTCGCTCCTTGGGAGCAGCATGAGCGCTCGCTGCTGTTCACCGAATACAGCAAGGAAACCGAACCCGGCGACATTCCCTACTACCCCAAGCGCCTGGAGCCCGATCTGAAGCTGCTGGCCCACTACCAAGCCCGGGCAGCCCAGGAGCCGAACGTGACCTTCCTTGGCCGGCTGGCCACCTACCGCTACCTGAACATGGATGCGGTGGTGGCTGAGGCGCTGGAGGCAGCACCGAAGATTCTCGAGGGCTTGCAGCAGCACCCTCAGGCGGCCTGATGACGCAGCGCCCTCTGCTTGTATGGTTCTCGAACCACCATGAGCATTCGCTGCACTGGCTCAAACTCGGCCTGATGCAGCTGGCCCGGCAGGGGCAGATTCGCCTGCAGGAGCGGCCCACCGTCGCGGCCGAGGGCTGGCTGCCGGCCGATCTGCGTCAGCGTCACTACCGCAGGATCGTGCTGTTGGGGCTGGAGTGGCGCTGCCAGCGCCGGCTGGTGGCAGTGGACGGAGAGGATTCCCCCTTCCAGCTCTCGGATCTGATCGAGCGGGTGGATCGCTACTACACCTGCACCTATTGCCCCCATCTGTTCCAGGAGCGCCGGTTCGCTTTTTCCCTGCCCTGGCAGAGCGAGGCGGAGATTCGGCCATACCGGCATCGCTTTGCGGAAGTGGTGCGCCGCTACGGCGAGCAGTTCGCCAAGGTGCGCCCCTGGGCGCCGATCGGTCCCGATTTGGAATGGCCCCGGCCTCTTCGCAGCTTGCCCCGGCGCAAGTTGGCCAATCTGCGCCACAAGCTGCAGCTGCGCTGCACCGGCACGGTCGACTGGCGGCCCCAGTTCGAGTGCTTCTCGGCCCGTTGGGCCCAGATCAAGGGCCTGCGCACCTTGACTCCCTGCCTCGATGTGGTGCTGCTCGATTCCCTCTGGGGCTGGCCGCGGCACCGCATTGCCCTGCACCGCCAGCTGGATGTTCTGGCGGAGCAGGGCTATGGGATCAGCTCACGGCTGAGCTACCGCCGGCCCGAGCCCTACGAGCTGGGGGATCAACCCTCTCCCGAACCTGCTGAATTCCCGATGCAGGTGGGCGAACCCATCGCCGGCAACTATGAGCAGCTGCTGGCCGCCTCGCGGCTGGGGGTGTTCGCCACCGGCTTTCACTACGGATGGCGCAGCATCGTGACCCTGGCCTGGGCATTGGGCCTAAAGACCCTGCAGGACCCCTTCACTTACACCTTTCTTTTTGATGCGGCACCGTTCCATCAGCCCCTGGGGATGGAGGGATGGGCTGGGCTACCCGGGGCGCTCGATCAGGCCCGCCAGGAAGTCCCTGAGGAGCGGCAGATGCGATGGGAGATCTTCGATCAGGTTGCCAGCACGCAAAGGATTGCTGCACAGGTGGTGGATCAGCTCAGTACGGAACTGTTCTGAGCAGTGGATGGATGTCCTTACAAGCGGCTACCCAGTAAGTGGTGTAACTCGGGACGATCAGCCCCGGCACAGCCGGGGCTGAGGGCTCGCCTCCCTCAGATCTCAGCTGTAGTGATTCCCGGGGATCAAATCCCGGGAATCTCTGGGGACCCCGCATCTGCCAAGGGCTGGGCGAGTAGGTGAAAGCCTTCCTGCAGGGGCCTCTGGAGCATGCCCGCTTCCCGTACGTCTACCTCGACGCCACCTACCTCCACGGCCGGTTCGGCCAAAACATGCAGGTGGTGTCGCGGGGTGTGGTGGTGGCCATCGGCATCAATGCCCTCGGCTACCGCGAGGTGCTCGGCATCGCCGTAGGCGACAGCGAGGCCGAGGACTTCTGGCGCCAGTTCCTCGGCAGCCTCAAGGAGCAAGGCCTCGCTGGCACCCGGCTGGTGATCTCAGACGCCCACCTGGGGCTGACGGCAGTATCAAGCGGATGTTCCAGGGCTGCAGCAGGCGTCGCACCGAGAGGTGCGCTGCATTGCGCAGCTTGTGTCTGGTGCACTTCCTGCGCAACCTGCACTCCCACGTCCCGAAGGCTGGCCAGGACATGGTGGCCGTGGCCATGTAGACGCCAGTCGGCTGGAGGCCATAAGCGGTGTTCGTGATCCAGGCCCCCGATCAGGTGCGCGGCCACTGGCAGCGGGTCACCGAAATGCTGCGCAAGCAGTTCCCGAGTGCTGTGCCAGTGATGGAAGCCGCCCGCGAGGACGTGTTGGCGTTCCCCCACTTCCCCCAGGCGCACTGGCGCAAGATCTGGAGCACCAACCCGCTGGAGCGGCTCAACAAGGAGATCATGAGACGCACCAACGTGGTCGGCATCTTCCCGAACGACGCCGCGATCAGCCGCCTGGTGGGCAGCCAGCTGTTGGAGCAGCAGGAGGAGTGGCAGCTGGAGTGCCGGCGCTTCCTCTCCGAGGCCACCTTGTCTAAGATCCCGGAGCCAGAAGAGGCCCTGGAGCTCACCGATGGTGAGCCGTCACATCGGCCGGCCGTCAGCACCAGCTGAAGCGCACCAGCGCCTCCCCCGATCAACACAAAACACCTCGATCGTTGTGTTGCCAATTCAGCGATCAGGGGTCATAGTGGATAAACGAAGTTGCATAGTCAGCTTCCAGGCAGTCATCCCCTGGCTGCTCCTTTTCACCCTACGAAGAGGGTCGCAAATCCTCCTGAGTTAAACCACTTGGAAGGGCGCTACCAATTTTGACAGCCTAAACGCCATGCTTCGCATCGCTCTGGTGAGTTTCGAATTTCCGCCTGAAACCAACTATGGAGGGATTGGTTCATACATGCATGAGGTTGCATTCATGCTCTCGGTGGGCGGGCATTATGTGGAGGTTTTTTGCGGTGGTGAGCAAAATTCGCAAATTGAGTTAAATGAAAATCTTGTAGTTAACAGGATCGGCGATATGGATAAGGATACATTTGCCGAATCACTCGTGCCAGTCTTTAGGAAGCGGCATCAAGCAAAGAATTTTGATGTTGTCGAGTCAGTTGATTTTCATTCCGATGCCCGCGTCGTCAGAAAAGAATTCCAAGAGTTACCAATGGTTATCAAATTGCATACTCCCACATTTTTGGCGTCCCGATTAAATGGAATAAAAGAGCGCAGGTTATCTCTGTTGGGGAAGTTACGCTTCGCGATCGGTGCTTTGAGGAGGGGGCGGATTGAGTGGCCGAAGGAAAAACGCATTCTTTCTATCCGAAATGCCTGGGAACAGAGCCTATATTATTCCGCAGATGTTGTTCTTAGCCCCTCGCGTGATTTAATCAAGCTTGTTGAGTCTGAGTGGGGGGTGCGGCCGGATGGCATTGGTCTTGCGCCGTATCCCTATTCTCCATCGGTTGGTGTGCTTGGTGTAAGACCGAAAATCCCTTCGGAACCGGTCCTTTATATTGGACGATTAGAAATGCGTAAGGGCGTTTCCGACTTGATAGAGGCTTTGGCAATTCTCGAGCGGCAAGGCCGCCCTGTCAAGACTAGATTTGTTGGGTCTCCTTTTCCATCTCCTCAAAAAGGTCTTGCCATGGATAAGTGGGCAGAAAAAAAGTTGGATATGGCATCAGGACGTTATGTCTTTACAGGCCAAATCCCACGTAGTGAAATACATTCAGAATTAGAGAAAGCCGGTTTAGTCATTTTCCCGGCGCGTTGGGAAAATTTTCCTTACACATGCCTAGAAGCTATGGCTGCCGGTTGTGTTGTGATTGGAAGCTCTGCCGGAGGGATGAGCGATATGATTACGGACGGGATTGATGGATTTATAATTCAGCCGAATTCTCCCGAGGAGTTGGCCGTCAAGATTTGGGAAATCTTAACGAATTCAGAACGGTACAGAGAAGTCAGTAGCGCTGCGAGGGAAAGGGTTTTATCTGCGTATTCATGTAAGACGATACTTCCGCAACAGATTGAGTTTTATAACCAGGCAATTCGGATAAAGCAAGTAGGCGCAAAACCTAGATAAGTTGGTTTATTGGAGAAACCAACGATGTGTTGTTTCCTCGAAAAGTTGAAGAACATATGTCGAGTTTTTATGACAATGAAAATGCGTAAGGATCTCCAGGCCCTCGGCTTTGATGAAATTAAGGGCTGCCGGGTTGAAGGCGGATTCGGCTTTGATAGAGGCAACATCTTGCTGAAGAAAATCCACATGTACGGGGAGATAGTAGATAACAATGAGTTATTCATGTTATATCAAAATTATCATCTTTGATTGTCTATTGCTCATCCGAATTGATTGGCACTACCAATTCGACATTTTAATGCTATGATTAAAATCAATTTAGTGCGCTTAAAGCAGCTGATGAGTCTATTGATACCCGCAATTGGCAGCTCCCGCACTTTGAATGATTTAACGATGGATGCAAACAGTTTGTGCCTTAGCGGTACATCAGGATGGCATGGAAGATAATTGAAATTTACTCGTACTTATTGCCAAAAGATCGCTTTACTATAATATGATTATATCGACATTGTTCGGTGGCCTCGGTAATCAGATGTTTTGCTATGCAGCTGGTCTTTCCCTTGCATATTTGAGAAATACAGTCTTGAAGCTAGACTTGTCTGACATCTGCCAGTCGGATAGTCAAAGGCCGCTAGGTCTTGATTGCTTCAACCTCAATATGAACATTGCCACAGCAGATGAAATATGGAAACTGAATGGAAAAACTGGCCGAAAGCAGGATCTCATGAGGAAAATTCTTCTGATGGGCGGGCAGTGGAGGCTTGCCGATTATGTTACTACTGATGGGCAAGCACACTATCAAGAAGACTGGTGCTATTACCCTGCCTTTCATTCGCTTCCACGCAACACATGGCTCTATGGCAGTTTCCAGTCAGAAAGGTTTTTTCTGCCTGCTTCCGATCTTGTTCGTCAGCAGTTTACTTTCAGAAGACCGATCCCTGATCAATTCCTAGAAGTTGCTGATGCCATGTCGAGAGGGCCATCAGTCGCAATTCATTTTCGATTAGGTGATTACTTGCAAAACCCAAGCAAATTAGTTATTCAGCCTGTGGCATATTATGAACAGGCGATTCGTTATATAAGCGAGCGAGTTCCCGCTGACACCACATACTATGTTTTCTCTGATGATATCGAGCATGTCCGCCAAAGTTTCTCGTCTTCCGTGCCGATTCGATATGTGGATGGCTTTAACCAGTTCAATGATTACGAGGCGATGAGGTTGATGTCGATGTGTAATCATAATATCATTGCCAATAGTACATTTAGCTGGTGGGCAGCGTGGCTAAACAGCAATCCCTCAAAAATAGTCATCGCCCCGTCCCAATGGTTTGCGCCAGGGTATCATGATAACTCCGATATGTATCCCGAATCCTGGCATAAGATATAGCCCACTACAGGACAGCCGGGCTGCGCACTGCCATCATCTTAATGTCATTAGCAAAGGAGTCTCAACCAGGCGGCAGTTTAATTTATGCGAGGCGAGGCTCTGATATTGTTCCATCTCAATCAAGTTTGGTTCTTACTCCTGATCTCCATTTCGCCAAGATCTCGCTTGTTATCTGTGTTTAGCTAGAATGAGGTAACTTTTGATGCCGCCATTACGCCTGGCTTTGATCTCTTTTGAATTTCCACCTTCCGTCGCCATTGGTGGCATCGGAACCTACGCTTGGGAAGCGGCAAGGATGCTTTCTCAGGCGGGCATTTCAGTAGAGGTGTTCGCCGCAGGCCAGCCCGGAACCGAGCCTGCGAGCGCGTTTGGGGTTGATGTGCATCGGGTCGATGCCATCGACCGCGAGGCTTTCCGTCAAGCGGTTGTGCCTGTTTTCGCTCAGCGACAATTGCAGCAACCCTTCGATTTGATAGAGAGTCCAGAGATCGGTGCTGAAGGTGCGGCGATCGCCGCCGCCTTTCCTCAACTGGCGGTGATCAGCAAGCTCCACACTCCCAGCTTTCTGGTGGGCACCATCGCCCAGGAGACGCCATCACTGGTTGAGCGCCTTCGATTTCGCCTGGGTGCTTTACGAAGGGGGCGATGGGTGGGGCTTCGCCAACAGCCCTATGTCCGCGCCCAGGACCCCGAATGGCAATTCACACACACTGCCGACGGTATTGACGCTCCCAGTCAGGCCATCGCTGATCGACTTACGGTGGAATGGGACCTGGATCCTGAGCGAATCTCGATCTATGCCCTGCCGTTCCGGCCTGCTGCCGCCCTGTTGGAGCTCCCCACTCCCCATCATGTACGCACCATTGGATTCCTGGGGCGCTTAGAGGTGCGCAAAGGAGTCGTTGAGCTTGCGCAGTCCATCCCCATGATTCTGCAACAGGCTCCCGATCTTCGCTTTCGCCTCCTTGGGCCCTCGTGGCCATTCCGCAAAGGCACTATGGAGAGCTGGATTCGTCGTCACTGCCGCAGAGTGCTTGATCACATCACCTTCGTAGGTCCCGTAGAACAGGATCAGATGGCAGCTGAGCTGGCACTTTGTGACGTGATGGTTCTACCGAGCCGATGGGAGAATTTCCCCTTTGCCTGTTGGGAGGCCATGGCATCTGGCCGGGCTGTGATCGGCTCCGCCGCCGGAGGTATGGCCGAGGTGATCCAACCTGGTGTCAGTGGTTTGCTGGTTCCGCCAAAGTCACCCGCTGCGATCGCCGACGCGGTGCTCTCGATGGTCGAGCATCCTGAGCGGGTTGCGGAGTACGGGGCTGCCGGGCGCCGACGAGTACAGGAATATCTTGCCCCGGAGCGGATCCTGCCGCTTCAACTCGCAAGCTATGAGCTCGCCATCGCCCATTCCCGCCAGCGCCGATGAGCAAGGTAAGCGTTCTGATCCCAACCCACAATCCCCGCTGGGAGGTGCTGGTCGAGGTGTTAGAGGCCCTGCGCCTGCAGACTCTGCCGCTACATCAATGGGAACTGCTACTGATCGACAACGCCAGCGAGCCTCCGCTTTCGCCAGACCTGCTGGCCTGGCATCCGCAGGCACGGCTGGTGATGGAGCCCCGGCTGGGTCTCACCTATGCACGGCTGCGCGGCATCGCCGAGGCCCAGGGTGAACTGCTGGTATGGGTGGATGATGACAACATTCTCAATCTCGGTTTCCTTCATGAAGCCCTGATTGCCTTCGAAGCCAGGCTCCAGCTTGGTGCCGCTGGGGGCCCTTCGCTGCCCCGCTACAGCGCGCCGCCCCCGGCCTGGTTCGAGGAAGGGCTCGCACCTCTTGGCTGCCGTGATCTTGGCGATAAGCCGCTGCGGATGAGTTGGGTTGAGCAACCACTCCAGTACCCGCCGGCTGCCCCGATCGGCGCAGGACTTGTGATCCGCAAGCAGGCGATGCAGGTGTGGGCAGATGCGGTGGCGGGAGATCCGGATCGCCTTTCCCTCGGACGCCGTGGCACGGCGCTCAGCTCCGGGGAAGACAACGACATCAACCTCACCCTGCTGCGCGATGGCTGGGAGCTGGCCTACTTGCCCCAGCTTCGCCTCACCCACGTGATTCCGGCCTTTCGGCTCACGCTGGCCTATCAGAAGCGCCTGGCCCGTGCCAGCTTTCGTGATTTCGTTCGTGTGCTCGACCGCCACGGCATTCGCCCCTGGCCGGCCATACCCCGCTGGAGTGTTCCGCTGCGGGCGCTGCGAAGCTGGTTTCGCTATCAAGCATGGAGCAGCCCAGCCCAGCAGATCCGCTGGAGTGGTGCCCTTGGCCACTACGAAGGATGTGCGGCAATGAGCAAGAACCTGGAAAACAAAAGCTCAGCCTCTAAGCTACTTCTATAACTTTGCTGGCCCGCAAATCCAATGCCCATCCCGCTCAACTGAGCTACCGGGTCCATGTGCTCATGGTCAACCTTCATGCCCTGATCGTCGATTGCCGCATCACACAATCCACGGGCATCGGTGATCGGGAGGCCACCAAGGAGATGGAAGCAGACCTCGCAGGTGCGCACTAGAAAACGTTTTGTGCCGACAAGAACTTCGACACGAAAGGGTTCGTGGCTGATGTGAGGCGGCTTGCCGTCTTTCCTCATCTGGAGTAGGATAGAACCTGCAGCGGTGCTTCAGCGATCGACCGCCGCACCACCCGCCACGTGAGCTACGCGAAGACGATCATTGCGCGCCGGGAGATCAAAAATGTATTCGGTTGGATCAAGGCGTTCGGCGGACTGCGCCAGTTCAAACTGCGCGGTACCGAGAAGGTCGTTGCCGTGTTCTGCCTGCAGGTAATCGCCTACAACTTGATCCGCCTGGGCAATTTTCTCAAGCCCGCATTGGCGGCGGCATTTCCAGCCCTATGCCCAGGGCAGGGGTGCGCCAAAGGGCAGCTAATCAGCAGTCCCATTTACGAAAGAGGAGCTGAAATCGAGCTTTCGTAAGCGCATACGCTTCAGAACAACTAAACTTATCAAGAATTCACTTGTGTCTGTGGAAAACCAGTGCTGCGAGATGGTTTTTATGCAATCTCTTAATCTGCATGGAAAGCTGCCACTACGAATTTGACAATTATATCCCAATGGAGTCATGAAGGTGCATCCACACTCTTCTTTGGTATCGATTTGCATTCCCTGTCATAATGCAGCTCCTTATATCGGTCCTGCAATTGAATCTATCCTTTCGCAGTCTTGGAGTGATATTGAGATTATAGTAGTCAATGATGGCTCCACTGATGCCACTGCTGATGTGCTGGCTCATTATGCGCGGCATATACATATTGTTTCAGCGTGTCTAGGCAGTGCTGCTAAGAGCCGTAATCGTGCTCTTTCAGAAGCGCAAGGCAGTTGGATCAAATTCTTTGATGCCGATGACCTACTTCATCCCAAAGCCATTGAGCATCAGCTTGCCCGCCTTGCGAATCGTGTTGATGCTGTTGCATCCTCCGCATGGGGACGATTTTATTTCGATGACGTCAACACCTTTCAACTCAATCCTGAGAGTGTCTGGAGGGACATGCCTTGCACCGATTGGCTGGTGGAGGCCTGGCGGGATGCCAAGCCGATGATGCAACCTGGAATGTTCCTGATTCCGCGTATTTTATTAGACAAAGCTGGTGCATGGGATGAATCCCTTAGCCTTATCGACGACTTTGAATTCTTTGCGCGCCTTTTCTGTCATGCTAGCGATGTTTTGTTCACCCAAGAAGCCACCCTTTATTACCGATCAGGACTACCCGAAAGTTTGTCCGGCCGGAAAAGCCGCGATGCCATCGAATCAGCCTTTCAATCCGTGCTCAGAGGCACGGAACATCTGCTCAAGCTCCGATCCGATCCCGATGCGCGCCTGAGCTGCGCGAATGTCCTTCAGCAATTCATATACATGGTATATCCCGCGCACCCAGACCTGCGTCGGTTGATCCAGCAAAAAATTCAAACAATTGGCGGCAGCGACCTGCCGCCTCCCGGTGGCCCCTGGTTTCAGAGCGCCAGCCGACTAATCGGCTGGAAAGCAGCGAAAAGATTCCAGCGCGCTGCTGGCCGCGCCTGATGCACCTCGCCATTACAGCCGATCCAGAGCTTCCAGTACCTCCCAGGCTTTATGGCGGCATTGAGCGAGTGATCGCCATGTTGACCGCTGAGCTCATTACCCGTGGCCACCAGGTCACCCTCTTTGCCCATCCCGAATCCACGGCAGCCGGCACGTTGGTGCCATGGCCCGGTGGCAGCAGCCGCTCACGGGTGGACACCATTCGCAATGCCTTCACCCTCTGGCGCGAAGTGCAGCAGAGAAAGGTGGATGTGCTCCACTCGTTCTCCCGCATTGCCTACCTGTTTCCTCTGTTGCCCCTGTCGCTTCCCAAGCTGATGAGCTACCAGCGGCCTATCACCCGCCGCCCTGTGCAGCTGGGGCACGCGCTCTCGCACGGCAGCCTGCAATTCAGTGCCATCAGCCAATGGATGATGAAACCGGTGGCAGATATCGGCCGTTGGCACTTAGTGCCAAACGGTGTGCCGCTGCACAATTGTCCCTTTGTAGACCACCCGGGCCCTGATGCACCGCTTATGTTCCTGGGCCGTGTGGAGGCCATCAAGGGTCCTCACCTGGCAATCGATGTGGCACAGCGTGCCAACCTACCGCTGGTGATCGCCGGCAATGTGCCAAGCGAACACCGCGGCTGGTTCGACACCCACATCGCTCCCCATCTCAACGACCAGATCTGTTATGTGGGCCCGGTGGACGATTCCCGCAAGGCGGAACTCCTGGGCCAGTCCAGGGCCCTTCTGATGCCAATCCTGTGGGACGAGCCCTTCGGGATTGTGATGGCTGAAGCCATGGCTTGCGGCACCCCCGTGCTGGGTCTGCGCAGAGGCGCGGTGCCGGAGGTGGTTGAGCACGGAGTGAGCGGCTTCGTGGTGGACACTCTCGAGCAGATGGTGATGGCCGTCTCTCGGGTGGGCAGTCTTGATCGCCGTGCCTGCCGGGCAAGGGTGGAAGTGTTTTACAGCGAGACGGCCGTCGCCGATGAATACCTCAGCGTTTACGAGCAGTTGCTCGCACGACAAGGTGTAGGTGCAGTATGAAAGCCGCCGTTGCTCACCTTATCCCCGCCCCTTTCACCCAGCAGGTGGCACGGGCTCTGGAGGAGACGGGAAGTTTGAGTACTTTCTTCTGCACCCTGGTGGATCAACCCGGGGCACGCTGGCAGGCGTGGGCTTCAAGTCTGGCCAGTTTGGGAGGGGTGGATTTGCAACGCGACCTTCGTCGCCGGGCGATCACCGAGGTTCCTCTCCAACGGGTGCGTAGCTACCCACGCCGTGAGGTTCTGCGTATGCTCCAGGTGCGCCTTCTTCAGGATCCCGTGCTCGGGGATCGCATCTTTCATTGGGCTCTTGATGGCTTCGAGCAGTGGGTGGCTAGCCAGCTGGATGGGCTCGATTTGATCTACGGCTACGAATACGGCTCCCTTGGCATCTTCCAGAGCGCCCGCCAGCTGGGAGTGCGTACGGTCTACGACCTGCCCTCACCCGAACACGATTTTGTGGAGAGGCTGCTTGCCCCCGAATACGCCCGCTTCCCTGAGCTCATCACCCCCTACCGGCGATATACAGCAGCCCGACAGACCGAACGTACCGAGCGCCGCCGCCAAGAATGGGAGCTGGCCGATCTGGTGATTGCCAATTCCAGCTTCACTGCACAGAGCTGGAAGGCGGCCGGCTGGATCGATCGGCCTGTGGCAGTTGTCCCCTATGGAGCTCCGCCTCCGATTGCCAAGCCTTTTGCACCCCCCAGCGATGGGCCCCTGCGGCTGTTATGGGCCGGCACCTTCTCGATCCGCAAGGGGGCCCACCTGCTGCTTGAGGCGGTGGAGGGGTTGGGTCTTGGCCCGCAGCGGTTGCAGATCGATGTCTATGGCGCCCAGGGATTGCCGGCCAAGCGTGTGGCGGCGGCACCGGCGGCGGTGCGCTTCCACGGCGGCATCCCGAGGCCTGAGTTGCTGCTGCGGATGCAGGCAGCCCATGCTCTAATTTTTCCTACCATGTGCGATGGGTTCGGTCTGGTCGTCAACGAGGCCTTTTCCCAAGGCCTGCCGGTGGTCACCACCCGCTTTGCTGGCGCCTCCGATCTGGTGCGGGAGGGCGAGAACGGCTGGCTGATCGAAGCCGGAAATGCCGGAGCCATCGCCGCTGCGATCGAGCGGATGGAGGCAGACCGGAAAGGGCTGACAGCCATGCGTCCGGCGGCCCTGAGCACGGCCGCCGGCTGGCAATGGCAGGACTACCGCCGTTACATACGTGAGGTGCTCGAACAGGCGGTGGCTAACCCCTGGCCGGGTCCCCTGCCCTTGGTGCCATGAGGCTGGCCTTTTTCACCAACGACTGCCTGCTGGTCGGTTCCGGCGGTGTGCAGGTGTGCACCCACGAGTTTCTGGAGCTGTTCCAGACCATTGATCCGGCCCTACAGTTGATTACCTATGCCACCGACCTTGGGCTGCGAGCGCGGTTGCTGCGTCGGTTGCGACCCTCGCCCTACCACCGCCTGATCGACCGCGCCCAGCTGCTGCGCTGCCTGCGCCGCGTCCAGGAGGCAGGCACCACGGTGCTGCTGCTTAACAACTCCGATGCCCTGGCGCTGGCCCCGGTGCTGCGGCAGGCGCTGCCCACCCTCCGGCTGGTGTACCTGTCCCATGGACCGGTGGTGACTGATGTCGTCAACGGTCAGCTTCTGCCCCTGCCGGGCGAGGACCGTCGGCGGCTCTTCGGCGCCACGGCCGGCCGGGTGCTTGACGAGGACCTGCGTCTGCGGCGGCACCTAGATGGTACCGTGTCGATCTCGGCTAGTGACGATGCCATGGAGGACTGGCTGGGCAGTCGTTCCCATATCTGGCTCCCGAGGACCCTTTCCGCCCGTCCCCTTGATCTGCAGCCGCTGCCGGGGCGGATCGGCTGCGTCTCCACCCTCAACCATGCCCCCAACCACGACGGTCTGGTGCGTCTCGCCCGTGCCCTCGATGCCCGGGGTGAAGTACAGCTGCGCCTGGTGGGCGGGCCCGAAGGCCTGGGCCGGCGGCTGGCCGCTGGCCATCCCTCGATCACCTACCTCGGCCGTCTATCCGACGCCGAGCTCGCTGAGGAGATGGCGAGCTGGCGTGGTGTCGTCAATCCGATCTTCTGCCTGGCCCGGGGCTGCAGCATGAAGGTGAAGACGGCCCTCGAACAGGGGCTGCCGGTGCTCACTACCCCCATCGGAGCCCGCGGCTACCACTGGGACCCGCAGGCCCTTCCCCTGGGGGACACCCCCGACGCCCTTGCGCAGCTGGTGACGCGGGTCGCTTTAGATGACGACGCCCACTGGTCGGCCCTGACTGGAGCCGCCCGCATCGCCACACTCTCGGAGCCGCGGTCGGTCCTGGTCGCTCGGCTCGAGAGGTTCCTCCGCCTGCTTCCGCTTCCGCTCAGCTGATGCCTCTGGACTGGAAGGAGAACTCAACGTAATCGTGGTCGGACCCGGCGAAGATGCCGGCTATCTCGTCGGCGGTGAGCCGGCGATCGGAGGCGAAGCCGCTGGGCAGTTCGCTCAAGCATGTTTTGATCATACCCGGCTGCAGCGAAGTAAGCCCTGCGATGCAGCCGAGGGTCTTCTGTCTGAACTGCTGCAGATTGCACTCGTAGCTGAGGGATTGGATCGGCTGGTGCAGCCCCTGCAGTGCCTCCAGTTCATACCCTCCGACGTCTTCTTTTTGTATGATGGTAGGCCGTGGCTGGCGATCAGCTGGTCGTGGGTGACGATCGCCACGCTGGATTCGGTGGCGGTAGCCGCCTGGGCGTCGGACTAATGGCGCGAGAAGGTGCTGAGAGGGATGGAGCGACCCAGGCGGTAGAAGGTGGTCTGCCCGGCTTCGGCGCCCACCCCGCCATGGACGACGACCAGATCGTTGCGGTGTCCGAAGCGGGCCTGCAGCTAGTCCATGGCGCTGGGGTCGGGTTCAACGCAGATCACCTGTCGGGCGCTGCCGCGGAATTGGGCGGCCTTCTGGCTGCAGTTGGCGACGATGCCGAAGAACTGTGCTACAATCAGCCGCGCATAGAAGGTCCGCTCGCGGAGCTTGTCTGACGATGCTGCGGATGCCGCCGCAACAGATAAAGTCGGTAGAGGGCGGAGTCGTTCAGCAGGTACGGATTAATCAACCGGTTCAGGGCTCGCCTGCATCGGGATGTTCGGTGCTGGACCACAGTCAGATTCCGGATGGCGCGTCAGGCTAAAGCAAAGGTTCGGAATGCTGTTGATATCCCCCTTCCGCTGCAAGTATCCCGCCTCCTGGCCCAGGCCCTCGACGGCTGGCTGGATGCACCGCCGGCTTCTCTCAGGCATGCGCGGGCTGCTGCCTATTCCCTCGGCAAAGAGTCCTGTAACTGGGAGCGTGAACAATCGTTGCTGCTGGAGCGTGTTACAATAAGGATTCAATTTTAGACGTCTACAAGAGATAGGGTCCACGCGTGAAACAGCTGCTACCCCATGGCTTGCGACAAGCAATTAAGCGGCGGTTGTTCGTCGTCCGCGATATGACCAGTCGCCTACAGATCCTCAGAAGAGCCGGCTTCGTCTGCACCGGTGCGATCGACGGCGGTGCCTATCAGGGCGACTGGGCCCGCGAATTCTGGAGTGTGTTCCCCTTAGTGCCGGTACTGATGATAGAGCCTCAGCCCACTCTCCATCCTGCCTTACATGAGCTGGCTGAATCTGTGACGGGCAGTGGGGTGCTCCCGGCAGCCCTCTCGGACGAGATCGGCATGGTCCGCTTTGCGCTGCAAGAGTCCAATAGTGGCATCTGCAACAATGCATCGCCGGACGACGGAAGCATTGTCGTGCCTTGCACCACACTTACCTCAATCCTGACTGATCGACCCAACTTCAGGCCAAACCTACTCAAACTCGACCTCCAAGGGCATGAGCTGCAGGCTATGAGAGGCGCCGGGGAGCAACTCCATAGCTTTGAAATCATTATCTGCGAGATGAGTGTGATCCCGATTGGTGGTGTGCCGGCTTTTGCAGAGGTGAATCGCTTCTTTAATGAATATGGTTATCAACTCTACGATGTGCTGCCTCTGTACGACCGGCCGCTGGATGGGGCTCTCTGGCAATTAGACGCCTTTTATGTGCACCGTGGGTCGCCCCTGATCGCATCGACGGCCTGGGGTTCATGACATGCACCCAAAGCCATCTGAAGAGCAGCTAAATTGGAATTTAAAATGATCGTATGCCCTCTAAGAAAGACACTGAATGGAAAATGTCCGCATTTGCCATTGCTTTCGACTTGATGGCTTATCAGTTGCGATTAATGGATATTTCCTCGCTGGCATCCAGGCACTACACACAGTCAAAAGCTCCAGAAGAATTACTTGTACGACCAGGATTCAGCTTCTCTGAATGGGTCTTAGCTGCGTCACCCTGCCATTTGGTGGCGATGAGACGGCGCGTGACATTAATGGCTACCAAGATCATCTGGAGTCTCGCCAGATGAGAATCCTAATATTCAGCGGCACCTTCTTGCCTCGCATCAATGGCGAGGTTACGCTCACTCATCTGCTAGCAACACAGTTCGCACGGGCAGGTCATTCAGTACGCGTCTTGACGCTGGAGAAAAAGCCGGATACTACCGGCCTTTGCTATCCCGTGGAAACAGTCGAAAAGTGGAATGTAATTGGCCACATCCGAGCCAGTGATGTCGTGCTTGTTCAGAGCTTTCCGCGCAGCTTTTTGGCGTGGGTTCTCGTCTGCAGAAGGCCGGCTGCCTGCATCTATAATATTCCTGCTCCTGGCCTGTCACTCCCGAGATGGGGGTCACTGTTTTATCGCTTTCGCCAGCTTGTGACATATTCCTTGCCTCAGCATCTTCTGTTGAATTGGATACATGGAGTGGGCGTAAGTGAGTTCATTCGATTAACTAATCCAGCGGTAAAGTCTATGATCCATAATCCCTACGACAATCATCTGTTTTGTCGGCTGAAAGATCCTCAAGTTCGACACGACATCATCCACGCGGGACGTTTGGGCTGGGGGAAGGGCACGTGGCATTTCTTGAGAGCCCTAGGTTTGTTGCGGGAAAAGGGAATCGTACTTGATGCAACTCTGGTTGGCCCCTTAGCAATGGAGAAGGCACAACTTGATAGATGGATTCACGAGAATCAGGTTGAGGGGCAAGTCAAGTACTTAGGTTCCAAGAATTCAGGTGAGCTTGCCTCGCTGATGCAGCAGCATCGAGTTGCCGTTATACCCAGTTTGGGCGAAGCTTTGGGAATCGCTGCGATAGAAGCGTTGGCATGTGGTTGCCGGGTAGCAGCTTCAAACATTGGAGGCTTGCCGGAGGCTTTGGGTAGGCATGCCCTTTTTCACACTCCAGATGATGTGGAGACTCTTGCCTCAAACATTGCAACGCTTGTATCCAAGGGATCCTACACGCAAGCCGAGAACGATGAAATTGATGACCACCTGGCAAAGTTTCAACCCAGTGTCATTGCGAGTCATTATCTAGACCTCCTGAAGTGTCTGGCAGAGGTTTCGCAATGATCAACATGAACCTCTCTTGTTTGTGATTAATTATTCACTGCCGTGAGATTGAGTATCCCCCCTGCTAAATCTATGTAGTGCCAAAAGCTCGCTCGGTGTTCATCTGCCAGGGCACGTCCAAGGATTGCCATAAATCAGAAAACAGCTCTATCGCTTGATGGTTTATTTTTTGCTTTTTCTTGAGCATAGTTTGGCGCGTCGCAGGCACCAAGCAAATTGTATTTATACCTAAGCCATTATACAATAAAATGCAGTCACTTTGCAGCCATGGTTATGAGCCTGTCGCGCATAGATCCAGGCTACCCTCTCCACAGACCCCCCTGTAATACGTCCAGATCCCATTGACTGCAGCAAATTTGGGCGAGAGAATACGTTCATGCCCAAGTCCTTCTGTCCCTGGCAGCCTGAGCAGACGACCCTGCTTCCGCCAACACCCAGTAACTGGCTCTCGGTCGACCACCAGGTGTCTTCCTGTTGGACTTGGTGGTTGAGCTCGATCACTCCGAGATCCTGATCCCGGCTCAGGCCAAGGATCCTAGAGGTGAGAGGGGGTTTGACCCCAAGATGTTGACGCTCTTGCTGGGTTATGCCTACTGCGTGGGCACCGTCTCTTCCCGCAAGATTGAGCGGGTCTTCTCCGAGGATCTGGCTTTTCGGGTGCTCACCGCCAACCTGCAGCCTGACCACAGCCGCATCATCGAGTTCCGCCGCCGCAAACTCGATGACCTCAAGGCTCTGTTCATTCAAATCCTGCGCCTATGCCAGACGGTCGGGATGGTGAGCCTGGGCCATGTGGCTCTGGATGGCACCAAGGTGGAGGCCATGCTTCCAAGCAAAAAGGCCATGAGCCACGAGCGCATGCTGAAGACCGAGCGCCAGCTTGAGACGGAGATGCGGGCACTGCTGCGCAAGGCCGAGATCATTGATGCTCAGGAAGACGGGCTGTACGGCAAGCTCAAGCTGGGCAGCGACCTGCCGGATGAACTGCGGCGGCGGCAGGACCGGTCTGGCTCTCACCCGTCAGTTCCGCAAGGAGATGGAGGCAGAGACAGCCGCTGCGACGGCGCGGCTGCGGCGGCTGAGGACAACGGCAAGTGCCATGCCGAGAGCGAGGCCGCTACTCGAGCCCTTGCCAAAGAAGCGCAGCAGGCAGAACGCCGGGCTAAGACTGCCAGAGGGCGGGCGGAGCTGGCCCGCAGGCTGGCGATCGGAAAGGCCCATGCCGCAGACCTCTCAACCCCGGGTTCAGTGATCAGCGTTAATCTTCTAGCGATGCCCAGCCGTAACCTGCCCACCACTGCCGCCGCCGATCCCAAGGCCAACGCCCATCGGTATATCACCGATCTAAGTGTTGTGTCTCACCAGGTTCGTCAGCGGAGCAGCTCAACGAGCCGCTCCCGAGGTGAGCGCCAGCCCAGGGCCGAGTGCTTCCTGAGGCGGTTATAGATCGACAGGTAGCGGGGTAGCCAGCGGTTGCGCTCCTCGGAGTTTTGAAACGGCATGGCGTATGCCCACTCCCGGCAGAGGGTCTGGATGAACCGTTCGGCCTTGCCGTTGGTTCTGGGCGTGTAGGGCCTGGTGCGGATGTGCCGCAAAACCACGGTACGGCAGGCCGTTGCAAACGCTTTGGAGACGTAGGCCGGGCCGTTGTCGCTCATCACCCGTCGGGACTCGACGCCCTGGCTGTTAAAGCAGGCGACGGCACGGCTGAGAAAGCCGATCACCGTTGGCTTCTGCTCATCCGCCAGCACCTCTACATACGCCAGCCGTGTGGCGTCATCCACGGCGACGTGGACCTTGTCGTAGCCGACGCCGTAGGAGCGGCCCTGCTGCCGGTCTCCGGTGATGCGGTGGCCCACCTTCTGGAACCGGGCCAGCGACTTGATGTCGATGTGAATCAGGTCGCCTGGTCGCTCCCACTGGTAGCGCTACACCGGTGGTTTGGATTCCAGGTTCCTCAGTCGCCCCAGCCCCAGACGGCTGAGAGCCCTGGCAACGGTGAAGAAGGGTGCCTGCAGCAGCCGGGCGATGTGCCGGAGGTGGAGCCGCTGGTGGCGGAGATCCACGGCGTGCTGCAGTTGCTGCGGATCGAGCGTCCGCCGCTGGGGGCGGCGAACACTCCGTCGATCCGCCAGAGAGGCAGGACCGCCTGAGCGGTAACGAGCCAGCCAGCGGTAGGCGCAGCGCAGGCTGATTCCGTTCTCGACGGCCAGCTCCCTGAGGCTGCGGCCGTGCTCCAGGTGCTGGGTCACGAGCCGGAGGCGGCCCTTCTGCGTCAGACGGGCATTGGGATGGCTATGCATGGATGCGTGAGGCCTGGGTTGGTGGGTCACACCTCAACCCGTAGCGGCCTCACACCCCTTTGTCACTGAACAACCTGCTGAGACAGAACA
>CALRKN020000019.1:0-71465 GCA_943368005.1 Bradyrhizobium ivorense | reverse complement strand
CGACGATAGTTGGGGGGTAGCCCCCTGAGAAAATAGGTCGATGCCAGGATAAACTATTCTTTTTCTGATGCTGTTTTCAGACAGACTGTCTGCGTGAGCAGGCGGCTGCCGACAGCAGAATGCCACCCACGGGGTGGCTTTTTTATTGGTTATCTAGGGGTGGATGATCGGTGCTGCATGATCCCGCTGATTGTTTGATCCTTGCCCTGGATGGACTCCCTCCGGGACAGGCGTTGCGACTGGTGGAGACGATCCCTGAGCTGCGCTGGGTGAAGGTGGGTCTTGAGTTGTTCACCCTCGCTGGGCCAGGAATCGTGGCCCAGCTCAGGCAGCGTGGATTGCGGGTATTTCTGGATCTGAAATTCCACGACATTCCGGCCACGATGGCCGGCGCTTGTCGCAGCGCGGCAGCACTGGGAGCCGAGCTGATCACGGTGCACGCCTGTGCCGGCACAGTCGCACTCAGGCAGGCCCAGCTTGCGGCTGAGGCGGGCGCCTCGGCTGTAGCCCTAGACAGTGCTCCCGTCCTGCTGGCGGTGACCGTGCTGACAAGTTGGGATGAGCAGCGCTTTCGGCAGGAACTGCAGGTGGCTGCTTCGATATCCAGTTACGTGCCGCAGCTGGCCGCCCTGGCGGTTGAGGCCGGTTTGGGGGGGTGTGTCTGCTCTCCTCAGGAAGTTTCCGTGCTGCGGCAGCGGTACGCCCTGCCCTTTGCTCTGGTGACACCGGGTATCCGCCCTGCTGGGGCTTTACGTGGTGATCAGGCCCGGGTGATGACCCCTGCCGAAGCCATGGCCGCCGGAGCCAGCCGGCTGGTGATTGGACGGCCAGTCACTAGGGCCGCCGATCCGGCTGCCGCTTTTTCCGCCTGCTGTGCGGGGCTGGTTGGGGGCTGATAGGCGGACGAAGCAGATCGGCGTAGAGCTGCTCAAGTGCATCAATGGCGCCGTTCAGGGTGTAGCGCTGCAGGGCTCGCTGTCGGGCCCGTCGGCCCAGTTCGCTGGTGAGGACTGGTTGGTCGCGCAGCACAGGCAGAAGGGTCCGCAGCTGGGTGGTGACGCCCTGGGTGCTGATCACGATCCCCGCTCCATCGCTGAGTACCTCGCCGTCCGCGCCTGCGTCGGTGGCCACGCAGGCGGTGCCACTGGCCATGGCCTCCAGTAGGGAGAGGCTGAGTCCTTCCACCAGGGAGGGAAGCAAAAAAACTTCCGCCACCTGCAGCAGGGCCAGGCGCATCTCCTGGCTCGGCTCATAGCCCCACCAGAGCATGCTCGTTTCGCCGTAGCTCGCCTCCAGGGAGCTGCGCAGGGGCCCGTCTCCCACGATCACCAGGACGCAGCCCCGGGGACGGACGAGGCGCCAGGCCCGGAGTAGGGCCTCCACGTTCTTTTCCGTGGCAATCCGTCCCATGTAGAGAAACACGCGGCGACCTTGCACCCGTTGAAGGAGTGCGCGGTGCAGGGCCGTATCTGCACCCGCCGGCTGCCAGATGTCGGTGTCCACGCCGTTGGGGATCACGGCCAACCGTTCGGCGCGCACGCTCAGACGCTGTAGCACCTCTGCCTGCAGTGCCGAGAACACGATTACCCGGTTGAAGCGGCTCAGCGCCGGGGCATAGAGCTGGTACGTGAGTTGCTGGGTGCCCGCGGTCAGATTGCGAAGCCCGGCGTCGAAGGGGGGATGGAAGGTAGCCACCAGGGGCAGCCCCAGCTGTTGACAGAGTTCGGGCAGGCGGAAGTCGAGGGGGGAGAGGGTGAGGCTGGCATGCACCAGATCGGGCTTGAGCCGCTCCAGCGATTCCCGCAGTTCCCGCAGCGCCCCCGGCGAGGGAATCGTGTACATCTGCGACTTCATCAAGTAGGGCAAGGTCACCTCGGGGGATTCCCAGCCCGGTTGATCCAGGTTGAAAGCGTGGGCGTGGGGGTCCGCACCCAGCACTCCACCGTCGTCTTCCGTCGGGGTGGTTGCAACCGGGGTGGACGTTGCCGCTGCTGGGAAGCCGAGCTGGCCCGCGGCCGGCGTGTCGAAGTGGATGAAACTGATGCCGTTACCACGGCTGCGCAGCGCTTCGGTGGTGGTCAGGCCATAGGTGACGTTGCCGCAGAACGGAGACTTCTTGCCCAGCCAGGCAATGTGGGCCACCAGCCCTCGTGCGTTAAGGAAGCCAAACTAACAGCGCCGCCAGGGCCGCTCCGCCAGGCCCGCTGCGATCGAGAGGGCCGCCAGGGTCCAGAGCACCGGCAACAGCCCCCAGCGGCTCACCACTGCCCCGGCCAGCGCCAGGGGCAGGCTGAGGGCGATGTTGATCAGGTTGTTCTGCAGGCCGAACACCTTGCCGCGCAGGTCTTCCGGTGTGTCTTCTTGGATCGTGGTCTGGGCGGGGATCGCCAGCATCGCGGCACCGACGCCGAGCACGCTGCAGAGGAGCAGGGTGAAGGGCAGACTGCCGCGCAGCTGACCGAGCAGCAGCAGGCTCCAGCCGATCGTGCCCAGGCCGGCAGCGGCGAGCTGCCGGCGGTTGATGCCTTGGCCGAGCTGGGCAACGGCAAGGGCTCCGGTTGCCAGCCCCAGGCCACTCATGGCCAACAGCAGGCCGAATCGGGTGGGACCCAGGCCCGGCACCGCGGCGGCCAGGCTGATCGCCAGCACGTAGAGCGCGGCCAGCAGGCTGTACAGCAGCACCAGCTGCAACATGGCCCGGGTCACGGTCGGTTCCTGGCGCAGCACGGCGAAACCTTCGCCGATCTCCTGCCACACCGTGCTGCCCTGTCGGCGCGGGCGGCTGGCTTCTCGCCAGCGGATGCGGCTGATGGCCACGGCAGCGGCGCTGTAGCAGAAGGGCAGCAGTACGAACTCGCCACCTTCGATTCCCAGAAGCGCCAGGGTGTGCTGCAGTCCCCGCAGGATCGGATCGCCCAGGGCGAAGCCCACGATCGTGGCCCCCATGCTGGTGGCCTGGTAAAGGGAGTTGGCTGAGAGCAGGCGGTCGCTCGGCACCAGCTGGGGGATGGCCGCCTGCTCGGCTGGTGCGAAGAACTGAGTGAGCACCGATTCCAGAAACGTCATGCCCACCAATCCCCAGTAGCCCCAGCTCAGACCCAGCCACTCGGGCCCTGGGATCAGGCAGAAGGGGGCGAGCATGACCAGGCCCGCCCGCAGGCCGTTGGAGGCGACCATCGTGGCCCGCTTGGGCCAGCGATCCGCCCACACCCCGGCCACGGTGCCCAGCAGCATGGCCGGCACGGTGTTGGCCACATAGATCCCGGTGGCCAGCAGAGTGATCATCTGGGCCCGGGTTTCGGGCAGATCAAGGCGAAGGGCCGAGGCGGCCTCGGCCAGGGCAGGGTTGGCTGCGGGCGTGCCCTTCACCCAGGTCTGGGCGATCAGGAACACCATCAGCACGATGTAGAACTTGTCAGCCAGCTGGGAGAAGATCTGGCCCAGCCACAGCCAACGGAAGTCGCGGAGGTTGAGCACGGCCCGTATGCCTGTGCCTGGGGCCAGCTCCGCACCGGGGTTCAACCTGCCACCTGGACGTTGTCGGCTGCTCATGATGCCCCAGCCATGGCACCGCCCAGCAAGCGGAAGGAACGGGGACGGCGCCCCAGATGCTCGTCGCACCAGCGGCCCACCAGCTCGAGTAGATGCAGCCACACGGCCGGTGGCCCCATCAGCTCGCCATCTCGGCGGCGCGGCAGCGACGGCCGCACGAGCCGTTGCAGCAGGGCCAGCTCGGAGGGATTGAGCATCAGGGGGGCTCCGGGCACGGCACCGATCACCAGCCCCTCACTGCAGATCAGGCTGCAGCGCCAGTCCCACTGGCCGATGGGGGGATCGAGACGCTCGCCGCTGCGGGCGCAGCGGGCCAAGGGCAGGGCGTATCCCCCCAGGGCGAGCAGGTGCACGCTGCCCTGCACTGCAACCGCCAGGGCCTCGCCCTGGCATCCCTGCTCGCGCACCAGCGCCTCGAGTCGCCCCAGCTGCATCAGCACGTTCGCCAGCACCCCAGCCGTCGGCGCCTCACTCGCCACCAGGGCGAGACACAATTCGGCCAGGGCCTGGGCACCGGCCAGGCACTCCAGCTGCTGGCCCAGCCCGCTGTAATTCCGCAGCACCTGCAGCTGCCGCACCCGCCTCAGGCCCCGCCTGCCGCCCACCTGCACCTGAAGGTGGGCCAGGGGCATGGCCGCCGCCAGGCTGCTCTTCGGCCGGCGCGCCCCGGGCACGGCCAGGCGCAGCAGACCATGGGCCTCGGTGAGCAGGGTGAGCAGTCGGTCGTGCTCGCCGAGGGGCTTGCTGCTCAGGGCCAAGCCCTCCAACACCAGCCCATCCAGCAGGATGTCTCTCACGTGGATTCAGCCCCGCAGGGCCTGCATCAAGGCGATGCCGTGGCTGGTGCCCAGGCGGGTGGCGCCGGCCTCCACCAGGGCCAGGGCCTGCTCCAGGCTGCTGATGCCACCGGAGGCCTTGACGGCGGCCCGCCCCCGGGCGAGCTGGACCAGCCGGGCCACCTGGTCGGCCCTGACGGCTGGGCCGAACCCACTGCCGCTCTTGAGGAACTGCGCCCCCGCATCGATGCTCACCTCCACCAGCAGCTCCAGGGCGCCCGGTTCAAGGCGTCCGACTTCCACGATTACCTTCACCGGCAGACCGAGGGCGCAGATCGGCGCCAGTTCGGCCAGCAGGGTGCCGTGATCTCCGTCCGCGAGGGCGCCGAAGTCGGGCACCACATCCAGTTCGTCGGCCCCCTGCGCCGCCGCATGTTCCGCTTCGGCCTGCTTCACCGGGGCGGGGATGGCGCCGAAGGGAAAGCCCACCACGCTCACCAGTCGCGGTGAGGGCCCGCGGCCCCCGCCTTCCCGGGGCAGCAGTTCGCGGGCCAGCTCCAGCCAGCGGGAGGCGATGCACACCCCGGCAAAGCCGAAGTGGCGTGCCTCTTCGCAGCAGCGCTGAACCGGCTCGCGACCCCGGTGGGGGTCGAGCAGGGCGTGGTCGATCAGAGGTGCCAGGTCGGGGAGATCGCGGCTCACGCCGGCTTGGCCTGGATCACCCCATAGCCGCCGTGGTTGCGGTGATAAACCACATGGAGCTCGCCGCTGTCGGCGTCGCGGAACAGGAAGAAGTCGTGGTCGATCAGCTCGAGCTGGTGCATCGCTTCATCGAGGCTCATCGGCGGCATGTCGAAGTACTTGCGCCGCACGCCGCGGTTCGGCAGTTCGGGTTCCTTCCCGTCGGTGAGGTTGGCCCCGGGTGGGGGAAGGGTGGCGGCGCCGGCCTCCTCATCGCGGGCAGAGCGATGCACCGGACCGTGGTGGCGCTCGTGCAGCCGCTCTTTATAGCGATTGAGCTGGCGGGTGAGCTTGTTGGCCACCAGATCAATGCTGGCGTAGAGGTTGTCGCTGCGCTCCTGGGCACGGATCACGGTGCCGTTGGCGAACATCGTGACCTCGGCGATCTGCTGGGGCACGCGCGGGTTGCGCGCAACAGACAGGTGCACATCGGCCTCCTTGACCATGCCCTCAAAGTGGGTGATGGCGCGGGAGAGCTTGGTTTCGGTGTAGTCCCGGATGGCGGGAGTTACTTCAAGATTGCGGCCATGGATGAGCAGTTTCATCAGGTGGGAGCAGCCTCCGTTGCTCTCTGGTCCCAGGCTAGATAGGCCGCCCCATGGCACCCCGGCTCGACGCAATCCTTTTTGAATCCAGCCGGCCGGTGGCCTTCGAGCGGGGCTGGCGGGCCCAGCAGGCGCTGCAGCAACGACTGCTGGCCAATCCCGATGGCGCCGACGCAGTGCTGCTGCTGGAGCATCAGAGCTGTTTCACCCTTGGCCGGGGTGCCAGCACCGCCCACCTGCGCTTCCCCCCCGAGGCGCCACCGCTGCCGCTGCACCGCATCGACAGGGGCGGTGAGGTGACCCACCATGCCCCGGGCCAGCTGGTGCTCTACCCGGTGCTCAACCTGCGGCGCCACGGGGCGGATCTGCACCTCTATCTGCGGCAGCTGGAGCAGGTGGTGATCGATCTGCTGGCCGGACTGGGTCTGGAGGGGGAGCGCATCGAGGGCCTGACGGGGGTGTGGCTGGAGGGGCGCAAGCTGGCGGCGATCGGGGTGAGCGCCCGCCGCTGGATCAGCCAGCACGGACTGGCCCTGAACGTGGACTGCGATCTGGCGGGCTTCGCGGCGATCGTGCCCTGTGGCATCGCCGATCGGCCGGTGGGCCGGCTGAGTGACTGGCGACCCGGGATCACGGCCGCCGCCTTGCGCCAGCCCCTGCTGGAGACCTTCGCCGAGAGGTTCCAGCTGCGGCTGCGCCCCCCCCAGCCCCACGAGGCGCTGCAGGGGTGGTAACCCTTGCCATGCACACCCCACCCACCATGGCCCTCGCCACGATTCACTGGACGCCCAGCCACCGCGACCGTGAGGCCCTCGCCAGGCGCTACGACTGGGGCGAACTCACTGGGCTGGAGCAGCTCTGGCAGGTACTGGCCCGCCTCCATGGCGATGCCGGAGCGCTGGAAGCGCCCCATGCGGCAGAACCGGAAACGCTCAGCTACCGCCAGCTGCACGAGGGGATCGAACAGGTGGCGGCGGGTCTGGCGGCCCTTGGTCTCGCAGCAGGTGACGTGGTGGCTCTGTTCGCCGAGAACGGCCCCCGCTGGCTGCTCTGCGACCAGGGGCTGATGCGCGCCGGCGCCGCCGACGCGGTGCGGGGCAGTGCCGCGCCGGTGGAGGAGCTGCGCTACATCCTGCAGGATTCCGGCGCCGTGGCCCTGGTGGTGGAATCGGCGGCGCTGCTGGAGCGGCTGGCCCTCGACGCCGCGCTGCTGGCCCCCCTGCGCTTCGTGGTGGTGCTGGAAGGGGAGGGCGCCAGCCCGGCGGCGTCCATGCCCCCGTGCCTCAGCTGGGCGGCGCTGCAGCGGCGGGGCGCCGAGGCCCTGGCGGCCGACCGTCCGGCCCCCCAGCCACCCGCCGATCCGCAGCGGTTGGCCACGATCCTCTACACCTCGGGCACCACCGGTCAGCCCAAGGGCGTGCCCCTCAGCCACGCCAACCTGTTGCACCAGCTGCGCCACTTCGGCGTGGCCGTGGCTCCCGAGCCGGGCGATCGGGTGGTGAGCGTGCTGCCGATCTGGCACTCCTACGAGCGCAGCGCCGAATACTTTCTGCTCTCCTGCGGCTGCCGGCAGACCTACACCACCCTCAAGCAGCTGCGCGCCGATCTGCAGCGGGTACGGCCCCACTATCTGATCAGCGTGCCGCGGCTGTGGGAGGCCCTGCTGTCGGGCTTTGAGGCGGCCCTGGCGGAGATGCCCGCCTCGCGGCAGCGTCTGCTGCAGGCGGCCCTGGCCAACAGCCGCGCCTTCGCCGCGGCGCGCCGCCGGGCCCTCGACCTCACCCTGGCGCCCGAACCCGCCGGCGCCCGGCTGGCGGCCGCGGCCCAGGCAGGCCTGCGCTGGCCCCTGCACGCCCTGGCGGGCCGGCTGCTCTGGCCCAAGGTGCGCCAGCAGCTGGTGGGCGGCGCCCTGCGCACGGCGATCAGCGGCGGCGGTGCCCTTGCCCTGCACGTGGACGGCTTCTTCGAGGCGATTGGCATCGAGTTGCTGGTGGGCTATGGCCTGACCGAGACCAGTCCGGTGCTCACCTGCCGCCGTGGCTGGGCCAACCGCCGCGGCGGTGCCGGCCAGCCACTTCCCGGCACTGCCATCCAGATCGTGGATCCGGACAGCCGGGAGCCGCTGGCGATCGGGGAGCGGGGCCTGGTGCTCGCCCGGGGCCCCCAGGTGATGGCCGGCTACTGGCGCAAGCCGGAGGCCAGCGCCAAGGTGCTCGACGGCGAGGGCTGGTTTGACACCGGGGATCTGGGCCTGCTGCTGGCCGATGGCACGCTGCTGCTCACCGGCCGCGCCAAGGACACGATCGTGCTCAGCAGCGGCGAGAACATCGAGCCCGCGCCGCTGGAGGAGGCGCTGCTGGCCAGTCCCCTGATCGAGCAGGTGATGCTGGTGGGCCAGGACCGCAAGCAATTGGGGGCGCTGGTGGTGCCGCGGCCGGAGCCGTTGGCGGCCTTCGCCACGGGGGCAGGGTTGCCGGCTGCGGGGCTGCCGGGGGCGGCGGATCCGGCGGTGCTGCGGGCCCTCACCCGCGACTGCAACCGGCTGCTGGCGGCCCGGCCGGGTGCCCGCCCCGATGAACGGCTGGCCGGGGTGGCCCTGGTGGAACCGTTCAGCCTGGAGAACGGCCTGCTCACCCAGACCCTCAAGCAGCGCCGCGACCGCATCGTGGCCCGTGACGGGGCGGCGATCGCGGCGATCTACGGCTGATCGGCGCCCAGCTCCGCGGCGAGTTCGCCGAAGAAGGCGCGGTACTGGGGTGGGCCGCCGCGGAACAGGGCATCGAGCTGCAGCGGGTCCTGGGGGTCGGTGAGGCCGGCCAGGGAGCCATCAGCGAAGGAGGGGCGGCACACCTCGCCGCCGCTGCTGTCCACCAGCACCACCCGGTTGGGCCGGTCGAAGGCCTGGCCCAGCTGCTGCAGCAGGGTAAGAAAGCCCCGGTCGCTTCCCCCCCGCTGCCAGCTGCCCGGTTCGGGCCCGGGTCGGGAGGTGATCGTGTCGGCCACCCCCACCAGCCGGGGCATCAGGGCCGCAGGAATCCGGGCCGTGGCCAGCTCCAGCAGGGCATCGAGCTGGCGGGGGGCGTTGCGCACGTGGAAGGCGGCGCCAAGGGGATGGACGCCGTGGTGGTGGGCGATGTGCCCGTTGATCAGCACCAGCAGGCCCGCCTCCTTGATCGCCCCGCGCAGCATGAACTGCACGTCGGTGGTGCCCAGGCCGACATGGCTGGCCCACACCGGCTGTTCCTCACCCGCGGCGTCGAGCAGGTTGGGGGCGATGTGCAGAAAGAAGCTGTCGGTCAGGCCGCCCTGCTCCGCCTCGGCCAGCAGGCTCCCCATCAGCTCCAGCAGGCCCTCCTGCAGGGCCACCGCCAGGTGGCGATCGGCGTCGCGGGCGGCGATCCAGCGGAACAGGCTGTTGAGGTTCACCGTGGGCGAGAGGGGGTTGTCGAGCACGGCCAGGCGGATCTGGCGTTCGAGGGCGGGGCCATCGAGCTCCGGTAGCAGTCGCGGCAGCCAGCCGCGCAGGCCTTCGGCCATGCGGGCAGGCAGGGCGGCGAGGAAGGCCAGTTCGGCCTCGTGCACCCCCGGGGTGGAGACGCTGCCAAAGCGGTTCTGCCACTGCACCCCACCGGCCGCTAGCCCGGGCAGATACAGCCCGTCACTGGCGGGGTCGCTGGCGGAGTGGGGATGGGCGGCGAGGGCCTGCTCCACCAGCCGGTTCACGCCCCGGTAACCGGCATGTTCCCCGTTGGTGAGCACATTGAAGCGGCCGTCCAACCGACGGGCGTTCAGCACGTAGCCGGGCTCCAGCCGGCGTTCCAGGGGATCGCGCACCAGCTCCATGCACACCCCGTCGAGGTCCTGCACCAGCAGCAGGTCGCCGGGGGTGCCGCGGTGCCGGCGCAGGTCGGCGAACAGCTCGGCGGGGCTGAGGGGATTGGCGGTGCTCCACGGGGCGGGAGCCCTGGGGATGGGAGCCATGGGCTGGACATGGAGCTGACTACACCCTGGCAGGTGCCGGCTGGGCGGCGCGGACGGTTGACCAGGGGCGGGTCGGCTGACACGCTGAGCACTGCACCTCAGGATTCATGGCCGACGGCACCCTTCAGATCAAGCGCCAGATCACCGTGCGGGCTGTGGTGACGCCGCGCTGGAAGGAGGATGCAGAGCGGGAGCTCAGCAATGCGGTGAGCAACACCGATGCCCAGCTGGCCCAGCTGGAGCAGGAGGGGCAGCAGGTGATCGACGAGATCCGCCGCCAGAGCGCCAACCCCCTCGACCCGCGGGTGCAGGAGCAGGTGGGCTCGGTGCAGCAGCAGGTGGCGGCCAAGCGCGCTGAGCTGGAGCAGCAGCGGAGCCAGATGCTGGAGCAGCAGCGCCAGGTGCGGGAACTGGAGATGGAGCAGATCGTGGAGCAGGGGCAGCTGGAGAGCGTGGTGGAGGTGCGCGTCGGCGACAACCTCGTGGAGAAGCTGCAGGCCGCGGTGCTGGTGCGCGACGGCGTGGTCGAGGCGATCGAAGGCGCCGTCTGAGCAGGGACGGTGGCGCATCGGGTGGTGCCTCGGACAGCCTCGCTGCGGCACGACTCGTAAAATCCGCCCCACTGCTGCGGTGCACCCGTTGGCCACCCACGAAATCTTCATGCCCGCCCTCTCCTCCACCATGACGGAGGGCAAGATCGTGGAGTGGCTCAAGCAACCAGGCGACCGCGTCGAGCGCGGCGAGTCGGTGCTGGTGGTGGAGAGCGACAAGGCGGACATGGACGTGGAGGCCTTCCAGGAGGGTTTCCTGGCGGCGGTGCTGATGCCGGCCGGCGGCACGGCGCCGGTGGGTGAAACGATCGGCCTGATCGTGGAAACCGAGGCAGAGATTGCTGAAGCCGCTGCGAAGGCCCCGGCGGCCCCCGCTGCCGCTGCAACTCCTGCGCCGGCGGCCACTGCGGCTCCGGCCCCCGCTCCGGCAGCCCCCGCTCCGGTCGCGGTGTCCCCTGCGCCCGCTCCGGCGGCCCCCGCCCCTGCCCGGGTGCCTGTGGCGGTGGCGGCGCCGGCCTCCACGGCCAGTGGCCGGGTGGTGGCCTCGCCGAGGGCCAAGAAGCTGGCCAGCCAGCTGGGTGTGGACCTGAACGCCCTGTGCGGTAGTGGTCCCCATGGCCGCATCCAGGCGGAGGACGTGCTGGCCGCCACCGGCCAACCGGTGAGCGTGCCGCGGGTGGCCGAGGGCAGCGGCCCGGCCCTGGCTCAGGCAGTGGCTGGGGCTGCTGGCGCTGGCGGCGGCAACGGCGCGGCGGCTCCAGCAGCGGCGCCCGCGGGTCAGACCTTCGGCCGGCCCGGGGAGGCGGTGGCCTTCAACACGCTGCAGAACGCGGTGAACCGCAACATGGTGGCCAGCCTGGCGGTGCCCTGCTTCCGGGTGGGCTACACGATCACCACCACCAGGCTCGACGCCTTCTATCGGCAGGTGAAGAGCAAGGGCGTGACGATGACCGCTCTGTTGGCGAAGGCCGTGGCCGTGACCCTGGCCCGCCATCCCCAGGTGAATGCCGCCACCAGCGCCGACGGCAGCGCCATGGCCTACCCCGCGGCGGTGAATGTGGCGGTGGCGGTGGCCATGGAGGACGGCGGCCTGATCACGCCAGTGCTGGCGGGCGCAGATAAGACCGACATCTATTCGCTGGCCCGCAACTGGGCCGACCTGGTGGCCCGCGCCCGCACCAAGCAGCTGCAGCCCGAGGAGTACAGCACCGGCACCTTCACCCTCTCCAACCTGGGGATGTTCGGCGTCGATCGCTTCGACGCGATTCTGCCCCCCGGCACCGGCGCGATCCTGGCGGTGGCCGCCTCGCGGCCCACGGTGGTGGCGGGCAAGGACGGCGCGATCCGGGTGGCTAACCAGATGCAGGTGAACCTCACCTGCGACCACCGCACCATCTACGGCGCCCACGCCGCCGCCTTCCTCAAGGATCTGGCCCAGCTGATCGAGACGGATCCTGAGTCACTGGCGCTCTGAGCTGCCATGGTGCGGGTAGCGTCCCGGCTGCCCCTTGGCCTCCTCGCTGCGCCAGCGGCTGTTCGGTCCGCCCATCCCGCGCTATGCCGTAGCCACCGAGCGGCTGGGCAACGCCCAGGCGTTGGCGGTGCTCTCCTCCGATGCCCTCTCCTCGGTGGCCTATGCCACCCAGGAGATCCTGGCCATGCTGGTGCTGGCGGGGAGTGCGGCGCTGGGCTTTTCCCTGCCGATCACCCTGGCGATCGTGCTGCTGATTGCAGTGGTGGTGCTGTCGTACCGCCAGACGATTCGCGCCTATCCGCAGGGTGGCGGCTCCTACACCGTGGCCCGGGAAAATCTGGGCCGCCCGGCCAGCCTGGTGGCGGCCGCAGCCCTGCTGGTCGATTACTCCCTCACCGCCGCGGTGAGTCTGCTGGCGGGCACCGATGCCCTGGTGTCCTATGCCCCGGCCCTCCATCCCTGGAAGGTGCCCATCGCCCTGGTGCTGCTGCTGGCGGTGGGCTGGGCCAATCTGCGCGGGGTGCGGGAATCGGGCCAGCTGTTCGCCATCCCCACCTTCGGCTTTGTGGCGATGGTGGCCCTGCTGGGGGTGGCGGGTGGGCTGGATGTGGGCCTGCACCATGGCCTGCAGCCCGATCCACCCCAGGCCGTGGCGGCCCTGGAGCCCCTGGGCCTGTTCCTGATCCTGCGCGCCTTTGCCTCCGGCTGCTCGGCGATGACGGGCATCGAGGCCATCGCCAACGGGGTGCAGGTGTTCCGGGAGCCGGAAGCCCGCAACGCCCGGCTCACGCTGCTGGTGATGGGTGGGCTGCTGGCGGCGATGTTCGTGACGATCAGCGTTCTGGCCTGGCTCTACGGGATCGCTCCCGATCCCCAGCGCACCACCCTGGCGCTGCTGGGGATGCGGCTGTTCGGCGGCTCGAGCCCCCTGTTCGCCCTGCTCCAGTTCACCACCATGCTGGTGCTGATCCTGGCGGCCAACACGGCCTTTGCCGATTTCCCCAGGCTCGGCGCCCTGCTGGCGGCCGATCGCTTCCTGCCCCAGCAGCTGGCCTGGCGCGGTGATCGGTTGGTGTTCCAGAACGGGATCCTGCTGCTGCAGCTGCTGGCGGCCCTGATCATCGTGTTCTGCCGGGGCAGCACCTCCCTGGCGATCCACCTCTATGCGGTGGGCGTGTTCCTGGCCTTCACCCTCTCCCAGGCCGGCATGGTGGTGCACTGGTGGCGCTCCCGCGAGCAGGGCTGGCGGGCCCGGGCCTCGATGAACGGCATCGGCGCGCTGGCCACGGCCGTGGTGCTGCTGGTGATCCTGATCAGCAAGTTCACGGAGGGGGCCTGGATCGTGGTGGTGCTGGTGCCCCTGTTGGTGGCCCTGCTGGAGGGGATCCGGCGTCGCTATCTGCAGGTGGAGCGGGCCGTGGCTCTCGATCCCGCCCGCTGTCGTGGGGCCGCGGGGATCCGGCCGCGCCCCCCCGGCGCCGATCCCCCCTTGGCGGCGATCGTGTATGTGGGCCGCCTGGGGATGCTGGAGCATGGTCTGTCGGCGCCGGTGCTGGAGGCCATCCACTACGCCGCCTCGATCGCCAACCGGGTGGAGGCGGTGCGGGTGCTGGCGCCCGGGGAGGATCCCGAGCCCCTGCTGGCGGACTGGGACCGCTGGGTGGGGGATAGGGTGTCGCTGGTGATCCTGCGGGCCCCTTACGCCTCGTTCATCCAGCCCTTCGTGGCCCACGTGGCCAGCGTGGAGCAGCGGCATCCCGAGGGCACCTTCACGATCATCACGGCCGATGCCATTCCCCGCCGCCGGCTGGACAACCTGCTGTTCAACAAGGGCCTGGTCGAGTTGCGCCTGGCGCTCACCCGGCAGCGCAGTCGCGTGTTCACCCTGGTGCGCTACTACTTACCGGCTTGAGAGACCCTGATGAGGGGGCACGGATCGATGGCTGAGGTGCATGGCTGAGGAGCGTGGGGCCGATCTGCGGCTGTCGAGCTACGACTTTCATCTCCCCGAGGAGCGGATCGCCCAGCGGCCGGTGGAGCCCCGCCACGCCGCCCGGCTGCTGGCGGTGGATCCGCCGGGGATGGGCCCGGCTCCCCACGCTCGTCATCTGAGTGTGTGGGACCTGCAGGAGGAGCTGCGGCCGGGCGACCTGCTGGTGGTGAACGACACCCGGGTGCTGCGGGCGCGGTTGGAGGCGCGCAGGCCCACCGGCGGCGCCGTGGAGCTGCTGGTGCTGGAGCCCTGGCAGCCTGCCGCCGCCGCCGTGGCCGGACAGGTGGCGGCCGGACCGGGCCGCTGGCTGTGCCTGGCCAAGCCGGCGAAAAAGCTGAAGGCGGGTGATGGGCTGGAGGTGGTGGCCGAGGGCCAGCCTCCCCTGGCGGTGCAGGTGCTGGGCAGCGATGCGGCCAGCGGCGGGCGCATCGTGCAGTTCCCGGCGGAGTATGGCGACGCGGCGGCCCTGGAACCGCTGCTGGTGCGCTATGGCGCCATTCCCCTGCCCCCCTACATCCACGAACACGACTCCTCCGACAACGAGCGGTACCAGACCCGCTACGCCGCCCGCCCGGGGGCGGTGGCCGCTCCCACCGCCGGTCTGCACCTCAGCGATGAACTGCTGGCCGCGATCCGGGAGCGTGGTGTCAGGGTGGCCACCACCACCCTGCATGTGGGCCTGGGCACCTTCCGGCCGATTGAGGCGGAAGACCTGAGCAGCCTGGAGCTCCACAGCGAATGGGTGGAGGTGAGCCCACAACTGGTGGAGGCGGTGGCGGCCTGCCGGGCCCGCGGCGGCCGGGTGATCGCCATCGGCACCACGTCGGTGCGCAGCCTCGAAGCCGTGGCCCAGCTGCATGGCGGCGAGCTCAAGCCCCACACCGGACCGGTGAATCTGGTGATCCAGCCCGGCTACCGCTTTGCCGTGGTGCAGGGGCTGCTCACCAACTTCCATTTGCCGAAGAGTTCGCTGCTGCTGCTGGTGAGTGCCCTTTTGGGCCGCGAGCGGCTGTTGGCGGTGTATGCCGAGGCAATTGCCCGCCAGTACCGCTTCTTTTCCTATGGCGACGCCATGTGGATTGCGCCTGAGGCGGTGCTGGAGCCCGCACGGCCCGCCAGGAATGCCAACCAGTCCTGCGTCTCCAGCGGTCGACTGACGGCATAGCCCTGCATGATGGGGCATCCCATCTGCTCGAGCAGTGCCAGCTCGGCGGGGGTCTCCACCCCTTCGGCAACCAGCTGGAAGTCCAGGTGTTCGGCAAGGCGCACGATGGAGGTCACGATCGCCTGGTTGCTGCTCTGGCTGGGAAGTTCCCTGATGAAGGAGCGATCGATCTTGAGGGTGTCGAAGCTGAAGTGCTGCAGGTAGGAGAGGGAGGCGTAGCCGGTGCCGAAATCGTCGATGGCGATGCGGATGCCGTGATGCTGGAGCTGGCGGAAGGCTTCCGCCGTGTTGGAAAAGTTCTCCACCAGCACCGTCTCGGTGAGTTCCAAGTGGATCAGGGATGGATCCACCCCCAGACGGGCCAGGGTGCCGCAGGTGCGGTCCACGAAGTCGGGCTGGTCCAGCTGCAGGCCGGAGACGTTCACCGCCACCTGGATCGGTCCGAAGGGGGAACGCTCCCAGGCCAGGGCCTGCCGGCAGGCCGTCTCCAGCACCCATTCCCCCAGCTCGAGGATGAAGCCGCTCTGCTCCGCCAGGGGAATGAAGGTGGCGGGCGGCACCTCGCCGTGCTCTTTCGAACACCAGCGGAGCAGGGCCTCGGCGCTCTCCACCCGGCCACTGGGCAGGTGAAGCTGGGGCTGGTACACCAGGCGGAACTCCCCACTGCGGAACCCTTCCCGCAGGTCGAGGCGCCGATCGGCCAGCAGCCGGTTTCGGGCTTCCCGCAGCGACTGAACCTGCTTCTGCAGGATCTCGGTGATGCCACAGAGATCGAGGGGATCGAGCACGTCGGTGAGGTCCGTCTCGGTCACGATCCCCGCCAGGCGGCCCGACCCATCGGTCACAACCAGATGCCCCACCCACCTGCGGTTCATCAGATCCTGCACGCCCCCCAGTTCGTCCTCCGGCGCCACGCAGATCGGCGGGCCGCTCATCACCTGCTCCACCCGCAGGCTGCCGAAGTCGTGCCCCAAGGCCCTCAGCTGGAGTACGTCGTGCTCGGTGAGGATCCCCACCGGCCGCAGCGGTTCGGCCGGCCCAGCGCCTCCCTTGCCCTGTACGGACCCGCCGCTTCCGCTTCCTTCCACCACCACCACGCAGCTGATCGCGTAGGCGCCGATCGTCTCCACTGCCTGCTGCAGCGACTGGTGGGGCTCCACCGTCACCACCCGGGTGGTCATGACTTCGGCCACCCGGCGAAACCGCAGAAAGAAGGTCTGCCGGAGCAGGCGCCGCAGGCTGGAGATGGTCACCACTCCCACGGGCTGTTCCGCGTCGTCCACGATGGGCAGATGGCGGATGCGGTGCCGCCGCAGCAGATGGATGGCGGCGAAGATGTTGGTGAGCTCCTGTTGGCGCAGGCTCAGCACCGGGCTGGTCATCACCGCCGCCAGCGGGGTGCTGCCCAGATCGAGTGAACCGGAGGCCAGCCGAACGAGATCGCGTGCGGTGACGATGCCCCGCAGTGTTCCGTCCTCCACCACGAGCACACAGCCCGTGTTCTCCGCCATCAGCGGCGTTTGCGTGGGCAACGACTCCTGCCCTGCGACACCGGGAACGGCGCAATCGAGGCTGCCCCGCACGAGGGCGAGGGTTTCGAGCAGCGTGGCCTGGAGTGGGAGGCAGGGAGGATCCGGGAGGATCGCCAGTGTGGGGTCGTCGTTGGTCCAGGGGATTTGCTGTGACTCCACACCCTGGACGCCGGAGAATCGATCATGCCGCACTGGCTGGCGGGGGCTCTGTAGGCAATGCAGCCGCTTTCAGTTCGCCGCAGGTGTGTCCTACTGGCAGGACCGCAAATGAAAGAGCCCCCATCCGAAGGACGGGGGCTCCGCGAACCGGCTCCCGGCAGGGAGCGCAGGGACTGGGCCGATCAGGCTGCGGCCAGGTTGGCGGCCACGAAGTCCCAGTTCACCAGCTTCTCGAGGTAGGTGGTGATGTAGTCGGGACGGCGGTTCTGGTAGTCGAGGTAGTAGGCGTGCTCCCACACATCCATGGTGAGCAGGGCTGTCTGGCCGTGGGCCAGGGGCAGGTCGGCGTTGCCGGTCTTGGTGACCTTCAAGGTGCCGCCATCGAGCACCAGCCAGGCCCAGCCGCTGCCGAACTGGGTGGCGCCGGCGGTCTTGAACTGCTCCACGAAGGCCTCGAAGCTGCCGAAGTCGGCGGTGATCTTCTCGGCCAGGGCGCCGTCGGGCTGGCCGCCGCCGCCGGGCTTCATGCACTGCCAGTAGAAGCTGTGGTTCCACACCTGGGCGGCGTTGTTGAACACCCCGGCCTTGGTGGCGTCACCGGCCACGGAGGTGATGGTGTCCTCCAGGCTCTTGCCCTCCAGCTCGCTGCCGGCCACCAGGTTGTTGAGGTTGGTGACGTAGGCGTTGTGGTGCTTGCCGTGGTGAAACTCGAGCGTCTGGCGGGAGATGTGGGGCTCGAGCGCGTCGAGGTCGTAGGGCAGCGCGGGCAGCGTGTGAGCCATGGGACGGGTTCGGGTGCTTTTTGTTGCCAGCCGGAGTGCCCGACGGCGGCGGCATCCTAACGATCGTTATAGGTTTCGAATCTGGCTGGGGCGGTGGGGGTATCCGGCGTGAGCCCCCCCAGTCCAGAGCGGGCTCAGCCGCGGATCTCCAGCAGTTCCACCTCGAAGATGAGGGTGGCGTTGGGCGGAATCACACCGCCAGCGCCGCGCTCGCCGTAGGCCAGGTCGGGGGGGATCACCAGCTTGCGCTTGCCGCCCACCTGCATGCCGGCCACGCCCTCATCCCAGCCGCGGATCACGCGGCCGGCGCCGAGGGGGAAGGAGAAGGGGCCGCGGCCGTAGCTGCTGTCAAATTCCTTGCCGTTCTCCAGGGTGCCGCGGTAGTTCACGATCACGGTCTGGCCAGCCTTGGCCTCGGGGCCATCGCCCAGGGTGAGGTCGGTGATGCGCAGACCGCTTTCGGTGACGCGCTCGCGGGCAGCCACCATCTCACCGCCGAGGGCACCGGCCTGGGCGATCGGGCCGTCGGTCTGGGGAGCGGCTGGGTCGTTGGCGGTGTCGGGAGCCATGGCGAAGAGGGTGGGGTTGGGGTCGTCGGGGTCGAGTTCAAAGGCGGCGCGGGCCGTTGCCATGGCCGGCTGGACCGCCGCCAGTTTCGGGGCGGATGCGGAGATCGGGGCGGAGGCGGAGACCGGAGCGCTGCCGGCCGGGGACGGGGCGGCGGCGGCCACGCTGGTGGGGCTGACCAGCTGACTGATCAGGGCCAGCAGCAGGCAGGCCACACACACCCCACTGCTGATCAGGATTTCGCGCATGGCTGAACCGCAACTGCCGGCGATTCTTGCTCAGCTGCCGCCACCGGGGGCAGCGGACGAGCCGGGGTCGGTGGACTGGCGCTGGCGCAGCGCCTGCTCGAGCCGGTCGATGCGGCCCCGCAGTTCGTCCAGTTCCCGCTGCTGGGGCAGGCCCAGGTCCTGCAGCAGCTGGTCGCGGTTGCGCTCCAGCTGGCGGCTGGCCTGTTCCTCGAGGCCAGGAGTCTCGCCGCGCAGGGCGCGCAGCACGTCCTCCACCAGTACCGAGGCGTGGCTGGGGTCGAGTTTGCCGCTGCGCACCCACTCCTGACTCACGTAGCGGAGCCGGTCGGCCACCAGGGAACCGGTGCCCAGGCCTCGGAGCAGCAGCTGTTGCAAAGGGTTGTTGGCATCCATCGCAGGGGTGTCGCGGCAGGACTGGGCTGGTTCAAGCCTGGCGCTTTCTACGCTGCCTGGCTATGGGGGATCGACCGAACCGGCCAAGCTGGCTGCTGGCCCTGCTGGGCGGTGCGGCGGCCGGCTGGGCCATGGCGCCGCCGGAGGGGCCGCTGCAGTTGCTGGCGGTGCCCCTGTTGTGGCTGGCGCTGGCCCTGCTGTGGGGGCTCCAGGAGCGGCCCGGTGCCCGGCTGCGCTCGGCTGCCTGGGGCGCCCTGGCGGTGATCGTGAGCCACCGCTGGCTGCTGGGGCTGCACCCGCTCGACTGGATCGGCGTGCCGTTGCCGCTGAGTTTGCCGCTCTGCTGGCTGCTGCTGCTGTTCTGTGGTGCCGCGGCGGGGCTGCTGCTGCTGCTGTGGAGCAGCCTGGCCCTGGTTCTGGTGCCCCGCCGGCTGGGCAGTGCCCTGCTGTTGGCGGGGCTGTGGGGCCTGGCGGAGGTGCTGCTGGCCCGGAGCCCCCTCTTCTGGCTGGGGCTGGGGGCCGCTGCCCTGCCCGGTGATCCGGCGCTGGCGGGGCTGGCTGCGCTCGGTGGCGCCGGCCTGGTGGCGGCGGTGCAGGTGCTGATCGGCTGGGGGTTGTGGCAGCTGCTGCGCGCGGGTGCGCTGCCGCTGCGGCAGCGGCTGCCGGCCTGGGGCGGTGCGGCGCTGCTGCTGGTGGGGGTACATGGGTTGGGAGCGTTGCAGCTGCAGGCCGAACCGGGGTTGGCCGGTGCCGCGGCCGCCGCCCTGCCGGAGGCCACCAGGGAGCGGGTGCTGCTGGTGCAGCCGGCGGTACCGACGCGGGAGAAGCAGCAATGGCATGCGCGTCGCCGGCTGGAACGGCAGCTGCAGGCCGCCCTCGCTGCGGCGAAGGTCGAGGACGCCGATCTGGTGGTGCTGCCGGAAGGGGCCCTGGGGCTGGAGCCGGAGCTGGCCGAGCCGGCGGCGGTGGAGCTGATCAGCGGGGGTTTCCGCTGGCAGGCCCGGGACGGGGCCGGGCCCCCAGAGCAGCGCAGTGCGCTGCTGCGCTTCGCGGCAGGCCAGCGGCGGTTCGGCGACGCCCTCGACAAGCACCGGCTGGTGCCCCTGGGGGAATGGGTGCCGTTGCGGGGGCTGGTGCGCTGGAGTGGCCTCTCCGCCGTGGGTGGGGTGGAGCCTGGCCGGCCTTCGCGCCTGCTGGCGCGGCCTGCGGGCCCCGTGGCGGCGGCCATTTGCTATGAGATCGCCGACGGCACGGCCCTGCGGCAGGCGGTGCGCGGCGGTGCGGGCTGGCTGCTGGCCAGCGCCAATCTCGATCCCTACCCAGCCCTGCTGCAGCGGCAGTTCACCGCCCTGTCGCAGCTGCGGGCGATCGAGGCGGGACGCTGGTTGGTGAGTGTGGCCAACACCGGGCCGAGCCAGCTGATCGATCCGCGGGGCCGGGTGGGGGAAAGCCTGGCGGTGGGGGTGCCGGCCACCGGAGTGGTGGTGGTGCCGGTGCTGCAGGGGCTGACGGGCTATGGCCGCTGGGGTGAGACGCCGCTGTTACTGCTGCTGCTACTGGGGCTGCTGGCCACTGCCGCGGGGCGCTGGAGGAGGGCGGTGATCCGCCCGGCGCGAGATCGCGAAGTTCGGTTCTAGGCTGATTTGGCTCGAACGCACGATCATGCGAATCACGCAGTGCGATGGGGAAGTACTCGTTGCCCTCAGCGGCGGCGAGGCTTCACGGCTGATGGATGCCTGCGCCATGGTGGTGTTGGCCGCTGAATCCGTGCCCGGTGTGGGCCTCCCATCCGACCTTGCCGTGTTGCTGTGTGATCTGTTCCAGGGGCTGAAAACCAGCGCGGAGCAGCCCCAGAGCACCACCAACCCGTTACAGGGACCATGAAGGTGATCCATCACGGCGATGAGCACCTGCTGTGCCTCAGCTCGGAAGAGGTGAGCCTGCTGGTGGACCTCTGCCATGCCGGGGCCTTTTCCGACCATCTGCCCCGCTCCCGCAGCAGGCGTCGCCTGTTGGAGGGATTCCTCGGCGACGTGCGGGCCACGCTGATGCGCACGGCCCAGGGGCAGCAGAGGCGGTCTGCCAAGCAGGCACCCGCCTGAGAGTGTGTTCAGGCTTTGACTGCCCTTTGAGCACTGCCCTTTGAGCACGGCTCTTCGAAAATTGCTCTTCAAACCGGATCAGCGTGGTGATCCCCAGCCCTGTTCAGGTCTGGAAATGCTTGCTGCAGAATGGCTTTAATCTTCAGGTGCCTTTTGCCTGGGAGCCGGGGCAGAGTGGAATGGGCTCCTTTCTTCTGAAGGTGGGGAATTGTCAACGCTCATTGATGCTACTGAGGTTCGAAGTAGCGCTTCCCGTCCGTTCGTTTGATTGCCGCCCGCCGGGCCGCCTGCCGGCTGAACTGACTCACGCTTGGGTTCGGCACCAACGGGTCGACATGGGCCACCTGCTGCCAGAGCTCCCGCGGCGCCCAGCGAATGCTGTGGCGGATCCGGTCGTGGCGCACCACATGGCACCAGCGGGAACTGCCGCATTTCGCGCAGAACAGCTGCTCCAGCCACTCGTTGCTCAGCACCAGTACGGGATGGGCCTGGATCACCAACCGCGCCCGCTTGTCGCTTAGCCCCCGTTGCTTCAGCTCCTCCGGCTGCAGCAGGTGCAGAAAGTACTTCTGGCCGTTTCCCCCGATCTGCACCTCCTGGTGCAGCGGACAGAAAAGTTGGCGGCCCCTGGGCCGGCGGCGGCGGTGGGACCTCCCCTCTGTCCTGGCGTCTGTCCTGGTCTCGGTCGAATGCTCTGGTGCCCGGGGCGGCACAGCGCCTGCTTCGTTCATCCGAAGGATCTGTTCCGCTAAAGACAGTACCGCGGATAGCGCGTTCCCGGCGCACAGCAGGGAATCACCAACGATGGGCTGCTGAACAGAGTTGATCGGCATTGTTTATGACTGAGGAATTCCTCCTGGCTGTTGTCATGAGCCGCTTGTAGGCTCCTGTTGATTAGTTTCTGCGTGGTTAGTTGCGGCGGATTCGTTGATCGTGATGCCTGGGCGCCGATCGAAGCCCGGATTGATTGATTGCGGATCATCGGCTTGGGTCAGGGCAGCAGGGCATTGCCATCCCGCATCCCCAACGCCCCGGGACACCGGCCTGATCCAGTTCCCGTATGGTCGTGCAGCTGCAGGGGGCTTCTGATGTCCGTTCTCGTGACCGGGGCCGCCGGCTTCATCGGCTTTCACCTCAGCCAGCGTCTGCTGGAGCGGGGCACGCCTGTGCTCGGGTTCGACAACCTCAACCCCTACTACGACCCCTCTCTCAAGCGCGCCCGCCTGGCCCAGCTCGATCGGCTGGCCGTCCGCTGTGGCACCCCCTTCGCCCTGATCGAGGCCGACCTCCAGGATGCCGACGCCGTGGCGGCCGCCTTCCGCGCGGAAACTCCCCATGGCCACCCCCTGGCCCCGGGTTGCCCCCGCCAGGTGGTGAACCTGGCCGCCCAGGCCGGTGTGCGCTATTCGATCGAGAACCCGGCGGTCTACATCCAGGCCAATCTGGTGGGCTTCGGCCACATCCTTGAAGGCTGTCGCCACCATGGGATCGAGCATCTGGTGTATGCCTCCAGCAGTTCGGTGTATGGCGGCAACACCAACTTGCCCTTCAGCGAACACCAGAGTGTGGACCATCCGGTGAGTCTCTATGCCGCCAGCAAGAAGGCCAACGAGCTGATGGCCCACACCTACAGCCACCTGCATGGGCTGCCCGCCACTGGTCTGCGACTGTTCACGGTGTACGGCCCCTGGGGCCGCCCGGACATGGCCCTTTTCCTGTTCACCCAGGCCATGCTGGCCGGCAAGCCGATCCAGGTGTTCAACAACGGCCAGATGGTGCGCGATTTCACCTATATCGACGACATTGTCGAGAGCCTGATCCGTGTGCTCGACAAGCCGGCCACGGCCGATCCAGGCTTCGACCCGGCCCACCCTGATCCTGCCGCCAGCTGGGCGCCCCATCGGCTGTTCAACATCGGCAACAGCACACCCACCCCCCTGATGGCCTACATCGAGGCTCTCGAGGCCAGCCTGGGCATCACTGCCGAGAAGCACTTCCTGCCGCTGCAGCCCGGTGATGTGCCCGCTACCGCAGCCGACACCTCCGCCCTGGAGGCCTGGACGGGCTTCCATCCCTACACCCCTGTGCAGGAGGGGGTGGCCCGCTTCGTGGCCTGGTATCGGACCTTTTATGGCGTCTGACCCCTGACCGGCTCCGATCCGTGCAGCCAAAGGGGGTGGACCGCAGGCGCTGGCCCGCGGCCCGCTCCAAGGGGCAGCTCCCCAACGGACGCAGGCTCGGCCCTAGCTACCAGCCGTGCAGGACTTCCAGGAGCTCGAACCGGGCGAAACCCTCTTTGGCGAGGTGCCGTGCTCAGGGTTGGGCGATCGCAACCCACACCTGAGAGCATGCTTGAACCGCATACGCTTCGGTGCGTAGATACATCCGCCAATCACTGAGAATGGGAACAGAAAAATCTGCCTCCCTAAGAATCCACGGAGTGGGGGAGGTTGCTTTCTTTGCGAGAGATCTGGGCAGAGCGAACTGACCATGAAGAGATTCCCTTGGTGCGAAAGGAATCTCTCGATATGGAGCCAAGCGGACTCGAACCGCTGACCCCCTGCATGCCATGCAGGTGCTCTACCAGCTGAGCTATGGCCCCTTGGTTACACCTGACGAACGGGTCGCTGGTCGACTGTCTGGGCCCGCAAGCCCTGTCTGGCGTGGCAAAAGCTTACACCGTGACCGGGCTCATACCTGACGCCACACCGCCACCAGCCGGCCCTGCACGGTCACCTGGTCGGCCGGCAGTTCGATGGGGGCATAGGCCGGATTGGCCGCCTCCAGGATCACCGTGCTGCCCTGGCGTTGGAAGTGTTTCAGGGTGGTGCCGCTGCCGGCCACCAGGGCACTCACGATCGTGCCGTTGCGCAGCCGCGCCGGATCGCTCACCGGCTCCATCAGCACCACATCACCGTCGGCGATGTGGGCGTCCACCATCGAGTCGCCGTTCACGGTGAGGGCATACAGCCCGCGGGTGTCCAGCACCGAGGTCAGGTCGAGTCGCTCCTGCACGTCGTCGAAGCTCTCCACCAGGCCCCCGGCTGCCACCGCCCCCAGCACCGGGATGCCCGCCTCCGCCTCGCCCAGCAACTGCAGGGTGCGGGCCTGGCCCTCCTGCCAGGTGAGCCAGCCCTTCTGCTGCAGGTGCCGCAGGCGGCTCTGGATCGGCGCAGGGGACCGCAGTCCCATTGCCTCCATCATCTGGCGGATCGAGGGGCTGTGCCTGTGCTCGCCGATGTAGGCGGCCAGCCAGGTGTAGAGCTGCTGCTGGACGGTGGTGAGCTCCTGCCGGGGCTGGTGGGTGGACATGGCAGACAAGAACGCCGCGGGGCAACTGATACAGATGTACCTTCTGGGCGGCCGTTTGTCCAGTTCTGGCCGCCACCTTGTTCCGGCTTAGGCCGCGGCCAGCAGGGCGGCCAGCAGGGCCTGCTGCACGTGCAGGCGGTTCTCGGCCTGGTCGAACACCCGGCTGCTGGGGCCTTCGATCGCCCCGGCACTGATCTCCAGCCCCCGGTAGGCCGGCAGGCAGTGCAGCACGATCGCCCGGCTTTCGGCCTCGGCGACCAGGGCCTCGTCCAGGCACCAGCCGGCAAAGGCCCGCTGGCGCTCGGCCTTCTCCTCCTCCTGGCCCATCGAGGCCCACACATCGGTGTAGAGGGCGTGGGCGCCGCGTACCGCCGCCACCGGCTCGTGCAGCACCTCCACCGCCGCGCCACTGGCCGCGGCCAGCTGGCGGGCCCGCTCGAGCACGGCGGGGTCGGGCTCGAATCCGATCGGGCAGCCGATGCGTACGTTCACCCCCAGCAGGGCGCCGCAGAGCAGCAGCGAGTGGGCCACGTTGTTGCCGTCGCCCACGTAGGCCAGGGTGAGGCCCTGGAGCGCGCCGAACGACTCCTGCAGGGTGAGAAAGTCGGCCAGGGCCTGGCAGGGGTGCTCCAGGTCGGTGAGCGCATTGATCACCGGGATTGAGGCCCAGTGGGCATACTCCTCCAGTTCGCTGTGGGCGAAGGTGCGCACCGCCAGGGCGTCCACGTAGCGGCTCAGCACCCGCGCCGTGTCGGCCACCGGCTCACCGCGACCCACCTGGGTCACCTGGGGGTTGAGGTCGAGGGTCTGGCCCCCCAGCCGGGCCATGGCCACCGTGAAGCTCACCCGGGTGCGGGTGGACGACTTGGTGAAGATCAGGCCCAGGGTGCGGCCCCCCAGGTTGATGGCGGTGCGACCGGCTTTCAGGTCGGCGGCCAGCTGCAGCAGGTCCTGGGTCTGGGCGCCGCTGAGATCGGCCGAGGAGAGCAGGTCGGCACCGCGCAGCTCCAGCAGGCTGGCGGGCAGGGGGGAGGAGGCGGCTCCGTGCATCGGCCGGTCTCAAACATCCCTTATCGGCCATCGGCGGGCCCGGCGTCAAGCGCTGGGGCCTGCTCAGGCCGCCAGTTGGGCATCGGCAGGGAGCACGCTCTCGGCTAGCAGGGTCTTGAGCTCGTCGCCCTCGATCACCTCCTTGTCGAGAATCTCCTGAGAAATCCGCTCCAGCAGGTCGCGGTTGTGGTTCAGGATCGAGAGAGCCCTGTCGTGGGCCCGGTCCACCAGCCCACGAACCTCCCGGTCGATGGCCTGGGCGGTGGCGTCGCTCACCACCCGCCGGGGGTTGCTGGGGCCGCCGAGGAAGCGGCTGCCCCCCTGTTTGTCATAGGCCAGGGGGCCGAGGGTCTCGCTCATGCCGTAGGTGCCCACCATCTGCTCGGCGATGTCGGTGGCACGCTGCAGGTCGTTGGCGGCGCCGGTGGTGACGGCGCCGAACACCACTTCCTCGGCGCTGCGGCCGCCCAGCAGAGTGGCGATCTGGCCCTCGAGATCCTCCTTGGAGTTGAGGAAGCGCTCTTCGGTGGGCAGTTGCAGGGTGTAGCCGAGGGCGCTCATGCCGCGGGGCACGATCGAGATCTTGGCCACCTTGCTGCCGCCGGGCATCAGGTGCCCCACGATCGCGTGGCCCACTTCGTGATAGGCCACCACTTTCTTCTCATCGGGTTGCAGCACCCGGCTCTTCTTCTCCAGGCCCGCCACCACCCGTTCGATCGCCTCGTTGAGATCCCCCTGCTCCACGGAGGTGCGGTTCACCCGGGCCGCCAGCAGGGCAGCCTCGTTCACCAGGTTGGCGAGGTCGGCACCCGCGAAGCCCGCTGTTGCCTGGGCGATGCGGTCGAGATCCACGCCCTCGGCCAGCTTCACCTTCTTGGCGTAGATACCCAGGATCATGCGGCGCCCGGAGAGGTCGGGACGGTCCACCAGCACCTGGCGGTCGAATCGGCCCGGACGCAGCAGGGCCGCGTCGAGCGTTTCCGGTTGGTTGGTGGCGGCCAGCACGATCACCGGTTTGTCCTGGGCGGAGAAGCCGTCCATCTCGGTGAGCAGCTGGTTGAGGGTCTGCTCGCGTTCGTCGTTGCCGCCCACCACGCCCATCGAGCCGGAGCGGCTCTTGCCGATCGCATCCAGTTCGTCGATGAAGATGATGCAGGGGGCCTTTTTCTTGGCTTCTTCGAACAGGTCGCGTACCCGGGCCGCACCGGCGCCCACGAACAGTTCCACGAATTCCGAGCCGCTGATGATGAAGAAGGGCACCCCCGCTTCACCCGCCACCGCCTTGGAGAGCAGGGTTTTGCCGGTGCCTGGAGGCCCCACCAGCAGCACCCCCTTGGGAATGCGGGCGCCGATGGCGGCATAGCGCTCCGGCTTCTTGAGGAAATCCACGATCTCGGTGAGCTCGGTCTTGGCCTCGTCCACCCCGGCCACGTCATTGAAAGTGACCCTGGATTCCTCGTCGGGCACATACACCCGCGCCTTGCTCTTGGTGAAGCTCAGGGCCCCCTGGGCGCCACCCATGCCGCTGCGGCGGGCAAAGAACTGCAGCACCAGGATGAAGATCAGCGGTGGCACCACCCAGCTCAGGATCGTGGTGAACAGGTTCGGTTTCTGGGGCGGCGCGGCGGCGAATTCCACCCCGTGCTGCTCCAGCCGCTGGGGCAGCTCCATGTCGAAAATCGGTGTGGTGGCCAGCACCGACGGGGCCCCCTCTTCGGGAGCTTCCTTGAGTTCGTAACGGATCTGGTCTGAAGTGATGTAGGCACGACGAACGTTGTCGTCGTTCACCTGGTCGATGAAGAGGGAATAGGGAACCCGCGGCACCTGGTTGGCCGGATTGGGCAGGAAATTGCTGAACAGCAGCAACACGCCGAAGCCGATCAGCAGCAGGTTGATCAGGCCGAAGCGCCGGCTGGGGCGGTTGTCGTCCTGGCGGATGGGCATGGCGCGCGGCCGGAGGTTGGTCTCAGGCTAGGGGTGCTTCCCCCGGCGCCGGCCCGGGGCCGGGGGGGGAAACCGAATCGCCAGGCCCAGCCGCCAGAGTGGAGCCATGTGCGGCCGCTTTTCGCTCACCACCGCCTTCGACCAGCTGCTGCCCCGGCTGCGGGGGGAGCTGCCGCCCCAGCTGGCGGGGCACTACGCCCCCCGGCCCCTGATCCGCCCCGGCGAGCCCCTGCTGATCCAGCGCCAGCAACAGGGGCGGCTGGAGGTGGCCTTCGCCCTCTGGGGCCTGCTGCCGGCCTGGGTGAAGGATCCGGCCGACCCCCGCCGGCCCGTCCCCCGCCCGTTCAACGCCCGCAGTGAAACCGTGGCGGAGAAGGCCAGCTTCCGCGGCCCCTGGCGCCACCACCGCTGTCTGATCCCCGCCGACGCCTTCTTCGAGAAGGGCCAGCGCATCGCCCGCACAGACGGCGCCCCCTTCTGGCTGGGTGGGCTGTGGGAGCGCTGGCTCGGTGCCGACGGCAGCCAGCTCGACACCTGCTGCATCCTCACCACCCGCCCCAATGCCCTGATCGCGCCGCTGCATGACCGCATGCCGGTGCTGATCCCCGAGGGCCTGGAGCAGGCCTGGCTGGCGCCCGTGCACGGGGCCGAGCTGCGGGCCCTCGAGCCCCTGCTGGATCCCTGGCAGCCGGCGGGCTGGGCGGTGGAGCCAATCGCCTCCACCCCTGCCGCCACCGGCGCCGCCGCCCGCCCGGCTGCGATAGACCGCCGCCAGCTGCACCTCGACCTCTGATGACCTCCCACCCCCCCGCCGTTGAGCGCGTGGCCGACTACCCCCGCCCGCCAGCCCTGGTGGTGAGCGAAGAGCACGTGCGGGTGGAGGCCCTGGGCCAGGTGCTGGCTGAAACGCACCGTTCCCTGCGGGTGCTGGAAACCTTTCACCCGCCCACCTACTACCTGCCGCCGGAGGCGCTGCGGCTGGCGCTGCTGCAGCCCGCCCCCGGGCGCAGTTTCTGCGAGTGGAAGGGGGTGGCCCGCTACTTCGATGTGGTGTGCGACCCCGGTGGCCCGGACGAGCGGCGGCTGCGCCGGGCGGTGTGGAGTTATCCCGAGCCCAGCCCCGCCTTTGCCGACCTGGCCGGCTGGTATGCCCTCTATCCGGCCCTGATGGATGGCTGCTGGATCGACGGCGAGCCCGTCACGCCCCAGCCCGGTGGCTTCTACGGCGGCTGGATCACCAGCCGGGTGCTGGGTCCGTTCAAGGGGGATCCGCTGCATCCGGAGCTGGTTTGATCGTGCGGGTGGGGAAGGGCATGGAGGCGCCGTGGCGCTGCACCACCTCGCCGATCGTGAGCAGCAGGTCCTGCTGCAGGTTCCAGGCGTCCTCGATCGCCTGGCTGGTGGCATGGCAGAGCAGGCGCAGATCCAGGCTGCTTTCGCCGTAGCCGGTGAAGTGCACGGCCTGGGTTTTGTTCTGGGCCACCTGGTCATGGCGGCTGAGGATCTCCTCCAGGTCGGCCACCACCGCTGGAATCCGCAAGCGGTCGCTGTAGCTGAGGCTGAACTCAATCCAGATGCGACGGTTGTCGATCGTGGTGTTGTTGATCACCGGTGTGCTGGTGAAGATGGTGTTCGGCACAAACACCGGCTGGCGATCCCGGGTACGCAGCTGGGTGTAGAACCAGCCGATTTCCTCCACGGTTCCCATCAGCTGTTCCGAGGGAATCTCAATGAAGTCGTCCACGATGAAGGGCCGATTGATGTAGAGGCTGAGCCCGCTCAGCGAATTAGACACGATCCCCTGGGCACCGAAACCCACCGCCGCCGCGCCGAAGCCCCCCGCGGTGATCAGCACTGGCGCGGACACACCCACCAGCTGCATCAGTTCGTAGATCACGATGGCCCACACGCCGATGCTGATCAGTTTCTGGGTCACATCGAACAGGAAGAGGCGGTCCTTCTCGTTCAGGCGGGGCAGCATCTCCTGGGCATAGCTGTCGCGGTTGCGCCGCAGCTCCCGGTGCCAGCGCAGCAACGTCCAGGCCACCCCGAGGGCCACCACCAGTTCGCGTACCTCGTGGCCGTCCCGTTCCAGGTTCACCACGGCCGGGTCGAGCAGCAGGCCGAGCCACCAGCCCAGTCCGGCCAGCAGGCAGGTGATCGCCACACTCAGCCGGCTGGTGAGCAGCAGGCCGCGCAGCATTGAGCGGGTGCGGAAGCGGTGCCCCACCACCTCCAGCAGCAGCCAGCTGAGGACCGCCAGCAGCACGCCCCCCAGGGGGATCTGCAGCTGCAGGGGCAGGGAGAGCTCGGGGGGCATCGGCGGGAACGGGCAGGGGATGGTGGCGGCTGCCGGCGTCAGGAAGCGGGGTTCGTCAGCCTCCAGAGCAGGTCGGGGCCCAGGGCGCTGCGGCCGGCACTGTGCCAGGGCGACACCTGGGCCATGGCCTCCAGCTGCAGGTCGCCCAGGGGGGTGCGGGCCGCCACCCCGCCGAGCAGCTTCGGGGCGATCACCGCCGCCAATTCCTGCACGCAGCCCTGGCCCAGGGCCGCTGCCGCCAGCTCGGGGCCGCATTCCCACAGCACCTGGTTGCAGCCTCGCCGGGCCAGCTCCTCCAGCAGCGAGCGAGGGCCGCAGTCCGCCAGGGCCAGCCGTTCCACGCCGGCCTGGTCGAGTCGGAAGCGGGCCTTGCCGGGGGCTTCATAGCCGTGCACCACCAGGGTGGGGGTTGTCTCCTGCTGCCACAGCCGGGCGCCGGCGGGCAGGTTGAGGCTCCGGCTGAGCACCACCCGCAGTGGTTCCGGATCGCGGCGGCCCCGGCTGGTGAGCAGCGGATCGTCGGCGCGCACGGTGCCGCCGCCCACGATCACCGCATCGCAGCGGGCACGCAGATCGTGCACCCAAGCCCGGGCCTCAGGGCCGCTGATCCACTGGCTGGCGCCGTTGGCCAGGGCCGTGCGGCCATCGAGGCTCATCGCCCACTTGAGGATGCCCAGGGGCCTGCCGCGGGCGATGCGATGGCAGAAGGCGCGGTTGAGGGCGCGGGCGTCGGCCTCGGCCACCCCTGTGACCACGTCGATCCCCGCCGCCCGCAGCTCGGCCAGGCCGCCGCCGCCCACCTGCGGGTTGGGGTCGGCCATCGCCACCACCACCCGGGCGACGCCTGCGGCGATCACCGCCTGGCTGCAGGGGGGCGTACGACCGTGGTGACAGCAGGGCTCCAGGGTCACCACCAGGGTTCCGCCCCGCGCCCGCTCGCCCGCCTGGGCCAGGGCACCCACCTCGGCGTGGGGGGCGCCGGCCCGCTCGTGGTAGCCCTCCCCCACCAGCTGGCCGCTGGCATCCAGCACCAGGGCCCCCACCAGCGGGTTGGGGCTGGTGCGGCCGCGCCCCAGCTCCGCCAGCTGCAGGGCCCGGCGCATCCAGGGGAGCCAGCGCCCGGCGTCAGCCTCGGGGCAGGGGGTGTCGGCTGTCATGGTGACCAGGCTGCCGTGAGTGGCGACGTCAGCCTCGGTCATGGTGTAGCGAGTTTGTACCCCATCCCATGGCCAGGCAGGAATGGCGGCTCCCCTCCAACCCCCAGCTGCTTCGCTTTCTTCTGCTGGTGGCCAGTGGCTGGGCTGCGATGCAGGTGTTCGCCACCTTCCAGGTGGTGCTGCTGCTGTTCAGTGCGGCGGCAGTACTGGCGGTGCTGCTCAACGTCCCTGTGGCCTGGTTGAGCCGGCGGCTGCCGCGGCCGGCGGCGATCGCCGTCACCGTGGCGGGAGCCCTGGCCGCAGGGCTGACCCTGGCCTGGGTGTTGGGCCAGCAACTGGTGAATCAGGCCAGCCAGCTGCTGGCCCAGCTGGAGGCCGTGATCGCCGATCCCCAGCTCCCCTTCCGCAGACTGCTGGGGACCTCCCTCGAGCAGCTGGATCTCGACAGGGTCGTTGACCTGGTGCGCTCCAACTTCGACAAGGGCATCGGCCTGCTGGGGGGTGCGCTGGGCAACGTGCTGGGGGCGGTGATTCTGGTGGTGCTCGTCATCTACATGCTCGTGGACAACGGCCGGCTTTGGCGTTCCCTGCTCCAGCTGTTGCCCCCCCAGCAGAGCGGCACGATGCATCGCAGTATGCGCCGCAACGTGCTCGGCTTCCTCTGCGGCCAGATGAGCCTGATGCTGTTTCTCGCCTCCACCAGTCTGCTGGCCTTCAGCTTGCTGGGGGTGAAATTCGCTCTGGTCCTGGCCCTGGTGGTGGGGCTGCTCGATGCGATTCCCGGGATCGGTGCCACGATCGGAGTGATCACCATCAGCATCGTGGTGCTAGCGACCCAGGGCTATGGGTTGGCCCTGACCGTGCTGGCCGTGTCGGTGGTGCTGCAACAGATTCAGGACAACGTGATTCAGCCCCGGGTGATGGGCCGCGTGCTCTCGATCCCACCCCTCGTGGTGTTCCTGGCCCTATTACTGGGTGAACGCATCGCCGGCCTGCTTGGCCTGTTTCTGGCGGTGCCGCTGGCCGGGATGGTGATCAACTGGGAGCGGGATCGTGACAGCGGGACGCTGCAGGAACCGGGCCCCAGCGAAGGGGCCTGACGGCGGCTCAGCCCTTTGGCTCAGCCCTTCACGAGGGAGCGCCACTCGGCCACCACGTAGGGCGGCACCGGCAGCTCCACGAACACCCCCGGCAGCTGGAGGCGCAGGGGGCGGTTCTGCTGCAGGTCGGCCAGCAGCGGCGCCAGGTTGAACTCGGCGGCGGCGGCGCGGCCGTCCCCGGCCAGCTGGGGGTTGGCCAGGGTGATGTCGGCCAGCTGCCACTGCAGCCGGCCGCTGCGCACCAGCAGGGCGGTGGGGTGTTCCAGCCGCACCTTGCCTGGGAAGCCCACCACCCGAAGGGTGAGGGGGCCGCCGGGTGGCCCCTGGCGGTAGGCCACCAGCTGCCAGCTGTGGTAGTCGAGGTCACGCAGGCTCTCCAGGCTGCGCAGCACCGGCGTGCCGTTCTCGTCCGGGTGGCTGTGCAGCAGGGCTTCGGCGGCCGGCGGCCGGGCCAGGGTGAGCACCAGCCCGGTGAGCAGGCTCAGCAGCGATCCCAGCAGCAGCACCCGCAGCGCCCTTCTGCTCATGGCTGTCGCTCAGCACATGGCTGTCGCTCAGCACATGGCTGTCGCTCAGCACTTGGCTGTCGCTCGGCTCCAGGAATCGCCTGCCAGCCGGTGTGGGTGGCCCACAGGGCCCAGATCGCCATGGCCCGCAGGTAGTGGCAGGCGCGGAACGTGTTCACCGCCGTGATCGCCTCGGGGGTACGGAACTGCAGGCCGCCGCCATACACCTGTTCCACCACGGCACCGGTAATCGCCAGGGCGGTAGCCGTCTCGCCCATCAAGCGGTAGTAGGCGGCCAGGCCGAAGTTGATGCCGGTCCACACCTCCAGCGGGTGGGTGCCGTTGGGATCGAGGGGGGTGCCATCGCGCCGCAGGCCGTTGGCCACCCCCAGTTTCCCGCCTTCGAAGCGCTCGAAGCAGGCCTCCCGCACCGCCTTCAGGGCTGAGCGGGCCCGCTCATCGGCCACCACGGCGGGCAGGTCCAGCAGGCGGGCATAGAAGTCGCCGCAGAGCTGGTCGGCCATCACCACCGGCGTGCCGCTCTCGGCGTCGATGTTGTAGTACTCGCCGTTCCAGAGCAGTCGGTCGAAGTTGGCGCGGCTCTGCTCGAGCCAGCCGCTGAACTGTCGCTGCTCGCCGCTGGTGTCGAGCCCCAGCTCCAGTTGCAGCCGCTGGCCCATCGCCAGGGCCGCCTCCAGGGCGGCGATCCAGAGGGCGCCGCAATAGGCGCTCACCCCCTGGAGCGGCCAGTCGTCGAAGGTCTGGTCGGGGGCGCCGCCGTTGTCCGGCAGGCCGTCGTTGTTGGCGTCGAAGGTTTTCAGGTAGCGCAGGGCCTGCACCGCCGCCGGCCAGCAGTCGGCCAGGAAGCGCAGATCTTCGCCGCTGGGGGAGAGCGTGAAGGTGCGCCACACCTGCAGCACGAAGTCGCTGGCGAGATCCTTCCAGAGGTTGCAGTCCTGGTAGGCGGTGTAGTTGCTGGCGTCCCAGGGGCGCTCGTTGGGGGCGCCCAGGTCGTGGGGGGTGGCGCCGGCCACCTTGCGGGGGGCCTCCACTCGGCCCTTGCCCTGGGTGAAGTACCAGCCGATCGGCCGCGGCGTGGGGTCGGCCACCGGGATGGCGCGGGCGAAGCTGCGCAGCACGCTCTTGTCGAGTTCAGGCCAGAGCTGCAGCAGGGCGAAGGAGCCGTAGAGCCGCACGTCCAGGCTCTCGTACCAGGCGTAGTCGAGGCACTCCAGCACCCCGAAACGGCCCACCGGATCTTCAGGGCTCGCCGCGCTCCAGAGGCTGCCGCCACTGGCCAGGTCGTAGAGCTCGTTGAACAGGGCCATGCGGATCGCTTCGGGCAGGTCGGAGCGCTCCAGCACCGGCTGCTGCCAGGCCTCGATCGCCCCGTGCCAGTGGCGCCAGTCGCCCAGGGCCTCGGCGGCGATGGCGGCAGCATTGCCGCCGTCACCGCCGTAGAAGTCGGTGTAGCGGCGCAGGCAGCGGCTGCCGCTGGCGAAGGCCGTGACCGGCAGGTCCCAGCTGATCACCACGGGGATCTCGATGCTCTCGCCCGGCTCCAGCCGGCAGCGCACGGCCAGGGCGGCGCTGGCCGGGTCGTTGCTGCCGCTGGCGCGGTCGTTGTTGCTCTCCGGGATGGAGCCATCGGTGGCGAAGGGCTGCCACAGCTCGGCGCCATCGCCGGCCGGGTTCCAGCGGCTGCAGCGCTGGATCGTGAGCCCGGGGTGGCGTTCCTCCAGGCCGGCGTCGGTGGCGATGCACCACTGGCCCTGGCCCTCGGCGAGCGGGGTGCTGCGCTCCCCCTCCAGCAGCACGCCCTTGAGCGGGCCCTGCTCCACCTGGCGGTTGCGCTGGCCCCGGGTGTGGCCGATCGCCGGCACGTAGTTGTGCTCGGGGCTGCCGTCGTCGCGGAAGGTGACCGCCGCCGAGGGATCGGTGTTGGTGAACCAGCCGGTGGTGTTGCGCCAGCTCAGCAGCAGCGACAGATCGAGCGGCTTGCGGCCGGGGTTGTGCAGGGTCCACACGAACACCGCCACCGGGTAGCTGCTGCGCTGGTAGTCGCCCGGCAGCACCGGGCTGAAGGCCTGGCAGCCCACCTGGGCGGTGAACACCTCCTGATAGGTGCTCCAGCTGAGGGGGTAGCGGGCGGCATAGCTGCCGGTGGGGCGCTCGGCGGTGCTGGCCGGATACCAGCTCCAGGCGCTCAGGGGCTCGCCCGCCTCGGGCCGGGAGGCGTCGGCCGCGGGCTTCACCGCCAGGGCATGGGCGCGACTCTGCTCGCCGTCGCTCTCGAACAGGGCGAACTGGCAGTCGGGCAGGGTGCCGAACCAGTGCTCGCCTCCGTCGAGGTGCCAGAGATTGAAGGAGCCGTCGGGGGCGCGGCCGATGCAGCCCGCCCCGAAGCCCCCCAGGGGCATGCCGTGGTTGGGGCCGTCGTCCAGGTTGCTGGCGTAGCGCACCGTGTAGGGCCGCTCCCAGCCCTCACCGAAGGCCCGGCTCCAGCTGGCCGGCGGAGCGTCTGCCCGTCCCGCGCCCCGCGACCGCAGCATCGACTGGAGGGCGGAGAGGCCGAAGCGCGCCATGGAGCCAGGAAAGGTGGGCCCAGCTTGTCAGAGCTGGCCCTTATCTCTGCCCGTGATCAGCAGCGCGAGCCACGGCGAGGGCCCAGGAGATCCGCCGGCGCCTGCGCTTCGCAAGGGTCGAGGGGCAGTGCAGCTGATCGGCCCCATCCTCTCGGAACCACCCGGATCGGAGGATCAGCAGCTGGGAAAACGGGCCGAGCCCCCCTCCGGCGACGGAATCGGCGACTGAATCGAGGTGGCCGCTTCGCAGCCCACCTCCTGATCCACCAGAGCATCGAGGGCCACGGCCGAGTGCACCAGGGATTGGTAGCGCTGCACCACCCGCCGGTTGCGCTCCAGCCACTGCCCCTGATGGCTGCCGGAGAGGCCGCTGCCGTCGCCGCTGAGCAGCTCCAGATCCCCCTGCTGGGCCAGCAAGGCCAGCACCAGATCGTGGATGCGCTGGCGGCGGTCGCTCATGGCTGGGCGAACGGAGATCGGGACTGCGCGGCCATTCTGGGCGTGCCCTGGCGGGACCCGCTCAAGGGGCCGGCATCATGGCTGCAGCGGCGAGACCACCCTGGGCATCACGCAGTACGCACCTGATCAGCCCGCCCAGGAGGCCGCGCTGGCGGTGATCGGTACGGATGCCGGTGGCCTGAGCGGCCTGCCCGCCCCCAGCTTGGCCCTCGTGCGGGCTGCCCGGCTGCTGCTGGCTCCCCAGCGGCTGCTGGCGGATGTGGCTCCCTGGTGGCGCCAGGAGCAGGCAGCCGGCCGCATCTTGCCGGAGGACCCCTGTCCCGCGCTGCTGGCCAGCGACCGGCCCGAGCAGATCTTCGGCCCGCTGGAGGAGGCCCTCGCGGCGGGCCGGCCGGCGGTGCTGCTGGCCAGTGGCGACCCACTCTGGTTCGGCATCGGCCGGCTGCTGCTGCAGCGCCTCGGGCCCCAGCGCTTGCACGTTCACCCGGCCCCCAGCTCCCTGCAGCTGGCCTTCGCCCGCATCGGTCGCCCCTGGCAGGACGCCCGCTGGATCAGCCTGCACGGCCGCGAGCCCGAGCCGCTGGCAGCCCTGCTGCAGCAGCGGCCGCCGGCCCTGGCGGTGCTCACCGACCCCGGCCGCGGCGGGGCCGACGAGGTGCGGCGGATCCTGGCGGCCTCGGGGTTGGAGGCCGCCTACGCCCTGTGGCTGTGCGAGCGCCTGGGCCATCCCGCCGAGCGGGTGCAGCGGCTGGCGCCCCAGGCGCCCCTGCCCACCGACCTCGACCCCCTGCACCTGGTGCTGCTGATCGCCGAGCCGCCGCCGGACCCCGCCGACCCTGCTGCCCTGCCCCTGTTCGGCCTGGCCGACGGCCTGTTTCTCCAGCACGACGACCGCCCCGGCCTGATGACCAAGCGGGAGGTGCGCATCCAGCTGCTGGCCGACCTGGAGCTGCCCGAGCGGGGGGTGCTCTGGGACGTGGGCGCCGGCGTGGGCTCGATCGGCCTGGAGGCCCTGCGGCTGCGGCCCGGGCTGGCGCTCTGGGCCCTGGAGGCCCGGGGAGGTTCGGCCGCCCTGATCGCCGCCAATGCCCAGCGGCTGGGGGTGACCCCGGCGGGGGCGGTGGAGGGCCGGGCGCCCGAGGCCCTGGCGGCCCTGCCCGATCCCGACCGGGTGCTACTGGGTGGCGGCGGCCGCCGGCGGGCGACCGTGCTGGCAGCGGTGCTGGAGCGCCTGCGGCCCGGTGGCGTGGTGGTGATTCCCCTGGCCACCGTGGAGGCCCTGGCCGAGCTGCGTCCCCTGCTGGAGCGGGCTGGCTGCACCGTGGCCGTGGGCCAGCACCAGGCCTGGCGCGGCGCCCCTCTGGCGGACGGCACCCGGCTGGCGCCCCTCAATCCGGTGCTGGTGCTGCAGGGTCGCCGGCCAGCGATGACAGGTTCCTAGGGCAGCGGCTCGATCGGCGCCGGGCTGCCCACGGCGATGCCCAGGGCCTCGGCCTGGCCGGCCGCCAGCTCCACCACCCCGTCCACCGGCTGGTTGGGGCCGTAGCTGCGGCAGGGCAGCCGCATGCAGGGCTGGGTGTGGGCCTCGATCGCCACCACCGCCCCGTCACGGATGAACAGCATGTCGAGGGGGGCCGGGGTGCGGTGCATCCAGAAGCGCGCGGGCGTGGGCATGGCATAGGGAAACCACATGCCCCGCAGCGGTGGCAGCGGTGGCCGCAGCTGCAGGCCCATGGCTTGCTGGAGCGGTGTGGCGGCCACTTCCAGGCCGATGCAGTGGCCTGGCTCCAGGCACCAGCGGGCGGTGACCGGCAGGTGCTGGGGTGGCTCCTGGGCCTCTGCGGCGCTGGCGGGGGCTGGCCGTTGGGCGGGCTGGTCGGCGGGGGCCGGCGCGGGGCCGAAACCCTGCGCCAAGGCCAGAACAAGCCCAAGGGCCAGGGCCAGGCCCCCATCCCTCCGCAGCACACGCCGACTTCCCATCAGCCCTTGGCGCCCGGTGGCGGCAGCCGTTCGCCCAGGCAGTAGCCCTGGCCGCGAACGGTGTGGAGCAGGCGCCGCTCGCCGCCCTCCTCGAGCTTTTGGCGCAGATAGCGCACGTACACCTCGATCACATTGCTGGAGGTGCTCCGGTCGTCGTTCCACACCCGGCGCAGGATGAGATCCCGGCTCACCACCGTGCCCTTGCGCTCCAGCAGCAGCAGCAGCAGCTGGTATTCCCGCGCGGTGAGTGCCACTGGCCGCGGGCCCCGCTTCACGCAGCGGCTGAGGGGATCCAGGCTGAGGTCGGCCAGCTGCAGCAGCGGCGGCGGCGGCGCGGCCTGGCGCTGCAGATCCAGCTGCAGCCGCAGCCGCATCAGCAGGTCGCTGGGGCCCAGTTCTGACAGCCAGAAATCGTCCGCTCCGGCACTGAGGCAGTTCACCCGTGCCTCCACGCTGTCGTGATGGCCATCCAACAGGATCGGCAACGGACCCAGCCGGCGGCGCAGCGCCCCGATCTGATCCGCCGCCTCGGCACCGAGCACCACCACCTGAACGGCCCCCTCGCCGGCAGCGGCGCCGCACCTCACCTCATAGCCGGAGGCCTCCAGGCGGGCCGCCAGCGCCTCCGCCCGCGCCCCCAGCAGCAGCACCCGGCCGGTGGGCGTCATGGCTGGATGCCGTTGACCGGTTTGGCCACGTGGGGCAGCCCCCAGCCCAGCTTGTTGCGCAGCACCTGGAAGAACTCATGGTCGGCCAGCCGCACGAAGCGCACGGGATGCTCGCTGCGGCGAATCAGTACCCGATCCTCCGGCCAGATGTAACAGCCGGCACTGCCATCCACCACCATCATCAGCCGCTCCGGTGTGGCCGGAAACACCGTGACCGGCTCACGGTCGTTGAACACCAGGGCGCGGGAGGCCAGGGAGTGGGGAGCGATCGGGGTGAGCTGCAGCACCGGACAGTCGGCCGTGATCACCGGCCCGCCGGCGCTGAGGGCATAGGCGGTGGAGCCGGTGGGGGTGGAGAGGATCACGCCGTCGGCCGCGATGTCCACCGGGGCGTGGCGGCCGATGGCGATCTCGAAATGGCACATCGAGGTGAGCGGCTCGCGGTGCAGGGCCATCTCGTTGAGACAGAGCACCTCCCAGCGCCGCTGCTCGCCCCGCATCACACTCACCACCAGCATGGTGCGCTCCTCCACGGTCCAGTCGCCCGAGAGCACCTGGTCCAGCGCCTGATCCAGCTGCTGTACGTAGGCCTCGGCCAGGAAGCCGAGGTGGCCGGTGTTGATCGTGAGAATCGGCACCCCCACCGGGGCGGTCTGGCGTGCCGCCGACAGCACGGTGCCATCCCCGCCCAGCACGATCGCCAGCTCCAGCTCCTCGCTGAAGCCGGGGGGGACGCAGGCGCTGTAGCCCCGGGTGCGCAGGTGCTGGTCGGGGTTGGCGAAACCCACCATGCCGCCGGAGCTGCTCACCCGCAGCACCTCGTAGCCGTGGCCGGCCAGGCGCTGTTCGATCGCATCCGCCGTGCTCACGGCCAGATCCTTGCCGTCATTCACGATCAGTCCGACGCGGGGCACCGATCGCAAGGCAGAGGACAACTGGAGTTTATGGAGTGGGTCGCGGGGGGGACACCAGCAGGATGCTCAGAACTGCTCGAGGAAGCGCAGGTCGCTGGTGTACAGGCGGCGGATGTCGTCGATGCCGTGGCGCACCATGCAGAAGCGCTCCACCCCCAGGCCGGCGGCGAAGCCGCTCCAGCGCTCGGGGTCGAGGCCCATGCCGGTGAGCACCGCCGGATCCACCATGCCGCAGCCCATCACCTCAAGCCAGCGGCCCCGCCACTGCACGTCCACCTCGGCGCTGGGCTCGGTGAAGGGGAAGTAGCTGGCCCGGAAGCGCACCGGCAGATCGCCGAAGAACTGCTGCAGAAAGGTGGTCACGGTGCCGCGCAGGTGGGTGAAGTCGAGGCCTTCATCGATCGCCAGAACCTCCACCTGGTGGAACACCGGCGAGTGGGTGGCATCCACGGCGTCGCGGCGATACACCCGCCCGGGGGCGATCACCCGCACAGGGGGTGGGTTGTTCTCCAGGTGGCGAATCTGCACCGGTGAGGTGTGGGTGCGCAGCAGCCGGCCGTCCTCCAGGTAGAAGGTGTCCTGCATGTCCCGGGCCGGGTGGTGCTCCGGGATGTTGAGAGCGGTGAAGTTGTAGTAGTCGGTCTCGATCTCCGGCCCCTCGGACACCCGATAGCCGAGGCCGCTGAAGATGTCCACGATCTCCTCGATCGTGCTGATCAGCGGGTGCCTGTGCCCCACCGGCGTGTAGCTGCAGGGGGCGGTCACATCGAGGGTTTCGCGGGCAATCCGCTCGGCCATGGCGGCGCCCTTCACCGCCTGCAGCCGCTCGGCCAGCAAGCTGCTCACCTGCTCCTTCAGCACGTTGGCGCGCTGGCCCACCAGGGGGCGCTCCGGCCCGGGCAGCTTGCCCATGGCCCCGAGCACGGCGGAGAGCTTGCCCTTCTTGCCGAGCAGGCCCACCCGCAGCGCCTCGAGGGCCGCCGCATCGGCGGCGGCGGCTATCGCCTGGGCCGCCTCGGCCTCCAGCTGTTCGAGCTGGGCAGTGAGATCCTGCAGCGACACCGTGACGCCCACGACAACCCCGATCCTGATGGCAAGGGGGAGACTGTACGGAGCAACCCCCTACGGCGATGCGTCCCCTGAAGATCCTGGTGAGCAACGACGACGGGGTGTTCGCCGCCGGCATCCGCACCCTGGCCAACGCCGCCAATGCCCGCGGCCACCAGGTGACGGTGGTGTGCCCCGACCAGGAGCGCTCCGCCACCGGCCACGGCCTCACCCTGCAGACGCCGATCCGGGCGGAGCGGGCCGACGAGCTGTTCGACGACGGCATCCGCGCCTGGGCCTGCAGCGGCACCCCCAGCGACTGCGTGAAGCTGGCCCTGTTCTCCCTGCTGGACGAGTGGCCGGATCTGGTGCTCTCCGGCATCAACCACGGCCCCAACCTGGGCACCGACGTGCTCTATTCCGGCACGGTGAGTGCGGCGATGGAGGGCACGATCGAGGGCCTGCCGGCCCTGGCGGTGAGCAGCGCCGACTTCCAGTGGCGCCAGTTCGAGCCGGCGGCCTCGATCGCCCTGGATGTGGCCGAGCAGATGCTGGCGGCGGGCTGGCCACCGGCCATGCTGCTCAACCTCAACGTGCCGCCCCGGCCGGCCGAGAGCATCGGTGCCCTGGGCTGGTGCCGCACGGCGGTGCGGCGCTACACCGACCAGTTCGACAAGCGCGTTGACCCCCGCGGTCGCACCTACTACTGGCTGGCGGGTGAGGTGGTGAACGATCTCGACGCCGAGGTGGCGGGCCCGGCTGACTGGCCCACCGATGTTGACCACGTGAACCGGGGCGGCGTGGCCCTCACGCCCCTCCAGCCGGAGCTCTTCTGGATGGGCGACACCGCCAGCCTGCCGAAGCTGGGGTGAGCGTCAGCGGGCGGGCCGGTGCACCCGCTGCAGCACCCAGAGGGTGATGATCAGGCCGAGCAGGTGGGCGAACAGCACCTGGGTGTTGCCCAGCACCGAGAACATCTCGATCGAGGTGATCGGCAGGCCCACCACCCGACTGCCGACGCCGCCGGCGCCCTGGATCTGGGCACCGAAGAAGCCCGGCACCTGCTGGGAGGCCTGCACGAACAGGCTGCCGGCCAGGGCCTGATAACCGATCGCGGCCAGGGTGAGGCCCAGCAGGTCGGCCAGCAGCCCCCGCTTCACCAGGCGGCTGGTCTCCCCCTTGCTGGGCTTCACCGGGCTGGCCAGAGCCCGGCCGCAGCGCACCACCAGCCAGCTCTGCCAGATGCCCCACAGCAGCACCAGAAAGGCCAGGGTGGTGAGCGAGATGCCCGGGCCCAGCCCGAGGGCCCGCTGGGAGTTGGCCGCCAGGCGGCCGCCGATGTTGTTGAACACCAGCACCCCCACCACCACCACGCCCAGCACAAGCTGAATCCAGAACCGGATCCAGCCCATGCGGCGCAGGCAGGAGCCAATGTGTTGCAGTTCGATCTGATCCACCATGGCGGCGCCCTGGTTGTGCCGGAGTTGTGCCCCCAAGGTGCCATGGGAAGATCGATCCGGCGTGCCAAGGCTTCGGGAACTGTCGCGTTCGATTTCCCTGCGGGCGCCTGCTGAGGCCGAGCGACCCACCGCCCTGGCCCTCGGCAGCTTCGACGGCCTGCACCCGGGACACCGGCGTGTGATCGCCGCCGTGACCGGAGCCGGGCCGGGGGTGCCTTCGGTGGTGAGTTTCTGGCCCCATCCCCGGGAGGTGCTCCACGGCGACACGCGGCTGCGGCTTGACCTGCCCAGCGAAAAGCTCGAACTGCTGGGCCCCCTCGGCATCCGCCAGCTGGTGCTGGTGCCGTTCGATCGGCAGTTGGCGTCCCTGGCGCCGGAGGCCTTTGTGGAGCAGGTACTGGTGGGCCAGCTCCAGGCCCGGCGGATAGCGGTGGGCAACAACTTCCGCTTCGGGGCCCGCCGCCAGGGGGATGCCTTCCACCTGGCACGGATCGGCGCTGACTATGGCATCGCCGTCACCGTGGTGCCGATGCTGCGCGATGGTCCGGAGCGGGTGAGCAGCAGCCGCATCCGCCGGGCCCTGGCCGAGGGGCGGATCGACGAGGCCCGGCGGCTGCTGCAGCGGCCCTACCGCTTCAGCGGTCAGGTGGTGTCCGGCCGGGGGCTGGGGCGCCAGCTGGGTTGGCCTACGGCCAACCTGGCGGTGGATGGTCGCAAGTTTCTGCCGCTGGAGGGGGTGTATGCCGCCAGGGTGCAGCTCCAGGGCGCCCCGGACGGGGACCCGGCCCTGGTGGCGCCGGCGGGAGCGGCCGGGGCCTGGCTGCCGGCGGTGATGAACCTGGGCCCCCAGCCCACGGTGGACCCGGCCGCCCCTTCGGCGGTGGAGGTGCACCTGCTCGACCGCCGCCTCGAGCTGGGCGGCTGCTGGCTGCGGGTGGAGCCGCTGGCCCTGTTGCGCCGTCAGCAGCACTTTGGAGGCCTGGATGCTCTCCAGGCCCAGATCGCCCGCGATGCCGATCGGGCCCGGCTGCTGGCCAGTGGTGACGGGCAGGGCAACCCAGGGGCGGATCCGCTAGCTGCCGGGGTAGGCGTGGGTGAGCCCCCAGCCAATGAAGGTGGCAATGCCCCCCAGCAGCAGGATGCCTGACACCAGTACGAGCATCGGGTTGTCGCCATCGCCCGGATTGATCTGGTTCGCCATAACGCCTGACCCCGAACCCTGATTCGTCATCAGGACTGAACCTGCCGGCCCAACCTAAGCAGTGCGCCCCCTCCAGCCATGGTCCCCTCCGCTACCGATTGCCACCCCGCCGCCGTGCTGCGCCTGCTCGATGCCAACCTCGACCGCGCCCGCGAAGGGCTGCGGGTGCTGGAGGACTGGGCCCGCTTCGGCCTCGATCGGGCCGACCTTGTGGCCCGCACCAAGGACATGCGCCAGCGGCTCGGTCGCCTTCATTCGTTGCGCTACAAGCAGGCGCGGCACGCGGCCAGCGACCCTGCCACCGGCATGGCCCATCCCGCCCAGGCCGATCGCCAGCGACCGATGGCGGTGGTGGCGGCCAATGCCGCCCGGGTGCAGGAGGCCTTGCGCGTGCTGGAGGAGTTCGGCCGCGCCGTCGACCCCGAGCTCGCTGCGGAGGCGGCAGTGATTCGCTATGCCCTCTACGACCTCGAGCTGGAGCTGCTCCAGGCCGATGCCCTGCGGGATGGGCGGCGGGCCCGGCTGGGAGCCTGCCACCTCTATCTGGTGATCGGCCCGATGCCGGGGCTGGTGGCCCGGGTGGAGGCGGCCCTGGCGGCCGGTGTGCGGCTGGTGCAGTACCGGGCGAAGCCCGACAGCGTCGCTGCCGATGGCCAGCCGCTCTGCGATGCCCAGCGGCTGGATCAGGCCCTGGCCCTGCGCCAGCTCTGCCATCGCCATGGCGCCCTGTTCGTGGTGAACGACCGCCTGGATCTCGCCCTGGCCGTGGACGCTGACGGGGTGCACCTGGGCCAGGGGGACCTGCCGCCGCCGCTGGCGCGGCGGTTGCTGGGGCCGGAGCGGCTGCTGGGGCGGAGCACCCATGCCATCGATCAGCTGCGCCAGGCGGTGCAGGACGGCTGTGACTACGTGGGCGTGGGACCGGTGAACGCCACGCCCACCAAGCCCGGCCGCGCCGCGGTGGGGCTGGCCTATGTGCAGCAGGCCTGTGCCGAGAGCCCGATTCCCTGCTTCGCCATCGGCGGTATCACGGCGGCGGAGATTCCGGCCCTGCGTCGGGCCGGCGCCGACCGGGTGGCGGTGGTTCGCGCCATCAGCGCGGCGCCCGACCCTGGCGCCGCCAGCCGCGAGCTGCTTTCCGCCCTCGGCACCCCCCACTGACCACGTTTCGCGGATGCCGTCCCCCTGACCACGCCCCGAGACCTGGGCAGGGGGGCAGCGCTGTCCGACAGCATGGGTTGGTTGCCGTGCCGTTCCATGGGCTCCAACCCAGACCTGCCGCCAGACCAGCTGCCGATGCCGGTGCTGCTTCAGGTGAATGGCGAACCGCGCCCCTGTCCGCCGGGCCTCAGCCTCGACCAGGCCCTGGCAGCGCTGGGTTTTCAGCCCAGTCTGGTGGTGGTGGAATACAACGGCACTATCCTGCCGCGGCAGTTCTGGCCGGGACAGCAGGTGCAGGAATCCGACTCCCTGGAGGTGGTCACCATCGTGGGAGGGGGTTCCTAGATTTTCAGTCGATGCCTGATTTCAGGCATCTGTTCGGCCCTCCCTTCCCCCTTCCGTTCGGCCTCCCCCGCCCCCCCAGCATGCCCCGCTCCCCCTCCCTGCCACCGCTGCTGCGACGGACCCTGGCGGGCCTGGCTCTGCCCCTGCTGGTGCTCACCCTGCTGCTGTGGCAGCCAGCGCCCTCCTGGTCCGCCAGCGGCGGCCGGATCGGCGGCGGCAGTTTCCGCTCAGCCCCTTCCATGCCTCGGAACTACGGCGGTGGCGGTGGCGGTGGTGGCTATCGGGGTGGGTATGGCGGGGGCGGGATCGGCTTCCCCTTCATCGTGCCCTTCTTCGGCTTCGGTGGCGGTGGCCTCTTCGGGTTTCTGGTGCTGATGGCCGTGGTGGGTCTGGTGGCCAATGCCCTGCGTGGCGCCGGCCCGTCCCTCGGTTCCGGTGGCGGGGTGGTGGCGCCCCGGGCCGACGGTCCCGTGTCCGTGGTGCAGCTGCAGGTGGGGCTTCTTGCCTCCGCCCGCCAGCTGCAGGACGACCTGCGTGCCCTTGCGGGCAGGGCAGATACCGGCAGCACCAGTGGTTTGCAGCTGGTGCTTCAGGAAACGACTCTGGCCCTGCTGCGCCACCCCGACCTCTGGGTCTACGCCAATGCCGAGGTCGGCCAGGTGCCCTTTCCCACCGCCGAGGCCACCTTCAACCGCCTCTCGATGGCCGAGCGCAGCAAGCTCTCCCGGGAGCTCACCACCAACGTGGCCGGCCAGCGCGGCCAGGCCCTCACCCTCCCGGCCGGCGAGAGCGACGCCACCAGCGATTTCATCGTGGTGACCCTGCTGGTCGCCACCCGTCAGCGCCTGGCCCTCAAGGGGGCGGGCAATGCCGAACAGCTGCGCAGTTCGCTGCAGACTCTGGGTGGACTCTCCTCCGCCGAGCTGCTCGCCCTGGAGGTGATCTGGCAACCGGACGGGGTGGGCGAGGTGCTCAGCACCGAGGAGGTGCTTACGACCTATCCGGACTTGCAACACCTCTGAGCTGCCGCCGCCTCTCCACCCCCAGGATGCGCAGGGCGGCCATGGCTGCCCCGTAGCCATTGTCGATGTTCACCACGCTCAGTCCGGGGGCACAGCTGGCCAACATCCCCTGCAGGGCTGCCATGCCCCCGGCACTGACCCCATAGCCCACACTCACGGGGACGGCGATCACCGGCTGGGGTACCAGGCCCGCCAGCACGGTGGGCAGGGCCCCTTCCATGCCGGCGCAGGCGATCAACACGTCCGCGTCGGCCAGGTGTTCCAGCTGCCCCAGCAGGCGATGCAGGCCGGCCACCCCCACATCCAGCAGCAGCTCGGCCGCCACGCCGTGGCAGGCCAGCGCCAGCCGGGCTTCACTGGCCACCGCCAGATCGCTGGTGCCGCCCGCCAGCACCACCACCCGGCCCGCTCCGTCGTCCGTTGGCCCCAGGGGGCTGGAGCTGAGGCAGCGGGCCATGGCGTGATAGACGAGCTGGCCCGGATCGACCCGTTGCAACACCGCGGTCGCTTTCTCTTCGCTCACCCGGGTGGCCAGCACCGCTTCACCCGCCTGCAGCAGCTCAAGGCAGATGGCGGCGATCTGCTCGGCACTCTTGTGTTCGCCCCAGATCGCCTCCACCATCCCCAGGCGATGGCGGCGGTTGAGGTCAAGCCGGTGCTCCTGGGTCACGGTGAGCGGGTGATGGGAACGGGAGAGGGGATCGGGGAACAGGGGTCTGGTGCGCGAAAACCCTGGCTGGGCTCACTGGGGCAGCAGTTCGCCTTCGTACACAAGCGGAAACGGGTTGCCGTCCGTGCTGCCGGTGGCCTGGCGGGCCTGCTGCTCGAACCGCTGCTGCACCTGCTCCACCCCGGCGGCGGCCGCCGCCTGCCAGTGGTCCCGGTCGACCCAGCGGATCAGCAGGGTGGCTTCCTGCCTGAGGGGATCCCAGAGCAGCTCGCGACCGAGGAACCCCTGCTGCTGCTCCAGCCATGGCTGCCAGGTATCCCGCTCAGCCTGGAGCCAGGCTTCGCGCTGGGCGGCCGGAACCCGCAGCCGCAGCTGCTCCACCACCATGCCCGGGTCCTGCGCGGTGGCAGCCAGCGTAGGCGGCACCGGACTTGCCGTGAGCACCAGCAGCACCAGCCCCAATGCCAGCAACGGCGCCACGGCCCGGAGCAGCCGGGATGCCCATCTCCTGAGCCAGGCTTCGTTCATGGCTGGCTCAGCAGGGCCACGGCATGGCAGCTGATGCCCTCCTCCCGCCCTTCCGGCCCGAGGCGTTCGTTGGTGGTGGCCTTGACGCCCACCTGCCCGGCCTGCAGGCCCATGCGCGCGGCGATCGCCGCGCGCATCGCCGCGATGTGGGGTTTGAGCTTGGGACGCTCGGCCACCACCACCGCGTCCACGTTCACCACCTGCCAGCCCCGCTGCCGCACCAGGTCCACCACCTGTTCCAGCAGCACCAGGCTGTCAGCCCCTTTCCAGCGGGGGTCGTCGGGCGGGAAGTAGGTGCCGATGTCGCCCAGGGACAGGGCGCCCAGCAGGGCATCCATGATGGCGTGCACCAGCACGTCCGCGTCACTGTGGCCATCAAGCCCCAGGGCTGCGGGGTGGGCGAGCTGCTGGCCGCCCAGAATCAAGGGTCTTCCCGCCACCAGGCGGTGGATGTCGTAGCCGTTGCCGATGCGCAGCTGCATGGAGGGGCGCCAAGCGGGTGAGGGGGGCCGCCACGGTCGGCCGATCAGCCGATTGGCTCCCTGCCATGCTCCCACTCGAGCCGTCGGGGTCGGCGAGGGGGCCTGGGGGTCAGGGGAGTGAACTGGGTGTCGGCATCACCTGCAGCCGGGTGCCGTCGCGGCCCAGCACCGCCACTTGCGTGCCGGGCAGGAGCGCCTGTTCCTCCTCCAGGTTGGTGGCGGCCCAGCTCTGGCCCTGCCACAGCACCCGGCCCTCACTGCCGCTGCTGAAGCCACTGATCACGGTGGCCCGTTCGCCGCCGCTGGCCGGAGCGATGCCCCCTTCCCTTCGGCGGCCCCAGCGCTGCAGCAAGGCCAGCCCCAGGGCCGTGAGGGCCACAAACGCGGCCATCTGCAGCAGGGGGGCCAGGGGCAGCACCGCGCAGAGCACCGACACCATCAGGGCGGCGACGGCGCCCGCCAGCAGCCCATCGAACTCGAGCCCCAGCAGCTCCAGCCCCAACAGCACCAGCCCCAACAGCAGCCAGATCAGCGCAGCGGGCATGGCGGCCGTTGGGTGGGTGGACTTCAACCATGCTGCCTACCCTGGGGCCGAGTCGCCTCGCTGATCCGCCATGGAAGCCCTGCTCGGTCTGCCGGCCCTGTTCGTGATGGCCGTGCTCGGCCTCAACAGCGTGAAGATCACCAGCGGCGGCCAGTCGCGCCTGGTGGAGCGGCTCGGCAAGTACGACCGCCAGCTGCAGCCGGGGCTGTCGTTCGTGCTGCCGGTGGTGGAGAAGGTGGTGAGCCATGAGTCGTTGAAGGAGCGGGTGCTCGACATTCCCCCCCAGCAGTGCATCACCCGCGACAACGTGGCGATCGAGGTGGATGCGGTGGTGTACTGGCAGCTGCTTGAACACCCTCGGGCCTACTACGCCGTGGACAACCTGCAGGCGGCGATGGTGAATTTGGTGCTCACCCAGATCCGCGCCGAGATGGGCAAGCTCGACCTCGACCAGACGTTCACCACGCGCAATGAGGTGAATGAGGTGTTGCTCAAGGAGCTCGATCAGGCCACCGATCCCTGGGGGGTGAAGGTGACCCGGGTTGAGCTGCGCGACATCCACCCCTCCCCCGGCGTGCAGCAGGCGATGGAGCAGCAGATGACCGCCGAGCGCGAGAAGCGGGCGGCGATCCTGCGCTCTGAGGGGGAGAAGGAATCCCAGCTCAATGCTGCCCGGGGTCGGGCCGAGGCCCTCGTGCTCGATGCCAAGGCCAAACAGGAGGCCCTGGTGCTGGAGGCCCAGGCCCAGGCCCAGCAGCAGTCCCTCCTGGCCGAGGCCCGGGCCGAAGCCGCCACCCGGCTGGCGGAGGCGATGCAGGCCAACCCGGAGGCCTCCGAGGCGATCCTGCTGCTGCTGGCCCGCGACTGGATGGCGATGGGGGAGGCGATGGCCCGGGCGCCCGGCGGCAGCGTGCTGATGCTGGATCCCCAGAGTCCGGCCAGCCTGCTGGCGGCCCTGCGGGGGATGCAGAAGCCCGGGGGCTGATCCCGGCCCCTGCAGGGCGGGCGTCAGCGCTGCTTCACCGGCGGCGGTGGTGGCGGCGGTGGCGGGGCCACCGGTTCCAGTTGCACGGCCGTGCCCGTGGCGCAGGCCATCAGCATGCCGCCGGCCCCGCCCAGCACCTGACAGTCAACCCGCAGGCCCACCACGGCTTCCGCTCCCAGCAAGCGGGCCCGGCGCCCCAGTTCCTGCAGGGCCAGTTCCCGGGCCCGCTCCACGGTGGTCTCGTAGGCCTTGGCCCGGCCGCCGATCAGGTCCCGGATCGAGGCCAGCAGGTCGCGAAACAGGTTGGCGCCCAGAATGGTTTCGCCATGCACCAGGCCCAGGTAGTGCCGGATCGGCCGACCTTCCAGGGTGGGGGTGGTGGTGAGCAGCACGGGCCTCTCCCGGTCATGGGCGCCTCCAGCCTGGCTCCGGATCGGCCCGGCGTGTCACGGCTGGCTGCTCTGCTGCTCCAGCCAACGCTCGTAGAGATCCGGCCGACGCTCGCGGGTGCGCTGTTGCTGCTGCGCGAGACGCCAGCGGGCGATGGCGCCGTGGTCGCCGCTGCGCAGCACCGCTGGCACCTCCATGCCCCGGAATGCGGCCGGGCGGGTGTAGTGGGGGTGCTCCAGCAGCCCGGCACTGTGGCTCTCCTCCTCCAGGCAGGCCTGGGTTCCCACGGTGCCGGGCAGCAGCCGCACCACCCCGTTGATGATCACCGCCGCCGGCAGCTCACCGCCGGTGAGCACGAAGTCACCCAGCGACACCTCCTCGTCGGCCAGGCCGCGGATGCGTTCATCGAAGCCCTCGTAGTGGCCGCAGACCAACACCAGCTGGTCGTGGTCTGAGGCCCAGCGGCGCAGGTGGACCTGCTGCAGGGGCCGGCCCTGGGGGCTCATCAGCAGGGTGCGCCGTCGGGGCAGGGTCGGAATCGCTTCCACCGCCGCAAACACCGGTTCGGGCTTGAGCACCATGCCGGCACCGCCGCCGTAGGGCTCGTCGTCCACCTTGCGATACCGGTCGGTGGCGAAGTCCCGGGGGTTGTGGGTGTGCAGTTCGGCGATCCCGGCTGCGAAGGCCCTGCCGATCACCCCCAGGCCCAGCAGCGGCGTGAAGGCCTCCGGTGCCAGGCTCACCACGTCGAGGCGCATGGGCTCAGGCCCCTGGTCCGGCGGGCGGGGCGGGCCGACTCACCCGCCGGATCTCGGAGCTGAAGCTGGCCCGGCCCGGGCTGCCATCGGCTCGATTCTCCACGGTGGAGCGCAGCCGCAGGTTGGGCTTGGTGAACCAGATCCGTTCGCGCACCTCGCCGCCGTCGGTGCCGAGCACCAGCTCCAGGCTGCCGTCCGGCCAGAGCTGCCAGCTGCCCTGATCGCTGCCCGCATGGAAGCTGCCGTTGTCGCTGAACAGCAGCTTCCGCTGTGCCTCGCCCTTGGGCCCCACGCTCAGGCCTCCTGGGGAATCGGCGCTGTCGGGTTCCAGATAGGCCACCACCAGCTCGCCCCGTTCGCTGCTGTGCCATTCGTCGCCCTCGGCCACGGCGGCAGCCCCTTCACCCAGGGCGAAGCGGCTGCGCAGGCCCATCCACTCCCCGGCACAGAAGCGCAGAAAGGCGCCGATTTCCTGGGGGGGAAAGTCGGCGGTTCCGGCAGCGGCAGGGGCGCTGGGATGCGCGGGCTGAGGGGTCGGTTCAGTCATCGGGCGATTCTCTCAGCCGCCTGGTCCCTGGCGAACTCACTCCCCCCGGTACCCCAGTTCGGCCAGCCGGGCGGCGCTGCGGCGCCAGCCCGGCACCACCTTCACGAACAGCTCCAGGTACACCGGGCCGCTGAACACCTTCTCCATCTGCAGGCGGGCCCCCTGGCCGATGGTCCTGAGCATTTGCCCGCCCTTGCCGATCAGGATCCCCTTCTGGCTGGAGCGCTCCACCAGCACCGTGGCCAGCACGGCGGTGCGGGGGCCGTCGTCCACCACCCGGTCGATGCTCACCGCCACCGAGTGGGGCACCTCCTCGCGGGTGTGGCAGAGCACCTGTTCCCGGATCAGCTCCGCCATCAGCAGTTGCTCGGGCTGGTCGCTCACCGTGTGGGAGGGGTAGAGCTGGGGCCCTTCGGGCAGTTCGGCACTGAGGGCCGCCACCAGGGCCTCCGTGCCCGTGCCGGTGAGGGCGCTCACCGGGTGCAGGGGCCAGGTCAGGGGGGCCTGGTCGCCGGAGGTGGGCGAAGCGAAGTCGCCCTTCCCCGCCAGCAGCTGGTGGTAGCTGGCAGCAAGGGCCTCGGCCTGGGCAGGATCCACCAGGTCGTGCTTGTTGAGGGCCACGTGCACCGGGGCGCGGCAGTGGCGCAGCAGCTCCACGATGAAGCCGTCGCCGCGGCCGGCCGGCTGACTGCCATCCACCAGCAGCAGCACCACGTCCACATCGCCGATGGCATTGCGCGCCGTCTTCACCAGGCGCTCGCCCAGCAGGTGGTGCGGCTTGTGGATGCCGGGCGTGTCCAGCAGCACCAGCTGGGCGCCGGCGGTGGTGAGGATGGCCCGCAGACGGTTGCGGGTGGTCTGGGCCACCGGTGAGGTGATCGCCACCTTCTCGCCCACCAGCTGGTTGAGCAGGGTGGACTTGCCCACGTTGGGCCGGCCCACCAGGGCCACGAAGCCGGAGCGGAAGCCGCTGCCCGGTGCGCCCTGGTGCTCGGCCGCGGCCTCCGCCAGCAAGCGGGCCGATTCAGCCGGATCGGGGATCGGCAGCAGCACCCCCTCCTGGGTGCCGTCCGGATCGTCTGGGCCGTTGCGCGTGGAAGTCATGACTCCAACAGTGCCAGCCCGGTCGCCCGGCCGTGCCCCCCGCATCGGTTTCCATAAGCTCTGCTGGCTGTCGCCTGCGCGCCGTGACCACCCCTTCCCTGGAGCCCACCTTTCACCAGGCCATGGAGATCACCACCCAGTGGCTGGCCCTCTGGGAGCGCGGAGAGCTCAGCGATGAAGTGCTGGCCGACCGGGTGGCGGAACTGGTGGCCAGCCGCGATGGGGGCCGGGGATTCTTCGTGGTGAGCCTGGCGGGTGACTGTCCCCTGCTGGATCGACTGCCGGAGCCGCTGGTGCTGCAGTTGCGGGCCGCTGGGGACGGGGTGGTGGATCTCACGGCCCGCAATCTGGCGATGAGCACGGCCATGGCGTTGCAGCACGGCCGCAGCGGCGATCTCCAGCAGCAGGCGGCGTCGCAGCGGGTGCGCGTGCGCTGCACCGAACTGCTGCGGCTGCTGGACCCCGTCCTGGTGAAGCAGCGGCTGGAAACCCTGCTGGCGGCTGCCCGGCAGGGCAGCGGCGAGGACGTGCCTTTTCTCGAGCGCTGGGGCTACGAACCGGAGCAACGCGAGGTGATCGCGGCAGCGGTGGAGGCGGTGGCCGAGTAAGGCGGCACAAAAAAGGGCCTGCCGGTTGGCAGGCCCTCAGAAAGAAGCGGGTGGGACCCTGGGGCCCCAGCCTGGATGGAGTGTCCTGGAAGGGCAGGAGATGGGCAGATGTCAGTCGCGCCGGCCACCGCCCTGCAGGGCAATGATCAGCCGCAGGATGAAGATGAACAGGTTGATGTAGGTGAGATACATCCCCAGGGCCCCGGCCAGGTACTGGTCATCGCTGTAGGTGCGGGGCATCGTGTAGAAGTCCACGAAGGCGGCACCCACGAACAGCACGGTGCCGAAACCGGCGATCAGCAGCTCCATGCCGCCCCCGCCGAAGCCCGGCACGAAGATGCCGCCCACGATCTGCACCACCATGGCGATCAGCAGGCCAAGGATGCCCAGCCCCACCACGCCGCTGAGCGCCTGACCAACGCTGTCGCTCATGCGGCGACCCACAACCGAGGCGATCCCGAAGGTGATGCCGGTGGCCAGGGCTGCGGTGCCGATGGCACCGATACCAGCGGTGCCGATGGCCATCGCCACGATGCCGCTCAGGGTGAAACCGGTGAGCAGGCTGTAGGCCGTGAGGATGGGCAGGGCCGTGCCGTTGTTGCCCTTGAGGGCAGCGTTCTGGGCGACGAAGAACAGGATGAAGTTGCCGATCAGGGCCACCCAGAACAGGGGCATGAAGCCGGCCGGGTTGCTGGCCATGAGGGCGAGGCCGCCCATCACTCCAGCGGCGGTGAGCACCATGCCACCGCCCACGTAGGGAAGGGCCTTGTTGACCACATTGGGCCCCATCAAAGCGCTGGATTGCGCTTCGCGGATGGCCTCCTGAAAATTGCTGCTGGCGGGCATGGCGCCATCCAAACTGTGTACTTTCGCCATTCTGGCAGGGGCGGCCAGGCTGGGTGACGCTCCCTGCCGGTAGCGGGGAGTACGGATCCCCACCCGCGTTCAGGGCCGCTCGCGGCGGGGCCGGTCGGCCATCGGCGGTGCTCCTGGCCAGAGCCTCACCACCAGCACCGCCATGGCGGTGCCGATGCAGGATTCGATGAATCGCAACAGCGCATTCAGGATGGGGCTGAGTCTGGTGTCGAGACTCGCCGTGACCATCACCACCATCACGGTGATGGCGGCCAGGCGGGCGTGACCGGGGATCCGCAGTGCCGTGCAGATCACCACGGTGGTGAAGATCACTGCAGCCATGCCCACCGGGTGGACGGGCAGAACGGTGAGATACAGCGCGCTGGTGAGCGCACCGATGGCTGATCCGAGAATGCGCAGGGACGCCTGGGATGTGGTGTCCTGACGGGTTGACTGGGTGACCACGATGGCGGAGATCGCCGACCAGAGCCCTCCGATCCTGGGGAGGTAGCCGGGGAAGAGCGCGGTGAAGTGAGCGCCCAGGGCGTAGGCGGCCAGACTGGCCAGAGCAATCTCGGCAGGGATGCGAAACCGCGTGGCTTGATTCGTCCTGTTGGGCCCGGCGGCGTTGGGATCCATGGCTGGATTCGGGGCTGGATAGTGCTGCCCGCTGGTGGCCCTGGTTCCCCCACCCTGCCCGACTGCAGGCTCCAGCTCTGCGCCTCAGCGGCGGTTCCGGTCGCGCTCGGCGTAGGCCGTCACCAGCCGCTGCACCAGTGGGTGGCGCACCACATCGGCCGCCGTCAGACGGCAGATCGAGACCCCTTCCACCCCCTCCAGCACCTGGGCTGCCTCGGCCAGGCCGCTCAGCACCCCCGGCGGCAAGTCCACCTGGGTGGGATCGCCGGTCACCACCATGCGTGAGTGTTCTCCCAGGCGGGTGAGCACCATGCGCATCTGGGCCGTGGTGGTGTTCTGGGCCTCGTCGAGGATCACGAAGGCGTCGGCCAGGGTGCGGCCGCGCATGTAAGCCAGGGGTGCGACTTCGATCACCCCCTTTTCCAGCAGGGTGGCCGTGCGCTCCGTGCCCAGCAGGGCGTGCAGGGCGTCGTAGAGGGGACGGAGGTAGGGGTCCACCTTCTGCTGGAGGTCGCCGGGCAGAAAGCCCAGTCGCTCGCCCGCCTCCACCGCCGGGCGGGTGAGGATCAACCGCTCCACCTTGCGCTCCTGGAGCATGCGCACGGCCAGCACCGTGGCCAGGAAGGTCTTGCCGGTGCCGGCTGGTCCCAGGGCCAGGGTGAGGTCGTGACGCTCCATGGCCTGCACGTAGGCCTTCTGGCGCAGGGTGCGGGGGCGCAGCAGCTTGCCGCTCTGGCTACGGGCCAGCACTTGGTCGCTGAGGGCCCGGTGGTCGTCTCCCCGTCCGCTGTCGAGAGCCTGGAGGGCTGTATTCAGGTCCACCTGGCTGAGCTGCTGGCCCTCCTGCCAGAGGGGCCGCAATAGCTCGATCAGGGCGGTGGTGCGCTCCAGCTGGCTGGGTCGGGCCCGCACCGTCAGTTCCAGACCCCGCAACACGATGGAGGAGCCGGTGAGGGACTCCAGGCGTCGCAAAGTCGATTCGGCATCTCCCGCCAGGGCCAGGGCCGCGGCGGGACTGGGCAGGGTGAGGGTGGCAGTGGCGAAACCGTCGGGCTCTGCCGCGGTGCCGTTGCTCAAGCCTCGGCGCTCTCAGCGGCTGCTGCAGCTTCAGCAGCGGCTGCCTCAGCGGCGGCGGCTTCCTCGGCGGCTTTGGCTGCGGCGGCTTCCTTGGCGGCTGCCTCGCGGGCGGCGGCCTGTTTCTTCTGGCCTGTCACCACCGAGGGCCGCACGGTCTTCTCCAGGAGGCCGCCCCGCTCCAGCAGAGTGACCACCGTGTCGGTGGGTTGGGCGCCCTGCTCGAGACGGGCGCGGATGGCCTCGGTGTCGAGACGGGTTTCCTTGGTGCGGGGGTTGTAGAAGCCCAGCTCCTCGAGCGGACGACCGTCCCGGCGGGAGGTGCTGTTGACGGCCACGAGGCGGAAACTCGCTTCCCGCTTCTTGCCAAACCGCTTCAGGCGGAGCTTGATCATCGTGGCCTAGCCGCTAAGTGTGCAAAGAAAGAGTGTAGCTGGTGGGGTGGGAGCTTTCAGAGCTGCCCGAACCCCTTGCGCTTCTTGGCGGGCTTCGCCGGCCGGGGGGCAGCACCGCCACCACGGTGGGCAGCGGGCCCCGGGCCGCCCATGCCAGGGAAGCCACCCATGCCTGGCATGCCCGGCATACCTGGCATTCCACCCATGCCAGGCATCCCGGGCATGCCGCCGCCGCGGGTCATTTGCTGCATGAACCCGCGCATCTGCTGGAAGTTCTGCAGCACTTTGTCCACATCCGCCGGGGTGTGGCCGCTGCCGCCGGCGATGCGGCGGCGGCGGGAGGGATGGGCCGCCAGCAGGTCCGGGTCGCGGCGCTCGGCCTCGGTCATCGAGCCGATCATCGCCTCGATTTTCTTGAGCTGCTCCTCGCCTTGCTTGAGCATGCCGGAGTCGATCTTGTTCATCCCCGGGATCAGCTTCATCAGGCCCCCGAGCGACCCCATGCGCTTGATCAGGCGCATCTGCTGCACGAAGTCGGAGAAGTCGAAGGTGGCTTCCTGGAGCTTCTGCTGCATCTTGGCCACATCGGCCAGCTCCACCTCCTTCTGGGCCTTTTCCACCAGGGTGAGCACGTCGCCCATGCCCAGAATCCGGCTGGCCATCCGTTCAGGGTGGAAGGGCTGCAGGGCCTCCACCTTTTCCCCAGTGCCGATGAACTTGATCGGGGCGCCGCTCACCTTGCGGATCGAGAGGGCGGCGCCGCCGCGCGAATCGCCGTCGAGCTTGGTGAGCACGGCGCCGGTGATGCCCACCTGTTCGTGGAAGGCACGGGTGAGTTCGGCAGCCTCGCGGCCGATCATCGAATCCACCACCAGCAGCACCTCATCGGGCTGGCAGGCCTGGCGGATCCGTACCATCTCCTCCATCATCGACTGGTCGATCTGGAGCCGGCCAGCGGTGTCCACCAGCACCGTGTCGAAGCCCTCGGCCTTTGCCTTCTCAATGCCGGCTGCGGCGATGGCTTCCGGTTTGGCCTCGGTGCCGAGGCTGAACACCTCCACGCCGATCTGGCCGCCCAGGGTTTGGAGCTGCTCGATGGCTGCCGGGCGATACACGTCAGCGCCCACCAGCAGGGCCTTGCGGCCCTGTTCTTTCAGGTGCAGGCCGAGCTTGGCGGTGGCGGTGGTCTTGCCCGCGCCCTGGAGGCCGGCCATCAGCACCACCGACGGCGCCCCCGCCCGGCCCCCGGCCGCCAGGGGGGCATTCGCGCCGCCCATGGTGTCCACCAGTTGCTCGTGCACCACCTGGATGAACTTCTGATCCGGGCTGATGCCGCGCACCACCTCGGCGCCGAGGGCCTTGCGGCGCACCTCGTCCACGAAGTCCTTCACCACCGGCAGGCTCACATCGGCCTCCAGCAGGGCCCGGCGCACCTCCTTCAGGGCTCCGTCGATGTTGGTCTCGCTGATCGCCCCCTGGCCCCGCAGGTTCTTGACGGCGTCTTCAAACCGCTGGGAAAGCTCGTCGAACATCGGCTGGAGGGCCCTTGGCCGGGCGGGTTTGGTGGATTGATCGTAAAAACTGGCTTCTGCGCGAGCTCGGCGGCGGGCTCAATCAGCCCGCCGGAAGCTCACCATCCGCCAGGTGCCCTGGTCACGGGCGAACACGTAGCGGTTGCGCAGGGCCTGCAGGCGGGTGGGCTTTCCTACGGGCTGGCCCGCGGCGTCGAGGCGCTGGCCGGTGTAGTCGATGGTGACGAGAGCGGCAATCCGGGTGGGAGTGCTGTCTTCCAGGCGCAAGGTGACCACCCGGGCGTTGATCCGTTGGGTCTGGTTGCGGGCCTTGTCCTCCCGCTGTTCCGCCGCCAGCCGCTGCAACTGGTTGTCGCGGGCGAGTTGATCGAGGGGCACGGCAGGCGTCTTGCCTGCCAGTACGGCAGCCTTGGCGGCAAGCCAGCCCTCCAGCAGGGTGCGAACCTCCGCCGCGGAGGGGGAAGCACTGCGGAGCGGCAGCTGGATGGGGTCTGGCGGCCGGACGGGGGCCGGCGCTGCTCCGGTCGGCTGCTGGGCCGGCCCCGGGCCGGCGGCCTTGGGTTCCACGGGAATGGGGCTGGGGGCGGGCCGGGGTCGCAACAGGGCTGCCGCGCCGGCGGCCACCAGCACCACGGCTGCGATGGCCGCGCCGATCCGGGCTGGCCGCCGCCAACCACCACCTTGCAGCCAGTGCGGCAGCTGGAAGACCTCCGGCCCATCGGCTTCGACCGCCCTGGGGTCGGCAGGGGGGGGCAGGGACTGGGGATCGTCGCTACCGCCGAAGCCACCGCCGAAGCCACTGCCGAAGCCACCCAGCCCGAGCAGGGCCTGGGCAGCCGGAAAGGCCGAACTCGCCAGGTCTAAGCCGGAGAGCGGCGCCTCGGCAGGGGCAGGGCTGTTGTCCAGTTCATCGAGATAGGCCTGTACATCCCGGTCGGCGAAGTAGGCCTCCAGGTCCGGGTCTGCTTCCAGGTCGCGGTAGCCGGGCAGCACATCCCGGCCCAGCCAGTCGCGGCAGTAGGCGCAAACTTGGGCCAGGGGGTCGTCCCCGGCCTGGCGTGCCCAGGCTTGCAGGGCCGGGGTGGCTCCCTGGGCGAAGGCGGCCTCGGCCTCGTCCACCTGGCCGAGCAGGAGATGCAGGCAGGCCAGCAGGGGTTGGACGTCCGCCTGGCCGCCGGCCAGCAGGCGCTCGCGGGCGGCGGCGATCCGCTCCGGCTTGCGCTGGGCAAAGCCCGAGGCGGTGAGGGCCGTGGTGGCGAGGAAATCGGCGCTGCCCCCCTGCTGGCCAGGCCCACTCGACCAGCGGCTGAACAGGTCGATCTGCTCCTGCACGGTGAGGTAGGCCCGGATCTGCCTGAAAAAGGCCTGGAATTCCTCGGCACTGAGGCGTGGGTCGCCCTGTCCCTCCAGTCCGCCCCGCTCCGCCACCAGCTCCTCCAGCAGCCGCAGCCCCTCCGTGCGGGCTTCAACGGCGCCCAGATCCCGGCTGATCAGGTCGAGAACCCGGAAGGGCCGCAGGCTCTGCAGGGCATCGGCAATGGCCTGGCGTTGTTGGAGTTGCTGGCCCATGCGTTGCAACAGCTGCTGCCCCTGGCCCAGGAGCTGGGCCGCACTTTCGTAGCGGCGCTGCCGCCGCAGGTCTTCGGCGCCGGCCAGGCAGGACACGCCGGCCAGCAGGCAGAGGTCGGCCTCGCGACCGCTGCCCAGGGCCGGGGCCTGGGGGGGCTGCAGGGCCCGGTTCACCAGCTCGAATACGTCGCAAAATTGCCCCGCCTCGTGCAGCAGCAGCAGTCCGCCCACCTCCTGGTTGCTGCCCAGTTCAAGGGCCGCCTGCAGGGGCTGGCCGCTCTGGCTGAGGGCGGTGAGCTGGGATTCGTAGGCGCTGCGCCGTTCGGCGTCACTCAACAGGTCGGCGCTCTGGCGCAGCAGGGTGTTGCGCACCTCCAGGGTTTCCAGGGTGAAGCCCTGGTCGGGGACGCGGTCGAGCCGTTGCTGCAAGGTGCGCAACAGGGTCTGCACATCCGTGGTCGGGCTGACACCGAGCAACCGGAAGTGATCGATCGGCAGTTCCAACCCTGGGTTTCCGCTGGTGGCCGACTCTAGTCAGAGTGGTTGGTTTAGCCCAGAACCGGCCGATTCGATCGGGGCCTGCTGGCTCCGGTTCCACCGTGGGCAGAAGCAAAGGGCCAGACCCCGTACAGTCGGCGTCAGGAACAGTTCCTGCCCCCTGGTCGCCGCATCGCCTGGCCGCATCGCCTGGCCCCAGTGCCGACCCCCCTGTTGCGCCGCTTCTTCGCCATGACCCAGGCAGATATGAGTCGTGAACTGGCTTCCGCATCGGGGGTCCCGGCCTGCTCCGCCGATTCCACCCATGTGGCCGGCCCCCACGCCGAGCGACTGGAGAACCTCTATCCGGCCGCACCGGCCACGGTGACCCGCGAAGAAGGGCTGATGCTCTATCGCGACATGGTGCTGGGTCGCCGCTTTGAAGACAAGTGCGCGGAGATGTATTACCGCGGCAAGATGTTTGGGTTCGTGCATCTCTACAACGGCCAGGAGGCCGTGAGCACGGGCGTGATCAAGGCGATGAAGATGCAGCACGACTGGTTCTGCAGCACCTATCGCGACCACGTGCATGCCCTCAGCTGCGGGGTGCCCGCCCGCGAGGTGATGAGCGAGTTGTTCGGCAAGGAAACCGGCTGCAGCAAGGGGCGCGGTGGTTCCATGCACCTCTTTTCGAAGGAGCATCACCTCCTCGGTGGCTATGCCTTCATCGGCGAGGGCATCCCCGTGGCCCTGGGAGCCGCCTTCACCAGCCGGTACAAGCGCGATGCCCTCGGCGATGCCAGCAGCGATGCGGTGACGGCCGCCTTCTTCGGCGATGGTACCTGCAACATCGGTCAGTTCTACGAGTGCCTGAACATGGCGGCCCTGTGGAAGCTGCCGATCCTGTTCGTGGTGGAAAACAACAAATGGGCCATCGGCATGGACCACAACCGTGCCACCAGCGATCCAGAGATCTGGCGCAAGGCCGCCGCCTTCGGCATGGCCGGTGAAGAGGTGGACGGCATGGATGTGCTGGCGGTACGGGCCGCGGCCCAGCGGGCGATCGAGCGGGCCCGGGCTGGAGAGGGTCCCACCCTGCTGGAGTGCCTCACCTACCGCTACCGCGGCCACTCTCTGGCCGATCCGGATGAGCTCAGGGCCCAGGCCGAGAAGGAGTTCTGGGCCCAGCGCGACCCGATCAAGCGCCTGGCCGCCCATCTAACGGCGGAGAACCTGGCCAGCGCCGAGGAGCTCAAGGAAATCGAGAAGGAGATCGATGCCGAGGTGGCCGACTGCGTGGAGTTCGCCCTGCAGGCCCCGGAACCGAAGCCCGAAGAGCTCACCCGCTACATCTGGGCCGAGGACTGATCCCGCAAGCCCTAGCCAGTGGGCTCAGAGCCCACTGGGCATGCGGCGGGTGAGGTTGCGCAGTTTGCGCAGGGCCTTGAGTTCCACTTGCCGCACCCGCTCCCGGGATACATCCAGCCGTCGGCCGATTTCCGCCAGGGTCTGCCGTTCCTCCCCCTCAAGCCCGAAGCGCAGGTGGAGCACCTGACGTTCCTGGTCGCTGAGGTGGCTGAGCCAGCGGTCGAGTTGCTCCTGGTGGATGCCACGCTCCACCTTGTCGAGGGGTTCCTCGTCATCCCCGTCCGCGATCAGGTCGCCCAGAAAGCTGCGGCCCTCGTCACCATTCACCGGTGCATCGAGGCTCGAGGTGGTGAGCGCTTGACGCAGCAGGCCATCGAGTTCATCGATGGGCATGCCGAGGGCCTCGGAGATCTCCTGCCGGCTGGGCATGGCACCGAGCTTATGGGCCAGATCCAGGCTCACTTTGCGGATGGCGGTGAGACGCTCGGAGAGGTGCACGGGCAGGCGGATCGTGCGCGACTGACAGGCGATGGCCCGGGTCATGCTCTGGCGGATCCACCAGAAGGCGTAGGTGGAGAATTTGTAGCCGCGGGTGGGATCGAATTTTTCAACCGCCCGCTCCAGACCCAGGGATCCCTCCTGAATCAGATCGAGCAATTCCATTCCCTTTCCCTGATATTTCTTGGCAACACTCACAACCAGCCGCAGGTTGGCTTTCATCATGCGTTGCTTCGCCCGCTGACCCACCCGCATGATCTTCTGTTCGTGACTGCTGTAGTCGTCACGGCTTTCTTCCAGCAGGCGCATCAGGGCCTGCACTTGGTTGCCGAGTTCAATTTCTTCGGCTGCCGTCAGGAGCGGCTCCCTTCCAATCGTGGCCAGATACCAACTCACCGGGTCGCTGGTGCGACGGCGCTGTCCCTCGCTGGCCCTGAGACTGGTTGCGGACATCGCACGACTGGCGCAGGAAGATAACTATCCGCTGGAATCATTGGCTTCCGGTGTGTTTTCAGTAACCCTTTAGGTTTTGCTTGCAAAACAACACGAAAACTGCGTCTCTGGTTGTGCTCTGGCTCCGGCAACGGTGTTGAAACCAGAGAAAACATCCTGCCCATAGGCCGAGCCCGCCCAGGCAGAGGCCACGGTGGGGATCCGGTGGGGCCGGCCGTTGCGGTTCCGTCAGGTGGTTGACGGGCCGATGGTTGCCAAGCTGGCGGCCACCGCCGGGGGACTGGCGCAGCCCGGTCCCTGCCGGGCCAGTCGGGCGCCAGCGCAGGCGTGGGCCAGGGCAATGGCGGCCAGCAGGCTGGCCGGTGCGCCGTTGCCGCAGGCCATGGCCATGGCCCCCAGGCCACCCGCATAGCCAGCCAGCACATCCCCCAGGCCAGCCCGCGCCGCCGCCGCCGCTGCCGTGCGCAGCTGCCAGCGGGCGGCCGAACCCCCGGCCTGAGGGCCGGCCACCACGGTGCGGGCTCCCTTGAGCAGCACAGCCGCTCCGCTGGCCTGGGCGGCGGCGGCCGCCGCCTCCAAGGGCGGCAGCTCAGCGAACCGGGAAAACAGCCTGGCGAACTCCCCCTGATGGGGCGTGAGCCAGGTGGGCCCCCGCCGCTGGCCCAGCCAGGGGATGGCCGCATCGCCCAAGCGGGCCAACCGGTTCAGGCCATCGGCATCCAGCAACAGCAGCCCTTGGAACTGTTGCAGCCACTCCCAGGCCTGGCCATCGCCTCTGGCCTCGCCGTCGTCGCCAGCGCCGAGGCCCGGACCCAGCACGATGGCGTCGAGTCGGCCGGCATCCTGCCCCGCGAGGGCCGCCAGCTCCAGACCACCCGCAGGGCCGCAGGGCAGCCTGTGGCGCAGCACCACCTGGGGGGCCTGATTCCAGAATGTGGTGGCCAGCTGCTCGGGGAGAGCCGCCTGCACCGAGCCGCAGCCGCTGGCGCTCGCGCCAGCCATCACCAGGGTCGCGGCCCCCATGTAGCGCTGGCTGCCCGCCACCAGCAGGAGGCGGCCGCGGCCATACTTTCCCGCCGCTGCCGCGGGCTGGGGCCAGGGTGCGCCGTCCAGGTCGGCGGCCGAGAGCGCCAGCGGCTGCTCGGGGGGCAGCTGGGCCAGCAGGGCGCCGGGCAGGCCCAGGTCGATCCGCTCCAGCTGGCCCACCCACTCCAGGGCCGGGTCCTGGATCAGCCCGGTCTTGCGCAGGCCGAGGCTGTAGGTGCGCAGGGCACGGGCCGCGCCAGTCCCGAGGCACTGGCCCCGATCCGCGCACAGGCCGGTGGGCACATCGATCGCCACCAGCCGCCGCGGCTGCCGCCGCTCCCGCTCGGCCAGCAGGGCCAGCAGGGGGGCCGGGGGCGCCTGGCGTTGGCCGGTGCCGAACAGGGCGTCGATCCAGAGGGCCTCTTCGGCGGGATCCGGAGGGGCTGACAGCCGGGGAATGCCCAACCATTGGGCGTGGCGCAGATGGCTGGCCGTGAGCGGCTTGTGACGCTCAAAGGGGCTCCAGATCGCCACCTGCAGGCCCCGCAGCGCCAGTTCCCGGGCCACCACGAGGCCATCGCCACCGTTGTGGCCGGGGCCCACCAGCACCACGGCCCCCTGGCGCTCCAGGGTGTCGCCGTGCTGCTCGACCAGTCGCGCCACCACGGCCAGGGCGGCCTTTTCCATCAGGGCCTCCACCGGCAGGCCGCTGGCAAACAGCTGCTGCTCCAGGGCAGCCATCTGGGCACCATGCACCAGCAGATGCTCGGCATCGCGGGCTGGCCAGGGGTCAGGGGTGGCGGCGTGCAAGGGCTGAGCCCGCAGGAGGTGAGGGTCCAGTTTCATGATGGAGCGATCCGCGCCGCTGTCTGCCCCCTTGTCTCTCCCCGTTGCCCAGGTTGCCGCGAGCGCTGCCCAGCCGCCGGCCACAGCCGCCGGTGTGGCTGCCCTGGCGCGGCTGCTGGCCTGGCCAGGGGAGCACCGGGTGGCGGTGGGTCTCTCCGGGGGGGTGGACAGCTCCCTCACTGCCGCCCTGCTGGTGGAGGCGGGCTGGCAGGTGGAGGGCCTCACCCTCTGGTTGATGAGTGGCAAGGGGGCCTGCTGCGCCGAGGGTCTGGTGGATGCCGCCGGCATCTGTGACCAGCTGGGCGTGCCCCACCATGTGGTGGATTTCCGTGAGCACTTCCAGGCCCAGATCGTGGATTTCCTGGTGGAGGGCTACGGCTCCGGCACCACGCCCCTGCCCTGTTCCCGCTGCAATCGGGAGGTGAAGTTCGGCCCGATGCTGGCTTGGGCCCAGGGCGAGCGGGGTATCGGCCGGGTGGCCACCGGCCACTACGCCCGGGTGCGCCACGCCGATGGTGAGCCCCTGCCGGTGCCGGGCGAGGGGGCGGGCCGGCACCAGTTGCTGCGCGGGCTCGATTCCCACAAGGACCAGAGCTATTTCCTCTACGACCTGCCCCAGCAGGACCTCGGCAGGCTGGTGTTTCCCCTCGGCGAGCTCACCAAGGCCGACACCCGCGCCGAGGCGGCGCGCCACAGCCTGCGCACGGCCCAGAAGCCCGAGAGTCAGGACCTCTGCCTGGCCGATCACCACGGCTCGATGAAGGCCTTTCTCGATGCCTATCTGCCCCCGCGCCAGGGTGAGATCGTGCTGCCCGACGGCACGGTGGTGGGCCAGCACGATGGCATTGAGCACTTCACCATCGGCCAGCGCAAGGGTCTGGGGGTGGCCTGGAGCGAGCCCCTCTACGTGGTGCGCCTCGATGGCGCCCTGAACCGGGTGGTGGTGGCGCCGCGGGAGGACGCGGCCCGGCCCGATGCCCTGGTGGGGGCGGTGAACTGGGTGTCGATCGCGCCTCCCCTGGCGCCCTTGGCGGTGGAGGTGCAGGTGCGCTACCGCAGCGCCCCGGTGCCGGCCCTGCTCACCCCCTTGCCGGCCACCGCCGCCGACCAGCAGGCCGGGCGTCCCCACCGCTGCCGTGTGGAGTTCGCCGATGAGCAGTTTTCGATCACCCCGGGCCAGGCCGCGGTGTTCTACGCCGGTGAGGTGCTGCTGGGCGGGGGCCTGATCCAGCGGGATCCCCAGCCCGCTCACCAGTAGGGATCGCTGGCCAGCTCCACCGTCAGCTCCCCGCTGCGGCTGGGGGGCACCGTGGCCAGGCAGGCGCGCACGGTGCGGCCGTTCACTTCGATTTCACAGGCGCCGCAGCTGCCGCCCAGACAGCCGGTGGGGATGGGGAAGCCGGCCGCCTGGGCGGCCGCCAGCCAGTCGCTGCCGGGCAGGGCGGTGGTGGTGCGGCCGTTGGGCCAGTGAAGGGTGACGGGATCGCGCGCCATGGTGACCGACAGCGGGTTTCAGGGGGCCAGCAGGGGCTCCAGGTTCACGTGTTGGGCGAAGGCATCGGCCAGGCGATCCAGCAGGGCATCGCGCTGGCGGCCGTGGTGGGGCTGCCGCTCGCTGAGCTGGGGCAGCGCCCGGCGCGCCCGCAGCTGGTTGAGCCAACGGCGACGCCAGGGCCCACTCTCGAACACCCCGTGGAGATAGGTGCCAGCCACCAGGCCCCCCTGGTCGCCGCAGGGCTGCACCCAGCCCAGACCGGCCGCGCCGCAGAGGGGCTGGCAGGGCTCCAGGGCGCTGCTCTGGCCCCGGTGCAGTTCAAAGCCCTCCAGCTCCAGCGCTGCGGCGTCCCCCCCGGGCGGCCAGAGGGCCGCAGTGCGGCGCTGGCGCAGGGCCTTGGCCTGGCCGAACACCGTGCGCAGCGGCAGCAGGCCGAGGCCCGGGTGGCAGCCCGGGGGCCCCTCCAGTCCTTCGGGATCCAGCAGTTCCCGCCCCAGCAGCTGCAGTCCGCCGCAAATGGCAAACACCTGGCCGCCGTTGGCCACATGGCTCCGCAGGGCTGCCGCCAGGCCGCTGCGCTGCAGGGCCTCCAGATCGCGCAGGGTCTGCTTGCTGCCGGGTACCACCACCGCATCCGGGGCACCGAGCTCCTCCCCCGGGGCCACCCAGCGCAGCTGCACCGTGGGCTCGCCCTCGAGGGGGTCGAGGTCGGAGAAATTGCTCAGCGAGGGCAGGCGCAGCACGGCGATCTCCAGTTCGGCGCCCCGCTTGCGGCCGCGGCGTTCCAGCAGATCGAGCGAGTCCTCGGGGGGAAACAGCTCATTGAGCCAGGGCATCACCCCCAGCACGGGAATGCCGGTGTGGGCCTCCAGCCAGCGCCGCCCCTCATCAAACAGTTCGCGCCGTCCGCGGAAGCGGTTGATCAGCAGGCCGCGAACCAGGGGACGCTCCACCGGCCGCAGCAGGGCCAGGGTGCCCACCAGCTGGGCGAACACGCCACCGCGCTCGATGTCGGCTACAAGGATGCAGCGGGCGCGCAGGTACTGGGCCAGGCGCAGGTTGGTGAGGTCGCGGGACTGGAGGTTCACCTCCACCGGGCTGCCGGCCCCCTCCAGCACCAGCCGTCCGCCCGGGTGGGCCGCCTGCAGGTCGGTGAGGCCCTGGCGGATGGCGGCCCAGCCGGGCCGGAACCAGTCGCGGTAGTAGTGCTCGGCCCTGGCACTGCCCACCGAGCGACCCAGGTGGATCACTTCACTGGTGCTGTCGCCCTGGGGCTTGAGCAGCACCGGGTTCATGGCGCACCGGGGTTCCAGCCCCGCCGCCCAGGCCTGCAGAGCCTGGGAATAGGCCATCTCACCGCCCCCCTGGTCCACCCAGGCGTTGTTGCTCATGTTCTGGCCCTTGAAGGGCAGGGGGGTCTCCCCCCGGCGCCGCAGCACCCGGCAGAGGGCGGCTGTCATCAGCGACTTGCCGGCCCCGCTGCTCGTGCCGAGCACCATCAGCGGATTCGGCCTCACAGCCGTGGCCGGCTGCGGCGCAGCTGGTGGGCGATGCGTTCGGGCAGCGGTGCGCGGGGAATTTCGCCGGGCCAGCGCTGCAGCAGCTCCCGCCCCATGGGGGTGAGCCGCACCCGCTCGGTGAGTCCCTGGCCATCCACCTCGCGGCGCAGCACGCCAAGGCGGATCAGCCAAGTGAAGTGGGCCTCCACCCGCTCGGGCCCCATCCGGCCCCAGCAGAAAAGGCTGGTCTGCGGGAGTTGGCAGAACTCACGGCTGCCGATGGCGCGCTCGCTCACCCGGTCGTAGAAGGCACGCCGGAAGGGGAGGCAGCGCAGGGCCTGGCTGGCCCGGGCCCAGGAGCGGCTGGGATAGGGCCCCTGGACCGGTCCGCCGTCGGGATGGCCGCCGTGACGGCGCTGGTCTTGCATGGGAGCCATTGTCTCCTGCCTGCAGCCGCGATGCTGGTGCTTGCCTCGGCCTCCCCCGCCCGCCATCGCCTGTTGCGCCAGGCTCAGATTGCCCACCGGGTGCTGGTGAGCGGGGTGGATGAGGCGGCGATCGTCGACCCGGATCCTTTGCAGCTGGTGCAGCGTCTGGCAGAGGCCAAGGCTGCCGCCGTGGCTGAGGTGGTGGCTGGCGAGGGGTCAGCCGATCTGGTGCTGGGGTGTGACTCCCTCCTCGCCCTTGGGGAGGAGGTGTTTGGCAAGCCCGGGGATCGGGATGAAGCCATTGCCCGCTGGCATCGCATGGCCGGTGGCTGGGGTGTGCTGCACACCGGCCACTGTCTGATCGGTGGGGATGCCGTACGCCAGCTGGCGGTGGTGAGCACGCGGCTGCAATTTGCAGCCCTGAGCCCGGCGGAGATCGAGGCCTATGTGGACAGCGGCGAACCGCTGCAGTGCGCGGGAGGTTTTGCCTTGGAGGGCCGCGGTGGCCCTTTGGTGGAGCGGATCGACGGTTGCTACAGCAATGTGATCGGCCTGAGCCTGCCGTTGCTGCGCCACTGGCTCAGTTCCTGCCCCCCGAGAACAGGTCGTTGAACCAGTCGTTGTTGTTGCGCGGTTGCGGTTGCTGGGGATTCAGCAGATTGTTCTGGCGGGTGGCCACCAAGTTGATGTCGCTCCAACGGAACACGCCCGTGTAGCCGTGGTTGATGAATTGAACGGGCCAAGTGCCGGTGGCATCCTCCAGCTGGAAGGAGGATCCGGAGCGTTTGAAGACGTATCGGCGACCGTCATTGGTGGTGACGGAGTAGCGGCTGACCATGCCTGCATCCCGGCTCACCAGTCTCATTTCGCAGCCGCCGTCGTAGATCGCCCGACCACGCTGGGTGAGGCTGCAGAGGCCCACGGCCTTGCTCACCGTGTTGCTCGCAGTGTTGCTCTGCAGTGCGGGACTGTTGGGGTAGAACTCACGGGTGAGCTCTTCATTCAGCCGATCGCGCCTGTTGCTGGTCCAGCAGGTGGACTGGGACACGCTGCAGAAGGAGCCGTTGCTCAGGCTGAAGTCGCTCGATGCGGGCCGGCCGCTGAGGTTGGCTGTGAGCCGTTGGGCCGCGCCGTTGCCCAGATAGTCGCGGGTCAGGCCGATCGAGGGTCCCTGTCGGTCGAAGCAGATTCCCGCGCCGCGATCGCACACCACGCCGGGCGCCACCCGGCTGATCGTGTTCTGCCATTGAGCCTGCACCGGGCCCTGCTGCAGCAACGATCCCCCCAGGATCATGGCGGCACCCGCCAGGGCGATGGCGCCGGGGAAAGCATCCTGTCCAGGACGGGTCATCGAAACTCACGTTGGCTGACCTGAACCCTAAAGCCGCCGTTGCTGGCCGTCTGCGCCAGTCGCAGGGGCATCTGGTCTGCCCCCTGCTGCTCTACCAGTACCTCCGCAACGCTGCCTGCAGATGTGGAAGCCAGTCCGTACGGTCCAAGGCTCAGTGCCCTGGTGGGTCTGCTGGGCAGCGTCTTTCCCTTGAGTTTCAGCAAGACCCAGGCGATGCTCGATCAACTGCTGGGGGTGCAGATCAGCCGTGGAGCGATTGCAAAGGTCCTCGAGCGTCTGAGCGCAGCCTTGGCCCGGCCCATGCAGGAGGCCCTGGCCTTTGCCCGTCAGCAGCCGGTGGCCTACGTGGATGAAATCGGCGCCCCCACCGGCAACGCCGACGGCAACAATCCCAACGGCAAGCGGGGCTGGCAGTGGGTCATGGTCACCGCCGCAGTGACGGTGTTCATCTAAGGTCTGAGTCGATCCACAGCCGCCGCCAAAGCTGCTCCCGAGCAGCTTTGGCGGGATCGTGGTGAGCGATCACTTCTCGACCTACAACCATCTGCCCACCCAGCAACCGCAGCTGTGCTGGGCGCACCTGATCTGCGATCTCAACGCCATCGCCGAACATCCGGGCGCCAGCGCTGGGTTCGGCGCTGAACTTTTGGACCTGCAGCAACAGCTGTTTGGCCACTGGCACCGCTACGAGGATGGAATGATCGACTGGCCCGGTTTGCAACAGAGCTGCCGGCCGATCCGACAGGCCTTTGAGGCGAGGCTGCAGCGGGTGGTGGAGCTGGGCTGCCAGCGGGGCGAGCGAACGCCGTGGGCAAAGACGGTCAGCACCGCTCAGCAGATCCTGCGACTGGTCGATGGCCTTTGGATCTTTCTAAAGATCGATGGGATTGAGCTGCTCCGCGTCAACCCCCCTTGGCCGCCGGCCATCTTCATTGTCGCCGGACAACTGATCTTGACCCCAAACTCAAGAGCAGCTGTTGCCTTACCGCGAACAATCGGTCGAACATGTCGTTGAACCAAGTTGACAATGTGGTCGGGCATGCTACGGCACTTGGAGTAGAGCAGGATGCTTTGTTGGCGGTGCAGCTCGCTGATCGAGAATAGCTTGTACTGCCATTCCAGAGTTGGATGTTACTGCGCACCATAACCGTTAGAAAAATTTCTCTATAAACATGCTCCTGACTTGATATCAGCACTGACTAGCTACCTGTAAAAGCTAAACCTATTGAATTGATTTTAAGTGACAACATTGAGCAAAAAAGCGTGAACTAAGCTCAGTGGAAAATGGTTTAATCATTGAATCTATTACTGTTACAAGCGTTTATATATTTTAATAATGGGGTAGCTCCCCAGTCGTCCCATAATATAAGGAAATAAACTCTCAAGCACAAAAACTATTCTTAACAGTGCAGTTCCGATCATATTGTCAGGTATTATTTTAATGAGAAAAGATCCTGATAATGAGCTCCAACAATAAAGCCTTAACGAAGAACGCCATTTCCGTTTCCACCATCTATAAATATGGTTGTGAATATATAGCATTGGTTCTGCTGTTACTGAAGATAAAATTTTATCCTTTTCAATACATAAAACCTTTTGTTTGGAGCCATTAGGCTTCAACCAATTGCGAAGCTTTCCTGCAAATATAGTCAACGAAAAAAAACAATTCATGAAAAACGAGTCCCATTCGTAAACGATTAGTGAATCCTTGCGACTGACTCTCTGAAACTCTCGAACTGCATACTCCTGCAATTCAGAATTTATATGATAGACTGTATGCAAGGAAATGCATGCATCGACGCTATTATCATTCAGCGGAATATTGGTTGCATCTCCCAAAATAAATATTCCATAGTTTCCTATCTTTTGCCTGGCAAGCTCAAGAGATCTTAAAGAAAAATCCATACACACTCTAAACTTAAATCCTTTGTGATAGCTTAGGTATTCATCATGAGGGATTGGCCCAGACGCAATGTCAAGAAGATAATCGCCGCCACTGATATGCTTATTTAAACGTAGATTACACAATGAATGATATCTTACGGCCACGCTCTTCGGCGATGTCGATCGAGCAGTATCCACATAGCTTCCCTCTTTATCGACCTCCCATCCAACTTGCTCGTAGTAATCACGCACTGTATTTTTGTATGACTCATCTACTAATTGCTTATGGAGCCGTTGCCCCTTGGGGGCCAATGCAAGAAATGGGAGAAGACCCAAAATACATCCGCGAAAAATAGGATAATAGATTTCTTCACCCCTTACTTGGAGATACGAAGTCAAGAGCACATCTTGTTTTTGACCACCTATGCTCAGCAGCTCCGACTGTTCTATGCGCAAAGCTACGCACTGAGCTTCGCGTTCACTTAGTAATCTCAGCCCTTTTTTGGTTATAGGGCACTGCAGGCTCGGCAGAAATGATATCCAATATAGATCGCTAGAGGGCGAATGCATGACTTTTTGGATGATCTGTGATTGAGTTCTGATGCTATCAAATTTACTTATGTTTGTAAAGTCGGAGAACGTGGTTTGGGGCGGATGCCTGGCGGGGCCAAACATCAGTTTGCAACTGGGCCTGGGTGAGGGGCTTCATCGCGGAACGGGGAACCGCTCGAACCCTATTGCTCTCGGTGGTTGGGCACGCCGGCCGGCGTGCCAGTAAAAAGCCCCCGCCACGGCGGGGGCTGGAGAGCTGCGGAGGCGCTGAGGCTGGAATCAGTCGAGGTCCGGCATGGCCAGGGTGGGCTCGGCCTGACGGTCGATGCCCTTCTCGAAACCGGCAGCCGCGGCGCGGGCTCGGCCAGCGTGCCAGAGGTGACCCACCAGGAAGAAGAAGGCCAGCACAAACTGGGTGGAGGCCAGCCACTGGCGGATGTTCACGAAGTTCACCGAGTTGGGCTCGGTGATGATGCCGCCCACGGAGTTGAGGGAAGCGTTGGGGGCGTGGGTCATGTATTCAGCGGCCCGGCGCACCTGCCAGGGCTGAATGTCGTTCTGGAGCTTGTCGAGGCTCAGGCCATTGGGTCCCCGCAGGGGCTCCAGCCAGGGACCGCGGAAGTCCCAGAAGCGCATGGTTTCACCGCCGAAGATGATTTCACCGGTGGGGGAGCGCATCAGGTACTTGCCCAGGCCGGTGGGGCCCATGGCAGAGCCGATGTTGGCACCGAGGCGCTGGTCACGCACCAGGAAGGTGAAGCTCTGGGCCTGGGAGGACTCGGCGTTGGTGGGGCCGTAGAACTCCGAGGGGTAGGCGGTGTTGTTGAACCAGATGTAGGCCGAGGCGATGAAGCTCATCAGGCTGAGCGCACCCAGGCTGTAGCTCAGGTAGGCCTCACCGTTCCAGATGAAGGCACGGCGCACCCAGCCGAAGGGCTTGGTGATCACGTGCCAGATGCCGCCGAAAATGCAGATGAGGCCAATCCAGATGTGACCGCCGATGATGTCTTCCATCGAGTTCACACCGATGATCCAGCCTTCACCACCGAAGGGGGCTCGGGTGAGATAGCCGAAGATCACGCCCGGGTTCAGGGTGGGGTTGGTGATCAGGCGAACATCGCCGCCACCGGGAGCCCAGGTGTCATAGACACCACCGAAGAACATGGCCTTGAACACCAGCAGAAGGGCGCCGACACCAAGCAGGATCAGGTGATAACCAATGATGTTGGTCATCTGGTTCTTGTCCCGCCAGTCCTGGGAGAAGAACGAGGAGTAGTTCTCCAGGATTTCGGGACCCCGCAGGGCGTGATAAAGGCCGCCCAGGCCGAGCACGGCCGAGCTGATCAGGTGGAGCACACCCACCACAAAGAACGGATAGAGGTTCACCACCTCACCGCCGGGGCCAACTCCGTAGCCGAGGGTGGCCACGTGGGGCATGCAGATCAGGCCCTGCTCGTACATGGGCTTGTCAAAGGTGAAGTGGCTCACCTCGAACAGCATCATGGCGCCGGCCCAGAACACCATCAGACCGGCGTGGGCGACGTGGGCGCCGAGCAGGCGACCGGAGAGGTTGATCAGGCGGGCATTGCCCGCCCACCAGGCGTAACCGGTGGAGTCGAGGTCCTTGCCCCCGACACTCACCAGCCCGGAATTAAAGGGCGTTTCCACGGGGCAGTACCTCTTCAGGGAAGACGAAGTTTTCGTGCGGCTGGTCAGCCGGTGCCATCCAGGCCCGCAGACCCTCATTCAGAAGAATGTTCTTGGTGTAGAAGGTCTCGAACTCGGGATCCTCAGCGGCGCGGATCTCCTGGGACACGAAGTCGTAGGCGCGCAGGTTGAGGGCCAGGCCGATGATGCCGATGCTGCTGGTCCACAGACCCATCACCGGCACGAACAACATGAAGAAGTGCAGCCAGCGCTTGTTGGAGAAGGCGATCCCAAAGATCTGGCTCCAGAAGCGGTTGGCAGTGACCATCGAGTAGGTCTCTTCTTCCTGGGTGGGCTCGAACGCCTTGAAGGTGTTCGACTGATCGGAGTCCTCAAACAGGGTGTTCTCCACCGTGGCGCCGTGGATGGCGCAGAGGAGGGCACCGCCGAGGATGCCGGCCACGCCCAT
>CALRKN020000018.1:0-76393 GCA_943368005.1 Bradyrhizobium ivorense | reverse complement strand
GCAGCAGTCTTGAGAAGGCCAAAGCCGAGTTAATGAGCTTTGTATCTTCCTGGTAGTTGACGAGCAGCCCAACATCAAGATCCAGCGGACGAGATCAGTAGCGTGTCAAAGTCGTCCATCTCGTGCTCGCCGCTGATCTTGAGCGTTAGGCGCACACCCACAGCATGCACCCCAGTGAGGTAACCGCTCAATCACAGTAGATTGCGATGCGGCATACTGATGTGCAAAGAAAGCTCGGAACATGACCAACTACGACTTCTTGTCACTCGATGACAAGGAATTCGAGCAATTGTCACTTCAGCTTCTCGGCGCCCAAGAAGGTGTCATGTATGAACGTTTTAAGCCAGGCCGAGACAGCGGGATAGACGGCAGATACTTCACATCAAGCGGGGATACGATCGTCCAATGCAAGCACTGGGCAAGAACAGGGATCTCTGCTCTTGTTCGTTCGCTTCGCAAGGATGAACTTCCTAAGGTACAGAAATTAAATCCAAGACGCTATGTATTGATCACCTCATTACCCCTTTCGCCCACTGACAAAGCACAGATACGAGTCATTTTTGAACCCTACATCCAATGCGACTCCGATGTAGTTGGAAGTGAAGCATTGAATGACATGCTTGCATTGCACCCCGCCATCGAGCGCGGAACCATAAAGCTATGGTTGCATAGTACAGTGGTCTTGAACCAAATAACTTCTCTTGCGCTAATCGGGCGCAGTGCATATATCCTTGGAGAGATGCGCCAAAAGCGCGCACGATATGTAGAGACGCCATCACACAAGCTAGGGCTTGTGCGCCTTGCTGAAATGCATGTCGTTCTGATTACGGGAGAGCCCGGCGTTGGGAAGACTACTTTGGCCGAGCAGCTTTGCCTTGACTCTGTTCTGAATGGCTTTCATCTGTGTGCAGCCGCGAAGGACGTTGAGGAGCTTGAGGCGGCTTACCAGGAAGACACGAAGCAAGTCTTTTACTTCGATGACTTCCTCGGACGAACATTCCTTGAAGCGATTGGAAGACACGAGGACTCGCATATTGTTGGCTTTATCAAGCGTATTCGTTCGGACCGCAGCAAGCGCCTCGTACTGACTTCACGAACTACCATTCTCAACCGCGGCAAGTCGCTAACCGACTTATTTCGAATTGAGAACGTAAATCGCCACGAACTTGAATTACAGGTGGGCGACCTAAGTATGCTTGACAAGGCGCGCATACTACATAGTTGCATTTGGCACTCTGGCTTAGCTCCAGGCCATGTGGAGGAGATTGTTCGAAAAAAGAAATACATGCGTGTCATTTCTCACCAAAACTTCAACCCACGCCTCATTTCATTCATCACGGATCCCATAAGGCTGTCTGCGGTGCAACCATGCGACTACTGGAGCTTCATTTCTTCAAAGCTAGATAATCCATCTGACATCTGGGGGGATGTATATGATCAGCAGATGTCAGACTCGCAGAGGATTCTCCTTCTTCTGGTTGTCGTTAACGGAGGTGACATTGCCGAGATAGATCTTGTTTCTGCATTTCATAGTTATTTGACGACACCTAATGCAATGAGGATCCAAGGTGACGCGGACTACCACCGCAGCATCCAAGTTCTCGTCGGTTCTCTGCTGAACAGAACTCTTAACAAAAATGGCGACTCAGCCTTTGACCTCTTCAACCCATCAATCGCAGATTTTGCACTTCCCCGTGTCGCTGCAGAAGGAGACTTTCTAGCGACACTTGCTTTATGTTTGAAGACCAGACAGATGATTCGCTATCTAAGGCGATCGATTCACCTCGCCAAGATCCCCTTGGCGACGTCGAAAGCGATGGGAAGCCGCTTCTCAAGGCATATCTTGTCGACCGGTGGTGACATTCATAATGCATTCGTGGAGATCGAGATGCTTGAAATAGCGACTGAGCAGAATCCCGACTCTGACGAGACCAAGTCTGCTGTAGTCTGCCTCCTTTCAACACTTAAAACCACAGAGAAGGGGCCTACATACATCGCGGCAGCATCACCGCTACTTCGCTATGGAGTGTGGCATGAGCTGTTCAACATTGGCTTCATCGAGCCGTTCTTATGTGACATTGAAAGCGATTGGTTTGATCTTGAGGATGTCAAAGAGCTCATGAAGCTTGCAAATGAGATGCCTGATAATAGCGATTAAACCCTCTTGATTGACACCTTTAAGCCTTTGGCACTTGAAGTTCTGAGTATGATCATTGATGATGAGATTAGAAATCAGTCCATCCTGGATGACTTCCTTGACGAGAATGATGCTGACTCAGCCGCTGAGAGGGTTCGCGATGCAATTGCAGAGTTGTGTGCTGATATTGGCGTAGATGTAGACTCGCCTGAGATCAATGAGCTTCGACGCTGCGTAAACATCGAGGATATTATTGAAAGCAACATTATTCGAGCAAGCAGGGATGGTGGCTCTGAGCACATTGGGCAGAATGAAGTTTCCTACCCAATTGAAGTTCACGACCTGTTTTCCATGGACATCCCGCCCCCAAGCTAGGTGGAGACAGACTCAGCCTATGCTTTCTCGCTATGGTCTCTAGTATAGGCCGAATGCACCGATGACGCCTAACATCAAGATGCAGAAGGCGGGGGCGAAGGGGGAACTTTTACTGCTCGGTTTCTGCCCGCTTCTGATCTTGGCGTTAGAGAGATGGTGGGCATAGCCAATGGACGCGAGCGAGGGCACGGTTACTAATTGCAACCGATTGAGCACCCTGATAACTTGGCTGTGTTCTCATGACTAGTCTTTTCATTTGACGTAAAGCTGCTCAATCATGGCTTTCAAAATTTTGAGTTTTGATGGCGGCGGTTATCGAGGCCGTCTTACCGCCCTAATGCTCGTAGAGCTTCAGAAGGCTATTGATACCGTCTGCGCTCAGAAACAGATTCCTTCCAAGAGCATTCTCGATTGTTTTGACCTAATCGCCGGTACATCAACGGGTAGCCTAATCGCTGCTGCCTTGTCAATTGGTAGAAGCGCTGACGATGTTCTTGACATTTTTAGAAATGACGGCGCGGCGATCTTCCCTTCTCAGTCATTCATTGATCTGATTTTCAAGGCCGCGTCAGTCCCTCTATTTGACGGGAGCGAACTCGAGAATGTATTGCAGAAGCACCTAGGCCAAACGCGCCTGGGTGAGCTTAAGAAAGCCCTGCTGATCACAGCATATGACTCCTGGAACAATCGCCCTCTGGCCTTTCGAAGCTATGACCCGGCTTGCAATGGAATTCGCCTATTCGATGCCTGCCGGGGCTCATCGGCCTATCCAGCTGGGTTTCCCGCCCATGTCCTCAAGGACGATCAGGAAAACAATCCATACTTTCAAAGTCTCAGGGAAAAGAGGAGCTACTTTTCCTTTGATCACAGCTGCGAGGGGCGAGACGGAATTCCCTTAATTGATGGAGGTATCGGCGCCAACAACCCAGCTGCACTAGCCCTAGCCGAATCCATCGGTAGCCAGTCTCTAAAAACCTGGCTAGCTGATCAGTCACCGATGCCTGCTACGGCACAAGAGACCCTTCTAGTTTCTTTTGGAACTGGTCAGATGCCCCCCGGTATTAACTATGCAAAGGGACGAAGATTCTCTGCTAAAGATTGGAATGGAAATTTGGGAAACCCTCTTTTGGAAATGATGTTTGTGGGCTACTCCAGGATTAGTGACGAATTATGCCGAACCATTATTGGCGATCTCAACTATTTTCGCTTTCAGCCGGTCCTTCTTCCAGAAGCTGTTGATAGTGTTCTCGTCGCAAAGAACAATGTTGTCAAAATTAATGCTGCGGATGCCAAAGACTTTGCCGGCGCGACTTTCCAAGCGACACAGGGCGTAAACCAACTCTTTGACAGAGTCTGCAAGAGCTACTTCTATACGAATGATTACTCGATAGATCCCGATTCTCCTGAAAAGCAGTTGTATCTTCTTGCGGATCGCGTTGTCTAGTTTCACTTCGCTTGCCAGATGAAGGGATCGTAATGAACGGCGAAGTTTTAGCTGATCAGGTGAAGACCTTTGATTGGCGGGCGATCCAAGTAATGTTGGTTGCTCATAGCCTTACCGATTGTGCGACGCAGAGCATATTGATGATTTGCCCACTTTCTCATCCTAAATCATTAGGCCACTCTCTAATATGCCCATACATCGGACGAGGAGCCTTGAGGTCTCTGGCAATATAGGGAGTTCCTTCTCGACCGCTGGTCTTGAGCATTAGAGAGATGGAGTACAGGGTGCCGAGTCGTCAAGTGGCCTAGTCTGAGGGTAGAACTTTCTGTTGACGCCCGCTATGGCTATTGTCAGGCGATGGCAAAGCTGTTTCGGCTCTCGTTCCCGCTTTCCGCAAATCGAAAACTGGATGTTAACTTTGTGAACACCCTTGATGTCAATTCCAATGATGGTTGGCGCTGCGAGCCGGATAAGAAATATCCCGGTCCCACAAGCTGGCCTTTGAGTCTAGACCGCAATCAAAGCATGTTATTTAGAGAATGACCCTCCAAACTCCCCATAAGGTCTTCATCCACTGTATCTACTATTCAGTGTTCATTATATCATTGGGCCAAATCACCAACCAAGGGACAATTACCTCATTCATTCAAAACGCGAATTAGTGTTTCGCATGTAAACCAATGAACTTCTTTGCGCGCATTGCAAACATAGTTTCCAGGATTCCCACTCCAATATGGGCGGTTGTTCTCGGACCGCTAATTGCTATTGCTGGTAGCGAGATCCAGAAAGCTGTTGACACTAGCATATACCCCGAGATTAACAAAGAGCGAATCAAGACACTAGAGGGTAAGTGGGAGGGCTTTGGAATTCAGCCTATTGACGATGATGATTCAGAGCGAAGACTAGAAGAGCAGGAGGTCATAGTTGCTAAGACCATCGATAAAAATTTAAACAAACTTCTTAAGTCATATACTGATTGTACATTCAAAGCCTCTATGAAGGGGAATGTCGTGCCACTTGTTTGGTATCCAGCTCATTTATCTCTGCAGGTTGTGAGGTCGTCATTTTTCTCAAGAAAATCTCTGCAAGGCGTCCTAGAGATCACCCCTGTCATGAAAAACCATTTGCACAAATCTAATACGTACAAAGTAACGGGAAGGCTTTAGCAAAGTGGTGACTATATCAGGCTTGATTATACAAATACTGATGCTGGCAAGAAGGATTTTGGCACTCTTCTACTGGAGAACACAAGTGATGGCAAGCAATGTGGTCAATTTTTATCCTATGGTCCTATAAGCCGCGGCATCGTTAATGGTAACTATATCTTTTCTGAGAAGGTACGCTGACCTCTACTCAAGGTTCCCTAGCATAAGACGATTCAAGTCATTTTATCAACAGATGGAGGTTAAGCGATGCCCGAAAGACGACTGGTTCGCATCGTAGATTTTAGCCACGCTAGTGGCTTCAGGGAAATTCAAATGGAATATATATCATGGCTTAATTTGATGCTCAAGCGAGAGCATGGCATCAGCCTAACGGGCGATAGCACTAATAAACTGATCGATGAAATAGTGTCTAACTGGCCTCTTTATAGTGGGCGTTTTGGATGTTTTTTCTTGGCTTATATTGGCAATAACGTCGGCGGAATGGCTGGCATCAGGAATGTCTCTAAAGACACATGCGAGCTAAAGAGATTGTACGTTTCACCCCTCCACCGTCGAGTTGGGATTGGAAGTTCTTTGGTGGAGCGGCTAATTTTAGTAGCGGGAGCGCTTGGCTATCGGAAAGTTAGGCTAGAAACTCTAGACTTTATGAAGCCAGCGATTCGACTGTATGAATCTTATGGCTTTGTCAGAGCACCCGAATTTCATGGCGCTGAGGGCCGCGGCTATGGCATTCATGATCATGAGATTTTCTTTGGCAAAAGTCTATAGCCATCTATCGTGCATTTCGTTTAATATTTGGGGGCCAGTCGGGGGAGATTTTACACCTTTGTTGTGTGCTTCTGACTGGCCCCATCAACACCACGAACAAAGACCCTGCTGTGAGGTGGGTGCCTTTTATTGGACAGTTCCAGCCCCCCCGCTTTCAGGAAAGATGTCACCCCTCTCAATCGCACACCCGGGGGCTTGATAGAGCAGATCAATGCGTCGTTACAGCGAGGCCGTGAAGGCTGATGTCAGGAGACGGATGAGCCCGACGCACCGCCAGAGCGTGGCTCGGATTGCCGAGGAGCTGGGCATTCATGTCGTCACCCTCTACAACTGGAGGAAGACTTGGCGGTTACAGGGAGAGGTGGTGCCCGCATCCGAGAAGGAACCTGAGGGCTGGGGCGCTGCCGACAAGTTCACGGTGGTGCTCGAGACCGCTGGCCTCAATGAGACCGAGCTCAGTGCCTACTGCCGCGAACAGGGCCTCTTTCCTGAGCAGGTCGCCCGTTGGCGGCAGGCGGCTCAGGATGCCAACGCCAAGCCAGTGCTGACGGTGGCCGAGCAAAAGGAGCTGGAGAAGCTCCGCGCCGAGGACCAGCGGGAGATCAGGCGGCTCCAGAAGGAGCTGCAGCGCAAGGAGAAGGCCCTGGCGGAGGCGGCAGCACTGCTGATCCTGCGAAAATAGCGGGAGGTCTTCTGCTCGGAGGACGCGGAAGGTTGACGAGTGCCGCGCACCGGCGGAGGGCGATGGAGCTGATTGGTGAAGCCAGCGATCACGGCGCCACCCTCCTGGCAGCTTGCGGGGAGATCGGCATTTCACTGCGTACGCTCAAGCGCTGGCGGAAGGCCTTTTGGTGTGATGGGGACGGCGAGGACCGCCGTAGAGGCAGTCCCCGCCATGTCGTCCACCGCCTGAGTGAGGAGGAACGCCAGCGGATCCTGCTCACCTGCAATCAGCCGGAGTACGCTTCGCTGCCGCCGGGGCAGATCGTGCCCGCATTGGCTGATCAGAACCTGTACATCGGCTCAGAGTCCAGTTTTTACCGGGTCTTGCACCAGGCAGGGCAGTGCCAACGGAGGGGGCGGGCACGTAGGCCTCAGGAGCCACGGTCAGTGCCGCGCTTGAGGGCGGATCGCCCCAATGCTGTGTGGTCGTGGGACATCACCTATCTGCCCACCACGGTGCGAGGCGTGTGGCTGTACCTCTACCTGGCGATCGTCGTCTGGAGCCGCAAGGTGGTGGCCTGGGATGTCGCCGAGCGAGAAGACCCAGCTATTGCAGCCGATCTGGTGAGCAGGGCCTGTCTCCGCGAGCGAATCAGTAGGGGGCGCCGCCAGCCACTGATCCTCCATGCCGACAACGGCAACGCCTAGCCGCAGGCTTCTCGCAGAGTTGCGCGCTGCCACCCTTGAAGCCCGGCTGGAAGAGCTGGGCGTGTTGCGTTCGTTCTCCAGGCCACGGGTGTCGAACGATAATCCGTACTCCGAATCCCTTTGCCGCACGATCAAGTACCGGCCCGACTACCCAAACCGGCCATTCGCCAGCAAAGGCGAGGCCTGCGAGTGGGTGGCGTTGTTCGTGGATTGGTTACAATCACCAGCACCGTCACAGCGGCATCAAGTTCGTGACGCCCCAGCAGCGCCACAGCGGCCAGGCCGTCGAAATCTGCCGGCAACGCGCCGATGTCTACGAGAAAGCCCACCAGAAACATCCGCGCCGATGGAGCCGATCCAGCAGCTGCTGGCACCAGCCAGAGGTGGTGTGGATCAACAGGCCGCCAGAAGAGCCGATGACAACTCGGCCAGTACCATTGGCTCAGGCCGCTTAAATAGCAGCCTATGAGTGACATCTTTCCTGAAAGTCACCGGTCAGGCGAGTATCAAAACCCTCTACACCCAGGCTGCCTATCTCCTCTGAGCAACTGCCCTTTGGATGCATCGCCTTGCCATTCATCCGACTGGGATCAGCCCACTTCCGGCCACCCTTGCCCCGCTCGTAATCCTTCTGGCATGCTGAGTCGTTAGAACTGCTCTATCCGTTGACGTACGCCGCTGAGAACCCACTGAGCGACGCCGTAAGCAACGACGACCTCGCCGACGAGTTCCTCGGTGCGCTCGCTGCCCTGGGCGGATCAGCGGGCAACGGCCGCCTGCGGGAAACCCTGGAGTGGGACGAAGCCAGCTACGAAGTGGTGAAGGGCGATCTCCTGAGCCGCCGGTTGATCGTTCCCGGCCGTGGCCGTGGTGGGTCGGTGGCTCTGGCGGATGGCTCGGCGGAAGAAGCCTCAGGCAATGGCCAGACGGCCAGCCGCGCCCCCCGCACCCGTGCCGCTAACGGTTCCCGCGCCGTCTCGGCCCCCAGCTCCTTTGAGCAGGCGTTCCGCGCCATCGACGACTGCCTGCGCAAGGAGGCCGGCTGCGGCACCGAGCTCGACTACACCGAGCAAACCTCCTGGCTGCTGTTCCTCAAGTACCTCGACGGGCTCGAAGACGACAAGGCCACCGTGGCCGCCCTGGAGGGCCGCACGTATACGCCCATCCTCGAGGAGGCCTACCGCTGGAACAGCTGGGCGGCACCGAAGAACGACAGCGGCCAGCTGGATCATCACGCCGCCCTCACCGGCGACGACCTGCGCGACTTCGTGAACCAGCGCCTGTTCCCCTACCTGGAGCGCTTCAAGCAGAGCGCCAGCGGGCCGAACACGATCGAATACAAGATCGGCGAGATCTTCGGCGAACTGCGCAACAAGATCAGCAGCGGCTACAACCTGCGCGAAATCATCGATGTGATCGATGGCCTGCGCTTCCGTTCCCAGGCCGAGAAGCACGAGCTCTCGATGCTTTATGAGGAAAAGATCAAACGCATGGGCAATGCCGGCCGCAACGGCGGTGAGTACTACACGCCCCGGCCGCTGATCCGCGCCATCGTGCAGGTGGTGAACCCCCAGATCGGTGAGTCGGTCTACGACCCGGCGGTGGGCTCCGCCGGCTTCCTGTGCGAAGCCTTCGAATACATGCGCAAGGGCGGCGCCACCGGCCGCGAACTCAGCACCGCAGATCTCGACACCCTCCAGAACCGCACCTTCACCGGCAAGGAGAAAAAGAGCCTCGCCTATGTGATCGCGATCATGAACATGATCCTCCATGGCATCGAGGCGCCCCGGGTGCTGCACACCAATACCCTCACCGAGAACCTCAGCGATGTGCAGGAGCGCGACCGCTTCGATGTGATCCTCGCCAACCCGCCGTTCGGCGGCAGCGAACGCAAGGAGGTGCAGCAGAACTTCGAGATTCGCAGCGGCGAAACTGCGTTTCTTTTCCTGCAGCACTTCATCCGCCTCCTGCGGGCCGGCGGCCGCGCCGGCGTGGTGATTAAAAACACGTTTCTCTCCAACACCGACAACGCCTCGGTGGCCCTGCGCCAAAAGCTGCTCACCGACTGCAACCTGCACACGGTGCTCGACTGCCCCGGCGGCACCTTCCAGGGAGCGGGGGTGAAAACGGTGGTGCTGTTCTTCGAGAAGGGTGCGCCCACCCGCAAGGTGTGGTTCTACCAGCTCGATCCCGGACGCAACCTCGGCAAGACCAACCCGCTCAACGACCGCGACCTGGCGGAGTTCGTGGAGCTTCAGAAAACCTATGCGGATTCGCCGAAGAGCTGGAGTGTGGAGGTGGACTCCATTGATCCCGAGAGTTGGGATCTGTCGGTGAAGAACCCCAATGGGGGTGAGGTGGCGGCGCTGCGGAGTCCGCAGGAGATCATGGCGGAGATAGCGGCGCTGGATGCGGAGAGCTCGGAAGTGCTGGGGAGGATCAGGGCGTTGGTATGAGGGAAGGGTGGGAGGTAAAGACGATTGGGGATGTTTGCGAATTCCAGCGCGGGCTCACCTATACGAAAAGCGATGAGGTTGATGCCTCGGACAATATCGTCTTGCGAGCCTCCAACATTAACCTGAGCACCAATCTTCTCTCTTTCGAAGAGCTCAAGTATATCAACGACAAAGTTGTCATCCCTGCCAACAAGATTGTCAAGAAGGGTTCGCTTCTGATTTGTACCGCGAGCGGAAGCAAAAGCCATCTCGGCAAGGTGGCTTTCATTGATGATGATTACGGCTATGCTTTTGGCGGCTTCATGGGAATGCTGACGCCGCTCAACGGGCTATTGCCGAAGTTTCTATTTCACTTGATGACTTCCGAAGGCTACAAGGATTTCATTGGTGCGCTTTCGGATGGGACGAACATAAATAATCTCAAGTTCGATGACTTGAGGCGCTTTCTAGTTCCCGTCCCCCCACTCCGCGAACAGCAGCGAATCGTCGCTCTGCTCGACGAAGCGTTTGCGGGCCTCGTCACCGCCAAAGCCAACGCTGAACGGAACCTCCAGAACGCCCGGGCGATCTTTGAGAGTCATCTTCAATCTGTGTTCAGTCAGCGGGGTGAGGGATGGGAGGAGAACACAATGGATCTTTCTGAGTTGTGTGAATTTATCGTCGATTGTGAACACAAGACGGCGCCAGTTCAGGACGAAGGAATTCCCTCGATTCGAACTCCAAACATTGGAAAGGGCAAATTGCTTCTTGATGGCGTGAATCGTGTTTCGGAAGATACCTATAAGGCTTGGAGCCGGCGTGCCGAGCCAAAACCTGGAGATTTAATCCTTGCGCGGGAAGCGCCGGCTGGCAACGTTGCTGTTATCCCCGACGGTGCTCGTGTTTGCTTAGGCCAAAGAACAGTTCTTATCCGGCCGAAAGCCGATATCTTCGATCCTTTCTTCTTGGCCTATCGTCTGCTAGAGCCTAGAATGCAAGAGAAACTTCTTGGTCATTCAAGAGGGGCAACGGTCCAGCATGTGAACATGAAGGACATTCGGGCTCTTGATGTAGGGCCTATTCCGCCAATTCGAACACAGCAAGAGATCTCGGGAGCTATACATTCCGTTTCGACCGAAGGAGATCATCTCACCCGCCTCTACGAACGCAAACTCGCCGCTCTGGAGGAACTGAAGAAGTCCCTCCTGCACCAGGCGTTCAACGGCGAGCTCTGAGCCCCAGGCTTAGGTAGATCACTTAACGTTCAATCACCAACCACGCCGCAACCATGACGGCTTCCGTCGCGCCACCCTGCTCAAACCGCGTTGAGGTGCTGGCAGTGCTGCGTCAGCACTACACGGCCTGGCTGCTGCGTTGAAGCCCGACTAGACTTGAAAGGACGCAGCCAGCGGTATGGCGATCGAACTCTCCAGCGACCAACTCGACGCCCTTACCGTTGCGGAGAAGGTGCGATTACTTGAGCAAGTTTGGCAGAGCCTCTGCTGTCAACCTGATACCTTCACCTCACCAGACTGGCACGCTGATGTTTTGGTTGAGCGCCGCCAGCGAATCCTCGACGGTTCTGCCACGCGCATTCCCTGGAATGAGGCCAAAGCCCATCTGCAGCGCCTGGCTGAATGATCATCGAGATTTCCTCTGATGCTCTGATTGATCTGGAGGAGGGATTCGACTTCTATCAACGTCAATCACAAGGTCTTGGGGCTTATTTCATTTCTTGCTTGATTTCAGATATTGAAGGACTGAATTACTTCGGCGGCATCCACCAGGTTGTGGATGGCTACCACCGTGCCTTGTCGAAGCGCTTTCCATTCAGTATCTACTACGACATCAAAGGCGAAACTCTCACCATTGTGGCCGTGCTCGATGCTCGCCAAGATCCTCTCTGGATACGGCAGAGATTGGGCTGATCAATCAGCGGGGCCTATTGCCATGGAGTCCAAACGCTTGAGGTGATCGCCCACCGATTCGCGTACAACGCGGCCGGCGGCGAGGTCGGCGCGGGCTTCCTGCAGAGCAATTGCCAGCTCGCACTCCCGCAGGCGTTGATAGGCATCGACTTCCATCACCACAAACCGCAGTTCGCCTCGCACGCTCAGTCCCACCTCCCGTTCGTGCTCCAGCGCTCGTGAGATGGCGCCGATGCCACCGATCTTGAGCTCGTTCGCCGAGATGGCCTGCATCGCACTAATGACCACTCCACTCAACATACGGTGAACCGCACGGTCGCTGGTGCGGCTTCGGGTCTTGCATGACCAGCGCATGGGTTCACCGGTAGTGAACCCTGCAGGCCAGGATCACCAGCAGCTCGCCATCGAGCCGATAAATCAGGCGATGTTCCTCGTCGATGCGGCGCGACCAGCACCCAGCCAGGTTTTCCCGCAGAGGCTCGGGTTTGCCGATGCCAGCGAAGGGATCGCGCAGGCAAGCCTGGATTAGCTGGTTGATGCGCCGCAGCTGTCTTCGGTCCTGGCTCTGCCAGTGGAGGGTGTCGTCCCAGGCGGCAGCCGTCCAGGCCAGCTCCTCAATCGCCGGCATCGGCCAGATCCGGATCAATCAGCCCATGGGAGAGAAGCTCCCCGCGCCCGGCCTGCTCCAGCGACCGCTGCAGATGGGCCGCATTGGCCGGGGAACGCAGCAGGTGCACGGTTTCCATCAGGCTGTTGGTCGTGTCGAGCGACATCACCACCGCCCCCTTGGCGTGCCGTCCCCTGCAGCATTGGCTGCTACCGGTGGAGGAGCTTGGAGCGCCCTGGCTGGTCTAGTCTGGTCTGGTTGAGCCGTGTGCAGCCATGGTGTCCCGTCCCAGCCCTGGTCAGAGCACGGGCCCGAGCCGTGTGGTGAACATGCTCGAGGCCAAGACCCACCTCTCGCGGCTGGTGGAGGCGATCGAAACCGGCGCCGAAGCCGAGGTGGTGATCGCCCGCAACGGCCGGCCCGTGGCGCGGCTCACCAGCCTGCAGGCACCGGCCCGGCCCCGCCGGTTGGGCATCGCCCGGGGGCAGTTCGTGGCGCCCGACTCCATCGATGCCGCCAATCCCCAGATCGCCGAACTGTTCGAGCAGGGCTGATGCACCTGCTGCTCGATACCCACACCTTTCTCTGGGCCATCACCGATGACCCGAAGCTGGGGCCCGCCAGCCGGGAGCTGATCACCCACCAGGCCAGTGCGGTGATGGTCAGCCACGTGTCGCTCTGGGAGATCGCCATCAAGCACGCCCTGGCCCGTGCCGACATGCCCCTGTCGGCTTGCGAGGCCATCCCCTGGGTGGAGCAGTCGGGCTTTGTGTTCCTCCCGATCGACCTTCCCCATCTGCTGGCGCTCGAACAGCTGCCCCTGCACCACCGCGATCCGTTTGACCGTCTGCTGGTGGCCCAGGCGATCAGCGGCCCCTTCACCCTGGTCAGTGCCGATGCGGCGTTCGCCGCCTATGGCTGCCCACTGCAGGATGCGCGCCGCTGAAACAGGCAGAGTCCGGCCACACGCGTCAAACTAGCCCCATGAACGCAACAGCCCGCCCCTCCAGCTATCACTACGTGGTGGATGAGCCGCTGCTGCGCACGATCGCGTCCGAGATCCAGGCAGCCATCCCCGGATCCGCGGTGCGCCTGTTTGGTTCCCGTGCCCGCGGCACTGAGCGGCCCGATTCAGACCTGGATCTGCTAATTACCGTGCCGGATGAATGGTTGGCCAACCATTCGCGCTTTGAGGAAACCGGGGATCTGAGCAGAAAGTTGGCTCATCACAGAATTCCGATTGATCTGCTCCTCTATTCCGATACAGAAGTGCAGGAGCGTCGTCAGTACAGCCAGCATGTGGTGACTGAGGCTTATCGATACGGGAGAGAGCTTCATGCCCTCTGATCGCCAGCGCGAAGCGGCCCGGATGCTGCGCATTGCTCAACGGGATCTGAAGACTGCGAGGTCCATGCTGGATGCCGATCTGTTTGCCGAAGCCTCCTGGGGCTTCCATGTCCAGCAGGCCACAGAAAAAGCTCTGAAAGCCTGGATTTCGGCGCTTGACCAGGTGTATCCGCGCACCCATGATCTCTCCCTGCTTGATCAGTTGATCATCGATTTCGGGGGTGATCCAACCCGATTTCAATCGCTCGAGAATTTCGCGCCCTTTGGATCGCTTCTCCGCTACGACGACGAGCCCGATTCCCTCAACCTCGATCGTGCCGCCTGGAACCAGCTCTGCGCGGAGCTGCTCGACCATGTGGGCAGCCTGTTGCCATGAACGAGGCCGAAACCCGCGCCGAGCTGATCGACCCGCTGCTGGTGGCGGCCGGTTGGGGCGTGGTGGAGGGCAGCCGCATTCGCCGTGAGTTTCCGATTGCTCCGAGGCGCATCGAGGGCGGCGGCCGCCGCGGCAAGTCCCTAAGCGCCGACTACGTGCTCAGCTACCGCAATACAGCCCTGGCGGTGGTGGAGGCCAAGGCCGATTCCTCGCCGCTCACCGAGGGGGTGGGCCAGGCCAAGGAGTACGCCGCCAAGCTCCAGCTGCGCTTCACCTATGCCAGCAACGGCAAGGGCATCTACGCCATCGACATGGACTCGGGCGAGGAGGGGGAGGCCGAAGCCTTCCCCACGCCCCAGGAGCTGTGGGCGCGCACCTTCGCCGAAGAGAACGCCTGGCGTGATCGCTTCGCCGCCATCCCCTACCCCGACAAGGGCGGCAGCTGGCAGATCCGCTTCTACCAGGAGATCGCCCTGAAACGGGTGCTGGAGGCCATCACCTCCGGCCAGAACCGCATCCTGTTGACGCTGGCCACCGGCACCGGCAAGACCTCGATCGCTTTCCAGATCCTCTGGACGTTGTTTGCGGCCCGCTGGAACCTCAGCGGTGAACCCACCCGTCGGCCGCGCATCCTGTTTCTGGCTGATCGCAACAACCTCGCCGATCAGGCCTTCAACGACTTCACCGCCTTCGCCGCCTTCGAAGAAAACGCCCTGGCGCGGATCGAACCCGGCGACCTGCGCAAGAAAGGCCGGGTGCCCACCAACGCCAGTGTGTTCCTCACCATCTTCCAGACCTTCATGAGCGGGCCGGTGCTGGACGGCAAGCCCTCCCCCTGGTTTGGTCAGTACCCGGCGGACTTTTTTGATTTCATCGTGATCGATGAGTGCCATCGCGGTGGCGCCAACAACGAATCCACCTGGCGCGGCATTCTTGCGTATTTCTCCCCTGCCGTGCAGCTCGGCCTCACCGCCACGCCGCGCCGCAACGACAACATCGACACCTACGCCTACTTCGGCGAACCGGTGTTCACCTACTCGCTCAAGGAGGGCATCAACGATGGCTTCCTCACACCCTTTCGCGTCAAGCAGGTCACCACCACTCTCGATGACTACGTTTACACGCCCGATGACACGGTGGTGGAAGGAGAGATCGAAGCCGGCAGGCTCTACAAGGAAGCCGACTTCAACAAAATTATCGAGATCAAACAGCGTGAACAGCAGCGGGTGGAGATCTTTATGGGACAGATCGATCAACGCCAGAAAACCCTGGTGTTCTGTGCCACCCAAGACCATGCCCTGGCAATCCGCGACCTGATCAACCAGTGCAAGACCAGCACCGATCCCAACTACTGCCAGCGGGTCACTGCCAACGACGGCGAACTGGGCAACACCTGGCTGCGATCCTTTCAGGACAACGAAAAGACGATCCCCACCATCCTCACCACGTCGCAGAAACTCTCCACGGGTGTGGATGCCCGCAACGTGCGCAACATCGTGCTGCTGCGGCCGGTGAACTCGATGATTGAGTTCAAGCAGATCATTGGCCGTGGCACCCGCCTCTACGACGGCAAGGAGTACTTCACCATCTACGACTTCGTGAAGGCCCACCATCACTTCAGTGATCCGGAGTGGGATGGCGAACCCCAGGAGCCCGAACCCGTTGCACCTCGCCAGGCTCTGCCCCCAACGGAACCCCCAGAACCCAAGGCCCACGACGGGGATGACGACACCAGCGGCCCGCCCCGACGCCAAAAGGCCCGCATCAAGCTGGGCGACGGCAAGGAACGCTCCATCCAGCACATGATGGTGACCAGCTTCTGGCACCCAGACGGCACACCGATGAGTTCGCAGCAGTTCCTGGAACTGCTCTATGGAAAACTGCCGGAGTTCGTGAAAGACGAAGCCGAGCTGCGGGAGCTCTGGAGCTCCCCGGAAACCCGCCGCAAGCTGCTCCAGGGCCTCGAGGAGAAGGGCTTCGGCGCAGCCCAGCTGGCCGAGATGCAGACGATCATCAATGCCGCCAACAGTGATCTTTTCGATGTGCTGGCCCATGTGGCCTATGCCCTGCAGCCCATCCCCCGGGAGGAGCGCGCTGCCCATGCACGCCTGTACATCCATTCCAAATGCACGAGCAAGCAGCAGCTCTTCCTGAATTTTGTTCTCCAGCACTACGTGACACTGGGTGTACAGGAGCTGGCCCTGGAAAAGCTCACGCCATTGCTGCAGCTCCGCTACCAGAACTCCATCGCCGATGCCGTGGCCGATCTGGGCAGACCAGAAGAAATCGGCCAGCTCTTTGCCGGCTTCCAGCGGTACCTCTATGAACCATCGGCCTGATTTCTGCTTGGTTCGTGAAGGCCTGTCACCCAAGACTTGCTGGCACAACCACCCGCTCCTGGTGGTCAGGCAATAGGAGCGTTCGGCGTTTCATGCGATCCGTCTTCGCCATACTCACAATCCTTGCCCTCACGGGGTGCAGCGATGTGGTCACGTCCCGCTTTGCCGATCTGGCAGAGGCAAAGTTGCAGGGAGCATTGGAGCGAGGCTGGCTACCGCCGTTGTTGCCGGATTCCGCCAGGGCAATCGTGGAGCGCAACAATCTGGACCTGAACACAGGTATGGGTTCATTCGCCTATGACTTGTCCGAGAGGCCCACTTATCTGGAGAAGCTCTCACGTGCAGGAGCGGTATCCCGTGTTGAGGGAGAGACCGACATCCTGACTGTCACCACCAACGGTTCACGGTGGGAGATTCGACTGCCACGCACCTCGGGTTCGGCGGAGTGGAGCGTCACACAGCTTTGAGAACGCCGATCAAGCTCACGGGTGCGAATGCGGGCGGGCCACGTCGGTTGGTACTACGGACGTGTTGGGCCGCCCACGGCGCCCAGTTCGGCCGTTAACTACCATCCCCGCGGCTTCCTCACCCGCTGTCGGCTATGGAGTGCTGTTTGTGCTGCTGAAGATGCCAGCAGCAGCGCGTGTGTAACTCGAATCGCCGCTGAAGGTCTGGAGAGTCCGAATCAGGCGTCCGTCGGCTGTTGTCTCACCAGAGTGACGTTGGCGTTGCTCTTTTTGTGGCTATTGCCCCCCGCGAGGGCCGAAGCTGGACAACTCTCCGGGTGCAAACCCTCTCCCTTCCTGCAACCCGTTGCCAGCCATGCCAGCCCAGCGATGACCTCCCTCTCCTTTCTCGTTCCCCTGGTGCTGCACTACGCGTTGCTGGTGCTGCCACTTGGTGTGGGGCTGCTGGCCTTGGTGCCGACACGCCCCGGCCGCAGGCGCCAGCGATGGATCGCGGTGGCTGCACTCCTGGCTGTTCTGGGTGGCGCGCTGGTGCTGCTCCAGGGCCTGGTGGCTCTGCTGGTTGCGCCCGATGAGGCCAGTTGGTTTGTGGTTGGGCTGGGGCTGCTGCCCATCGCCCTGGGGGGCGTGAGCCTGCTCCGCTGGAGGCGGCTCTGAGCCTGCGCAGGGCTGCCCTGGCAACCGCGGGCCTCCCTAGCCAGGCTGGGCCGAGCAGGGCCGGGTGATGGCGCTCACGATCCTTTCCGCACTCTCCCGCGCCGAACGGCTGTCGATCGCCGGCACCTACTCGCTCACCCTGCTGGAGAACCTCTGCATGCTCTCCTATCCGGCGCTCACCGGCTGGGCGGTGGATGGGCTGCTCAAAGGCAGCTACCGGGGCCTCTCGGCGCTGATCGCCGTGTGGCTGGTGCACCTGATCACGGCCTTCGGGCGCCAGCGCTTCGACACGCGGGTGTTCATGGGCTTGTTCGCCCGGCTCGCGGTCGACACCGTCGCCGAACAGCAGCGCCGCGGCCACGGCACCAGCGTGGTGTCGGCGCGGGTGGAAATGATGCGCGACTTGGTGGCCTTCTTCGAAACCGACGTGCCGGCGATGTTCTCCCAGGTGGTGACCGTGGTGGGTTCGTTGCTGATGCTGTTCACCTTCGACCTCCAGGCGGGATGGATCGCCATGGCGGTGCTGCTGCCGATGGGGCTCGTGAACGCCTGGTACTGGCGGCGCGCGCTCCAGCTGCACCGCGGCCTCAACGACCAGATCGAGCGCGAGATCGCGCACATCGAGGCGGCGCGCCTGCAGCCCCTGCGGTGCCACTTCGGCCGGGTGCGGCGCTGGCATGTGCAGCTCTCCGACAGCGAGTCGTGGACCTGGAGCGTCACCGAGCTCGCCACGATCGTGGCCCTGGTGGTGCTCCTGATCGACTTCACCCGTTCGCCTGGCTTCAGCGCCGGCGCCCTCTATGCCGTGCTCGCCTATGTGTTCGATTACCTGCAGGGCCTCGACAGCGCTCCAGCCCTGGTGAACAACGTGGCCCGCCTCCGCGACATCCGGGCGCGGCTGAGGGGCTGAGCGTTGATGGGGAGGGGGCGATGAGCGAGGTTGTGATCAGCGAGGTTGTGATCAGACAGGTGGAGCCGCACGACTATCCATCGATCATCTCGGTTGTGGATGAATGGTGGGGTGGTCGGCCCATGGCTGCCATGCTCCCCAAACTCTTCTTCGTGCACTTCCGATCCACCAGTTTCGCCGCTGTGCAGGATGGTGAGATCGTTGGGTTCCTCATCGGGTTCGTGTCCCAGACCTTTCCCGATCAGGCCTATATCCATTTCGTTGGCGTGCACCCTGCCCGCCGTGGAGCGGGGCTGGGGCGCCAGCTCTATGAGCATTTCTTTGCCACAGCTGGGTCGCTGGGCTGTCGCACGGCTCTCTGTGTCACCGCTCCGTTGAATCGCAACTCGATTGCCTTCCATCGACGCATGGGCTTCTCCCTGCTTGACTCCGACACTTCCGTCGATGGCGTGCCCGTCGCCGTGGGCTATGACGGGGCGGGTGAAGACCGCGTGATCTTCGCGAAGGATCTGGAACCTCCTGCCACCGAGCCGTGATCCCCAGCATCCGCCACATCTGAACGTTCTCCCATGGCCAACGTCGCAGTGATAGGGGGCAGCAGGGGCATTGGGGAGGCTGTCGCACGACACCTCACGGCCAGCGGTGAGCGCGTGTGGTCCATCTCGCGCACGGCCTCAAGCTACGGCGAGTGGGTGAGGGCTGATGTCTCCACTCTGGAGGGAGTGAATGCAGTTGCTGAAGCTGTTGGCGAGGAAGCCCTGGATTCACTGCTCTACCTGGGAGGCACGTGGGAGGAATATGCCTTCACGGCTGCCTATTCCTTTTCCAGTTGCTCGGATGAGGACATCACAAGGGTGTTGACTGTCAACCTCCTGGCTCCGATCCGAATCGTGAAGGCCTTGCTGCCTGCGTTGCGGAAGTCCACCAATCCAAAGATCATCTTCATGGGTGCGCTTTCCGGCCGCGACAACTTCCCGAGCAGGGAGGTGGCCAACTCGGCTTCGAAGTTTGGGCTCCGCGGTGTGGTCCACTCCTTGCGGGAAGAGCTGCGGCCTGATCGGATCTCTGTAACGGTGATCAACCCAGGCAATGTGGGAACGCCCGAGGTGCTGGCAGACCTGGAGGGAATCGGCGCTCCCGCAACCGATGCCATTCCGCTTCAGGATCTCCTGACCATCATCGACTGCGTTCTGAGCCTTTCTCGGCAAACCTGCATCAAGGAAATTGATGTGCCTGCCATGGCAGGTAGGGGTGCCTGACGTCGCGGTGTTTCTGGGTCGACAGCTCGGTGGGGGTGCTGCTCTGCGGGTTTAGCTCTCTCGCTCGGCGGCACGCTGCTGCTCAATCCACGCGCCCCCTGCCCGGAGCTTCTTGGCCAGGGGCGACTTCGGATCAATCACGCGCCAGAACGGAGCCACCTCGCTGACAGGTACCCCGGCTTCCATCTCATCCCATGCCGCCTCCGCCACCGTGCGCAGGAAGATCGACGTCGATACCGGGCAAGCTGCGTCGGCACCGTGGGCAGCCGCCAGGTCGCGCCGCACCTGCGGAATCTCCCGGGTTTCACCCGGCGGCACCTTCGTTTTCAGGTAGTCGGCTACCTCGACAGGGCAGGAGATCAGGAGCTTCGCGCCTGCCGGCACACCGGCAAAGGCCTTCTCGAGCGTCACGGTGTGCGATGGCTTGGTCGCCATCTTCTCCTTCCAGGACTTCGGCTTGCTTGGCATGGGCGCCTCTACCCCCGCAATGATCGGCCAAGTATACGGGGTGCCATGCAATTTCGGGCTTGTGATGTGTGCAGTGGCCATGGAGCTCTTCACCAAGGTGGGGCCAGATTGCCTGGGCCTGTTTTCTACGCTGCTGTTCTTCTCCCCGCTCGTCGTCTGGATCGGGGGATCAGATTCACGCCCTCGGTTTGCACTCTCGGTGCGGGCTGATTCGTGTACGCCTTTGGCCCTTCGCCAGCTTGATTGATTCGCCAGATGAATGAATTGCAGAATCCGCATGCCATGGTGGGCCCGCTGAGCGCAAGCGAACCTTTGGTCGTTCATCGCACCGGTTTCGTACAGGCCACCTTGCTGCTGGTTCTGGCTGCCATCGCCCAGCTGCTGCTCCTGCTCCTGCAGCCCCACCCCGCCCTGGCGGCGGACCCGTGCCCTGCCTCCATGGTGCCCATTCCCGGCGGCAGCTACCGCATCGGCGCCGGAGCCCAGCTGCCGGAGGAACAGCCGCTTCGCAGCCTGCGGATCAGCCCCTTCTGCCTGGACCGCACGGAGGTCAGCAATGACCAGTTCGCGGCCTTCGTGGCGGCCACTGGCTACGTCACGGTGGCTGAACGTCCCTTGTCTGTTGAACAGTTCCCCGGGTTGAAGCCCAGCGAGCGTGCCCCGGGTTCGCTTGTGTTCCAGCCCGTGCCCGGAAGCGGGCCCCTGGAGGAGCTCAGCTGGTGGCACTGGGTTCCGGGGGCCGACTGGCGCCATCCCGAGGGGCCCGGCAGCGATCTCACCGGGCGAGGCCAGCACCCGGTGGTGCAGGTGGCCTACGAGGACGCCGAGGCCTTCGCCCGCTGGGCCGGTGGGTCCCTGCCCAGCGAAGCCCAGTGGGAATTCGCGGCGCGGGGAGGACTGAAAGAGCGCGTCTTCGCCTGGGGCAACACCTGGAACCCCCACAACGCCAACACCTGGCAGGGCCCGTTCCCCAGAAGCAACACCGCAGAGGATGGCTACTCCGGTACGGCACCCGTCGGATCCTTTCCAGCCAACGGTTACGGCTTGTTCGACATGACCGGCAACGTTTGGGAATGGACCCAGGATTGGTACTCCGTGGGCCATGCGCTCCTCGCCGATGGCACAGATCCGCTGCTCAGCAGCGAAGCGGCGACGGGTGATCCGCGTGATCCGGGCGTCGCTAAGCATGTGATCAAGGGGGGCTCGTTCCTCTGCTCCGAGAACTACTGCAGCCGTTACCGGCCAGCGGCCAGGGAAGCCCAGAGCCCCGACACCGGCACCTCCCACATCGGCTTCCGTCTGGCGCTCCCCATCGCCGCTCCAGCCGCCACCACCCTCCCCACCGCACCTCCTGTCCGTGGCTGATCCCCACTCCCGCACCCTGTTCGCCCTGGTCCGGAGCCTGCGCCGCTGGTTCGGGGCCCTGGCCCTGGTGGCGTTGCTCGTGGGCTGGCAGTTGGGCTGGGTGCCCGTGTTGGCCCAGACGGTGACCGGCAAGCTCGGCGCCCCCAATGCCACCACCACGATCCCGGGCAACCAGTTGCCGGCCCCTGCGCCGCCCTTCGGCGGTGTGATCAAGGAGGCCGCTCTGCAGTCCAGGCCCTGGTGGGCACCGCGGATCACGCCTCCGCAGAGCGCTCCCAACGTGTTGCTGGTGATCACCGACGACGCGGGATTCGGTGTGCCCAGCACCTTCGGCGGCGTGATCCCCACCCCGGCGATGGACCGTGTGGCCAGGGAGGGACTGCGGTACAACCGCATGTTCTCCACGGCGCTGTGCTCCCCCACCCGCGCCGCCCTGATCACCGGCCGCAACCACCACTCCGCCGGTTTCGGGGTGGTCTCGGAGCAGTCCACCGGCTTCCCCGGCTACAACAGCATCATTGAGCCCGACAAGGCCACGATCGGCCGCCTGCTCAAGGACAACGGCTACTCCACGGCTTGGTTCGGCAAGGACCACAACACCCCCGCCTTCCAGGCCAGCCAGAGCGGCCCCTTCGATCAGTGGCCCACCGGCATGGGGTTCGAATACTTCTACGGCTTCGTGGGCGGTGACGCCAACCAGTGGCAGCCCAACCTGTTCCGCAACACCACCCAGATCTATCCGTTTGAGGGCAAGGCGCCCGGCAGCTGGAACCTGGTCACAGCCATGGCCGATGACGCCATCGACTACATGGCGCGGATGCACCAGATCAATCCCAGCAAGCCGCTGTTCATCAAGTACGCCCCCGGCGCCACCCATGCGCCCCACCACCCCACCCAGGAGTGGGTGGACCGGATCCATGCCATGCATCTCTTCGATGACGGCTATGAGAAGCTCCGGGAACGCATCTTTGCGAATCAGAAGAAACTCGGCGTGATTCCCAAGGACGCCAAGCTCGACCCCTGGCCCGCCGACCTGATCACCCCCTGGGACCAGTTGAGCCCGGAGGCCCAGAAACTGTTCATCCGCCAGGTGGAGGTATTCGCCGCCTATGCCGCCTACAGCGACTACGAAATCGGCCGGGTGATCCAGCAGTTCGACGACCTCGGCAAGCTCGACAACACGCTGATCGTCTACATCAACGGCGACAACGGCACCAGCGCCGAAGGCGGGCCGTTGGGTACCCCCAACGAGGTGGCCTGGTTCAACGGCCTCAGCAAGCTGCCGGTTGAGGTGCAGATGAAGTTCTACGACGTGTGGGGCACCGAGCTCACCTACAACCACATGTCGGCAGGCTGGAGCTGGGCCTTCGATACGCCGTTCAGCTGGTTCAAGCAGAACGCCTCCCGGCTCGGTGGTGTGAACCAGAACATGGTGGTGTCGTGGCCGGCGCGCATCAAGGACAAGGGCGGTTTGCGCGAGCAGTTCGTGCACGTGATCGACGTGGTGCCGACGATCCTCGAGGCCGCCGGCCTGCGGGCGCCGGAGGTGGTGGACGGCTTTCCGCAGAAGCCGATAGAAGGCACCAGTTTCCTCTACACCTTCGATGGCAAGAATGCCAAGGTGCCCTCGCGCCACAAGACCCAGTACTTCGAGATGATGGGCCAGTGGGCGCTCTACAACGAGGGTTGGCTGCTGAGCACCAAGGTGAACCGGGCCCCCTGGGATGCCTTCGGCCCGGCCAACCCGGACCCGCTCGACAACCAGGTGCTTGAGCTCTACAACCTGAACAGCGATTTCAGCCAGACCACCGACCTGGCCCCCCAGAACCCGCAGAAGGTGAAGGAGATGAAGGCGGCATTCATCGCCGAGGCCGAGAAGTATCAGGTGTTCCCCCTCGATGCCTCGGTGGCGGCGCGCATTGTGGCGCCTCGGCCGAGCATCGCCGCCGGACGCTCCGAATTCGTGTACACCCATCCGATGGTGGGGCTGCCCCAGGGCGCTTCGCCCATGCTGCTCAACACCTCCTACACCGTGTCGGCCGATATCGAGGTGCCGGCCGCTGGGGCCGAGGGCATGCTGCTCACCTCGGGCGGCCGCTTCGGCGGCTACGGCTTCTACCTGAAGAACAGCAAGCCCGTGTGGATCTGGAACATGGTGGATCTGGAACGGCTCAAGTGGGAAGGAACCGAGCCCATCTCCCCAGGCAAACACAAGGTGGAGTTTGATTTCGTCTACGACGGCAAGGGGGCCGGCACCCTGGCCTTCAACAACTTCAGCGGCGTCGGCCGTCCCGGCACCGGCACCCTCAAGGTGGACGGCAAGGTGGTGGCCACCAAGAACATGGCCAAAACCCTGCCAATGATCCTGCAGTGGGACGAGAGCTTCGACGTGGGCTCCGACACCCTCACCGGTGTCAATGACGCCGATTACCAGCCGCCGTTCCGCTTCACCGGCACGCTGAACAAGCTCACGATCAAGCTGGATCGGCCCCAACTATCTGCGGAAGACATCAAGAGCCTGGAGGCGGCCATGCGCACCAAAGCGGTGAGTGAGTGAGCAGCAGCACCCTGCCTGAAACCCTGAACAAGCCCTTCGCGTGGACCGGTCCACCCGCAGGGCCGGGTGATGGGGCTCACGATCCTTTCCGCACTCTCCCGCGCTGGTGAACAACCTGGCCCGCCTCCGCGACATTCGATGCCCAGGCCGCGCCTACACCCAGGATCAGGGGCATCCGGCGACATAGGCGCTGCGGAAGTCGTGCGCGTACTGCGCGAAGGTGCGTGGCGGGGCACCCGTGATCGCCTGCACATGGGGTGTGATGCGCTCGGCGTAGCCAGCCTTCTGGTACGAAAGGATCATCAGCAGAAACTCGGTGTAGTCGGCCGGTAGGCCGGCGGCGAGCAGAACGGGGTGCATCGCCTCGGGGGATACGTCCTCGAAACGGATGGCACGGCCCAGCGCAGCCGACAGGATCGAGGCCACCTCGGCATGGGTGATCGACGCACTGCCGGTGAGATCGAACGCCTTGTTCTCCTGCGCAGTGGTTGTGAGCAGAGCGGCCGCAACGGCCGCGATATCGCGCGCGTCGATGAAGCTCGTTCTCGCATCACCAACCGGCAGCTGGATCGCGTTGTGGGCCGTGATGCCCTGCAGCCAGAAGGTGTGGAAGTTCTGCATGAACCAGTTGGGGCGGATCACGTTCCAGATCAGCCCCGAGTGCTCAAGCGCGAGCTCGGCTTTCCGCATCGGCGCCTCTTCGCTGGCGTCGGCACCCATGGCGCTCATCATCACCACCTTTCGCACGCCTGCGCGCAGGCATGCCTCCCAGAACGGGATCAGCAGCGCATCCTGGTTCGTGTATCCCGGAGGGGAGAAGGCGAAGGCGGCCTCCACCCCGGCGAGGGCCGCCTCGAACCCGCTCCCTTTCACCAGGTTGAGATGCACCTGGCCAGGCCCCGCCTCCCGGCTGGTGCCGCGCAGCACCCGATGCCCTGCCGTCTCCAGGCGGCGGGCGACCTCACGGGCAACCGTGCCGTTGGCGCCAACGACGAGAAATGTGGACATGGCCATACCTCCAGGTTCGGGTTCGGGTTCGATGGCGCCGGCTGGGCAGCGCCGTGTTCCGAGTGCAGAATGGTTGCCGCAAACGCGACTCGAAATGGTGAGAAGTCCGCGTTTTTTGTCCGGGAGTCCTGAGAGCCCTATCTTCTGGCCATGGACATCCTCACAGACCTGTTCCGGGAGGCCGGACTGCGCCGTCGCTTGCTCGATCTCCACCACCTCCCGGCGCGGCGGGCGCTTCGCTTTGCCTGCAACCGGAGCGTCGGCCTGCATGTGGGCGTGTCCGGTACGGTCTGGATCCACACGCCGAGCGAAGCGGCGCCGATTGCCTTGCAGCCTGGGGACATCGCCGTGATGGCCCGCGGCTGCGAGCACCTGCTGAGCAGTTCGGATGGGGTGCGCGACCTGCCGGTGGATGAGATCGGCTTTGCCACCGCCTGGAATCCGGCCGGTGGCTGTGGTGCATCCACGATCAGTGGCGCTTACCAGCTGTGGAACAGGCCGGTGCATCCGTTCTTTGCGGAGTTGCCGGCGTGGTTTGTATTGCGTGCCGCGCAGACGCCGAATCTCGGGCCCGTGGCGCTCACGGTGGCGATGCTGGCTGAGGAAGCCGCCGTTGAATCCCTGGGCCGGGATACGGTGCTGCATGGCCTGCTCGACGTGCTGTTCACGCAGGTGTTGCGCGCGATCATCGAAGCGAAGGGCGCGACGTGCCGCAGCTGGGGCCAGGCCCTGCGGGAACCGCGCATTCGCGCTGCCGTGCTGCTGTTGCATGACGACCCTGCCAAGGAGTGGACACTCGATGCGCTCGCGCGTGCCGTGGGCCTGTCCCGCAGTGCCCTGGCGGAGCGCTTCCGGCGCACCATGGGCGACACGCCGTTGAGTTACCTGCGCACCGTGCGGATCCAGAGGGCGATGCAGCTGCTCAGCGAGAGCACGCTCACGCTGGAGCAGGTTGCATGGGCGGTGGGCTATCAGGATGCCTACGGCTTCTCGAAGGCGTTCAAGAAGGCGGTGGGCGAGTCACCCGGCACGTTCCGCCGTCGGGATGGGGCGGAGCGGGAGTTGCCGTGGCGTTTGCCTCCCACCGATGCACTTGGGGCTGGCTGACGGGAACAGCCTGGCCGCCTGCCTCGCCGAAGGCGTCGGCGCAGCCGCCGGTGACGATGCGACACCTTCAACCCAGCCGTTGGAGTGAACAGGCCGTCGTCGAGTCGGCGTTGCTGGCGATAGCTTCCAGCTTGCCACTCAGGGTGGCATCGTTAGGCGGCAACGAGAGTACGGTTGGCGGGCTCTAGGCCCAAGCAGCCAAGATGCGACTAGGGCTATGATCTTTCCCTTCCGGCTCCATGGCTCTTCAGTGCCGTCGATGTAGGAGCAGGTCGGTCATCTACGACCGAAGCCTCGGTGGCCGGCCCATCTGCTCAGTTTGCGGCACGCCAATGAGCGCTGCAAGGAATACGAGTGGTGGGCGTTTTTCTTTGTTTGGAGGATTGTCCCCGGCAGGCGGAAAGAAGGTTGTTTCGGTCAAGAGTGTGATTGCATGCCTTCTCCCCCTTGGCCTGGTTGGATCCTATCTCTCTATGATGGCCAATCCGAGAGCTGTTTCGCACTGGCTTGCTCCCTACAGCCCATCGAGTGCTAATTCTTGGTTGATCAAAACGCCTGCCGATATTCAGCTTTTGATTGATCAAGCGCAACGGGCTGATGCTGAACCTGTTGCCCCATCAACCCACGGAGTGATTCGCGACCTGATTACTCGTTTGGATGCCAAGGGGGTGCGTGTTTTGATTAGTGAAAGAGTTGTGGAGGGTGCTGGTGGCGTCTGGGATCCTGGCTTGGCCGAAGTCAGAATTCGTCCTTCCATGGTTGCCAAGGGAAGCAGTGTGCTGGCTGAAATCCTGGCTCACGAAGCGGCACACGTAGCCCAGTCTTGTAAAGCGGGTGGCCTGGGAAGGAGCAGCGAGCCCATGGGGATCCAGGTAGACCCTGCAGAGGTGTTTCGGTATCAGCTGGATTCACCTTTGTACGCAGGGCCGCCGTCCAGCAAGGCGATTGAGTTGGAAGCTTTTTCGGTGGGAGCAAACCCTCCCTACGCTATCAAGTTATTGGATCACTTTTGCAAGCGTTGACCTCTCATGTCTGGAGCTCGTCCCATCATCAGGAGAGATGTAGGAGTTGGCGATGCAAGGCTTCGGCAGGGCAAAGTGCTCGGCGCCCATCCCTGTCGCTCCGTGTTGCTTGCTCGATGGGATATTCATGCGTGTCCAGGCTAAATCCATTGTGCTGAAAGAATTTGTTGCAGATTGCTATAAAGATTGATTGTGTTTATCGTGCCTGTCGGTAGAGATGGGGTACTGCAATAGAGATTTTGTGGACTAGTCCTGCCCAGGCTTCTCTGCCGGGTGGACGCGACTCGAATGTGGAGCCAGCACTCGAGCCAGCGGCTGAGGCGGCGAACCTGGGCCTAGGTACGAGACCGTGATGCGAACCCGCCCGCAGGGGGCAGTGGTGCTCACCGGTGCCTCGTTGGGCATTGGCCGCGCTTGTGCCCTGCATCTCGACCAGTGGGGGTGCCCTGTGCGCCTCCAACTAGGCCCAGGAAGCCATCAATGATGCGTTGCGGATGGAGCTCACTCCGTGGGGCATCCATGTGGTTCTGGTTGCCCCGGCAGGGATCGCAACTCCGGCCGTGAATCGCCTGCTCGAAGACGGTGATGCGGCGATCGCGCGGTTCTCACCGGCGGGGCTGCAGCACTATGAGCGTTCCTTTCGGGCGTTCCTGGCCACCTCTGTGGCCCGCGAACGCAAGGGCAGTTCGCCCGATGTGGTGGCCGGGCGGTGCTCAAGGCGCTCACGGCCCGCACGCCCGCACGCGCTACCGGTTGGTGCCGATGCCACCGCCCTCACCTGGCTGCCCCGGCTGCTGCCGGCCCGGGGGCTCGACCGTCTTCGCTTCCACCTGTTCGGGCTGCCCGGAAGCTTTGCTGCCGAGGCAGATTCTGCCCCGCGAGATCTCGATTGAGCCGCAGATTGCGGCTGGTTCATCACCGTTAGAGTTTGAAAGCGCTGGATTCCGCCAGCGGCACGGAATCGATCGGAGTGATGCGATGCATCCCAGCGCCCTGCGCACGGCCCAGCTCTTTTTCCAGACCTATGCCAAGTCCTTTTCGTCGGGGATTGTGCTGGATATTGGGGCGCAGGATGTGAACGGCTGCCTGCGGGAGGTGGCGCCCCCGGGCTTGACCTATGTGGGTGTTGATTTTGTGGCGGGGAGGAATGTGGATGTGCAGCTTGCCGATCCCTACAGGCTTCCCTTTGAGGATGAATCGGTGGATGTGGTGGTGAGCAGTTCCTGCTTTGAGCACTCCGAGATGTTCTGGCTGCTGTTCCTGGAGGTGCTGCGCGTTCTGCGGCCGCAGGGTTTGTTTTATCTCAATGCGCCGAGCAACGGCCATTTCCATCGCTGGCCCGTGGATTGCTGGCGGTTTTATCCCGACAGCGGCGAGGCGCTGGTGACATGGGCCCGCTACAACCAGCTGCGCCCCCTATTGCTGGAGTCGTTTATCGGGAAGAAATATATGGGCCTGTGGAATGACTTCGTTGCTGTTTATGTGAAGGATGAGCGCTATGGCGCGCTCTATGCGGATCGCATCACCGAGCACACCACGAACTACCTGAATGCCCGGGTGGCGGGTGTGCGGGAGGTGCTGGCTTTCCAGCAGGAATCTCCCGACCAGTCGGGAATGCTGTCCAGGTTGCTACGGCGCTTTTGGCGATCCAGCGAGCGGGCCACCATGGAACGCATCAAGGCGCGCCCGAAACCCTGACGGCGGGCCCTGGTCTCTGTGCCCGGGCGCGCTCAGGGGGCCGGCGTGTTCAGCAGCTGGGTGGTGACATCCACGAGCGGAAAGGTGCTGTCGCCCCAGCCGTCCGGGGGCAGCAGTGCCGGCGCATTCGCGCCTGGCGCCGCGGCGGGCCCGGCGGCGAAGGCCGCCTGGGTCCAGGCCAGCAGCAGGCCCCGCAGCGGACCACCGCCGTTGGCTTCCACGGAGCGCAGGTTGAAGTGGTCGCCCCCCTGCACCAGCACGATCCGGTGTCCGCCCCCCGCGTGGCGAGCCTCCTGGGCCATGGGGGTGATCGCCTCCGGTCCGGCCGGCACCACCCAGTCGCGGCTGCCGCTCACCAGCAGCACGCGGCCGTTCATCTGTTTGCCCGCACCCACATCAAACAACAGCCGCATCGGCGGGCTTACAGCCACCGCCGCCACCACGCGCCGGTCGTCGCCACCGGCCCGATTGGCGGTGCTGAGGAAGCTGCACTGCAGCACCCAGCTCAGGTTGCGGGCCGGATTTCTCACATCCGAGCAGGAGCTCTCCAGCAGGGTGGCGCTGGGCCTCGCCCCGGCCAGCTGGAGCACGGTGGTGGCCCCCCACGACTGGCCCATCGCCACCACGCGATCGGTGCGCACGGGGCTGGGCAAGGCGATGCCCCCGGCGGCCACCGCATCGATCGAGGCGGACACGTCGAGCGGCCGCAGCCGCAGGTCGTCTGGACTCGGCGGCGGCACCTTGCCCGAGAGCATCGCCCGCTGCTGGGCCTGGTCGCTGCCGGGGTGGCGGGGCAGCAGCACGCTGTAGCCATGGCTGGCGAGGTGGACGGCCCAGCCCTCGAAGTTCACAGGATCGTCCCAGAGCCCATGGGAGATCACCACCAGCTTGCCGTTGCCGCCGCTGGCCGGGGCGAACACCACCACCTGCAGCGGCTCCGGCCGGTGCGTCACGGGGATCACCACCTGGCTGCGCACGGGCCGCAGGGGGCCGGGGTTGCTGAGGCCTGGGTCGCTGGCGGCGGGTTTGCCCTGGCTGATCAGGGTTTCGGCCGGTTGCTGCTGGTTCACCAGCCGGCCGATCCCGTACACCGCCTGGTCGAGGTCGATCACGGCCCGCTGCCCCGGCAGGGCCTCGAGCAGGTCGAGCAGGCTGAGGTGGCCCTTGCTGGCCCTTCGGTTGAGGTCGGCCTCCAGTTGTTCGGCACTGAGGGGAACCTGCAGCCCTTCCACCTGCACCAGCGATTCGAGGATCAGCAGGGCCTGGTTGAGCAGGGGCGACCCGGCCGATTCCCTCAGGAAAGCGCCCACGGGGATGGGCAGGGGCGCCTGGAACAGGCCCAGCAGCTTCTCGCTGAATTGCCCGTCGGTGGCCTGGTCGAGCTGGGCGAGGTCGCTGGTGCCCTCTTCCAGGTTTCGGGAAGAACGCAGTTCCTCCAGGCGAACGCTCACGTTGGTATCCACCACCGGCAGGCGGATCTCGATTATCTCCAGCGCCTGCACCGGCGGTGCCAGCACCAGCCCCAGCAGCAGGGCGAGGGAACGGGGGAAGGACACGGCAGCTGGCGGCACGGTGGGCGCCTCCGGGCCCGGACAGGCCAGAAGTTACCCGCCATTCTGGCCGCAGCCCTGGAGCGGTCCCGTGATCTTCGACGGCAGCGAGCAGCAGGCTCGCCTGATCCTCGGCGCCATGGCGGAGGTGGCTCGCTCCGGTGGCACCGAACTCACCGCGCTGGATCGCGCTGCCCTGGGCTCGGCGGCGGAGCTGGTGTTCCGGATCGGCGCCGGGCTGGATCCGGCCAGCCTGGAGCGGGTGTCGCCCGCCCGGTTGGCCGAGGGCCTGGGGGAGCGGGGGCGGGAGGCGATCGTGCCGCTGCTGGTGATCGCCACGGTGGACGGGCGGGTGGCGCCGGCGGCGGCGGAGCGGCTGGCGGCCTACACCGAGGCGCTGGGGGTGGAGGAGCCGGCGGTGCGGGATCTGCAGGCGCTGGTGCACGGCCAGCTCGATCTCGCCCGGGCCGACATGCTGCGCCGCAACCGGCTGAGCATCACCGGTGAGTGGGTGGAGGATGCGGCCAGCTTCGCCGCCTGGCTGCTGCCCTACCGGGACGCGCCCGATCCGGAGCTGCGCGGGCGCTACGAGGCGCTGGCGGCCCTGCCGCCCGGCAGCTTCGGGCGGGCCTTTCACGACTTCTACCGCGCCAACGGCTTCCTGTTCGCCGGCCAGGAGGGGGCGGTGGCCGAGGCCTTCACCACCCCCCACGATGCCGCCCACCTGCTTGCGGGCTACGGCACCTCGCCCCAGGGGGAGCTGCTGGTGAGCACCTTCACCGCCGGCATGCACCCGGTGGAGGCGCTGGCGGGCCACATCCTGCCGGTGATCGTGAGCTGGCACCTGGGCGTGCCCCTGGCCGAGCCCGCCGGCAGTGCCACCGGCGCGCTGGACGCGCGCAAGTTCTGGGTGGCCTGGAACCGTGGCGATGCCACCCGCGGCGACACCTTCGATCCGGCCTGGAACTTCTGGCAGCACGTGGAGGAGCCCCTGGCGGAGCTGCGCGCGGCGATGGGGGTGCCGCCGCTGCAGCCGGGGGATGGCGACGGCACGCTCAGGTTCTGAGCTTGAGCACGGCCTGGGTTCGGTTGGACACCTCGAGCTTCTGCATGATCGAGTGCCCATGCACCCGCACGGTGCCCAGGCTGATGCCCAGGGCATCGGCGATCTGCTGGTTGCTCCAGCCCCGGCCCATGCCATCGAGCACCTCCCGCTCCCGGGGGGTGAGCAGCGCCAGGGAGGCGACCTCGCCCCCCGCCCCCCCGTCCGCGCCCAGTTCCCGCAGGGCCGTGGTGGCCTCGGCGTCCCACCAGGAGGCGCCCCGCAACACCGTCTGGATCGCCAGCTGCAGGTCGGCTGCCGCCACCCCCTTGTGCACATAGCCCCGGGCTCCGGCCCGCACCATCCGCCGGCACCAGGCCGGGTCCTCCTGGCTGGTGATCACCAGCACCGGCAGCTGGGGCTGCTCGGCGCTGATGCGGCGGCAGGTCTCCATCCCCCCCAGCCCCGGCAGCCCCAGATCGAGCAGCACCACGTCGAAGCGCTGCTGGCGCAACAGATCGAGGGCCTGCTCGCCATCCCCCACCGCCGTCACCGCCCCGATCTCCGCGAAGCCCTGGAGGGTCACCTCCAGGCCCAGCCGGAACAGCTCGTCGTCTTCCACCACCAGGGCCCGCATCAACTCAGCTCCCCACCGCCCCAGTCGCCGCAGTCGCCGCGCTGGTTGCGGCAGGGCCCGCAGGCAGGAGCACCTCGATCTCGGCGCCACCGCCGGGCCGGTTGCGCAGGCCGATCGTTCCGCCGTGGGCGGTGACGATCTGGCGGCAGAGGTACAGCCCCAGTCCACTGCCCGGCCGTTCCTCCGACAGCCGCTGGAAGCGCTCGAACAGCCTGGGGATCTCCTCCTCCGGCACCCCCGGCCCGCCATCCACCACCCGCAGCCGGTGGCTGGCTCCGCGGGATTCCAGATCCACCCGGATCTGGCTGCCCCGCAGGCTGTGGTGAATCGCGTTGATCAGCAGGTTCTCCACCAGCCGGCGCAGCTGGCCGCCATCGCCCCACAGCCGGTGGGGCTGCCGCAGCAGGCCTTCGCCGAAGCCCAGGCGCAGGCTCAGCTGCCGCTCTTCCGCCATGGCCGACAACTCCACGATCACATCCTCCACCACACGGGTGAACTCCACCGGCCCGGGCTGCAGGCGCAGGCCCTCGGCGTCGTTGCGGTACACCTCCAGCAGGGTCTGGATCTGGGCGAGGGCGCGGCTCTGGCCCCGCTCGATCGTGGCCAGGCTGCGCTCCAGCAGCGGGTCGTGCCGCCGCTTGCCGTTGCCGGCCAGGCTGCGCAGGGTGGCGATCGTGCCCAGGATCGGCGTCTTGAGGTCGTGGGCCAGGGTGGCCACGAAATCCCGGCGCAGGTCTTCCACCGCCAGCTGGCTCTGCAGGGCGAGCCGCTGCCGCTGCAGCTCCCGCACCCGCAGGCACTGGCTGGCGGTGAGCACCAGGGCGCCACACACCAGCAGCCGGTTGGTGAGCACCCATGTACTGAAGGGGCCCACCTGGGGCACCACCAGATTGGCGAGGGTGAGGCCGCAGGTGAGGGCCACATAGCGCCAGATCTCCGCCGGCCGGGCCGTTTCGCCCAGCAGCAGCAGGGGCAGCACGTAGAGGTAGCCGAGCACCACCGGCGCCGGGGTGGACACCTCCACCAGGGCCACCGCCGCGGTGAGCACCGCCACCTGCCGGCGGGACGGCGCCAGCGCCCCTATACCCCCGGGTAGGGATTGGCGGTTCACAGTCATACCCTCCGCTAGTAGCGCCGAGCTGCGCAGGCGATCGACAGTGCCCGGGTCCTGCGATTCGGACGCTACCGCCGATGACCGACTGGATACAGCTCGCCTTGCTGCTGGCACTCCTGCTGCCCACCGCCCGCCTGCTGGGCCGCCACCTCTTCCAGGTGTTCGACCACCGGCCCCAGCCCCTGCTGGACCGCTGGCTCGCGCCGCTGGAAGGCGCCCTGATGCGCCTGGCTGGGGACCGGGGCCGCCCCGCCGACCAGGCCTGGGACTACCTGCGCCCGCTCCTGCTCAGCAACCTCGCCTTCGCGGCGGTGGCCCTGCTGCTGCTGCTGTTCCAGCCCCCCCTGCTCAACGCCCGGGGACTGCCGGGGCTGCCCTGGCACCTGGCCCTGCACACCGCCATCTCCTTCGTCACCAACACCGACCAGCAGCACTACCTGCCGGAGCAGACCTTGAGCGATCTCACCCAGCTGGGTGCGCTCCAGTTCCTGATGTTCACCTCCGCCGCCACCGGGCTGGCGGTGGGCATCGCCTTCATCCGCGGCCTCAGCGGGCGGCCCCTGGGCAACTTCCCCAGCGATCTGATCCGCACGATCACCCGCGTGCTGCTGCCCCTCGCCCTGCTGTTCGCCGTGGTGCTGCTGGTTAACGGCGTGCCCATGACCCTGGGCGGCCCCGTCAGCATCCGCACCCTGGAGGGGGCTGATCAGCTGCTGGTGCGCGGCCCGGTGGCCGGCTACGAGGCGATCAAACAGCTGGGCGAAAACGGCGGCGGCTTCTTCGGGGCCAACTCCGCCCACCCGTTCGAGAACCCCACTCCCTTCACCAACCTGGTGGCAATGGTGGCAATGCTGGTCATTCCGGCCGCCACGCTCGACGCCTTCGGCCGCTTCCTCGGCAACCGGCGCCAGGCCAGCCTGCTGCTGCTGCTGGTGACGGCGATCTTCCTGGCCCTGGCCAGCGTGGCGATCCAGGCCGAGCAGGCCGGCAACCCCCTGCTGGCCCCGTGGCTCAGCGGCCCCAACCTGGAGGGCAAGGAGGTGCGCTTCGGCGCCGGCATCTCCGCCCTGTTCGCCACCATCACCACCGCCACCATGACCGGGTCGGTGAACGGCTCGATGGATTCGCTCATGCCCGTGGGGGGCATGGTGCCGCTGTTCAACATGTTTTTGCAGGTGGTGTTCGGCGGCCAGGGCACCGGCGTGGCCTACCTGCTGGTGTTCCTGATCCTCACCGTGTTCCTCACCGGCCTGATGGTGGGGCGCACGCCCGAGCTGTTCGGCCGCAAGGTGGAGAAGCCGGAGATCGTGTGGAGCAGCGTGATCCTGCTGAGCCACCCGCTGTTCGTGCTGGTGCCCGCCGCGGTCACCCTCGCCTTCGCCCCCACCCTCTCGGGGATCAGCAATCCCGGCTTCCACGGCATCAGCCAGGTGGTGTACGAGTACACCTCGGCCGCCGCCAACAACGGCAGCGGCTTCGAGGGCCTGGCCGATGGCTCGCTGTGGTGGAACCTCAGCACCAGCGTGAGCCTGCTGGGGGGCCGCTTCCTGCCGATCGTGGCCCTGCTCCATCTGGCCGCCGGCTTTGCTCGCAAGCAGCCCGTGCCGCCCAGCCCCGGCACCCTGGCCACCGACACGCCCCTGTTCACCGGGGTCACCGCCGTGGTGATCGTGATTCTCGGCGCCCTCACGTTCTTCCCGGTGCTGGCCCTGGGCCCGATCGCCGAAGCCTTCTCTCTGTTCCGCTGAGCCTCTGTTCCGCTGAGCTTCACGCAGCTGTCATGACCACCCTTCCGCAACCGATCTTTCCGCGCATGCCGCGGGGGCGCCGCGACCAGCGCCGCTATACCGAACGGCCGAAGAGCCAGGGCCTGGTGCGCCGCGCCCTGGCCGAATCGTTCCGCAAGCTCGATCCCCGCCACACCGTGCGCAACCCGGTGATGTTCGTGGTGTGGTGCGGCACCGTGGTGACCCTGGCGGCCACGCTGCTGCCCGGGCTGTTCGGCCTCAGCGCCGAGGCTCCGGGGCGGGGCTTCAATGCTGCCCTCACGGCGATCCTGCTGCTCACCCTGCTGTTCGCCAACTTCGCCGAGGCCCTCGCCGAGGGCCGCGGCAAGGCCCAGGCCGATGCCCTGCGCCGCACCCAGGCCCGCACCCAGGCGCGCCGCCTGGATGTGGATGGCCGCGAGCAGCTGGTGGACTCCAGTGCCCTGCGCAGGGGCGACCAGGTGCGGGTGAGCTCCGGCGAAACGATCCCGGCCGATGGCGAGGTGATCGAGGGTGTGGCGGCCGTCGACGAGTCGGCGATCACGGGCGAATCCGCCCCCGTGCTCAAGGAGGCCGGCTCCGATGTGGCCAGCTCGGTCACCGGCGGCACCCGGGTGGTGTCCGACCAGCTCACCATCCGCATCACCGCCGACCCCGGCCAGGGCTTCATCGACCGGATGATCGCCCTGGTGGAGGGGGCCGAGCGCAGCCGCACCCCCAACGAGATCGCCCTCACCGTGCTGCTGGCGGTGCTCACCCAGGTGTTCCTGATCGCCGTGGCCACCCTGCCGCCCGTGGCGGCCTACCTCGACAGCCCCACCCCGGTGGTGCTGCTGGTGGCCCTGCTCGTGGCCCTGATTCCCACCACGATCGGCGGCCTGCTAAGCGCCATCGGCATCGCCGGCATGGACCGGGTGGCCCAGTTCAACGTGATCGCCACCTCCGGCCGGGCGGTGGAGGCCTGCGGCGACATCACCACCCTGGTGCTCGACAAGACCGGCACGATCACCCTGGGCAATCGCCTCGCCGAGGAGTTCCTGCCGGTGGGCGGGCACACGGTGGCTGAGCTGGCCGCCGTGGCCCTCGGCGCCAGCGGATTCGACAACACGCCGGAGGGCAAGTCGATCGTGCGGCTGGCGGAGAAGCTGGGGGCCACAACGGGCTTCGACCCGGCCGATGCCACCGGGCTGGAGTTCTCCGCCCGCACCCGCATGAGCGGCACCGACCTGGCCGATGGCACCGAGCTGCGCAAGGGGGCGGTGGATGCCATCCGCGGCTTCGCGCGCTCCCGCGGCGGCCAGGTGCCGGAAGACCTCGACGAGGCCTTCGCCAGCGTGTCGCGGCTGGGGGGCACGCCGCTGGCGGTGTGCCGCGACGCCGACATCCACGGCGTGATCTACCTCAAGGACATCATCAAGCCGGGCATGCGCGAGCGCTTCGACCAGCTGCGCCGCATGGGCATCCGCAGCGTGATGCTCACCGGCGACAACCCGATCACCGCCGGGGTGATCGCCCGCGAGGCCGGCGTGGACGACTTCATCGCCGAGGCCACCCCGGAGGACAAGATCGCCGTGATCCAGGAGGAGCAGCGCCAGGGGCGCCTGGTGGCGATGACGGGCGACGGCACCAACGACGCGCCCGCCCTGGCCCAGGCCAACGTGGGCGTGGCGATGAATTCCGGCACCCAGGCCGCCAAGGAGGCGGCGAACATGGTGGACCTGGACAGCGATCCCACCAAGCTGATCGACATCGTGACGATCGGCAAACAGCTGCTGATCACCCGTGGGGCGCTCACCACCTTCTCGATCGCCAACGACGTGGCCAAGTACTTCGCGATCCTGCCGGCCCTGTTCGGTGGCGTGGGGCTTGCGCCTCTCAATCTGATGAATCTGGAGAGCCCCCAATCGGCCATCCTCTCGGCGATGGTGTTCAACGCCCTGATCATTCCGGCGCTGGTGCCCCTGGCCCTGCGGGGTGTGGCTTTCCGCCCGGCCACCGCCGAACAGCTGCTGCGGCGCAACCTGCTCGTGTATGGCCTCGGCGGCCTGGTGGTGCCCTTTGTGGGCATCAAGGCGATCGACCTGGCCCTCACCTCCCTCCACCTGATCTGAGGCCCCTGCGATGTATCTCTCCCGACCCATCTTCTGGATCCCCCTGCTGCTCGCCGCCGGGGCGGTGGCGTTGTCCTCCCTGTTCCGGATCTTTCATCCCCCGCTCCAGAGCGGGGCGCTGGCCCTGCTGCTGAGCGGCACCGTGGCGCTCTCGATCTACCTGTTCGCCGCCATGGTTCAACCGGAGAAGTTCTGATGACGCTGCTTCGCGATTCCCTGCGCGCCCTGCGCCTCACCGCGGCGCTCTGGCTGCTCACGGTGGTGATCTACACCCTGCCGTTGCTGCTGGTGGGCCAGGGGCTGTTCCCCGCCCAGGCCCAGGGCTCCCTGCTCACGCTGAATGGCGAGGTGGTGGGTTCGGCCCTGATCGGCCAGCCCTTCAACAGCGCGGGCTATTTCAGCAACCGCCCCAGCGCCGTGGACTACAGCACCGGGGCGGCGGCACCGGGCTCGGGCCCCAGCAACATCGGCCCCACCAACCCCGTCCTTGCCGAGCGGATCGCCGCCCGCCAGCTCGGCCTCACCGACCCGGCGCCCGACCTGCTCTACGCCTCGGGCTCCGGCCTCGATCCCCACATCTCGCCGCTGGCCGCCGAACAGCAGATCGCCCGGGTGGCGGAGGTGCGCGGCATGGCGCCGGAGCAGCTCCGGCAGCTGGTGCGCAACCACACCCAGGGGCGCCTGCTCGGCGTGGTGGGTGAGCCCCGCGTGAACGTGCTGCGGCTCAACCTGGCCCTGGACGAACGGGCTCCGCGACCGGCCGGCCCATGATCCGCTCCAGCAAAGGGCGCGGCCGGCACCGGGTGTACATCGGCATGGCCCCCGGTGTCGGCAAGACGTTCCGGATGCTCCAGGAGGCCAGGGACCTCAGGCGCGAGGGCGTGGATGTGGTGGTGGGCCTGCTGGAAACCCACGGCCGTCGCGACACCGCCCTCCAGGCCGAGGGCCTGGAGCAGGTGCCCCGCCGCCGGGTGGAGCACCAGGGGGTGGTGCTGGAGGAGATGGACGTGGGGGCCATCCTGGCCCGGCGCCCGCAGCTGGTGCTGGTGGACGAGCTGGCCCACACGAACGTGCCGGGCAGCGAGCGGCCCAAGCGCTGGCAGGACGTGGAGGCCCTGCTCACCGCCGGCATCGACGTGTATTCCACGGTGAACATCCAGCACGTGGAGGGCCTCAACGACCTGGTGGAGCAGCTCACCAGCGTGGCGGTGCGGGAACGCATCCCCGATCGGCTGATCGAGCGCGCCGACCAGGTGGTGCTGGTGGATGTGACCCCGGAAACGCTTCTGGAGCGGCTGCGGGAGGGAAAGATCTACGCCGCCGAGAAGGTGGGCCAGGCCCTGGCCCATTTCTTTCAGCGCCGCAACCTGGTGGCCCTGCGGGAGCTGGTGCTGCGCGAGGTGGCCGACCGGGTGGAGGAGGAGATCACGCCGGTGAGTGCCCTGCGGGAGCGGGTGATGGTGTGCCTCTCCACCTACCCGGCCTCCCAGCGCCTGGTGCGCCGTGCCGCCCGGTTGGCCGGCTACATGGATGCACCGCTGCTGGTGCTCACCGTGCAGGACCCGAACCGGTTCCTGAGCCGCGAGGAGGGGATCCAGCTGGAGGAGTCGATGCGGCTGTGCGACGACCTGGGTGCTGAATTCCTGCGCGTGGACAGCAGCGACGTGCTCGGCACCATCGCCCGGATTGCCGGGGAGCGGCGCATCACCCAGATCGTGATGGGGCAGACCCTGCGCTCCCGGCGCCAGGCCCTGCTGCGCCGTCCCCTGTCCGAGCGCCTGCAGCACCAGCTCCAGGGCCTGGCGGTGGATCTGCACCTGATCTCCGACCTGCCTGCGGCACCCTCCGCCGAGGCGGCCCGCCCAAGCGGACCCGCAGCCCCGTGATGCGGGTTTGCCCACCCTTCGCCGGCCCCTGGTTTGCTGATCACACTGTTGGTTCCACCCGCCCGTGGTCCATGCAGAGGCACCCCCACCGCAAGCGCCTGGTGATCGGCATCGGCAACCCCCTGCGCGGCGACGACGGCGTGGGCACCTGGCTGGCCGAACAGGCGGCGGTGCTCACGGCGGCGGATCCCGCTGGTCCGGTGGCCGTGCGCAGCGTGCAGCAGCTCACGCCCGAGCTGGCCGAGGAGCTGGCCCAGCTGGAGGACGTGCTGTTCATCGACGCCTGGCTGGCGCCGGCCAAGGCAGCGCCGCAGCTCCTGGCGATCGGCCCTGCCGCCGGGGCCGCGGACAGCCATCGGCTGGAGCCCGCCCAGCTGCTGGCGGCGAGCGAGGCCCTGTTTGGCCGCACGCCCCGGGCCCACCTGTTGCAGGTGCCTGCCCACGCCTTTGCCCACGGCATGGAACTCTCACAGGAGCTGGAGGCCACCCTGCCTGCCGCCCGGGCCCTGCTGCAGGCCTGGCTCCACGGCGATGCATGAACTCAGCCTGATGGAGGCGCTGCGCGACCAGGCCCTGGCGGCGGCGCGGGCCGAGGGGACGGTGCGAATCGCCGCGATCAGCCTGCGGGTGGGGCAGCTCTCGGGGGTGGAGGTGGAGGCGCTGCGCTTCGCCTTCCCGGTGGTGATGGAGGGCACGATCGCCGCCGCCGCCGAGCTGCGCATCGAGCTGGAGCCGGCCGAATGCCACTGCGCCGTGTGCGAGGCCCCCTTCCCCGCCCCCCACGGCTACTGCGACTGCCCCCGCTGCGGCACGATCAGCCGCCGGCTGCTGCGCGGCCGCGACCTGCGCCTGCTGGCCCTGGAGGTGGAGTGAGGGGTTCAGCGGAAGGCGATGCCCTGCTCAGCGGCCATGGCCGCCAGGCGGCGGTCACGGCTCCACAGGGTGCAGCTGGATAGCCGTGATGCCGCCAACAGATGGGCGTCCACGTAGCCGATGCCACGCCCCATCAGCTGGTGCCGTTCGATCATCAGCAGCACCTCCGCGTCGCGGGCCACCGCTGCGGAGGGCAAGCCCTGGAGCAGGGTGAGGATCTGACGGCGAGCTCTCAGATTGCCGCAGGCGAGTTCACCGATCACCCAGGGGTGGGTCCACACCGCCCCCTGCTGCAGCAGGCTGCCAAGCCGGGGATCGCCGCTGCGCAGGTGATCCACCCACACCGAGGTGTCCACCAGGATCAAGGGGTGCTCCCCCGCCGTGGAATCGGCTCCAGGTGCGGTTCGCTGCCGCCCAGGGCAGCCAGGCGATGGGCGCTTTCCCGCTGCACCAGGGCCCGCAGGGCTTCCTTCAGCAGCGCGCTGCGCTCCATCTGGCCGCAAAGTTCCTGGGCCTGGGCGAGCAGGGCGTCATCCAGGGTCACGGTGGTGCGCATGGCCGACCCAGTGATTGCATCATCAATTTAGTCATCGATTGATGCTTGGGTATCAACCACCCGCCCACGGCTCCAGGGGAGGCGTTGATCGTGATGACCACCAACCTCCGACTCGTTGCGCTAGCGGGGATCAGAGGCTGGAGGGATGCAGCACGCCCCCGAGCTCCAGCGGGAAATCGCGCCCGTTGCGGGTGGCCAGGGTGAGCTCTGCGCAGCGGGCCGTGGCCAGGATGATCGCGTCCGGCACCTTCAGGCCGTGGCGCTGGCGCAGCAGCACCGACTCGCGGGCGATGGCCTGATCCAGGTTCAGCCGTGGGAAGGCGTCCAGCCAGGGTTCCACCCGTTCCTGTCTGTCTGAGCCGGGCTGTCAGGGGCGGCCGCCGTTCCTAGCTTGAAGGTGGCCCCAACCTGAGCTGCCATGTGCCGCGACTGCGCCTGCGGACAGTCAGCACCCGAGGCCACCCCCGAATCGAACAGCGTCACCCGCGAGCTGCCGCTGCACACGGCCCTGCTGCAGCGCAACGACGCCCAGGCCGCTGCCCTGCGCCAGCGCTTCGCGGCCGCCGGCGTGCGGGTGGTGAACCTGCTCTCCTCCCCCGGCTCCGGCAAAACCGCCCTGCTGGAGGCCCTGGCCCGGCGCCTGGCGGAGGGTGGCGCTGAGCCCGAGCGCCTGGCGGTGATCGTGGGTGATCTGGCCACCGACAACGACGCCCGCCGCCTGCGGGCCGCCGGCCTGGCCGCCGCCGCCATCACCACCGGCCAGGCCTGCCACCTGGAGGTGCCGATGGTGGAGGAGGGACTGCACCGCCTGCAGCACCAGGGCGTGGCGCTGGAGCAGCTGGAGCTGCTGGTGATCGAGAACGTGGGCAACCTGGTGTGCCCCGGCGCCTACGACCTGGGCGAGAGCCTGCGGGTGGTGCTGGTGTCCACCACCGAGGGCGAGGACAAGCCGCTCAAGTACGCGCCGATCTTCCACGGCGCCGATCTGGTGCTGATCACCAAGATCGACCTGGCCGAGGTGGTGGGCTTCGACCGCGCCGCCGCCCACGCCGCCATCGCCCGGGTCGCCCCCCATGCCCGCGTGCTGGAAACCTCCGCCCGCTGTGGGGCGGGCCTCGATGCCCTGATCGAGGCCCTCGGGCTGGTCACTGCTCCCGCCACTGACCCCGCCACCGACCCCGCCACCGACCCCGCTGCTGCCCGTCTCGCCGGCGCCCCTGCCCTGGTGCCATGAGCGTCGAGGCCCGCCTGCGCCTCCACTGCCGAGGGGTGGTGCAGGGGGTGGGCTTCCGGCCGCTGGTGCATCGCCTGGCCACCGAGCTGGCGCTGGTGGGGGAGGTGGAGAACATCGCCGGCGCCGTGCGGTTGGAGTTGCAGGGGGAGCGCCGCGCGCTGGAGCTGCTGGTGCGGCGCTTGCCCGAGGCGCTGCAGCCCCCCGGCGCCCTGGAGCCCCTGGAGCCCGAGTGGCTCCAGCCCCTCGTTCCGGCGCCCCGCGGCCTGCGCATCGCCGCCGCCGCCGCCCGCCCCCTGGGCCCCGGCCTGATCGCCCCGTCCCTCGCCGCCGACCAGGCCCCCTGCCCCGCCTGCCTGGCCGAGCTGGCCGATCCCACCAGTCGCCGCCACCGCTATCCGTTCATCAGCTGCAGCCGCTGCGGGCCGCGCTACGCGATCGCCACCGCCGAGCCCTACGCCCGCGCCCACACCACCCTGGCCGCCTTCCCGCTCTGTGCGGCCTGCCAGGCGGAGTTCGACGATCCCGCCGACCGCCGCTTCCACGCGGAAACGATCGGCTGCCCCGCCTGCGGGCCGCGGCTGCAGCTGCTGGCGCCGCAGGGGAAACCGCTCGCGGAGAGCGGCGCCGCCGATCCCCTGCGGGAGGCGGCGGCGCTGCTGCGGCGGGGCGGCATCCTCGCCCTGCAGGGGGTGGGGGGCTTCCAGCTGCTGGTGGATGCCACCAATGAAGCTGCCGTTCTCCGCCTGCGCCGGCGCAAGCGCCGGCCCCACAAGCCCTTTGCCCTGCTCCTGTTCGATCTGGCCGCGCTGGAGGGCCAGGTGCGGATCACCCCGGCGGAGCGGCGCGAGCTGGTGGGGGCCGCGGCGCCGATCGTGCTGCTGCGGCGCCTGCTGCCGCCTGCTGGCTACGGGGTGGCGGCTGCAGCGGAGGCGGTGGCGCCGGGGGTGGCGCCGGGCAGCCCCTGCCTGGGGGTGATGCTGCCGGCCTCGCCCCTGCACCTGCTGCTGGCCCAGGCGGTGGGCCGGCCCCTGGTGGCCACCAGCGGCAACCCCAGCGGCGAACCCCTCTGCACCGAGCCGGCCGAGGCCCTGGAGCGGCTGGGCGCCATCGCCGATGCCTTCCTGGTGCACAACCGGCCGATCGCCCGCCCCCTCGACGACTCCGTGCTGCAGCTGATCGAGGGGCGTGCCGTGCTGGTGCGCCGTGCCCGGGGCTATGCCCCGGCGGCCCTGGATCTGCCCCGGCCACCGGCCGCCCACCGGGCTGCCCTAGCCCTGGGGGGCGACCTCAAGGCGGCGCCGGCCCTGGCGCTGGCGGGCCGCATCTGGCTGGCGCCCCACCAGGGCGATCTGGCCTCGGCCCGGCTGCAGCAGCGCCTGGAGGGCGGCCTGGACGCCCTGCTGCAACGCCATGGCGCCGCCCTGGAGGCGCTGGTGGCCGACGCCCACCCCGGCTACGCCAGCGGCCAGCTGGCCCGCCAGGCGGCCCGGCGCCACCGGCTGCCCCTGCGGGCCGTGCCGCACCACCAGGCCCATGGCCTGGCGGTGGCCGCCGAGCACGGCCTGGCGGGCGGGCTGCTGGTGTGGGCCGCCGATGGCCTGGGCTATGGCCCCGGCCCGGGTCACCACCTCTGGGGCGGGGAGCTGCTCTGGCTCGAGTCGGGGCGGATGGAGCGGCTGGCCTGCCTGCGGCCCTGGCCCCTGCCGGGCGGCGAGCGGGCCGCGGCGGAGCCCCGCCGCACCGCCCTGGGGCTGCTGGTGGCGGCCGGCTGGCTGCCCCATGCCGGCGCTGCCGCCACCCACCGCGCCTTTGCCGACCCTGACCGCCGGCTGCTGGAGCAGGCCCTGCGGGCCGGCCTGAACGCGCCACTCACCTCCTCGCTGGGCCGCCTGTTCGACGCGGCCGCCTCCCTGCTGAACCTGGTGCAGGTGCTCAGCTTCGAGGGCCAGGCCGGCCTGCTGCTGGAGGGTCTGGCCCGCCGCCACGGCGAAGCGCCGGTCAGCCTGGCGGCCGGGCTGCCCTGCGCCGGGCTGTTGCCCCTGCGGCCGGCGGGGGCGGAGGCCCCGCCGCTGCCCCTGGGCTGGCTCGACTGGCAGCCCCTGCTGCAGGCGCTGCTGGAGGGGCTGGTGGCCGGAACGGCGCCAACCGCCCTGGCCGCCTGGTGGCACCGGAGCGTCCAGGAGGGGCTGGTGGCGGCGGCCGCCTGCGCGGCCCGCCAGCGGGGCTGCCGCCAGGTGGCGCTGGCGGGTGGCTGCTTCCAGAACGCCCTGCTGCTGGAGGGCACGGCCGCCGCGCTGCGGCGCGAGGGGCTGCAGCCGTACTGGTCGGAACAGGTGCCGTGCAACGACGGCGGCCTGGCCCTGGGCCAACTTTGGGCAGGGCTGGGGAATGCCCCTATAACGAAAGTGAGCGGCATCGCCGACCCATGTGCCTGGCCACCCCCGGCGTGATCCTGGCGCTGTCCCCCGCTGCTCCCGGTGCCGATCCCGCCGATCCCCTCTGGCGTTGCGCCGAGGTGGATTTCGGCGGGGTGCGCCAGCAGGTGAGCCTGGCCTGCCTGCCCGAGGCCCGGGTGGGGGATCGGGTGCTGGTGCACGTGGGGGTGGCCCTGAGCCTGGTGCACGACGACCCATGACCGCCACCCTCTCCGCTCCCGCCGCGGCCGCGGCCTCCCCTGCGCCTGCCACCACGATCACGGTGGACGGCAACGAGGCGGTGGCCCGGGTGGCCTATCGCCTCAATGAGGTGATCGCCATTTACCCGATCACCCCCGCCTCACCGATGGGCGAGTGGGCCGACGCCTGGGCCGCCGGCGGCCGGCCCAACCTCTGGGGCACGGTGCCTGCGGTGGTGCAGCTGCAGAGCGAGGCGGGGGCCGCCGGCACGGTGCACGGCGCCCTGCAGGCCGGGGCGCTCACCACCACCTTCACGGCCAGCCAGGGGCTGCTGCTGATGATCCCCAACCTCTACAAGTGGGCCGGGGAACTCACGCCGGTGGTGCTGCACGTGGCGGCCCGGTCCCTGGCGGCCCAGGGGCTGTCGATCTTCGGCGACCACAGCGACGTGATGGCCACCCGCGGCACGGGCTGCGCCATCCTCGTCTCCGCCTCGGTGCAGGAGGCGGCCGACTGTGCCGCCATCGCCACCCGCGCCAGCCTGCGCAGCCGCCTGCCCTTTCTGCACTGCTTCGACGGCTTCCGCACCTCCCACGAGATCCAGAAGCTGGAGCCGATCAGCGATGGCCTGCTGGAGGAGTTGATTCCGGCCACCGAGATCAGCGCCCACCGCGCCCGCGCCCTCAGCCCCAACCGGCCGGTGCTGCGCGGCACCGCCCAGAACCCGGACGTGTACTTCCAGGCGCGGGAGTCGGTGAACCGCTTCTACGACGAAGCCCCCGGCCATGTGCTGGAGGCGATGGAGCACTTCGCCGCCCTCAGCGGCCGGGCCTACCGCCCCTACGAGTACGTGGGTCCCGCCGATGCCCAGCGGGTGGTGGTGCTGATGGGCTCGGCCTGCGAGACGGCGGCCGACACGGTGGAGCGTCTCCACCAGGACGGCGAGCGGGTGGGGCTGCTCAAGGTGCGCCTGCTGCGGCCCTTCTCGGCCCGGATGCTGGTGGAGGCCCTGCCGGCCAGCACGCGGGCGATCGCTGTGCTCGATCGCTGCAAGGACCCCGGCGCCAGCGGCGAACCCCTCTACCTCGACGTGGTGGTCGCGATCGCCGAGCAGTGGGCGGCGGTGCACGGGGCCGGAGCCGGTGGCCCGTTGCCGCGGGTGTTGGGCGGGCGCTACGGGCTGTCGTCGAAGGAGTTCACCCCGGCGATGGTGAAGGCGGTGCTCGACCACCTCCAACCGCTGCTGGCCGGCGATGGGGCGGCCCCGGTCGATCCGGCGGTTCCCGCTCCGATCAACCACTTCACCGTCGGCATCCACGACGACCTCACCCATCTCTCGCTGCCCCTGGATCCGGACTTCGTGATCGAGGACCCCGACACGGTGCGGGCGGTGTTCTACGGCCTGGGCTCCGACGGCACGGTGGGGGCCAACAAGGCGGCGATCAAGATCATCGGCGAGGGCACCGATCTCTTTGCCCAGGGCTACTTCGTCTACGACTCGAAGAAATCGGGCTCGGTCACGGTGTCGCACCTGCGCTTCGGGCCCCGGCCGATCCGCGCCACCTACCTGATCCAGCGGCCCAGCTTCGTGGCCTGCCACCAGTGGGACTTCGTGGAGCGCTTCGACCTGCTGGCCGGCATCGAGCCGGGCGGGGTGTTCCTGCTCAACAGCCCCCACGGCCCGCAAGGCACCTGGAGCCGCCTGCCCGAGCGCCTGCGCCAGGCGATCCGCAGCCGGAACCTGCGGGTGTTCGTGATCAACGCCACCGAGGTGGCGCGCGAGGCCGGCATGGGGCCCCACATCAACACGGTGATGCAGGCCTGCTTCTTCGCGGTGAGCGGCGTGCTGCCCCGCCAGGAGGCGATCGAGCGCATCCGCGCCTCGATCCAGCACACCTACGGCCGCAAGGGTGACGCGGTGGTGGCCCGCAACCTGGCCGCCCTCGACGCCAGCCTCGACCAGCTCCAACCCCTGCCCTGGCAAGACCTGCCCGACCCGGCCCCCGGGCCGCTGCCGGAGGACCGCCTGGCGCTGGCCCCGGCCTTCGTGCGCGAGGTGATCGGCCCGATGCTGGAGCGCCGCGGCGACGACCTGCCGGTGAGCGCCCTGCCCTGCGACGGCACCTGGCCGGTGGGCACGGCCCAGTGGGAGAAGCGCAACATCGCCGCCGAGGTGCCGGTGTGGGAGGGCGACCTGTGCGTGCAGTGCGGCAAGTGCGTGCTGGTGTGTCCCCATGCCGTGATCCGCGCCAAGGTGGCCGAGCCCGCGGCCTTCGGCGTCGCTCCCGAGGGCTTCCGCACCGCCCCCGCCCGCGACCATGCCTTCGCGGGGCAGAGCTTCACCATCCAGGTGGCCACCGAAGACTGCACCGGCTGCGCCCTGTGCGTGGCGGTGTGTCCGGCCCGCGACCGCAGCGAGCCCAGGCGCAAGGCGATCAACATGGCGCCACAGCGGCCCCTGCGCCAGCAGGCCCGCGCCAACTGGGACTTCTTCCTGCAGCTGCCCGAGGCGCCCCGCGAGGGGCTCAACCTGCACAAGATCGGCCAGCAGCAGCTGCAGCAGCCCCTGTTCGAGTTCTCCGGCGCCTGCGGCGGCTGCGGCGAAACGCCCTACCTCAAGCTCGCCAGCCAGCTGTTCGGCGACCGGATGCTGGTCGCCAACGCCACCGGCTGCAGCTCGATCTACGGCGGCAACCTGCCCACCACCCCCTGGACGGTGAACGGCGAGGGGCGCGGGCCGGCCTGGAGCAATTCCCTGTTCGAAGACAACGCCGAATTCGGCTACGGCATGCGGGTGGCGCTGGATCAGCAGCGCCGGATGGCCCTCGATCTGCTGGGGCGGTTGGCGGGCCGGGTGGCGCCGGACCAACTCCCGCCCCCCCTGGTGGCGGCCCTCGGCGATGCCGACCAGGGCGATGAGGCCGCCATCGTGGAGCAGCGCCAGCAGGTGGCCGAGCTCAAGGAGCGCCTGCAGCGGCTGCTGGAAGGGGATGGCGCCGATGCCGAGCCCCCGGCCCCAGCTGCCGCCCCCGGCGACGACCTGCACGCTCTTGACATCCGCTCCCAGGCCCGCCAGCTGCTGGAGCTGGCCGACGCCCTGGTGAAGACCAGCGTGTGGCTGGTGGGCGGCGACGGCTGGGCCTACGACATCGGCTTCGGCGGCCTCGACCACGTGCTCGCCGCCGGCCGCGACGTGAATGCCCTGGTGCTCGACACCGAGGTGTACTCCAACACCGGCGGCCAGGCCTCCAAGGCCACGCCCCTGGGGGCGGTGGCCAAGTTCGCCGCCGGTGGCAAGCCGGCCGGCAAGAAGGATCTGGGCCTGATGGCGATGAGCTACGGCACCATCTACGTGGCCAGCGTGGCCATGGGCGCCCGCGACGAGCACACCATCCGCGCCTTCCTGGAGGCCGAGAGCTACCCGGGCCCCTCGCTGATCCTGGCCTACTCCCACTGCATCGCCCACGGCATCGCCATGGCCGAGGGCATGGCCCACCAGAAGCTGGCGGTGGACACCGGCCGCTGGCCCCTCTACCGCTTCGATCCCCGCCGCGCCGAGCGGGGTGAGAACCCGCTGCAGCTCGACAGTCCCGGGCCGCGGCGGCCCCTGGCCGAGGGCATGGAGGCGGAGAACCGCTTCCGCATGTTGCGCTACAGCCAGCCGGAGCGCGCCCGCCAGCTGGCCCTGGCTGCCCAGGTTGACCTCGACCGCCGCTGGGCCACCTACCGGGCCATGGCCGCCCCGTGGCCTGGGGCCCGGCCCAGCGCGGCCTCCGCTGCGGCAGGCAAGCCATGAGCCCCTCGCTCCCCCAGCCCGATCTGCGCACCAGCTACCTGGGTCTGCCGCTGCGCTCCCCCCTGGTGGTGGGGGCGGCCCTGCCCCTCAGCGAGCACGTGGAGCAGCTGGTGGCACTGGAGGCGCAGGGAGCCGCCGCGGTGGTGCTGCACTCCCTGTTCGAGGAACAGATCGAGCAGGAGCAGCTGGCGCTCTACTGGCATGCCAGCCAGGGCGAAGAGAGCTACGGCGAGGCCCTCAGCTACCTGCCCCAGGGGGCTGCGGTGCACGAGGGGCCCGACACCTATCTGCGCCTGATCGAGCGGGCCCGCCAGCAGCTCACCATCCCGGTGATCGCCAGCCTCAACGGCAGCCACCCCGGCCGCTGGGTGGAGACGGCCCGCCGCATCGAGGCCGCCGGTGCCTCGGCCCTGGAGCTGAACCTCTACGCCCTGCCCACCGATCCTGACCTCAGCAGCGCTGCGATCGAAACCCAGATCGAGGAGATCGTGCGCGAGGTGCGCGCCGAGGTGCGCCTGCCCCTGGCGGTGAAGCTCAGTCCGTTCTTCACCAACCTGCGGGCGATGGCCCGTCGCCTCGCCGCCGCCGGCGCCGATGGTCTGGTGCTGTTCAACCGCTTCTACCAGCCCGACATCGACATCGAGGAACTCGACCTGAGGCCCAACCTGCTGCTCTCCACCCCCCACGACCTGCGCCTGCCCCTGCGCTGGATTGCCCTGCTCCACGGCCGCGAGCGCCTCGACCTGGCCGGCAGCAGCGGGGTGCACCGCGGCACCGACGTGGTGAAGCTGCTGATGGCCGGGGCGGCCGTCACCCAGATGGTGGCGGCCCTGTTGCGTCACGGTCCGGAGCGGCTGCGGGGCATCGAGGACGAGCTCAGCACCTGGCTGATGGAGCACGACGTCGGCTCCGTGCGGGAGCTGCAGGGCTGCATGAGCCAGCAGCGCTGCGCCAACCCGGGCGAGTACGAGCGGGCCCAGTACCTGCGGGCGGTGCAGGGGCCCTGGCCGGGGCTGCTGCCGTGAGCGAGCCCGTCGCCACGCCCGGATCTGCCGCCACCACGGCAACTGCCGCCAGCACCGAGGGGGCGGAGGTGCAGGCCCTGGCGGCGGAGCTGGCGGCCCTCACCACCCGCCCCTGGACCCTGATGGAGGTGTGCGGCGGCCAGACCCACGCGATCGTGCGCTGGGGGCTCGACCAGCTGCTGCCGCCGGGGATGCGGCTGGTGCACGGCCCGGGCTGTCCGGTGTGCGTCACCCCGGCGACCACCATCGACGCAGCCCTGCAGCTGGCCCGTCGCCCCGACGTGATCCTCTGCTCCTATGGCGACATGCTGCGGGTGCCCGGCAGCGCCAGCGGCGCCGACCTGCTGGGCGTGCGGGCCGGCGGCGGCGACGTGCGCCTGCTCACCTCCCCCCTGCAGGCGATCGAGCTGGCCCGCGCCCATCCCGCGCGCCAGGTGGTGTTCCTGGCGGTGGGCTTTGAGACCACCGCCCCGGCCACCGCCCTGCTGGCGCGCCAGGCGCTGGAGCTGGACCTGGCGAATCTGTCGTTGCTGGTGGCCCACGTGCGGGTGGCCCCGGCGATGGCGGCGATCCTGGCCGACCCGGCCAACCAGGTGCAGGGCTTTCTGGCGGCGGGCCATGTGGGGGCGGTGATGGGGCTGGGGGAGCTGGAGGCGCTGGTGGCGGCCCACCGGGTGCCGGTGGTGGTGAGCGGCTTTGAACCGCTCGAGCTGATGGCGGGCCTGGTGGCCTGCGTGCGCCAGCTGGAGGCGGGTCGGGCTGCGGTGGAGAACGCCTACGGCCAGGTGGTGCGCCCGGCGGGCAACCCCACCGCCCAGCGCCAGATGGCCGAGGTGTTCGCCGTGGTGGACCAGCCCTGGCGGGGCCTGGGGGTGCTGCCGGGCGGCGGCCTGGCCCTGCGGGGCCCCTACCGCCGCCTCGATGCCCGCGGGCGCTTTGGCTTCTGTCCGCCGGGGGCGCCGGGGGCCGTCGAGCCGGAGGCTGCGGGGCCCTGCATCAGCGGCCGGATCCTGCGCGGCCTGGCCAGCCCGCCCGACTGCCCCGCCTTCGGGGCGGCCTGTACGCCCCTGCATCCGCTCGGCGCGCCGATGGTCTCCAGCGAAGGGGCCTGCGCCGCCTATTTCCGCTATCGCCCGCCTGGGGCCTGAGCACCGCGAGCCTGCGGCGGCTGGAACCTTGACGGCTCCACCGGGCGGAAACGTCCCCATTTGGGGGCAATTGGCCTCCCGGCTCCCGGAGGGGCCTGCCGTTGGTGCAGGATCCTGGGCAGAACCCGGCCTGGCAGGAGGCGGTTCGTTGGATCTCACCCCCTTTCTCAGCAGCCTGGAGGGCACCACCCTCGACCAGGTGCTGCTTTCTGTGGCGATCCAGGGCAAGGTGGCGATCGCCATGAAGGGGCGTTTCCTCCTGCGGGCCGTGTGCGAGAGCTTCCAGGACCGCACCCGCATCGGCTGTGCGGTCACCGACGCTCCCACCTGTCTCGCCTATCTGGGCCGCGAGCCCTATGAGTTGCTGATCTGCACCGACTACCTGGAGAGCGGCAACGGTTTCGAGCTGGTGCGCAGGGCCCGGGAGACCCAGCCCCAGCTCAAGGTGGTGGTGCTAGCCCTCGGTGATGTGATTCCGGCGCAGTACGTGGATGCCCCCTGGCTGGAGGCGGTGGTGGCGGAGGCCGACTTCATCGGCGACCAGCGTCCCCTGCAGGCCGCGGTGATGGCCGTGATGGGCCACCACAGCTACCGGAGCCCGTCGCTGCGCTCCGGCAACCTGCCCTACCTGAGCTGTCCGCGGCTTACCCGGCGGGAGTACGAAGTGCTGGATCTTCTCACCAGTGGCCTCAGCGACAAGGAAATCGCCGAACAGCTGGTGGTGAGTGAGGAAACCGCTAAGACCTACACCAAGCGTCTGCTCAGAACCCTGGATGTGAACAACCGCCTGCAGGCCGTGCTCAAGGGAATGCGCTGCGGAATGGTGCAGCTCTAGGAGAAATGGTGCCGCGCGCCGGACGATTGTCCCCGGATGGGGGGATCGCGGCGGCGGCCGGGAGGCGCAGAGTGCCTTCACGGCCCGCACGGCCCGTTTGCGGTTTTCATCGCCCCGGAATGAGCGCCATGACGATCAGTTCACCGGACGTACCACGGCTCACGATCGCCGAGCTCGAAGCGAGCTATCCGCTGTATTGCAAGGCACTGCGCCTGTTGATTCAGGAGGGCAGCACAATTGCCAAGATTCGCCGCACCGTGTGCTGGCAGCGACTGGCCACCCTGCACCATTGCCTCCCGGGTCAATACCGCGATCCCGACTATCTCTACATTCTGCTCACCCGTCAGGTGCGCGGTTAGGGGCTGGGACCGCTATTTGCCGCCGCTGGCCTGTCCCGGAGCGTCGATTCGCCCCTGACCGCGCGGCACCCAGGGCAGCCTGGCCAGCCCCAGGCTGCTCAGCAACCTCAGGGCGCCAAGCTGCACCGTGCCGATCCGTCCGGCCAGGCCCGGCAGGCTGAGGGGATCGAGGCCGTTCCAGGGCAGGTAGGGGTTGCGGCGCAGGGAGGCGTAGAGCTCCACCCGGCAGGAGGGCTGCGCGCTGGGGGTGCGGCCATGGAAGCCGCGGGTGTCGGCCACCACCAGGGTGTTGGCCTTCACGGCGAAGCGCCGCACCGGCGGCAGCCCCATCTCCCGCAGGTCGTCGTCATCGACGCGGAAGGAGCCGCGGGCGTGGTAGGTGATCGGATGGTGGGCGGCGCTGAGGCTCTGCCGCTTCTCCCAGGCCAGACGGGCGGGCGTCATTCGATGGGAGCCCGGCACGTAGGCAAAGGGGCCCGCGCTGGCGTCCACGTCGTGCAGGAAGTACCAGGCCTTGGCGATCGAGTGGAAGGTGTCGGCGTGCAGGTGGGTCTGGGGGTCGGGCGGTCCGCCCGACGGGCCGGGGAGGATGGCCTGGAGCGAGAAGATCGGCTCGGCGCCGGTGCCCGCCACGTAGCGGATCAGCCGGCGGATTCCGGCGTCGTCCAGCAGCCCCGCCAGGCCGGGGTGGCTGCCGCGCAGGGCGGCGCGGTCGAGCACCACCCGCCGGGTGATGGTGCCGCCCTGGGCCATCTCCAGCAGGGGCCAGCTGCTTCCGTACACCTCCCGGCGCAGGGCCTCAAACTGGGGGGCCGGCAGCAGGTTCTCGCGCACCACATAGCCGTGCTCCGCATAGTGGGCCCGGTCGGCCGCGGCCAGCTGGCGGCCCAGCCGGGCCCGTCGCTGGTCGGTGAGGGCGTCGGCCAGGCGGATGCGGCCCACGTGCAGCCCCAGCCGGTTGAGCCGGCGGCTGCCGATCACCGGGTTGTCGCGAAACGACTTGGCGGCGCTGAGCAGGCTGAACGGGGCCAGCATCAGCAGGGCTGCCCGCCGGACTGCCCCCCCGGCCACCGTGCGCACGGCTGTGCGTCCCGCCATGGTTCCAGCCCTGAACGCCATTGCCCGGCCACAGTGTGTCATTGCTGCCCAGCGGGGCCGCCTTTGCCCCGGTGCCCCCATGACCGACCGCATCCTGCTGGCCCACGGCGGTGGCGGCAGCCTGATGCAGCAGCTGATCCGCGAGGAACTGCTGCCGCTCTACGGCCAGCGAGCCGGTGAGCCGGAGCCCGTGCTGCACGACGCCGCCGTGCTGGAGCTGCCTGTGCCGGCTGGCCCGCTGGCCTTCAGCTGCGACGGCTATGTGGTGCAGCCCCTGGAGTTCCCCGGCGGCGACATCGGCCGGCTGGCGGTGGTCGGCACCGCCAACGACCTGGCCATGGCGGCGGCCCGCCCCCGCCACCTGAGCGTGTCGCTGATCCTGGAGGAGGGGCTGCCGCTGGCCCTGCTGCGCCGGGTGGTGGCCTCGATGGCCGCGGCGGCCGAGCAGTGCGGCCTGCGCATCGTCACCGGCGACACCAAGGTGGTGGAGCGGGGCAAGGCCGACGGCCTGTTCATCAGCACCAGCGGCGTGGGCACGGTGGAACAGGTCCAGCCCGTGCAGCCCGCTGCGATCCGCCCCGGCGACCAGCTGCTGCTCAGCGGCGACCTGGGCCGCCATGGGGTGGCAATCCTGGCCGCCCGCCATGGCCTGAATCTGGAGCCGCCGGTGCTGAGCGACTGTGCCCCGCTCTGGCCCCAGGTGGAGGCGCTGCTGCGGGCGGGGGTCACCCCCCACTGCCTGCGCGACCTCACCCGCGGCGGCCTGGCCAGTGCCCTGCAGGAGCTGGCCGAGGGGGCGGGCCTGGAGCTGCGGGTGGAGGAGAGGGCCGTGCCGGTGATCGAGCCGGTGGCGCGCACCTGTGCCCTGCTCGGCTTCGAGCCGCTGCACCTGGCCAACGAGGGTCGGTTTCTGGCGGTGGTGCCCCCGGAGCAGCTCCCGCTGGCCCTGGCGGTGCTGGCCCCGGGCGGTGGCGCCTGGATCGGCACGGCCGCCGATCTCCCTGCCCCGCAGGCACCACGGGTGCTGCTGCGCACCGCCCTGGGCACGGAGCGGCTGCTGCTGCCGAACAGCGGTGAGCTGCTGCCCCGCATCTGCTGAGCTGGGCCCGCAGGTAGGAAGTTGGGGTCAGCCCTGTTCCACCATCACCAGGTCACGCCCGGCGGCCTTGGCGGCATAGAGCAGGCTGTCCACCCGCTGAAACCAGGTGAGGAACGGTTCGTTCGGCCTGTGCTGGGCCACGCCAAAGCTGGCGGTCACCCGTCCCACCGGCTCGAAGGGCTGATCGGCAATGGCCGCGCGCACCTTTTCCGCCAGCACCCCGGCTCCGCTCGCCGTGGACGGCGATATCAGAATCAGGAATTCCTCTCCGCCCCAGCGTCCCAGCCGGTCACTGCTGCGCAGACAAGCCTGCATCCGCTGGCTGAACTCCACCAGCACCCGGTCGCCCACCTCGTGGCCGTGGCTGTCGTTGATGGCTTTGAAGTGGTCGATGTCGCAGAGGATCATGGAGCTTGCTTCACCTGTGCTGGCGGTACGGGCGATCAGATCCCGAATCGTCAACTGCAACTGGTAGCGATTCCAGATGCCGGTGAGTGCATCGGTGCTGGCCAGCGCGTTGAGCTGCTGGTTGGTGCTGTCCAGCTCCTGCACGTAGCGCTTGCGTTCGGTGATATCGCGGCTGGTTCCCAGCAGATAGCGAAGTCTGCCATCGTCATTGAGCACCGGTATGGCCAGCACGTCTGCCCAGATGGTGGCGCCGTCGACGCAGAAATACTCGAGTTCACCTCGGAATGACCGGGGTTTTCGTCCGCGTTCACAATCCCGGCGTACCTGTTGGATGAAGGCCTCAACCCGCTGCCGGGACTCCAGGGGATGGATCTGTTCGAAGGGCTGGGCCATGGCCTCCTCCGCACTGATTCCGCGCAGCCACTCCACCGACGGACTCATGTAACTGAACACGCCATCCGCCGTGATGGTCCAGATCACATCACGGGCATTTTCCGCCAGCAGCCGGTAGCGTTCTTCGCTGAGTTGCAACTGCTCTTCGGCATCAATCTGATCGTCTACAAGGCGGAATCGCGCCACGAATCCGTCCTGTTCGCCGGCCCCATTGATGAACAGGCTGGCCGCCGTTTCCACCCAATGGATCGTGCCATCCTTGGCAATTATTTGATCTCTGGCGATCACCAGGGGTGTGCCCTGCAGCAGTGTCAGGATGTTGGCGCGATAGTGCTCGGATTCGCCCCTGTGCACAAGGAATTCGGTGCCGAGCCTGCCGATCCACTCCTCGGGAAGCCAACCGAGGGTGGGAGTGAGGGAAGGGGATGTCCAGCAGATTCTGCCCTCGGGGCTGAGCAGGAAGATCACTTCGCCCGAATTTTCAGCCAGAAGTCTGAATTTGAGTTCCGAGGCGGCCAGTTGGTCCTTGGCTCGCTCCAATGCAGTGATATCCGCAGAAAAACTCAGCAGAAAGTTTGCACCATTCTGCTGACTGCACACTTTCTTCTCGAAGAGATAGATGGCTTCGCTGCCATCGGGCCGGGGCAGTCGCTCCTGGCGGCACAGGCAGCCGCCCTCCTCAACTACCTGGCGATCCAAGTCCTGCAACCGCTGGGCGATCTCTGCTGGCAGAAGGTCACGGTCGGTAAGGCCGACAATGCTGCTCGCGTTGGCCGCATTGATGCCCAGGCTGGCAAGAGCTGCGGAATTGGCATAGAGATAGTGTCCCTGTTGGTCTTTGATATCAATCGAGGCGTTGATATTGTTGAGTAATGTGTGCAGAAGTTCTTGATCCTGTCTGGTCAGGGCTTCACCTCGATGCTGGTCGCTGAGGTCCTCCGCCTAGAGTAGCAGCAGGTTGCTCTCAGGGTCTTCGGGGAACAGTGGGCTGATGGCGTAGTGAAGCCAGATCCGGGTGTGATCCGGTCGTTCCAGGATGCCTGGCCACTGGTTTCGGCTGCGGGCTGTAGCTGGCGCCAGTCACAGGTTTGCAGGAATGGTTCCGTTCTGCCGAGCAGGCCGCAGAGGGCTGGATTGGCGCTGATGAAGTGGCCGTTGTGGCCACGAATCACGCCCATGCCGATTCGGGCCTGCTGGAGCATGCGGTGCAGCAGCTGGGCATCGGGGGGTGGCGATTCGGTGACCGGTTCAGATTGATCTGAATGCGTACTGTGCACGGAAAATGCTCGCAAGCTGGCCCCAGCTGCCGCTGCGGCAGTGCGTTGATTGGTGGGCCGCTGCTTTCGATTTCCCATCCATCCATTGTTGATTTTGGCTGGGCCGAGAAATCAGTTTGTTCACCGATTTACAGGAATCCTGTTGCCTTGGAAATTCTCCAGCGGGCCAGCCCGCCGCCCCGGCCCCGCGCCAGCAGCCAGCGGCCCTGCTGGTCGCTCCCCGCGGCAATCAGGGCGAAAAAGGGTCCCCGGTTTCCGTCCGGAGCTGGCAGCTGCTGCTGCCAGATGCGCCAGCGGCCCAGGCTGAGTTGGAGCTGGGTGAAGCGGAAGCGCAACAGGGGGCGCCGTCCGTCGAGCCAGCCCACCCCGTTGAAGGCCAGCTCCAGGCTTCCCAGCCGCACCCGGTTGCACAGCAGCAGGCCCCCGGTCTCGCCCGCTGCCCCGGCTGCGGTCTCACTGGCTTCGCTGGCTCCGATCTCCAGCTGGGCGTCCAGCAGCCGCAGCAGCCTGCTCTGGGATGGCTGGGGGGCGGCGCTGCGATCCCACAGGTCCACCAGGCGCCAGCAACCCAGCAGCTGCCTGCCGTCGATTCCCGATCCCGCCCTCCGGCTGACCCGTTCCAACTGGAGCAGCCAGGCCGCAGAACCCTCCCCGCCCTCAGACATCGAATTCGGTCTGCAGGTAGCGCGCGAGGAAGGTGTCGGGGGGCAGGGTGCCGGGCTCATGGAATTCCAGACCCAGAAAGGTCTGGAACTCATCGCTGGCAAACCAGCGCAGATGGGCCGTGAAGGTGAAGCTGCCCAGGCCCACCACTTCGAACAGGGAGAGGTTCAGCTCGCAGCCAAGGGGCAGCTCGAAACAGCCATTGGCCACCACGCACAGGCCCCGTCGGCTCACATCCCAGAGGGTGCAGTGCCAGTGGCGGCCGTCTTCGGCCCGCACCTCGCCCCGGGGCGCCACGGAAAAGGGGATGGAGCGGCGCTCATCGCGCCGGTCGTAGAGGCTGCCACGCCGGGACATGCCGCTGCGGCGATCGAGACCGCTGCGACGTTCCTCCTGCTGCTCACTTTCCAGCCAGTCGACCAGGCCCCGGTCCTGGCCCTTGTCCTCCGGCGACCGCCGGTCATCGGCGCGGCGCTGATCCGCCCTGGCGTCCCCACCTTTGCGACGATCCTGGTCGCCAAATTTGCGAAATCGCCCCTCCATCGACTCCAGTGCGGACTCCAGCGTGCTTGTGGTGAGTTGGGCTGTGCGGGATCTGGTTGCGAAGGCGTTGGCGCAGTTTGGCGCTGTGGGTAGTCGAAGACGTTGGCTGAATGTCTTGGTTGCTTGTTGATCGCGTTTGGTGTAGCCCCATCTTCGGACGGGTAAGCCCATCCCCGGTAGGTATAAATCCTGCTGAGTGGAAATTATTCTAGGCGCGACCCCCACGCCACCAATCTTCGCTCGTCCTCCTTCACATTACTTGATCTGCTAGTGAGTATCCCTGCTTAAACCGCTTGTGCGCAATTGAAGACAGCTTTACCGTGAAATTCCCACCGCGCAAGAGCAATGAGCATCCACCGTGCCGACGGGCATGCCGATTCCCGGGTCGATCAGCGGCTTGATCAGTTGGGCCAAGGCCCATCCGAGGTTCTTGGCGGATTCCCGCTTCAGGCAGCCAACTGGGCTGGTGCCGGAGGGGCCGAGTCACCCCTGGATCCGGTGGAAGCCTACTTCGAGTGCATCACCACCTGCTCGCTGGATGATGGTGAGTGTGTCACTTCGTGTACGGAAATCCTGCGCGAGCAAAGTTGAGGGCTGGTTCGACTCCAGGTCTTTGAAGTTGCCCATGGGCTACCCAAGGGGGTTGCGTAAAAATACTAGGTGAGGGTGACCCTGCCGTCATTCCTCACCACCAGCGTGCCGCTGCCGTCGATCTCAATTCGCTGGCTCTTGCGGCTGTTGAAGCCCCCGATCACATCAAAATCGAACAATTCAAGTCGATTATTGCCGCGTTCGAGTCGATAGCGGGTTCCGCTGCTCCTCGATAGGTCGTAGGTGCCCTTGGGGAGCAACAGGGTATCCCGGCCGCCGCCGCCGTACAGAAGATGCTCTCCGAAGCCGAGGAAGGTGTTGTTGCCGGCTCCCAGATCCACGAAGCCCCGGCCGCGGACACCCCCATCGCTGGCATCCACCCGATCGTTGTCCCCCTGGGTGAAGATGTACCCGCGGTTGCGCAGGCCTTGCTGGTTTCCTGAAGCGACGATCGTGTCACCGCCGGGGCCAGTGAAGATGAAGCCGCGGTTCTCGATGCCGAAGCCCGTCTTGCTGATGCCAGTGAGGGCGTCGTTCCCCTTGCCGAGTTGGAAGTTGCCGCGACGGGGCTGGTTCGGTACAAAAAAACCAGGCCCCTTGTCTTTTTCCCCGGTGATCACGTCGTCACCGTCCAGGGCGTTGATCAGTTTCTTGCCCACCACTTCAACGCCGCGTTTGCGGTCGATCACCACATTGGCCTGGTTGCTCCAGGTGCCTGTGGTCGCTCCCGACCAGCCTGCAGGCGTGAGTTGGGTGGCTGCCATGCGCTGTTTTTCTGAGATCCTCTCACCCGCCTCCAAGCAGGGTCAAGGCAGCGCCCCAGGACCCCGGTGGATAAAGTGGTTGTCCATGGCAGTGGGCAGTTTTGGCACCGCGGTGGCGCAGCCCAAGAGTTGTTACTCCCCAGTCCCCTCCTCAGCCTGAAGCCCGCTTGCCAGGTTTGTCCCAGGGTAGGCCGGTCTGGCTGCGCAGCGACGCGGTGCTGTGGCTGCTGCTGGCGAGTCTCCTGTTCCTGCCGGTGGTGATGGTGCGGAGCTTGTCTACCGCTTCCGTGGCGCAGATGCAGCTTCACGCCGAGGAGATTTCCACCCTGGCGTCGGATTTTCGTGCCTACTACGCCGACAACGTGATTGCCCGGCTGCAGGCTGCCGATGGCAAGGCCGTGTTTTCAGAAAGCTACCGGGATGTGCATGGCGGCATTCCGATTCCCGCAACCCTGTCGATCGAGTTGGGTGCGTTGTTTGACAACGCCCATGGCGATGGACGGATTTCCTATGAGTTTCTTTCCGATTATCCGTTTGCCAAGCGGACTTCACGGCCCCTTGATGATTTCGAGATTGAGGCACTTCAGGCCTTTCGCTCACAGCCAAATCTGCCGTCCTTCGCCAATCTGGAAGACCAGGGAATGGGGCGTTCCGCCTATCGGTTTGCAACCCCGATACAGATGCGCCAGGCCTGCGTGACCTGCCACAACAGACATCCCGATTCCCCGAAGCGCGATTGGCAGGTAGGGGATGTGCGGGGGATCCAGGAGGTCACGGTGAGAGACTTGCGGGTCGACAGCTTTGGCAGTCTGACGTGGCTGTTCGGCTACATCGGCTTCGTGGGCCTCACCTCGCTGGCCGCTGTAGGCGTGTTCAAGGTTCAGGGCACCCGGCTGGAGGGGTTGAATCGCAAGTTGGTGGAGTCCAGCCAGAGGGAATCATCTCTGGCCGCTCGCCTGGCTGATCAGGTTCAGGAGTTATCGATCTTTGGGAGTGTGGTGGATCGCTCGGTGGTGGGAGTTTCGATTGCGGATATGCGCCAGCCTGACCATCCCTTGATCTATGTGAATGATGCGTTCACCGCAACAACAGGATATGATAAAGATATGGCAATTGGGTATAATTGTCGTTTTCTGCAGGGTCCGGATACCGACCCTGCGGAGGTTCGACGCATCCGCGAGGCTCTTGCTGCAGGACGGGCCTATAGCGGGGAATTGCTGAATTATCGCCTTGATGGCACCCGTTTCTGGAATCGCCTCACGCTCTATCCGGTGAGATTCGGCACCAGTCCTGAGTCTAGTCCCGATATTTATGTAGCCAATCAGATCGATATTACTGCCACCAAGCAGAAATTCCCACTGTCTGATTCGGAACTCTTGCATTTTCACCAGCAGGTGAACCAGGTTGAGGATGCGCAGTGCCAAGTGAGGCGCTTCACTGAAGTTTTGCGGTCTCGCCTGGCGGAGTCGGCCCATGGCCGCACCCCTGAGCACGAGAGCCTTTGGCGCTCCCAGGAGCAGGCCCAGGCACGACTGGAGCAGGCACTGCAAGCCATGCAGGAGTTCCTCAGGGGCAGGAGAGGGCTGTCGTGATTGGGGTTCGGGGCTTCATCAAGGAAGCGTCCAGCCTTGTTCGCAAGCTGCTCTTCTTCTACGGGATTGCAGCTGCTGCGCTGTTTGGCTTCGCTCTGGTGAGCCTCAAGCTGGCGGATGATCGCCAGCACGTGATTGATAAATCGAGAATCACTTCCGCGTTGTTGGAGTCTGTCCTGGCGGCTTCCTCGTCTGGGGTTGACCTTCAGCTTCTGATTGAATCCAGTGTCAAAAAGCAAGCAAGACAAAGATCTTTAAGGCTGGACGTGCTTTTTTTGGTGGATTCTCGGGGTGAGATTGTTTACTCCTCCCGCCCCGCCTGGCGGGGCTTGATGATTTTCGATGGCCTGTTGCGCGGCCCCGCATTCAATGACCCAGAGTTTCAGTCGCTCGTCAATTGTTTTCAGGCCTCGCGTTCTGATTGTGTGAGCCAGCGCTCCGACGATTTTGCTTCGGTGGGCCCGGGTTTCCTCTCCTTTCGTACGGTTTTCAAGCCATCCAGTGATCTGGGCCTGCCCAGGCAGCCCTTCCTGATGGTGGCTAGCTATGGCGGGGATCTGGCCTCCCCCCTGTCGCTGGACGAGGTGCTGCCCCTGCTGCTGATGGCGCTGGTGCTGGCCGGCCTGCTGAGTGCTGGTTTGGGGTTGGCCCTGCTGGGTTTGCTGTTGCCCCGCCTCAGCTTGGCGGCCCAGACCGACGGACTGACGCGACTGATGAATCGGGCCTTCTTCATGGAATCCGCCATGGACATTCTGGCTGAAGCCGAGGCGAGTGGATCCCCTCTGGTTTTTGCCATCCTTGATGTGGATCACTTCAAGCGGATCAATGACAGCTTCGGCCATGATTGTGGCGATGTGGCTTTGGTTTCGATCTCGAATGTGCTGGCTACTGTGATGCGTACCGATGATCTGGTGTGTCGTTTTGGTGGCGAGGAATTCGCCTTGCTCCTCTCCACGGATCAGCAGTCTGGCCACAGGGTTCTTGAGCGACTGCGCCTGCAGATGGAGATGAGTAGAGTTGCTTACAACGGCAGGGAAATTCCGATCACTGTAAGCATTGGCGCCGTCTCCACGTGTGAACGCGGCTACAATCTCGACTATCTCTATACTTCTGCCGATCGCTGCCTCTATGCTGCCAAGCAGGCAGGGCGCAACCGGGTGGAGTGGGTGAGGCCTGAGTCTGCCGGCAGGCTGAGTGGCGTTGTGCCCAGCCTGGGATCGTTCGGTGAATCCCAGCCTTCATCCTTGATTGATTTTCTTCAGGAACCTTCCCACAAATCCGTCGGCCCGACGAGTGGCCCAACGGTTCAGGATTGAGCCCTATGGATAGTCCCTTCATCCCTGCAAACGAATCGGCCCGGCTCAGGGAGCTGCGCAGTTACGGGGTGCTGGATACGGAGGCCGATCCCCATTTTGATGACATCAGTGAGTTGGCGCGCCGGCTGGCTGGCACGGAAATCGGCATTCTCAGCCTGGTGGATGAGAACCGCCAGTGGTTCAAGAGTTGCGTTGGGGTGCCCCTGGGACAGCAGGAGACCCCTCGGCGGATTTCCTTCTGTGGCCACGTGATCCTGCACCGGGAGCCGATGATCATCCCCGATGCCCTCCAGGATTCCCGCTTCCGCGACAATCCCCTGGTCACGGGAGACCCCAGGCTGCGCTTCTATGCCGGCTTTCCGCTGATCACGGCCAACGGCTTCGTTCTGGGCAGCCTCTGCGTGATCAGCCGCTCCCCCCACCAGCTCGATGAGCAGCAGATCGACAGCCTGCGCCGCCTGGCATCCCTCGCCGTGCAGCAGCTGAAGGTGCTGCGGGATGCGGCCGGAGGGGCGGTCGCTAGCCGGGATGGGCACGACCTGGTGCCCACCGTCCTGCAGGAGGGGGAGCCCGGTCCCATGGGGCGTCTGATCGGTCGCGATCAGATGGTGCAGATGTTGGCGCTGAAGTTCGACCTGGACCTGGCCTCGCCGTTCGCGCTGATGCGCTGCCGCTTTCGCGACTATGAGCGGGTCAGCGCCACACTTGGCAACACCCTGGCCGAGCAGTTCATGCAGGAGGCCACCCGCCGGGTGTTGGCGGCGATGCCCAAGGTGGCTTCGGTGGCGCGCTTTGGCGAGGCCGAGTTGATGGTGCTGCTCCCCCATGACGCGGAGGAACTCCAGATCCAGCGGGTGGCGGAACGGCTGATCGCCTTCGCCAACCAGGTTTACCGCCATGGCGTGCAGTCGTTGTCGATGGCCGTTTCCATCGGCATCGGCACCTCCCGCAGCAATTGCGAGAGCGTGGAGGCGATCCTGGCCGACACCAGCATGGCCGAGCGGATGGCCCGGCATGCCTCCAGCAGCAGTTTCCGTTTCGTGGATGCGGCTGCGCGGCTCACGGCCCGGGAGGGCTACCGGCTCGAATCGGACCTGCGGGAGGCCCTGGCGGCCAAGCAGCTCGAACCGTTTCTCCAGCCGATCGTGGAACTGAACAGTCTCGAGCCGATCGGCTTCGAGGCGCTGGCGCGCTGGCGCCATGAAGGTGATCTTCTGTTGCCGGCCCGATTTCTGCCGATCTGCACCGACACCGGCCTCACCGGGGAACTGGATCTGTTGATCATCGAGAAAACCCTGGCCGCCCTGCCCCTGCTGGCCCAGCCGATCCCCCAGCGCCCGATGACGATCAGCGTGAACCTCTCGGGGGTTCTGCTGGAAGACCGGGAGCTGCGCAACCGCCTGCTCGTCCTGGTGGATGGGAACCCCCTGCCCCCGGCCTGGACCCTGCAGGTGGAGTTGGTGGAGGACAACTTTCAGCACAGCTCGCCCTGCTTTGATCAGTTTCTGTGCGATCTGGTGAGCAGGGGTGTATCCATTGTGATCGACGACTTTGGCACAGGATATTCCTCGTTTGAACGCCTGATTTCCCTGCCCATTCAGGGGGTGAAAGTGGATCGTACGTTTGTGGAAAAAATTGACGGCTCTGATGATTCTCCCCGCAGAGTTCTGCATACCCTGCTCGCCATGCTCAGTGATCTCGGCATGGCGATCACCGCTGAAGGCATCGAGGAGCCAGCCCAGCTCGCCTGGTTGTTGCAGCATGGCGTGGTGAGGGGCCAGGGTTATCTCTTCGACACCCCGCTCTCGCTCACGGAGGCTGTGGCCAGGCTGCGGGGCCTTGCCTATCGACCGCGGGCCATTCCTGTGGCGCCGGCCCGGTTCTGGAGTGTCCGCCGGCTGTGGCGGCTGGGCAGGGGGCTGGTCAAGTCCTGGATCAGGCCCTTCTTGCGGTTGGGCGGCGACGGCAGACGCCAGGAGGACCGGGCGTGATACCAGAGCCGGTGCTGGTGTTGCGGGATGGGGAGCGAACCAAGCTCGACGCCGGTGATGACAGCCTTTTTTATGCCGAACCTCGCTTTGTGCAGCATCTCGATGCGGCCTTTCGGGCCCGGCTCACCGCGCTCTACCGCCAGCGTCTTCCCCCCTGTGCGGTGGTGCTGGACCTGATGGGCAGCTGGGTGAGCCATCTGCCGGAGGAGGTGCACTATCACCAGGTGATCGGCCATGGCCTCAATGCCGAGGAGCTGGCGGCCAATCCCCGGCTGGATCGCTACTGGGTGCAGAACCTCAACCGCGACCAGAGCCTGCCTCTTGATGATCACAGCGTGGATGCTGTGCTGATCGTGGCCGGCTGGCAATACCTGCAGCGGCCGGAGGCGGTGGCCAGCGAGCTGCGGCGGGTGGTGCGCCCCCGGGGGCAGCTGATCGTGGCCTTCTCCAACCGCATGTTCTTCCAGAAGGCCCCGCAGGTGTGGATCGAGGGCGATGACCGGCAGCGGCTGGCCTATGTGGCCCGGGTGCTGCTGGCCCAGGGATGGGGCCAGCCGGAGCTGATCGCCGAGAACACGCCCGCCCCGGGACCCCTGGGCTGGATCGGCGGCAAGGGGGACCCCTTCTTCGCCGTGGTTGCCGAACGGCCGGCAGGCATCTGATGGTGAGGGCGGGTTGCAGGGGCGACCCAACCAGCAGGGCCGGGTCCTAAGTTTCCTGGCCACCCCAGCTGGTGGATGGCCTCTCCCGTCTCCCTTGTCCGCAGTGTGAGCCCATGACCGTCGCTGTTCTCCAGACGGCCTGGTTGATTCCCCTCTATCCCCTGCTGGCGGCTGTGGGCTCGCTGGCCTGGTCGCCTGGCCTGATCTCCCGCACCGGGCCGCGCCCCTGCGGGTATCTCAACCTGCTGATGGTGAGCGCGGCCTTCGTGCACAGCGTGCTGGCCCTTACGGCGCTGCACAGCAATGTGCGAGCCGGAGCCGAGGCCCTTTACCGGCCTGTCACCTTCAGCTGGACCTGGCTTGACACCGCCGGTCTTCACATCGGTTTCGACGGGCTGGTCACCGAACCAGCCCTGGTGGCGATGACGGTGATCACCGGTCTGCACGTGTTGGTGCAGCTCTATTCGATCGCCTACCTGGAGATGGACTGGGGCTGGCCCCGGTTCTTCGGGTCGCTGAGTTTGTTCGAGGCCGGTCTGTGCGCCCTGGTGCTCACCGATTCGCTGTTCTTCAGCTACGTGATCCTGGAGCTGCTCACCTTCGGTACCTACCTGATCGTGGGCACCTGGTACAACCAGCCGCTGGTGGTGAAGGGCGCCCGCGACGCCTTCCTCACCCAGCGCATCGGCGACCTGATCCTGCTGGCCGGCCTGATCGCCCTGCTGCCCGTGGCCGGCACCTGGAACTTCCACGGCCTGCAGGCCTGGGCTGCCGACCTGAGCAACAACGGCCAGCCCCTCCCGGCGGGCTTCCCCCTGATCCTGCTGGCGCTGATCGCCGGACCGATGGGGAAGTGTGCCCAGATCCCCCTCCACCTCTGGCTCGATGAGGCGATGGAGAGCCCCCTGCCCTCCACGGTGCTGCGCAACTCGGTGGTGGTGGTGGGCGGCGCGTGGGTGCTGCTGAGGCTCGAGCCCCTGATCGAACTCAGCCCGCTCGTGCAGACCGTGCTGGTGGTTGTTGGCAGCACCACTGCGTTGGTGGCCTCCCTGATCGCCCTGGCACAGATCGACGTCAAGCGCGCCCTTTCCTTCCTGGTGAGCAGCTGGCTTGGCCTGCTCTTCCTGGCGGTGGGCCTTGGCGGCATGAGCGTGGCCGACCACCTGATGCTCGTGTACCCCCTGCCGATGGCCCTGATGCTGATGACGATCGGCGCGATCGTGCTCACCAACGTCACCCAGGACCTCACCCAGCTCGGCGGCCTCTGGAGCAAGCGTCCGCTGATGGGGCTCGCCTTCCTCACCGGCGCAGCCGGCCTGATGGCTCTGCCCCCCTTCGGCGGCTTCGCAGCCCTGCGCGAACTCCTCTCCCTCACGGCCGCCAGTTCCCAGCCGCAGCTGCTCGGTGGCCTGGTGCTGGTCACCAACGCCCTGATCAGTGCCGGCCTGATCCGGATGTTCGGCCTGATCTGGGGCGGGAAGCCGTCGGCGTTCACCACCCGCTCGCCCGAGGTGCTGTGGCTGATGGCCCTGCCCACCTTCGTGCTCATGGGGCTGGTGCTGCACATGCCCCAGCTGCTGGTGATCAACGGCGTGTTCGCCCTCTCGCCGCTGCCCGGCTGGGGGGCAGGGGCCCTGCCGCTGCTGCTCTCCACCCTGGTGGGCGGCGGTCTCTCGGCCGTGTTCTACCTGCGCCCCCACCCGATGGCCCATCTGCCCGCGGTGCTGGGTGGCCTGCAGGACTGGCTGGCCCACGACATGCAGACCGAGCGCTTCTACCACCGCACCGTGGTGGGGCTGGTGGTGGCCCTGGCCAGGTTCAGTGCCTGGTGCGACGGTCGCTTGATCGACGGCTTCAGTGGCGCCTCCGGCGGTGCTGCCCTGGCCGGCGCCCGGCGCCTCAGCCTCACCACGTCCGGCCGCTCCCAGGCCTACGCCTTCACCCTCGTGCTGGGTGTGTTGCTGATGGCGGCCTGGCTGCTGGTCGCTCCTCCCCACCTCGTGCGTCCGCTCAGCTGATGGAACCGTCTTCGCTTCTCTTGCTGCTGGCGCTGCCCCTGGCAGGCACGCTGCTGATGCCCCTGCTGCCGGCGGGCCTTTCCTCCTGCCGGGTGCGCTCCATTGCCGCCGTGCCGCCTGCCCTCCAGCTGCTGGTGGCCCTGGTGTGCTGGCGCCATCCCCCCAGCCCCCTGCAGTTGCCCTGGTTGCCCCGACTGGGGCTCGACCTGGACCTCGGCCTCGACGGGCTCTCCCTGCCGTTGGTGCTGCTGAGCGCCCTGCTCACCGGCCTCGCCATCCTGTCCGCCCGCGCGGACCAGAGCCGCCCGCGCCTCTTCTTCGGGCTGATGCTGGCCACCAACCTCGGAGTGGTCGTGGCCTTCCTGGCCCGCAACGCCCTGCTCTTCCTGCTGGCCTTCGAGCTGGTGCTGATCCCGCTCACCCTCCTGGTGGCCGTCTGGGGGAGAGAGCGCCGGGCCGGGGCGGCGGTGCGTTTCCTCCTCTACAGCGCCGTTTCCGGGCTGGCCCTGCTGGCCGCTGTGCTCACCTTTTCCTGGTTCAATCCGGCCGGTCCGTCCTTCAGCTTCGACGCGCTGAGTTCCGCCCAGCTCCCGCCCACGGCCCAGCGCTGGATTCTGGCCCTGCTGCTGCTGGCCTTCGGCCTGAAACTGCCCGTGGTGCCCCTGCATGGTTGGCAGCCCTTCACCTACAGCCAGGCGCCCACCCCGGTGGTGATGCTGCTGGGAGGAACCGTGTCCAAGCTGGGGGCCTACGGCCTGCTTCGCTTCGGCGTGGGTTTCCTGCCGGAAGCCTGGGCGGCCTGGTCTCCCTGGATCGCGGCGGCCGGCGCCATCAGCGCGGTGTACGGCGCCCTCAATGCCATCGCCCAGAGCGACATCCGCCGGTTGATGGCCTTCAGTTCCCTCGGTCACATGGGCCTGCTGGTGCTGGGCCTTGCTGCAGCCACCCCCCTCAGCATCCAGGGCGCAGTGGCCCAGATGCTCGCCCACGGGATGATCGTGACCCTGCTCTTCGCCTGTGTGGGACTGATCGAGCGCAAGACCGGCACCACCGCCATCCCGGAGCTCTCGGGCCTGATGAATCCCCTGCGCGGCCTGCCCTTCACCATGGGCATGCTGCTGCTGGCGCTCATGGCTGCTGCCGGCATTCCCGGCCTGGCGGGTTTCCCCGCAGAGCTGATGGTGTTCGAGGGCAGCTGGACCAGCTTCCCCCGGGCCACCTTGGTGAGCCTGATCGCTTCCGGCTTCACCGCCGTGTATGCCATTCGCCTGTTCAACCGGGTGGGTTTCGGTCGACTCGACAACGAGCGGGCCGACTGGGCCCACACCCGCTGGGGCGAGAGAGCTCCCGCGATGGTGCTCACCCTGCTGGTGATCGCTGCTGGTCTCTGGCCCACCTCCCTCACCAGCTGGAGTGAGGCCGAGTCCGCCAGCCTGGCGCTGCGGGCCCAGCCCTTTCTGAACGATCCAGCTGCCGTTCAGATCGCATCCGCCTCGACCCTGTCCGCATCGGAGCTGCTGCCGTCATGACTGCCCCTAACGCTGCCGCCGCCGAGACCATGCGCCAGCCCTTGATTCCGCCTTCCACCCATCGCTATGCCGATGTGATCCATCGGCTGGAGGCCGGCGGCTCGATGCTGCCGGACACGCCGGAAAACCTGATGCAGATCATCGGCATCTACAAGGCCTACGCCGTGCCGATGGACTTCTACTGGCGCGACCTGCTCTACATCGCCGAGCGGGTGTTCCTGAATCCGCTGCCTGCTTTCAAGTACTTCATCTCGCAGGAGTATCTGGACCTGCCCAATTCCTATGCCGGTGACCAGTCGAAGCTGCGCATCTGGCGCGGCGGTGAGAAGGCTCACCCGGAGTTGCTGGAATTCATGGCCAAGGGTGAAGCCGGGCGGATGCCGAAGCTGCTCCACCACCTCTGGCACGACCGGATCAACATGGAGTTCGCCGAGGCCTGCATGCAGGCCATGCTCTGGCATCAGGGCATGGGTGGGCGCTTTTATGACTATCTCGATAGTGAAACCTACAGGGCCAACGCAGACCGTGCCATCAAGGCCTATTTCCGTGGCAACCCGTTGATGCTGGGTCTCTATCGCCTGTTTCCTGAGATGTTCATGGAACAGGTGAAGCAGATGAGTTACTACGCCAACCTGGGCCTGTTCTGGGAGGTGATGGCGCCGGTGTTCTTCGAGATGAGTGACATCTACGACGAAGGCGGCTTCAAGGGCGTTCCCGATGCCATGAACTTTCTGGTGAACGGCATCTTCGCCGTGGCTGGGCGGCCGATCTACCATCATGTGTATATCGGAGGGGAGTGCCACGAGATCATCCCCAAGAGTGAGGGCTTCACCTGGCTCTACGAAGCTGCTCTCCCCTATGTGGAGGCGGTGTTCTATCGAACGGCGCCCTTCCGCGGCACCAAAAGCTACAACGCCCAGGCCTACCAGGTGCCGGACAATCAGGCCGACTTCCACTACGGCATTCTCTATGCCGATGTTTTCCCCGTGGGTTCGGCCGGCATTCCGCCCACCCTGCTGATGCAGGACATGTTGCACTTCCTGCCCCCCTATCTGCAGGATCTCTACAAGCAGCACAAGCGCGGTGAGGCCGATCAGCTGATCCAGCTGGGCATCACCTTCCAGCGCTCGATGTACAACGTCACCTCGGCGGTGATCCAGGCCCTGCGCTGCGCCCTGCTGTACCCGCTCGACGACACCGACCCCGAGCACCTGATGGCGAACCGGCGCTTCTTCGAGGCCCAGATGGATCGCTTCCTGCGGCCGGAGGCCCGTCTGCCCCAGATTCAGACCGAGGACTATCGCTGATGGCCACCATCCTTGACACCGCGGCCTCCGTTGGCTGCTTCAACACCCTGTTGGCCGCCGTGGATGCGGCGGGCCTGCGGGGAGCCCTGGAGGGTGCGGGCCCCTTCACTGTGCTGGCACCGGTGGATGACGCGTTCGCGGCCTTGCCCCCGGGCACGGTGCAGACCTTGGTGGACAACCCACCCCAGCTCGCCAGAATACTCAAATATCACGTGATTGCTGGCGCCCACAGCCAGGAGGCCCTGTGCGCCCAGCCCGAGTGGGCCAGCCTGGAGGGGGCGCCGATCCCCATCCGCAGCACCGATCCCTTCGAGGTGAAGAACGCCACCGTGGTCACCGCCGATGTGGTGTGCGACAACGGCGTGGTGCACGTGATCAACCGCGTGATCCTGCCGGGTTGAACCGGGCAGGATCAACACGGCATGAGCGAGGTCGCCCATCGGATCAGTACGCCGCTTGATCCATCGCCGGCCAACCCCCAGGTTGCGGTGGCTTGAAGCGAGTGGAGTTAGTTGGGGCCGCGACGTAGCCGTGCCGACACCTGGGCTTCCGGGTCAACCCCCGCGAAGGTGGGCGGCAGCCATACCCTCACCACCAGCAGCAACGCGGCCGTTGCCAGAAACAGGCAGACCGCCATCATCTGCTGCCAGGCAGTTTCCAGCACCCCATTCACAATCACTTCCCGCAGCACCGACACAATCGCGATTTCCACGGACACCCCGATCGACACCCGCTGCTCCTGCAGATAGATGATCAGCAGCCGAAATAGCTCCACCAGAATCAGGATGAACAGGATGTCGGCCGTGATGCCATGGAACTGTGGCTGGGAAAGCAGCGACGAGAAGATGGACTTCAGCTGCAATGCCATCACACAGAACAGCCCCATGCACAGGGAAACTGCGATGAAGTCTTGTACCGCCTCGAGCGACTGCACGATCTGCGGGCGCCGGAACACCTGATACCAGGGCAAGGAGGTGGTGCGTGCCATGGGCGTGGCATGGGAAGCATCCACTGCCGCCGGTGGGCCCGGGGGGGAGCGGAGGGGTGTGCTGCTCATCGTGAGAAAGCTGATGTGAGCTGAGTGTAGGGAGACTCGCTTATCAAACAGTCGGCCATTGATTCACGTCGCTGATGGGAGCGATCAGACGTCAACCATCCTCATCATGCGCATAGCGGTTGTAGAGGAAATCGAGGGCGCCATTGCGCAGCTCGTAGTAATAGGGGTCTTCCATGATGTCCTCCCGGTTGCGGGGGCGGGGGAAGTTGATGGAGAGCACCTCGCCAATACCGGCCGCAGGCCCGTTGGTCATCATCACCAGGCGGTCGGCGAGGAACAGGGCCTCATCGATGTCGTGGGTGATCATCAGCACCGTGCACTTCTGGGTGTTCCAGATGTTCAGCAGCTCCTCCTGCAGCTCCTCCTTGGTGATCGCGTCCAGGGCTCCGAAGGGTTCATCCAGGATCAGCACTTCCGGTCGGATGGCCAGGGCCCGGGCGATCGCCACCCGCTGCTTCATGCCACCCGAGAGCTGGGTGATGAGCTTGCCGGCGGCGGCGGTGAGACCCACGAGCTGCAGGTGTTCCATGGCGATCTCCCGCTTTTCGCGCTCGCTCAGGTTCGGTTTCACGGAGTCGATCGCCAGATGTACGTTTTCATAGGCCGTACACCAGGGCAGCAGCGCATAGCCCTGGAACACCACCATTCGATCGGGTCCGGGGCGCTGGATCGGCTGGCCATGGAGCAGCACGCGGCCGCTGGTGGGCTTGGCGAAGCCGGACACGGTGTTGAGCAGGGTGCTCTTGCCGCAGCCGGAATGGCCAATCACGCAGACGAACTCACCGGCCTGCACCTCGAAGTTGATGTTCTCGAGCACCGGGTAGGGGCCCTTGGGGGTGGGGTAGGCGAGGCCCATCTGTTCGAAGCGCAGCAGGGGGGTGGCCGTTGGCGTGGCCAGGGGCGAGGGGACAGCGAAGGTGGAGGTCATGGCGATCGGCAGACGGGGGTGGTTTCGGCGGGATGTCTGGGGCTGGTGGCAGGTGCGGTGGCAGGGGCGGCTGCGGTCAGCCCGCCATGGCCCTGGGAACGCCGATGGGGATTTCGGCCACGCTGAAGTCCTGGTGGATGGGCAGCTGGTTGAGGTAGGCGATCGGGTCGTCGGCGTTAAACGGCACGCCGTCGAATAGCTCAATCCCGCCGCGCTGATACGACACGTCATCGAGGCCCAGTTCGCGGGCGGCGGTGCTGTACACCGAAACGGCGCACACCCGCTCGAGAATCTCCACGTAGTTGCGGGGGAAGGGGATCTCATCCCAGCGGGCTAGCTGGCTGAGGATCCAGAGGTGCTCGCTGCGGCTGGGCCGGTTCACGCCGGGGCCGAAGAACAGGCTGTGGGCGGTGCCATGGGGCGCTTCGCTGCCGCCGGCCGGCACACCGAAGCGGATCAGCTCCGGCTTCATGCCCAGGTAGCGCCGGTCGCTGAGCAGCTCGCTGAGCTTATCCCAGTGGGCCGGATCGGCGCAGTAGCGGCAGGCCTCCAGCAGGGCCTTGGTGAGGGCGATGTGGGTGTTCGGGTAGGCGAGCGCCCAGTCCTCCCGCACCCCCAGCACCTTGCCCGGGTGCCCGGACCAGATCTCCAGGTCGCCCACGATCGGGAAGCCCCGCCCATCGCCCTCGGCCCGCAGGTTCCACGGCTCACCCACGCAGTAGCCGTCGATGGAGCCGTCCTTGAGGTCGGCCAGCATCTGGGCCGGCGGGATGGTCTGCAGGTGCACATCTCGGTCGGGATCGATCCCGCTGGAGGCAAGCCAGTAGCGCAGCAGCAGGTTGTGCATCGAGGCAGGATGCACGATGCCGAGGGTGTGGGCCTCCCGGTTGGTGCGCTGCAGGTAGCTGCGGTAATCGGCCACGCTGTTCACCCCCTGCTCCGCCAGCCGCTCGGCGAGGGTGATGCCGTTGCCGTTGCGGCCGAGGGTGAGGGCGGTGACGATCGGTGTCGGCTCGCCGCCATGGCCGCCGGCCGTCATCCAGGTGGGCATGCCCGAGGGCATCAGGGCCGCGTCCAGGGTGCGATCGAGCAGGCCATCGGTGACGCCGCGCCAGCTGGCTTCCCGCACCACGTGCACCTCATCGAGGCCGTGCTTTGTGAAGAAGCCCTTGGCTTCCGCCACCGCCAGCGGCGCACAGGCGGCCAGGGGGATGAAGCCGAGATCCAGGTTCACCTTCTCCAGACCATGGCGCGCCAGCACCTTGTGGGGCTTGGCCTGCCACTGCTTCACCCGCTTCTGGCGGTTGAGGAAATAGATGATCTCCGAGCGCAGGCTGTAATAGCTGGGATGGTGCACCACCTCCAGCCGCTGCCGGGGCCGGGGGATGTCCACCTCGAGAATGCCGCCGATCTTCGAGCCCGGCCCATTGGTGAGCATCACGATCCGGTCGGAGAGCAGCACCGCCTCGTCCACGTCGTGGGTCACCATCACGGCGGTGAGTTCATGCTCATTGCAGATCTGCATGAGCTTTTCCTGCAGATTGCCGCGGGTGAGGGCATCGAGCGCCCCGAAGGGCTCATCGAGCAGCAGCAGTTTTGGCCGGATCGCCAGGGCGCGGGCGATGGACACCCGCTGGCGCATGCCCCCCGAGAGCTGCAGGGGCGGCTTGTCGGCCGCGGGGGTGAGGCCCACCATGGCGATGTGCTCCTCCACCACCGCATCCCGTTCGGCACGCGGTAAGCCCGGCATCACCTCATCCACCGCCAGGGCGATGTTCTCGCGCACCGTGAGCCAGGGCAGCAGCGAGTAGTTCTGGAACACCACCATCTTGTCGGGCCCGGGCCGCTGCACGGTTTCGCCCTCGAGCAGCACCGCTCCCCCGGTGGGGAGATCGAGGCCGGCGATCATGTTGAGCAGGGTGCTCTTGCCGCAGCCGGAGTGGCCGATCAGCGAGATGAACTCCCCCTTGCGGATCTCCAGATCGATCCCTTTCAGGGCCAGGTAGCTGCCGCCCCCGGCGAGGGGAAAGTCTTTCGCTACATCCTGAACGGCGACCAGTGTCGTCATGGCATTTGGAAAGTAAGAACGGCAAGTTGAAGGGCCCCGGTCACCACCGGGAAGCCTCGAGGGGCGCGGACAATCAGCGGTTGGAGGCGATCCGGGTCTGGAGCCAGGCCATCAGCCGATCCAGCACCAGGCCGATCGCGCCGATCCAGATCACGCCGAGCACGATCTCGCCCACATAGTTCTGCTGGTAGGCATCCCAGATGAAGAAGCCGATGCCCACGGTGCCGGGCATCACGATCTCGGCGGCGATGATCGCCAGCCAGGCCAGGCCGATCGAGATGCGCAGGCCGGTGAAGATGTAGGGGAGGGCCGAAGGAATCAGCACCTTGGTGAAGAAGCGCCGGCTCGACATCTGCAGCACGAGGGCCACGTTGCGGTAGTCCTGGGGGATCTGACGCACCCCTTCGGCGGTGTTGATCAGGATCGGCCACACTGCCGTGATGAAGATCACGAAGATGGCCGCCGGCTGGTTCTTCTGGAACAGCACCAGGGCGATCGGCACCCAGGCCAGGGGTGCCACCATGCGCAGGAACTGGAACAGGGGATCGAAGGCGCGGTTGATGCTGGGCTTGAGGCCGATCGTGATGCCCACCCCGATGCCGACCAGGGCCGCCAGGGTGTAGCCCTGAGCCACCCGGCCCAGGCTCGCCATGGTCTGCCAGAACAGGCCCTTGTCGAGGCCACCACGGTCGTAGAAGGGATAAAAGATCAGGTTGCGGGTGCGTTCCTCGGTGAACAGGCTTGTGGGAGCCGGCAAAGCGATCAGGCCGGTCATCGAGAGGATCTGCCACACCAGCAGAAAACTGCCGACGCCCAGAAAGGGGGGGAGCCAGTTGCCCGTGTTGCGCAGCAGCTTGCTGAAGGGGCTGGCGGTGGCTCCCTTGCGGCCAGTGTTGATCGAAACCATGGAGTGTTGTGGAGAAGGAGTCGGCGTGAGGGCGGGAAAACCTGAAGAGTGATCAGCCGGGGAATCCGACGGCGGTCGGTTGGCCGTAGGAACGGGATCTTGCGATGAGGGGGTGTCGGCCGAAAACGCAGCGTCTCCAACCTTCACCCCGAATGAACAAGCAGGCTGTGATTCCTACTGCTTGATCTTCAGGCTGTCGAGATAAGCCTGAGGATTTTCCGGGTCGTAGGTGATCCCGTCGAAGAAGGTTTCCTTGCCGCGGCTGGAGCCGGTGGGAATCTCAGCGGCGGGGAGCCCCAGCGCCGTGGCGGCCTGGCGCCACAGATCTTCGCGAACAACCTTGTCGTTGATCGCCTTGGCTTGCTCCACCGTATCGACCACGCCTGGATAGAACTTCCAGCGCATCGACTCCAGCAGGAACCAGAGCGTGAGGCTCTTGTAGGGATAAGAGATCACGCCACGATCGCTCGCCCAGTAGAGCGGCCCCATGGCCGGATCGGTTTCGGGCTTCATCTCGGCGCCGAGCTTGTACTGGCCCTTCAGTGCCGCCTCCAGGATCGGCGCCGGGATGTTGTACCACTTGCGGGAGCTGAGGATCGTGGCCACCTCGCTGCGGTTCTCGGCCTTGTCCATCCATTGCTGGGCTTCGATCAGTCCCTTGAGCAGGGCAACGGTGGCCTTGGGATGTTTATCCACCCAGTCGGCACGAACGGCCAGGTATTCCTCAGGGTGCGTTTTCCACATCTGGGCAGTGGTGGCGGCCAGATAGCCCTTGTTGTCTGCGACGATGCGGGAGGGCCAGGGATCACCGGTGGAGAAGGCCTCCATGGTGCCGTTGCTCATGCCCTGCAGAGTTTCCGTGGCCGGCACGGTGAGCAGCTCTACGTCGGTATCTGGGTTGACGCCGCCGGCGGCCAGCCAGTAACGGATCCAAAGCTCCTGGTTGGCCTTCGGGAAGGTGTAGGAGGCACGGAATTTCCGTCCTTCCTGTTTGGCGTAGTCCTTGAAGAAGGAACCCGATTGCCTCAGGTCGTAGGTGAGCTTGGCATCCTTGACGCTGTTGGAGGCGGCGATGCCGTTCCCCTGGCTCATCAGCATCGCCAGGACATACATCGGCACCTTGCGGCCGTTGGTGAGGGCGCCCTCGGTGATCATCTGGGGCATGGGCATCTGCCACTGGCCGCCGTCGATGCCCCCGCCAGCCGAGCCGAGCACCACGTTGTCGCGGGCGGAGGGCCAGCTGGCCTGCTTGGTGAGCTTCACGTCCAGGCCATGCTTGGCGAAGAAGCCCTTCTCCACGGCCACCACCAGGGGCGCCGCTTCCAGGATCGGGATGAAGCCGAGGCTGATTGTGTTGGTCTCGAGGTTGGCGTCGGCGATGACCGCTGCGGGCTTATCGGCGATGCCCCCACCGGGTTCGGGCGGGTTGCCCAGGCAGCCGGCGAGCAGGGTGCTGCCCAGCACGGCACTGCCCATCAGGGCGAGAAAACGGCGTCGTCTCGTCATGGGGAATGGGGTAGGGAGATTGGTGTGGACGGCTGGGCGTCAGGTCCAGGATTGAAAGCCTTGATCGAAACGCAAGATCAAGCAGGATCCCGGCCAGGCGGCTCAGAGAAAGGCCAGAGCAAGGCGCGTTTGCTGCCTGGCAGAGGAAACGGTGATCACGGTGGTGTGGAAGGCAGCGGTTTGGTCTGATGCCATCGGCCCTCCCGGGGGATCGCGGCTGCTGGTTGTGGTGGCGGGCATGACTTCAGGAGAGACGTTGGAACAGGGCGATGGCGCTTCGGGGTAACAGATCGCTTGAGCCTTCCTTCATCAGCCAGCCCTGTTGGCGAAACTGGCCCAGGGATTTGGTTACCGTGACTCGGGACATGCAGGCGATCTCCGCTATCTGGCGATGGGTGAGATTCATCTCCTCGAGGGGAACGGAGATTCCTTTTGCAGTGATATCGCCGAAGCGCTTGCCCAGCCATATCAGGAGATTGAACAGCCGCACTTCCGCAGGCCTGATCCTGCTGAGTTGCAGCAGGATCGACATCTGTTGCATGTGCGTTGCGGAGAAGAATTGCCGCTCTTTTTCTCCTGGGTTCCACTCGCTGACGCGCGCGGAGGACAGGGCATGCAGGGAAACTGGCTGCATGATGAGCAGTTCGGGAATCACATAATCTCCTGCTCCCCATATGCCAACTGTGAAAACTTCAGCCTGATCGGTCCAGCTGAAGGCCCGCAGATAACCGTTCTCCAGCCGCCAGCTCGCGGCTGCAGGAACAGGCTGCCCTGCTCCCAGGGAGAGTTGTAAGCACCGGTTTGGCATGGAAGAAAGCATGGCTACTGCATGAGACAGGAGCGGTATCAAGGCAAAGTGGAGATGGTCCCGGCTCGGGTAATCCGGCGCACTTGCGCATGTGGTCCCGGAAATCTAGGGAGCGTTTCCTAGGGCTGGGTCGGCCAGCCCACAGAGCAGTGAATCGCTTCGATCAGTTTTCCTGAACTGGATCGGAAGCGACTGATTGATGTTCTGTCGCGACAGCTGGATGTTCTGTCTTTCCAGCGCAGAATTGGGCGAATCCAGGCGGTTTCCCTGGGAGGCTGCTGAAAAACCAACCGAGCCGCGGGAGAATGGCCCAGCGGCACTGAGCGGATGCGCGGCCAGCAGGAGAGGACCGGTCCTCTGTTGTTGAGTTCCGAGCACTTCTCGGTGGATGGCACCCTGCTGCGGGCCTGGGCCTCCCACAGCTCACTGGAGCGGGCCGACGGGACCGACGACGATCCGCCACCGCCCAGTGGTGGCGACGGCTTTGGCTCGGTTCCTGCCAAGGGGAAG
>CALRKN020000017.1:0-78621 GCA_943368005.1 Bradyrhizobium ivorense | reverse complement strand
CAGCCGTAGCGCTCGATCAGGTTGGCGAGGGCCTGGTAGGCCCAGTCCGTGGGGCGAACGTCGGAGAACTGGTTGATGCTGGTGACCTGGTTCTGGGATTCCCAGGCACGGAAACGGTCGATGTCCTGCTGCTCCATGTAGGAGCTGATCGAGGCAGAACTGGCGCTGGAAGCGACTTCCTGGGCGGTGGCGGCCAGGGGCGCCAACAGGCCGCTGCCGGCCAGGGCCAGCAGCAACTTGGAAAATGTAGACATCAAACTCCTCACAACAGGGGTTGATCCACATCAAACATGTGGTTGTGGGAGTTCTATTCGCCACCGCTGGCGGGGCGATCTGCCTGCGTCACGAGTGAAGGTAACAAAAGAAACACCCCCAGGTTTTCCTGCAGCGGAAAACCTGGGGGTGGGGGGAAGGCAGCGGAAGGTCAGCGATTGGGTCGAACGCGCACCGGCACGAGCACAGGCTGCATCAACCCGCCGCCACCGTTGTCATCATCCGAATCGGTGGTGAGCCAGAAGGCCAGGCCGAACGCGGCAAGCACCCCGATGAAGAGCAGGAGTTCGGCCATGGCTTGGATTGAGCTGCCATCACCGTAGCGGCAATCCCCGGCAGCGGTGTAACGATTGAGGCTGATCAGCTGGGGCCGATCAGCTGGGGCCAATCAGTTAGAGGCAATCAGGCTATGGGTGCCACGGCCAGCGCCAGCCCGGCCAGGCTGAGGCCGGCGGCCAGCAACATCGTCCAGCGGGTGCCGGCCTGCCGCAGCACAACAAAGCTGAGGCTCACCACGGCCGCCGAGGAGAGGCCGGCCCCCAGCCACCAGGACACCGTGCTGCTGGCCTCCTGGCCGTGGAGCATGGCGTGCACGGTCACGGCCGCGGCCACCACCGCGCCCACCAGGCCCAGCTGGGGGGAGCGCTGACTGCGTTGCACCTGCAGCAGCAGCAACCCCAGGCAGGACACGGCCAGGGCAGCCCACACCTCAGCGCCGGGCAGGTCACCGCCGAAGGATCCCAGCAGTGCGCCCACCAGGGCGCCGCCGAGGGCGAACAACAGCACGGAACTGCCGATGTAGGAGGCCACGCCACCCACCCCCACCAGCAACAGCAGGTGATCGAGGCCCAGCAGGGGGTGGCCGGCGCCGGCCATCAGCCCAGCGTCAGCCACCCCATGGGCCTGGGCCGGCAGGCCGGAGAGCAGGCTCAGGCCGCAGCCGGCGGCGGCGGGCAGGAGGAGCTTGCGCAGGGGGGAAGGCACGGGAAAGGGGGCGGCTGGGTTGGAAAGGAGGGGCATGGGCTTGTGCCGGTCCGCGCCGGCGGTGAGTGGGCTATACAAACAGTGGGCTAGGGCGGGGTGAGCGTTCTGACTGAGGCGGGCGCCGTCCGCCGGTCGGGAGGACAGGGGATCGGTGCCGGCCATCACAGCTGCGGGACAGTGCCGGACTGGGAAGCGACGCTCCCTTCACCAGGCTTTCCTCGTTACCTCTCCGGGCTGAGTCCAGAGAACCCCTTTCCAGTATCAGCCCGATTGGGCGCCGCGCACGTTCAGAGGAAGCCCTTGCCGGCGTTCCTGGCCACGCAGGCCTGCAACTGCTGCCGCAGGCGGTTGTGGTCGAGATCTTTGCCGATCAACACGATCTGGTTCTTGCGCTGGCCGTCGGGCCAGTCGGAATCGTCGATCGAGAAGCGCTTGCCGGCCAGGTGGAACACGTGGCGGCGTTCACTCTCGTTGAACCAGAGGATGCCTTTGGCCCGGAACACCCCTTCCGGCAGCTGGTTGTCGAGAAAGTTCTGGAACTTGCGCAGGGCAAAGGGGCCATCGGCGGCAAAGGAGAGGGAGGTGAACCCTTCAATCGCGGCGTGGTCCGGGTGGCCGTGATCGTGGTGATCGTGGTCGTGGTGGTGATGGCCGCCTTCGTGGTGGTCGTGGTGGTGGTGATGGCCGGGATGCTCGTGGGACTGCTCGTGCTCGCAGTGGCCGTGGTCGTGGTCGCAGGCGCTGTGATCCTGGGCCGGATCCGGCTCCAGCTGCCCGGCCACCACCCGGTCGCTTTCGAACAGCCCCACGCTCAGCAGCAGGGGCAGGGGCACCTCGCCCTTCACCGAGCGCAGGATGCGCGCGTCGGTCTTGATTCCGCGCAGTTTCGCTTCCAGGGCGTTGAGCCGCTCTTCGGGTACGAGGTCGCACTTGTTGAGCAGGAGCATGTCGCCGTACACGATCTGGGCCCGTGCCACCTCTCCGTCGAGGATCTCGTCGCTGAAGTTCTCCGCATCCACCAGGGTGATGATCGAGTCGAGCCGGGTGGCCTCGCGCAGATCGCTGCCCAGAAACGTCATCGCCACCGGCAGGGGATCGGCCAGGCCGGTGGTCTCCACCACGAGGTAGTCCACCGGCTCGGGGCGGTCGAGGATCCGGTACACGGCCTCCAGCAGCTCGCCGTTGATCGAGCAGCAGATGCAGCCGTTGCTCAGCTCCACCATGTCGTCACCGGTGGCGACCACGAGCTCGTTGTCGATGCCGATCTCGCCGAATTCATTCACCAGAACGGCGGTTTTCAGGCCCTGCTGGTTGGTGAGGATGTGGTTCAGCAGGGTGGTCTTGCCCGCCCCGAGGAAGCCGGTGAGGATCGTGACGGGCACGCCCGTGGGGGCTGCGGTGTCGGACATGGGGTCGCTGGGAACCGTTCCCAGACGATAGGTTTCCAGACCTTAGGCAGGGGGTTGGCTTGCCTCGGCACGGCCCTGGCGCTGCTGACAGGCGGCACACAACCCATAGAACTCCAGGGTATGGAAGAGGGGCAGGAACCCCTCGAGTGCGCCGCTGGGCAGGGTCAGACCGTGCACCGGGCAGTGGGGCAACCGCCTCGTGCTGCCGCAATCCACGCAAGTGAGGTGGTGGTCGTCGCGCTCGGTGGGGGCGAACAGCGCTTCGCCGCTGGGCAGGTGGCGGCAGCGCACCAGACCCCACTGCTGCAGCTGGCGCAGGTGGCGATACACCGTGGCCAGCCCCATCGGTGTGTTGCTGCGGCGCAGCAGGGCATGGAGGTCCTGGCCCGAGAGTTCCGTCTCGGCGGCATTCAGCGACTGGAGGAGCAGATCCTGCCGTGCACTGAGCCTGGGGTTCACGCGGGCCTCCGCTGGCGAATGCTTCATGGAGAGCTGTTCTAGCCCGCAGGCAGCCAGCTCACCTGGCGCACCGGTTGCTCCAGGGCCCGCAGTTGCAGGGTTTCGCCATCAACCAGCACCGGCTGGGCTGCGGGGAGCGAGGGCTGGTTGCCGCCGCTGGGCTGGGGCCGCAGGGCAGCGAGCAGCTGGCCGCTGGCCGGGTCCCAGTGCAGGCCGGTGCCCGGTTCCAGCTCCCATCCGGGCAGATCGCGCCGGGCCAGCACCCGGCCGCTCCTGTCGAAGGCCAGCAGGCTGAGCAGCGGCCGCTCCTGGCCCTCCAGCAACAGGGCCCACACCCGCTCGCCACTGCGGTCGCAGGCACTGGCCACCAGGGCCTGCTGCCCCAGCCAGAGCTGGCGGGGGGGCTGGCCCGGCTCCACCAGCTCCAGGGACCGCCGGAAATCGGGCCAGTGGCGCAGCAGCAGGGCCCGCCCGGCCTGGGGGCAGAAGCTGCTCAGGTCGCGGCTGCCGGGCAGGGTCTGGCGCTGGGCTGCCTGCGGAGGCAGGGCCTCCAGATGCAACCCCTCCGTGTCCGGAACCACCACCGCTCCCCCTTCCGGCAGCAGCTGCATCGGTCCGCTGGCCGGCCAGACCAGCCGCCGGCGCCCCCCGGCCCCCAGCAGCAGTTCGGTGTCGCTGCTGCCCGGCTCCAGCTGGCCGCTCTGGATCAACAGGTCGCCCAGGCGGTTGCTGCTGTAGTGGGCAAACAGCACCGGCCCGCTGCGCAGCGGCACCGGGTCGCCCGCCTCGGGGGCGACGGCCTGGTCGGTGGCGGTCGCGGCGTTGGTGGGGCGCAGGTTCCCCTGGCGCAGCGGAATGCGCCAGAGGCGCAGCTGACCATCGGCCAGTCGCGAGGCGGTGGCCAGGCCGGTGCCGTTGCCCAGGGGCAGCAGCAGGGGGATCTCCGGCCACACCGGACTCACGGGCTGCCAGCGGCCCGCGTGGTCGCGCAGTTGCACCTGCTCCCCGCCCGGCACGCTCACGACGGCCAGGATCCGGGGGCGGGGGTCCCAGTGCCAGCGGCTCGGCAGCAGGCTCAGGCCACGGCCATCCTTGCCACCGATCTCCAGCTGGATCGGGGCCGTGATCCGCTGGCCCTCGTCGAGGCTGAGCATCAGCTTGTCGCCCCGGCCCAGCCAGCGGTGGGCCAGGGAAGGTTCCAGCCTGCTCTGCAGCGCCAGGCTCTCGGTGAGCATCGGCCGGCTGAAACGGGCCTGCAGGGCGGCCGGTCCCGCGCTGGCGGGCGCCCCGCGCAGCTGCACCAGGCGGGGCGGCTGGCGCAGCAACAGTTGCTGCTGCACCAGGGCCAACAGGGTGGGCAGCCCCAGCGCCAGCAGCAAGGGGCGATTCCGCTTGCCGATCATGGTTCCAGGGGGCGTCGGGGGCGGGGGATGGGCCGGATTACCGACGGCACCACCACCAGTTGGTCGTTGTCCGCAGCCATGGTGCCCTCGATGGCCAGCCACTGGTCGGCCTTGGGCAGGGGCTGGTCCTGGGGCCAGCGCACCGGCAGCCCCACCGGGGTGGCGTCGGCCAGGCAGCAGCGCACCAGCAGCCTGGCGATCTGGGGCGGTTGGTTGGGGATGGGCAGCACGAAGCCACTGATGCGCACCGGGTCGCCGACGAACAGTTCGGGATCGGGCTGGCTGCGGAGCAGCCGCACCCAGTCGGTGAGGCTGCGCTGGGCCGGAGGCAGCACGAAGCTGAGGCTTTCGCTGGCGGTGTCGTCCGTCGGCCGCTGGCTGGCCAGGTCGGCGAAGGAGGGGTTGGGCGGCCACACGATCAGCAGCACGGCGATGGCGGCGGTCACCAGGCTGAGGCGCCCGTCCCGTGGCTGCCCACCGCGGGGCTCGCGGGCCTGGAGTCCGGCGAGCACCTGCAGCACCGCCAGCATCAGCAGCACCCCGCCGGCGGCACTCACCAGGGGATGGAACACGGCCCGCAGCAGCAGATCCAACCGCCCATCCACGCTGCTCTGCAGCAGCACCACCGCCCAGAGGGCCAGGGCAACACCACGCAGGAGAGGCTGCACCATCAGATCCGCCAGAGATTCACCCACTGGCCGATCAACAGCACCGCCAGAATCGATCCCACGGTGGTGAGCAGCAGTCCCCGGGGCTTGAACAGCAGCCCCAGCAGCCCCACCAGTTTGATGTCGATCACGGGGCCGAGCAAGAGAAAGGCGAGCAGGGCCCCGGGGGTGACCTGGGCGGCAAAACCCAGGGCCAGAAAGGCATCCACGCTGGAGCACACCGAGAGCACCAGGCTGAGGGCCATCAACGCCAGCACCGAGAGGGTGGGCGCGCCACCCACGGCCAGCAGCCACTGGCGCGGCAGCAGGGCCTGCACCAGGGCAGCCACGGCGCAACCGGCCACCAGCAGCAGGGCCAGATTGATGAACTCCCTGCTGCCGTGCCGCAGCACCTCTCGCCAGTCTGAGCGCGCTGGCGTGGCCAGCACTGGCGGACTGTCGGCCGCCAGGCCGATCACACCGGTGCGCCGCTCCAGCAGGCTCACGGTGGCCAACGGTTGGTTGAGCCGCCGCTCCTCCAGCAGGTCGGCGCGCAGCAGCTCAGTCTCCGGCAGCAGCCGCAACAGCAGCGCCAGGGCCAGGGCCACCAGCACCGCCCCCAGGGGCCTGGCCAGCAACAGCCAGGGCTGTTGCGGGAAGGCGGCCCAGGTGCTGGCGATCACAATCGGGTTCAACACCGGCGCGGCGAACAGAAAGCCCAGGGCGGTGCCCACCGGCGCGCCCCCCACCAGCAGCCGCCGCGCCACCGGCACATTGCCGCATTCGCAGGCGGGCAGGGCAAAACCCAGGGCGGCGCCGCTGAGGGGGCCGGCGATCGGGTGGGACGGCAGGCGCCGCAGCCAGGCGCCGCCAGGGCTGAACCAGCGCGCCAGCGAGGCGATCAGCACGCCGATCAGCAGAAACGGCAAGGCCTCCAGCAGCAGGCCCTGAAACAGGGCCCAGGCGGTGTTGAGTCGGACCGGAACAAGCAAGGGGAAACAGGGTTGCGGATCAGGGCTCGCACAGATGCTCGCAGGGCATCCAAAGGCTCCTCTCCCGGTGGCCCCCCGCGCCGTATGGGGGTGCCGGGTGGCCGTCACCGTAGGGAGGATGGCGTCGATTCACGCCTTCGCCAGGGCGCGGGTGATCGGCAGGGCCGCTTCCCGGCCGCCGAACCGGTTGTGGGCCGCCGGCCCCAGCTGCAGGCAAGCCAGGCCGCCGATGAGGTGCCCGCTCCTGGCCGGACTGACCTGCGGGGGCCTGGTTGGGGGCGAAGGCACGCCGCTCTCGAGCGGGGATGGTGCCCTGGGGTTTTGCTTGCGTCCTGGGTGGGTGGGGCCTTGGGCAACAGCAGAGGCGGAACGCAGAAGATTCACCGCTGGGGGACTGCCATCCGACGCCATGGGGAAGGTTGTGTGTTCAGAATCTGGGGAGATGTTCGGCCCTTGTTTGGCAGACAGTGGCGCAGATGTACCCCCGCCGGATCTATGCCGCTGATCCTGCAGCACAGCCGGTGCGAATGGCTGTCCATGGAACACTCCTGGGTGTGATCTTTGTTACGTGGTCGGGCGGGCCCAGGTGAGCGTTTCCAGGGTTTATCAGTCATGGAGTGGCGCTCCCGGCTGCCGTGCAACGGGGCGTTGGCAAGCGGGGGAATGACGGATCGCAGACTCTGGCTGTGGGCCCTGCAGCCCGGGGTTGTCTTTGGGTAGGACTGCCACTTCTTCCCGTTCTGTGTGATTGCGCCATGACCCGCCCCTGCGATCGTCCCCGCCGGGCTCCTGCGCGGCGCCCGTTGCGCGTGGCTGCCCTGGCGGCGGCCCTGCTGCTGGCGGCCTGCGGCCAGCTGCGCCCCGGCAGCCAGGGGGAGGGAGCCGGGGACGCCGATCCGCGGCCCCTGGTGCTCACCAGCTTCTCGGTGCTGGCCGACCTGGCCAGCAACGTGGCCTGCGGCAAGCTGCGGGTGGAGTCGATCACCCGCCCCGGAGCCGAGATCCACGGCTACGAGCCCACCCCCGGTGACCTGCGCCGGGGCCAGGGTGCCCAGCTGGTGCTGATGAACGGGCTCAATCTGGAGCTGTGGTCGCAGCGGTTCCTCGCCAGTGCCGCCGATGCCGAACACGTGGTGGTGAGCGAGGGGGTGGAACTCATCCCGATCAGCGAGGACGCCGGGGCTGGCAAGGCCAATCCCCATGCCTGGATGTCGCCCCGGCAGGCCCGCATCTACGTGGACAACATCCGCGACGCCTTCATCCGCCTCGATCCGGCGAACGCCGAAACCTACCGGCGCTGCGCCGCCGACTACACCGCCCAGCTGGAGGCCCTCGACGGTGAACTGCGCACCCAGCTCGCCGCGCTGCCGGCCGACCGGCGGCTGCTGGTGAGCTGCGAGGGGGCCCTCAGCTACCTGGCCGCCGATTACGGCCTGGATGAGGCCTACCTCTGGCCCGTGAACGCCGAGACCGAAGTCACGCCCCAGAGGATGGAGCGGGTGATCCGCACGGTGCGCGAGCGCCAGGTTCCGGCCGTATTCTGTGAGAGCACGGTGGACAACCGGCCCCAGCGCCAGGTGGCCGAGGAGACGGGCGCCAAATTCGGTGGAGTGTTCTTCGTGGATTCCCTCTCGGAGCCAGCCGGTCCGGCCCCCTCCTACCTCGCCATGCTTCGCCACAACGCCAAGACTTTGGTGCAGGGTCTCCATCCCAATGGCCAGTCCTGATTGCCCCACTGGGCCCCTGCGGGGCCTCGCCGGCATCGCCGTCGACCACCTCACGGTGGGCTACAACGGCCAGCCGGCGGTGGTGGATGTGACCCTGGAGCTCCAGTCCGGCAGCATCTGCGGGCTGGTGGGGATGAACGGGGCCGGCAAGTCCACCCTGCTCAAGGCTCTGATGGGCTTCCTGCAGCCCAGCAGCGGCAGCATCCGCATCGCCGGCTGCGGCCTGCGCCAGGCCCAGCGTCGCCAGATGGTGGCCTACGTGCCCCAGAGCGAGCAGGTGGACTGGCAGTTCCCGATCCGCGTCTGGGACGTGGTGATGATGGGCCGCTACGGCTCGATGAACCTGCTGCGCTGGCCCGGCGGCGATGACCGTCGCCGTGTGCGGCGGGCGCTGGAGCGGGTGGACCTCTGGCCCCTGCGGGAGCGCCAGATCGGCGCCCTTTCCGGCGGCCAGCGCAAGCGCGCCTTCCTGGCCCGGGCCCTGGCCCAGGGTGCCGGCGTGCTGCTGCTGGACGAGCCCTTCAGCGGCGTGGACATCAACACCGAGCGCCTGATCATCGACCTGTTGATCGAGCTGCGCGACCAGGGCGCCACCGTGCTGATCGCCACCCACGATCTGGAGTCGATCCCCAGCTTCTGCGACCGGGTGGTGCTGATCAACCGCACCGTGCTCGCCTACGGCGACACCTCCGAGGTGTTTACCCAGGCCAACCTGCTGCGCACCTTCACGGCCGCCCCTTCGTCCCCCGCCCCCGGCTGATGTCCCTGCTGCTGAACGCGGTGCTGGAGCCGATGGCGATGGTGTTCATGCAGCGCGCCCTGGCCATCGGCGTGGTGGTGGCCGTGGTGTGTGCCGTGCTCTCCTGCTTCATGACCCTCAAGGGCTGGGCCCTGATGGGCGATGCCGTGTCCCACGCCGTGCTGCCGGGCGTGGTGATCGCCTACGCCCTCGGCCTGCCGTTTGCCCTGGGGGCCTTTGTGTTCGGGGTGGGGTCGGTGGGGGTGATCGGGGCGATCAAGCAGCACACCCGGGTCAAGGAGGACACAGTGATCGGCCTGGTGTTCACCGGCTTTTTCGCCCTGGGCCTGGTGCTGATCTCCAAGATCCGCAGCAGCGTGGACCTCACCCACATTCTGTTCGGCAACCTCCTGGGCATCAGCGATGCCGACCTGGTGCAGACCGTGGTGATCAGTGCGGTGTGCCTGCTGGTGCTGCTGCTGCTGCGCCGCGATCTGTTGCTGTTCTGTTTCGACCCCAGCCATGCCCGCACGATCGGCCTGAACACTGGGGTTCTCCACTACCTGCTGCTCACCCTGGTGAGCCTGGCGGCGGTGGCCGGTCTGCAGACCGTGGGCATCATTCTGGTGGTGGCGATGCTGGTCACACCCGGTGCCACCGCCTACCTGCTCACCGATCGCTTCGATCGCATGACCTGGCTGGCCGCCCTCTCGGCCGTGAGTGCCACCGTGCTGGGCATCTATGCGAGCTATTGGCTGGATGCCTCCACAGCCGGCTGCATCGTGGTGGTGCAGACCCTGCAGTTCCTGCTCGTGATGCTGCTGGCCCCCCGCCACGGCTTGCTAGCCCAGCGGCGGGCCTGATCGGGCCGCCGAGGACGCAGCCCCCGTGGCCATGCCCCGATCGCCAGGGTCCAAGCCATGGCCGGCCGGAAGCGGGCTAGAACGGGAACGATTCCCACTCCAGAGCCGGCATGGCCTTCTCCGCCGCCGTTCCCGCCGCTGAGCGTCTGCCGGTGACCGTGCTCACCGGCTACCTCGGCGCCGGCAAGACCACCCTGTTGAACCGAATCCTCATCCACGAGCACGGGCTCAAGGTGGCGGTGATCGTGAACGAATTCGGCGAGGTGGGCATCGACAACCAGCTGGTGATCGATGCCGACGAGGAGATCTTCGAGATGAACAACGGCTGCATCTGCTGCACCGTGCGCGGTGATCTGATCCGGATCATCGGCAATCTGATGAAGCGCCGCGACCGCTTCGACCACCTGGTGATCGAAACCACGGGCCTGGCTGATCCCGCCCCGGTGATCCAGACCTTCTTTGTGGACGAAGACCTGCGCGATGAGCTGCGGCTCGATGCGGTGGTCACGCTGGTGGATCTCAAGCACGTTGCGCTGCATTGGGAGTCGGAGGAGGTGCAGGAGCAGCTGGCCTTTGCCGACGTGCTGCTGCTCAACAAGGCCGATCTGGTGAGCGATGCCGAGCGCGCCACGATCGAGCGGCGGGTGCGCGCCATCAATCCCGTGGCGCGCCTGCTCACCAGTTGCAACGCAGATGTGCCCATGCAGGAGCTGCTGGGGGTGGAGGCCTTTGAGCTGGAGCGGGCCCTGAGCCTCGATCCCGGTTTCCTGGCCGAGGAGCACGACCATGGGCACGACGACGCGGTGGGCGCCCTGGCCCTGGTGGAGGAGCGGCCCATGGATCTCGACAAGCTCGGCAGCTGGCTCTCCCAGCTGGTGGCCGATCGCGGACCGGACCTGTTCCGCATGAAGGGGATCATCCAGCTGGCCGGTGAAGACCGCCGCTATGTGTTCCAGTCGGTGCACATGCTTCTCGATGGGGATTTCGATCGCCTCTGGAAACCCAGCGAGCGCCGCCGCACGGAATTTGTGATCATCGGCCGCGATCTCGACGCCCCCGGGCTGCGGGCCGGTTTTGCCGCCTGCGTGGCCTGATCAGCCGTGGGGACGCAGCCGGTGCTGGTCAAGGAGCAGCTCAGCGGGACCCTGCGACAGGCGATCACGGCCCTGGCCTGGAGTGCCGATGGCGAATTGCTCGCCATTGCCAGTGGCGGTGGTGAACTGGTGTTGCTGGATTTCCGGGCCGGCTGTGAGGAGCTGCTGCGGGGCGATCGCGACCTGAGCCTCGACGCGGTGGGCTTCAGCAGCGAGGGCCAGTTCCTGATGGCGGTGGGTCAGGCTGGCGAACTGCTGCTCTGGGAGCTGGGCGGCAGTGGGGTGCGCCCCCTGGCCCTGGAGCCCCTCCCCCTGGGTGCCGGCTGGCTCGATGCGGCCGCCTGGCAGCCCCGGGGTCTGCTGCTGGCGGTGGCAGCGGGTCACCAGGTGCGGCTCTGGGATGGGGTCAGCTGCCAGTGGTGCGTCCAGGTGTTGACCTTGCCGGGCACGGTGCAGGCCCTGGCCTGGAGCGCCGACGGCGGGGTGCTGGCCGCCAGCTGCAACGGCGAGTTGGCCCTGTGGCAGCCCCAGGCCTCGCCGCCCGTGGCACCGCTGCGTCAGCCCACCGCTTCGGCGGGCCTCGCCCTGGCCTTTGCCCCCAAGGCCGGGCTGCTGGCCGCCGGCCAGCTGGACCGCTCCCTGTTGCTCTGGCCCGATCGGGGGCAGGGAACCCCCTGGCAGTTCAGTGGCTTTCCCGCCAAGGTGCGTCACCTGGCCTGGGGCGACCAACGGGGCCGTTTGGCCCCCCCTCTGGCAACGGCCTCGGCGGAGAGCGTGGTGCTCTGGAGCCAGCACGACCGCGGGCCGCAGGGCTGGTGTCCCGAACCGCTGCGCTGGCATGGCTCCCGGGTGAATGCCCTGGCCTTCGCACCAGGTACCACCCTGCTGGCCAGTGCTTCCAGCGACGGCTCGGTGGCCCTCTGGGATGGCGCCGGCCGCCTGTGCCAGCCGTTGGAGGGCGATGGCCAGGGATTCAATGTGCTGGCCTGGCGGCCCGATGGCGGCCACCTGGTGGTGGGCGGGGATCGGGGGCGCTGGTGGCTGTGGCCGGTGGCGGTGCCGGCCAGTGATCGGCCTCGGGTCGCCCGGGTCGGCGGCGGGGGCTTCGGCTGAGCCGTTGGCTTCGCCGCTTCTCCAGCGGCTCCCGGTGCCGGCTCAGACCTGGGCCAGCAGCTGCTGGCCCAGCAGCGCTCCGAATTCCTGGTGCAGGCCGAGCCGGCCTGGAATCACGCTGAGCTGCTGCGCCGCCTGGGCCAGCCGCTCCATCTCCCGCCTGGAACGCCGCGGGGCTTTCTCGGCCAGCACCACCTGCAGCGGACACTGCAGCATGCGGGCCTGCTGGAGCCACCAGCCCCGATTGCCCGCCGGATCCAGGCCGCCGCTCACGAAGGCCACGCTGGCGAAGCGAGCCCCGGCACGGCGGGCTAGCTCCTGCTGCTCCCGCAGGCGCTGGGGCGTCAACAGGTTGGGGTCGACCCACACGTGGCGCCGCAGCATCAGCCGCAGCGCCGCCCGGCTGGTATTGAGGCGGTAGAGGGCGGGCCCGATCAGTGGGGTGGCCATCAGCTGTCGCAGCCAGCCGAAGCGCTCCGGGGGCCAGCCCGTCATGGTGGGCAGCGGACCGCGCCAGGTGGGGGCAACCACCACCAGCCGCTGCCACAGCCCGGACCACTCGGCGGCCAGGCCCAGGGCCACGGAGGCGCTGTGGCCCGCGGCCACTACGGTGAAGCGGCCTGGATAGCCGCCGCGCAGGGCCCAGAGAACGGAGCGCAGGGCTGACCGCAGCAGGGCGGCGTCGTAGGGGATCGCCGGGCGGTCACTGTCGCCGAATCCCGGCCAATCGAAGCTCACCAGCTGGCGCTGATCGCCCACCACATCTGCCAGCGCCCGCCATTCGCCGCGGCTGGACACGGTGCTCAGGGCCGGCAGCAGCAGCCACAGAGGCGCCCCCTGGGTACCACGCCGTTCCAGCGCCAGTTGCACCTGTCGTCCAGCGAGGTCAACCGGCAGCGACTCCACGGTTCCGCCCAGCAATGCCGTCATGGCCCCCCCCGCCCCATGGGGCAGCCCTCCGCCACGATGGCTTCCATGGCCAGGCCCCCGATTGCCCGGCCCCCGATTGCCCGGCCACCGATCGCCCGGCCCGCTGGCCCGCGGCGCTGGGGCAGGGCATCTGTGGCGTGGTTCGTAGAGGGATTTGTGGGGCGATCGCCGTTGGATCGCGCCCGGCGACCGTCGCTGAATCCCCTTGGCGGCCTGCGTGGGGCAAGGGATGCATCAAGGGGACGATGCATCGTCATCACACCCCAACAGACTTCTTCCCATTCTGGCCGGTTTTCATTCGGTTCGATTCCCATGCCGGTGGCACCCCGGCATGGCAACGGCCTGGTTTCGGTCAACTTGCGCCCTCCGCATGGCATCGGCGGCCGCCCGAAGCTAGGCTGGTGTGAGAACCATTCTCAATCTTGCGGGCTGGTACTGAAGCCCGGACCGCCAATGTCGTTTCTGAAAGCTGGTCTGCGTCCCGCGGTTTCCTTGGCTGTGGCGGCCGTGCTGGTGGCCTGCGGCGCCCCGCGCCAGGACGGTGAGAGCTCGGCCGCCGCGGGCGATCTTCAGGTGGTGACCACTTTCCTGCCGATCACCCTGTTCACCCGCGCGGTTGCCGGGGACTGCGCCACGGTCACGGCCCTGATTCCGCCGAACAGCGGGCCCCATGACTTCCAGGCCCGTCCCGGCGATGTGGCCGCCCTCCGGGGGGCCGCGGTGCTGGTGAAGAACGGCCTGGAGATGGAGGGCTTCCTCGACAAGCTGGTGAGCTCGGCGGAAAATCCCGATCTGGTGGTGATTGATTCCAGCGCGGGCGTGGCCACCATCGAATCGGCCGACCACGGCGATGATCACGGTTATGGCCATGACCACGGCCATGACCATGGTGCGGTGAATCCGCACATCTGGCTCGATCCGCTGCGGGCGGTGCAGCAGGTGGAGGCCATCCGTGACGGTCTGGTGCAGGCCGATCCGGGCTGTGCCGATGGCTATCGGCGCAATGCTGAGGCCTACGTGGCCGAGCTTCGCCAGCTTCACGACGCCATTGCCGAGCGGCTGCGCCCCTTTGCCGGCCAGACCTTCGTGGCCTTCCACGACTTCGCCCCCTACTTCGCTGAGCGCTATGGCCTGAAGGCGCAGTATCTGGTGGACGTGCCGGAACTGAACCCATCCCCGGCCGACCTGCGCCGCGTGGCCGAACAGGTGCAGGCCACCCAGCTCCAGGCCCTGCTCAGCGAGCCCCAGGAGGGTGCCCGTTCATTCAATACGCTGGCGGAAGACCTGGGCATCCGCATCAGCGTGTTTGATCCACTCGAAACTGGCAGTGAGGAGCAGGCCCGCAACCCCGCCAGCTATGTCGAGGTGATGCGCCGCAACGTGGACAACCTGGTGGGCGCGTTCGGAGGCTGAGCAGGACGCCCATGGCAGAGCTGGTGCTGGAGGTGGACAACCTGCGGGTGAGCCGCGAAGGCGTGCCCGTGGTGGATGGGGTGAGCTTCCAGCTGCCGGCTGAGAGCGACACGGCCCTGGTGGGTCCCAACGGAGCCGGCAAGAGCACACTGGTGGCGGCCCTGTTGGGGTTGCTGCCCCGCCAGGGAGGCGAGGTGCGGTTGCTGGGCCAGCCCCTCGGCCCCCATGGCCACTGGCCCCGGGCGATCCGCAGCCAGCTGGCTTACCTGCCCCAGAACCTGGCGGTGCAGGGTCGCTTTCCCCTCACTGTGCGCGACTTCGTGGGGTTTGGATTCGATCCGGCCGGCCCTCGCTGGCCCTGGCCGGGCGACCGCCGTCGCCGCCTGGCCATCGTCCGGGCCCTGGAGCGCACCGACTGCGCCGACCTGGGGGATCGGCTGATCAGCGAGCTCTCCGGCGGCCAGTGGAAGCGGGTGCAGCTGGCCTTCTGCGTGGTGCGGCCGCGGCGGCTGCTGGTGCTCGACGAGGCCCAGGCCGGCCTCGATGCCCCCTCGAGCGAGCGCTTCCAGCAGTTGCTGCTCGACCTGCGCCGGCAGGAGGGCTGGACCGTGCTGCAGGTGTCCCATGACCTGGAGATGGTGCGGCGCAGCTGCGACCAGGTGCTCTGCCTCAACCGCCAGTTGCGCTGCAGTGGCAGCCCCGAGCACGCCCTCAGCCCCCAGCGCCTGGCGGAGCTCTATGGCCCGGGCTACGTGTCGTACCGGCACCACCATCCGGCGCCGCTGCCGCAATGAGCGGCGTGGATGCCCTGGAGGCGGCCCTGCAGCAGCCCTTCATGCAGAGGGCCCTGGTGGGTGGCCTGCTCACCGGCTGCCTGGGCGGCCTGCTGGGCAGTTTCGCGGTGCTGCGCCAACTTTCGTTCTTCAGTGACGCCCTCGGCCATTCCGCCCTGCTGGGGGTGAGCATCGCCGTGCTGCTCAACCTCAATCCCACCCTGGTACTGATTCCCTTCGCGGTGCTGTTCGCCCTGCTGGTGAATCAACTGGTGCAGCGCAGCCGGCTGCCCACCGATGCCCTGCTGAACATCGTGTACTCCAGTTCCCTGGCCTTCGCCGTGGTGGCCCTGAGCCTGGTGGAGAGCTACCGGGGCGGCATCCAGCAACTGCTCTTCGGCGACATTCTCGGCATCAGCTGGCTCGACCTCTGGGTGATCGCCGGTCTGCTGGTGGTGGCGATCGGCTACCTGGGCGTGAGTCTGCGGGCCCAGGTGCTGGTGACCCTCGACGACGACCTGGCCGGGGCCTTCGGGGTGCGCATCCAGGCGCACCGTCTCGCCTTCATCATCCTGCTGGCCGTGGTGGTGGCCGTGTCGATCAAGGCGGTGGGGGTGCTGCTGATCAGTGCCTTCGTGGTGATTCCCGCCTGCGCCAGTCGACTGGTGAGTCGGCGGTTGCCCCTCTACGTGCTTGGCTCTGCCCTGCTGGGCGGCGTGTGTGCCCTGCTGGGTCTGCTGGGCTCCGGCCTCACCAACCTGCCCTCCGGCCCCTGTGTGGTGATCGTGCAGTTCACGGGTTTTCTGCTGGCCCTGCTGATCAGCCAGTGGCGCCAGGCCCCCGGCCTCAGGCGGCCAGGGCCACCACCCGGTCCCGCACCTGGAGCTGCACCCGGCAACCCTCCACCAGGCAGGGCTGGGGTGGGGTGATCACGGTGATCGAGGTGTCCTCAAGGCGCACCCGATAGAGCTGGTCGTGGCCACGGAACTCGCGCACCTCCACCGTGGCCTGGGCGGCTGGATCGGCCACCAGGCGGATCTGCTCGGGACGCACCGCCACCTGGGTGTAGCCCTCGGCCGGCTCCAGCAGGGGCAGTTGCCCCAGGATCGTGTCCACCCGTTCGCCGTGGGCCCGGCCTTCCAGCACATTGGAACGGCCCAGGAAGCTGGCCACAAACGCGGTGGCCGGCAGCCGGTAGATCGCGTCGGCCCGGCCGATCTGCACCAGGCGGCCGCGCTCCATCAACGCCAGGCGATCCGCCATCACCATGGCCTCCTCCTGGTCGTGGGTCACCAGAATCGCGGCCGTGTTGGTCTTGTGCAGCAGCTGGCGCACCTCCTGGCGCATCTGCACCCGCTTGGCCGCATCGAGGTTGGAGAAGGGCTCATCCAGCAGCACCAGCGCCGGCGCCGGGGCGAGGGTGCGTGCCAGGGCCACCCGTTGCTGCTGGCCGCCGGAGAGCTCGTGGGGGTAGCGCTTGCCCAGGTGGGCCATTCCCACCAACTCCAGCATCTCCTCGGTGCGGGCCCGCACCTGGTGGCGTGGCAGGCGGTGCAGGCCGAAGCCCACATTGGCGGCCACGCTCAGGTGGGGGAAGAGGGCATAGTCCTGGAACACCAGCCCGAAGCCGCGCTGCTCCGGCTGCCAGGCGGTGATGTCCTGGCCGTTGAGGCGCACCACACCCTGGTTGGCCCGTTCAAAGCCGGCGATCAGGCGCAGGGTGGTGGTCTTGCCACAGCCGGAGGGGCCCAGCAGGGCCAGCAATTCCCCTTGCTCCAGGTTGAAACTCACCCCATCCACCGCTGGGGCGCCGTTGCCGTAGCGCCGGCAGAGGCGCTCGATCTGCAGCAGGGGGGTGGGGCTGGGCAAAGCGGCCATTCAGAACAGGAACAGGTGCGGGGAGAGCGACAGAGCAGCGGGAGCCTGGGTTGCAGCCCAGATGTGCAGGCAAGGAGTGCTTAGAAGTAGTGCTGGGACGTGGTGGGTGGCCTGCCAGCAGGGGCAAGGTGATCAGGGGCAAGGCGATCAGGCGTGAATCCCCATCGTGTTCTGTTTTATCGGCCGGGCGGGGCGAACCCGGCACCGGTGATACCTGTGGATGTAGCAAAAGGCACGCGCTCTCCGCTCTGGAGCCGCGGAGGCATCAGCCGTTGAACCAGTCCGGCACGGCCTCGTAGCAGGCCGCGTTCGTTTCGTTTTCGCGGGCCTCCACTTTCCAGCAGCAGCTGCGGCCGCCGTCGCGGGCCTGCAGCAGCTCGTTCGCCCAGCCCCACACCAGCTCGGCACTGGCCTCCATGCCCACGTTGGCCATCACCCGCAGGTCGAGGGCGCCCTGCCCATGCAGTTGCTGCCAGGTGGCCAGCAGCGGGTCGTCGGCATTCACCAGGAAGGTGTGGTCGAACTGGGCAGCCAGCTGGGCCTCCAGCTGCCTGAGGCTGGAGAAGTCCACCACAAAGCCATGCAGGTCGAGCTGGTTGGCCCGGAACCAGAAGGTGAAGCTGCGGCTGTAGCCGTGCACGAAGCGGCAGTGGCCCTGGTGGCGCCACTGGCGGTGGGTGCAGGGGTAGCCACGGAAGGACTTGCTGCAGGTGTAGGCCGGAGTGGGCATGGGAGAGGATCGGGGCAGCAGCAGCGCAGGGGCCTTGTCAGCATCATTCCAGCCACCCGCCTCTCCCCCTGTTGATCCGGACTCACCGGCAGCGGCCTGGATCGATCCGGCATTCCTGGAGGGTCTGCGCTTCAACGAGGCCGGGCTGATTCCCGCCATTGCCCAGGACTGGCTCGATGCGGCCGTGCTGATGGTGGCCTGGATGAACCGGGAGGCGATCGCCCGCACCCTTGCCAGCGGGGAGGTGCACTACTGGAGCCGTTCTCGCGGTGAGCTCTGGCACAAGGGGGCCACCAGCGGCCACCGCCAGCGGTTGCGGGGTTTGCGCTACGACTGCGACGCCGACGTGTTGCTGCTCACCATTGAGCAGGGTGGCGACGTGGCGTGCCACACCGGTGCCCGCAGCTGTTTCTACGAAGACGGTCCGGCTCCCACCCCTGGCGGGGCTGCGGCTGCCCCACCGCCGGCCGATGCCTGCACCGAACTGATGCGGGTGATCGAGGGGCGCCGGGACCGCCCCGAGCCCGGCAGCTACACCAACCGGCTGCTGGAGGGGGGCGACAACCGCATCCTCAAGAAGATCGGCGAGGAGAGTGCCGAATTCGTGATGGCCTGCAAGGACGGCGACCCCCAGGAGATTGCCGCGGAAGCCGCCGACCTGCTGTTTCATCTGCAGGTGGCCCTGGCCCACCACGGCGTGAGCTGGCGCCAGGTGCAGCAGGTGCTGGGTTCCCGCCGCGGCGCGCCGCGGCGGGAGTGACCTCGAACTCCGGCAGCCGGGCGATCAGCCCTGGGCGCCGGTGCTGAGCATGGCCAGGGCCGTCCAGAGCACGAAGCCGGTGAGCACGAAGCCGCCGGTCGCCACGAAGTAACGCCAGGCCGTCTGCACCGCTGGGGTGGGCTGGTTGGCCAGCCAGGCCGGCCGGGGCCAACCGGCTCCGGGGGTCCAGCCGCTACCCCGGCCGGCGGGGGCGCGGCGGGCCATCGTGTCGCGCCAGTAGGCGTTGTAGCGGGGGGCCTGCTGGTTGAACGGCATGGTGCCCACCGCTTGGCCCGCCAGCACCCGCGAACGCTGGAAGGGCACCTGGTCTTCCCCGAAGGTCTCCCGGTATTCGGACGAATCGATCAGGGCATCGATGAAGGCGGGCAGACCCTGTTCCGCGATCACGATCGACCAGGCGATGCGCTCCTGGTCGCCGTGCACCGGTCGGCCCAGCACCCGGCCCACCACCTGCTCCACCACCCGATAGTTGCTGTTGCAGTGGTAGAAGTCGTTGCGGAACTTCTCGGAGCGCAGCAGCTGGCGGATGAACTCGCGCGTGGTGATCTGGCCGGAGCGCAACTGCGACTCCAGCACCGCGTCGCGATCCGCCTTGAAGGCATGGAAGAACACTTGCCGATAGGCCTGTTCGATCAGGGCATCGGCCGTGGCCCGATCCCGCTGCAGAGCGTTGGGGTTGCTCTGGCGTGGGGATTCCTCGCTGGCGTCGAGAAAACTGCTCACCCGGGCATTGTTGGTGAGTGGCTTGGTAGCCAGAACGGGGAGGACCATCGAGAGGCGAACGGCAAAGCGCGCAACGTATGGGCTCTGGGCGGTCGCTAGGCAGGCAGGCCCGCCAAACCACAAACAAGTTGATGGTGCGTAACAGCGCGTAATGGATCGGGCATGTTCCGCGTGGGCCGTACCTAGGGGCCGGTGGCGGGCGGCAGCTCCAGGGGCGGCTGTTGTTGCAACCAGAGGAAGGTGGCCCGGTCACGGGCGCTCAACTCCACGATCGGCATGGCTCCGGGCACGGCCGCCATGGCATCGTCCGCCTGGTCGCTGTGGCCCCAGAGGCCGAAGGCATGGCCCATTTCATGCAGGGCCGTGGCCTGCATGGCGCTGGCGCGCTGACCGGGGCTGATCTGGACCTGCACCTGGGGTTCCAGCCATCGCCGATCGCCCCGCTGCACCACCACCAGCCGCAGTTCGGCCCGGCCATGGCTGGCGCGGCCGGCCCGCAGGGGCGGGCGCCGCCTCAGGATGCGCACCTGGGCCTGGTCCGGCTCGCTCACCCGGCGCAGCGGCACCAGCTGGGCCCAACTGGCCAGGGCCGACTCCACGGCCGCCAGCCAGGCCTGCTCCCAGTGGGAGGAGGCCTCTGCCGCTGCCACGGGTTCCACCCACACGCACCAGTGGTCCCGGCGAGGCCAGCCGTAGCGGGTGGGGGTGAGCTGCTGGCGGTAATCCCGCTCCGCCGCAGCTTCGGCCGGCGGTGGCGCTGGGGGCGATTGGGTCCCCGGCCGTGCGGCTTCCAGCACCTCGACCACCTTGCCGGGCTCGCAACCGCTCGCCGCAGCTGGCTGGGCCCGGGCGGGTACCAGGTCGACGGTCAGAGCAACCACCAGGCCGAGGGCCAGGGGGCTGGTGCAGCCGCCCATCAGCCGCCGACCACTCCGGGGAGGCCCACTCCGCGGGCCATCAGGGTAGCCAGCAGGGGGATGAGGGCAAAGCCCACCAGTTCGATGTTCAGGACCCAGGCCAGCCGACTGGCGAGGGCCTCGCTCACCTGGGGCAGCTCGCCTTTGCGCAGGGGGATCGCCCAGAGGATGTAGGTGATCGTGGGATAGAGAGACAGGGCACCCACGGCCAGGTAGAGACCCACCTTCCACCAGAACAGGGGATTCTCGGTGTAAAAGCTGCTGCCCTGGCCGAAGTACAGCACCCGCAGGATTCCGCTCACCAGCAGGGCCAGGGCAGCCATGCCGTACACCACATCGGTGATCACCATCAGGGTGGCGTCAGCCTTGCTGGGGTTGGGCCTGATCAGGCGGCGCTCCAGCACCAGCGCCCCGAAACAGAGCATGAAGCTGAGGTAGTGCACATAGGCCACGCCGGCCCGGCTGAGGATCTCAGGGGGAATCGCTGCGAGCCCTTGCATGCATTGCGTTGCAGTCGCAGGAACCGTAGCGGGCCCTGGGGACGGGCCGCGATCGGGACGGTCCCGCCGGCACCGATGTGTTTTGTGATCAAAATCGAAAGCCGGGGTGAAGATTGTTGTGGGCAAGGCCAGTGATTGCTGTGCCTAACTGCGATTGAGCAAGTGCGAAGCAAATGCAAAGTTGGAAACCTTTGTGATGGCCTTCGCTGCGATCGGAAAAGTCCTTAGGTTCAACAGATCGCGGAAATGATCAATGGCCAGCTCTCTGAGCAGTTATCTCGGTGAAATTGGTCGCCATCAGTTGCTAACCCCTGAGCAGGAGCTCACCCTGGGGCGCAAGGTGCAGGCCATGGCTGCCCTGCAGGAGCGCTGCCACCAGGCTGGTGGCGAAGGCCCTGCCTGTGTGTACAACGACCTGGAGCGCCGCACCCTGCGCCTGGGGGAGCGGGCCAAGAACCAGATGATCACCGCCAACCTGCGGCTGGTGGTGAATCTGGCTAAGCGCTACCAGAACAAGGGCCTCGACTTGCTTGACCTGATCCAGGAGGGCACCCTGGGCCTCACCCGGGCGGTGGAGAAGTACGACCCCACCCGTGGCCATCGCTTCAGCACCTATGCCTACTGGTGGATCCGCCAGGGCCTGAACCGGGCCCTCTCCACCCAGAGCCGCACCATCCGCATTCCGGTGAACGTGAATGAAAAGCTCACCCGCCTGCGGGCGGCCAAGGCCCGCTTCCTGCAGGTGCATGGGGTGAGCCCGAGCCCCAGCCAGCTGGCCACCCTGCTGGAGATCCCGCTGGGGGATGTGGAGGATCTGCTGGGCTGTGAACTGCGCAGTGTCACCGTGAGCCTGCAGGGCCTGGTGAAGGCCAAGTCGGATCCCTCCGAGCTGGTGGACGTGCTGCCCAGCCCCGAGCCGGCGCCGATGGAACGGGCCGAGCTGGCCGAGCGCTCCGCCACGGTGTGGACCCTGCTGGATCGGGCCAGCCTCACCCCCAAGGAGCGCACGGTGGTGATGCTCCGCTTCGGCCTGGACGGCAGCCATGAATGGCGCACGCTGGCCGAAGTGGCCCGTCAGCTGGACTGCAGCCGGGAGTACTGCCGCCAGGTGGTGCAGCGCGCCCTGCGCAAGCTGCGGAAAACCGGAATTGAGTACGGTCTGGTGGAGGCCTGAAGCCATCCACAATGGGGTCGTTGGCTGATGTACCCACCATGGCCCCTGGGATTGAGGCAGACATCGACGCCGAAGTGCTCGAGAGCAGTGTGGTGGATGAGGCCCTGCTGCTGCGCTTGCTGCGGCGCACGGGCCGGGCGGTGGCGCGCCCCGCCCTGGAGTGTCTGGAGTTGCTGCTCGACCCCGAGACGCCCTACCCGGCCAAGCTCACTGTGCTCGCGGCCCTCACCTACCTGATGGTGCCGCTCGATCTGATCCCCGACTTCCTTCCCGTAGCCGGCTTCAGCGACGACCTGGTGGCCCTCACGGCCCTGCTCAGCATCTGCGGCCGTCACCGCAGTGATGCGATCCGCATGCGGGCCCAGCGCAGATTGGACCGCTGGTTTCCCCTGGGGCGTTGATGGCCATGGCAACCCTTTCCGCGGAGCAGTTGGAGGATCTGCAGGCCTTCCTCAAGGATTGGCTGCGCCACAGCGGCCGCACCCAGGCCGACCTGCGCCGGGCCCTGCAGGCCAGTTCGATCCGCATGCCGGTGCTGCTGGATGTGCTCCAGCTCACCTATGCCCACCAGGGGGTGACCGGCCTGGCGGAGCGGCTCTGTGCGGTTGAGGAGAGCTGGCAGTCGGATGGCGGCGCGCGTGCCGCTGGGCTGGATGCGGCCGCGGGTCTCGGCCAGCTGGACCTGTTGTTGCAGGAAATCCGGGCCGAGCGGCTCTCCTGAAGGCAGCCAGGGGATAGCCAGGCAGAGTGGGTGGATCCTGTCTGGGTTCGGACCCATGCCAGCCGCCCTGTTGATCCTGTTCCGCTCCCTGGTGTTGGCCACTGCTGGTGTGGCAATGGCCGCGCCCGCCCTGGCCCAGAGCGAGAGTTTTCTGCTGGGTCCCGGCAGCCGCGTGGGCCCTGCCACCCAGGTGAAGCCGAGCAACTGCGTCACCGCTCCGGATGGCACAGTGACCTGTGACACCAAGCTGGTCAATCCGCCTGGAGACACCCGGGCCCAGCCCCAGTTCGAGCTGTTCCGGAATTGATCCCCCTCCCCAGGGATCTGAACCCGGAGCATGAAGAATCTCTTTGAAGATGCCACCTACCTTCGCCTGATCGACCGCACCGAACAGCAGCTGGCCAAGCTGTTGGGGGTGCTGCTGGTGGTGGTGATGCTGGCCGCCACGGCCCAGCTGGTGACCCAGGTGGTGATCGCCCTCACCGTGCCCGGCACCCCCTGGCTGGGCGCCAAGCTCAACCAGGTGCTCGGCGACCTCCTCAACCTGTTGATCGCCCTGGAGGTGCTGCAGAACATCACCTCCTATCTCCGCCGCCATGTGGTGCAGATCGAGCTGGTGCTGCTCACCGCCATGACGGCGGTGGCCCGCAAGGTGATCGTGTTGCCGGCGGGGGCTGAGAGCAAGCCCCAGCTGCTGGCCGGTCTCGGGGTGGCGGTGCTGGCCCTGGCGGGGGCCTTCTGGTTGGTGCGCTCGCTCACGATGCGGAAGCCCCCCGCCAGAACAGGGCCAGCCATACGGATCCAGGGGCCGGGTCGGTCGCCTCAATCCGGTGGCGACGATGGGGACTGATCAGCAAGCTGTCGCCCCGGCATAGATCCCGTGCCTCCGGTTCATCGGCAAAGCGCAGCCGGGCGCTGCCCTGGAGCAGCGTGACCCATTCCATCTCCGCCTGGTCGTACCAGAAACCCACTGGACTGGCCGCCTGGCAGGAGTGGATCCGCTCTAGCCGCCAGCCGTCTTGCGCGGCCAGCACGCAGCTGGTCTCGGTGCCGGGGGGTGGGCAGGGCCCCGCCAGCAGGTTGTCCGGCTGCATGGCAGCTGCCTCCCCTTCCCCCCAGCGGCGGCCGATCTCGAAGCCGTGGCGCCGGGCCAGCTCCACCACGGCGTGGTGGTGGCTGCAGGCGCCCAGGGCGGCCCGCACGGACGGATCGGCCTCGCTGAGGGCCACGAAGGCATTCAGCTGCCGCACTTTCTCCAGGAACTGCTGCAGTTGTGCTTCCGCCACGGGCGTGCGCTGGGCTAAGGGGTGTGCAGATCCTTGATCATCCGCCAGCGCTCGAACCACTCCCCCGCGAACAGCACCCGCTCCTCGTTTTCCACCCGCCAGCCGCGGCGGGAGAGCAGCGGCCGCGAGAGTTGGCTCGCCTCGGTGCGCAGCCGGGGAATCCCCTGGAGGGTGGCGTGGTGTTCCAAGGCCGTGAGGATGGCGCTGGAACGCCCCTGGCGGCAGGAGCGGCCGCGGCAGTAGAGGAGGGCCAGGCGATCGGGAGGATCCAGGATGCCAAAGGCCTCGATCGGGTCGCCCGCCCCCGCTCCAGCCCCGGTTCCGTCCGTGCTGGCCAGGCCGAAGCCGTCCCGCAGGGCCTGCTCCAGCGCGCCGGAGCGGGCCGGGAGTCCGGCCCAGGCCGCAACCTGGGCCGGGGTGTACAGACCTGCCGCCTGGCTGCACACCGCGTCCCGGTACACCCCCACCAGGGCGGCATGGTCGGCCAGGGTGAGTGGACGCAAGGCGTGCATGGGCTGCGGGCCAGACTGGCGGGGAATGGGGTGAATCGGATGGGGAGACGTCTGCTGGGCCTGCTGCTGGCTCTGGGCTGCCTGGTGGTCTGGCCCGCTGTTCTCCCGGCGGCCCCGGCTGATGGAGCCCGGCTGTTCGAAGCCCACTGTGCCGGCTGCCACGTCAATGGTGGCAACATCATTCGCCGCGGCAAGACCCTGCGGATGGCGGCGCTGGAACGCCAGGGGCTGGCCTCCGAGGCGGCCATTGCCTCTATCGCAGCCGCTGGCGTGGGGCAGATGTCCGGCTATGCCGGCGTGCTCGGTGAAGAGGGCGTGGCCGCGGTGGCCAGCTGGGTCTGGCAGCAGGCCCAGGCTGACTGGCCCCGCGGTTGATCCCCTGGCGCGTCAGAAGGCCTGTCGCGTCTGAAGGATTGGTGAATCAGAAAGCCTGGATCCAGGGATGGATCTCCACTGCCGTCCAGATCCCCTCCTTCCAGTAGATGTCACCCTTCACCAGTTCGTCCACCTGCTCGCGGCTGTCGGCTTCGTAAATCCCGAACACGTGGGTGCTGTCCACCGTGGGACCGAGGGTGATCAGGATCCCGGCGTCCTTCTGGCTCTGCAGACCGGCCAGATGGGTCTCCCGGTAGGGGGTGCGCTTCTCCAGGGCTTGGTCGCAGTAGGTGCCCCAGAGCACAAAGCGGGCCATGGCGGGCTGAACGGGAAGTGGCGCCTCGAACCCTAGGTGGCTGGCTGCTGGTGGTAAGAAAGGGGTCAATCGCCGATCCCACTACGCCATGGTCCGCCCGCCGCTCGGTTGCACCTTGCTCTCCCGATCCGGAGCCCGGGCCGTTCTGGCTGGCTTGCTGCTGCTGCCGCTCGTCCAGCCAGCCCACGCCCAGAACATGATGGACTCCATGATCCGCAAGTTCTGTCTGCAGGCCGTCAACAACGAAGTGAAGGCCTCCGGCAAGCCCGCTCCGGCCGGCATGCAGGACTACACCTGCGACTGTGTGGTGCGGGAGATGAAGAGGGGCCAGTCCCAGCAGCAGGCTTCGACCACCTGCAAGGCTGCCACCACCAAGAAGTTCAAGCTCTGATTCCGGCGATCAGCACCATCGGGGCTTTCGTTGGTCCCCCGGCATCACGCCCGTACCGATTACGCCCGTACCGATCAAGCCCGTACCGTCGATTCCCTGCCCCTTTGGTCCGGCCGCCAGGCTCGACGCGGTGCTGAGGCCCGTGATCCCCGAGCTGGGCGCGCTGGTGCGGGCCACCCCGGGCACCCTGTCCCTGGCCCAGGGCATGGTGGGCTGGGGCCCGCCCCCGCAGGTGCTGGCTGCTGTGGCAGAGGCTGGACAGCTCGCCTCCGATCCAGCGTCCGTTCCCTCAGCCCTGGATGGGTACGGCCCGGTGCAGGGCGATCCGGAGCTGCTGGCTGCCCTCGCCACCAGCCTGCGCCTCGATCACGGCATTGATCCTGAGGGAGCTGGCCTGTGGGTGACCGCCGGCAGCAACATGGCCTTCAACGCCATCGCCCAGGTGCTCTGTGACGGCCCGCCGTCCGAGCCCAGCGAGGTGATCCTGCCGCTGCCCTACTACTTCAACCACGTGATGGCGGTGCAGCTGGCGGGGGGGCGGCCGGTGCCGGTGGCGGCCGGCCTGGTGCCCGACCCGCAGCGGTTGGCGGCGGCGATCACCTCCCGCACCCGGGCGATCGTGACGATCTCCCCCAACAACCCCAGCGGCGTGGTGATGCCGCGCCCGGTGCTGGAGGCCATCAACAGGCTCTGCGCCCAGCGTGGCCTGCTGCACATCAGCGATGAGGCCTATGGCCAGTTCGTGTTTGGCGAGGAACCCCACTGGAGCCCCGCCAGCCTGCCCGGGGCTGCCGCCCATACCGTCACCCTGCAGTCGCTCTCCAAGGCCTACGGCATGGCCGGCTGGCGGGTGGGCTTCATGGCGGCTCCAGCTCCGCTCACGGCGGCGCTGGCCAAGGTGCAGGACACGGTGCTGATCTGCCCGCCGCGCCTGATCCAGCGGGCGGCCGTGGCGGCGCTGGCGGCGGGGCCTGCCTGGTGCCGCCCCCGCATCGCCGCCCTCGCGGGGCGCCGGGCCCAGCTGCTGGCGGCGGTGGCCGATGCCCGCCGGGAGGGGCTGCCGCTGGGTTTGCTGGCCGAGCCGGGGGGAGCGTTCTACGGGCTGCTGGCGCTCGATTCCGCTGCTGCCGGCGGGCTCACGGGCGAGCTGCTGATGCGGCGGCTGGTGCTCGAGCACCGGGTGGCGGCCGTCTGCGGCGAGAGCTTCGGCTGCCCCCCGGGCGCCGCCGCGGCAGGCGGATCGGGCCCGGTGCTGCGGCTCAGCTATGGCCTGCTGGATGCCCACGGGCTGCAGGAGGCGCTGCGGCGGCTGTTCGAGGGCATCAGGGCCCTGCTGTCCCCACCAGGCCCCAGCGGCCCATGAACGGCCAGCGCACCAGCAGGTCCGCCGCACCCTGCTCGGGCCAGTGCTGGTTGAGATCTGCTGCCAACGCCGGTAAGGGATCGCTGCCTGCCTCGCGGCACCGCTGCACTGCGGACCAGGTGCCGATGTGGGCCAGCAGCTCGGCCAGGGTCCAGTGCCGCTCGATCCACAGATCCCGGGGAAAGGCCCACTCCTTCCCAGGAAAGGGCAGGCCCGCATAGCTCTGTTCCACCCAGCGCCGCTCCGCCGGCCACCAGGGGGCCAGGGTGTGGTGGTGGAACCGGTCGATGGCCCGTTGCAGGGGCCCTGCGGGGAGAAGCAAGGGCAGGTAGCCGATCCAGGCCAGCACGGCGCCCGGGCGGCTGACGCGGCGCACTTCGGCGTTGAAGGCGTCCCCGGCGAACCAGTGCACCGCCGCCGCCACCAGCACCCCGTCCACGCTGGCGCTGGCCAGGCCGCTGGTCTCCGCCGGCGCCTGGACATAGCGGATGCGGGGATGGACCTTGGCGGCCGCGAGCTGGGCGGCGCTGGCATCGGTGGCGATCACCCGGGCACCCCGCTCGGCCAGATCGAGGCTGGCCTGACCACTGCCGCAGCCGCAGTCCCACACCAGGGGATCGGCGGGAAGACGCTGCAGCAGCGCTTCGAAGAAGGCCGGTGGGTAGGTGAGCCGGTGGCGGGCATAGGCCGCGGCCACCGCGCCGAACAGGGCGCTTGCCTCGTTCATGGCCGTCGCTCCAGCACCAGCATCCTGTTGTTGGCCGGCATGGCCCGATCGGCCAGGGTGTCGAGACCCAGGCTGCGACCCCGTTCCTGCAGCGCGAGGGCATCCCGAACCCCCATCGCCGGATCAAGGCTGCGCAGGTGGGCGTCGAAGGCGGCATTGCTGGGGGCCGTGGGCACGCCGCCCTGGTGGAAGGGGCCGTAGAGCAGCAGCACTCCGCCGGGCCGCAGCACCCGGGCCGCACCGGCCAGCAGGGCTGGGATGGCCGCCTCCGGCATGATGTGGCACGTGTTGGCCGTGAACACGGCGTCGAAGCCGGGATCGGGCCACTGCCTGGCTGCGGTGATGTCCAGGGGGATGGCGGGCTCCAGCCGCGACCCGGGGGCCAGGCTGGCGGCCGGCACGGAGCTGAGCTGGGCCTGCAGATCCGCCAGCGCCTCCTCCCGCTCACTGGCCTGCCACACCAACCCGGCGATCTCCTGGCAGAAGAAAGTGGCGTGTAGCCCGCTGCCCGAGCCGATCTCCAGCACCCGGGCATCGGCGGGCAGCCAGCGTTGGAGCTCCGCCAGGATCGGGCCCTTGTTGCGTTCGCAGGCCGGGGAAAACTGCACGCGGCGCCATCGCTGCAAGGCGGTCATCATCGGTCGGGTCGGGTCGGGTCGGGTCGGGCGGACCCGGCCCCAAGGTGCCGGTGGGGCTAGCGATCCAGGCCGGAGCGCAGCTCGGCGCAGTAGCGGCCCGCGGCCGCCGCCACCGATTGCCCTTGGCCGTGGGCGGCGGCCATCACCTTCACCAGGGCACTGCCCACGATCGCGCCGTCGGCGCCCCATCGGCGCACCTGGCGCGCCTGCTCGGGGCTGGAGATGCCGAAGCCCACCGCCACCGGTGTGCTGCCTAGAGCCTTGAGCTGCTGTACCAGCGTTTCCACCCTGGATTCCAGGGCGGTGCGCACGCCGGTCACGCCGGTGACGCTCACCAGGTAAGTGAAGCCCCGACTGGCCCCGTGGATGCGGGCCATGCGCTCGGCCGGGGTGGTGGGAGCCACCAGCAGCACCAGGTCCAGGCCATGGGCCGTGGCCACGGCCGAGAGCTTCTCGCCCTCCTCGAGGGGGAGATCGGGCACCACCAGGCCGGCCGCCCCGGCGGCGGCGGCCTCCTCGCAGAACCGTTCCATGCCGCGGTTGAGCAGGGGGTTGCTGTAGGTGAACAGCACCAGCGGGGTGGTGAGCTCCCCTTTGAGCGAGTGGAGCATCTCCAGCACCCGGGCCGGGGTGGTGCCACTGGCCAGGCCGCGGCTGGCGGCAGCCTGGATCACCGGACCATCGGCCAGGGGGTCGCTGTAGGGGATGCCGAGTTCGATCAGGTCGGCGCCGTTGGCCTGCAGCTCCAGCAGGCTGGCCCGGGTGGCGGCCAGGTCGGGATCGCCGGCCATCAGGAAGGGCATCAGGGCGCACCGGCCCTGGCTGCGCAGCTGCTCAAAACGCTGCTGGATCGGGGTGGCGGCGGCAGTCACAGCAGCGATACGGCTCAGACAATCTCGGCAGCGAGCCTATGCCTCGCCGGATTGGGCAGCTTCAGCGGCTTCCTGCAGCAGCTTCTCCTGCTCTTCCGCACTGAGGGCATCGAACTTGTGCTGCAGCACCTCGGTGGTGTGGGCGTCGTAGGCCGTGCGGTAGCTGCGGCGCTGCTGCATGTAGGTCATGTTGCCGCTCACGGCCCGCAGTAGGTAGGAGGCGGTCCAGACCAGCACCAGCACCATCAGCAGGGCGGAGGCCGCAATCCCGGCACGGAAGCCATCGGCGCCACTGGCCTGAAACGCCGCGTAACCGAGGCCGCCGAAGCCCAACACCGCCAGCCCGAGGAGGAGAGACTGCCCTTTGGTCACCGGCTCCCCTGCCCGGCCATGCGCAGGTTGATGAAGGGGGCGAACAGGATCAGGCCAGGAAAGAACAGGAACACCAACCCATAGACCCCGAACCGTTCCCACTTGCCCATGGTGGTCCAGCGCTTCACCATCCAGGCGTAGAGCACCAGGGGCACCACCACCAGGTAGGCCATGGCCAGGGCTCCGTATAGGCCGATCACCATCACCAGATCGGGCGAAAGCGTGTCGAGAAGCGACTGAAGAAACCCGGGCACGGTGATCTGTGGGGAGTTGGGATCGGGGAAGCAGGTGCTGGAGATGGTGCGCCCGGCGGGATTCGAACCCGCACTGGAGTCATTTTAAGTGACCTGCCTGCTACCGGTTGGGCTACGGGCGCCGAACCGCTGGGAGTCTATGGGCAGGGCTGGGGCGACAGGCTCTGGTGCCAGTGGCAGAGCGGGCCGGCACCGGAACCGATCGCCAGTCCCCTCCGCAGGGCGCCATTCACATAGGCCTTGGCCGCCACAACCGCTGGCTGCAGCGCCAGGCCCTGGGCCAGCCCGGCCGTGATCGCCGCCGCCAGGGTGCAGCCGCTGCCGTGGCTGTGGCGGGTGTCGATGGCAGGACTGACCAGCCATTCCAGCGCGCCGTCGCTGCCCAGGAGGTCGCGGCCGCGCAGTCCTGGCAGGCCGCCCCCCTTGATCAGCACGGCCTGGCAGCCCCGCTCCATCAGCTGCCGGGCACAGCACTCCAGGTCGTGGGGGGTGGCGAGGCTGCGGCCGCTGAGCAGCTCGGCCTCCCGCACATTCGGAGTGATCAGGTTGGCCAGGGGCAGCAGCAGGGCGGCCAGGGCCTCCACCGCCTCCGGTTCCAGCAGCACCGCACCGGCGCGGGACACCATCACCGGATCGATCACCCGCGGGATCGCCAGCTGGCTGATCGCGGCGGCGGTGGCCTCGATCAGGTCGCGGTTCAGCAGCATGCCGGTCTTCAGTGCCGCCACGGGCAGATCGCGGCACACTGCCCCCACCTGGGCCGTCACCGCAGCCGGTGGCAGGGCGTCCACCCGCTCCACTCCGCAGGTGTTCTGGGCGGTGAGGCAGGTGATGGCGCTGCAACCGTGCACCTGCAGGGCCGTGAAGGTCTTGAGGTCCGCCTGAATGCCGGCCCCGCCGCCCGAGTCGCTGCCGCCGATGGTGAGTGCCACCGGCGGTCGCAGCAACTGTGGTGATTCGGCAGGGGGCAGGGCGGCTGCAGGGTGCATGCGGCTGGCCGTTCAGATGAAGAACATCGGCTGGGGTTCGCTCAGGCTCTGGCGCTCCTCCAGCAGTTGATCCAGCCGGGTCTGCTCCAGGATCCGCCGACGGGCCCGCTGGAGCCGCTCTTCCAGCACGCCCAGCACCCGGAATTCCACGCTGGGGTGCCCGCTGGCCTGCCGCTGTGCCGGCAGACCCTCCAGGCAGTCCACCACTTCGTCGAGGTGAATCTCGGCGGGAGGACGGGCCAGCCTGTAGCCCCCCCGGGGGCCGCGAATGCTGTGCAGGAGTCCGCCGCGGCGCAGGGCGGTGAGCATCTGTTCGAGATAGCGCTCGGGAATGCCCTGGCGTCGGGCGATTTCGGCCACCTGCAGGAGCTTGCCGCTGGGGTGGATGGAGCCGAGCTCCAGCAATGCCACCAGCCCGTATTCGGCCTTGGTACTCAGTTCCAAGCAGTCCAGACCTGCCAGATTGGATTGTGGCAGGAGGTTGCCCGGGGCGGTGCACAGCAGAAAGCGGCGATTCGGCTGGAGAGGGCTGTCCGCTGCCGGAACCACCAGCTCAAGCAACTTCCGATTGCGTGCCTCGGCTCGGCGCAGGCAGTTGGGGCCGCTCTGACGGTTGGATCAGCTGCCCGGCAGGCCGGCGAGGGCTTCGCTGCTGCCCATCACCACCAGCAATTCGCCGGCTTCGAGCACATGGGAGGCGGGGGGATTCACCGTGAGGTGGTTGTCCGGCCCGGCGGCGAGCACGTTCACGTTGAAGTTCTTGCGCAGGTTGATTTCCCGCAGCGACTTGCCCACAAACAAGCCGGGCACCCGGATCTCTTCGATGAAGTTCTTGTCATCGAGCCGCAGCCTCTCCAGCAGGTTGGGGCGCACCAGCTCCATCCCCAGGCGATGGCCCTGCATCTTCGAGGGGAACACCACCCGGTCGGCTCCCACCCGCTGCAGCATCTTCATGTGCAGGTCGTTGGTGGCGCGGGCGATCACCTGCTTCACCCGGCTGCCCAGGCTGTCCTTGGCGATCAGGGTGGCGGTGATGCTGGCGGAGATCGGCTCACTCATGGCCACCACCACCGTTTCCATATCCAGCACACCGGCCTCCCGCAGGGCCTCCTCGTCGGTGCAGTCCACCACCCGCGCCTGGATGGCGGGATCCACCTGACGCAGGGCATCGACAGCTTTCTGGTCGTTGTCGATGGCAAGCACATCGGCGCCGGCCTTGATCAACTCACTGCACACGGCGGTACCGAAGCGGCCCACGCCGATCACTGCAAATCCCCCCCTGGCTGTTCCTTCAGCGGGTTGCCAATGCCACCAGTTGCCCATGGGTCAGGGTTGCTCCCTTGTGTTGAGGATTCAGATGTAGAGATCTTTGCGGGGGTAGCCCACTCGCGGTTGGGGCCTGTTGCCGTAGAGAGCTGAGAGCAGCAGGAGAACATCCAGTCTGCCCAAGAACATGCCCACAATCTGCACCAGCTGCCCCCAGCGGTTCAGCTGGGCCGCGACCCCGAGATCGAGCCCCACGGTGCCAAAGGCCGACATGCAGGTGAACAGCTTCTCGAGGCAGCTGAATCTGCCCACGGCCGAAACACCACCGGTGGTGGGGCCCAATCCCAGGAGCAGGGCCATCAGCAGCACCTGGCCCAGTGGCGTGAGTTCCAGGCCCATGTCGATGATGGAGAGGCCCGTGACGGTGATCGCCAAGGTGACCGTGAACAGGGCTTCCCAGGGTGAGACACGGTCGCTGGAACAGAGGGGGCTGGCCATCAGCACAACACCTACCGCGATCACGATCAGGCCGGTGACCACGGTGAATTGGGGCAGCGTGAGCTGGTGCCGCCAGACCTGCAGGCGAGCTCAGCGACTGCGGATGGCCGCCACCGGTATTGCCCCACGGCGGCGGAGACTGGAGCCCGTTGCTCACGGGCTTACGCGGATTGCGAGCTCGTGGCCCGGGATTCATCCAGTACGCCGTAGCCCTGCATAGGCGTCTGCAACAGGAAAACCCTAGGCCTCAGGCCCGGGCCAGGCGCTCGGGAGCCCACTGGGCGATCAGGCGTTCCAGCCGGGTGAGCTGGTAGCGGTTGTGCTCGTTGGGGGTGCGGCGGTAGGCGTCGCGCAGCGAACGCCATTGTGCTTCGAGGGCGATGAACACCGGATGGTTGTCGTACAAGGCGGACCCACATCGAACCTACAAATCTTAAGTTGTTGTTAAGCCTTGGCGCCAGTGGGGGCGTCCGGCAGGGGGCCATCGCGGTCGGAGCGGAACACCAGCCGCATCCCCTGGAGGTGCTCCTGGCAGAGGGCCACCAGCCGCTCGAAGGTCTGCAGGGTCCTGGGGGCCCGCAGACCCATCGATTCCCGGCTGATCAGCACCAGTTCCAGGGCCTTGCCGCCCTGTTTCGACTGCACGTCGGCGAACAGCTGCATGCGCTGGTTCTCGCCGCCGTGCTTCAGCAAGGCGCTCAGATGGGCGCGGGTGCGGTGGTCCACCTCCGCGTTCAACTCCCGCAGCACCGGGTCGAGGGCCAACAGGATTGCCTCAGCCCGCCCTTCCGATCCCTTCCCATCCGGGTGGCTGCCTTCTGGAGAACAACTCGGCTGGAGAACCAGCAGAAAGCGAGCCATGGCTGCACTGATCAGCTAAGACGCTACTGCGTGTGCCGTCGCTTGATGCCGGCTCGAGCTCCTGCCGCCATTGCCGTGATCGGGGCTGGGGTGGCGGGCTGCTCGCTGGTGGCCCAACTGCGCCGGCTGGGGTTCAGCGGTGCGATTTCCCAGTGGGAGCTGGGCCGCGGTCCGGGGGGCAGGGCCGGCAGTCGACGCAGCCGCAGCGATGGCGGGCTGGTGATCGACCATGGCTCCCCGCTGCTCAACATCACCGGCGCGCCGGAGCCCGCGCTGTTGCAGCCGTTGCTGGCAGGGGGGTGGATCCAGCCCTGGCAGGGTCCGGTGGCCATGCTGGAGGGGGAGAGCCGGCTGAACATCGGCCGACCCGATGCCCTGGGCCTGGGCCGCCTCTTCCATGGGCGGGGGGGCATGGATCAGCTCTGTGGGGGCCTGTTGCGGATGGCTGGCGAGGCCAGGCTGCGGGCCCACTACGGCGTGATGGTGCGTTTCCTGGAGTGCAGCCCCGAGGGGCTCTGGCAGCTGCGGGATGGCGACCGGCGGCTGCTCGGTGAGGCCCGGTGGCTGGTGCTCAGCGGCACCTTGCTGGCCCATCCCCGCTGCCAGCTGATTCTGGGCTGGCCGGATGTGCCGCTGGCTGGGGTGGCCGCCGGCCTCGGGGACTGGCAGCTCGACCATGTGCTCACGACCCTGGCGGGTCTGCGCTTTGAGGCGCGTTCCAACCTGCTGCTGTTGTGTGACGGCGACGCGGCCCGGGTGTGGCGGGCCCTGCCCTTCTCGCTGGTGAATTTTGATGCGGCGGCCCAGCAGCGCTGGGGTTTGCGGCGCATCCGCATCCAGCCCCTGGCCGATGGCCGCTGTGCCGTGGTGGCCCATTCCAGCCACGCCTTCGCCGCCGATCACCTCGATGTGGTGGGTTCCCGCTCGGCGATTGCCCAGCTCCTGCCCGCTCCCGTGGAGGCGACCCGGGAAGACCGGGTGATCCAGGCCCTCAGCGAGGCCGTGCAGGAGTGCATGGCCCCCTGGATCGCCACGGTGGACTGCGGCCAGGCGGACCGCCAGCTGATGCGCTGGGGCGCGGCCTTTCCCCTGGCTCCCGGGCTTCCCGCCGAAGTCGCCCTGTGTGCCACCAGCCGGGTGGCTTTCTGTGGTGACTTCATCGCCGGCGAGGGGTTCGGCCGGATTGAAGGGGCGATGCGGAGCGCCGAACGGCTGGCGGGCCGGCTGGTTGCGGTGGGCTGCTGATGGATCGGCCCTCGACAGGTGGGCCGCTGGCCTCGATACCCTCGTCGGGTCGAGGTGGCTGACTCTCCCCCCGGGAGAGTTTGTCGAGCAGGGGCCCGATCGGGCCCCTTTTTGCTGCAGGTGTCGCCCCTTCCCTGGCAGCCATCGCCAGGTTGATTAGCGTGGGTCCATGCAGGGTCTATTCGGAGATTGGCTGCCCGAAGTGGTGGTGTTCCACCCCACCCGCTTTGACGATGCCCAGGCGATTGTCATGGCTGTGCGGGACATGCAGACCGTGTTGGTGCACGCGAGTGCCATGCCTCCCGATGAGGCCCAGCGGCTGATCGATTTTGTGGCCGGCGGTGTGGCGGCGATGGACGGCCAGGCCCAGAGCCTGGATGAACTGACCTTCGTGTTCGCTCCGGAGATCGTCACGATCACCCGCGACCCCCGCAGCAAGCCCTGACTTCAGGCGGCCACCGTGGAGAGCTGGAGCCAGCAGCCGGCAGGCGCGAGCTTTTCCACTACTACGGCCTGCTGGCCGTTGCGGGCCATCAGGTGGGCAAAGGTCTCGGCATCGTCGCGACTGTTGAAGCGCGGCGCCGTGGTGACCTGCTGGGGAACGCTCTGTTCCCGGGCGATCTGGGGACGCACGCGGTAGGGGCCTTCGGCAGTGGAAGCGCCCGGGCCCGCACTTTCCAAGGCAGTACTTCCCAAGCCAGTGCTGCTCAAGCCAGAACTGCTCAAGCCAGTGCCGCTCAAGCCAGAACTGCTCAAGCCAAGATTTGCTTCGCTGGAAATCGAGCTTGGCTGTTCCATCGCCCAATTCTGCAGGAGTTTTGCCAGTTGCGTGCAGGTTGTTCCCGGATTGATTCGGGGAATCCGGGTGCCGGCGGCTGGGGCGCACCGGCATCAGGGCTGCTCCAGAGTGACCATTCTCTAGTCGTGGCTTGCCTGCCCATGCCGATCAGGACCCCCCGCCCCCAGTCCTCGCCGGCCTGGGTGGTGAAACTCCAGATCCTGGCCGCCGTGTTCGTGCCGATGCTCGCTCTGAGTCTCTGGCTGCGGTCGCAGGGGTTCTGGTGAGCAGGGTTCAGGTGCCGCAGCCGCGTCGCACCACTTCCTCCCGCAGCGCCTCCAGTTCTGCGCTGCGGGGGGCCTGGGGATGGAACAGGAGGGTCCAGGCCAGGGGCACATCGCCGAATTCAAGGGCCTGATCGAAGGCCTGCAGCCAGGCGCTGGCGTCCTGACCCAGGCGGACCAACAGCTGGACGGTGGCCCGCGTCCGTTGTTCGGAGCCGCCGGCCAGCTGCACATGGGCAAAGGCTCCGGCGGGGGCTCCCTCGGGTCGCAACTGCAGCAGCACAAACTCGCCAGGCCCGATCGGTTTGGTGGGCCAAGCCAGGGGGGTGAGGATCGGTTGGCGCTCGCTGCCGCTCAGGTGCCAGTCGGGTTGGCCCTGGCGCTTGATTCGCAATTCCAGCAGGGGTTCGATCACCACGAGTTGGGGTTCGGACGTGGGCACCACGCCAAAGCCATCCACCTCCTGCACGGGTTCCACCCTGGGGGAGATGACACACACGGCCACGGGCAGCCCCTCGGGCTGGATGGCGGCGCTCGCAGGCAAGAGAGGCAGCGCCAGCAGGGTGAGCAGGGTCCAGCAACGGCTCAGCGGAATCATTCGTCGAGGTCGAACAGTTCGCCTGGATTGTTCAACTGCTCATGGCGGGACATGCCGGAGCATGGGCGTGCCGTACTCCGCATCAACACGGCCAGGAAGGTGGAGTCGAAGGCAATCGGCTGCAGAAAACGCACCCCCGCAAAGGAGGCGATGTTGAGCCGGTCCACCCAGAGAACCTCGGCCCTGCCTCGGATCGGCTCGCCGATGTTGGGTGGATTCATCACGAAGGGCCCCTGCTGGCCCGGTGTCACCACGTGTCGCCTGGGGAAGAGCAGGCAGGCGCCCGAAAGACTGATATCCCAGAGACGACCCATCAATAATTTAGTGCCCACCTGGAACTCCACCTCGATGCAGACGCTGATCGCGGGAACGATGTGTCTGGGTTCCAGACGAGGCTGGGCCATGGTGGTGGGACGCCTTCGTCTCGTCCATTGTGCTGACTGTCAGAAGGGGGCAACAGGTTGTCACAACTTAATTGTTGCCATTTTTCGATGGGCCTGGCCACCGCTGCAGTCCCTCCCCCTGCCCATGCTCCGCGGCAGCGGTGTCGGACGGCAGTCCGGTGCAACGGCACGGGCCGGCGCTGGGGCGCGGGGGAACGGAGCCGGTTGCCAGCCGGGGCTGCTTGGCAACGTTATGCAACAAAGTCGCTGGAATTGGCTGTCTGGGTAACCGTATTGACGGCGCTTCTACTCAGCTCAACTCAACTCAACTCAACTCAACTCAACTCAACTCAACTCAACTCAACTCAACTCAACTCAGGTCAGCTCTTGGGATAGAGGCAACAGCCTGTTCTTCGGCCCCGCTTTTGACCCTTTGCCCTTCAGCGGGCCGATAATGCTTTGCTGGGGCCATTCTCGCTCCTGACCTTTCTGTGTTCGGTCAGTCCTGGGTCCCGACAATGGGGTGGCCCGCTGGCCCGCCTTCCTTCTGCCCCCTGCCCCTTGAGCCGGGGCCTCCTGGTGTGAAGCCAACCGACAGCCCCATTCCCCCAATCCGGTGACCGATTCCCCCTCCATCCTGGTGATCGCCGCCAGTAACGGTGAAAACCTCAAACTGGCCGAGCGCTTCGCCGCCCAAGCACGCCAGCAGGGCCACTCCGCCACGGTGCTCGATCTCACGGCCGTGGCATTGCCTCTGTTCACGCCGCGGGCCCAGGCCGGCGGCATGCCGCCGGCCCTCCCCGAACTCCAGGCCCGCCTGCTGGCCTCGCCCCGATGGCTGGTGTGCGCACCGGAGTACAACGGCTCGATTCCTCCGGTGCTCACCAGTGCCATCGCCTGGCTGTCGGTGCAGGGGGACGACTTCCGCGCCCTGTTCAACGGCCGACCGATGGCCATCGCCACCCATTCAGGCGGAGGCGGCGCCACGGTGATGGCTGCACTGAGGTTGCAGCTGGCCCATCTGGGTGCGGTGGTGGTGGGGCGCCAGCTGATGAGCAGCCCCACCAATCCTGCCAAGGACGCCACGATCGCCGACCTCATCGGCCGGCTGTCCACCCTGCCCGTCCCGGCCCCCTGAGCACGCTCGCCCCTTCCCTATTCGCTGGGCCACGCCGAGGTGCTGCGGGCCGGCGAGGTGCGGTGCAGAAGTGCCGGCACCGCCGTGGAGCTCAGCGAATTTAACGAGGGCCAGCGACCCTGCCGCCTGCTGCAGTTCTCGATCGAACCCGGCGCCACCGGCATCGCCCCCGCCTACGCGCAGAAGGCCTTTGCGGTTGGGGGCGCCTGGACTCCTCTTCTGGATCCGGGCCGGGGGGATGGTCTGGGCTTCGGCGACGGCACTCGGGCCGGGATCGTGGCCGGCAGCGATGGGGCGGATCTGCTGCTGTTCGATCTGGGTGCGGAGCGGGCTGCGCGCTAGTTTCGGCGGCTGGAAGGTGAGGGTGAAGACCTTCGTCTGGGTGAGGAAGCCCAGGGCGGCCGTCAGACTCGCCTGCCGAGTGCGTTGCTCCGGCTGCGCCCAGCCCAGATCCACTCCCAAGCGTTCCCGACGGCCCCAACGACGTGCTGCGTCAACCCTCCCCCACGGCCCCCCTGGTTCGCCCGGTCGCGATGCTGGAGCCTCCGCGCGGCTATCTCACGCTGGCCTGGCTGGGTCTGATCGCCAATGGGCTCCTGCTGCCGCTCACGGTGGCGCTGATCCTGCTCCAACCCATCTGGAGGACCGTCCATATCGCCGTGGGGGCCAGTGCGGTGCTGCCCACCGCGGCGGTGGGCATCGTGGCTTGCGTCGCCCTGTTGAAGTGGCGTGCCTGGGGCCAGATCCTGGCCATCGTGGCCCTCTCGATGGGCCTGGCGGTGGGTCTGCCCTACGGCATCGTGAGGCTGGTCATGCTCAGCGAAGGTCGCGGTCTCACCGCGGTGCTGTCCGCCCTGGTGTGGACGGCGATGACCGCCGCCCTGATCTACTGGTGCCGCCCGGCCATCCGCCGCTACCTCATCTGAGATGGGTACTGCCATGGGGCTCATCTGCCGGTTGGTCAAGGGCTTTGACACAGGAAGTTGTTGTGAAGGTGACAGTTCCTCGTTGTCACAGCGGTGATGATGGAGGGGTTCGGTGGAATGAGAGATGGCTTCCCTGCATCACCTGAAATCAGCCCATCGGCCCCAGCGCTACTACCGGCTGGTGGACGGTCAGGGCGACCCCCATCCCGTGCTCGACGACCTGTACGACTCCCTCGATGCGGCCTGGTCGGAGGCGATGTCCTGGTGGCAGAATCAGTTCGGTGCGGCCGAACAGCCCGTGGAGATCGGGGTGGAGGTGAGCACGGCCAGTGGCGACTGGCGCACGTTGCGCTTTCCGGGCAGCTGAGTCCCTGGCCCTGGAGGGCGCCAAGGCGCCTGCTCGGGCCACTGCTTGTTCTCCTTCTAGTTGTGGTCTGGATCGCTCCAGGCCCTGTTTTCGCCGCCGATGGCTGGCCTTCTGCGCCGCCGAGCTCCTGTGCCCCGCTGGAGCCGGCGATGGTGCAAACGCTCTTCCAGCACTGGGCCGATCTGGTGCATGGGGGAGATGGCGAGGCCGTGGCTGATCTCTATGCCCCGGATGCCCTGCTGCTGCCCACCCTCTCGCCGCGCAGCCGAGATTCCCACGCCGCCATCGCCGATTACTTCAGCGGCTTCACTGCCCGCCATCCGCTGGTTGAAGTGGTGGAGCGCACGGTGTATCCAGCCTGCAACCAATTCATCGATGCCGGCCTCTATCGCTTTCGCTTTGGCCCTGCCCCGCCCGCTGGCGCCGGCAGGAGCGGGAATCCGGAGGTGCTGGAGGCCCGCTACACGCTGGTGTATCGATTCAATGGCCAGCAGTGGCAGTTGCTGCACCACCATTCTTCCCTGCTGCCCCGTTGAGGCCGGCTGGCCCTCCCTTCAGCGCCATTCCGTCTGGTAGATCCGCAGGGTGCCGAATCCCAACGGCGCCGGGCTGGGATTGGGGCCAGCTGGAAGCGCCGTGACCTGAAACATATAGGTATCGGCCATCATCGGATTGGTCCATGGCTTCAGCCGCACCGTGACGGTGGAGCCCGGGGGCACCGGCTGGGGAAAGCGCACCGTGATCAGCCGCTCCTGCTCGGAAAAGCTGGCCTCCACAGGCAGGGAGGGGCCCCGCTGGCGGGGACGGCCCAGGAACGCGGTCGTGCGTTCCGGACTGAACTGGAAATTGCGGTCCACCCCACGGGTCTGGCGGATCTGCAGCTCACCCAGGTCTGCGCCGGCGTCTGCCGCAAGCTCCACGGTGAGGAAATACTCCACCCGGATCTGGCCCACCATCGTGTTGTAACTCACCAGCTCCACCTGCCAGGGCGCCCGCCGGAACACGGTGGCGCCGCCCAGCTCCAGGCTGGCCAGGGGCGGCGGAACGGCGATCAGTCCGCCGAGCAGGGCCAGCCCGAGACCCAGCCCCAGCTGAACCGGACCCAGCTGAACCGGACCCAGCTGAAACCGTGAAGTCCGAGCGGGGCGGTTCATGGGGTGGTGGCAGCGGTGAGGAGCGGAACAGCCCCGTTTCAGACGCTAGGGCGGGCCATCAGGAATGGCAGGGGATCCTGATCGCGGCGATGGCTCTGCGGGAGCACCTCGCCCTGTTCTCCCGGACTCTGGGGGTCCAGGGCCGCCGTGTGCTCCAGCGCCTGGCGCAGCAGACGGCCGGCATGGAGCGGCATGTCGCGTGGCACGCTGATGCGATCGCGCAGGTAGCGCAACCCGCCGGCGCAACCCGGCGGGGGCGTGAGGCTGGTGCCCCCGACCAACCCGGTGAGGGCCGTGCGCAGCGGCAAGTCGAAGCCATCGGCACCGAGGGGATTGCGCCGCAGCAGCATGCTGCGATGGCGCAGAACCCGGGCAAGGGCCGTGCGGGCCGGTTCGCTATTGGCCGGATCGCCGGGGGGCGGCTCGCTGGTTTCGGGGTCGGCCATCGCCCCATCCCCGATGGGCCACGGTCCGCTGTCGATCCGCTGGGCCAGCTGGCGCTGGCGGCTGCTGCCGTTGGCGTAGCAACCCCCCATCTGTGGAGGTAGGTCGTGGCAGTGGGTGTGGAAGTCGCTCTGGGTGCCCCGGTAGGTGCTGCGCTGCTCCAGAGCCTGGAACCAGCGGTCGATGGCCGGGTGTTCCTGGCGCAGCAGGTAGCCCTTGTAATAAGCGAGGGAGGCATTCATCCTCTCCACGTAGGGCACGAACACCAGGTCGGCCGTGCCCAGCTCAGCACCGAGCAGAAACGGTCCCCCCTGGGCGGCCAGGGCCTGCTCCATGGCGCCGGCCCACTGGCGGAACTGCTGTTCGGCCTGGCTGTCACCGCGGCTGCCATGGGGCACGCACAGCCACTGGCACCAGGCCCGGAACAGCAGGCGTTCCAGGCGGCGCAGCGGCAGCACCGCAGGATCGTCCATGCCCTGTCCCAGGCTGCCGAAGGTCTGTTCGAGCACCTCCAGAATGCGGTCGCTCTCGGTGACCAGCTGGCCATCAAGGGCCAGGGCGGGCAGCATGCCGGAGGGCACCAGGCGCCGGTACCAGTCCTCCTTCTCCCCATAGCAGAACATTGTGACCTTTTCCACCCGGTAGGGGATGCGGCGTTCCTCCAGCCACAGCCACACCTTCTGGCAGTAGGGGCACCAGGCGTGGTGGTCGCGGTAGAGGGTCACCCGCACGCTGCTCTCGGGCTGGCCGAACAGGCGCAGGCGGGCCTGGGCATTGGTGGGGCCCTCGCTGCGGCCGCTGCCCATGCGGGCCGGTTCCCCTGCCACCAAGGCCTCCAGGTCGGGCCAGCTGAGCGGCGCAGGGGCCATGGATCGATTCCGGCAGGCCCCGATCCTGGCAGCCCTGCCCGGTGCTCGCGTCAGCCGCGTGGACTGTCTACCTTCAGAACTTCGACGTTCCGTCTTCCCACGCCATGTTCGACGCCTTCACCAAGGTGGTTGCCCAGGCTGATGCCCGCGGCGAGTTCCTCAGCTCCGGCCAGATCGATGCCCTCGCGGCGATGGTTGCCGACAGCAACAAGCGGATGGATGCGGTGAACCGCATCACCTCCAACGCTTCCAAGATCGTGACCAACGCTGCCCGCGGTCTGTTCGAGGCCCAGCCCGCCCTGATCGCCCCCGGCGGCAATGCCTACACCCATCGCCGCATGGCTGCCTGCCTGCGCGACATGGAGATCATCCTCCGCTACGTCACCTACGCCGTGTTCACCGGCGACGCTTCCGTGCTGGAAGATCGCTGCCTGAACGGCCTGCGCGAGACCTACCTGGCCCTCGGCGTTCCTGGCGCTTCCGTGGCTGAAGGTGTGCGCAAGATGAAGGACGCCGCCATCTCCATCGCCAACGACCGCAACGGCATCACCCCCGGCGACTGCTCCGCCCTGATGAGCGAAATCGGCACCTACTTCGACCGCGCTGCTGCCGCTGTCGGCTGAGCCGATCCGGATTGCCGCCACGGTCCCACCAAAAAACCGCCCCTTCTGGGGCGGTTTCCGGGCAGTCGGTGCTTTCAAGGGCCCTGGTTTCAAGGGCCCTGGTTTCAAGGGCCCTGGTTTTAGGTGCTCCTCTTTGCGCCCCTACCCGTACCCCGAGGGCAGAGCGAGCCTGCGATACAGGAGTGGGCTCAGGGAGCGAGGGTGATGTCGCCGGATTCCCCGGTGCGGATCCGGATCGAATTTTCCACATTGGTCACGATGATTTTGCCGTCGCCGATCTCGCCGGTGCGGGCGCTGCTTCGGATGGCCTCGATCACCGCATCAACGGCGCCATCGACGATCACAACGGTGACCATGACCTTGGAGAGCAGGCGGGCTTCCACCTTTACGCCCCGATAGACCTCTTTATGGCCCATCTGCTGGCCGAAGCCCTGCACGGCGGTGACGGTCATGCCGTTGATACCGAGGGCGACCAGGGCATCCTTCACGGGATCCAGCTTCTCGGGCCGGATGATGGCTTGAATCTGTTTCACGCGTTACCAGATAGACGATCCTTGTTTAGGGGCTGCCCAGCCAGCTTTCTGTAGCGAAGGCAGCAGCAGCCCAAGCATGGTGGCAAATCAACCCTTTTGCTGGGGCATCGCAACAATTCCGGGGATCCAGTCTCCAGGTTCGGCAGCTACGGACGGTCCGGCCCTGTGGGCATGGGATCCCATCGCCTGTGGCTGCGGGGTCCGTCCGTCAATTTTGTAGCGAAACGAACATCAGGTAGACCGGCTTCCACGCATTGTCGGAGCCGATGGATGTCGCAGGGCATCCAAAACCCGTGCAGCCGTCCTACTGAAACTGCCCATGACCATTGCTTCGCACCCTCCCAGGCGCTCGAAGCGCCTTCAGGAGGTGAGTCTGCTTGAGGCTCCTTCTTTGTTGATCCGCAGCTTCCGGGGTCTTGCTTCCCAGCGATCCCTCACTTGGCTGGCCTGCGTGCCTCTGGCTTTGTTTGGCCTCGGCGTGTTCAACCTCTCGGCCCATGCCGCCGAGCTGCCTGAGCTAACCGCCGCCTTCCTGGCCAACAACCTGTTCCTGTTGATCTGCGCCGCTCTGGTGATCTTCATGAACGCGGGCTTCGCCATGGTGGAGGCCGGGATGTGCCGCCAGAAGAATGCCGTCAACATTCTTGCCAAGAACCTGATTGTCTTCGCCCTGGCGGTGACGGCCTACTGGTTCATCGGCTACAAGATCATGTACAACGCCGACTGGGTGATTCCCGGTTGGTTCAAGTTCGGTGGGTTGTTCTTTGACCCTACCGTCACCCCCGAGATGGTTACTGAGGGCAAGCTGGTCCCCAGTGTGGACTTCCTCTTTCAGGCCGCCTTCGCAGGCACCGCTGCCACGATCGTCTCCGGACTGGTGGCCGAGCGCATCAAGTTCGGCGAGTTCGTGATCTTCTCGCTGATTCTGGTGGGCGTTCTTTATCCCATCACGGGTTCCTGGCAGTGGAACGTGGGTGAGGGCTGGCTCAACCAGTTTGGCTTCATTGATTTCGCCGGCTCTACCGTTGTGCACTCCTTCGGTGCCTGGGCCGGTCTCACCGGTGCCATTCTCCTCGGTCCCCGCATTGGCAAGTTTGTCGGGGGAAGGCCGCAGGCCATTCCTGGCCACAACCTGGCCATAGCCACCCTGGGTTGCCTGATCCTCTGGCTTGGCTGGTACGGGTTCAACCCCGGTTCCTGGCTCTCCATGGCTCCTGAGGTTCCCTACATCGCCGTCACCACCACCCTTGGTGCGGCAGGTGGTGGCATCGCCGCCACCCTCGTGAGCCAGTTCATGGGTGGCAAGCCGGACCTCACCATGACCATCAACGGCATCCTGGCCGGTCTGGTGGGTGTAACCGCCGGCTGCGACGGCTTCTCGATGCCGGCCGCCTGGGTGGTGGGTTTCATCGCAGGCGTGATCGTGGTGTTCTCGGTGTCGTTCATCGACAGCCTCAAGATCGATGATCCAGTGGGCGCCTTCTCGGTGCACGGCACCTGCGGCATCTGGGCCACCCTGGCTGTGGGCCTGTTCAACACCGACAAGGGTCTGTTCACCGGCCACGGCTTCGGTCAGCTTGGTATTCAGATCGTTGGGGTGGTTGCCTTCGCAGTGTTCGCGATCGTGACATCCTGGATTCTCTGGTCTTTGATCGGTGCGATCTTCGGTGGCATCCGCGTCACCGAACAGGAAGAAATCGAAGGTTTGGATATTGGTGAGCACGGCATGGAGGCCTATCCCGACTTCGCCGCTTCCGCCAAGTGATCGTGAGCCCCGGGGCGTGACTTGCGTCCTCCCCGTTCTCTTCCCATCCCTGCATGTTCAGAGTTAGCTCCCGCCCCGGCGGGAGCTTTTTTCATGGCCGTTGCTCCTGGCTGGTCAAACCAGCCGGGAGCCTCGGGCCTGCTGCCGCTGCTGGGGGTCGAACACGGCGGCGATGGTGCGGATCAGCCAGCGCCCTTCGGTGGTGACCCGCAGCAGGCCGCGCTCCCCCCGGCGTTGCAGTTCCACCAGGCCATCGCCGGCCAGGGCCTGCAGGTCGGCCCATTCCAGGGCGAAGCGCTCGAGATCGAGCTCCACCTGGAAATGGCACATCACCTCCTGGATCAGGTGGCGGCGCTCCAGCACCTCGGCATCCCGCACCGCCAGGCCCCGCTCCACCGGCAGCAGTCCGGCCTCGATCGCCTGTCGCCAGGCCTTGAGATCGCGCTGGTTCTGGGAGAACAGGTGGGGGAACTGGCTGATCGCCGTGGGGCCGATGCCCAGCAGATCCAGCTCACCTCCGGTGGTATAGCCCTGGAAGTTGCGGTGCAGCCGGCCCTGCCGCGCCGCTGCAGCCAGGCTGTCGCCGGCCAAGGCGTAGTGGTCCATGCCGATCGCCTCGTAGCCGTGGGCGGTGAGCTGCCGGTTGGCCTGCTCAAGCATGGCGATCCGCTCTGCCTGGCTGGGCAGGTCGGCGGCGGCGATTCTGCGCTGCAGCGGCAGTTGCTCGGGCAGGTAGGCGAAGGAGAACAGGGAGATGCGATCCGGGCGCAGCTCCTGCACCAGCTTCAGGGTGGCGTTGAAGCGCTCGGGGGTCTGCAGCGGCAGGCCGCAGATCAGGTCCACATTCACGCTGTCGAAGGCGGCCTCCCGCAGCCATCCCATGGCGTGGCGCAGTTGCTGTGCCGGCACCACCCGGTTCACGGCCTGCTGCACCTCGGGGTTGGCGTCCTGAATGCCGAAGCTCATGCGGTTGAAGCCCAGCTGGCGCAGCTCCAGGGCCTGATCCCGGCTGAGGAATTCCGGGTTCACCTCGATCGAGGCCTCCAGGTTGGCCTCCAGGTCGAAGTGCTCGCTGATCAGTCCCCAGAGCTGGCGCTGTTCGCCAGCGTTGAGGTAGTTGGGGGTGCCGCCGCCCCAGTGCAGCTGGGCCAGGCGCCGCCGCGCCGGCAGGGCGGCGCTCACCAGCTCCAGCTCCCGGGCCAGGGTGGCCAGGTAGGGCGCCACCACCTTGGAGCCCAGCTGGGTGGTGACCCGGTTGCAGCCGCAGTACCAGCAGGCATGGCGGCAGAAGGGCACGTGCACGTAGAGCGACAGGGGTGCGTCGCTGGCCTCGCCCAGTTGCCGGCGCAGCTGCTCCGCGCCCACCGCATCGCTGAAGGCGGCGGCGGTGGGGTAGCTGGTGTAGCGGGGCACGGGCTGGTCGTACTTGAGCAGCAGGGCGTGGGGGCTGAGGCCGGTGGTGGTCATGGCAGGGGCGGGCTTGGGAGGTGGTGTGCGCAGGTGTTCAGTGGATTGCGGCCAGCTCGGCCAGGAGCCGCTGGGTGGCGTGGAAGGCGGCCTCGGCCTCCTCCAGCACTTCCTGCTCCTGCTGCTCGCCCAGCTGCAGCTCCTCGAAGCCCTCGTGCAGGCCCGCCTTGAGTTCGGCCAGGGGACGCTCGAACACCCAGAAGCTCAGGCTGGGCAGGCCAGCCCGCTCCAGGATCTGGCGGGCCTGCTCGGCCAGTTGCTGGCCGCCGGAAAGGTCACCGCCATAGCGCACGTAGGCGTGGGCCAGCAGCCGGTGGGGGGCGGTGGCAGCCAGGGTGAGGAGGTGTTCCAGCCAGGCCTGGGCGGCGGCCGAGGCCGGAGTGGCGGGCAGGGCGGCCAGCTTGGCCAGGTCGTGGTCGAGGGCGGTGGAGCGGGCCAGGGCGTTCCAGGGGATGCTGCGCGCTCCCAGGGACTGGGCCGCCGCCGGCCCCCGCTGCTCCAGCAGGCGATAGGCCGGCGCCAGGGCCCGGACCAGGGCGGCCAGCTGCAGGGGTGTGGCCTCTCCCGCCAGCAGGGCCCGGGAAAAGCCCATGCCCTCGGCCTGGTGGTGGGCCTTGCCGATGCGGGCGTGCAGCTTGCGCACCCGCGGGCCGAAGCCCCGGCGCAGCTGGGCGTCCTGGGCGCTGGCGTGGTCGGAGATGGAGGGGGGAGGGGTGATCGTCATGGCGGGTGTCGGCTGGGAGGGGCGACCGGAGAGACCGGCAACCCGGTTCGCGTTGAAACGGTATAACGCTAACGTTTGCTCGTAGTTTCTTGACTGCGAATTCTTCGCATCCCTGGCATGGCCTCTTCTTTCTCTTCTGGTGGGCATCCGGCCACCGCCGATTCGCAGGGGCAGAGCCTGGGCCTGCTCCTGGCCCAGGCCGGCCAGCTCAGTGGCGATGGCCAGTTGCGGGAGCTGATCGAGGAACGGCGCGGGCGCCACGGCGGCACCGGTCCGATCTGGTACCTCGCCCCAGCCCAGCTGGCCTCCCTGGGCCTGGGCCAGGGGGAGGAGGCGGTGGTCACCCCCAACTCTGCCGTGCTCACCTGGCTGCAGCTTCGCTTCGGTGGCCGCACCAGCACGGCCACCATCCCGGTGGCCTGGCTGGAGGCCGAAGCGCGGGCCCTGCCGCCGGCTGCCTGGCCGGCTCCCCTGGCCTAGGCCAGGGCCCCTGCGGCCAGCCGGTTCACCAGCCGGCGGGCCGCCCCTTCCCCGTAGCCGATGGTCTGCAGCGACTCCTGGAACAGCACCAGGAATTCGGCCACCAGTTCGGTGGGCTCGATGCCGATGGTGGCGAGGTCGCCGCGCAGCTCTTGCAGCATGCCCAGGGCCACGGGCACGGCCCGCCGGGCACAATCCTCCACCTGCTGGGCCACTGCGGTGAACTGGGGCCGTAGCCACTGCTCGCCGTAGTTGAGGTGCTCCCGCTCATCGGCCATCACCGCCGCGGTGATCGGCGCGGCATAGGGGTCGGCCACGGGCAGATACAGCCGGTAGGCCGCCACTGCAAAGCACTCGATGATCAGGCACTGGATTACCAGGCAGCTCACCAGGTCGCCCCGGGCCTCGGCCTGCTGGAACTGCTGATGCAGGGGGGCAAGCAGGCGCCGGGCCAGGCCGGCGTCGGCCTTCACTCCCAGGTTGCGGCCGCAGCCCACGAAGTCGCGGGCGTGGCGGGCCTCCATGGCTCCGAGGCGCAGCAGCTCCTCGCGGTCGGGGGGGAGCAGGTCGGCCAGGCGGCGGAAGTGGCGGTTGGCCAGGCCCTCCCCCACCACCACCAGGCCGTTGATGCGGCTGTAGGCCTGACGGTAGGCAGGGCTGTCGTAGGTGGTGGCGCTCATGCCGCTGTCTCCTGGGCCCCAGCCTGGGTGGCGCGCATCGGCTGGCTGAACTGGCGCAGCAGCAGGGCGGCGAAGCGCAGTTTCAGGCCCAGCTTCTGCAGGCCCCCCGCCTGCTTCATCTGCCGGAAGGTGTCCACGATCCGGTCGCGCAGGCCGAGGTAGTTGCTGGTTTCCAGCTCGAACACCCAGGGGAAGGCGCGGCTGGCGGTGCGGTTGGTCTGGCGCATCACCTCGGCATCGAACAGGGCCGGATCCATGCCGAGGATTGTGTAGAAGTTGCCCCGCTCACACACCGTGAGGCTGTGGGTGAGGAACACACTCCAGAGAAAGAAGCGGCTCAGGAGCTTGCCGCGAATGCCCTGCCGCAGCTGGGGCCAGCAGCGGATCAGCATGTTGAAGATGTCGCCGTGGCGGTTCTCGTCCTGGCACCAGGGTTCGAAGAAGTCGAACAGTGGCGCGAAGTTGCTGGCGGGATGGGCCTTGAGGTGGCGGTCGATCAGGATGTAGCGCCAGTAGCCGATCTTCTCGGAGAGATACACCGAGTAGAGCACCCAGCTCAGGGGGAACCAGGTGATCGGTCGCTTGGTGCTGAGGGTGGGTAGGTCGATCGTGATGCCCTCGGCCACCAGGGCCCGGTTGAGGAAGCCGGCGTGGCGGGCCTCATCGCGGGCCATCAGCTGGAACAGTTCGCCCAGCTCGGGGCGATCCGCCTGCTTGAGCCGCCGGGAGAGCTCCTTGAACAGCAGGAAGCCGGAAAACTCCGACACGCAGGAGCGCACCAGATAGCTCTCGTAGGCCTCCTTTTCCTCGGGGCTGAGGTCGCGCAGCCGGTCGAGCGGGGCCTTGCGATCGAAGTGATCGCGGTTGTAGTCGGCCTGCATCTCGCCCAGCATCGCCTCGAAGGCCTGGCGCTGGTCGTGGAGCGAGGTGCGGGCGGCCTTCTCGATTTCGGTGGTGTAGAAGCGCGGCGTGAGCAGGTCTTCGCGCAGGTGGGGGGCGGCGGGGGTGGCGGTCATGGCGGCAGGCAGTTGCGTGGGGATAGAAGACGGTGGACGGCGGAACGGGGGCTGGGCGAGCGGCGACGGATCAGTTGGTGGTGGCCTGGCGGCTGGGGCGCTGGCGCGCCAGGTCGTAGGCCATGGCATCCGGGCCCCGGCGGTGGGCGGCGAACCACGAATGCAGGTGGTGCAGCCAGGCCAGCCGGGCCCGCCGGCTGGTGCCGCCGCGGCAGAGCTGGGTCAGGGCTTCATGGGCCGCCTCCCGGTGGTTCTCCCGGTGGCCGGGGCAGAGCGCGCCGGCGGCTTCCAGCCAGCGTTCCTCCAGCCGCAGGTGCAGGCGCAGGTCCCAGAGCAGGCGGCGACAGGCCAGCTGTTCGGCCCGATCGGTGATGGCCAGCCGCTCCACCGCCAGCACTTGGCTGTGCTGCTCGATCAGGCAGGCCAGCAGGGCCTCCAGCCGGTCGTGCTGGCGCTCCAGCAGCGGTTCCTGCTGGAGCCAGTGGTGCGGCCAGCCGACTGTTGCGCGTCCGGGAGGCGCGGCGGGGGACAGGACCATGGAACCGGATTCCTCAACGACATCACAGCAACGTGATCTTACGGAAGCGGCAACACCTTGTGCTGTTTTGATGCGTTATCGTCTCAATCTGTCCATCGGTTAGGCTTCGCCCGCCTGTCTTCTGGCTCGTGCAGGTGCGGCTCTCCGCTCCCGGGCCCTCTCCTGGCCTTTGCGCCGCCCTCTTCCCCCTGCTCAAGTCTCCCGACCCGCGCTGTTATGGAAGCCCTCGCCGAATACTTCAAGGTGTTTTCCGAGCCCAACCGGCTAGCCGTGCTCGATGCCCTGCGCCACGGCCCTTTGAATGTCACCGCCGTGGTGGAGCACACCGGCCTCAGCCAGGCCCTGGTGTCGAAGCATCTCAAGCTGCTCACGATCGCCGGTGTGGTGAGCCGCCGACCGGAAGGCAGCCTGGTGTTCTACGACGTGATCGATCGCGGCGTGTTCAAGTTGCTCAGCCAGGCCGAGAAGCAGCTGCTCGCCGCCCGCCGCCAGCAGCTGGATGCCCTGGCGGCCATCCTCTGAGCCCTGGCTGCGAGGAGATCCGCCGTGACATCCAGCCCCCAGCCCACCAGCCTCGAGACCCTGAGAAATGCCCTGGCGGCGGGGGAACGCAGTTTTCCGGGCCTCAAGCTGGCCGACCTCGACGGCGTGGACCTCAATCTCTCCGGCTGTGGACTGGATGGGGGCTGCTTCAAGGAGGCCCGGCTGGGTCGCGCCAACCTGCACGCTGCCCAGGTGCGGCACTGCTGTTTCCAGCAGGCTTTGCTGTGGGGGGCCGACCTCTCCGCCCTGCGGGCCGAGAACTCCCAGTGGCACGAGGCCGATTTGTCGGGTTCGCGCCTGCAGCAGGCTGATTTCAGCGGCGCCTTGCTGCACCGTTGCTGCCTGCGCGGGGTGCTCGCCGCCGGCAGCCGCTGGCGGGAGGCCCGGCTGGTGGAGGCCGACTTCCGTTCCGGGCAGGACCAGCTCACCGATCTGGGCAAGGCCGATTTCCAGGGCGCCGACCTCAGCTTCGCCCTGATGCAGCAGGTGCACCTGCAGGAAGCGGACCTGCGCGGTGCCTGTCTCTATGGAACCAATCTCACCGGTGCCGATCTCCAGCGGGTGGATCTGCGGGGCTGCGACCTGCGCGACACCCAGTTGACGGGTGCCACGCTGGATGGCGCCCGGCTGGAGGGGGCACTCCTGCCGGCAGCCCTTCAGGGCAGCTGAGCGGGGCTGGTCAGGGCCGCTGCTGGGGCCCGGGGTCGCCTGCCGACTCGTCCAGGGCCCATTGCTGGCGGATCGTGCCGTTGCTCACCTCCCAGGCGTGTTCCCCAGGGGCCACGCTGTGGGCCTGCCGCTCCGGTTGCAACCCGCGCCGCTCACACTCACCGGCCAGCAGTTCCAGACAGGCTTCGCTCTGGCTGATCAACCGCTGCACGTGCTGACTGCCGCCGGCGGCCTGGGCCATGGCGGGGTTGGCGCTGCAGTGCTGCAGGTCCTCGCGGTGCTGGAGCAGCCAGGTCCACTCGTAGTGGAGCATTTCGGCCGTGCACTGCTCCAGCTGGTGGCGGTAGGCCTCCGGCTGACCGGTGGAGGCCCACAGCTGCTGGCTTGCGGCGCTGCCGGCACCAGGGTGGGCCGCCGCCAGTTTCTGCATGATCTCCCGCAGATGACTCATGGCGTGCGACCCGCTGTCGTTCTTCTCTCCATTGTGGCCAGGGGCTGCCGCTGCCAGCGCCCGGCCAGCGCCAGCGGGAGGTTCGGCCTGGCCCGGGAGGGGGCCGGCAGGGCCAGTTGCTGCTCGCTCCAGTGGGTCAGCAGGGCGGCCAGCAGGCTGCCGCGATCGCCGCGCAGTCGGATCATGGACGGGTGGGTAGACATGGATCCATGCTCATTCCGCCTGTCTGGGCCGCCAGCTCGGAATGGCACGGCCCGGGGCAACCGATGTCACCTGCCCGGGTGACCGTCGCCGGTCGGCGGGCCCGATGCTGCTGACGCCGGCTGGCAGCGTCGCTAGAGCAGAGCCGAGGACTTCGAGAGGTCATCCGTCGGATGAAAGAGCTCACCAGTGCGATCAACCAGCACCTTTCGGCTGAGTTCCAGGCCAGCCACACCTATCTGGCCATGTCGATCTGGCTGCGGGAGAAGGACCTGGCCGGCTTTTCCACCTACATGCTGGAGAAGAGCCAGGAGGAGCGCGCCCATGCGGCCCGGCTGATCGCCTACCTGGTGGACAGTGACGAGCAGGTGGAGTTGCCCACGGTGGAGGCGCCGGAGCGGAGCTGGCCCTCGGTGCAGAAGCTCTTTGACCAGATCTATGACATGGAAAAGGGGGTGACCGCCTCGATCAACCACCTGTACGCCATTGCAGAGAGCGTGGGCGAGCGCAGTGCCACGGCCATGCTCGATTGGTTTGTGGCCGAACAGCTGCAGGAGGAGGCGGAGGCCCGGTTTGTGTGCAAACGGCTGCGGCTGGCCGGTGACAACAGCGCTGCCCTGCTGCTGCTCGACCAGCAGTTTCTCGAGGGCACGGCCCTGGCCCATGTGAAAGGCGGCCTCAGTGCGGCCAGCGGCGCCTGATGGAATGCGACCCATGTCCCGACACTGCCAGTGACCGCTGATGACCTGAGCCAACTGCGCCGCGACTACCGCCGTGGTGGTCTGCGGCGCGCCGACCTGGCTGCCGATCCGGTGGATCAGTTCCGGCTGTGGTTTGAGCAGGCCCGCACGGCCGAACTGCTGGAGTCCAATGCCATGGTGCTCTCCACCAGTGACGGCCAGCGGCCCAGCAGCCGCACGGTATTGCTCAAGGCCTTCGATCAGCGGGGCTTTGTGTTCTTCACCAACTACGGCAGCCGCAAGGCGCGCGAGATTGACGCCACCCAGCAGGTGAGCCTGCTGTTCCCCTGGTATGGCCTGGAGCGGCAGGTGGCCATCCTGGGTCCTGCTGCGCGGATCTCCACGGCCGAATCGCTGGCCTATTTCGTGTCGCGGCCGTTTGGTAGCAGGGTGGGGGCCTGGGTGTCGCAGCAGAGCGCGGTGATCAGCTCCCGCTCGCTGCTGGAGATGCAGTGGCACCACCTGCAGCAGCGCTTTGCCGATGGGGAGGTGCCCCTGCCGGCCGGATGGGGTGGCTACCGGGTATGGCCGCTGGAACTGGAGTTCTGGCAGGGGGGGGCGAACCGGTTGCACGACCGCTTCCGCTACCGCCGCCTGCAGGAGTCGGCTGAGGCGGGCTGGCAGATCGAGCGCCTGGCGCCCTGACCACCCCGCCAGGCCTCAGAAGCTGAAGCTGGTCTTCACCAGGGCGCCGAACTGGTCGCGGCCACCCTGGTTGCCGCCGGGATTGTTCAGGTAGAAGATCGCCGGCGTCACCGAGATCGAATCGGTGACCTGCCACTGGTACCACCATTCCCAGGCCCAGACGCCCATCTCGGTGTTCACCCCATTGCGGGTGGAGGAGGCGAAGGCGGGCTGGCCGAAGCCCATGCCGAAGCTGTTGCCTGCGGCCAGCACGTCGCTCCATTGCAGACCCACCAGCCACGACTGGCTGGTGCGCAGATCGCCCCGGTTGCTGCTGTTGATGCCGTAGCCGGCGCTGATCGAAGGGATCCAGCCACCTTCCGCAGGCTGCCAGAATCCGCTGATGCCGAAGGCGTTCGTGCGCACGCCGACCTCCTCGATCTGGCTGGTGATGAAGGGGGTGGCACCCGGCACTCCCACGCCACCATCGATGGAGGAATAGACCGCCGCCATTCCCCAGTTCTCCCGGCCGTAGCCGAGCTGCACGGTGCTGGTGCCGGCCGCATCACCGGAGAACAGCCCCTGGGAGGAATTGGAGCCATTGGCGGCCACGTAGTTGGCGCTGAGGCTGAAGCCATCGGCCTGCCACCAGAGTCCGAAGCCCGGACCGAGGTTCTTGTTGTAGGCCAGCGGTGCCCCGTTGAGGGTGAGCGCATTGAGCACCGTGTCGCTCGGGTACACGCGAGGCCAGAGGGCGAGCATGTCCTCCTGGCCTACCCGGCCGCCGAACGTGGCCGTGAACTGGCCGCCGATCGGGAACTGGTAGAAGAGCTTGTCAATCCCCACGGCATCGGGGCCGCTGTCTTCCTGGAAGGCGACCTCAAGGGCGGACAGGCCCCCACCGAAAGCATTGCGGTCGCCATCGAACGTGCCGGCGCGCAGCACGGTGCGCAGCAGATCCTTGCCGGTGAAGCTGGTGTCGAGCGTGAGTTGCACGTCGTAGTTGGCGGTGATCTCCTCCCCGGCGGGATTGTTGGTCACACCGCCCACCACGAAGGTGGCCAGGCCCGAGAGCTGGGTGGTGGTGGAGAACTGCTGGGCTTCCAGGCTTTTCACCTTGGATTCCAGGCCGTCCACGCGGTTCTTGAGCACGGCCAATTCCTTCTCGAATTCGGCCATGAGGCGCTTGAGCTCGTCGGTCACCTCGGTGACGCGGTCGAGGCAGGCGTTGAGCAGGGCGGCGGCCTCGAAGCGGGTGAGGGCCTGGCGGCCCTTGAAGGTGCCGTCGGGATAGCCGGCCACGCAGCCGTAGCGCTCGATCAGGTTGGCGAGGGCCTGGTAGGCCCAGTCGGTGGGGCGAACGTCGGAGAACTGGTTGATGCTGGTGACCTGCGCAAGGCCCGGGGAGCTGCCGGCGTAGCGGTGCACGTCATGGAGCTGGAGGTCCCTGGCGGAGGCGGCTGCCGGAGTGAGCAGGAGCAGCAGCAACGGGGGGACGGGCTTCATCGGGGCCTGGTTCGGGTGACGGTGCCATCGCTGGAGGGCTCCGGCTCAATGCCGAGAATGATAACGGTTCTTGTTTGCAATCTTGCTGCGGGCTCGCGTTTGCGTTGCAGCCGAAGTCCTGGTTTGCCGCCCGGGGCAGGGTTGGGGTGCGGTTGGCGTGCCCGCCTGCTCTTCCTGGGGGTTTGTTGTGTTGTACCGGATGGGGGTGCAGCAGGGAATATGCCCGACCGTAGGAATGGGTTGCCGGGAGGCGGCACCGTTTCGGTGTGGAAGCAGAGAGGATCGCGCGGCATTCGCTGGCCTGAGCCGGCACCGTGTCTGCCCTTGTCCTGGCCCCCAGTGGCTTCACCACAGGGCGATCTCCTCTCCAGTGATCTCCACCCCGGCGGCTTCCGTCAGGGCGGCCGTCCCACCTTTCCCCCTAGGCGTCAGAGGTGGCCGATTGCGGCAACCACCGGGATCGACCAGTCTGTGGGCCTTCGCCGTGATGCCGGTGCTGGCCGGGCCGTTGTCTTGACCGTTCCCCTCCCATGGCCTGGCCCTGCACCTGCGGATTTTCTGCCGCTGGTGGAGGCGGGGTTGCTTCCCCAGCTTCGGCTGCGGAGCCTGAATCCCCACGACCCGGTTGTGGTGCAACAGCTGCCCGCACCCTGGAGCACCCTGGGCTGCGGCAACTACGCCGCCGTGCTGCTCCATCCCTTTCACCCGGAGCTGGTGGTGAAGGTGTACGCCCCCGGACGGCCGGGTCTCTCCCAGGAGGCCGAGGTGTATCGCCGCATCGGCGACCATCCCGCCTTCTCCAGCTGTTTGCACGTGGGCGAGGACTACCTGGTGCTGAGGCGCCTGCACGGCACCACGCTCTACGACTGTGTGCGCCAGGGACGGCTGATTCCGCTGCAGGTAGTGCGGGACATCGACGCCGCCATCGCCTATGCGGAGAGCCGCGGCCTGCATGGCCACGATGTGCATGGTCGCAACGTGCTGATGCACCGCGGACGGGGCCGGATTGTGGACATCTCCGACTTCCTGAAGTCCGAACCCTGCTGCGCCTGGCGTGACCTGCGCCGGGCCTATCACCTCGTGTACCGCCCCGTGATCGCCCCCTTGCGACTGCGGGTTCCCACGCCCTTGCTGGAGCGGGTGCGGCGGGGCTATCGCCTCTACCGCTGGCTGCGTGCATCCCGGTCCTGGGTGATTCGCAGGACGATGGATCCTGGCGGAGGAGTTGCTGATCCCGTTCAGTCCCGATGGGGTTGACTGGATGCCTCGCTACAACTCAGCCTGAACGGGCTGTGTTGGGCCTGAACCGAATCTGAGAGGGCAAGCGATGCATCAGCTCAGTGATGAACAGATTCTCCACTCCTGGGCAGTGAACGCACCCCAATGGACCATAGCTGTGCGGGATGGCCTGATCGAGAGTCGCCCGTTGGTGACAAACCAGGCCATCACTGGGGCTGTTTTGGAGTGTTCGCCCGATTCGGTGATCGATCTGGGCTGTGGCGAGGGGTGGCTGGTCCGTCAGCTGGAGCCCTGGGTCAGGCGCTTGGTTGGCGTGGATGCGATTCCAGCTCTGGTTGATCGGGCCAGGGCTACTGGAGGTGGTGAGTTCATTGCTGCAGATTACGCAGCGATCGAAGCCGGAAGGTTGACTGAATCGTTTGACGTGGCTGTCTGCAACTTTTCCCTGCTCGGGGATGATTCAGTAGAGAGTGTTTTCCGGGCAATGCCTTTGCTGCTGAAGCCCTCTGGACGATTGATCGTGCAGACCCTTCACCCCTTTTTTGTTGGTGGTGATTTCCCCTACATCGATGGCTGGCGAGCAAGTGGCTGGGATGGTTTTGGCCCTGAATTTGTTGATCCGGCCCCTTGGTATTTCAGAACTCTTGCCAACTGGCATGCCTTGTTTGCTCGCCATCACTTGCGCCTGCTGGAGATTCGTGAACCGCTTCACCCCTCCACCCGGAGGCCCGCATCCATCCTGTTCATCGCGATGCTGGCTGAGGATCGGCCCTGCTCGATTGCACCTGATGAGGCGAAAGAACATAGGAATCTGGGAATCTGGACCAAAAAAACTGCCGCCGGGGTGAGCGGCAGCAGCTGGTTGGATCCGTGGCTGGGATGATCAGCGGCTGGAAAGATCAGCGGCGATCAGCAGGATGGTTGGCGGCTGATCTATTCCGCGCAGGCCGACATGAGGGAGTGCATGGTCTGAACCTGGCCCGGTGCCAGGGCAAAACTCAGATCGCCGGCTGAACTCGGCACGGTGATTTGCATGGCCAGGCCATCGCCAGGAACGGGATTGAGACACCCCGCATCGAACTGCGCTGACTGCGCTGGAATGGCCCCCCGCTTATTGCTTAGTAGTTCCTCGCTGCGGTTGGCGAGGCTCCAGGACTGTTGATCCCCATCCGTGAGCACCAAGGGCCGAGCGTGATCCAGTTTCAGGGGGGAGGACTCAGCATTCAGCCTCAGGCGCAGACCGGAGGGGGCATTGATATCGGAGCGCTCAAACAGCATGGCTCCCAGCTTGTGGCCTGACCCATCGTCAAGAAACCAGTTTCCGGTTGTGTCCTCTGCTGATGCCGCCAAGGGGGCAACCAGGGGTGCGAGAACAAGGAGTGCAGTGGCTAGCAAGCCGATCACTCCGGCGGAAAGATTGCGACGTACATGCTGCAGTAAATCTTGAATGAAAGCCGCTAATGGTAATCGCATGGTATGGACTCTTTGGGTGCTTTTTCAAGCTAGAGACGTTGGCGAAAACGGCTGAGGCGGGAACCACTCCCTGCTTGGAAATTCAGGCTCGCTATAATCACCACCAAGAATGGAGCCATCCTGAATGGTTTCCTCTTGATGGTGGGTTAATCGATCCAGCCCTGTGCTTCGTCTGGCAGGGGATCAGCCGAGGGTCAGCACGGTATCGCGGCGCTGCAACGCTGGGCCGGTGCTGGGTTGCAGCTGTCTGGGCAGGCCGCTCACCGCCAGAACCTGCAGGTTGTTCAGTTCCACGGTGGTTTCCACCAGCTGCCCGCGGCCGCGGAACAGGTCCAGCACCGTGAGGGTCTGGATCGGCGGCCGGTCGCTCCCCAGCAGCCGGCGTGGCCCGCCCCCCATCGCCCCCAGGCTGAGCAGGTTGAGGGAGCCGGCGCGGCCGGGATACCAGGCGTGTTGATGGCCGCTCACGTAGAGATGCACGCCCTGGCGCTGCATCAGCCCCATCAGCCGTTCCGGTTGATGGAGCACTTCCCCGGGCCGGTCGCGGCCCTGGCTCAGGCCATAGGGCGGCCGGTGACCCATCACCAGCCGCAGCCTGGCCGCCCGGGCGGCGGTGGAAGCGAGCTGGGCCTCGGCCCAGACCCAGTCTTCCGCCGGTACCGTCGCCGAGGAGGCGTCGATCACCACGGCGAAGAGGTCGCCCTGCACCAGGCTGTAGCGGAAGGGGAAACGGCTGGCCTCCACCAGGGTGAGGCCCAGGGAGTTGCGGCGCTGGCGCCAGAAGCGGGCGGCCCGTTCCCGCTCGAGGGCAAACAGATAGCCCTGGGGGCCCCGGCTGCTGGAGGCGTCGTGGTTGCCCATGGCGGGGGCGAACGGTTCGGCGGCGTCGCGGATCGGCCGCAGCACCTGCTGGTCGAAGGCCTGCCACATGGCGTCGAGGTGGCCGGCCGGCAGCCCGAGCTTCTGGCCGGCCACCATGTCACCACCGCAGAGCACCAGATCGGCCCGCAGCGCCCGCACCAGGGCCACGCCCCGGTGCACCTGGGGGATGTAGCTGGTGGATCCGTAGCTGGAATTGAGATCGCTGATCAGCACGATCCGCTGATCCCCTCGGGGAATGGCGGCGGCTACCGAAGCGTGGGCCGGGGCGGGCTGGCCCCAACCTGGCCGGGAGCCCAGGGTGAGGGCGGCTGCCGCCGATCCCCCCAGAATGCACAGTTGGCGGCGCGTGAGGTGCATGGATCGCTGCCCCAGCTCACACCAGGGCCAGGCCGGTGGCGTCGAACACCCCTTCAAACAGCACCGAACTGAGATAGCGCTCGCCGGAGTCGGGCAGCACCACCACGATGGTCTGGCCGGCATAGGCGGGATCGGCAGCCAGGCGCAGGGCGGCGACGGTGGCGGCACCGCAGGAGATCCCCGCCAGAATGCCCTCCTCCTTCATCAGCCGCCGGGCCATGGCGACGGCCTCCTCGTCGCCCACGGTTTCCACCCGATCCACCATGGCCAGGTCGAGGTTGGTGGGCACGAAGCCCGCGCCGATGCCCTGGATCTTGTGGGGGCCGGGCTTGAGTTCGGTGCCGGCCAGGGTCTGGCTGATCACCGGACTGTTGGCGGGTTCGACGGCCACCGACTGCAGCGGCTTGCCCAGGGTGGTCTTGATGTAGCGGCTCACCCCGGTGATCGTGCCACCGGTGCCCACGCCGGCCACCAGCACATCCACCTGCCCCTCCGTGTCCTCCCAGATCTCCGGGCCGGTGGTGTCGTGATGAATGCGTGGGTTGGCCGGATTGGCGAACTGCTGCAGCAGCACATAGCGTTCCGGATCGGAGGCGGCCAGGTCGCGGGCGGCGCCGATCGCCCCGGGCATGCCCATGCGGCCCTCGGTGAGCAGCAGCCGGGCGCCATAGGCGGTGAGCAGCTTGCGCCGCTCGATGCTCATCGTCTCCGGCATGGTGAGGGTGAGCGGAATGCCCCGCGAAGCCGCCACGAAGGCCAGGGCGATGCCGGTGTTGCCGCTGGTGGGCTCGATCAGTTCCTTGCCGGGGCCCAGCAGGCCATCCTGTTCCGCCTGCCAGATCATGGCGGCGCCGATGCGGCACTTCACCGAATAGGCGGGGTTGCGGCCCTCGATCTTGGCCAGTACGCGGGCCCCACAGCCATGGGTCAGCCGTTGCAGTTGCACCAGGGGGGTACGGCCGATGCTGAGGCTGTTATCGGCGTAGATCGTCATGGCGTGGTGCTGGCGCGGCCCCAGCCTAGGTACCGCCCTCCAACAGGCCGCTGTCAGCCGGGCGCCCCGGAAGGACCGGGAGCCTCGGTGCCGATCAACCGGCCACCGGCTCCCATTCCACCTTCACCACATCGACCGGACCGCGGCCGGTGTGGTTGAGGTCGTGGGCGGCCCGCAGGGCCGCTTCATGGGTGTGGAAGAGATAGGCTTGATCAGACTGAGGCACTTCCGCGACGGATTGGTCGCCACCCTGGATGGCCAGATAGTGGCCGTTGTCGAGACGCACGATGGCGTAGCGCTCGGGCTGGGTGCACTCCATGGGATGGGAGGGATCAATGGCAGGGGCCCAGAAGTGCATGGCCGAAGCGGGGATTGAGCGCAAGGTAGCTACGGTGGCAAGCCCAGCTGGGCGCTTCAAGGCTCTTCACATAAATCGAAAATTTCGGTGAATCCCCGTCTGACGATTCGGAGATCACCCTTACGGTCAGCTGCGCGCCCAATGCGGGCGCGCCTTTTCCTCCCCGCCCATACCTGCCATGCCCTTGGTCAAAGCTCCGGTTCTTGGTATTGAACGGTTTGCCAACGCCCGCAACAAGGAAAACTGGGCCTATGCCTCGGCCGTCGATCGCGACACCATCATTCGTGCCGTGTACCAGCAGGTGCTTGGCAATCAGTACATCATGAAGAGCGAGCGGCTGGAGGGGCTTGAATCCCTCTTCCGCAATGGCGATCTCTCGGTGAGTGAGCTGGTGCGCCTGGTTGCCAAGAGCGGCCTGTACAAGCAGAAATTCTTCGACAACTGCAATCCCTACCGCTTCATCGAGCTCAACTTCAAGCACCTGCTGGGTCGGGCTCCCCAGAATCGGGACGAGATGCTGCATCACTTCACCATCCTGCAGGAGCAGGGCGTGGATGCGGAGATCGATTCCTACATCGACAGTGCCGAGTATCAGGAGCGTTTCGGTCAGGATGTGGTGCCCTACATCCACGGCTGGGATTACTCCAAGGGCCAGGAGGGCCGCCAGTTTTCCTGGCTGATGCAGCTGGCCCGGGGTGCAGCCGCTTCGGTGAAGGGCGACGCCGCCGGGGTGCAGTCGCGCCTCAACAAGGTGGTGCACACGAATCGGGCGATTTCCGTGAACCCGCCCAGCTCCGGGCCTGCCTTCTTCCGTTCGGCGGTGGCTTCCGGCCTGTATGAGAGCGATCTCGACCGTCCCGTGGCCGTGTTCAACAGCGACCGGCGCGACCGGGTGGGCGGCCTGCCGGTGATGGCCGGCAGCCGTGCCTCCCAGGCCAGCAGCTCCCGCCTGGTGACGATCCTGGTCACCGGCGTGGCCGACAACAGCTACTCCCGCACGGCCGAGACGGTGATTCGGGTGCCCATCACCCGCATGAACGAGGCCCTGCAGCGGGTGGGCCGGCTCGGCGGCCGGGTGGTGGAGGTGCGGGTGAGCTGATCCAGCTCCCCTGATCCGCCAGGACCGGTGCCCCTAGGACTCCTGGGCCTGGCGCAGCGGCAGGATTAGCTCCATCAATGCCCCGCCTTCGGGGTGGTTGCTGGCCTGAATCCTGCCGCCGTGGGTCACGGCGATCTGCTGCACGATCGCCAGACCCAGCCCGCTACCACTGCGCTGGCTGCGCACGCGGGAAGGATCGCCCCGGTAGAACCGCTCGAACAGGTGGCTCAGGTCCTGTTCGCTCAGGCCTGGACCGTGGTCTCGCACGCCCACCAGGCACCAGCCACCGCGGCTGCTCAGCGACACCTCCACCTGGTTCCCGTCGGGGCTGTACCGCACGGCGTTGTCGAGCAGGTTGAGCAGGGCCCGGTGCAGGCGCGAACCATCGGCGTGGATCAGCAGGGGTTGCCGCTGTTCCATCACCAGGCTGATCTGGCGCTGTTCGGCCAGCGGGCGCAGCCCCATCCACACCTGTTCCAGCAGCTGGCCCAGTTCCAGGGGTGCCAGCTTCAACCCCCTGCCGGGCATGGTGTTCTCGAGCCGGGAGAGCTCCAGCAGATCGCCCACCAGTTCCTGCAGGCGCAGCAGTTCCCGTTGCAGTCGCTCCACCAGACGCTCGTTCTGGGGATTCACCTGGGCGGCCAGGCTGTCGCCCACCAGCAGCAGGGCGGTGAGGGGCGTCTTGAGCTCGTGGGCCACATCGCTCACCCAGCGCTCCTGCTGCTGCAGCTGGGCCTCCAGGGAGCGGCGGCTCTGCAGCTGCACCCCCATCCAGCCATCCAGGCCCGGCACCACCATCACGTCATAGTCCTGTCGCTGGAACTGCCACTCCAGTCGCTGGGGCCTGTCCTGACGCCGGGCCAGGCCCACGCTGCTGGCCAGGTTGGGGTCATCACACACCTCCGGCAGGCTGCGGCCCTGGGAGGGGAGGCTGCCCTCCCAGCCCAGGATGCGCTCGGCGCGGGGGTTGAGGTGACGGATGCGGTTGGTCTTGTCCAACAGAATCCAGCCCACCGGCGAGGAGTCCATCCAGCTCAACAGCTGCCGAGCGCTGGGCAGGGGGGCGCCCTCACGTTGGCGACGCCGCCAGCGGAGCCATAGCTGCCAGGGGGAGATCAGCATCGGGCCTCCCCATCAGCCGAAGCGGTAGCCGAAGCCCCGCACTGTGATCAGGTGTTCGGGGGCTGAGGGATTGCGCTCCAGTTTCTCGCGCAGCCAGCGGATGTGTACGTCCACCGTCTTGCTGTCGCCGAAATAATCCACACCCCACACCTGTTCGAGCAGTTTGTCGCGGCTCCACACCCGGCGGGGATGGGACATGAACAGCTCCAGCAGGCGATATTCCTTGGGGGAGAGATTCACCTCGATACCGTCCCGGGTGACGCGGCATTCCTCCTGGAACAGGCGCAGATTGCCGTGTTCCAGCACCTTGTTGCTGGCGGTGGCGTTGGCGGTGCGACGCAGCAGGGCCCGGCAGCGGGCTACCAGTTCCCGCATCCCGAACGGCTTGATCAGGTAGTCGTCGGCGCCCACCTCCAGGCCGAGCACGCGATCGGTCTCACTGTCGCGGGCGCTCACCACCAGGATCGGTGTCTGGTTCTGGGCGGCCCGCAGCTGGCGGCACACATCCAGGCCCCCCAGACCCGGCAGCATCAGGTCGAGCACCACCAGGGCATAGCCACTGCCCTCGGGCGCCCGCTGGATCGACTGGAGCGCGTCGCGTCCGTTGCCACAGGCGGTGACCTCAAACCCCTCCAGCTCCAGGGAGTCGCGGATGGTTTCGCGGATGGTTTCGTCGTCTTCGACGACCAGAAGCCGGGTTTGCATTCCGCCATTGTGGCGGCTGAGGGAAGGGCTCCAGAAGCGGCTGGGTTTAGCCAAGGCGATACCCCCTGCCCCGCACCGTGGTGATCAGGGTGGGATGGGCCGGATCAGCTTCCAGCTTCAGCCGCAGCCAGTGGATGTGCACATCAACCGTCTTGGGATCGAAGTCGAGGGCCTCCAGTTCACCCCACACCCGGCTGAGCAGTTCCTCGCGGTGCCAGATCCGCCCCGGGTGCTCCAGCAGGAACCGCAGCAGGCGGAATTCCCGGGGCGACAGGCTCACCAGCTCGCCATCGCGGCGCACCTGATGCTCCTCCACCATCATCTCCAGGGGCCCATGGCTGAGCACGGTGATGCCGGAGCGGCTCACCTGGTGGCGGCGCACCAAGGCCCTGCAGCGGGCCAGGCATTCGGCCAGGCCGAACGGTTGCAGCATCACGTCGTCGGCGCCGGCCTCAAGGGCCAGCACCCGGGACGCCTCCCCGCCGCTCGAGCCGGTGGCCTGCCGCTCACCAGCCGGACCCAGCACGAGCAGGGGGCCGCCGTGCGTATGGCTGCGGCGCTGGGCGCAGATGGCCAGCATCTCTTCGCAGGCTGGATCACCACGGGCAATCACCAGGTCCCAGCAGTTGCGCTGCATCAGCCGTTGCTGCCTGGCCTCGGCCACCGGGCACGATTCCACCCCAAAACCCCCTTCGATCAGCGCAAGGCGCAGATCGTCGGTCTGCCCAGGGTGGATTTCAACCAACAGCAACCGCAGGGATCGCTGCGGCTGGCTCATCGGCGGCGCACCGGTTGGTGGCTGATCACCAGGCGACGTTGGGGATCAATCTGCAGCCAGCCTTCCTCGCGCAGGCCGCCGAGCACCCGGGTGACCGTGACCCGGGTGGTGCTCAGGGCACTGGCCAGATCCTGGTGGGTGAGCTTCACGTTCAGGCGCAGGCCCTGCTCGCAGGGAATGCCGTAGTCGTTGGCGAGCAGTTCCAGGAAACCGCGCACCCGGTCTTCGATGCGGCGCAGGCCGAGCAGGGCGAGCATCGACTCGCTCTGGCGGTAGCGGGCGGCCATGCCCTGCAGCACGGCGATGGCCAGATGGGGAGATTCGGCCAGTTCCTCGCAGCTGATGCAGAGCAGATCGCTGTCCACCATGCTGCGGGCTTCGTAGGCCTGCACGTTGCTGAGGGGGTCACCAAAGGGTTCATTGGGGCCAGCCAGGCCGAGCAGCAATTCGTCACCCTGAATGGAGATTGCACTCAGTTTCACCATCCCGCGTACCACCAGCCACACTGATTTCTTCAGCAGGGGAACCGTGCTGCCGGCGCCCAGATGAATTAAGCTTCGTTTCTCATAACTCGTTTCCAGGAGTTCTCTGAAGCTGTCGCGGTAGTTGGCTTCAAGAGCGGGTGTAAACACCATGACACTCAGAGATCCGTCCTGCCTTTGAACCCTATGAAGGTGTGGCTGATCACAGGCAAAGGATTGGTAGCCTTCGGATTAAGAACTGGTTAGCTGCCGAGCACCGGTTAGCCGCTGAGCACCGGTTAGCCGCTGACCGGAAGGCGCAGCAGCCACAACTGGGCCCCGTTTCCCCAGATCAGGGTGATTTGATCCCGGCTCACCAGGGAGCGGCCACGGGGATCGCCGGCGGCCAGGCTGCCCAGATTCCGGCGTTCCACCAGCCGCAGCTGGGCCGCCGGCGGCAGGGCTTGCCAATCCTCGGGAGCCTCTGCCACCTCTGCCTGCTCCCAGGCCTGCTGCAGTTGGTTGGCGTCCTGGGGGGACAGCCACCACTGGCGTCGCTGCAGGGCCACCTGGGCCGGGCTGGCCCCTTCGGCGGGCAGGGCCTGCTGGCCGCTGGCGATGGCCTTGGCCCCCGCCAGCGCCAGGCCGGGCTGGTTGGGCAGCTGTCCCGCCGGGGGCACGGGGGACTGGGCCGCGGCGGCGGCGGAGGGGGCGGCGGCCGGGTTGGCCGCTGCTGGCCTGGCGGCGGGTGCGGGGGCTTGGGTGGGCTTCGGCCTGGCGCTGGCCTGGACCGCCGGGGCGGGCCTGGGGCTTGAGTCAGTTGGCGGCGGTGAGGCAGCGAGCTGGGGAGGCGGCGGCAGGGGCAGGGTGAGCAGCTGGGAGAGGCCGGGGCTGGGGGCGGCTGCGGCCTGCAGCAGGCCGCGACTCAGGCGCAGCAGTTCCGGTGTGTCGTCGGCTGGTTGGCTCGGTTGGCTGGGTTTGCTGCGCTGGTCGCGGCTGGCCAGCTGCCGGCCGGAGCCGGAGGGGGACGGCCGCAGCAGGGCGAGCAGCGCGGCCTGGCAGAGCAGGGCCGCAGCCAGGGCGGGCAGCAGGGGATGGCGGCGCAGATCGGGCATCAGGAGGCTGGGGCTGGGGCGGGGGGAACCGGCAGCTGCAGCTCCAGGGGCAAGGGTCCCTGCTGCAGGTCCTGGAGCAGGTTCTGCAGGGCGCCCCACGACAGCTGGGGGTCAGGGATCACCCGCAGGCGGCTGCCCGGCCGCCGCTGGGCGGCCGCCCGCAGGAAGGGCTCCAGCTCCCGGCGGCTGATCGGCTGGTGCCAGAGCCAGAGGCCCTGGTCGGCTCCCACGTGCAGGGTGAGTACTCCCTGGTGCAGGGGCTGTTGCAGCAGCCGCTGGGGCAGCAGCAGCAGCCCCAGGGCAAAGCCGCACAGGGCCGTGGCCAGGGTCGCCCAGGTGAGAGCCAGCACGGCTCCGGGGGATCGGGTGATCAGCCTGGTCATGGCTGCAGGGCGGGCTCCAGGCGCACCGGCTGGGGCGACACCTGCCGCAGCCAGGCCAGGCTTTCGCTCACCTCGGCCAGGGTGAGGGTGCGGCTCACCACCAGCACCACTTCGCCGGCATCGGTCCGCGGGGGGTCGGCCAGCAGCCTGGCCAGCCGGCCGGCCGCGATCGGCTGCTCGTTGAGATACCAGCGGTTGCCGGAACCCCGGGCCACCACCTGTTCGCCGGCCACCGTGAGGGGTGAGGCGGGTTGCTCCCTGGGTTCCCGCTGGCTGAGCAGCAGCACCGGCAGGCTGGCGGTGGCGGTGCACACCAGCAGGGTGCAGCCCACCAGGGGCAGCAGCAGGTGGAGAACGGAGATCGGGCCGGTCATGGCTGTTCGCCGGGCCGCTGCCGCAGCAGTCCGAGTTGCCAGCGGCGCAGGGACTGGTTGAGCAGCAGCAGGGCGGTGGAGAGCAGGGCCAGCTGCAGGCTCACCACGGTGGGCAGGAGCACGTCGGCGTAGCCGGCCAGCGGGGCGGTGGGGGGCAGCAGCAGTTGGTTGCCGAGCCCGCGCAGCACGGCCATCAGCCCGGAGGTGGTGCCCACCAGGCCGAGCAGCGGCGCCAGGATCTGGGCGGCCTGCAGCAGGGGCTCCCCCCAGGCCATGGCCCGCTGTTGGCGGCTGAGGAGCACAATCCTGGCCTGGGCGGAGGGGCAGGCGTTCAGCTGTTGGTTGAGCTCGGTCCAGGGTTGGCGGTCCCGCCACCACCAGCGCCACCAGAAGGCGCAGCGCTCGAATCCCACGGTGAGCACGGCCAGGGAGAGGAGCAGCAGGGGCAAGGCCACCGGACCGCAGGCCTTCCACAGAGACAGTGCCGAGCCCATAACCGCCGCATCCAGCGCGCACCTTATGGATTCTCCCGCGCGGCGGTCAGTGTCGGGCTTGCTTGACAGGATGCCGCAGTGAGCCAGCGAGCTAAGTGCTGGCAGGGCTGGGGGGATCGCTCACCAGAGGTGCAGGAGATGGGGAACGATTCCGGCTGTGCGCAAGCCCTCGATCAGTTCCAGCAGGGCTGCCAGCCAGATGAACACCGTATCGTTGATCACGTGTTTGCGGAAGAGCGCTGGAGAGGCGATCCACGTTTTGGGCTCCTTGAACTGTCTGGACGAGGGGAAGAAGCGGGGTACTTCCCGGAGATAGTGGCTGTATGGCTCTCCGAAAATGTGGAGCAATCGTTTCTCTTCCCGCGCAATGATGCCGGGGTAGTATATGGCGAAGATCAGGGCGAATAGCGCAGGGAAAACAAGAGTTTCCGTGCAGAAGCCAAGGCCGATCACCCCCAGGGCGCTGCAGAAGTAGAGAGGATTGCGGCAGAGGGAATAGGGCCCTTCCGTTGTGAGTTGGGAGTCTTTTCGTCCAGATAGGTAAAAGGAACACCAGATACGCCCCGAACAGGCGATCGCAACGATGGCCAATCCCAGGGCAAAGAGAAAACTGGCGAATGGGCCATGGTTGAGTTTCCAGTTGCTCTGGCTCATCCCGGCGATCACCAGCAGCAGGCCCCCAATCGCCTTGGAGAGGCGGGTGCGGGCCCGCTCCCACGGGCCCTTGCGGGATTTCGCAGGATCTGGGCTCCCCGGTTGGGGCGTGGACCGCTCTGGGCAGGCTTGATCCGGATTCACTCTCATCCTTTCCCAACAGAATGGCCGGATGTCAGGCTCTCACGGCCAGGGAAACAAGCTCCGGTTGCGGTTGGCGATCGCCACCAGCGACAGCATCACCGGCACCTCCACCAGCACCCCCACCACGGTGGCCAGGGCGGCGCCGGAGTTGAGGCCGAACAGGCTGATGGCCACCGCCACCGCCAGCTCGAAGAAGTTGGAGGCACCGATCATGGCGCCGGGGGCGGCGATGGCCTGGGGCTGGCGCCACAGGCGCATCCACTGGGCCGTGATCCAGAAGATCAGGTAGGTCTGCAGGATCAGCGGAATGGCGATCAGCACGATCGCCAGGGGGTTGGCCAGGATCGAGCGAGCCTGCACCAGAAACAGCAGCAGCACGGTGGCGATCAGGCTGAGGATCGCCAGCGGCTTGAGCCGTTGCTCCAGTCGCTCGATCCGGCCGGGGCTGCGCAGCAGGGCTCGGGTGAGCCAGCCGGCCGCCAGGGGCACCACCACGAACAGGCCCACCGCCGTCACCAGGGTGTCCCAGGGCACCAGCACATCGCTCACCCCCAGCAGCAGGGCGGCGATCGGCGCGAAGGCGAACACCATGATCAGGTCGTTCACCGCCACCTGCACCAAGGTGTAGTTGGCGTCGCCGGCGCTGAGGCGGCTCCACACGAACACCATGGCCGTGCAGGGGGCCACCCCCAGCAGGATCATGCCGGCGATGTACTGATCGCCGAGCTCCGCCGGAATCCAGGCGCTGAACAGGCCGCGGATGAACAGCCAGGCGATGGCCGTCATGGTGAGCGGCTTGATCAGCCAGTTCACCACCACGGTGACGATCAGCCCTTTGGGCTGGCGGCGCAGAATTGCCTGGGGGCTGGCGGTGATCGAGCCGAAGTCCACCGCCAGCATCATTGGGTAGATCATCCCCCAGATCAGCAGGGCGATCGGCAGGTTGATGCGGGCCACCTGCAGGGCCTCGATCGCGGCCGCCGCACCGGGAAACAGGGCCCCCAGGGCCACACCGACCACGATCGCCAGCCCTACCCACAGGCTCAGAAAGCGTTCAAAGATTCCCATCCCGGTTCAGCAGTAGGGGTGGGCGGGGGCGGTGCAGCCCGCGGCCAGCTGGGCCAGCCAGCCCCGCAGCCGCTCGAGCGCCTCGGGCTGCAGCCGGTAATACACCCAGCGGCCGCTCTGGCGATCGGCCAGCAGGCCCGCCTCCCGGAGCACCTTGAGGTGAAACGACAGTTTCGACTGGGCCAGAGTCAGCTCCTCGGTGAGCTCGCACACGCAGCGCTCGCCGCCGCCCAGGGCCTCGATCACCTGCAGGCGGATCGGATCGGCCAGGGCCTTGAGCAGCAGGCGGGCCTGGTCTGGATCGAGTGCCGGATGCATAGGCGCGGGGGCGAGGGGCACGGGCGACGCAGGGCAATTGATCAAATCTAGTTGGTGTGAGCAGAGCCGTCCGGTGCCGGTGCCTGCGGCTGCGAGGAGATCACGGCGAATGCCCTGGTCGTCTCCCCTAACCAGGGCAGTTCGGAAAGCACGGGATTCATAGCCCGGCCTATCACCCGCAAACAGATGTGGTGCTCGCTTTGCATAGGCCGTGGCTGGGAGAGTGGCCGACCCATGCGTTGGCCATGCCGAGCTGGCTGATGGTGAACGCCAGTGACTAGATCAACGCTAGATCAACGCCATTTTAAGGATTATCACCGATATACTGGCATGGTGATTAGGCATCAATAGGCTAGAGTATAAATCCATCGGATTTGAAGGTTTTACAATGAAGATTGCTGCAAATGATGTTATGGCACCTGCCATGAAGGTGTCTCGGAGGTGTCGGGTGGTCAAGACACTGATCGGTGGCCTGGTGATTTCGTCAATCGTTTCAGGACTTCCTCGTCAAGCGCAAGCCTGCACGCGGATTCTCTATGAGACGGCTGGCAAGTCATTTCTTACCGGTCGATCCATGGACTGGATGGATGCCTCTGCCCAGACGGCATTGTGGGTGTTCCCGAGAGGGATGAAACGAGATGGGGCCGTCGGTGTAAATCCGATTCGATGGGTCTCGAGGTATGGCTCCGTGGTTACTTCGTTTTATGATGCTGGTACGGCCGACGGCATGAATGAACGGGGTCTTGTTGCCAATCTTCTGTATCTGAAGGAGGCCGAATGGGGCAATGCTGCTGCATCAAGCAAGCCGACTTTGTCCGCAGGCGCTTGGGCTCAGTATTTTCTCGATAACTTCGCAACGGTGGGTGAAGCAGTCAGGGCAATGGCTGATCCGGCGTTCTCGATCATTGCTCCACCCCTGCCCAATGGACATGCAGCGGGTCTGCATCTTTCCTTGTCTGACGCCACAGGCGACTCTGCCATTCTTGAATATATCAAAGGGAAGCTGGTTATTCACCACGGTTCGCAATACAGGGTGATGACCAACTCCCCAACCTTCGACCAGCAGCTGGCCCTGAATGCCTACTGGGAGCAGCTTGGAGGCAATAACTTCCTCCCAGGAACAATCAGTGCTGCCGATCGCTTCGTGCGAGCGACCTACAACCTCAAAGCATCGCCGAAGTATACAGATTCGACCCTGTCGCTCGCCTCGATTTTTTCCCAGGTACGTGCTGTGAGCGTTCCCCTGGGTATGGCAGATCCCAGCCGTCCGAATATCGCCATGACGCTTTGGCGGACCGTTGCCGATCAGCAAGCAAAGATATACTATTTTGAGTCCGTTATTGATCCGGCCATCTCCTGGGTCCCTTTGGGCAAGGTTGATTTTGCTGAAGGCGCCTCGCCAAAAGTGATCCGGATCCAGCGTGACAAAGCTCTGGCTGGGGATCTTTCTGGCCAGTTTAAAGTGTCTCAGCCATTCAAGTGGCTTGGGTCTCAATGATCAAGTGGTTGAAGGCATCCAGCCGGGTCCGTGCTCTCGGCTGGATGCCTTCTGCTGGCTTTTCGCTAACACTAATCTTTTGTGATGCGGTCCAGGGAGGTGGGGTATGCGGTTGACGGCAGACACCATGAACATTGTTCTTCTCGGTAATGCGGGTGCGGGCCAGAGCACCCTGGCCAAGGCAATGATTGCAAAATGGCCAGCCGCTCGGCTCTCGCTGGATGCGGTTGCTTTTTCCGGTGGCATTGAACGACGGCTACTTCAAGACAGCATTGAAGATGTCAAGGGTTGGATTGTTGGCCATGACAGATGGATCATTGAAGGCTGTTACGCGGACATCATTGAGCCCATCCTGCCCCTATGTGATGAACTAATTTTCTTGAATCCTGGAGTGGATACATGCGTGGCCCACTGCCGCTCGAGGCCTTGGGATCCTGGTACGTTTGCTTCCCCCCAGGAGCAAGAGCAGAACCTGCACAACCTGATCCTATGGGTCCGTGCCTATGGGGAGCGCTCCGACGAGTATGGGCTGTCAAGGCATCGAGATCTCTACGAATCCTTCGCTGGCAAGAAATCCGAGTTCACGCATCCAGGTGAGTACGCAACGGTCTGATCAGGCCATTCTGGCTTCCCACCGCTGCGGAGTTAGGTCAGTGCCGTGGCTGAGTAGCGCTAGGCACGGGGTATTTCTCGCGCTGACACACATAGCGAAGGCTAGCGATCTCCCGGTTGAGTAGGGTTGTAAAGCATTCTGCGTACTGCGTCCATGTGCTGCACAGGGCGAATACCCCTTTTCGCGTATGAGCTCGTTCAGGCCTGATCTCGTCAACGCCTGTCAGCCCCGGGGTTTGCCAATCCAGCCCCGTCTTTCGACTCGACCATGGCCTTCCAGCGGATCCTCACCAACATCTGTACTGACGACCTTGCCGCCAGCCGGGACTTCTACGTGCAGTTGCTCGGCTTTGCGATTCACGACGACAGCGACTGGTTTGTACAGCTGCGCGGGCCCGGGCCCGAGGCCCTGGAGCTCGGTTTGATCCGGCGCACCCACGAACTCGTTCCCGCTCCCTTCCAGACCGCACCGTCCGGCATGTTTGTGACCTTTGTGGTTGCCGATGTGGATGCGATGCACCAGAGGGCTGGGGCGATGGGTGCCCCCATCCTTCAGGAGCCCCGCAACGAGTTCTACGGGCAGCGCCGCTTCCTGGTGCTGGATCCGGCCGGCTGTCTGATCGATGTGTGCTCCCCGTGGAGCGCAGCGGAGGCGTGAGCAGGCCAGGCGCAGGCCTTAACCCCGCCATAAGACCCATCAATTCGGCTTGATGGAAAGTGGGGGCAGCTGCTTCCCTGGCGATGAGAGTGGGCATCAACGGCTTCGGCCGCATCGGTCGGCTGGTGTTCCGCGCCCTGTGGGGCCGGCCCGGCATCGAGCTGGTGCACGTCAACGACAAGGCCGGCGATGCCGCCACCGCGGCCCACCTGCTCGAATTCGACTCGGTGCACGGCCGCTGGAGCAAGCCCGTGGGCGCCAGCGCCAGCGGGCTGCTGGTGGAGTCGCAGGCGGTGGGCTATAGCCAGGCCGGCGATCCGGCCGCCGTGCCCTGGGGCCAGGCCGGTGTGGAGCTGGTGCTGGAGTGCAGCGGCAAGATCAAGACGCCCGAGGCCCTCGCCCCCTACATCGCCGAGCTGGGCGTGGAGCGAGTGATCGTGGCCTGCCCGGTGAAGGGCGCCGTGGCCGGTGAGGAGGTGCTCAACATCGTGTTCGGCATCAACCACAACCTCTACGACCCGGCCCGCCACCGGGTGATCACCGCGGCCTCCTGCACCACCAACTGCCTGGCGCCGGTGGTGAAGGTGGTGCACGAGAACTTCGGCATCCGCCACGGCGCCATCACCACCCTGCACGATGTGACCAACACCCAGGTGGTGGTCGACAGCTTCAAGAGCGACCTGCGCCGCTCCCGCTCCTGCCTGCAGAGCCTGATCCCCACCACCACCGGCTCGGCCAAGGCGATCGGCATGATCTTTCCCGAGCTGCTGGGCAAGCTCAATGGCCACGCCGTGCGCGTGCCCCTGCTCAATGCCTCGCTCACCGATGCGGTGTTCGAGCTGGAGCGCACCGTCACGGTGGAGGAGGTGAATGGCGCCTTCGAGGCGGCGGCCCAGGGGCCCCTGCGGGGAATCCTGGGCGTCGAAACCCGGCCGCTGGTGTCGGTGGACTACCTCAACGACAGCCGCAGTTCGATCGTGGATGCCCTCTCCACCATGGTGGTGAACGGCACCCAGCTCAAGGTGTTCGCTTGGTACGACAACGAGTGGGGCTACAGCTGCCGCATGGCCGATCTGGCCTGTCACGTGGCCAGCCTGGAGGACAAGTGATGAAAGTCCTCACTCCCCTGCAGCAGTACGCGATCATCACCGCCAACAACTGGTCGTTCACGGTGACCGATGGGGCGCTGCGCATGCTCGTGGTGTTCCACTTCCTGCAGCTGGGTTACACCACGCTGGAGATCGCCTTCCTGTTCATCTTCTATGAGTTCTTCGGGATTCTCACCAACCTCTACGGCGGCTGGCTGGGCGCCCGCTTCGGTCTGAAGCTCACCCTCTGGATCGGCACCCTGCTGCAGATCGGCGCCCTGCTGTTGCTGGTGCCGGTGGCCGACACCTGGCCCAGGGCCTTGTCGGTGGGGTGGGTGATGGTGGCCCAGGCGATCAGCGGCATCGCCAAGGACCTGGAGAAGATGAGCGCCAAGAGCGCCATCCGGGTGGTGGTGCCGGAAACCCCGGACGATCAGGCCAGGGGGGAGCAGCAACTGTTCCGCTGGGTGGCCATTCTCACCGGTGCCAAGAATGGGCTCAAGGGTCTGGGCTTCTTCGTGGGGGGCCTGCTGCTCTACGCGGTGGGCTTCAACAGGGCGGTGATCGTGATGGCGGCCTGGTTGGCCCTGGCCTTCCTGGTGACCCTGCTGTTGCCGCGCGACATCGGCCGGATGAAGACCAAGCCCGCCTTCAAGGCCCTCTTCTCCAAGAGCGAGGGGCTCAACGTGCTCTCGCTGGCACGCTTCTTCCTCTTCGGCGCCCGCGACGTGTGGTTCGTGGTGTCCCTGCCGGTGTTTCTGCAGACCACCCTGGGCTGGCGCTTCTGGGAGGTGGGCGGCTTCATGGGCCTATGGGTGATCGGCTACGGCATCGTGCAGGGCTCAGCGCCCAGCCTGCGGCGCGCCTGGGGCCAGACCCGGCCGCCCGGCCCCAGTGCCGTGCAGTTCTGGGCCGCCCTGCTCACAGCCATTCCCGCCCTGATGGCGATCACCCTCTGGCGGGAGGTGGGCAACCCCGGGCTCACGGTGGTGGTGGGCCTGGCCGTGTTCGGGGTGGTGTTCGCCATGAATTCCTCGATCCACAGCTACATGGTGCTGGCCTACACCGATGCCGATGCGGTGAGCCTCAACGTGGGCTTCTATTACATGGCCAATGCCGCAGGGCGCTTGGTGGGCACCCTGCTCTCCGGTGGCCTGTTCCTGGTGGGGGGCATGCAGGCCTGCCTCTGGGCCTCGGCCGTGCTGGTGGGGCTGGCCGCCCTGGTGAGCCTGCGGCTGCCCACCCCCCCCCGGCAGCTGGCCCCCGCCTAGCGGAATTCCGGCTTGCGGGTGTCGTCGAAGCTGCGGCGCAGGGCCTCGCCGATGCTGAGGCCCACCGGCAGGTCGCCACCGAAGGAGGTGCCCAGGATGTGGCGGTAGAGCTTCGATTCCACCAGCCGGTAGGTGTCGGCCGGCAGGGGGATGTAGCCCGCCTGCTCCACCAGCTTGAGACCGTTGCCCACCGTGAAGCCCACGAAGCTGCGGATCTCGTCGTTGGCCCGCATGTCCTTGTCGTTCACATAGATGAACAGGGGGCGCGAGAGGGGCTTGTAGCTGCCGTTCTGAGCGTTCTCCACCGAGGGCAGCACGGGTTGGCCCCCTTCAGGCGCGATCGCCAGGGCCTTTAGCTTCTCCCGGTTGGCCTGGTAGTAGGCGAAGCCGAAGTAGGCCATGGCGTTGGGGTCGCTGGCCGCGCAGGCCACCAGCACGTTGTCGTCTTCGCTGCTCTCCACATCGGCGCGGGCGTTGGTCTTGTTGCCGTTGATCGCCTCGTTGAAGTAGTCGAAGGTGCCCGAATCACTGCCCGGGCCGCAGAGGCGCAGGGGCCGGTCGGGCCAGGCGGGATTGATCTGGTTCCAGTTCTTGATCTTGCCCTGGGCCTCCTTGTTCCAGGTGCGGGCCAGTTCGGTGGTGCTGATCGCCGAGGCCCAGGCGTTGCCGCTGTTCACCACCACGGTGAGGGCATCGAAGGCCAGGGGCAGCTCGATGAAGGTGATGCCGTTTTCGGCGCAGGCCTTCAGTTCCTTGCTGCTGATCGGCCGCGAGGCGTTGGCGATCGGAATCTCACCGGCGCAGAACTGGCGCAGGCCACCGCTGGTTCCCACCTCACTGAGCTCCACGTTCACCTCCTGGCCCCGCTCGGTTTTGCGGTAGGCCTCCACGGCCCGCTCAAGGATCGGGAACACGGTGCTGGAGCCGCTGATGCTGATCGGGGCGGCCCCCTGCTGGGGGCTGGCGCCGCAGGCGGCCAGCAGGGCAGCCAAGGCAGGGAGCAGGGGAGCGAGAACAGCGGAACGCTGGGCAGCCATGGGTGCTGGCGGCAACGGTGATATCTCCCCAAGGCTGAACAATCAACTGAATTTGTTGGTTAAGGCTTGGTGCAGGCTGGTGCGACTGCAACAGTTGGGGCGCGCGACGCAAGCCGATGTTCAGCCCGAAGCGGCCCTTCTCCATCGCAGCCCCGCGCAGGGTGGTCGCCGGGCTGGTGCTGGAGCCCAACTGGCCTGGGGCGCCATGAACGATCCATCCCCAGCGCTGCTGGTGGCCATCGGCGCCGTACCCGGGGCCTGGCTGCGCTTTCGGGTGGTGAATCACCTCGAGCCCATGCTCCCCCGCAAGCACTGGGGCACCTTCGGCGTGAACGTGGTGGCCGCCTTTGCCCTGGGGCTGGTGGTGGGGCTGGAGCGGAGCTGCGGCGGGGCCGCCCAGCGGCTGCTGCTGCTGATCGGCACCGGCTTTTTCGGCAGCTTCAGCACCTTCTCCAGTTTCATCGGCGAGGTGCATGCCGAGCTGCGCCAGGGGCACTGGGGCGAGGCGGCCCTGCTCACCCTGGGCTCGGTGCTGGCCGGCCTGCTGGCCCTCAAGCTCGGACTGCTGGTGGGGGGCGGGCCATGAACCACTCCCTGCGCCGCGAGTTGCGGGACCTGGCCCTGGTGGCCGGCGGTGCCATCCCCGGCGCCCTGCTGCGCTGGCAGCTGGAGCTGCTCACCCAGGCCCATGGCGGTAGCCTGCGCGCCCTCGCCGGCGCCGACCTGCTGGCCAACCTGATCGGCTGCCTGCTGATCGGCATGCTGCTGGCCCAGCCGCCGCACCGGGTCCGGCTCTACCTCTGGGGCGGCATCGGTTTCTGCGGCTCGCTCACCACGTTCTCCAGCTGGATGCTGGAGCTGGTACGCGGACTCGATGCCGGCAAGCCGCTGGAGGTGCTGGCCATGCTGGCCATGAGCCTGCTGGGCGGCCTGGCCCTGGTGCAGCTGGGCTATGCCTGTTGCCGGCGGCGGCGGCGCGGCTAGGCGCCTGGCCCGCCGACGGTCGGCCTCTCAGTCCTTGATCTTCTCGATCTCGGCCAGGGCCCGCTTGAGCACATCACCCTTGATGGGTACGTAGCCCAGCTCGGTCGCCGTCTGCTGGGGGCCGTCCTGCAGGGCCCAGAGGAGGAAGGTGCGCACGGCCTCGGCCTTCTCGGCACCCTGGCCGCTCTGATAAGCCAGGATCCAGGTGAAGGCCACGATCGGGAAGCTGTCGGCCCCTGCGGGGTTGCAGTCTTCGCCACCGAGACGCTCATCGAGCTGAACGCTGTTGAGGGCCGCGGCACCGCTCTTTTCATCGGCCATCACAAAGTTGCCCTCCTTGTTCTGGAGAGCCGCCGCCTTGATGGGCCCGCGCACGAAGGCCTGGTTCAGGTAGCCGATGGAGCCAGGGGTGTTCTGGATCACGCCGGCCACCCCCTCGTTGCCCTTGCCGCCCACGCCCACGGGCCAATTCACGGCCTTGCCCACGCCCACTTTGTTCTTCCACTCCTCCGAGAAGCAGGCCAGGGAGTTGGTGAAGCCGAAGGTGGTGCCGGAGCCGTCGCTGCGGTGGGCCACGGTGATCGGACCATCCGGACAGCCCAGGTCCTTCCAGTTGGTGATCTTGCCCAGGAAGATATCCGCCACCTGGGCCTGGGTGAGCTTGAGATCGGGGCAGTTGGCGTTGTTGTAGGCCACCGGGATGGTGCCCCCCAGCATCGGGATCTGCACGGCTCCGCGCTTCCCGGCGGCGTCCTTGGTGAAGTCCTCGTCTGACAGGGACTCATCGGTGGCGCCGAAGTCCACCGATCCGGCCAGGAACTGGCGTACGCCTGCGCCGGAGCCCACCGACTGGTAGTTCACCTGGTTGCCGGTGTTGGCTGCGTAGTCCTGGGCCCAACGCTGGTAGGCCGCCGCCGGGAAGGAGGCGCCGGCGCCGTTGATGGTGGGCAGCTTGCTGCCACCACCGCCGCAGGCGGAGGTGAGCAAGCCCACCGCTACGGCAGCGCCGGTGGCAAAGAAGAAGGTGCGTTGCATGAACCGAGGTTTAGCAGCACTCCACACCTAGGGGAGCCAGGTTCAATGATCCCTAAGACTTGGTTAAGAATAAAAAAGGAGGCCGGTGGGCCTCCCTGGTTGCGAAAGGGTTGTAGGCGGCTGGATGCCCCTGGGGGCACCGGACTGCATCAGTTGCCGATCTTGGCCACGGCGCCTTGGGCCTGCTTGAGGATCTGGCCGCGCAGGGGCACGTAGCCCAGGCCTTCCGCCTGGTTCTGGGCGGCGGAGCTGAGCAGGTGGCTCATGGCCTGGCGGATCGCCGGGGCCTTGGCACCGTTGCCGCGTTGGTAGGCCAGGATCCAGGTGAGGGTGGAGATGGGGTAGCTGTTGGCACCGGCGGGATTGGGATCCTCGCCGGCCAGGTTGCCGTCCAGCTTGATGTTGTTCAGGGCGGCGGCGCCGCTGGCAGCGGTGGGCATCACGAACTTGCCGGCCTTGTTCTGCAGGGCGGCAGCGCGGATTTTGCCCTTCACGAAGGCCTGGTTGAGGTATCCGATGGCACCGGGGGTGTTCTGGATCACGCCGGCCACGCCTTCGTTGCCCTTGCCGCCCACGCCCACGGGCCACTTCACGGCCTTGCCTTCACCCACCTTGCTCTTCCACTCGGGTGAGAAGGCGCTCAGGGAGTTGGTGAAGGCGAAGGTGGTGCCGGAGCCGTCGGAGCGGTGGGCCACCACGATCTTGCCCTTGCCGCACTTGAGCTGCTCCCAGGTGGTGATCTTGCCGAGGAAGATGTCCACGGCCTGCTTCTGGGTGAGATTCAGCTTGGGGCAGTCGGCCTTGTTGAAGGCGATGGCGATCGTGCCGCCCACGGCCGGGAACTGCACCACGCCGCGGCTCACCTTGGCCGCTTCGTCGCGCTTGATCGGTTCGTCGGTGGCGCCGAAGTCCACGGTGCCGGCCTGGAACTGGCGCACACCGGCACCGGAGCCCACGGATTGATAGTTCACGCGCACCTTGCTGGCGATGCCGGCAAAAGCCCGTTGGTAGAAGGGGGCGGGGAAGGTGGCGCCGGCGCCGCTGATGGTGGCCTGGGCCAGCACGGGGGCGATCAGGCCGGCACCGGCCAGGGAAATGCCAGAGATGATCAGGGCCTTCTTGGGGAAGGTCATGGATGAACCATTGGGGATCTGTACTCGTCTAGCAACCAGCAACTGGGCCGGTCGTTATGCCTGAATTAAGAGCTGGTCAAGATTGGCTCTGTCCAGGCGCCCTGCTCTTACGGCGATCGGGGTAGCTCAGCCAGCGGCAGGAACATAAAAAAGCCCCCTGCAAGCAGGGGGCTGAAGGGGTGGGAGTGAGTTAGGAAAACGACGCCGAGAGGATGGGGATCAGAACCGGAAGGTGGTCTGGATCACGCCGCCCCAGGTGTCGAAACCCCTGTTGCTGCGGTAGTCGCTGGCGTAGAAGATGGCCGGGGTGATGGAGATGTTGTCGGTGACCTGGTACTTGTAGAAGACCTCGAGCAGCCAGGACTCCGTGTCGTTGTCGTTGGTGAAGGGCGGCATGCCGAAGGCCACGCCGGCGTTGTTGCCCTCCATGAACACGTCGCTCCACTGGAGGCCCACCATCCACGACTGGGAGTCGCTGAAGCCGCCGGAGCCGCCGTTGTAGCCGTAGCCGGCGCTGATCGAGGGCGCCCAGCTGGCATCGATGGGAGACCAGTAGCCAGCGATGGACACGCTGCTGCTGTCCTCACCATCCGCCAGGGTGCCGGGGCTGAAGTTGGGGGTGCGGATGCGGGAGCCTTCGGTGCCGTAGCGATAGGCCACGGCGGCGCCCCAGTTGGTGCCCCGCACGCCCAGCTGGGTGAGCAGGTTGATGCCGCTGTCGGAGCTGAAGGCACCGATGGTGGAATCGTTGAAGCCACTGTTGGCCACGTAATTCACATCAAAGGTGAGGAAGGGATTGCCCTTCTCCACCTGTTGCCGCCAGCTCAGGCCCACACCGGCACCGGTGGCCTTGTTGTAGACGCCGGAGGCACCGGCGAGGCCGAAGTAGTCGAGAATGTCCGACTTGTAGGCACTCGGGATGAAGGAGATCATCTCGGTGTTGCGCACCAGGGCGCCCACGGTGAGATTGACGCTCTTGCCCACCGGGAAGCGGTAGAAGAGTCGGTCGATCTCGACGGTGTTGGGACCGCCTGCGGGAGCGAAGGCCTTGTCGAGCTTGAAGATCTGGCTGCTGCTGTCGAAGGGCAGGGCGCTGAAGTTGCCGGAACGCAGGCGGGTGCGCAGCAGGTCCTTGCCGGAGAAGCTGGTGTCGAAGCTCAGGCGAGCGTCGTAGTTGAAGGTGGTCTGGTTGGGCCGGGCTGGGAAGGTGCCGTCCGTGCCGCGTCTCGGGCTGTCGAAGTCGGGCGTGCCGCCGATGATGAAGCTCACTTCACCGCGCAGCTTGGTGGTGGTGGAGAACTGCTGGGCCTCCAGGGTTTTCACCTTGGATTCCAGGCCATCCACGCGGCCCTTGAGCACGGCCAATTCCTTCTCGAACTCGGCCATGAGGCGCTTGAGCTCGTCGGTCACCTCGGTGACGCGGTCGAGGCAGGCGTTGAGCAGGGCGGCGGCCTCGTAGCGGGTGAGGGCCTGGCGGCCCTTGAAGGTGCCGTCGGGGTAGCCGGCCACGCAGCCGTAGCGCTCGATCAGGTTGGCGAGGGCCTGGTAGGCCCAGTCCGTGGGGCGAACGTCGGAGAA
>CALRKN020000016.1:0-82326 GCA_943368005.1 Bradyrhizobium ivorense | reverse complement strand
AGGACACGGAGCTGCTGGACCTGCTGGCTGGGGATGGGGAGCTGCCGGAGGAGCGGCTGGATGGGGAGTGCCTGAAGGGAGACCTGCGGGCGCTGCTGGAGCAGCTGCCGGAGCTGCAGGGGCGGGTGCTGAAGATGCGCTACGGCATTCTCTCTCCCGACAATCCCGACGGGGAAGAGCCGATGAGCCTCACCGGCATCGGTCGGGTGCTCGGCATCAGCCGCGACCGCGTGCGGAACCTCGAGCGGGACGCCCTGACCGGGCTGCGGCGCCTGAGCCATGCCGTTGAGGCCTACATGGTGGGCTGAAACACCAGCAGGGTGCGGCCCCGTTTGTCCTGCAGCAGCAGGGAGTTCCCGTCGATGCTCCAGCGCCGCACCCGCTCCAGCGCCCGGGTGTAGCGCTGCTCGAAGGCCATTGCCGCTTCCGGGCAGGCCATCTGGGTGCTGGCCAGCTGCGAGAAACGCAGCCGTTGCCCCTGGAGCTGGTAGCCGCCCATCAGCCGGTTGCAGCCGCCGCTGCCGCTCAGCCGATCGCTGTCTGCCGCCAGCTCCAGCTCCGGCGTCTGATCCGTTGTCTTGGGCAGGGCCGGTCCTTTGCTGTCCTGGAGGGCCTGCAGCCGCCAGCTCTGGCCCTGGAGCGTGGGCTGGGTTCTGTTGCCGGTTGGGCTCGACGGTGGCTGCGCGGGACAGGACTGGCCCGGCTGCACAGCCACGAACCGTTCCACCACCAGGGTGCGTACCGGGCCGAGGCCCGGCTCGGCGGAGGGGCGGTTGCCGATCAGCCCCTCCAGGTTCACCAGCAGGGGCAGGCCGGGGGCATCCGCGGGCCGGGCGGCCAGGTAGGCCCGCTCCAGCGCCAGGTAGTCGCCCTCCATGGCCACGGGCAGCTGGGTGCCGGTGGCGCAGAGGCGGATGCTGGCGGCATCGGCCATGTAGCGGAACAGCCCCTGCAGGGGCAACCGCGGTTCGAGCGGCTCCGGCACCGCCAGCCGCCGCAGCAGGTCGCTGGAGCCGGAGGCGAGGGGCTGGCCGTCCGGGCTGAGCTTGCGCAGGGCCTGGCCCTGTTCCAGGGGTTGGAGCAGCACCAGTGCTTCGCGGCTGCCCTGCAGCACCAGGCGCTGGCCGCCGGACTCCAGGCGCCAGCGGCCGATGTCGTCATGGCTGCCCTGCCCGGACCCCTTGGACTTGCCTCGCTCGGCCCCGCCCCGGCCCAGCCGGGTGTGACGCAGCTGGAAGGTGCCGTCGGGGGCCAGGTCCACCTGCCAGCGGGTGCTGCCGCCGTCAGCGACCAAATCCCCACGCCAGCTGGCGGGCAGGCGACCCAGGGGGGCCTGTTCGCCGCCTGCCCTTCCCCCTTGTGCCAGCTTCAGGGTCGTGCCGGCGCTGGCCAGCAGCCGGTCAGCCTGGCGCTCCGTGGCCAGGGCCGGTGCCGCAGGCAGCAGCAGGCTGCCTGCGCCCAGGCCGCAGGCGATCCAGAAAGCGGCCTTCCAGGGGTGGGGAAGCAGGGGCATGGCGCAGGGTGATCGTGAAACCCGAAACGGGCTGGGCCCAGCCTCGGTGGTCAACGCCGACTGCGCCACGCCAGGGAGGACAGCACCCATCGTGGCGGCCCCGCTCATCGGCGGTGCGCTCCATCCTGTTTATCCCGCCAGGGCCGCTGGGGAGATCGCTGGCCGTGGTGCCGGCCGCACCCCATGGCGGCTGCGTTGGACCACCTCACCGGCGCAGAAGAGCAGCGATTCCCCGGCCTGAAACGGCTGCCACTGTTCGTCGATGGTGAGTGGCTCGGTGCTGAGGATGGTCACCACGTCGTTGGCGGTGGTGAGCGAGGAGAAATCCACCTGCAGGGGCGGATCAGCCAGGGTGGCCTTGCAGAAAGGGGCCCGGCGCGTGAGCCAGTGCAGCCGGCTGGTTGCGGTGGCGAACAGCCAATGGCCATTGCTGATCAGGGCATTGAACGTGCCCCGCTCGGCCAGTTCGGCGGCACAGTGGTGCAGCAGGTCAAACAGGGCGCCGGGGTCCTGTGGATCCACCCCGGCTTGCTCCAGCCGCTCCAGGATCCAGCAGAACGCCCCCTCGCTGTCGGTGCTGCCGAAGGGCCGGTACTGATCTCCCAGGGGAATCGTGCCGTGGAGATCACCGTTGTGGGCAAACACCCAGGTTTGCCCGCTCCAGCTGCGGGAGAAGGGATGGCAGTTCTCCATCGCAACAGCGCCACGCGTGGCCTTGCGGATGTGGGCGATGCTCACCAGTGCCTTGGGGGAGCGCTCGGCCAGCTGGGCGGCCAGGGCGGAGAAGGCGGCCGGGGCCTCTTCGCGCAGCAGGGTGAGCCCATGACCGGCGCGCGTGAAGCTGGCCAGCCCCCAGCCATCGGCGTGTTCGCCACTGGCGCCACCGCGCCGGCTGAGCCCCTGGAAGGAGAAGCCCATGTCGGTTGGGGTATTGGCATTGAGGGCTAGCAGTTCACACATGGCTGGTTCAGCGCGCCTTGGCAAACAGGCGATCCCAGATGCCTCCATCGCCGAAGAACACCTTGTTCACCTCAGACCAGCCACCGAATTCCTGCACGGTGAAGAGCTGTTTCACGGGCGCAAACTTGCCTTTGACGCGTTCCCACACGGTGGGGTTCACCGGCCGGAAGCCTTCTTCGGCGAAGATCTGCTGCGCCTCTTCCGTGAAGAGGAACTCTGCCAGGGCAGTGGCGGGCTCGCGGGTGCCGCGGCGATCCACCACTTCGTCCACCACGGAAACCGGACCCTCGATGCGGACATTCACTTCCGGCACCACATAGGGATCTTTGAGCTCACCCTGTTTGATGGCCAGCAAGGCCTCATTCTCGTAGTTGAGCAGCACATCACCTTGGGCGCGCTTGAGGAAAACATCAGAAGCCTCTCGCGCATCCTTGGGCAGGTTCTCCACATTTTTGTACACGCTGCCCACGAAGCTCTCTGCCTGGGCAGTGGTGCCCCCGGTCTCGGTCACCGAACCCCAGAGGCCCAGGAAGTTCCAGCGGGCCCCCCCCGAGGTTTTGGGGTTGGCGGTGATCACGGTCACACCCGGCTTGGCAAGGTCACTCCATGTCTTGATCCCCTTGGGATTGCCGGGCCGGGTGATGAAGGCCACGGTGGAGTTGGTGATGATGCTGTTGTTGGGAAGGCGCTCCTGCCAGCCGGGCTTGATCTTGCCGGCTTCCTCCAGCTTGATGTGGTCGGACGCGAGGGCCAGGGTGGCCACATCGGCCTCCAGGCCATCGATGATCGCCCGCGTTTGGGTGCCTGATCCGGCGTAGCTGGTGTTCACCTTGAGCTCCGTACCGGTTCTGGCCTCGTAGTCCTCGATGAACTTGGGCAGGATCCGGTCGTAGGCCGACTTGGTGACGGCATAGCTCACGAGCAGCAGTTCCTGCGGAGCGGAGCTGCCACTCCCTGCTTCCGTGGAGCCCTGCGGACTGCCGCAGCCGGCCACGATCACCAGAGCGCCCGCGACGGCGACGACCGAGAGGGGTCGAGAGATCATAGTCCTGTAATCCGATGGGGAATCGGGACTACTGTACTACGGTTCGCCCATCGGAAAAGCGTGCAGCGAAAATGGCCCGGCGCCGGACGCCGGGCGCGGGGCTGGGCGGGTACGGCAGGGCCGGCTGCCGGGGTCTGGCTCAGCGCGTGGCGCGGAAGATCTGATCCCAGATGGCGCCGTCGCGAAAGAACTTGTTGCTCACGGCCGACCAGCCACCAAAGGCGTCAATGGTGTAGGTCTTCACCGCGGGAAACTTGCCGCGGGCGTAGGCCTTGCCCTCGGCGGTGGCAGGCCGGAAGCCGTTGTCCACAAACACCCTCTGAGCGGCCGGGGTGTAAAGGAAGCGGGTGAAGGCCTCCGCCACCCTGCGGGTGCCATTGCGGTCGACGTTTTTGTCGACGACGGCAACGGGCTGGGACGTGAGGATGTTGGGACTGAAGGTCTTGTAGCCAGCGGTCCACTCGCCCTTGCGCTTGGCAAGGATCGCCTCCGTTTCCCAGTTCAGCAGCACATCGCCCTGTTTGCGCTTGATGAAGAAGTCGGTTGCCTCGCGGGCATCCTTGGGAAGCACATCCACGTTCTTGTACACATCGCGGATGGTCTGGCGAGCCTGGGCTTCCGAGCCTCCGGTCTGGGTCACCGAACCCCAGAGGGCGATGAAGTTCCAGCGGGCGCCGCCGGAGGTCTTGGGATTGGCCGTCACCACCTCCACGTTGGGCTTGGCCAGATCTTTCCAGCTGTTGATCTTCTTGGGATTGCCGGGGCGCACGAAGGCCACCACGGTGGAGTGGATCGGTGTGGAGTTGTTGGGCAGACGGCTCTCCCAGCCCTTGCGGATCAGCCCGGCCTGCTCGATCCGCGCGATGTCGGCCGACATCGCCAGATTGACGATGTCGGCATTCAGGCCGTCGATCACGGCCCGGGTCTGGGAGCCGGAGCCGCCATAGCTCCCCCTGAACGTCACGGTCTGCCCTGTTTTCCTCTTCCAGTCATCGGCAAACAGTTTGAAGATCTGGTCGTAGGCGTTCTTGGTAACGGCGTAGGAAACCAGGGTGAGCGTCTGGGGCCTCGCCGATTGCTGGGCCTGCGCCTGGTGGCTGCTGAGTGTCGTGGCAAGAGCCACGGCCAGAGGCAGGGCCGCGACGCCCGTGAGCAGCAACTGACGGCGGCTCAAGGGGGTCGAGAATGGGCTGCTATCCACGGTTTGTCGATCGGGAACTGCGAGAAGGTATGGCGATCACGGCCGGTCCCGGTGTGCCCTGGGGCACCTGCCCCTGTGGCGCGATTCCCGACCTGTGAACCGTTGTTTGCCTGGCAGACTGGGCCGAGCTCCCCTGCCAGCCATGGTGTTCTCTGCCAAGACGGAATACGGCCTGGTGGCGCTGATGGATCTGGCCGCTGCCTACGCCACGGGAGCCCGCGTGCAGACCGGGGAGATCTGTCGACGCCATGGCATGCCGGAGCGCTACCTCGAACAGATGCTCACGGCCCTGCGCAAAGGTGGCTATCTCGCCAGCGTCCGCGGACCCAAGGGGGGCTATCAACTCACGCGCTCTCCAGAGCTGATCACGATTGCCGAGGTGGAGGATTGTCTGGAGGGCGATGCCCGCAGCGAGCGCCAGGGCGATCGCGACGATGCCGAGTTCAAGGTGCTGGATGCTCTGGCGGGAAGGGTTGAGCAGGCCCGGGTTGACGTTCTGCAGTCCACCACGCTCGCCCACCTGTTGCTGGAGAGGGACAGCCTGCGCGAGTCCAGCCCCATGTTCTACATCTGATTTCTCGGGCCGAGACTCAAGAGACCTATCCCCATATCCACTAACACCGGTTATCCCATCGGGAATACGTCATACTGCTGGGCAGTTGCTCTCCGGCCGTGCCCTGTTCCCTTCGAATGCCTGCTGTCTCTGATCTGCCGCGCATGGCTTGTGCGAACGGCCGTCTACACCATCGCCCGCCAACGCCGTGACCTCCTCTCTGATCAAGCGGCCCCTGCGGCTCGCCCTCCACCCTCGCGATGTGCTCCCGGATGGGATGTGCTGGCGACTGCACGAGGGCTATGTGCGCTCCGCCACCTGGAACATGGAGGGGGAGAGCATCACCCTGGGCCTGTGGGGGCCAGGTGACGTGGTCAGTGCAGAGGATCCCGTGATCCAGCCACTGGAACTTCAATGCCTCACCCCGGTGCTGGTTGAGCACATGGAGCTGGATTTCCCTGATCTGCAGCAGCACCTATGCCGTGAGCGGCAGATGTTGGCCGAACTCCTGGCGATCCAGCGCATCCGCGCTGGAGACTGCCGTTTGATCACCTTGCTCTGCTGGATTGCCCGGTCGCATGGTCAGATCAATCGACACGGCTTTCGACTGTCACTGAGTGAGCTCAATCTCACCCACCATGGCCTGGCGGATCTCTGTGGTCTCACCCGGGTCACCGTGACCAAGTTGCTCAGTCGGTTCCGCGCTGAAGGCCGGCTTGTGGCCGTGGGCGAGCACGATCTGCTGATCCCCAACCAGCCATGAACCAGCGCATACCGCCCTGGTGCCTGCACTGGGGCCGCGACGGCGAATTGGCCCAGAGCGACAGGCTGGATGTATTCCGGATGCTGGTATCCCACGACCAGCGATTGACCCAGCTGATGCTCGACCGGGGCCCACTTCTCGATGAGGGCCAGGTCAATGATGACCAGGCAAACGCCTTGGTTCAATCTGGCAACTCCCAGCCCCATTCCTTGATCCATCACTAAGCCCACCCATGCCTCCCGGGTGCGACCGGGAGGTGTAACTGGTGATTCAACCTTGATGTCATGAGCCCGATCTTCACCAACAACAGTCTCAGCATTGGGCAAACACCCCTTGTGCAGTTGAACCGCCTTACCGCAGGGTGTGGCGCCCGTGTATTGGCCAAGATAGAGGGACGCAACCCGGCTTATTCGGTGAAGTGCCGTATCGGAGCTGCCATGGTTGCGCAGGCTGAGCGTGATGGTTTGCTTGGTGCGGGTAAGGAACTGATTGAGCCCACCAGTGGCAATACGGGCATCGCCCTCGCCTTCGTGGCCGCTGCCAAGGGCATACCGCTCACGCTCACCATGCCTGAATCGATGAGCCTGGAGCGCCGCAAATTGCTCACTGCCTATGGGGCCAATCTCGTGCTCACGGATGGCAAGCTAGGCATGGCCGGAGCGATCGCCACGGCCCAGGCGATGGCCAACAGCGATCCCCATCGCTATGTGCTCTTGCAGCAATTCTCCAATCCAGCTAATCCCCAGGTCCATCACGACACCACGGGTCCGGAGATCTGGAAAGACACCGATGGCCGCATTGATGTCCTGGTTTCCGGTGTCGGCACGGGTGGAACGATCACCGGTGTGAGCCGCTACATCAAGCAGACCCTGGGAATGCCACTCACGGCTGTTGCCGTTGAGCCGGCATCCAGCCCAGTGATCGCGCAAACCATGGCCGGGGAACAGCCTCGACCTGGCCCCCACCGGATTCAGGGCATCGGGGCGGGCTTTGTTCCAGGAAATCTCGACCTGTCGCTGGTGGATCGGGTGGAAGCGGTCGAGGATGAGGCGGCAATTGTCATGGCCCAGCGTCTGGCCAAGGAGGAGGGAATTCTTGCGGGGCTGTCCTGTGGGGCTGCTGTCAGTGCCGCCATCTCCATCGCCAGGGAAGACAGCATGCGCGACAAGATGATTGTTGTTGTGTTGCCGGATTCTGGAGAACGCTATCTCAGTACATCGCTTTTTGAAGGCTTCTTTGATGACCAGGGATTGCCTCTGCGCGAGTAGGAAGTGCGAGTAGGAATCGTTAGCGTGGGTTTTCTAGTTTCGCTGAACGATTTCTGAGGAAGTACCCTCCTTTGAGCAGCAGCAAGGCGAGCGCCCCGCCGATCAGGAAGGGGCGCCAGTGACCCATGCCCACTGTGGCACCGAGTATTGACACAAGGGCCAATGAGGTTGCTGCGGTGAGCCCTGGCGTGGGCCTGGAATAGGGGGACTGCTGAAGGATGAGGCCAAGGGAAATGAGGCCAAAAAGGATGCTGCATGCCAGCAGTGCAGTTGCTTTGGCAACAATGGAAGCCGTTGGCGAGATTTCGAAGGTGCCGGATGTTGTGGCACTGTTTGACACCATCAGCAGGGCGATGGCTGCCCCCGTCAGTCCTGCTGTTGCGTACAGCCGCATTCCGGCGGGACGTCGACTGCGATCGGCGTTGAAGCCAATCGCGCCAGCCAGGGCGGCGGCAGCGGCAAACCGGCCCAGCAGATGTGGGAGGACTATCGGTTCGGCGGTGATGGCCAGAATGGAGGACAACATGGGCATCTTCGAATGGTGGGAGTTTGCGGCCAGGCCGCATCAGGCTGATTCAGATTTCACTGATTCAGATCTCACTGATTCAGATCTCACTGATTTAGATCACGTAGTCGGGGACAAATGTTCTTGTTTCCCTGCTGGTGATGTGCAGTTCATCTCCTGCTTTGAGCTGTTGATAGTCAATCCGCTCTCTCGGCAGTTGGGCAATCACCACCTCTCCGCTGCTCAGGGTGAGCTCGGCCTGGATGTCGCGGCCCATATGGGTGAGTCGGTGCAAGACCGCGGGAACACTGCCCTCCCTGGGTGTTTGGTGCAGTTCCAGATCGTGGGGGCGGATGAACAGCTGGGTTTCCTTCGCGGACTCTTCCGCCGGTTGCTGGGGCGTGCCTGCCAGGGGGCTGTGCGACGGCAGCACATTCACCGCCCCTACAAAGCTCATCACAAACGGGCTGGCTGGCTGGTCGTAGATCTCCGCGGGGCTGCCGATCTGCTCGACCCGGCCCTGGTTCATCACCACGATCTTGTCGGCCACCTCCATGGCTTCCTCCTGGTCGTGGGTCACGATCACGGTGGTGACGTGCATCTCGTCGTGGAGATTGCGCAGCCAGGCCCGCAGCTCCTTGCGCACCTTGGCGTCCAGGGCGCTGAACGGTTCATCCAGCAGCAGCACCCGTGGCTGCACCGCCAGCGCCCGGGCCAGGGCCACGCGCTGGCGTTGGCCACCCGAGAGCTGGGAGGGGTAGCGGTTGCCGAAGCCCTGCAGTTGCACCAGCTCCAGCAGTTCATCCACCCGCCGGCGGATGGCCTCGTGCTTCCAGCCGCGCAGCTCCAGCCCGAAGCTCACGTTCTGGCGCACGTTGCGGTGCTTGAACAGCGCGAAGTGCTGGAACACAAATCCCACCTGGCGCTCCTGCACGGAACGAGAGGTGGCTTCTTCGCCGGTGATCCATACCCGTCCTGCGTCCGCCTCCTCAAGGCCGGCGATCAGCCGCAGCAGGGTGCTCTTGCCGGAGCCCGACGGCCCCAGCAGGGCCACCAGGGAGCCGGTGTCGACATCGAGGCTGACGTTGTCGACCGCCCGGAAGGAGCCGAACTCCTTGCACACACCAGCAACGCGGATGCCCATGGCGGGGGAGGAAGCGGAACAGTGGGGGCCACCCTACAGCAAACAATCGTTCTCCCACCGGCAAACCGTTGAATAAAGATCTGATTGGTGATACGGTCCGCCCACTTCCGGTTTTCCTCCATGGTTTCTGCGCTACCGGTCCGCCGCCGGGGCTTCGCCTGGCCGAGCTGGCTCCAGCTCAGTTGGTCCTGGCGGATCACCTGGCTGTATCTCACCCTGGTGCTGTTCCTGCCCCTCAGCACCCTGGCCCTCAAGGCGGCCGCGGTGGGCCCGGCCCAGTTCTGGCAACTGGCCACGTCTCCGGAGGCCCTGGCCACCTACCGCGTCAGCTTTGGCTTGTCGCTGCTGGCAGCTCTGGTCAACGGTGTGTTCGGCGTGGTGATCGCCTGGGCTCTGGTGCGCTGCAGCTTTCCGGGCCGCAGGCTGCTGGATTCACTGATCGATCTTCCCTTCGCCCTGCCCACCGCCGTGGCTGGACTTGCCCTGGCTGCGATCTACAGCACCAACGGCTGGCTGGGTGCTCCCATTCAGGCCCTGTTCGGCATCAAGGTGTCGTTCACCTGGCTGGGGGTGGCCATCGCCATGGTGTTCATCTCTCTGCCGTTCGTGGTGCGCAGTGTGGAGCCGGTGCTGGAGGCACTGGAGCACGACCAGGAAGAGGCCGCCTGGTGCCTGGGTGCCAGCCAGCGCCAGACCCTGCTCAAGGTGGTACTGCCCCAGTTGATGCCGGCGATCCTGGCCGGTGTGGCCCAGGGCTACAGCCGGGCGGTGGGCGAATACGGATCGGTGGTGATGATCTCCTCCAACGTGCCCTTCCGGGACCTGATCACGCCCACGCTGATCATCCAGAAGCTGGAGGAGTACGACTTCGCCTCCGCCACGGTGATCGGCATGGTGATGCTGATGTTTTCGCTATTGAGCCTGCTGGTGATCAATGGCCTGCAGGTGTGGGGCCGCAACTGGGAAGCCAATCCTGCGCAAACCGTCTGAAGACCAGACGCCCGTAAACCTCCTGTTCTTCTTTCCACTGCTGCCCGTTCCATGCGAACCCCGTTGCGCTCTGTTGTCCAGGCCTTGCCCCGCCCGTCCGCGTCGGTGCTGGTTCCCCTGATCGCCTGTGTCTATGTGGGCGTGATCATCCTGTTGCCGGCGCTGGAGGTGGTGGCAGGTGCCTTCGCCAAGGGGCTGGCGCCCTTTCTGGAGAATTTTCAGTCGGAAGACCTGCGCTCCGCGGTGATGCTCACCCTGCGCTGCACCCTGATCGCCGTGCCGGCCAACACCATCTTTGGCCTGGCGGCTGCCACGGCGATTGCCCGACGCCAGTTTCCTGGCAAGGCCCTGCTGCTCAGCGTGATCGACCTGCCCTTCTCGATCTCTCCGGTGGTGGTGGGCCTGATGCTTGTGTTGCTCTACAGCCCCACCAATGGCCTGCTGGGCGGGATCGTGACCAGCCTGGGCTGGAAGATCATCTTCTCCTGGCCCGGCATGGCCCTGGCCACGATCATCGTGACCTTTCCCTTCATGGCCCGGGAGGTGATCCCGCTGCTGGAGGAAGAAGGCTGGGACCAGGAGGAAGCAGCCCGCACCCTGGGAGCCAGCGACTGGCAGGTGTTCTGGAAGGTCACCCTCCCTTCGGTGCGCTGGGCTGTGGTGTACGGCCTGATCCTCACCACCGCCCGGGCCTTGGGGGAATTCGGAGCCGTGGCGGTGGTGAGCGGCAATATCGCCGGCCAGACCCAGACTCTGCCGCTGTTTGTGGAAGACGCCTACAAGCAGTACGACACCGAGCTGGCCTACGGAGCTGCCCTTGTGCTGGCAGGTGTGGGCCTGCTGTCGCTGCTGCTCAAGCTGGTGGTTGAGCAGTTCCTGGGCGGTAACAGGGAAACGAAGCCGACCAACTGAGCTGATCAAGCGAATGGAACCCCCGAACTGACCCAGCCGTTCCACCGCATACCCCAGCTCCGGCCCGGGCAGGCAGGAGAGGGGCCCATGTTTGCGCTTCGAGCGCGATCCGCTTCCAGCAGCTGCGTCACACTCGGTTGCTCTGCGGAGAGTTCCACTCCCCCCATGCCATCCCTGGCTCGGCATCCAGTGGCGAAGGGCGCCAGGCTGGTGGAGTTGCGCCACTGCCTGCTCACCTGGTGGGAGGCCCACGGCCGCCACACCATCCCCTGGAAGCGGCGTGCCGATGGCAGCCCTGCCGCCCCGGGTGAGGAACTCGATCCCTACCCGATTTGGGTGGCCGAGGTAATGCTGCAGCAGACCCGGTTGCAGGTGGTGCTGCCCTACTGGCAGCGCTGGATGGCCGCCTTCCCCAGCCTCGCGTGCCTGGCGGCCGCCGACGAACACGACATGTTGCTGCTCTGGCAGGGCCTCGGTTACTACTCCCGAGCCCGGCGCCTGCAGCAGGGGGCACGACAGCTGGCTGCGGCGCCCGGCGCAGACCCCTGGCCCCGCACGCTGGAGGGCTGGCTGGCCCTGCCGGGCATCGGCCGCAGCACCGCCGGCAGCATCCTCTCCTCGGCCTTCGATCTGCCCTTCGCGATTCTCGATGGCAACGTGAAGCGGGTGCTGGCGCGGCTCACCGCCAGCCCGCGACCACCGGCGCGCCAGCTCAACGGGCTGTGGCAGCTGAGCGATGCGCTGCTCGATCCCCAGCAACCCCGGGCTTTCAACCAGGCCCTGATGGACCTTGGCGCCACCGTCTGCACGCCCCGCAATCCCAGCTGTGGCGGCTGTCCCTGGCAGGGGCCCTGCGCTGCCTACGCTGCCGGCGACCCCGCTGCCTACCCCGTGAAGGACGCCCCCCGCGAGCTGCCGTTTCAGGTGATCGGCGTGGGGGTGGTGCGCAACGCCGCCGGCGAAGTGCTCATCGACCAGCGCCTCAACGAGGGCCTGCTGGGCGGCCTGTGGGAGTTCCCCGGCGGCAAGCAGGAAGCGGGCGAGGCGATCGAGGCCACGATCGTGCGTGAGCTGCGCGAGGAGCTGGCGATCGAGGCGGTGGTGGGCGAGGAGCTGATCACGCTCGACCACGCCTACAGCCACAGGAAGCTGCGCTTCGTGGTGCACCTCTGCACCTGGCTCTCCGGTGAGCCCCAGCCCCTGGCCTCCCAGCAGGTGCGCTGGGTTCGGCCGGAGCAGCTGGGCGACTTCCCCTTCCCGGCCGCCAACGCCCGCATCATTGCCGCCCTGCAGGCTGCGGTGGCCGATGACGCCAGCGCTGATCGCGCCCAAGCTGGGGGGAGCTGTCCGGCCGCCTGATGGCCACCGAGCCAGAGCTGGGCGCGAGCGCCGGTTCAGCCTCCCCCGCGTCTGCGCCAGCCCCCCGGGTGCTCTGCCTGGGCGAGGCGCTGGTGGACCGCCTGGGGCCGCCCGGGGGAGATCCGGCCCGGGATGCACCGGTCGACGACCGGCTCGGCGGGGCCCCCGCCAATGTGGCCTGTGCCCTGGCCCGGCTGGGCACCCCCAGCGCCTTTGCGGGCCGGCTGGGCCTGGACCCCATCGGCGAGGCCTTCCGGCAGCTGTTCATCGCCCGCGGGGTGAACACCGCCGCCCTGCAGCTCGATTCGGAGCGCCCCAGCCGCATCGTGCTGGTGCGGCGCGACGCGGCCGGGGAGCGCCAGTTCGGTGGGTTTGCCGGGGATCAGGGCGGGGGGTTTGCGGATCAGGCCCTCGCCGCCGACGGGCTGGCCGCCGCCCTCGGCCCCCTGCTGGCGGCGGCCCGCTGGCTGCTGGTGGGCACGATCCCCCTGGCCTCGCCCGCAGCGGCCTCAGCCCTGCAGCTCGCGGTCCGCCAGGCCGCAGCTGCGGGCGTGGCCCTCGCCCTCGACGTGAACTGGCGGCCCACCTTCTGGGATGGGGCGGCCGATCCGGCCAGCGGTCCCAGCGCGGCCCAGGCGGCTCGGATTCAGCCACTGCTGCACCAGGCAGCCCTGATCAAGTGCGCCCGCGAGGAGGCGCTCTGGCTTTTCGGCAGCGCCGATCCCGCCAGGGTGAGCGCAGCGCTGCCCCAACGGCCGGCGGTGCTGATCACCGATGGCGCCGCGCCGCTGCGCTGGTGGCTGGGCGGCATGGCCGGTGAGCTGCCCGCCTTTGCGGTGCCGGTGGTCGATACCACCGGTGCCGGCGATGCCTTCACGGCCGGGCTGCTGCATGGGCTGGTGGGCCGGCCGGGGCTGCTGCAGGAACCGCTGGCCGCCGGTGCGGTGGAGCAGGCGCTGCGCTTCGCGGCCGCCTGCGGTGCCCTGGTTTGCCGGGGTGCCGGCGCCATTGATCCCCAGCCGAGTGAGCAGCAGGTGCTGGCCTTTCTGGGGGAGAGTGTGGCGGACACCGGCGCCCCATGAGCAACCCCCCCGGGTATTACGAGCGGGTCAATCCCGATCTGCTGCAGCGCATCCCGGTCACGGCCCGGGCGGTGCTCGAGGTGGGCTGCGGCGCCGGAGCGCTGGGCGCCGCCTTCAAGGCGATCAACCCCAGCTGCGTCTATGTGGGGCTGGAGCAGGACGCCGCCGCCTCTGCCATGGCCGCAGGCCGCCTGGATCATGTGCTGCGCGCCGACGCCGAGGACCCGGCGCTGGAGCTTCCCGCCCTGCCGCCCCTCGATGCCCTGGTCTATGGCGATGTGCTCGAACACCTGCGCGAGCCCTGGACGGTGCTGGCCCGTCATGTGCCCCTGCTGTCCGACGACGGGCTGCTGATCGCCTGCATCCCCAACGTGCAGCACTGGAGCGTGCTGGAGCATCTGCTGCACGGCCGCTGGCCGCTGGCGGAGGAGGGAATCTTCGATCGCACCCACCTGCGCTGGTTCACCCGGGCCGGCATCGCCGAGCTGATGGCCGGTTGTGGTCTGCATCTGCTCGGCCTGCACCCGCGGGTGTTCCAGATCGAGCAGGCCGAGGCGTTCGTGAGCCGCCTGGCCCCCGCCCTGCCGGCCATGGGCTTGAACCCCCAGACCCTGCTCTCCGGCGTGGCGCCGCTCCAGTACGTGGTCACGGCCAGCCGCCGCCCGCGCCAGAAGCTGCAGCTCGATGGCCTCACCTTGAAGCCCCAGGCGGGCATGTTGGAGGTGCGCATGCAGCAGCCCCTGGCGGCCGTGGCCAGCCGGGGCGGCATCGGCCTGCGCCTGCGCTCCGAGAACCTGGAGCTGCTGCGGCCCGATCCGGCCCTGCCGCGACTGCTGATCTGGCAGCGGCCCCTGCTGCATGCCCCCACCCATCTGGAGCAGCTGCGCCAGTTGCTCAGCAACCACTACGTGGTGATCGTCGAGTACGACGATGACCCCGACCACTGGCCCGCCATCGCCGCCAACAACCATCTGACCTTCACGGGTGTGCACGCGGTGCAGGTGTCGACGGAGCCGATCGCCCGGGCGGTGCGCCGCTACAACCCCGAGGTGGCGGTGTTCGGCAATGCGCTCGAAGCGCTGCCCCCACCCCGCCCGGCCCCGGCTGCCGGCCAGCCGCTGCGCCTGTTCTTCGGGGCCCTCAACCGCGAAGCCGACTGGGCCCCCTGGATGGACACCCTCAATGGGGTGCTGCTGGAGACCCCCGAGCGCTGGCAGGTGGAGGTGGTGCACGACCGGGCCTTCTTCGAGGCCCTGGCGCTGCCGCAGCGGCGCTTCACCCCCACCTGTGATTACGCCACGTACCGCCAGCGGCTGGCGACCTGCGACATCGCCTTCCTGCCGCTGGCCGACACGTCCTTCAACCGGTGCAAGTCGGATCTCAAGGCGGTGGAGGCGGCGGGCCATGGCCTGGCGGTGCTGGCCAGCCCGGTGGTGTACGGCGAGAGCCTGCGCGACGGCGACACCGGCCGCCTGTTCCGCGATGCCGACGACCTGCAGCAGGCGCTGCGCGACTGGCGGGATGATCCGGCTGCGCTGCATGCCATGGGCCAGCGGGCGCGGCAATGGGTGGCCGCCGGCCGCTTGCAGCACCATCAGACGGCCGCGCGGGAAGCGTGGTACCGGAGCCTCTGGGAGCGGCGCCAGGAGCTGAATGAGCAGCTGTTCCAGCGGGTTCCGGAGCTGCGGCCCTCAGGCGGCTGAATGGGCGGTCGCAGCACCGCCCGGCGCCTGTCCCCGTCGTGGTGGAGCTCCAGCCGCCCGGCGCCCTCCGGTAGCCATGGCAGCCGCTCGGGCCACTCCACCGCCAGCCCCGCCCCCAGGGCGGGGCTTCCTCCTCCTCCTGGGCGAACAGTTCGGCGGCGGTGGCCGGCTGCTCCAGCCCGTGGAGATCCGGATGGACGAGGGCATGGGGCCGGCCGTCGGGCACCGGCCGCTTGTAGTGCTGGGCCAGGGCGAAGGTGGGGCTCGTGATCGGTTCGTCGATCCCCAGGGCCAGGGCCAGACCCTGCACCAGGCAGGTCTTGCCGGCCCCCAGTTCCCCCTGCAGCAGGGTAGGAGGGGTTGCGCCGCTGGCAGCCCCCAGAATCAACTGAGGTCAGCCAAACAGAAATAGCTCGGCACTGAAATCAGAGGTTTCCAGGCCTGGAAGCAGGGCAAGCTTGATGGGCCGTGAGTTCGAGCCATTACCGTTGGCCGAAAACAGCAGGTAACCCGTGGTCTGGTCGAGAATCAGCGAACTACCGATCGCTTTCTTCCGAAGCCCGCTTGACGCGAAGAGATCGCGGAAAACCCTGCCATTGAGCAGGAATTTGTCTTCAGCTGCGTTGAAGTCGGTAATTGTGTCGAATGAGCGGCGTTGATTTCTGAAGGTGAATTGATCGGCGCCGTCACCGCCCGTGACAAGGTCTTTGCCTAGACCACCTGCTATTCTATTATTACCCGTGTTGCCAACAAGGACGTTATTGAGCTTATTGCCACGAAGGTCAAGGTCTAGTCCGCCCAGTAGCATTCCATGGGTCACATCTTGATGTTCATCAGCATTCAGCTTGAGATCAAAAAACTCGCTTGTGAAAAGCTGCTCAATCGATGATGTGGGTGTAAGGATGTCAGGAGGGCTTGATATGAAAATAAGATCCCCGTCTACCAAGTCGCCTGCAGTCCAATCAACAGTGTCCTCTTCTAAATTGGCAAGGGGCTCTGCTTCCCCACTTGGCAATGGCTCTTCTTGATCAGGTACGAGTGGCTGGTCGGTTTCGGCCAGTTCGGCCAATTCGTCCATTGTGGAAAGACCTCTGGAGGCATAGGCCCCGTGAAGTTCAACAGACGAGTCCAGCACCGGAGTGAATTTCGGTTCAGTGAAGCAGTGTTCAAGCCAGATAGCATCCTCTCCGTCGCTGTCGGAGGGGGTGGGCATTGGGCAAACGATTGGTTGCCAGATCGGATTCAGTTCAGTATCGAGGTGCTCGCTGGAGCTGGAGATCTCGCCGTATTGATCGGTCCAGGTCCAGATGCCTGAGTAACTTTCGACGTCGCCATTCTCGCTGAAGACGGGCTCAATGGTGTAGAGATCGGAAGAGCCATCGCTGTAGATGCTCTCAGAGCGAACCAGGTTGCCGTTGATGTCGAAAAGTTCATTGCGCTGGTAGGTGGAGCCATCACTCCGGGCGCCTGTAATCAGGTGGGTGTGACTGAGGAGTGCTGGCCCGATGGAGATCGCGTAGGGTGCTGTGCGAGTGGTGGTTTCCCAGTCGCCATCGCTGCTGCTGTAAGTGCTGGAGATGAGTTTGTCTTCACTGTCGTAGATCTCAACCCACTTGGCGCTGTAGGTACCGTCTGAGGAGATGGAGGTATGACGCGCGCCGGTTGCGGTTCCAGATGCGTCGAGTACTGGTTCCCATGTGAAGGTATGGGTATAACCACTACTATCTGTATAAGTGCTGCTGACCAGGTTTTCGTCAAGGTCGTAATGTTCAACTGTTTTGCCCCATTCGGTTTCGTTGATCAGGCTGTATCCAGTTGCATTGCCTAGTTCGTCAAGGTGATCAAGTCGCAACGGATTTAACTTGTCGTGAGGATCTTGATATTGATCGTGATCGCCAAAATCATCAGGTTGAATATCGGCTGGATTCACATGCTCATCCAGGGCAAGATCCACATGGACATCCGGAACAGGAAAGGTGCAAATCGATATTTCAGGTTCAAATGTCAGATAGGTGGGCTCGACCGTTACTGCTGTATGGCTATACAGCTGTAGGGAAGTTAATTGATCGTCTAGGTGATTGCTCCAGGTAAAGACGTTGCCGTTTATGTCGATCCTGGTCCATGCGCCTAAATAGCCTTGGATGCCGCCGTCTTCGCTGGAGACGGGCATGATGCTGTAATCCTCTGTAGAGCCATCGCTGTAGGCGCTCTCAGAGCGAACCAGGTTGCCGTTGATGTCAAACAGTTCGGTTCGCTGGTAAGTGGAGCCGTCGCCTCGGGCGCCTGTGGTTTGGAGGGCGTGGCTGAGCGGCGCCGGCCCAATCAACTGCTCAGGCGGTGTAAAGCGCGTAGTGGTTGCCCAGTCACCATTGCTGTTTCTGTAACTGCTGGAGCGCAGATTTCCTTCCGCGTCGTGAATCTCCACAAGGCTGTCGCTGTAGGAGCCTTCTGATGACGCATAGGTGGTGGTTGAACCGACAACCTCTCCGTCTAGTTCCAGTAATGGTTCCCATGTAAAGCTGTGGGAATAGCCACTGAGGTTGGTATGGCTTCTGCTTATCAGGTTATTGTCAAGATCGTAGGACTCAACAGTTGTGTCCCATTCGGTCTCGGTGATCAGGCTGTATCCGATCACGTTGCCGAATTCGTCGTTGCGATTGATACGCTCTGTTGATGAATCGGGTGAATCGTCGGACCAAGCCATCTGCTCGCCCACCCCAGGGTCCGAGTTTTCCTGGAGATCGTGCTCAGCGATCACGGAAACGTTGCTGGTCGAGCTGGCGAGTCGCATTGGGGGAGCTGATCGAAGTTCGAGACCTGGGTGGACCGGAGCAGTTGGACCTGTTGATAGCATACAAATAAATGCCTTTTATGGCTGCAGCCATGCAGTCGCATCTCGTTGTTGTTGGCCTTACCTCGTCTGGTGGGTCGTCAACTGGGTGCGGCCGGCCCATTGAATGTGGATGACCTGGCGCGTGCGGATGGTTGGCGCGTGCAGATGGTTGGCGCGTGCGGATGGTCTGGGCTCTAGTGCTCTGGCTTCGTCTCTCATCCAGGCAGCACAACCGTTGCCAGCCTGCCCAGATCCGGATTGCAGCAATCCTGGAGCATCAGTTCCACCATCCAGGCTGCTTCGGGAGGGCGGCTCAGCCGCTCAGGCCACTCCACGGCCAGCAGGGCTCCAACGGCCATGGCCTCCTCTTGTTCTTGGAGAAGGAGTTCCTCGGCTGCCCCGGGTTGCTCCAAGCGGTAGAGATCCAGGTGGAAAAGCGCGGTTGGCCTGCCGTCTGCGGTGCCCTGATAGTGCTGGGCCAAGGCGAAGGTGGGACTGGTGATCGGCTCCTCGATGCCCAGGCCCATCGCCAGCCCCTGAACCAGGCAGGTCTTGCCGGCCCCGAGATCGCCCTTCAAAAGCAGCAGGGGTAAGGCTTTCGGGGGGTACCTCAGCCAGCGGGAGGCGATGGCGCGACCCAGGGCCCTGGTGGCGGCTGCATCCACCAGCTGGTGGAGTTCGGGCCGGGGGGGGCTGCCGCCCATCCCGGCTGCTGGCTGATCGCGGTTCACGCGGCACACATCACTGCCTGTAGATTGCCCGCCAGCGAGCCCGAAGCCTCGGCGTCTCTGCAGATATTTCCCAACCACGCCCTCCCAGTCGGGAGCGAGCCGTTCTTCCGGAGCAACAACCCATGGTGGCCACCCCCACTGCCCCTGCGCTGCAGAGCACCAGCACCTATGTGATCGCTGATCTCGGCCTGGCCGATTTCGGCCGCAAGGAGATCGCCATCGCCGAAACCGAGATGCCGGGCCTGATGGCCCTGCGCGCGAAATTCGGCGCCGAGCAGCCTCTCAAGGGCGCCCGCATCGCGGGCTCGCTGCACATGACGATTCAAACCGCCGTTCTGATCGAAACCCTGGTGGCGCTCGGCGCCGAGGTGCGCTGGGCCAGCTGCAACATCTTTTCCACCCAGGACCACGCCGCCGCCGCCATCGCCGCCGCCGGCATCCCCGTGTTTGCCTACAAGGGCGAAACCCTGGATGAATACTGGGCCTTCACCCACCGCATCCTCGAGTGGCACGACGGCGGCACACCCAACATGATCCTCGACGACGGTGGCGATGCCACCGGTCTGGTGATCCTGGGCACCCGGGCAGAGAGCGATCCCTCGGTGCTCGACAACCCCTCTAACGAGGAGGAGACCGCCCTCTTCAACAGCATCCGCCAGAAGCTGGCTGCCCAGCCCGGCTTCTACTCCCGCATCAAGGCCCAGATCCAGGGCGTCACCGAGGAGACCACCACCGGTGTGGCGCGCCTCTATCAGCTGCAGAAGAGCGGTGAGCTGCCCTTCCCTGCGATCAACGTCAACGATTCGGTCACCAAGAGCAAGTTCGACAACCTCTACGGCTGCCGTGAGTCGCTGGTGGACAGCATCAAGCGCGCCACCGACGTGATGGTGGCCGGCAAGGTGGCCCTGGTGCTCGGCTACGGCGATGTGGGCAAGGGTTCGGCCCAGTCGCTGCGGGGCCTGGGTGCCACGGTGATGATTGCCGAGATCGATCCGATCTGCGCCCTGCAGGCGGCGATGGAGGGCTACCGCGTGGTGCGTCTCCACGACGTGGTGGGCGATGTGGACATCTTCGTGACCGCCACCGGCAATTTCCAGGTGATCCGCCATGAGCACCTGATCCAGATGAAGGATCAGGCCATCGTGTGCAACATCGGCCACTTCGACAACGAGATCGATGTGGCCTCCCTGAAGCAGTACCCCTGGGACAACATCAAGCCCCAGGTGGATCACATCACCCTGCCCAGCGGCAACAAGATCCTGCTGCTGGCAGAAGGCCGTCTGGTGAACCTGGGCTGTGCCACCGGCCACCCCAGCTTCGTGATGAGCAATTCCTTCACCAACCAGGTGCTGGCCCAGATCGAACTGTTCACCAAGGGCGATCAGTACGGTAAAGAGGTGTATGTGCTGCCCAAGCACCTCGACGAGATGGTGGCCCGCCTCCACCTCGACAAGATCGGCGCCAAGCTCACCGAGCTCACCGCCGAGCAGGCCACCTACATCAACGTGCCGGTGGAAGGCCCCTACAAGCTCGAGCACTACCGCTACTGAGCTGGTGGCGCTGGAGCCCGCGTCGGGTGGCGGCCGGCTGCACGCCGAATGCCGCCCTCTCACGGGCTCCTGCACCACCATGGTTTCGGGTTTTGGCTGGTTGGTCGCCGGCGGATGCCTCGATCAGCCGATCTCCGCAGGTTCGGGTCAAACCGTTCCGTGCGACCCATGCCCGCAGTGTCAGGCAGCCGGGCAGGGCACGCCCATCCACCGCGTGGTGGGGCGGGCGATCCCGGCGGCCTGACGCTGAGCGGGTGTCAGAAGGGCACTTCCTCCTCGCTCGGCTCACCGCCGAAGCCGGCGCCGCCGCCACCGAAACCGCTGCCGCCGCTGCCCATGGCCTCGCTGTCGCGCTTGGAGCCGAGCAGCTCCAGCCGGTCGACGCGGATCACCGGCTTGGTGCGTTCCTCGCCACTGGCGCGGTCGGTCCAGCGGTCGAGCTTGAAGCTGCCGATGATGCCGAGCAGGGAGCCTTTGCGCACATAGTCGGCGGCAACCTGGGCCTGCTTGCCCCAGATCTCCAGGTTGAACCAGTCGGGCTCGTCGCCGGAGCTGCGGCGGTTGACCGCCAGGGTGAGGTTGGCCACCACGCTGCCGGACTCGAAGTAGCGCACTTCAGGGTCGCGGCCGGCACGGCCGACCAGGGTGATGGAATTGACGCCCATGGCGGGTCTCCTCTGTTGGTTGGATCAATGATGCGGCACTCCTTGGAGCACCACTGCTGATTCAGTTCCACCCCGGGGCCCGTCTGTCACACCCCACCTATGATTCGGCGCTTGCCGGCCAGGGTCTGCTCCGTGTTTTTCCGTCGCTTTCAGTTCTCCCGCGACATCGGCATCGATCTGGGCACGGCCAACACTCTGATGTACGTGTCCGGCAAGGGCATCGTGCTGCAGGAGCCTTCCGTGGTGGCCCTCGACCTGGAGCGCAATACCTGCATGGCGGTGGGTGAGGAGGCCAAGCTGATGCTCGGCCGCACCCCCGGCAACATCCGCGCCGTGCGGCCCCTGCGCGACGGCGTGATCGCCGATTTCGATGCCGCCGAACAGATGATCAAGTCGTTCATCCAGAAGGGCAACGACGGCCGCGGCATCGTGGCGCCCCGCCTGGTGATCGGCATCCCCAGCGGCGTCACCGGGGTGGAGCGCCGCGCCGTGCGCGAGGCCGGGCTGGCCGGTGCCCGGGAGGTGCACCTGATCGACGAACCCGTGGCCGCGGCCATCGGTGCCGGGCTGCCGGTGACCGAGCCGGTGGGCACGATGATCGTGGATATCGGCGGCGGCACTACCGAGGTGGCCGTGCTCTCCCTGGGCGGCACCGTGCTGAGTGAGTCGGTGCGGGTGGCTGGCGATGAGCTCAGCGATGCCATTGGCGTTTACCTGAAGAAGGTGCACAACCTGGTGGTGGGTGAACGCACGGCGGAGGACATCAAGATCCGCATCGGCTCCGCCTTCCCCGATGACGAGCACGATGAGACCTCCATGGATGTGCGCGGCCTGCACCTGCTCTCCGGTTTGCCCCGCACCATCAACGTGCGGGCCGGAGACATCCGGGAGGCGATGGCCGAACCGCTCAACGTGATCGTGGAGGCCGTGAAGCGCACCCTGGAGCGCACGCCGCCCGAGCTGGCCGCCGATATCGTGGATCGCGGCATCATGCTGGCTGGCGGCGGCGCCCTGGTGCGCGGCATCAGCGACCTGATCAGCCACGAGACCGGCATCCTCACCCACGTGGCCGAGGAGCCCTTGCTGTGCGTGGTGCAGGGCTGCGGCATGGTGCTGGAGGACTACAAGACGCTTGAGCGGGTGCTGGATACGCCTGACTTCGTCCGCTCGATCGCCTGAACCGGATGGCACCGCAGGGCCGCAGGCTGCGCCTACCGCCACTGCGCCTGGTCACCCTGGCCTGGCCCTGGCTGCTGCTGGTGCTGCTGCTGGCGGGTCTGCGCCTGAGCAGGGGGGCGGGGGTGCTCGACCTCTATGCCCTGCTCAGCCGGCCCTTCTGGCCCGGCAGCGCCCAGTCGGAGTGGCTGATCGCGGCCGATCGGCTGGACCGGCAGACGCGCCTGCAGCAGTTGGAGACCGACAACCAGCGGCTGCGCCGGCTGCTGGACCTGTCCCGGGCCGATCCGACCCTGGTGAGTGCTCCGGTGATTTCGCGTCAGACCGAGGGCTGGTGGCAGCAGCTGGTGATCGGCCGGGGTGGCCTGCAGGGCCTCAGCCCCGGGGATGCGGTGATCGCCCCCGGCGGCCTGCTGGGGCGGGTGGCCAGTGTCACCCCCACCACGGCCACCGTGCTGCTGCTCACCGACTCCTCCAGCCGCATCGGCGTCTGGGTGGGCCGTACCCAGCGCCACGGCCTGCTGGTGGGGGCCGGCACCTCCAGGCCGATGCTGCGCTTCATCGAGCAGGATGTGGGAGTGCGTCCCGGCGATGTGGTGACCACCTCGCCCGCCAGCACCCTGCTGCCGCCCAATCTCACCATCGGCGTGGTGCAGAGCGTGAATGAGCGTGCGGTGCCGGCGCCGGAGGCCGTGGTGCAGTTGAGTGGCCCGGCGAATGCGGTCGACTGGGTGCAGGTGCGTGTCGGTGGGCGGGTCGGCCCGTCGTGAGTGTCCTGTTGCGCCAGCGCTGGACCCCCGCCACGGCCCTGCTGGTGCCGCTGCTGGTGCTGGCGGCCCCGGCGCCGCTGCTGCTGGCCGGCGTCCCGCCCTGCTGGGCCGTTCTCTGGCTCCTGCCCTGGGCCCTGGTGGATGGACCCCTCTCCGGTGCGGTGGCCGGTCTGGGTCTGGGCCTGCTGCTCGATGCCCTCCACGGCGGGCCGATCAGCGAGGTTCCGGCCCTCTCCCTGCTGGGCTGGTGGTGGGGGCGGCTGGGCCGCAAGGCTCCGCCGATTGAGCGCAGCTTCAGTCTGGGGCTGCTCGCCCTGCTGGGCGCGGCCCTGCAGGGGATGCTGATCTGGCTGCAGCAGCTCTGGTGGGGGGCGGCCCCTGTGGCGGCCCTGCACACCCTGCTGGCCCAGACCCTGCTCACGGGGCTGCTGGCACCGCTGCTCTGTTCCCTGCAGCTGCTGTTCTGGCGTCAGCTGGTGCCTGGTCTGAGGAGTTGATCTTGCTGTCCCCATCCCTGCCGTTGACGCGACGTGACCTGCTGCGCCTGCTCGCCCTGGGTGGGGGTTCGGCCGCCCTGGCGGCCTGCGGGCCCGGCACGGGAGACGGTGGCCGGGAACTGGGCGGCCGGCCACTGAATGTGTGGACCCTCGACCTGGCGCCCCGCTTCAACGGCTACCTGCAGGGTGTGATCGCGGCCTGGGAGGCGGACAACCCAGGCGTGCGCGTGCGCTGGACCGACGTGCCCTGGAGCGCGGTGGAGCGCAAGCTGCTGGCGGCCGTGTTCGCACGCACCGCCCCCGATCTGGTGAATCTCAACCCGCCGTTCGCGGCCAACCTGGCCAGCAAGGGCGGTCTGCTGGATCTGGGGCCCCTGTTGCCTCCCCGGGCCGAGGCCCAGTTCCTGCCTGCCATTTGGCAGGCGGGCAAGCAGGACGGTGCCCAGTTCGCCCTGCCCTGGTATCTCACGGCACGGATCACCATGGTGAACCGCCAGCTGCTGCGGCAGGCCGGCTACGACGCCCCGCCGCAGCGCTGGGAGCAGTTGCCCGCCTATGCCGAGGCTGTGCGGCGCCGCACCGGCCGCTATGCCCTGTTCATGACGGTGGTGCCGGATGACTCCGCCGAGCTGCTGGAGACCTTTGTGCAGATGGGTGTGCAGCTGCTGGATGACCGCCGTCGGGCGGCCTTCAACAGCGTGGCCGGCCGCCGGGCCTTTGCCTTCTGGAGCGACCTCTACCGCCGCGGCCTCCTGCCCCGGGAGGTGGTGAGCCAGGGCTTTCGCCGCGCCATCGAGCTCTACCAGTCCGGTGATCTGGCCCAGGTGGCCACCGGCCCCGACTTCCTGCGCAACCTGCAGACCAATGCCCCCGGCATCGCCGGGCTCACCCAGCCCTACCCGCCGATCACCGGCGCCGACGGCGTGGCCAATGTGGCGATGATGAACCTGGTGGTGCCGCGCCAGAGCACCATGGCGGCCGAGGCGGTGAGCTTCGGCTTGTTTCTCACCAACGCCGCCAACCAGCTGGCCTTCGCCCAGGAAGCCCGGGTGCTGCCCTCGGCCCGGGCGGCGCTGCAGGGGCTCGAGCAAGACCTGGCCCGGCAACAGGCCGGCGATCCGGCGGCCCAGCTGGTGGAGCAGGCCCGCCTGCTCTCGGTGCGCACCCTGGCCCGGGCCCGGGTGCTGGTGCCCGCCATCCCCGGCGTGAAGCGGCTGCAGGCGATCCTCTACACCCAGCTGCAGCGGGCGATGCTGGGCCAGAGCGACAGCGATCGGGCCCTGCAGGAGGCTGAGCGCGAGTGGAATCGCTACGCGGCTGCCCGCTGGCCCTGACCCGGGCCCCCGTTCTCCGGTCGTTGCCGCTAGCAGGGACCGCCTGGTTTGTCTGTTTCAGCAGAAATCCTTAAATCTGCCCAGAACGGCCGTCTGGGCCCCGGCCGTGGGGATGACCGGAAGGCGACTTGAGGGGTAGGGTTGCGAATCTTCACCCTGCTGGCGTCTGCCCATGCCCTCTGCGGACATGTCGATCCCGCCGGCCGACCCCAAGGCCACGGTGCTGGTGGTTGACGACGAGGCCGCGGTGCGGCGGGTGTTGATGATGCGCCTGCAGTTGGCGGGCTACCGGGTGATCTGCGCGGAAGATGGCGAGGAGGCCCTCACCGTGTTTCACCACGAGCAGCCCGACCTGGTGGTGCTCGACGTGATGCTGCCCAAGCTGGACGGCTTCGCGGTGTGTCGCCGCTTGCGGGCGGAATCCTGCGTGCCGATCATCTTCCTCTCCGCGCTGGATGCCATCGCCGAGCGCGTATCTGGCCTGGATCTCGGGGCGGACGACTACCTACCCAAGCCCTTCAGCCCGAAGGAGCTGGAGGCCCGCATCTCCACGATTCTGCGCCGGGTGGGGCGCGGTTCGGCCGGCAATGAGCCGCGGGAGGTGCCCAGCGGCAGTGGCGTGCTGCGGGTGGGCGACCTGGTGGTCGACACCAACCGCCGCCAGGTCACCCGCGATGGGGAGCGCATCGCCCTCACCTACACCGAGTTCAGCCTGCTGGAGCTGCTGTTCCGCGAGCCCGGCCGGGTGGTGCCCCGGGCCGAGATCCTCGAGCAGCTCTGGGGCTATCCGCCCCGCCGCGCTGCAGACCTGCGGGTGGTGGATGTGTACGTGGCCCGCCTGCGCGGCAAGCTCGAGCCCGATCCCCGCAACCCCGAGTTGATCCTCACCGTGCGGGGCACGGGCTATGCCTCCCAGCGCATGGGCGATGCCGGCATGGCCAGCGCCACCGGCTGATCGGCGCTCCTGCAGGATGGCTCCTTGCTGAACTGCCTGCCGTCGTGTCGGAGCTGCGCGAGACCCGCCTCGAGAAAGGCAAGGCCCTGGCTGCGCTTGGGCAGGGACCCTATGCCGTGCGCTTTGCCCCCAGCCATCGTCACGCCCAGCTGCAGGCCGACCATGCCGATCTGGCCAACGGGGAGGAGCGCGACCTGGCGGTGACCGTGGCCGGCCGGGTGATGACCCGGCGGGTGATGGGCAAGCTCGCCTTCTTCACCCTGGCCGACGAGAGCGGACCGATCCAGCTGTTTCTCGACAAGGCCACGCTCGACGCGGCCTACCCCGAGTCGCCGCCTCCCGGCGCCTTCGCCCAGCTCACCTCCTTGGTGGATGCCGGCGACCTGATCGGCGTGGAGGGCACCCTGCGCCGCACCGACCGTGGCGAGCTCTCGGTGAAGGTGCGCAGCTGGCAGATGCTCAGCAAGAGCTTGCAGCCCCTGCCGGACAAGTGGCATGGCCTGGCCGACGTGGAGAAGCGCTACCGCCAGCGCTACCTCGATCTGATCGTGTCGCCCCACACCAGGGAAACCTTCCGCCGCCGGGCCCTGGCGGTGAGCACGATGCGCCGCTGGCTGGACGAGCGCGGCTTCCTGGAGATCGAGACCCCGGTGCTGCAGAGCACCCCCGGCGGCGCCGATGCTCGGCCGTTCGAGACCCACCACAACGCCCTCGATCTGCCCCTAACCCTGCGCATCGCCACCGAGCTGCACCTCAAGCGCCTGGTGGTGGGTGGCTTTGAGCGGGTGTATGAGCTGGGCCGGATCTTCCGCAACGAGGGGGTGAGCACCCGCCACAACCCCGAGTTCACCTCGGTGGAGATCTACCAGGCCTACGCCGATTACACCGACATGATGGATCTCACGGAGGGGCTGATCGCCCACGTGTGCCAGCAGGTGTGCGGCGGCACCCGGATCACCTACCAGGGCATGGAGATCGACCTCACGCCGCCCTGGCGCCGCGCCACCATGCACGAGCTGGTGCAGGCGGCCACGGGCCTCGACTTCACGGTCTTCGCCACCCGGCAGGAGGCAGCCGCCGCCATGGAGGCCCAGGGGCTGGAGGCTCCTGCCCTGGCGGATTCGGTGGGTCGGTTGCTGGTGGAGGCCTTCGAGCAGCGGGTGGAGGCCGAGCTGATGCAGCCCACCTTCGTGCTCGATTACCCGGTGGAGAACTCACCCCTGGCCCGGGCCCACCGCAGCAAGCCGGGCCTGGTGGAGCGGTTCGAGCTGTTCATCGTGGGCCGTGAGACGGCCAATGCCTTCAGTGAACTGATCGACCCGGTGGATCAGCGCCAGCGCCTGGAGGCCCAGCAGGCCCGCAAGGCCGCCGGCGACGACGAGGCCCAGCAGGTGGATGACGACTTTCTCCACGCCCTGGAGGTGGGCATGCCCCCCACCGGCGGGCTGGGCATCGGTATCGACCGGCTGGTGATGCTGCTCACCGACAGCGCTTCGATCCGGGACGTGATCGCTTTCCCCCTGCTGCGGCCCGAGGCGCGCGAGGCCAGCGGGGGCGGCTGAAGGGCGCAATGGGATAATGGTCCGGCTAGGCAATTTCCCCCACCAGGGGCAAGGATCCCATGAGCGGCGAGCGCGTCGGATTTCGCTTTCAGCACGCAGACGCGGTGGTGAAGCGCAACCCCCAGGGGCGTTCTCGCCGTGGCTGGGTGATGGAGCCGGTGGAACAGACCACCAGCCGGGGCACCAAGATGCCCGCCTACCGAATTCGCTGGCGGGACAGTGAGCGGCCGGAGATCGTGTTGCAGCACATGCTGATCGCAGACCCGGATCCCACGCCGCCGCCGGAGGGGGTGAGCCTGGTGCCGCCGGCCCCCAAGGCCTGATCCCCCTTTCCCGTCTCGATTGCCTCGGTTCAGTTTTCCCGGTGCCCTGCCTGCTGGGACCGGCGCAGCTGCTCCAGATCCTGCTCGGCCTCAAACCGGGTCCAGGCCTGCTCCAGATCGTCGCTGCCGCCTGCAGGCCCCCCGTTCACCTCGGCTTGCGCTGACGGTTGAGTGACCCCCGGGTTTTCGGCCATCGCCCTGAGATCTTCCTCCACCCGGCGGTAGTCCTCACCCAGCTGACCCAGCGCCTGCCAGTGGTCGCGGCCCCGGCCCATCAGATCGGCCAGATGGGCTTCGGCCCGCTCCGCCAGGGCGTTGGCACCGGCGGAGCGGGCCCGTTGCACGCGCTCCTGCCACTGGCGGATCTCCCCCGCCAGCCGGAGCAGATCGCTGCGGGCCCGCTCGGCGCTGGCCTGCAGCTCCAGCCGGCGGCGGCGCAGGCGCTGTTGACGTTCGCGCTGCTCCTGCTGCTGCAGCAGTTGTTCCTGGGCCGGGTTGGCCTGCAGAAAGGCCTCCAGCTGTTGTTCCAGTTGCTGCTCCAGGCGGCTGAACCAGTCGGTGGCGTTGCTCATGGCTGGCTCGGGGCCTCCGGGGCACGGGTGATCAGGGGGGCTTCGATCTCCTCCTGCAGCGGCGTGATCGCCGCCTCCCGCGAGCGCAGCAGCAGCTGGGTGAGACGGGCGATGCCCCCCTCGCCCAGGTTGTGGGCGGTGATCCGCTCGAAGCTGGCGGCATAGAGCTGCTCCAGCTGCTCAATCAGTTCCTCGCGCACGGCGCGCATGGCCTGGCGTTGCTCTTCCCTCGACATGGCGGCAGTGGGATGGGGCTCAGGTGGAGTCTGCCTGGGCCAGCAGGTGCAGGGAGAGGTCCTCCCGGGGATCACTCCAGCGCCGCAGGGGCTGCCAGCCCGCTGCCCCAGCCAGCTCCAGGAAGGCGGTGGGGCCGTACTTCACGCTGTACTCGGTGATCAGGGGTTCCCCGGGAAAGAACTGCCAGCTCCGGCCCGCCAGTCGCACCTGCTGCTCCCGGCGGCTCACCAGAGCCATGGCGATGCGGCTCTGCTCGGCCTGCCAGTGGGCCTGGTACCGGAAGGTCTGCGGGTCGAAGTTGCCCTGCAGATCGCGGTTGAGCCGCACCAGCAGGTTGCGGGCGAAGGCGGCGGATACCCCCGCCCGGTCGTTGTAGGCCGCCTCCAGCCGCTCCACCGGCTTGGGTTGGTCCACGCCGATCAGCAGCAGGCCCGAGGGCCCGAGCAGGCGCCGGAACTGCGCCAGCAGGGCGCAGGCCTCCTGCCGCTCGAAGTTGCCGATCGAGCTGCCGGGGTAGAAGCCCAGCCGGCGGTGCCCGGCCAGGGCCGCCAGCGGCGGCAATGCGGTGGCGGCGCCGTAGTCGCAACAGATGCCCAGCACCTCGGTGGCCGGATGGGCGGCCTGCAGCTCGCTGCAGGTGGTCGCCAGGGCACTGCGGCTGATATCGAGGGCCACGTAGGCCGGCGGGGCCAGGGCCCGGAGCAGCGGACTGGCCTTGCGCGCATTGCCGGCGCCGAACTCCAGCACCAGGGGCGCCGCTCCCTGGTGAGCCCCGCGGATGGCGGCGGCGATCGCCGCGCCCTGGGTCTGCAACAGGTCCACTTCGGTGCGGGTGAGGCTGTATTCGGGCTGGTCGCAGATCGCCTCGAACAGGCGTGAACCCTCAGCGTCGTAGAGCAACCAGGCGGGCAGCTGGCGGGGCTGGCGGGCCATGCCCTGCAGCACCAGGGCCTCCAGGTCGGCGGCGGCGGGGTGCAGATCCACCAGCTGGGGCGCGGCGGTGGCGCTGGAGGCGGGCAGGGCCATCACGGATGTCCTCCGCCAGCGGCATCCGCGTCCCGGGCCAGCCGCAGGCCGGCGACCGGCCAACGGCTGGCAGGGGGGAAGAAATTGCGATAGGTGTTGCGGCCATGCCCGCTGGGGGTGAGCACGCAGCTGCCGCGCAGCACGAACTGGGAGGTCATGAACTTTCCGTTGTATTCCCCCACGGCTCCAGGGGGGGGCTGGAAGCCCGGATAGGGGCGGTAGGGGCTGCCGGTCCACTGCCACACCAGCCCGTGGGCCTGGGGCAGGCCACCCTGGCCTGCCCGTTGGCTGGCGGCCACTTCCCACTCGGCTTCGCTGGGCAGCCTGGCCCCGGCCCAGCGGGCATAGGCATCCGCCTCGAACCAGCTCACGTGGCGCACCGGTGCGGCTGCCTGCCGCGGCTGCAGGCCGGCCAGGGTGAATTCCTGGTCGCCTTCGCGCCAGTAGCGCGGTGCCTGCCAGCCCCGCTCCTGGCACACCGCCCAGCCCTCGCTCATCCAGAGCTCCGGTCGCCGGTAGCCCCCGTCGTGGATGAAGGCCGCGAATTCGCCGTTGCTCACCAGCCGGTCGGCCAGCTCGAACGGCTCCAGCCAGCAGCGATGGCGGGGGGCCTCATTGTCGAAGTGGAAGTCCCCGCCGCCATGGCCGATCTCCACCAGCCCCCCCGCCATCGGCAGCCAGCGGGGTTGGGCCTGGGTGGGTTCCCCGGCGGCCAGTCGCTGCTGCCACAGCGCCTCGGGGCCATCGCTGGCCTCGCTGTAGGCGGGCAGCAGCGGGTTGCGGCTGAACCCATCCAGCAGATCCATCAGCAGCAGCTCCTGGTGCTGCTGCTCGTGCTGCAGGCCCAGCTGCAGCAGGGCCATCACCTCGGTGGCCTGGGCCGGCTCCACCAGGGCGGGCAGCTGGGCCAGGGCCTGGTCCACCCGTTCCCGCCAGGCCAGCACCGCGGCGATGGCGGGCCGGCTGAGCAGGCCGCGCTGCGGCCGGGGATGGCGGGCCCCCACGCTGTCGTAGTAGCTGTTGAAGAGAAAGCTCCAGCAGGCCGGCGCGGGCTCGTGGGCCAGGCCTGTCCCCGCCTGCAGCAGGGGCTGCAGCAGGAACTGCTCGAAAAACCAGGTGGTGTGGCCCAGGTGCCATTTGGGCGGGCTGGCATCGGCCATCCCCTGCAGGCAGAGATCCTCGGGTTCCAGGGGTGCGACCAGGTCCACGCTGCGGCGGCGCACCGCCAGCAACCGCTGCAGCAGGTGGGTGCTCATGCGGCTTTGCTCCTGCGGATTGCCCGCCCAGCCCTGACCATAGGGAGCTTGCCTACGATCCCGCCAGGCAGTGGCGAGAGGCCATGGGCGGCATCACAGCAACGGTCAGGCCGCAGGGAGGGGTCACCCTCGGCTTTGTGGGAGCGGTGGGCAACACCCCGTTGATCCGTCTGCAGGCCCTCAGCGAGCTCACCGGCTGCGAGATCCTCGGCAAGGCCGAGTTCATGAACCCCGGGGGTTCGGTGAAGGACCGGGCCGCCCTGGGCATCCTGCTGGAGGCGGAGGAGCAGGGTCTGCTCCAGAGCGGCGGCACGGTGGTGGAGGGCACCGCCGGCAACACCGGCATCGGCCTCACCCACCTCTGCAATGCCCGCGGCTACAAGGCCCTGATCGTGATTCCCGACACCCAGTCGGCCGAGAAGATCGGCCTGCTGCGCAGCCTGGGGGCGGAGGTGCGCACGGTGCCGGCGGTGCCCTACCGCGACCCCAACAACTACGTGAAGCTCTCCGGGCGGATTGCCGCCGAGACGCCCGGCGCCGTGTGGGCCAACCAGTTCGACAACCTGGCCAACCGCCGCGCCCACCACAACTCCACCGGCCCGGAGATCTGGGAGCAGACCGAAGGGAAGGTGGACGCCTGGGTGGCGGCCACCGGCACCGGCGGCACCTACGCCGGTGTGGCGCTGTTCCTCAAGGAGCGGAACCCCCAGGTGCGCTGCGTGCTGGCCGACCCCTACGGCAGTTCTCTCTACAGCTGGGCCAAGACCGGTGAGCTGGCCAGCGAGGGAACGTCAATCACCGAGGGCATCGGCAACAGCCGCATCACCGCGAACCTGGAGGGGGCGCCGGTGGATGACGCCGTGCGCATCGACGACCAGGCGGCCCTGGACACGATCTACCGGCTGCTCTGGCAGGAGGGCCTGTTCCTGGGCGGTTCGGTGGGCATCAACGTGGCCGCGGCGGTGGAGACCGCCCGCAGGATGGGCCCGGGCCACACGATCGTCACCGTGCTGTGCGACAGCGGCGACCGCTACCGGTCCAGGCTTTACGACCCGGACTGGCTGGCGGGCAGGGGCCTGCGGCAACCTGAGCGCTCCGCGCCCAACCCCGGCTGATGCCATCCGATTCGGCCCATCCCCTTGCCGCCGCCCAGCCCGGCCAGGTGATCGGCGAGCGCTACCGGTTGGAGCAGCGCCTCTCCGAGGGGTCCCAGGGCGCCGTGTGGCGCGCCACCGACCAGCTGGCGGCTGCGGCCCCCGTGGTGTTGCGCCAGCTGGGGCCGGGGCATCACCCGGACCGGGCCCGGGAGCTCTGGACCCGGCTGCAGGGGGTGCTGCACCCCCAGGTACCCCGGCTTGGCGCGGCCCTCAGCCAGGACGACTCCCTGTGGCTGGTGCGCGAGTGGCAGAGCGGGCGCACCTACCAGGAGCTCATGGAGGCTCGGGCGGAGCGCCAGATGGTGTTCGGCGCCGGCGAGGTGCTGCTGCTGCTGCGCCAGCTGCTGCCGGTGCTGGCCGTGCTGCATGGCCAGGACCTGGTGCATGGCGATCTCTGCCCCGCCAACCTGCTGCGGCGCGACAGCGATGGCCTGCCGGTGCTGCTCGACTTCGGCCTGGTGGTGGACGCTGACGCCGTGACCCCCGGCTATGCCCCGCCGGAACGGCTCCGGGTGGAGCGCCCCGAGCCCTGGATGGACCTGCATGCCCTGGGCGTCACGGCGCTGGTGCTGCTGAGCGGCGATCCTCCGGCCCGCCTCCTGGAGCCGGGTTCGCTGGAGTGGCGCTGGCCCGCCTGTCTCGGCGACGAGCCTCAGCTGCAGGCCGTCCTGGCCCGGCTGCTGGCCCGTGATCCAGGCCAGCGGTTCGGTTCGGCGTCCCAGGCCCTGGCGGCCCTGCAGACCCTGCCGATGCCGGAGACCACCGGGCCGGTGCCCCGGGCCGATCGCACCGTGGCCCTGGTGCCGCCGCCCGCGCCAGCCGTGCGGGTCGCGGTGCCCCCCAGCCCCGCAGCCACCGCCGCCGGTACGGCGGCTGCGGGGCTGGCCAGTGCCACTTCGGCGACGGCTGCTGCCGAAGCGGGGCCTGAACTGCCGGTGCTCCAGCCCCCCCGCCCCACCCCGCCGGCGCCCACCCGGCCGCGGAGTGAGGAGCGGGAGCTGGCGGATGAGGGGGGCATGTGGCCGGTGGTGATCGCCCTGGTGCTCTCTGCCGTGGTGGGAACGGCCCTCGGCTGGTGGTGGCTCAGCCGGGGCCAGACGAACCGCCCGAGCCCCCCCGACGCCGCGCTGCAGTTGCCCTCCAGCCTGCCCCCGTCCGAGATCGACCAGCGCCAGCAGTTGCTCAACCGCCTGCGGGCCATGCAGGTGGACCGGGCCTGGTTCCTGAAGCTGGTGGATGCCAGCCTGCTGGCCCAGTTCCCGGAGCGCGGTGGCCGCCTGCCGGGCGATGGGTTGGAGGATGCCCCCCTGCGCAAGGTGTGGAACGAGCTGGCCCAGGACTGGCTCGCCCGCGTGGAGCAGCTCCCCCTGGAGATCCGGCGGCGCCTGGGCAGCTACAGCAATGCCGACTGGGAGAAGCGGCTGGCGGGCCTGGCGGACCAGGGCCTCAGTGGCGACGTGCTGCGGCAGCTGGTTTCGGCCCAGGCCCAGAACCTGCTGCCGGGTCGCTCCGGCAGCACCATTCCGTCCGAACCGTTCCGCCAGCTCTGGTATGCGGCCGCCGAGCAAAGCCTGGCCTCGATCCAGATCGAACCGATCCAGGCGAGCACCAGTGAGCCCAAGGTGCTCAGTGCCCCGGTGTCCGCAACCGGCGCGCGCCTGTTCCCGATCCGCTTGCCCGCTGGCTACCGCCTGGTGATGGGGGTGAATGGGTCGCCGCTGATGCAGATGAGCGTGTTCGCCGCCGATGGCTCCCTGCTGGAGGCCAGCGGCCCGCTGCGGGTGGTGAGCCTGCCGCCCCAGGCACGCTCCCCGGTGCAGCTGCTGGTCACCAATGAGGGCGTGGCGCCGGCGCTGATCACGCTGTCGTTGCGGGCCGACCCGCCAGCGCCGGAACCGCCGGCAACGGAGCCGGAGCCCGCCGACACGCCACCGGCTGGGGTGCAGACGCCGCTGCGGCGCCCCCCGGAGGATGGGACTCCGGCCCCGGCGGAGCCCCTGCCAGCCCCCCCGTCCCCGGCTCCGGCCCTTTCGCCTCCGCCACCGGTGGAGTAGCCCCGGCGCCGGCCGCAGCCCGGGCTGCCCTCAGTAGCGGGCGATCGCCGCGCGGGTTTCCTTGGCCTCCTGCTTGCGGCGTTCTTCGGCCCGCTTGTCGTGCAGCTTGCGGCCCTTGGCCAGCCCCAGGCTGAGCTTGATCCAGGAGCCCTTGAGATGGAGGTTGAGGGGGATCAGGGTGAGGCCCTTCTGGTCGAGGGCCACCCGCAGCCGCTCGATCTCGCGGCGATGGGCGAGCAGTTTGCGCACCCGCAGCGGCTCGTGGTTGAAATAGGCGCCGGCGTGGCTGTGGGGTGAGATGTGCACGTTGTGCAGCTGCAGTTCCCCGCCCCGCACCAGGCAGAAGCCATCCCGCAGGTTGGCCTGGCCGGCCCGGATCGACTTCACCTCGGTGCCCACCAGCTCGATGCCGCACTCCAGGGTTTCGAGAATCTCGTACTGGTGCCGCGCGAAGCGGTTGTCCGCCAGCAGGCGGTTGGCGGCATCCCGCTGGGCCCGGGCGGCCAGCTTCTTGGTGCCGCCTTTTGCCATGGTTCGATCCGCTGCTGCTGCCTGCCGTCCCCCGACCCTAGGCAGGGGTCGGTACCCTCCACACCATGGCGATCGTTTCCTCCGGACCGGCTGCATCCGATGGCCGCAGCCGCGCGACCCCGGCCCTGGGCGCACCGGCCGCCGCCAGCCCCGGGCCGGCGCAGGAGCGACTGGTGCAGCCCGCCGCCGCCCCTGACGATCCCGAGCCCGGTCGCGCCGACACGCTGCGGCCCCGGCGCCTGGCCGACTACATCGGCCAGGCCGAACTGAAGCAGGTGCTGGCCATTGCCGTGGAGGCCACCCGCAGCCGCCAGGAGGCCCTCGACCACGTGCTGCTCTATGGCCCGCCGGGCCTGGGCAAGACCACGATGGCCCTGGTGCTGGCGGAGGAGCTGGGGGTGCGCTGTCGCATCACCAGCGCGCCGGCCCTGGAGCGTCCCCGCGACATCGTCGGCCTGCTGGTGAACCTGCAGCCGCACGACTTGCTGTTCATCGATGAGATCCACCGCCTCAACCGGGTGGCCGAGGAACTGCTCTACCCGGCGATGGAGGACTTCCGCCTCGATCTCACCGTGGGCAAGGGCAGCACCGCCCGCACCCGCAGCCTGTCCCTGGCGCCCTTCACCCTGGTGGGGGCCACCACCCGCGCCGGGGCCCTCAGCTCGCCTTTACGGGATCGCTTCGGCCTGATCCAGCGGCTGGAGTTCTATGGCCTCGACGACCTGCAGGCGATCGTGCAGCGGGCCGCCGGCTTGCTGGCGATGGATCTGGATGGGGCGGCGGCCCTGGAGGTGGCGCGTCGCTGCCGGGGCACCCCCCGGATCGCCAACCGGCTGCTGCGCCGGGTGCGGGATGTGGCCAGCGTGAACGGCCAGGGGCGGATCAGCGCCGCCCTGGTGGAGCAGGCCCTCAGCCTGCACCGGGTGGATGGTCGCGGCCTCGATGCCCACGACCGCCGGCTGCTGGCGCTGATGCTCGAGGCCTACGGCGGTGGGCCGGTGGGGCTCGACACCCTGGCGGCCGGGCTAGGGGAGGATCCGGCCACCCTGGAGACGGTGGTGGAGCCCTATCTGCTGCAGCAGGGTCTGCTGCAGCGCACGCCCCGGGGGAGGCTGCTCACCGAGGCCGGCCGGGCCCACCTGGCGGAGCCCCAGCCATGAGCGGCCGCCCCGGGCTGCGGCTGCTGGCGGCCCTGCTGCTGGCGGTCCTGCTGCTGGTGCTGCCGGTGCCGCCCGCGGCGGCGCTGGCTGCGCCCGCTGCCCCGTCCCTTCCCCAGCTGTTCCAGCAGGCCTTGCAGGCCAGCCGGGAGGGCCGTTTCGAGGAGGCGTTTCCCCTCTGGAACCGGGTGCTGGAGCTGGCGCCGGAGGATGCGGCGGCCTGGAGCAACCGCGGCAACGTGCAGCTCGCCCTGGGCGATCCCCTGGCCGCCATCGCCGACCAGGACCGCGCCCTGGAGCTGGAGCCCGCCAGCCAGGACCCCCATCTCAACCGCGGCACCGCGGAGGAGGCCCTGGCCCGCTGGACGGCGGCGGAGGCCGACTACCGCTGGATCCTGGACCATGGAGAGGCCGATGCCGACCATGACGTGAGGGCGTCGGCGCTGTACAACCTGGGCAATGTGCAGGGTTCCCTGGGCGACTGGCCCGCGGCCCGCGCCAGCTACGCCGCCGCAGCGCTGGCGCGCCCCGGCTTCGCCATGGCCCGCTCCAGTGAGGCCCTGGCGGCCTTTGAGCTGGGCGAGTTCGACGCGGCCGAGCAGCAGCTGCGGTCGCTGATCCGTCGCTATCCCCTGTTCGCCGATGCCCGCGCCGGCCTGACGGCCCTGCTCTGGCAGCGGGGGGGCCGCGGCGAGGCGGAGAGCCACTGGGTGTCGGCGTCCGGCCTCGATCCGCGCTACCGGGATCCAGAATGGTTGCTGGCCGTGCGTCGTTGGCCGCCGGCACCGGTGGCGGCCCTGCAGCAGTTCCTGGCCCTCAGCTGAACTGCCCCCGATCCAGGTTTCCGGCTCCCCCATGCGTTCCCCAGTCCCACCCCCACTCCCACCCCCATCGCCGCCCCTCCCCGGAGCCGCCGCCCCCGCTGAAGACGAAGCGTCCGGCGCGGGGCCCAGCTGGCGGGAGCTGGGTCTGGAGGCGGATCTGGCCCAGCTGCTGCCGGAGCTGATCCAGCTGCGGCGCCACCTGCACCGCCACCCCGAGCTCAGTGGCCACGAGCACCAGACCGCTGCCCTGGTGGCGGGCGAACTGCGCCGGTGGGGCTGGCAGGTGCGGGAGGGGGTGGGCCGTACCGGCGTGGTGGCTGAGCTGGGGCCCCGCCTTCTGGGCAGTGGGGAGCCCGCCCCGCTGGTGGGTCTGCGCGTGGATATGGACGCGCTGCCGGTGGAGGAGCGCACCGGTCTGGATTACGCCTCCACCGCCCAGGGGCTGATGCACGCCTGTGGCCATGACATGCACTCCAGCGTGGGCCTGGGGGTGGCCGGCCTGCTGGCCTGCCTGGCGGAGCGGCAGCCGGAGCTGCTGCAGGCCCGGGTGCGACTGCTGTTCCAGCCCGCCGAGGAAACGGCCGAGGGCGCGGTCTGGATGAAGGCCGACGGCGCCACCGAGGGCATCGACGCCCTGTTCGGGGTGCACGTGTTCCCCTCGATCCCAGTGGGGGCGGTGGGGGTGCGCAGTGGCAGCCTCACGGCGGCGGCGGGGGAGCTGGAGATTGAGGTGCTGGGGGAGAGCGGCCACGGCGCCCGTCCCCACCAGAGCACCGATGCGATCTGGATTGCGGCGCGGGTGGTGAGTGGGTTGCAAGAGGCGATCAGCCGCCGGCTCGACGCCCTGCATCCGGTGGTGGTGAGTTTCGGGCGGATCGAGGGAGGCAAGGCGTTCAACGTGATCGCCGACCACGTGCGGCTGCTCGGCACGGTGCGCTGCCTGGACCTGGACCTGCATGACCGGCTGCCGGTGTGGATCGAGGAGACCGTGCATGCCCTCTGCCGGGGCCATGGGGGGGAGGCCCGCGTGCACTACCGCCGCATCTCGCCGCCGGTGCACAACGACGCCGCCCTCACCGAGCTGGTGGCGGCGGCGGCGGTGGATCTGCTGGGCCGGAGCCGGGTGCAGTGGCTCGAGCAGCCCTCCCTGGGCGCTGAAGACTTTGCGGAGTTGAGCGAGGGCATTCCCTGCACGATGTTCCGCCTGGGGGTGGCCGGACCCCAGGGATGCACGCCCCTGCACAGCAACACCTTCGCCCCGGATGAGGGAGCCTTGGCCGTGGGCGTGCGGGTGCTGACCCTGAGCCTGTTGCGCTGGATGCACCAGCGGGGGCGGTAGCCCCGCCGATGAACGCCCCTCCTGCTGCCGTTTCAGCCAGCTCCGTTTCCGTGGCAGGACAGCGCCGCCGCCAGCTGCTGGAGGCCTTGCTCGCCCTCTCGGCGCCACTGCTGGTTGTGCTGGCCCTGGTGCTGCTGCTGCAACGCCAGGGGCGGGAGCGGATCCAGGTGCTGCCGGCCCTGGCGATCGGCATCGCCCTGGGTGCCTCCAGCCGGGTGCGTCGCGGCCGCCGTCGCCGCGCGCTGTTGCAGGCCCTGCGCCAGAGCGGGCCCCCGGCCCCGGGTTCTTGAGCCAGGCTGGATTGCCTTAGCGGTTTCGCGTTTGTCCTCGCCCGATCTGGAGCAGCTGCGTGCTGCCATCTGCTGCGGCGATCCCAGCCGTTCCATGCCCGCCCTGGCCGCCCTGCGGGTGGTGCCGGTGGAGCTGGCGGTGCCCCTGCTGCTGCTGGGGCTGGAGCAGGAGGCCTTTCTGGTGCGCTCCTTGAGCTGCGCCGGGCTTGGGGTGAAGTGCAATCCGGCGGGGCGGCAGGCCCTGGTGCGGGCCCTGGAGTCGGACCCCGACGCCAACGTGCGGGCGGAGGCGGCCAACTCCCTGGTGAGCCATGGCCTGGAGCAGGCCTGGCCGCTGCTGCTGGCGGCCTTTCGCCGCGACGACCAGTGGCTGCTGCGCTGCAGCGTGCTGTCCGCGGTGGCGGAACATCCCCAGGCCGAGGCGGAGAAGCTCCTGGAGCTGGCCGGCCTGGCGATCGCTGCCGCCGACGGCACGGTGCGGGTGGGCGGGGCGGAGATCCTCGGCCGGCTGGTGCGGCAGGGCGGACCGCTGGCGGAAGCGGCCCGGGGCCTGTTGGTGCGGCTGCAGGACGATCCCGACCACCGGGTGGTGGCCGCTGCCCTCAACGGGCTGCAGAGCTAGGTCCGCTGCAGAGCTAGGTCAGCTGTCGCCTGGCGTTGCTAGGTTCAACTTGTCACTAGGGGTGCCCGGCTGCGTCAGGCAGTGTCGGGCTGAGATCACACCCTCCGCACCTGATCCGGGTCATGCCGGCGCAGGGAAGTGAGCCAGCCGCCACCTCGGTGTGCGTCTGCGATCTCGGCAACCGGAACTGGAACCCCACCAAGGCCATTCCGTCCCTTGCCCCCATCCGTCATGCGCAGCGCCTGGATCGAGAAGCGTCGCGGCCAAGCCAACGTGAGCCAGATGCACTACGCCCGCCAGGGGGTGGTGACGGAAGAAATGGCCCATGTGGCGAAGCGGGAGAACCTGCCTGCGTCGCTGGTGATGGAGGAGGTGGCCCGGGGTCGCATGATCATCCCCGCCAACATCAAGCACACCAACCTGGAGCCGATGGCGATCGGCATCGCTTCCAGCTGCAAGGTGAACGCCAATATCGGCGCCTCGCCCAACGCCAGCGATGTGAGCGAGGAGCTGAAAAAGCTGGAGCTCGCGGTGAAGTATGGCGCCGACACGGTGATGGATCTCTCCACCGGCGGCGTGAACCTGGATGAGGTGCGCACGGCGATCATCAACGCCTCGCCGGTGCCGATCGGCACGGTGCCGGTGTATCAGGCCCTCGAGAGCGTGCACGGCTCGATCGAGAAGCTCTCGGAAGATGATTTCCTCCACATCATCGAGAAGCACTGCCAGCAAGGCGTGGATTACCAGACCATCCACGCCGGCCTGCTGATCGAGCACCTGCCCAAGGTGAAGGGGCGCCTCACCGGCATCGTGAGCCGCGGCGGCGGCATCCTGGCCCAGTGGATGCTCTACCACCACAGGCAGAACCCGCTCTACACCCGCTTCGATGACATCTGCGAGATCTTCAAGCGCTACGACTGCAGCTTTTCCCTGGGCGATTCCCTGCGCCCCGGCTGCCTGCACGACGCCTCCGATGAAGCCCAGCTGGCCGAACTGAAGACCCTCGGTGAACTCACCCGCCGCGCCTGGAAACACGACGTGCAGGTGATGGTGGAGGGTCCGGGCCATGTGCCGATGGACCAGATCGAGTTCAACGTGAAGAAGCAGATGGAGGAGTGCAGCGAGGCGCCCTTCTACGTGCTCGGCCCCCTGGTTACCGACATCGCCCCGGGCTACGACCACATCACCAGCGCCATCGGTGCGGCCATGGCCGGCTGGTATGGCACGGCGATGCTCTGCTATGTCACCCCCAAGGAACACCTGGGTCTGCCCAATCCGGAGGATGTGCGCAACGGCCTGATCGCCTACAAGATCGCCGCCCACGCCGCCGACATCGCCCGCCATCGCCCCGGTGCCCGGGACCGCGACGACGAGCTCAGCCGCGCCCGCTACGCCTTCGACTGGAACCGGCAGTTTGATCTCTCCCTGGATCCGGAGCGGGCCCGCGAGTACCACGATGAAACCCTGCCGGCCGACATCTACAAGCAGGCCGAGTTCTGCTCGATGTGCGGACCGAAGCACTGCCCGATGCAAACCAAGATCACCGACAAGGATCTGGAAGGCCTCGCCGCCGTGCTGGAACAGCAGCAGGCCAGTCAGCAGGCCACCCAGCAAGCCGCGACGGTGTGAGTCGATGCGGTCCCGTGTCGCTGGATCGGCCCGGGACCGCTGATGCCGATGCTGCGCTGGCTCGGTTGGCTGTTCCTCCTGGTCCTCGGCTATGGCGCCGTCTGCGCGCTCATGGCGCTCACCCAGCGCTCGTTCATCTACCACCCGCGGCCCGCCGCAGATCCCAGCGGCCAGCTTGAACTGCAGGTGGCGGGCACGCGGGTTCTGGTGGCCCATCGTCCCCATGCGGGGCCTCGGGCCCTGATCTACTTCGGCGGCAACGCCGAGGATGGGTCGCTCACCCGGGCCCAGCTGGCCGTCCTGGTGCCGGACACGGCTCTCTACCTGCTCCACTACCGCGGCTACGGCGGCAGCGAGGGGCGGCCCAGCGAAGCAGCCCTGCGTGCCGATGCCCAGGCCCTCCATGCCTATGTGGCCCAGCGCCACCGGGATGTGAGCGTGGTGGGCCGCAGCCTCGGCACCGGGCCGGCGGTGCACCTGGCCGCCACCCAGCCGGTGCACCGCTTGGTGCTCCTGGTGCCCTTCGACAGCCTGGCGGCGGTGGCCCGCGGCGCCATGCCCTGGCTGCCGGTGGACCTGCTGCTGCGGGATCGCTGGGACGCAGCGGCCGAGGCGCCGCGGGTGCGAGCCCCCACCACGATCGTGGCGGCTGCCCAGGATGGGGTGGTGCCCCGGCGCCATGCTGAGGCCCTGTACCGTGCCTTCCTCCCTGGCGTGGCTGAACTGGTGGTGGACCCTGCTCTGCACCACAACACCCCGCTGCTGGACTCTGGGGCCTTCCGGGTCGCCCTGCAGGCCCGGTGATTCCTCGCAGCTCTCAGCTGCGTTCCATCAGGGTCAACAGGTTGCTGTGGCACCACACCTGGTCCACCAGGATGAACGTGCCCGTAAAGCCATACACCTGGGCGCAGGGTTCCCTGCCGGGCTCGGAGCAAAAGTAAAAGGGAAAGATGGCTTCTGTGATGATGTTCACATGGGTCGGTTATTGGAATGCTCCCTTGGAGGGGAAAGCTGGTGTTTTCGAAAGAAAGGACCCTGGGGCTTGAGAATTCGATGTACTTCGCAGGTATCTAATACGTACGTGGATGCTCGCCCCAGCCGATGTTCAGGGATCTGGCGCCAGAGAGCTTGGCTGACCTGTGCTGATGAATGAAAGCAAAGATCAATGCATCGACATCGGGCGGATGTGCCGCCCCTGACAATGGGTCCCCCGAGGGCACGGGGATGCCTAGATTCATTCTTCTCTGCGAGTTTCACTCTGCCAACAAATCATGGAGGGAGGCTCGCAGGAGCTCGGGTTCTTGAGAGAGCTGAAAGCCGATTTGCCTCGCCAGGAATCTCCGAATGCGCTGTTTAATGTTCATGGATTAATGTCGACTTTCTTGGCCTGTTGAGGCAGGATCTTTATGGTCCGTGACAGGCGGGTGTAGACGCTTTCCCCGTATAGATTTCGTCGTTGCCGGCTTGTATGGCAGGCGAGTTATTGAAATATCGGCATCATTCTTGCGAATGAAGAGTTCGACTTCGGAATGGATACAGGCTTTTCGCCGCATCCGTTGCAGCAAACCTGCTTGTAACCACAAGCGCTCAGACTGGGTCGGCTCAGAGAGGTGGTTGCGATCGGATGTTCGAGGGATGGCGCCACCAAGTGTGCGGCCGGTGTCCAGGCCCACTCGGCATCGGCCCTTGAGATGGCTGGGTATCCGTTCCGGTCGCGTTTGGACGGTTGACCCGGCCAGCCAGAAAAAAGCCCCACGCGATGGTGGGGCTTTGCGGCTGGAAGTGGGGCGCTGCTGGTGAGCAGCCGGGGAAGGATCAGCCCAGGCCCTGGGCCTTGGCCACCACGTTCTCCACGGTGAAACCGAACTGCTGCATGCACACCGGGCCGGGGGCGGAGGCGCCGAAGCGGTCGATCGACACGCTGTCGCCATCGAAGCCGGTGTACTTGTGCCAGCCGAAGCTGCTGGAGGCCTCCACCACCAGGCGCTTGCGGCAGGCGGCCGGCAGCACGCTCTCGCGGTAGGCGGCATCCTGCTGCTCAAACAGCTCCACGCAGGGCATCGACACCACGCGCACGTTCTTGCCCTCGGCACGCAATTGGGCGGCGGCCTTGGTGCACAGCTCCAACTCGGTGCCGGTGCCGATCAGGATCAGGTCGGGGGTGCCGTCGCTGTCCTCGAGGATGTAACCACCCTTGGCCACGGCGGCGGCGCTGGAGTTGGCCTGGTTGGCCATCGCCTGGCGGCTGAGGATCAGCACGGTGGGGCGCTTGCGGTTGCTGACCGCCACCTGGTACGCGCCACTGGTTTCGTTGCCGTCGCCAGGGCGGATCACCAGCAGGTTGGGGAGGGAGCGCAGGGTGGCCAGGGTCTCGATCGGCTGGTGGGTAGGGCCGTCCTCACCCAGGCCGATCGAGTCGTGGGTGAGCACATAGATCACGCCCAGCTCGCTCAGGGCCGAGAGGCGGATGGCACCGAGGGCATAGCCGGCGAACACGGCGAAGGTGCCGCCGTAGGGAATCAGCCCACTGCCGTGGTAAGCGAGACCGTTGAGGATCGCCGCCATGGCGTGTTCGCGCACGCCGAAGTGGAGATAGCGGTTCTCCTCGGCACCCTTCTGGAAGCTCTTCTCACCCTTGATGTCGGTGAGGTTGGAGTGGGTGAGGTCGGCCGAGCCGCCGATCAGCTCGGGCAGGCTGGGGCCGATGGCATTGAGGCAGTTGTAGGAGTGCTGCCGGGTGGCCAGGCCCTTGTCGTCGGCGCCGTAGCTGGGCAGGTTGGCGTCCCAGCCCTGGGGCAGCTCACCGCGCAGCTGGCGCTCGAACTCGGCGGCCTCGGCGGGATAGCTGTTGCGGTAGGCGTCCAGGGTGGCGTTCCACTCGGCTTCGGCAGCGGCGCCGCGGGTCACCGCCTGGCGCCAGTGGTCGTAGGCCTCCTGGGGCACTTCAAAGTCGCCGTAGGTCCAGCCCAGGTTCTGGCGGGTGAGGGCTGCCTCGTCGGCGCCCAGGGCAGCGCCATGCACACCCGCGGTGTTGGCCTTGTTGGGGGAGCCGTAGCCGATCGTGGTGGTGACCTTGATCAGCGAGGGGCGGTCCGTGACGGCCTTGGCCTCTTCGATCGCCCGGGCGATCGCCGCCACATCGGTGTTGCCATCGGCCACATGGATGGTGTGCCAGCCGTAGGCCTCATAGCGCTTCAGCACATCCTCGGTGAAGGAAACATTGGTGTTTCCGTCGATGGTGATGTGGTTGTCGTCGTAGAGGGCAATCAGCTTGCCCAGCCCCAGGTGGCCGGCCAGGGAGGCGGCCTCACCGCTCACGCCCTCCTGGTTGCAGCCGTCGCCCATCAGCACGTACGTGTAGTGGTCAACAAGCGTGCAGTCCGACTTGTTGAAGCGGGCGGCCATATGGGCCTCGGCCATGGCCAGGCCCACGGCATTGGCGATGCCCTGACCCAGCGGGCCCGTGGTCACTTCCACCCCTGGGGTTTCAAACGTTTCCGGGTGACCGGGGGTCTTGGAGCCCCACTGGCGGAACTGCTTGATGTCCTCGATGGTTACCGAGTCGTAGCCGGTGAGGTGCAACAGGGCGTAGAGCAGCATGCAACCGTGGCCGGCCGACAGCACGAAGCGGTCGCGGTTGAACCACTGGGGGTTCTTGGGGTTGTGGCGGAGCGTCTGGTCCCACAGCGCATAGGCCATGGGGGCGCAGCCCATGGGCAGTCCCGGATGGCCCGAGTTCGACTTGTTGATTGCATCGACGGCCAGGAAGCGGATGCTGTTGATGCACAGCGTCTCGAGCTGGTTGGTGGATGCGGTGGGGGAGGAGGGGGCGGCGACCATCGGGGAGGAGCGGAGAATTCAGGGGTACGCGGTGAGGGGCAGCTGGGCGCTGCCAGCACTGCTGCAGCGTTGTCAGAAGCTGGGTGGGGTCAGCTCATGCGCCGGAACGCCAGACATACGTTGTGGCCGCCGAATCCGAAGGAGTTGGAGAGCACAACATTGAGGACTAAGTCTCGGGCCTGGTTGGGCACGACGTCCAGATCACAGGCCGGATCTGGATTGCTGTAGTTGATCGTAGGCGGCACCAGTCCGTGCTCCATCGCCAGGATGGCCGCGACGGCTTCGATGCCACCACTGCCCCCCAGCAGATGGCCAGTCATCGACTTGGTGGAACTCACGGGAATCCGGTAAGCGTGCTCCCCCAGGGCCGACTTGATCGCCGCGGTCTCGTTGCTGTCGTTCGCCTGGGTGCTGGTGCCGTGGGCGTTGACGTAATCCACGTCCTCCGGCTCCAGCCGCGCATCCTGGAGGGCGAGGCGCATGGCCTCGGCGCCGCCGAGACCGCCGGGGGTGGGCGAGGTGATGTGATGGGCGTCGCAGGTCATGCCGTAGCCCACCACTTCGGCCAGGATCCGGGCGCCCCGGGCTCGGGCGTGCTCCAGGCTTTCCAGCACCAGGATCCCGGAGCCCTCGCCGATCACGAAGCCGTTGCGCTCCGCATCGAAGGGGCGGCTGGCCGTGGCGGGATCGTCGTTGCGGAAGGAGAGGGCCTTGGCACTGGCGAAGCCGGCCACGCCCAGGGGCGTGATCGCAGATTCGGCGCCGCCGCACACCATGGCGTCGGCCAGTCCCAGCTGGATCAGGCGATAGGCATCGCCGATGGCGTTGGAGCCGGCGGCACAGGCCGTGGCCACGGCCGTACTGGGCCCCTTGGCACCGATGGCGATGGCCGTCAGGCCGGTGGCCATGTTGGGGATCATCATCGGCACACAAAACGGGCTCACCCGATCCGGGCCGCGGGCGTTCATCACCTGCGCCTGGGTCTCCATCATCAACAGGCCGCCCACGCCGGAGCCGATGGCCGTGCCGACGCGATGGGCGTTGGTGGCATCGATGGTGAGGCCGGCATCGGCGATGGCCTGCTTGGCCGCCACCACCCCGAACTGGCAGAAGCGATCCCAGCGCTTGGATTCCTTCGGCTCCAGCCAGCCAGCGGGATCAAAGTTCTTCACCTCCGCAGCAAAGCGGCAGGCGTGCCGGGCGGCATCGAACAGGGTGATTGGCGCAACCCCGTTGTGGCCGCTCGACAGACCTTCCCAGTAGCTGGAAACGTCGTTGCCGATCGGTGTGATCGCGCCGAGGCCGGTGACGACGACGCGCTGGAGACCCTCAACCATGGAGCGGCTCAGGCCTGCTTCTCTTGAATGAACTTGACGGCGTCACCGACGGTGGTGATGCCCTCAGCGGCTTCGTCGGGGATCTCGATGTCGAAGGCCTCTTCCAGGGCCATCACCAGTTCCACGGTGTCGAGAGAGTCGGCACCGAGGTCGTTTTGAAAGTTGGACTCGGGCTTCACTTCGCCAGCGTCGACGCTGAGTTGTTCGGCAACGATCGAGCGCACTTTTTCGAAGATCGCTTCCTGGGACATGACCGCTGTGAGAGTCGAGGCACTCTACGGGTCACCCCGCCCGCCCCCCGGCAAGCGCGCCGCCTGCTCCCCCCGACAGCTCCCCCCCACGACTGCGCCGACGCCCCTCTGGCTGCGCCGACGTATGAACAAGGGTGAAGGGCTGCGGCCGGTTCGTGAGCGCATCCGGCCCCGTTGGGTACCTTGGCGTCACGCCGAGTCTCAGCACCTCCGGAGTTCAGATGTCTCACGCCGTCAAGATCTACGACACCTGCATCGGTTGCACCCAGTGCGTGCGCGCCTGCCCCCTGGACGTGCTGGAAATGGTGCCCTGGGACGGCTGCAAGGCCGGCCAGATCGCTTCCTCTCCCCGCACCGAGGACTGCGTGGGCTGCAAGCGCTGCGAAACCGCCTGCCCCACCGACTTCCTCAGCATCCGCGTCTATCTCGGCGACGAGACCACCCGCTCCATGGGTCTGGCCTACTGAGTCAGGTGGCTCCAGTCCCGCCCCAATAAGCTCAGGCCCGGCCCCGTCCGGGCTTTTTTGTTGTCCTTCTCCCTCTGCGGACACTTATGTGCGGGATCGTTGCCCTGATCGGATCGCGGGAGGCGGCTCCCCAGCTGCTGGAGGGTCTGCGACAGCTGGAATATCGCGGTTACGACTCGGCCGGCATCGCCACCGTGGAGTCTGTTGCCGGCGGGGGCGGGGTGCTCCACTGCCTCCGGGCCGAGGGCAAGCTGGTGAACCTCGCTGCCCGCTTTGAGGCCAGCGGCGCTGCGGGCCACTGCGGCATCGGCCACACCCGCTGGGCCACCCACGGCAAGCCGGAGGAGCGCAACGCACACCCGCATCTGGACGGTTCGGGCCGGGTGGCCGTGGTGCAGAACGGCATCATCGAGAACCACCGCAGCCTGCGGGAGGCCCTGCAGGCCTCCGGGGTGGTGTTCCGCAGCGACACGGACACGGAGGTGATCCCCCACCTGCTCGGCCAGGAGCTGCAGCGGCTCCTGGCCGCCGGCCGCCGGCCGGGCGGTGCCCTGCTGTTGGAGGCGCTGCGAGCGGTGCTGCCCCAGTTGCAGGGCGCCTACGCCCTGGCGGTGGTGTGGGCGGAGGCACCTGGGGCCCTGGTGGTGGCACGCAAGGCGGCCCCCCTGCTGATCGGCCTGGGGGAGGGGGAGTTCCTCTGTGCCAGCGACACGCCGGCCCTGGCCGGCTTCACCCGCACGATCCTGCCGCTGGAGGACGGCGAGACGGCGCTGCTCACGCCCCTGGGCATCGAGATCTACGACCAGGCGGGCGAACGGGTGGAGCGCATCCCCAGCCTGCTGAGCGGCACCGAGCACGTGGCGGACAAGCGCAGCTTCCGCCACTTCATGCTCAAGGAGATCCATGAGCAGCCGGAAACGGCGGCCCTCTGGCTGGCCCGGCACCTGCCCGAGGAGGGCGATCGCCTGGTGGCCCTGCCCCTCGACCCGGGCCTGTTGGAGGGCGTGGAGCGGATTGATGTGCTGGCCTGCGGCACCAGCCGCCATGCCGCCCAGGTGGGGGCCCACCTGCTGGAGCAGCTCGCCGGCATCCCTACCCGGGTGTTCTATGCCAGCGAATTCCGCTACGCCCCGCCGCCGCTGGGGCCCCACACCCTCACCATTGGCGTCACCCAGTCCGGCGAGACGGCCGACACCCTGGCAGCGCTGGCGATGGAGCAGCAGCGGCGCCAGCTCGTGGCCGATCCCGCCCACGCGCCGCGGCTGCTGGGGATCACCAACCGGCCGGAAAGCTCCCTGGGGCGGATGGTGGATCAGGTGCTCGACATCGGTGCCGGCATCGAGGTGGGGGTGGCGGCCACCAAGACCTTTCTGGGCCAGTTGCTGGCCTTCTACGGCCTGGCCCTGGCCTTCGCCGAGCGGCGGGTGGGGCAGCAGGCCGGGGGGGGCACGATCAGCCGCGGGCGGCTGCAGGCCTTGGTGGCCGGACTGCGCGAGGTGCCCCGGCAGTTGCGCGAGCTGATCGAGGACCACGACCAGCGGGCGGCGGCCCTGGCCCACCAGTTCGAGAGCACCCAGGACGTAATTTTCCTGGGCCGGGGCATCAACTTCCCGATCGCGCTGGAGGGGGCTCTCAAGCTCAAGGAGATCAGCTACATCCATGCCGAGGGGTATCCCGCCGGCGAGATGAAGCACGGACCGATCGCCCTGCTCGATGCCCGGGTGCCGGTGGTGTCGATCGCGGTGCCGGGCACCGTGTTCGAGAAGGTGCTCAGCAATGCCCAGGAGGCCAAGGCCCGCGATGCCCAGCTGATCGGTGTGGCCCCCGCCTGCGCAGACAGTGAGATCTTCGATGTGCTGCTGCCGGTGCCGGAGGTGGATGAGCTGCTGAGCCCCCTGCTCACGGTGATTCCGATGCAGCTGCTCAGTTATCACATCGCCGCCCACCGCGGCCTGGATGTGGATCAGCCCCGCAACCTGGCCAAGAGCGTCACCGTGGAGTAGGCCCCGTTCAGGCGGGCACGCCAGTGCTGGGGCTGTCGCTGCGGCCGTAGCGGTCTTCGAAGCGCACGATGTCGTCCTCGCCGAGGTAGGTGCCGCTCTGCACTTCGATCATCTCCACCGGAATCTTGCCGGGGTTGGTGAGCCGGTGCCTGGAGCCCAGGGGGATGTAGGTGCTTTGGTTCTCGCCGAGCAGCTCCTGCTCGCCATCCTTCTCCACCAGGGCCGTGCCCTGCACCACCACCCAGTGCTCAGCCCGGTGGTGGTGCATCTGTAGGGACAGGCTGGCGCCGGGATTGACCACGATCTTCTTCACCTGCCAGCGCTCCCCCTCCACCACGCCGTCGTAGGAGCCCCAGGGGCGGTAGATCTTGCGGTGAGCCTTGCTCTCCCGAGCCCCCTGGTGCTCCAGCAGGGCCACCACCCCCTTGACGTCCTGGGCGCGGTCGCGGTGGGCCACCAGCACCACATCGTCGGTTTCCACCACCACCAGATCGTCCACGCCCAGGCCCACCACCAGCCGGTGCTCGCTGCGCAGGTAGCAGTTGCGGCTGTCCTGGCTGATCACCCGGCCGCGCAGCACGTTGCCGGCCGGGTCCCGGTCGGTGGTGTCCCACAGGGCGCTCCAGCTGCCCACGTCACTCCAGCCCGCCTCCAGGGGCAGCACGGCGCCGCGGTCGGTCTTCTCCATCACGGCCACGTCGATGGCCACGCTGGGACAGCCGGCGAACACCTCCCGCTCCAGCCGCAGGAAGTCGAGGTCGGCGGAGTCGTGCTCCAGGGCGGAACGGCAGGCGCTCACCACCTCGGGGGCCAGCCGTTCCAGCTCGGCCAGGATGGCGCTGGCCTTGAACAGGAACATGCCGCTGTTCCAAGTGAAACGGCCGGTGGCCAGAAACTGCTCGGCGGTAGCCCGGTCCGGTTTCTCCACGAAGCGGGCGATCGGCACCGGCGCCTGGGCGCCGCTAAGGCTCTGGGCGGCCTCGATGTAGCCGTACCCCGTTTCCGGGGCGCTGGGCACGATGCCGAAGGTCACCAGCTGGCCGGCCTCGGCGGCGGCCAGGCCGGCGCCCACCGTGGCGCGGAAGCGCCCGGCTTCGCGGATCACATGGTCGGCCGCCAGCACCAGCAGCAGGGGGTCCTCCCCCTGGGCGGTGGCCTGCAGGGCGGCCACCGCCACGGCCGGGGCGGTGTTGCGGCCGATCGGCTCCAGCAGGATGGCGGCGGGTTCCACGCCGATCTGGCGCATCGGCTCGGCCACGATGAAGCGGTGGTCCTCGTTGCAGATCAGCAGCGGCGGCGCCAGGCCGGGCAGGCCGGCCAGGCGCTGCTGGGTCTGCTGCAGCAGGGTGTCGTCGGAGTCGCCGGCCAGGGGCCAGTACTGCTTGGGGTAGCTGGCTCGCGATAGCGGCCAGAGCCGGGTGCCCGTGCCGCCGCACAGGATCACCGGCACCAGGGGGCTGGGGGCAGGGGAGCTGGGGGCCATGGGGTGGGGGCACGATGGTGGCCATGATCGCCCAGGAAGCCCGCGGCGTCGCTCAGAGCTCGAGCAGTCCGGGCGGTGGGGTGAGGCCGATCCAGCCCTCGTCCAGTTCCACCCGGGGCACGATCGCCCGCACGAACGGCACCAGGATCCGGCGGCCGCCGCGCTCGGCGGTGAGCTCCACCTCCAGCAGGTCGTTGCCGGCGTGGAGCAGGTTGGTGACGCGGCCCAGGGGCTCGCCGGTGGGCAGCAGGCGGGCCTCCACCCCCACCAGGTCGAGCAGGTGGAATTCGCCGCGGGCCAGCTTGGGCCGGTCGCTGGCCGGCACCAGCAGCTCCTGGCCCACCAGCGCTTCGGCCGCCTCGCGGCTGTCGCTGCCCTCCAGCCGAACCACGAAGAGGTTCTTGCCCGGCAGGGCACGGCCGGCCAGGAGCTCCACCGGCTGGGGCTGGCCCTTGGGCTGCTGCAGCCAGCGCCGGCCGGGCCGGGTGAAGCGCTCCGGGAAATCGCTCAGGGGCAGCACCCGCAGCTCCCCGCGCAGACCCTGGGCACTCACCAGCCGCCCTACTACCAGCAGCTCGTCCAGCGGTTCGTCCAGCAGGTCGTCGCTCTCCTGTCCGTTCGCCATGCCATCCCAGGCCGCTTCCCCCTGATAATGGCGCCAAGCCCGCTTGCGTTCCCATGGCAGACCTGCCGATCCTGCCCGGCTCCACCGTGGTGGTGCGGGACGTGCGCTCCATCTACAACGGCTACCGGGGCTTCGTGCAGCGGATCAGCGGCGACCGGGCGGCGGTGCTGTTTGAGGGGGGGAACTGGGACAAGCTGGTGACGATGCCCCTCAACCGGCTGGAGCAGACCTGAGGGCGGCCAGCAGTTCGGCGGCGGCTGCCTGCTCGGCGGCGCGGCGGGAGGGCCCCCAGCCCTCGCCGTGACTGCTGGGCGGCTGCGGGCCTGGCAATGGCGCATCGGGTTCAGCCGCCAGCTGGGCGGTGCAGTGGAAGCGGCGCGGGTCGCCGTGGCTGCTGCTCACCTGCTGGCAGTGGTACTGGGGCAGGCCGAGGCCCCGGGCCTGACTCCACTCCTGCAGCACGGATTTCCAGTTGTGGCGATCGGGATCGTGCAGCAGCTCCTCGCTGCTGCGCTGCCAGTGGGGTGTGAGCCACTGATGCACGGCGAGTAGCCCGCCTTCGGGTCCGCCCCAGGCGAGATACACGGCGCCGATCAGGGCCTCACACAGCTCGGCGTAGAGCGTGGCCTTGCCGGCCCGGTCGCCGGCGGCCATGGCGCCGATCCGCCATACCTGCTCGAGGCCGCAGCGGGCGCCCAGCTCCGCCAGCCAGCGGTCGCTCACCAGCTGGGCGCGCAGGGCTGAGCGCTGGCCCACGGAGAGGCCGCCGTGGTGCTGCTCGAGATACTCGGCGGCAGCCAGCCGCAGCACGGCATCGCCGAGGAATTCCAGCCGTTCGTGGTTGCGCGGCAGCCGGGCAGAGGTGTGGCTGAGGGCCTCCTCGATCGGCGCCAAGGCCCGGGGCCGGCTGGGATCCAGTCCCATGGAGCTGAGCAGGGCGAGCAGCTGGTGGTGGCGCTCCGGGGTCACGGCTGGGGTGGGGGAACTCGCTGGCGGGCCGGCGGCGGGCAGGGGGTGAAAGCAGGACGTAAGCCGGGTTCTGTTCTCCCAGGGGCCGGCCGGAGCCGGCCTGGGGGGTGATCATCTGTCTGGGACCGCCGTTGCCGGCGGCCTCGAGCGGCGCACTTGGGTCGGGACGGGTGTCATGGCCAACCGTTGTCCCTGGGCCTTGCTCCCGGCCGGGGTTTACCGAGCCAGCACCTCTCGATGCTGCTGGTGCGCTCTTACCGCACCTTTGCACCCTTGCCTGTGCGAGGGTCAAGCCCCCGCCATTGGCGGTGTGTTTCTGTGGCACTCTCCTCACGGTCACCCGCACTGGGCGTTACCCAGCAAGCCTGGCCATTGGGGAGCCCGGACTTTCCTCAACCGGACGGATGGTCGCTACCAAGAGCGGCCACCCCCCGATCGCGATCACCTCGCCTGCTTTCGTTGCCGAGGTTAGGCCGGCGAGGGAAGGCTGCTTGATGGGGACACAAATAGGTTTCCCGGAGAGGGAGCCGATCGGAATTTAAAGAGAAATTTTGATTAAGCGAGGGACTTGGCCCGGCGACGCAGCTTGCGGGTGAAGCCGAAGACAAGGCCAGCACCCAGCACGGGCAAGGGAACGGGTATGTCTGATGTGAAGGTGGTTTGGTAGTCAGTGGGAGTAGTCAGTGGGAGTATTGGTCGTGAAGTTCCAGTCGAGTGTGTAGGTACCGCTGTTTACCTCGGCGATGGAGCCACTCAAAAGGGATTCGCCAAACGTGCCACTGTTTGGAGTTGAGCCGGTTCCGGTGATGCCGAAATGTCCGCGCTGTTCGTGAGGGCAGTTGGCCCCAGTGAGTTGTAACCCGTAAGGAAGTTGTCGCCAGAGAGGTTGGCGGTGAAGGTGAAACCGCATATGGCTGCCAGGGCATTCAACGAATGGAGCCTGCTCAGATCGACAAAAAGATTGTTGCCGACTGCTGTGAAATCAAGTCTGGCGTTGGTAGGGGTTGAGGGAGACGCTGTTCCGCTGCTGATGGGAAAGAGCCCAGTGGTACCCGTGCAGGCGCCCAGGGTTCCGAAGGTGCAGTTCACCGTCGAAGCCGAGCCAGCTGCCAGCGCTGTGCTGCCTACCACCGCGAGGCCGGCACCTTGGAGGAGTCCTTTTGCGGTGATCAGACCCACGGGACCGTGGGGGTCCATGACGGTTGAGGTGCCGCATGGCTAGGGCAAAGCTTCCCAGGTTATTCTCGGCAGTGGGGTGAAAGACATCTCCCTAGCCCAAGTTAAGCCTGTTGGTGAATCCTCACCGGCGCCCGGCCTATGCAGGTCGCCAGGCGGCAAACTGGCCCTGATTCCTGGGGCTGTAGCTCAGCCGGATAGAGCGACGGTTTCCTAAACCGTAGGTCGTGGGTTCGAGTCCCGCCAGCCCCGTCCTTCAAAAGCCCAGTTACAGCAAGGCTTTTCGAGTCTCCACGGCCCGCCTTCGGGCCTCGCCGCTGCCCCGGAGTTAGGCAAAAAACTAGGCAAAACGGCCTCGGTCGACCACGATTAGGCAATTTCCTAGGCAATTTCCGTGGCCCCTCCTGACGCCTGGCTAGCCCGTCAGAACGCCGCCCTCAAGCTCAGGGCCCATGGGGTCACGCTGGACGTTTCGCAGGGTCGGGTGCGCCTGCGGGCGACGATGCCGCCACCTCCTTCCGCCTCGCCAGGCACCCCACCGAAGCAGCAGCGGATCAGCACCGGCCTGTCCTACCCGGATCAGGCCACCGAGGCCCTTCAGATGGCCGAGCTGCTCGGCAGCGCCCTGGAGCGCCACCGGCTTGGGATCGAACCCTTCGACTGGAACCCCTGGCTGCCCAAGAAGAGGGGTCGCCCGAAAGCGGTCGTGCACCCAAGCCCTGAGCTGGACGGGATCACCGGCCGCGAGGCGATCCGTACAACTCGTGCCTGGTGGGAGCAGCAGCGACGCCGGGGGCCTTCCGCCGATGACAGCTGGAAGGTGGACTACGACGCGCCGCTGGCTCCGCTGCAGGCGATCAAGAACCTCGAGGCCGGGCACCTCGTCGCCCTGGTGGAGGCCACCACGGCTGGCAGTCGCTCCCGTCGCCGCGCGTCCCAGGCTGCGGCCACCGTGGCCAGGGCACTCGACTGGCCTGAGGAGCTGGTGTCCCAACTGCGGGAACTTGGCAAGGGCTACAGCGCAGCACGCAGTCAGTCACCCCGAGAGCTGCCTCGCGACGAGGCAATCGAGGCGTTGATCGATGGCCTCTCTGCGACCTGGCAGTGGCCTGTGGCGGTAGCCGCCACCTACGGCTGCCGGCCTCACGAGGCGCTGTTGTTCGCCGAGGTGCAGCCGTCCGGGCTGCTCCGCATCACTGATGGCAAGACCGGCTCACGCCAGTCGCTGGCGTTACCGGCCGAATGGATCGAACGCTGGTCACTGCAGAACAAGCGCCTCCCGGCCTTCAATCAGGAGCGCAGCCACCGGGATGTCGGAGCCTTGATGGGGCAGGCCTTCCGCCGTGCCGGTGCCGCGTTCCAGCCCTACGACCTGCGTCACGCCTGGGCGGTTCGGGCGATTCACAACCCGAAGATCTCGCCCTCGCTGGCGGCCAAGTCGATGGGTCACAGCCTGGCGGTGCACAGCAGCGTGTATCAGCGCTGGTTCGATGCCCATGAGATGGAGTCGCTGCAGGCCGTGCTCACCGCAGCGTCCTGAGGTAGCGCTCCACATTCACCAGGTAGGAGTGGCGCTTGCCGGAGGGTGAGGGCAGCTGCCGGAAGCAGTCCGGCGGGAAGCCGCCGCGCAGGATGCGGGCCTTCAGGGCGCGGGGTGATTTGAAGTGCAGCAGCGGTGCTGCCTCCCGCAGCGGCAGCCAGGGGCTTGCTTTATGCGCGGGCTGCGGCTGGTTCTGTGCATTCAGCAGCTTGAGTTGGGCCGAGAGCTGTGCCAGCTGGGCGGTGAGTTCCGCGACCACGTTGTCCATCTTGTGCCGTCTTGTGGCGTATCGAAAGCATTGCTTTGGGTGCCCTGTCTGATCCACTCCCAACTTGACTCCCAACTTGCCTCCCGTTTTTGGGAGTGGATCATCTGAGGCGTCTGAATAACACTTTTGGGTGTCCCTGGTATTCCTCCGGTGATCAGGATTGAGCCCAGACCGACAGAACAGCTGAACATCAAGGTTCAGCCCGATGTCATTGCTGAGATCGACCGTGCCGCGCTGCGCCTCAGAGCGACTCGCTCAGCGGTTGCAAGGGCCCTGATTCGCAGTGGGTTGGATCAGCTGCGCTGTGCAGCTGAGCAATCAGGTCAATAAAAATCCCCGCGCCTGGCAGGGCAACGGGGACATGAAAGCGATCTCATGAGCCTACTGCAGTCCATCGCAGCGCGGTTGGCGCTGTTACATCCAGAGCGGGCAACTGTTGGGCAGAGGGGTGATGTCTGAACCCTCTGCTTATGACCTCCTGCGAGAGGAAGTGCGTCAGCTCTCGGCCCAGGGCATCCAGTTGCAGACCATCATTCCGGTGGAGCTGCCGGCTGAGATCTGCCCCAGGCGTCGGAAGAACCAGGCCACCGGTGAGTGGGAGCCTGTCCTCAAGAACGGGGCCTTGCAGCCGGCGATCACGGGCAAGAACCCATCGTTCTGGCGTGCCGATGGAGAGCCGCAGCTGATCAGCCATGCGCGCCCGGTTTCTCCCGAGGTGCTGCTGGAGCGGATCGCGATCGCTGAGCGCCTGGGCAAGGAGATCGGACTGGCGGTGATCCCCGGTGGGGATCTGACGTCCATCGACTTCGACACCAAGCACTACGGCAGCGTTCAGGAGCTGGAAGAGGACTGGGTGAACCTGGTGGACAGGTACCCGGAGCTCACCGGCACCCGCATGGAGCGGACCCCCACCGGTGGGGTGCACGTCTATGTGCGGGTCACGGATCGGATGGCCAGTTGGAAGCGACCCGGAGGTGGGCTGCACTGCAACTTCACGACAGAGCAGGGCGGTCCGCATCGTGGTGAGGTTCTGGCCGGCATGCGGGTCTCGGTCTGCGCCCCGACCCGCAATGGCAAGGGCCCCTATGAGCTGATCAACCCTGAGGCGGCGTATTGCTTTGTGGAGGTGCCGGACCTGGCCTCGATCGGTATCTACCCGGAGGTCAAAGCAGCGCCAGAGCCGGCCGCGCCACCGCCTCCGTTGCCGCTGCCGCCGGCCAGTGAGCGGCGAGCACCGACGGGAGCAAGCACCATTCCGCAACTGGCCGACCTGATCGGCAGCAAGGCGCAGCTCGTGCTGACGGGAGGGCGGCCCTATGGCGGCGATGCAGCGGCCGCGGCCGATCGGAGCCTCCAGCTCACCGGCTTCGTGAAGGAGCTCTGGAGCTGGCACAACCTGCTGCTGGAGCAGGGATGGAGGTTTGAGGGCGATCCCGATCAGCTGCTCGCCCAGGCGATCGCCGCTCTCGACATCGGCGACAAGGCGGAGCGGGTTCTGGCGTCGATCATCCGGGCGGATTGTCGCCATCGGAATCCGGACAAGGCGCAGCGTCACTACGCCTGGCTGGCCGGTGATCGGACCCGCCGCTGGGGTGGCCGCGGCGAAGGCGAAGGCTCGAGCAGCGGGGCATCTGCTGATTCCGCCTCTGATCCCAGCAAGCCGCCGCCACTGAGCCGTGAAGAGTGTCGCGACCGATTCCGGGATGCGATTGCCGCCCATCGCTCGCCCACCGAACTGGAGCTGCTGCTCGGGGAGCTGGGGGATGAATCCGATCTCCATCCGCACGAACTCCGCCAGCTGCTGGCGGCGGTTCGCATCGAGCAAGACCAACGCGATGTCCTGCTGCAGGAAGCCAGCGCCCTGGAAGAGGATCTGGCTCGGCACCAGGCCCGTGCACCCATCACCCTGGATCGCCTGTTTCCACCGCCGCTGGCGGAGACGATCAGGCGGATCACGGAACACCTGCCGTACTGCGACCACGTGGTGGCGACGGCCTACCTGGCTGGTGTCAGCGGCATGGTGAAGCTGGGCACGACGATCTGCGGCAACCCCTACACCGATTTCGTCACCCCGGCGAATCTGTACGTCGCCACGGTGGGCCGCTCCGGCCAGAAGAAGACGCCACTGGAGAAGCTGCTGGTTCGCCGTCCGGCGCAGGAACTCAAACGGGAGATGGCTGCGGTCAACACCCGTGCAATGGAGACCTGGCGCGAACAGTGCAAAGGCTGCAAGACCAAGGACGAGCGGCCGCCCAAGCCGGTGGCGATCTACCTGCAGGTACAGGACTACACCGGGGAGGCATTCGTTCAGCAGTTGCAGGAGCTCGATAAACGAGGCCTGAGCGTGCTGGTGCTGCGCGATGAGCTCTCGGGCCTGTTCGGCGCGATGAACGCTTATCGATCCGGGAGAGGCTCCGATGAACAGCAGTTGCTGGAGCTCTTTGACGGGCAGGCCTACACCTCGTTGCGGGTGTCAGCGGGCGACCGCAGTTATGACCGCTGCCAGGTGAGCATCTACGGAGCCATTCAGCCCGGGGTGCTGCGGGAGCTGATCAAGGGAGGCGACCCCTCAGGCAAATGGGCGCGTTTCCTGTTCTCCCCCCTGCCGGAGAACACGGTGCCTCTGCCCACAGACATCAGTGCGGAGGGCGTGGCAGCCGTCAACCGGGCCAATCAGGATCTGCAGGTCTATGCCCGCCGGATCTACACGATGCCGGCACAGCGCTACCAGCTGGATCTGGAGGCGATCGAGGCTTTCAGTGCCTACGAGCACGACAAGCAGATCCAGGCCCAGCAGGCCCGACTGGACGCGCAGGGTGCGCTCTACGGCAAGTCAGCGGGCAAGGTGTTGCGGGTCGCGGTGTTGCTGCACCTGCTGGAGCTGGCGGTGTTGAACGAGCCGGGTGAAGGGGAGGTCCCGGTGGCCACCCTGCAGCGGGCCATTGAGCTGGTCGATGCCATGGATGACTGGGCCCTGGGCTTCCATGAGCAGGCCGCGGCCGGTGATGAGCAAGGAGGTGTCTCATCGCTGATGCGACGGATTCACTCCCTCGCGCGCAAGGCCAGGAGCGCGGTGAGCTGGGGCCAGCTGCGCCAGCAGATGAACGCCAAGGAGAAGAAGGGAATTGATGCCGGCCTGGCCGAGCAGGCCATGCAGGCCCTGGCGGAGCTGGGTGTCGGACAGGTGAGTGAGGGCCCAAGAGGCGGACTGCTCTACCGGGCCACCGGTGATCTCCCTACCTAGGGGAGCAGGGGAGGTCATGGGGGAGCAGGCCTTCTCCCCCACAACAAACCAGTGTTCACACGGGATCAGAAGGAAGGGGGGGAGAGGGGGGACTGGCTTCTGCTCTTCTTTTTCTGAGCCCCCCTTGTTGTGGACATGAATGAAAAAAACAAGGGTCCCCGCTCCCCCTGGTCCCCCCATCGAGAGATCGCAGTCCGGGCTGGGGTTCTGGTGGGGGAGCGAGGTGGGTCCTCCGGTGCGTCCCCCACTGATGGGGATGGTCCTCAGGCGAAGGTGGGGCCGATGGCGTTGCACGGTTGCTGGATCGGATCGCGCAGCATCCCGGAGTCGCTCATGGTCCTGTTCAGGCCTTTTGTAGAGCCCACAGCTTGATGTTGCCGTCGCCGGTCTTTGGGCGTTTGTCGGATTGAATTGGGCCGATGTGCTGGCTATGGGCTTTGCCGCCTCAACCCAGCTCGATACAGGACCCACTTGAGGGTGGTTGCCATTCTGACGCGCTTGCCTTTCGTATCTGGATGGTCAAGAGCTTCGGCCGTTTCAGCAATGTCATTGAGCTCCTTGACCATGGCATTCGTGCCAAGTTCTGGGCATGGATTGAATCCCATGTGGAGCCAGAAGCTTGCCGCCCGCTCTTGCGAAGCATCCAGGTAGATGAGCGGGGCTGGGATGCCATTCTCTGCTTGCTCCAGCAGGAATTTGAAGATGTCCTTGACCAGGCCACCGGCCAAGCCCTGCTTCTGATAGGCAGTGGCTACAGCAAACTGGCCAATGAAATAGGCCGGGATGGAGGGCGGACCATCTTTGATGGCCTTTGACTGGAACGCGCCAAGTGCTTCTCTTTGCAGCCTCGTGAAGGTCAGCGCGTATATCCCGGCAACTTGTTGAGTATCTTCGTCAATGACGACGAAAATCCGATTCAGCTGATTTTCGGCATTTGGATGGGCGCGTCGCCTTATCCAGCTGTCTACGGAGCGGTCGCCGCAGCGGAAGCCGGAGAGATCGTGGTGTGGCTGGAGAGGCTGCGGCCGTGAAAGCCTCACTCCCAAGGCGCTTTTCTGCTGAGAACGCGCGCCACTCGAGGGTCGTAACGGCCTGGCTGCTCCAGGCGGCTGGCCAGGACGTCGAAGGCCTCTGCGGGCAGGACGACGAGCTCGCCCTCTGAGCGGTGGGGGTCTGTGCCCGTCTGGCTTTGGAGGGGGTGGTTCCCCGCTGGATCGGCTGTTGCAGGCATTAGTTGAACCTACAGCGGGCTCCAACCATAGAAGTCGTGTCCATGGCTTGAGAGTGTCTGTGCGGATTGTTCTCGGATCTGCTGGCCGGCCCTGTAGGCATGGCTACCGAGTCGTTTGCCCTGGCCTGTCTGGGCTTTGCTGGAAACAGCGTGCGTTTATACGTCCACTTCACTCAGCAGCTCCGCCAGCCACAGGGGCAGCTCGGCACGGACGGAGAGCAGGGCATCCCACTCCACCGGCGGCAGCACACGGCGGAGCGTCGGCATGGCCGCTGAGGCCTGATCAGGGCCAAGCCAGGTGAGTGCCCGGATCGCCTGGCCGGCGGGGCGATCGGGCAGCAGGAAGTTCCAGGCAGCTGCCGGGCGGATCGTGACCTGCTGCTTCCCGAAGACGTAGCGCTTCTGGCTGCGGCTGCGGGACAGATAGGTTTGCTGCACCGGCATCTGGGTGGTGAGGCCCAGGGCGTTGGCCGCGGCGGCACCGCTGCTCACCAATTGCTGAGCACCATCTTGATTGAGCTGGGCGATCACTGCCTCCGGCGCCGGAGGCCTGGTCCCGAAGCGGCTGCGGACGGGCAGGGCGTAGCGGCCGCGGGCGATCTTCACGAGCTTGCCGCGAACGGCCAGGCGCCGCAGGGCCTGGTCCACCGCAGCGCGGTTGCCCAACGTCAGGAACTGCTTGGCCGCCAGCAGGGCTCCTTCCGGGCGCTTGCCCGCAGCTTCCAGGATCCGCTCGCTCAGCACAGCCATGGCGTCTGGATACCTCCTGTTGCGTCCTGCTATGTCAGAAGCCTACGTGAGTTTCTGACACTCTGTCCACAGAGCTCTTGCCACCACGGCCGAGAGGCCGCTGACACTTGGCTGCGCTGGCGACGCGCTGCGGTCGACGACGGCCGTCCTTCAGCGTGCCACGGCTGCGCCGCGGCGTGCATCGGCCAGCCGCCGCCGCCCTCCGCTCCGGGGCCGGTGTTGGGGGGGTGGGCTCGGCTGCTCTCCCGCGGCTGCGGTGGCGCAGCAACTTTCAGCCGGGAGGGGCCTGGAGTGAGGCCAGGGGTAGGCGCGCGCGGCTGCGCGGCCGGTTGAGTATTCGGGGCCAAATCTGAGCGTTCCCCTTGTGAATGTTCGGGTCGGCCTGCGGATGGCTTTGCGTTGCTTAGATCCGTTGCCCCGCAGTCACTCTGCAGGGTCTGGAGTGCATCTGTCCTGGTAGAATAAAGGTCGCGCCAAAGGCCCCAAGCCCATCGCCTGCGGCAACGTCATCCCCTGGTCTCGCCATCGCTGTCGCACTCTTATCAGCGGCATGATGCCCCGATCAGTTGTCCCTCAAGGCAGCTGATTCCATGGTTGTTTGTCATTCATCCAAGCCAGGTTCGGGCCCTGCCCGTTCGTTGGTGATCGCGGCCGGTGGCGGCCGTGATCTGGCCTGGTCCCATCAGCGGGTTGCCGCTGAGCTGCTCGCCCGCAGCGGCGGCCGGCTGGTGCATCTGGTTCTCCACGGCGGTGCCCGCGGCGCCGATGCCGCCATCGCCCGCGCCGCCCACCAGCTGGGCTGGTGTTCTCTTGTGATGCCGGCCGAGTGGGGGCGCCATGGGCGCGCCGCCGGGCCGATCCGCAATCGCGAGCTGCTCGAGCAGGCCATCGCCCGGGCCGTGGCCCACACCTCCCCGGGCTCGATCGCCTCGGTGCTGGTGGTGGCCTTCCCCGGTGGTGCCGGCACGGCCTCGCTCGTGCAGCAGGCGCGCCGCATGGCCTCCCGCTCACCGGTGCCCCTCGCCGTGGTGGAGGTCAGTCCATCCGCCGGTCTCTGGGCCGTGCCCGCTGCATCCATCTGTTCCTGAAGCCTTCCGCGCCCATGGGCGCCATCCGATCCGTTCCCCACATACCACCATGCCTGTTCTCACCCCCGTCCCGCTCGATCTCTCTTCCCGCAGTGAGGCGGCCCCTCCAGAGCCCACAGGGCCTGTCTGCTCGCTGCAGCGATCCGGTTCCCTCTGGCAGCTGGGCATCGAGGCCCAGGGGCTCACCACTGCTATCGGCCAGCTCGCCGAGCAATTGGAAGCCGATGATCCCGAGCAGCGCGCCCTGGCCCTCGCCGAGCTGGAGGCTGCCCTGCTGGCAGAGGAAGGCAACAAGGCTGCGTTGGCGGCCAAGGCCGATGCCACCTGCTGGGTGATCGAGCACCTGCGCGGCCAGGCGTCCTACCGCCAGCAGCAGTCCAAGCGCCTTTCGGCCCTGGCTGCCGGTGATACCAGCCGGGCTGATGCGCTGGAGGAGTCCCTGATCTTTGTCCTCACCCAGCTGCAGCCCAAGTCCACACGCTTCTCGTTCCTGAATCACGAGATCAGCAGCCGCAAGTCCTCCGCCGTCGTGATCGACGACGAGGAGGCCCTCGATTCCGAGTGGCTCACCGTCACCACCACCAGCAAGGCCGACAAGAACGCCATCAAAGAGGCCCTCAAGGCCGGCCGTCAGATCACCGGCGCCCAGCTCCTCTCCCGCCGCTCCTGGCGCATCCACTGAGGGGGCAGAGCCCCCTTGCATATGGGCCCGTTACAGGTGCGGGCCCACGTCCCTCAATCCCAATCCCCAGCCCTTCTCACCCCGGAGCACTGCCATGGCCACTGCTGTCTTCTCCCCCGAGCAGATCACTGCCCTCTCTGCCCCTCTGGATCGCGCCAAGGTGCGCCAGCGGGAGCAGGGCCGCAGCCAGGTGAGCTACCTGGAGGGCTGGCAGGTGATCGCGGAAGCGAACCGCATCTTTGGCTTTGATGGCTGGCAGCGGGAAACCGTGGCTCTCCGCTGCGTCAACCAGAGCGAACGCACCATCGGCCGAGAGCAGAAGCCCGGCTGGGGCGTCACCTACACCGCCCGCGTGCGCATCAGTGTCAGCACCGCTGGCCAGCCAGCCCTGATCCGCGAGGGCAGCGGCGCCGGCCACGGCATCGACATTGACCTGGGCCAGGCCCATGAATCCGCCCTCAAGGAGGCCGAGACCGACGCCATGAAGCGGGCGCTGATGACCTTCGGCAACCCGTTCGGCTTGGCGCTCTATGACAAGCGCCAGCGGGAAGTGACCGGGGCGTCGGAGACGGGGGAACGGCCCAGGTCCAGGTCGGCAAGCAGCGTCAGGCCCGCGCCGCTGCGGGTGGTGTCTCCACCGGCGTCCAGGCCTCAGCCTGGCCAGGAGCCCGAGACGGCGGCGACATCGAAGACTGAGCCACCGATCGCAGCAGGGTCAGCACCGTCGCCTGATCCAGGTATGGCGCCCCTCGATCCAGCCACCATCCACCAGCTCTGCGACACGATCAGGGCTCTCCCCCGGCCGGCCTTGGAGGGGTTCACCAAGGCATTCCGCAAGCGGTTCCAGGTGCCCCCGGAAGTCCACACGATTGCTGATCGGATCTGCCAGCGCAGGCATCACGACTGGATCGAGGCTTTTCTGGTGCAGCACACCGGCGGCAGGCATCCCTCCTTGCCCGCTGGAGCTGCAGTCCAGGCCAGCTGAACGGATCAGACTTCAGTCCACCTGAGGGGGCCATCACCTTGGCCCCCGCGTCACTATCGCCGCCCTAACCCCATGCGCCACTCCCTCGGCAAGGTCGTCGCCACGGCCGCTGCCGCCGCTGCCGTACCCCATGAGGTGATCATCGGCCTGCTTGATCGGCATGCAGGCCGCGATTGGGGCGACCTCGATGCAGAAGACAAGGCGGCCAATGACTCCGATCACAGCCACGCAGAAGGGCGGCTGTTCTCCAGCTACGACACCTTGGAGCACGGAACCATCTGGGTGATCACCGAGGACCTGCGCGGCGAGGGAGATGGCCCGATCACCACCGTGCTGTTTCCCGCGGACTACTGAGCACCAAAGGCGCCCCGAGCAAAGCCGAGCAGCACCAGGGCAACCGTGCTAGTACAGGCGTACGCATCTGGAGCGGTTCATGCCTGTCCCTCTCCCCCGGTCAGCGGCCCTGGCTGCCCGGCTGGATCTCCCCATCGAAGAGTGGCCCTATCTCGATGAGGGCACCCTGGTGAGAACCCGCAGCCGCAAGGTCTGCATGACCTGCCACTGGTTCAGGCACCACGCCGGCGTGAACTGCATTCCGGTGCTCACCTGCCAGCTGCACCAGGGCCTGATCGCCCACGGCGAGCACCTCACCAGCCGCTGCCAGGGCTGGACCGACGACATGACCCGCACCCGCGGCTGGGCGCCGGAGGTGGCCTGAGCAGGGCTGAATGAACGTCGTCGATCGGCCCGGCCGCCCGCCGCTCTCGCCTCAGGAGGGCTGGATCAGCGACGGTCGCCAGGTGCTCCATTTCCAGCCGCTCCGCTACGACCGCTGGAGCCAGGCCCTGGAGGTGACGCTGGGGGAGGTGATGCCTGCCGGGCAGCCGCCGCTTCTGAAGAACCGCAAGGAGATCACCCGCGTCGAGGCGATCAAGCTCTGGGCCATGAAGCGGAAGGCCGGCTGGCAGATGTGCCCTCCTCAGTGGACACCACCACCTCCGCTGCGACCCAGCAGATAGCCGAAGGATCCAAGGCGACACTGCGACACGAGGTTCGCTGGGAAAAGAGAGCAGTGCGGCAGGGGCTGGCGATCACGTCACCCGGCCTGCCCCAGCGCCTGCACCGCGCAAGGGCTGAACGCGAGTCGCTGCGCGCCCCTTGCGCGGCACTGACGGCGCCGGGGCGAAACGGCGGTGTCGTTCGCCAGCACAGCCATGGCCGCCACTCCCTTCTCCCGCACCTGCTCGATCCGCATCGTCTCGGTGCATCTGCTTGATGCCGCTGGCCGGCTTCTGCGGGTGCTGTTCCTCGATCGCGAGGGGCACATCTCAGCAGAGCCGCACTACGTGCCCCGTGATGAGGCCCTGATCCTGGCTGCCAATCAGCAGCGGGTGCTCGGCGCACAAGCCCGGGTGCAGGTGCTCTGAGGTGCTTGCCCGGTGGTTCTTCTCCACCGGGCATTCCTCCTTTCACGTCCTGAGAAGGCTGCCGCACAGGCCTCTTCATGGTGCGGGGCGGCGTCAAGGATCGGAGCCATGCCCGCGGCTGGCTGACGGTGGTGCCGCATGACGCGGCACATCGGGGGGGGCGTCGCGGGTCCTTGACCCCGCCCCGCTTGGAGGAGGCGTCCTGCGCTGCGCCCACCATGGCCCTCGCTCACGCCCACATCGCCCGTCGCCTTCAGTTCTCCGCAAGCAGCGATGGCTTGCTGATCTGGCTCAGTGAGGAGTGCTGGTGCCGGGGTCTGATCCGGCTCGCCGGGCTCCTCGATGATCTGCTCACCGAGCGGCAGGCTGAGCAGCCAGAGCCAGTCCTGGATCCCGAGCTGGAAGCCCTGCTGCCCTTCTGAGGGCTGGGGGCTGCGGCCCCCTTTCATCGGACTTCAGCGGGGTCCAGTAAAGCCATCGCGGACCTGGGCAGAGACGCAGCTGGGGTGGCCGACTGCTCTGGCATCCGAGGACGTGGATCGCCACCGGACCGGCGCACACCCACCGCATCCCTGGGCCGGTCCTCACGCCGCGTCAAGGATCAGGCCATGCGCCCTTCTGCGTCGGGCGTCCTTGCCACAGCGCTGCGGCCGGCCGGTGGGGGTGGGGTTCTTCGCCGTCTCCCAGATGGCTTCCCCGCTTTCCCCCTCCCGCCACAAGCAGCAGGCCCAGGCCTTCAGCCGTTCTGCTCTTCGTGCCCGCGATGCTCTGGTGCTGGAGCACCTGCCGCTGGCCGATGCCATCGCCACCGCCACTGCCCGGCGCCTGTTCCCGCTGGTGGAGCGGGAAGATCTGATCCAGGTGGCCCGCGAGGCCCTGGTGCGCTCCGCTCCCCGCTGCAGGGAGGGCGAGCCGGCAGCGCCCTATCTGCGCCGCTGCATCTCAGGCGCCCTGCAGCACCACCTGCGCGATCGGGTGCGGCTGGTGCGCATTCCCCATCGCCTCCATGAGCAGGGCCAGTGCCCGCTCGGGCATCTCAGCCTCGATGCCAGTGCTGATGGCGAGCCGTGCCTGCTCGATCAGCTGGCCGCCCCTGAGCCCGAGCCGGCTTCCAGCGGGGCTGAGCAGCAGCTAGCGCTGGAGCAGCTGGTCGAGCAGCTGCCAGCCGGCCAGGCCACGGCCCTGAGGCTCACCGTCCTTGAGGGCCTGTCACTCCGCGCTGCAGCCGAGCGGCTCGAGATCAGCGCCATGTCAGTGCAGCGGGCCCAGAAAAAGGCCCTTGCCGCTCTGCGCCAGCAGCTGGCAGGTGGGGGCTGAGGCCCCTTCCTGCAGCTGGGCTGTGGGCCGGCCTGGCAAAGGCCCATGGAGGGCTGGCCGATCTGCCTGCGGCGGCCCCACTGATGCCGATGGCACCACCGCAACTGAGCAGCAACACCGCCCCGATCCTTGCCCTGGTGGGCGCTGAGATCCTCTCGCTGATGACCTTTGTCGGGGTCTGCGAGATCCGAGCCAAGGACATCGCCCTGTGTGAGAGCCGCTGGGCGCTGGCTTTGCCGGCGATTGCCCTGGCGGGCCAGTCGGCCGCCACCTACTTCATGGACTCCGGCCGGGCCGGGGCCAGAGGCCCAGGGGGCCCAGGCCCTGTGGGGCAGGGCCCAGGCCCGGGTGGCGGCGGCCCCGATGGCGGCATCCCGGCTGCCGTGGTGAAGCACCTACCGCCCAGAAACCGGCTCGGGCAGTTCCGCAGTGGCACAAGCGACGAGGAAGGGGACGATGCGCTGGCTGCTTGATCTGGCCGTCGGCTTCCTGGCCCTTGGCGCCGTGGAGGCTGTGGTGAAACCACTGGCGCGGCGGTTTGTGCAGCGCCGCATCCTGGCGGTCGCGCCAGTGCTGTTCCGCCAGCTCGATCCCCTGCTGCCGGGGCTGCTGCAGCGCTGCTCTGGGGCTGGGCTGGAGCAGGTGGTGCGCCAGAAGCTGGAGGGCCTCACCGGCGAGAGCTGGGCCACAGACGACCTGGGACCGCTGTTTGCGCTCTTTGATCTGCGGGCAGCAGCGGATCACGCGCTGGGGCAGATGGGCGATGAGGCCTTCTCGGCCTGGCTGGAGGGGGCCACGCCGGAGGAGCTGGAGCGGTGACAGCCATGAGCAGGTCGCCTCATAAGGGGAAGCCAGGGGTCCCCACCAGCAACTACGTCAGCCACTACGACCCCAACAAAAGCCATCACCGCGCCTGGCTGCAGGCGGTGCTGGATCGGCTGGTGCAGCACGAGCCCCAGGCGCTGTCTGAGGGCAGTGAGCTGCGGGACCTGTGGAAGGCAGCGGTGGAGACCAAGGCACAGCAGGCGTGGCCGGAAAAACCGGCCACGACCACTGAGATCCCGGCGGCCGTCGCGGTGGCCCTGCCCCTGGTCAAGGAGTTCGAGGGCTGCCGGCTCACCGCCTACCCCGATCCCGAGACCGGCGGAGAGCCCTGGACCATCGGCTGGGGCAGCACCACCTACGGCGACGGTGCACCGGTGAAGCGAGGCGATCGGATCAGCCAGGAGCTCGCCGATGCCATGCTCGCTGGCCACCTGGAGCAGGACCATCGCCTGCTGACCCAGCGCATTCCCCGCTGGGCGGAGCTGAGCGCCAACCAGCAGGCTGCCATGCTGTCGTTCACCTACAATTGCTGGCCGGCCTGGTTCGGCAGCAAGGGTTTTACGACGCTCACCAAGGTGCTGCAGGCCGGTGAGCTGGAGCAGCTTCCCGCGGCGCTGATGCTCTACGTCACTCCCGGCGGCCCCAGCGAGGCCGGCCTGCGGCGGCGACGCAAGGCAGAGGCCGCGCTCTGGAATGCATCCCCCATTCGGGTGATCAGCAACCCACCGGCAGGGGAAGGCGTGATTCGCCATCCCAACCCGCTGGTCGGTGTGCCCCGGTTCAGTCAGCGCGATTCCGCCCAGCTGGCCCAGCGCGACCGCACCTGCTTCTCCTCCAGCTGCGCCATGCTCCTGGAGGCTATCAAGCCCGGCACGCTCAAGAGCGCCAATGGGGATGACAAGTACCTGGAGATGGTGCAGCGCTTTGGCGACACCACCGATGCCAGCGCCCAGCTCCGCGCCCTGGCCCATTTCGGCATCACGGCCCGGCTTGTGCAGAACGCCGATTTCCAGCTGATCGAGCAGCAGATCAACCGCGGTATCCCCGTCCCCTGCGGCTACATCCACCGGGGGCCGGTCGATCGGCCCACCGGGACGGGCCACTGGCTGATCGTCTATGGTCACACCCCCACCCAGGTGGAAGTGAACGACCCCTGGGGGGAGCCGGATCTGATCCATGGCACCACCCTCAACTCCAAGGGCATGGGGTTGCGGTTCAGCCGGCTCAATTTCGGTAAGCGCTGGATGGTGGAGCCAATCGGCGGCGGTGCCTACCGCTATGCCCCGGGCAAGGGCTGGGCGGTGGTGGTGAACAGCTTCCGCTGAGGACGAACGTCCTGCCCGCTGGATGGGCTTGCTCCGGGCCTCTCCAGTCTGGGGCCCTCCTGCCGTCGGGCCCCCGCTGGGATCGGTCCCGTCGCTGCGCCGCTCTCGGCGCCGAGTCCATGGCCATGCTTTCTGCCGCTGCCTCGCCGTTCTGCCGGCCCGAGGAAGATCCATTTCTGCTGCTCGAGTCCACGCTGCGCTCAGTGGAAGAAATCCTTCTGCGTCGGCGGGGGCTGCCGCTGCGCCGCAGCTGGATCGAGCAGCCCTACGGAGAGGAGGAAATCACCTTGCTGGAGGAGGAGGTGATTCCGGCGATCCAGCAGTGTCTGGCGCGGGTGGATGAGCTAGATGGCAAGCTCCAGGCCCAGCAGGATGCCGAGGTGGCGCGGCTGCAGGCAGAGCGCTCAGCCGAGGTCGCGCTGGCGATGGCCTGAGGGCCGCTGGGGGCTGCGGCTCCCTTTCAGGAAGGGCTTGGGCGGCTGGCCGAAGTGTCCTGAGAAGAGCTCAGCGGAGCTCCAGCAGAGGCTTACCAGGTAGGCCGATCATCGGCATGTCGTAAATCGGCAGCAGCTGCTTGCTGATCGCCTGGGTCATCGGGTGCAGTCTCGTGCCTTTGCCACCGGCAAGGATTATTCCTTTGCGTTGCGATGGGATCGTCTTCCCTGAACAATATCTGGACATAGAAGTGTATCTCTGGTGCAAAGTTGCAAGCTTCAAAAGTCAACAAGACGCCTGCCATGCTTGCAGCAGAAGGCAACATTATCTGTTGATGCTATAATTGACGGTGACAGCGCTCGAATGCGGCAGGCATGCAGACAATCTCCGTCGTCTCGCCGGTTTACCAGGCCGCGCCAATCGTCCCTCGATTGGTTTCAGAAGTATCGTCTGCTCTTGAAGATATAACAGATTCATTTGAGATTATTCTTGTTGATGATCGAAGCAGGGACGACTCTTGGAATGCCATTAAGCAAGAGTGCAATAAAAATTCCCGCGTAAGAGGCTTAAGACTTAGCAGAAACTTTGGTCAGCATTCCGCGATTACAGCCGGTCTAAGCCTTGCGAAGGGTAATTGGATCGTTGTTATGGATTGTGATCTTCAAGATAGACCTGATCAGATTTCGACCCTGTACCGCAAAGCTTTAGAAGGATATGACATTGTATTTGCGAGGCGTCGCCTAAGAAGGGACTCAAGGCTAAAGAGATTTTATTCACGCGCTTTCTATTCAGTATTCAGCTACCTGACGGAGACAGATCAAGATGCAGCGATTGCCAATTTTGGGATCTATCACAAAAAGGTCATTGACGCAGTTCTGGGCATGGATGATAATATTCGCTATTTTCCCGCCATGGTCCAATGGGTAGGATTCCAGTCAACACGCGTAGACGTTGAGCATTCATCAAGAGCGCAGGGAGTGTCAACCTATAATCTAAGAAAGCTACTGCGATTGGCCATTAACAACATTATATCTTTTTCGGATAAGCCATTGCGGCTAGTCGCCCAAGGCGGCTTGATATTGTCCGCCATCTCGTTTGCAATTGGCTTACTCTATTTAGTGGGCTTCCTACTTGGGATTATCAAGGTGGCCGGCTATGCAAGCCTGATTATATCAATATGGCTAACTGCTGGCATCAATATATTTGTTTTAGGTCTTGTTGGCATTTATGTTGGCAAGGCTTTTGAAAAAATCAAAGGAAGACCAATATTTATTATTGACGAGGCCGTTAATAATGTTTGAACCGATTGAGTTTCTTGCCTGGGATAGCGAGTTTTTTCATAGACAAGTTGGGAGGCTGATTCTTAAAGCAGGCACGTCTTTAGAAGAATTGCTTCGGTCAGCCTATCAGCAGAGATATGAACTTCTATACATTTACAGCCCTATTCCGATCAGGGAGCGCTTGATCAGTAAATACGCTTTGCTTGATGTAGGTGGTCATATCACATTTGCGAGAGATCTATCTTGCCATGGCTTCGAAGAGATGAAGCCTGTGCCAGAGATATATGAATATCAACTGGATACCCTAACGCCAGAGTTGCTGGAAATCGCCTTTCTAAGCGGACACTTATCAAGATTCAAGATCGATTCCTGCCTCCCTGCTGGTAGCTTTGAAAGTCTATACGAGACTTGGCTGGCAAATACGCTTGAAAATCGACCAAGGACTTCAATCTATACATATCATGCCGACGACAGAGTTGTAGGCCTAATAACCTCTGAGTTGCATGAGCCCAAGTGCAGCATAGGCCTTCTCGCTGTATCACAGTCGCATCAAGGGCAGCGAATCGCGACCAAGCTGATCAGTTATGTACGCAATATCTGCATGACAAATAAGGTCGCTTCAATTGAAGTCAAGACGCAGCTCTCCAATAAATGTGCTAGGGCATTGTACCTAAAAAACTCATTTACGGAGCGTGAACGCTCCTTTCTATACCATGCCCACAGTGTTGGACCGCCAGAAATTTGAGCTTTTCAATTTGACCAATGCCGGCACTTATTCTATTTCGATATGCAATCGCTACGCCTGGTAACGAAGCAGTTTGCGAAGTACCTCTTGGTTGGAGGATTATCAAATAGTCTGGCCTACGGTCTGTATATATTGATTACCCTGGTGGGCGTGAGTCCAATTGTCGGCATGTCCATAGTCTATGTTTCTGCCAGCGTCACCTCCTTCACCGCTAATAGAGGCTGGACATTTCAGTCAGACACAAGCCTCAGCGGATCCGCCTTAAGGTATGCTATAAGCCAAACGCTTGGCTATGGAACAAACCTCGTTATTCTATCTTGGCTCTATTATGTGCTAGATGTTCCCCATCAGGCAGCTCAGCTGGTTGGAATAGGGGTCGTAGCGGTCGAATTATTCTTGCTTAACCGCTATTATGTATTTAGCTGAGGTCAGTCAGTGAACAGCAGTTCCTCACCCCAGCCCTTCCCTGAGGAGGCTTTCGAATATCTCGCTTCTGCTGAAAGTCGACACTGGTGGTTTTTGTCACGGAATCAGATTATCATTTGGATTCTAAAAGACAAAGCCAGGGGACTGGTAGATTTTCTTGAAGTCGGCTGTGGAACAGGATTTGTGATCAGCGGCATCGCAAAGGCATTCCCTGCTCTCGTGTTGGAAGCATCTGAATACTTTGAGGACGGTCTTGTTTATGCCCGGCAGAGGCTACCTCAGTGCCGCTTTCGCCAGCTTGATGCCACAGCGATGGCAGAGAAAAATGCCTATGACTGCATTGGCTCGTTTGACGTCATTGAGCATATTGATGCTGATGAAACTGTACTCTCTAACTTCCACCGGGCCTTGCACCCTGGTGGCTTTCTTCTGCTGACGGTTCCGCAGCACCCTTGGTTGTGGTCTGGAGCAGACGACTACGCCCACCACGTTCGTCGATACACAGTTAAAGAGCTACGGCGAAAGGTTCTGTCTGCAGGATTCAGAATCGAGTACTACACTTCATTCGTGAGCTTACTGCTGCCACTGATGGCATTGCAGCGGCTTTCATCGCGTAACCAAAACTACAATCCTGACGATGAGTTCAAGATCAGTCCGCTCTTGAACGCGGCATTGTATCTGGTAATGCAGCTTGAGCTCATACTCCTGCGGCTTGGCCTACGGTTTCCAGCAGGGGGTTCTCTCCTGCTGTTGGCCCGTAAGCCGTGATTCCATTCAACAAGCCCTACCTCACCGGTAAGGAGCTCCATTACATCTCCGAGGCCCATGCCCGCGGTCAGCTGGCAGGCGATGGCTACTTCACCAAGAAGTGCAACGCCTGGCTGGAGGAGAAGACCGGCTGCCACAAGGCACTGCTCACCCACTCCTGCACGGCAGCACTGGAGATGGCCGCCATCCTGGCCGACATCCAGCCGGGAGATGAGGTCATCATGCCCTCCTACACCTTTGTGTCCACGGCCAACGCCTTCGTGCTTCGTGGGGGAGTGCCTGTCTTCGTGGACATCCGTGAAGACACCCTCAACATCGACGAACGGCTGATCGAGGCAGCGATCACACCGCGCACCAAGGCGATCGTACCTGTCCACTACGCCGGTGTGGCCTGCGAGATGGACACGATCATGGCGATCGCCCGCAACCACAACCTGCTGGTGATCGAAGACGCAGCCCAGGGGGTGATGGCCACCTACAAAGAGCGTCCGCTGGGATCCATCGGCGATCTGGGCTGCTACTCGTTCCATGAAACCAAGAACATCATCTCCGGCGAAGGCGGCGCCCTGCTGATCAACAACCCCGTTTTTGCGGATCGTGCCGAGATCATCCGCGAGAAGGGCACCAACCGCAGCCAATTCTTCCGCGGCCAGGTCGACAAGTACACCTGGGTTGACATCGGCTCCTCCTATCTCCCCGGCGAATTGATCGCCGCCTTCCTATGGGCCCAGATGGAAGAAGCCGAGTCCATCACCGCCAAACGCTTGGCAATATGGAATCACTATCACCAGGCTTTCAAAGCCTTGGAGGAATCAGGTCGTATTCGGCGGCCGATAATTCCCGGGAATTGTGGACACAATGCTCATATGTATTATCTGCTTCTTAAGGACATAGACGATCGATCAAGATTTATTTCCATAGCGAAGGATAAAGGCATTGCCTGTGTTTTTCATTATGTCCCACTGCATTCGGCAGCGTATCAGTCGGGCCGTGCCTTAGACCAATGTATTGATCTTCCTCATACTGATAGTTTAAGTAGCCGGCTTGCCAGGCTGCCTCTGTGGCTCGGCGTGACTGAGGACATCATCCCAATCGTAGCCTCATCTCTCTAGTCATTCGTGCCCCCCTAAATCACTCCTTCATCATGAGTAACGCTCTTAAGAAAGGCGACATATCTAGCCGGATGCCGATGGGGAGACAATCACCTTTAAGTGCAAGCATTTCCAGAAACATCTCTTTTTTGATTTTTGGGCTCATCGCTCTTGCATCTTCACTCTTCTTTATTTATTTGGGCTGGGTTGGTTGGCCAGGCCTGCATTGGGATGCAGCCTTATATGGGCCTCCTGTAATCAATGTTGCGTCTGGTAAGGGATGGATTTTTGGCTCTTATGGGCCGCAGGTAACGATGAGGCCCACTGTTGCTTATAACTTCCACGGAATTCTTCATGTGTTTATTTACGGGGTTCTTTTCAGGGCCGATACATGGTCACGATATATTCTTGCACAGAGTATTGTCAACTCATTTACGTTCTTTGCTTATGCATTAGCTTATGCATATATTCTTGTCAGAGCCTGTGGCGTCAAGCTTTATTGTTTTATCGCTGCGCTACTCCTGAGCTCAGTCGCGGGAGTAATTTGTATAGGGTTGCAAGGGCGCCCTGAGCAGATGGCACCACTTGTTCTTTTGCTGCCTTTAGCGTCTTTCTTGTTTATTTCTCGAAGACGCTTTCTGGTCATTGCCTTGGGTATATCGCTGGGGGTTTTGGTCACGCTGTCGCCACTCATAAGTGTGTTCTTCTCGGTATTTACATTATTCTATTTATGTGGCTCGAATACGGGCGGTTCCCTGGCTTTGTTGCGCACTTCAGTCGCTTACCTTGCGACGGGATTCATCGTGTCTGTGATGCTTATCTGGATATTGTCGCCAGTATCCCCGCTTGAATGGTACCTAAACGTCTTTGGAGTTAGCCAGGCAACCGTCAATTTTGAAGGATTGCTTTTAAGGCTTAGAGGTTATAGATTTGGGTTCACTTTAATCGCCCCGTTTTGGAATATTCTTGTTTTATTTCTTTTGACATTTGGAGGGGTCTGGTTGTGGCGCTCCAAAAGAAGCATTGCTTCGATGCTGCTGTTCACATTGTCGGCGGCGTTCTTTAATGAAAAGATGTGCGATTACAGCTGGTCCTGCTTCATCCCATTTGCGTTGGGATTGTATTTGCTTGAATATAGCAGCAGATCGTCCCTTCGTTCAAGTGGATCGTCTTTAAGGCTTATAAACGTCGCGCTTTTGCTTCTGTCCGCAACTTATGTACTTGTTCTGGCGTCTTATGTGACCACGGCTATGTCGGTGCCGCTGGTCGAGCTTTCCGCAGCAGAGGCACAACGCAGATTTAACATTTCGCCTGCAGGCCAGGCTCTTGCGTCAGGCTCGTCTGCGGTTGGCTTCCCTTCTTTGACAACGCCTTCGATGGTGATTCTCGGAGATGCAAGTGCGAAGTTCGTCAGCTTTAATCCCAGCTTGGATCCATCGTCTGACAAAGCCCTTGCTGGATATGAAGCCAAGACAGGCCTACAAGTTGAATGGATGGTGTATCCACAGACCATGACCAAGGTAAACGTTGACCCTCCTGAAAGCGTTTATGTTGGCCCTGACGAGTTCATTCTTGTTGATAGTGGCTGGGTTTCCCCTCGCCCAGCTGATCATAGGCTCAAGCCTATTAGTCTGACCAATAGAAATAATTTTGCCATTTATCGGCGGCAGGGCCGGCAGCGCCAGCTGAGTTAGCAGATTCGGCAAGCCGCTGATGAAGTGCAGCTCGTTGCTCTCTCACCACTGGTTCGGCCCCAGGGCCGAGACTCCAGGGTCTGATCTGGTTGTGGCCATTGCCAGTCGGCACCGGCCACACGTCCCGGTCGCTGGAGCGCTGCCCCAGCTGCAGCATCACCCCATCGGGACGAGTGACCTTGCCGAAGTGAGGGCTGTCACCAGGTTCCTGCGGGCACTCCATCCAGCTCGGCGCCGAAGTGGTCGGGAGCCTGTTCGCTGTGTCCCTTCTCACACCCCCCTGGGCCAGAGCAGCCCTGATGTCTGCCGGGCCAGACCACCGCTGCTAACACCTCCATCTCCACCGCCGCCCGTGCTGTTGAGCAGTGGACCCTGCTGCGGGTGCTGGCGGGCGCCCACTGCGCTCATGGGCGGAAAGTTGCGGATGAAGTCCGCCGTGCCCGTCACCAGCTGCCAGCCCTGAGGGGGAAGGCTGCTGATGAAATGCAGCTCGTTGCACTCCCGCCAGTGGCTCAGGGAGGTGGCGGAGGTCCAAGGGCTGGCCTGGTTGTGGCTGGTGCCGGCTGGCACCCACAGCCACACATCCCGGTCGCTGGAGCGCTGGCCCAGCTGCAGCATCACCCCATCAGGACGTGTGACCTTGCCGAATTGGGTGCTGGCACCGCGGATGGTTGTGGAGCCGATGAACAGCGGCGCCGGCAGCTGGATCAGCGGCGGCGGTGAATCGAAGAGACCCTGGTTTTGCAGCACGAATTCGTAGTGGCCCAGGGCGATGCCGCTGCGCAGCTGGTGGCCGTTGGCGTAGATGCTGGCGCCAATCGCCGACGGGAGCCCCCCGAAGCTGTTGCCGGAATAGCCGTGCAGCACCACCTGCCCGTAGAACTGCTTGCTGGTGCGGGGGAAGACGGCAATCGAGCACCAGCCCGTGGTGCCGGGGCTCTTGTAGAGGGCATGGCAGCTGTCGCGATGCAGCTCGTCGTTGCCGCCATGGGTCTTGAGTGCCCAGCAGAAGAACTCCTTGCCGGGGGTGGTGTCCTGGGCGATCAGCAGGATCGCGCCGATCGACGTGGCCCCGGTCAGGGTGCTGTCGACGTAGGCCAGCGCGGTGCTGTTGATGGAGGAGTTGTTGTAGGAGCCGTAGCCGCCGTTGCTGGTGTTGTTGGTGAAGGTGCTGGCCAGCGCGTTCCCAAAGACCGCACTGCTGCTGGATTGGGTTTCCCCCTGGGCCGTGGTGCTGTCGGCGAGGAACCAGAGGTGGGCGGGTTCCACGGGATGGCCCAGCTGCCAGGTGTAGCCCCAGCGGTTGGCGGTCGCATCGGCATGGGAGCGCACCACACTCAGCGGTGTGGTGGCGTTGCCGGGCAGGGCGTTCACCACAGCGGCAAAGGCGCGGAAGGCCCCGTCGAGCTGCATACCGATCGAGGCCGGATCCTTGCTGGTCCACTTCCAGCTCCCCGGCGCGAAGCTCTGGCAGAACACCTGATAGGTCATGGCCCTGCACCTCCCTGTCCCCCCTGGGGAGCAGACGCGTCCTTGATGCGGAGCAGCAGGCCGTGGCCGCCGATCGCCAGCCACTCGCTGCCGTCGGGTGGATTGAAGTAGCTCATCGCTGCGCTGCTCAGATTCACCGCCGCGAAGTCGGGGGGAAGCAGGAGCGGCTCCCAGAACTGGGCCAGTTCGTTGGCGCTCTCGTAGTAGCTCCAATCGGTGGTGGCGATCACCAGCTCGGCCGGCCGGCGGATGATCACCGGTGCCGAGAAGCTCTCGCGCAGCAGGTAGCGCGAGCCCGAGGGCTGGCCGGAGCGGGCGTTCCAGCTCACCGCCCGCAGCGCATCGCTGGTGCTGGTGGGAGGCGTGCCCGCCAGGATCCAGTGGCCGGACACCTGGTCGCGGGCGATCAGCAGCGGCACCGCCTGTCTGTTCGTGAAGCGGTGCTGGCTGTAGGCGAACACGAAGTATTCAGCTCCCGGCGCCAGCGACCAGCCCACCTGGGCGTTGAACGGCAGCGGCGTGGTGCTCCAGGTGCCGCTGGTGTAGCCCACGTCTCCAGCGGGGTACACCCAGCCCTGTTCGGTGTCAGCCCCCACGTAGGGCTCGGTGTTGCCGATCCCCGGGCGAATTTGAAGGGTGGTGCCGGTGAGGAACACCTCCAGCAGCAGCACCGCCGGATTGCCGCCGGGTGTGAGCTGCGACAGGGTCGCCTCGATGCGCCAGCCGCAGGGATCGGTGGCGGTGGCATCGGGGTTGGGCGCGGTGGCGATGCGCAGCTGGTGCTGGCTCACCTGGGCATTGGCCGCGGCGATCCAGTTCTGCAGATAGCCATTCACCTCCGTAGCGACGGAGGGCCAGGTGGTGTCGCTGCCGAGACGGCTGATGTCGATCAGGGTCCGGCTGCTCATGGGATGGACCTCATCTCAGGGCGCCAGCACGACGGCGGTGACGGTGAGGGCGATGGCGGCCTGACTGGTGCCGGTGTTGCGCACCAGGGCCCGCAGCAGCGGCGCCGCTGCTGCGGTTTCGGTGGAGAAGTAGGTGCCGCCCGGTGGGGCCGTGATCGTCAGAGCAGCTGAGGTGGTGATCAGATCGAGCAGCACCCCGCTGCCTGGCGCCGGGTCCTGGGTGATCGGGCGGCTGCCATCGGCCTCGCGCGCTGCTGCCGAGCTGTAGAAGCTCACCCAGCCCGGCGCATCGGTGCTCACGGCCAGGAAATGGCCCAGCCGCCCCAGGCCCGGCAGGTCCAGCAGCGCACTGGCGCCCGGCAGCAGCGGCGTGGTGGTGGCGCTCACGCTCAGTCGCTGGCCAGGGACCTGGGTGCGCGGCAGCCAGTTGGCCATGGCTGCTGTCCTCCCTGTTGATTACGGCAGCACCTGGATGCGGCGGATCGCTCGCACCTGGGTGATGGAAGCGCTCGTCTTGGCCTCGGCGTACTGATCGCCCATGTAGGTCATCCGCAGATAGGCGGTGCCACTGGCGGCCTGGGTGGAGGTCCAGTGCAGGAAGGGATCGTCGCCGTAGTTCTCGTCGAAGTGCTTGAGCGTCTCGGCGCCACCAGCGCGGAAGGCGAGCACACTCGTCAGCGCTGGGTTGCTGTCGGTGTAGTTCCCGCCCGCCGGCACGGCATAAGGGTTGGCGCCATAGCCCGCTCCCGAATAGGTGCCATTGGCCGTCGCCTCCGGCTTGAAGGAGCGATACAGCACATCCCACTCCTGGGTGGCCGGCAGATACCAGTCGTCGTAGCCGCCGATGTTGAGCGAGCGGCAGAACTGCGCCGCCGGGTGGCTGGCGTTGTTCATCGCCTCGCTGTTCGCCCAGCCGTCGAACACGCTCGTGGTGCCGGTGCTGGCGGTATTGGCGCTCTTCCAGGCCACGTTCAGCAGGGAGCCGGCCGTCTTGGGCGCCACGATCAGCGCATGGGTGGCCACCCCGTTGGCGGTGTGGCTGATCAGGCCGGCATAGAAGCCGCCCTGGAAAGAACTGCCGATGGCGGGCAGATCCGCCACCCGGATCGGACCCAGCTGATAGACGGTGCCGGTGAGCAGGTCGAGGTAGAGGTCGCCATCGACCGCACCAGGGATGTTCAGCGGTGGTGCCCCGCTGCCGGTGAACCAGCCCGTACCGCGAGGACCGATCAGGCCATCGATGCCGGCAGGTCCCTGGATGCCCTGGGGGCCCTGCGGGCCAGCGGGACCCTGAGGTCCGGCGGCACCAGCGGGGCCGGCCACGCCTGCGGGGCCTTGCGGGCCCTGGATTGAGCCGCCATTCACCCAGCTGCTGGTGCCGCTGTCCCACACCCGCAGCGAGTCATCGGCCTGCACCAGGTAGGCATCGCCCTGGGCGGCATTGGCGGGCAGGTTGGCGATCGCCGCCACCGAGCCCTTGAAATTGATGCCGATCCCGGCTGGACCCTGGATGCCCTGCGATCCGGTCGGACCAGCAGGACCGGAGGGCCCCGCCGGACCTTCTGGACCCTGCAAGCCAGCTGGCCCTTGGGCCCCCTGGGGACCAGCAGGCCCCTGGTTGCCCTGAACGCCGGGTGAGCCCTGGGGGCCAGCGGGCCCCTCAGGACCGCGGATTGAACCGGTGGAATTCCAGGACCCCATGGCAGCCAGACGGGTGTTGCGTCACTGCCTATTGCCATGGCGCCCGATGCCAACTGCAGAGCCTGGTTCCCCACCCCGTGAAGGACTGTTGAGGCAGTGGCGCCGGCCTGCTCAGCAGATCTATGAAGGATGCAGAGACCAAGACCGGGGCGGTGCAAGCCGCAAGCCTCGCAACAGGTCCAAGGGCGCTCCAGACGGGGCGCCCTTCCCATTGATGGGGTGTTCGCTTTGGAGCCGGACTGTCCCCATTAGGGGGCGGTCGCCTACTGCGTCGGCTGAATAGACGTGGAGTGTTGCCGAGGCAGGCAGCGCCTCCCCAGCCACCTGCTGACCAAGACCGGCGACGCCGGGCGCGTGCAGTTCCGCGCCCCAGCTTTCCCAAGCGCGGCTCCAGCCTCCTGCCTTCTGTTCCAGGAGGCAGAAGGCCTTACTGCAGTTCGATCGAAACCGTCAGGCCCAGAGGGCTACCGGAGGCCGCCGTGACCTGCAGCCACAGCCAGTGCCCTGAGGGGATGGTGGGACTCTGAAAGCTGGCGCTCGCGCTGCCGGTGGTGGTGCTGGTGACCATGATCGGATCCGTCGTGGCGGCTGTGCCTGTGGCTGAGACATCGGCGCCATAGCGCAGCGAGAAGGAGACGCTGGGGCTGGTGCCGCCGCTGAGCACGGCATCGACGCGGCTGATGGTCAGGGCCTGGGCTGCCCGCAGCAGGATGCGCCGGTCATTGGCCTGGGGGCTGTCCAGCCAGGCCAGCTGGGGGGGTATCGGTCCAGGCGGGCCGAGCAGTGAGGCCAACTGACGCCAGGAAAGAACCATTGCAGCAAGCGCGGCCTTCTCCTGCTCTTGCCATCACCAGACCAACTGCCCTCTTAGACCGGCAGGCGTACCGGCAGATCCTCCGGTACCCGGAAGATTTCTCGCCTTCCCTCCTTGCCAGGGATCAGGAGACCACGGCCCGCCAGCTTCTGCAGATCGCTGCGGGCGGTCTGATGGCTCACCCCATGGCTGTTCTGGTGGGAGAGCACCGAATAGCGGAAGCCGGAATGGCGCAGGGCATGGCGCAGCAGCGCCAGCTGGCGGTGGTTCAGCCCCTCCATCCCCTCCAGCCGCTGCTGCAGGGCGTCCACCTCGCCGGCCTTGCGCTCCAGGTAGGCATGCAGGCTGGCGATCGCCTGCTGGATCACCTTCACCTGGGCGAGCAGGAAATAGGTGAGGTCGTTGTCGTCGCTCTCACTGAGCAGAAACGAGCGCTCGTACTGCCCCCGAGCCTTGTTGATCACCGAAGAGATCGAGATGAATTCGAACAACCAGTAGCCCTGGTTCAACATCGCCCAGTAGAACAGCGCCCTTGCCGTGCGGCCGTTGCCATCACAGAAGGGGTGGTCGTAGGCCAGCCAGAAGTGCAGGGCGATCGCCCGCACCACCGGGTGGATGAACACCTTCGGGGTCTCACTGTTGGCAAAGCGGCAGAGCTCCGCCAGCCGCTCAGGCAGTTCCTCAGCCGCTGGCGGCACATGGAACACGGTGCCGTAGGCGTCATCCACCACCACCTCCTTGCCCGGAGGGCGCAACCGTCCGGCATCGGCCGGGTCATCCAGCGTCTCCTCACTCACCAGCCGGTGCAGATCCAGCACCAGCTGGGGCGTCAGGGGCTGATCCCGCAACTCCCGGATGCGCTGCATCGTCAGGAAGTTGTTGAGGATCATCCGCTCGGAGCGGTCCCGCGGCGGCCGGCGGCTGCGGATCATCGCCTTGGCCACATCCCGTGTCGTGGCGGCGCCCTCCATCTGGGAGGAGGTGATCGCCTCCTCCATCAGGGAACTCAGCAGGTACCGATCACGGGTGGAGCGGGTGGTGACGGCCTCAGGGGCCACCACGCTGGCGCCGGCCTTCATGTCGATTTCATGAAGCCCCTGAAGCAGCACCGGCGGCTGTGAGAACCAGAAGGGCTGGCTGTCGCTGGCCAGCAGCGGCAGGGGTGTGCGCCGCCTGGAGAGCTTCTCCGCCAGCCACCACTGCTCGTGGCTCAGCCCCTGGGGCGGGGGGCGATGGCGCAGCTCATCCCAGTGCAGGTAACGGTCCCCCTCCACCTCGGTGGCCAGGCGGGAGAGCAACGGCAGTGCCTCCTCCAGCCCGCCGCAGCGCTCCAACAGCTCCTGAAGAGAGGGTGGCTTGCGGGGCAACCGGGTGGGCAAGAGCCAATGAACTTCAAACTTGAGTCAAATTAGAAGATGGCTTGACGTGGTGCCGTGCTCAGGCCGCCAGCTCGTACACCTGTCCGCTCAGGCGGTCCAGGTAGAAGTCCCCCACGGCCGGCGCGGGCTGCAGGGTGGATGGCGGGGGGCCATCGCCGGAGTACCAGCGGGTGGCCCTGCTGCCGACGCCCGATTCCTGCACCACCGCCAACGCCGGCTCGCCGCTGGTGGGATCGGGCATGAAGCCCAGACCCCCGTTCGGGTGAAGCCGCAGGCGCCAGACCACGGCATGGCGGCCGTCGTAGGGCTCACCGGTGATGCCGCCGCTGGGGATCAACGGCTGGATCACACCACCGGTGCCGCCGCCGCCGTCGCGGTTGTTCAGCAGCTGCTGGGGTGGCACCGGGCAGCCCACCAGAGCGACACGAAGGGTGGCGATCAGCATCCCCAGCTGCACCTGCACCGTCACATCGGCCCGCTGGGCGTAGACGTGCCGCAGGCGTGGCGCCTGCCTGGAGACCGCTGGCCAGGGGACGACGTTGCTGCTGCCGTCGCCCCAGGTCACCGAGATCGGTGAGGGGATGCTCTGGCGGGGGTTGATCAGCAGCTCGATCGCCGCCGATCCGATGGGTTCGTTCCAGCGGCTGTCGGCAGGCAGCCAGAACAACTCGAGGTCGTCGGCAGGGATGGGCCCCTTGCGGTAGCCGAGCTCTGCCCAGCGGCTGAACTCCATCGGCAGCACCCATTGCTCCACCCCCGGACAGCCGACAGGAGGAAGCAGCCGCACCCGCTGGCCGCCCACAGTGCGTGGTTGCTGGGGCAGGGGATAGGGCATGGCCAGCAGGCAGGGGAGATCAGATCAGCGGGTCGTCGAGGAGACCTTCCGGCAGGGCAGTGAGCGGCGCATCCTGTTCAGCAGCTGCGCTCAGCTGGGGGAGAGGAGCAGCGTCGGCCGCGGCCTCCGGATTGAGTTCCTCCCTGGACCTGCGACCCCGCTTGCTGCGTGTTGATGCAGTTTTTGCATCGCCTGCTGCTTCGTGGTCCAGCTCCTCAGCCAGGGCGGCAACCGTCGATCCGCTGCCGTCGTCCACAGGGCCCAGGTCTCCCTTGGCACCAGGCTCTTTCGCCCCGACCACACGCCACCCGATCGCCAGCCAGCCGGACAGATGCACCGGCCAGACATGACGCTCCTCCTGCCCCTTGCAGATGCGCAGCATCCCGGCCGTCTGGGGGCCTGCTCCGTGCAGCGCTGTCATGGTCAGGCCGGCAGGGTGGCGGTCAGGCCGACGACCATTCCCTCAGGCGTGGAGGGGGTGACGATGGCCTTGGCGAAGCAGAGCGCCGGCAGATCGGCGTTATCCACATCGGCGGTGTCCAGCAGGATGTCGTGGCCGCTGATGTAGGCCTCCACCCGGCCTCCTTCTGCAGGCACAGCGACGGTTGCCACTGGCACGAAGGTGCCCATAGTTCCGTCGCGGAGTTCAGGCGCCAGGTGCAGCACCACCGTCACCGCATCGCTGTGGCCGGGGTGGGACACCAGCAGCGAGAACTGGGAGGCGGCATCGAGCTTGCTGTTGAGTTTCACCACCTCACCACTGGTGAACACCTTCTCGGTGTCGCGGGTGGCGGAGCGGTTAGTCCAGCCCACCAGCACCGTGGCGGCATCAAGGAGGGCATTGGCTTTCAGGCGAGTCATCGGTCGGTCTCCAAGGAAGGGGTACGGAGTGGCGCTCAGGAAATGGGGGCGATGCTGTGCAGCCGGCCAGCGGCGCGGGGGTGCATGACGCCAAAGCCCACGTACCAATCGATCCGGGTGCGGAACACAGGGGCATCCGGCACCTCACCCAGGTCGCGGACGGAGATGCCGTAGCGGCCCTGGAACGGCCCCTGCAGACCGGTCACTGCCTGATCGCCAAAGGTGCAGCAGTAGATCGAGCTGGTGCCGCCCGCCTCGCCGTAACCCAGCACTTCCAGGCCCTGGGCGTCGCGGTCGACGGTGAGGATCTGGCACTCCTGGTAGTGATGCACCATCACCCCCAGGTTGTTGGTGCTCACGTTGTAAACGCCCTGGCCGACGGTCTGGCGGGCAAGGGCATTCAGCTGGCGACGCATCGCCTTGCTCATCACCAGGTACTTCCTGCCGCCGTAGGAGTTGACCGAGTCGATCAGCTCATCGAGCTTGTCGAAATCCAGCGCGCCGCCACCGTTGTTCAGCGCCATCTCGCTGCCCGGGGCAAGACGTTTGGCCAGGCCGTCGAAGCCCCGGCCCTGGCTGGCGGTGGCATCACCGTTGATCAACGCCGCCTCCAGCGTCAGCCGCATCGAGCGCACCTTCATCTCGGTCTGAGCAGCCCGGGCCTCAGGCCCCTGCAGGTCGACGATCGAGCGGTCCACATCCACGTCACCGCCAAACAGGTGCACCGCTTCTGACTGGGGGTCCACGACGCCGTAGCTCTGCTTGTAGCCCTCATTCACCGCCCGGAAGCCCACCGAGGGGAGCTCCTTCTCGACGGAATAGAACAGGCCGCCGCCGGCGATGTTCATGAACGGCAGCCAGCTGAGCAGTTCGCCCTCAGCGAAGGTCTTGATCACCGCCAGGTGCTCCAGGCGGGTCTCGTACTTGGCTGCCTCGATCAGGGTGAGGCCCATCGGTGCTGCACTCCCGGGGCCTGG
>CALRKN020000015.1:0-104211 GCA_943368005.1 Bradyrhizobium ivorense | reverse complement strand
TTCTCCGACGTTCGCCCCACGGACTGGGCCTACCAGGCCCTCGCCAACCTGATCGAGCGCTACGGCTGCGTGGCCGGCTACCCCGACGGCACCTTCAAGGGCCGCCAGGCCCTCACCCGCTACGAGGCCGCCGCCCTGCTCAACGCCTGTCTCGACCGCGTCACCGAGGTGACCGACGAGCTCAAGCGCCTCATGGCCGAGTTCGAGAAGGAACTGGCCGTGCTCAAGGGCCGGGTGGACGGCCTGGAGTCCAAGGTGAAAACCCTGGAAGCCCAGCAGTTCTCCACCACCACCAAGCTGCGCGGTGAAGCCAGCTTCATCATCGGCGGCACCCCCGACTTCAACAGCCCGCTCCGCGTTCCCGGCAGTCCCCGGCCGGCCCAGCCCAACCAGACCACGTTCAACTACGACTCCCGCCTCAGCTTCGACACCAGCTTCAGCGGCAAGGACCTGCTGCGCACCCGCCTGCGCTCCGGCAACTTCACGGGTCTGCCCTTCTCCGGCAGCTCCCAGATCTTCCAGCTCGACAAGGCCACCAACACCGCTGGTCGCGTCGACATCGACCGACTCTTCTACCAGTTCCCGGTGGGCAAGAGCGTCAGGATCAGCGTGGGTCCCCTGATCCGCAACACCGAGATGATGTCCTTCATCCCGAGTGCCTACAAGTCGGACATTCTCGACTTCTTCGGCCTGGCCGGTGCCACCGGCACCTACAACAAGGCCACCGGTGCCGGTGTGGGCCTGAGCTGGCGTCAACAGGTGGAGAAGGGCAATCCCTTCCTCACCTTTGATGTGAATTACGTGGCCAACAGTGGCTTCGCCGACTCCACCGTCGGCGCCTTCAGCTCCGACAGCGGCATCAACGCCTTCACCCAGCTGGGCATCCGCGGTACCAACTGGGGCGCCGCCGTGGCCTATCGCTACGGCACCCAGGGATCTTCCATCCGCACCCCCAACTTCAGCCCCGGCACCCTGGCGGATGGTGAGAACAGCAGCAGCGTATCCATCGCCGGCTACTGGTCGCCGATCGATGCCAGCTGGGCGCCCTCGATCAGCGCCGGCTACGGCTACAACGGCGGCTCCGGTGGCTTCGACGACTCCCAGTCGTGGATGGTGGGCCTGCAGTGGAGCGACGTGTTTGGCGAAGGCAACAACGCCGGCGTGGCCTTCGGTATGCCGCCGTTCAACAGCGGCAACGACTCGGAAACCTGGCTGCTTGAAGTCTTCTACAAGTACCAGGTCAGCGACAACATCTCCATCACCCCGGCGATCTTCTACGCCAGCGACTACCGCAACAACAGCGGTTTCGACACCTGGGGCGGCGTGATCCAGACCACCTTCCGGTTCTGATCCGCGTCCAACGGGCGTCCACCGGGCGTCCACCGCCAAGCTCACTCCCCCCGTCCCGACCCGGGGCCGACCTCCTTCAGCCCCGGCCACTCCTTACCCTTTCCCCCATGATCAAGTTCCGGTTCACGAGCCGAGCACTCCCCCTGGGCTTGGCTGCCGCCGGCAGCCTCACCCTGCTGGGTGCCATCCCTGCCGCCGTGCAGGCCCAGAATCGCTCGCAGGTTGTCAACGTCTATTCCGGCCGCCACTACAACACCGACAAGGAGCTCTACGCCCAGTTCACCCGGCAGACAGGGATCCGGGTGAACCTGATCGAAGGCAAGGACGACGACATGATCGAGCGCCTGCGCCGCGAGGGCTCCAACAGCCCGGCGGATGTGCTGATCACGGTGGATGCGGCCCGGCTGCAGCGCGCCAAGGAACTGAATCTGTTCCGCCCGATCCAGTCGGCGGCTCTCAACCGCGATGTGCCGGCCAACCTGCGCGACCCGGGCGGCCAATGGTTCGCCCTCACCCGCCGGGCGCGGCCGGTGATGGTGAATCCCGCCCAGGTGAATCCCAGCCTGATCCGCACCTACGGCGATCTGGCCCGGCCTGAGCTGAAGGGCAAGCTCTGCATGCGCGACCGCGCCAGCGTCTACAGCCAGTCGCTCACGGCCGATGTGCTGCAGCGGGCCGGAAAAGCCACCACCGAGCGCTGGCTGAAGGGAATGGTGGCCAACGTGAAGCAGCCGTTCTTCACCTCCGACACCACCATGGTGCGGGCGGTGGGCCAGGGCGGCTGTGGCGCCACCGTGGCCAACACCTATTACCTCGCCCGGCTGCTCACCTCCGACAACGCCGCAGACAAGGCGAATGCCAGGAAGGTGCGGGTGGTGTGGGTCAATCCGACCCACGTGAACGTCACCGGCGGCGGCGTGACCCGGCATTCGGGCAATCCCGAGGGAGGTCGCAGGCTGCTGGAGTTTCTCTCCTCCCCCACCGCGGGCGAGGGGTATGCCGGTGCCAACAACGAATATCCCGTCAAGGGCTGGGGCAACAACCCCACCCTGCGCAGCTTCGGCAGCTTCACGGCCTCGCCTGTGACGATCCAGCAACTCGGCCAGCGCAACCGCGAAGCCGTGCAGTTGATGCAACAGGCTGGCTGGAAATAAACCGGAGTCCGCACAGCAGCTGCGATGGACACAACGGCCCTTCCCCCACGGAACATCGCGGCACCCACCCCAGCGACCGGCCACGGCCGCTGGGGTCTCATGGCGGCGGCTGTCGGCATCGGCCTGCTGGCGCTCCTGCCCCTGCTGGCGCTGTTCTGGGACGCCGTCTTCGCCGGGGGGGCCAGCCCCCTGGGGCTGGGATTCAGCGGGGCCGAGCAGATCCAGGGCACCCTGCAGCTGGTGCTGGGCGAGGGGCTGTTCGGTGCGGTGCTGGGAACGGCCATCGGCTGGGTCACCGCCTCCTGCCGCTTCCCGGGCCGGCGCTGGCTGCGCAGCGCCCAGCTGGTGCCGATGGCCTTTCCCGCCTACCTGCTGGCGGCGAGCCTGATCGACTGGGGCAGCTACCAGGGCCTGCGCATTCACGGCCTCGGCTGGGCGGTGCTGCTGCTCACCCTGGCCAACTACAGCTATGTGTTCCTGCTCAGCACCGAGAGCTTCTCGGCCAGCGGCCATCGCCTGGTGGATGCCAGCCGCAGCCTGGGAGTGGGCCCCTGGACAGGGTTTTTCCGCATCTGTCTGCCGATTGCCCTGCCCTCGATCGGCGCAGGCGTGGCCCTCAGCGCCATGGAGGTGGTGAATGAACTGGGGGCGGTGCGCCTGCTGGGCGTACCCAGCCTCTCGGCCGGGATCCTCGACCGCTGGCAGGTGGATGGCGACCCCAGGGGCGCGGCCCTGCTCTCGCTGGTGGCCCTGGCGATCGTGGCGGTGCTGATCGCTGCCGAACGCCTGCTGCGGCGCCGCAGCCGGCGCTGGAACCTGGAGGGCCCCAGCCAGGTGGACCGGGGCTGGGTGCTGCGCGGTTGGCGCGCCCTGCTCGCCCAGCTGCTGTGCGTGCTGCCCCCCCTCACTGCGGTGGCGATCCCGGCGCTCTGGATCCAGCAGGGCTGGCCGAATCTGCGTGCCGAACCAATCGACGAGCTGGTGAAACTGGCGGGCCGCAGTGTGGCCCTGGCGGTGGGGGCAACGTTGATCACGGCCGGAGCCGCCCTGCTGCTGGCCATCTGCGTGCGCTGGCGGCCGGGGCTCCTGGTGCGACAAGTGAGCTGGGTGGCCGGTCTGGGCTATGCCATCCCCGGCAGCGTGCTGGCCCTGGGCCTGATCGTGTTCGGCGGCCCCCTGGCGATCAGCCCCCTGCTGCTGATGATCTGGGGCTACTGCAACCGCTTCCTCACCGTGAGCAAGCAGGGGCTCGACGCCGCCCTGGAGCGCATCCCCCCCAGCATGGATGAAACCGCGAGCAGCCTGGGTCTCACCTGGATGGGGGTGCTGCGGCGCGTGCACCTGCCGCTGCTGCGGGGCCCCCTGCTCGTGGGCGCACTGCTGGTGTACGTGGATGTGGTGAAAGAACTGCCGATCAGCCTGGCCCTGCGGCCGCTCGAGTTCGACACCCTGGCCGTGCGGGTGTTCCAATACGCCAGCGACGAGCGGGTTGGAGCAGCCATGGCCCCCGCCCTGCTGATCATGGTGTTCGGGCTGGCGGCCTCCATGGCCCTGATTCCCAGCCTGGAACGGCGCGACTGAGCCGCCAGCGACGCCGGGCTATTCCCGGCCGCAGCGGCACTTGCCACCCTTCCACTTGGAGCACTTCTGCTGTTTGCAGCCCTTCTTCTTGGCGACCTGCAGCGAGGGACGGACGGGGGTCGCTGCCCCAGCTTCCGGGGACCCAAGCGGCTTGCTCATCTCACTGGCACCGACGGGGGCGCTCCGCAACCCTGCCATCTTATTGCAATCGATTCTCCTTTGCGCAATCCCCGGGCGCGGTTGCCGGCGGCCTCGCTTCGCCTTGCGTCATAACTTTCGCGATTACCCAAGCGGCTACAGCAGATGCGATCCGGCACGGTGCTTCCGTAGCTGAATGCAACAGCACGGCAGCCAACTGCGGCCCGCAGCAACACGATGAAAGGGCTTCCCTTGCCCATCAGGGATTCCCCCTCCATGCAACGCAAGAACACACCGGTACCCTGCTTCGGCCTCGTCGCCGGCGCCTCAGCCCTGGCCAGCGCCGCGCTGCTGGCGGGCCTGTCCGCCGGACCTGCCGAAGCCAAAGGCCAGCTCCTCTACCAACTGGAAACCACCTGCACCATCAAGGGTGGCGCCGCCCAACCCTGCGTGGTTGAGGCCGTCAACGAAGGCGACACCACGATCTACACCCACCGCATCGGCCAGCAGGTGGTGAAGATTCGCATTTCCGATTCCCCCGTGAGCATGAGCCTCTGGGACAAGAGCCAGAAGAACTGGGTGGTGCTCAACTCCGCGGGGGCACGCTTTTCCACCAACACCATCTGCTTCAACGGCAGAGACCTCTGCGTGGTGAATCCCAATTACCTCAACAGCGTCCGGGAGGAGCGCACCGATGCCCTGGCCGGTCGTGACCTGGTGGGCGTGAAGTTCAGCCGGGATGGCCGGGTGAGCCTCACCTGCTACGACGAGGCCTGCGAGGGGGTGCAGTGATGGGGCACCGAAAGACAACGGCTCCCGGCAGCCTCTTCGGGATGCTGATGGCCGGCCTGCTCACCCTGCCGGCGGTTCCGGCGGAGGCAGCCCAGCAACGGCTGGAGGCCGGGGGATCCCCGCTGGATGCCCAGGAACTGGTGGCCCGCAAGGGCGGTGGCGGCGGCCGTAGTGGTGGTGGTGGCAGCCGCGCCCGGGCCTCCAAGGGGGCCAGCGGCTTCAAGAGCTCCGGCTCCAGCCTCAACCGGGGATCGAAGAAACCCAGTGGTGGCTGGACCAGCAAGAGCAACCAGAAGGGCGGCCCCTCCCTGGATCAACGCAAGGGCGCCGACAGCCGCCAGGCCTCCCGAGGGGACACACGGCGGGACGATCGCTCCGGTAGTCGCGACACCCGCAGGGATGACCGCTCCGGCAACCGCGACGACCGCAGGGACGACCGCAACACCAACCGCAACGACCGGAGCGACGACCGCGCCAAGAACCGCGACGACCGGCGGGATGACAACCGCAAGGATCGCGACAAACGGCAGGACGAGCGCTGGGATCGGCGCGACGACCGCTGGGATGACCGCTCCAAGCGGTGGGACAAACGCTGGGATCGCTGGGACGACTATCCCGGCTGGGCCCGGCCCGGTTGGGGTTACGCCCGCCCGTGGAACTACGGCTGGTACGGCGGCTGGGCCACGCCCAGCTGGGGCTGGTGGGGCGCCAGCGCCGCGGCCTGGGGCATGACCAGCCTGGCCACAGCAGCGATCATCAATGCTGCCGTCGACGACGCCGTGGACAGCCACACCACAACCATCGTGGTTCCGAACACGGACTACCGCCTGCTGTACGGCAGCGTGGAGCCCCTCAACGAACAGTCGGTGAGCTTCTCGATCGAATCCGGCGACCGGGAGGTAGCCCTCAACGCCGACTGCAAGCGCGGCACCCTGGATGGCCGCAACCCCAGCACCGCCCAGGAGGCCGAACTGCTCAATGCCGCCTGCCAGGTGGCCTTCGGCAGCGTCTGATCCCCATCGCCAGGAGAGCCCAGCCCTTCTCTTCTGGCCAGAAACGGTCCACGGTCGCCCGTGGGCCGTTTTCATGGGCCAGGCAGCTGGAATCGAACCGAAGAAAAACAGTTGGTTTTTGGTCAGCACCTTCACACCATCTCAGCCAGTCAAACGCAACCAGCTAAACGCAACCAGGGGAATTGAACCGGGAGAGTTCAACCAGGCCAGGGTTCAGTACCAGGTCTATACCTGCCGATCAGCCCTCTGGGAGGCATACCGGCCATCCGATCTATACAATCAGCCCACAATTTACGGAGTGTCAACCCACGTGAATCAGCAGGTTCTTCGTTTTGTGAAAATCCATCCGGTCCACCTGATGGCAGCCCTGTGCTGCGCTTCCGCGCTCCAACCTGGATCCCTGGCAGCAGCCGAGAAGAATCAGAACGCAGAGGTCAGCGATCCAGCCCCTGGGCTGCTCGAAGGCGATGGCCCGAGCGATGGCGATGCGAGCGGCAGCCCCGATCCACCGGAACCGCAGCCACCTGCCGCTTCTCCCCCGTGGCGAGCCACCCTGGAGCTCTATGGGCTGGCCCCCCTACAGCTGGATACCCGCACCACCATCAATGGCTTCACCACGAATGTCGAGATGGATCTGGGGGACGTCCTGTCCCACCTGGACTGGACCTCCTCCCTGCGGGGAAGCGTGGAACAGGGCCGGATCGGCCTGCTCACCGACCTCTCGTACACCAAACTCGGCGCAGAAAATGCACGCACAACCCCCAGGGGCCTGCTCACGGGCAGGGCAAAGATAGCAGCCACTGAAGGCATTTACGACCTGGCCGTGCGGTATCGCTTCGGCGAACCCGAGGCGGCCGTGGGCGCGCCCGGCCAGTTCAGCCTGATCCCCTATGCGGGTGTGAGGGTGATCGATGCCCAATTGGATACGGAAGTGGAAATCATCAGGCATGGCCAAAGCGGGTTTGCACGGAATGGCACCTTCGGCCGCACCTGGGCCCAACCCCTGCTGGGAACCCAGGCCACGGTTTTTCTCTCACCGCGCCTGCGGGCCTTTGCCCGGGCCGATATCGGCGGCTTCGGCCTCAGTGGCAGGCGGGACCTGTCCGGCAATGCCCAGGTGGGCCTGGGCTACGCCATTGGCAACAGCACCGACCTCAACATCTCCTGGCGCTACCTGGGAATCGAGTACGACAACGACAAGTCGCCCAGAAGTGGCTTCAAAAGCACCCAGAATGGCATCGAATTAGGCCTGAAGTTTTTCTTTTAATCTCCACCAGCATTCAATAGCGTAAGTTTCTGCGGTGGTCGTTGGCCGCAGGTAGCGACAACCCACCACCGCAAGGCGAACAACTCCTTCACATTCATCCCAATTCATCCCAATTCATCCCAATTCATCCCATGGCACGCAGCACCTCTTTCCTCGCAGACTTCAAGGAATTCATCAACAAAGGCAATGTGGTTGACCTGGCTGTAGCCGTGGTGATGGCAGGCGCTTTCGGCAAGGTTGTGGATGCCTTCGTTTCCCTGGTGATGGGGAATCTGCTGGAGCCGGCACTCAAAGCAGCCAATGTGGACAACATCGCCAACTGGCCAGCAGGCACGGTGATTGTGGCCCTAATCAACTTCCTGGTGATCGCCTTCGTGGTGTTTCTGATCGTGCGATCGATCGAATCCCTGCGCCGGCGCGAAGAAGTGGCGGCAGCCCCAGATCCCCAGGCCCAGATGGCCTCCGCCCTCACCCGCCTCGCCGATGCCCTCGACCGTCGTCAGCTCTGACGCACGACGCGGCGAAAGCCCATGTGGCAGGGGAGGTATCGATGCCCTGGGCCATGCGGGCCGCTGGACGATACCGGCGACAGTAACTGGGGGCACAGAGAAAGGAGCCCCCTTTCACCACTTTGCGGGGCACGTTTCCGAGTCTCCTCCGGGTAGTGATGGTCAGATCCCATCCAAAAAAGCCCCCCGGGAATCCACACCAGCCTGGGGCAGGTGGGCGTCCGGGGGGCTTCACAGGAAAGGAGGTGAATCAGGAGGCGCCGCTGGTGGCCTGTTCCAGTTTCTCCATCACCCGCTCCAGCGAGAAGCTTGCGGCCTTCTGCCGTGGCGGAAACTCCATGAAGGTCTTGAGGAAGTCCCCCACGAAGGTCTGGGCCGGCACAAGCATGAACACGTGGTCGAACATCCAGTCCCAGTAGGTGTTGGAGGTCACGTCGGCGCGCTCATAGGGATCGGTGAGCAGGTTGAAGATCTTCGGCACGCGCAGTTCCACGAAGGGCTCGGCCCAGATCTGGCAGGTGCCCTGCTCCCGCTGCTCCTTGAACACAAACTTCCAGTTGTCGTAGCGCAGGCCCACCAGATCACCGTCGTCGGAGAAGTAGAAGAACTCCCGGCGAGGGCTCTTGTCGGCCTGGCCCGTCCAGTAGTCGAGCATGTTGTACCCATCCAGATGGATGTGGAAGGTCTTGTCACCCACCTGATAGCCGGACTTGAGCTTTTCCTTGATTTCCGGCTCACCCGCGGCGGCCAGCAGGGTGGGCAGCCAGTCGAGGTGGCTGCAGAGGCCCGTGAGATTGCTGCCGGCCTGAATCTTGCCGGGCCAGCGCACCAGGGCAGGCACGCGGAAAGCACCCTCCCAGTTGGTGTTCTTCTCGCTGCGGAAGGGGGTCATGCCCGCATCCGGCCAGCTGTTCATGTGCGGCCCGTTGTCGGTGCTGTACATCACGATCGTGTCGTCGGTGACGCCCAGCTCATCCAGCAGGTTGAGCATCTCGCCGATGCACTCGTCGTGATAGATCATCACATCGTGGTATTCCGACTGCCAGCGCCCGCTACGGCCAATGTCCTGGGGCCGGGCATAGGTGCGGAAGTGCATGTGGGTGGTGTTGAACCACACGAAGAAGGGTTCGCCGGATGCCACCGCATCGCGGATGAAGCGCTTGGCCTCCACGAGAAACTCATCATCGGCCGTTTCCATCCGCTTGCGGGTGAGCGGGCCGGTGCTCTCGATCCGCTGGGTGCCGTCGCCGTTGGCCCAGCAGTGCAGCACACCGCGGGGGGCGAAGCGCTTGCGGAAGTTGGGGAATTCGGGATCGTCCTCCTTGGGGTAGTCGCGCAGCTCGGGCTCTTCCTCGGCGTTGAGGTGGTAGAGGTTGCCAAAGAACTCGTCGAACCCGTGCATCGTGGGCAGGTGTTCGTCCCGGTCGCCGAAGTGGTTCTTGCCGAACTGGCCGGTGCGGTAGCCCTGGGGCTTGAGCAGCTCGGCGATGGTGGGATCCTCGGCCCGATAGCCCTGCTCGGCACCCGGCAGACCCACCTTGCTCAGGCCGGTGCGATACACACTCTGGCCGCTGATGAAGGCGGCCCGACCGGCGGTACAGCTCTGCTCGGCGTAGTAGTGGATGAACTTTGCACCTTCCTTGGCCACCCGGTCGATGTTGGGGGTCTCGTACCCCATGAGGCCATGGCTGTAGCAGCTCAGATTGCTCTGGCCGATGTCATCCCCCCAGAGGATCAGGATGTTGGGCTTGCCGTTGGGCATGGGTGGAGCCGGATCACAATCATCCTCCAGTGTCAGTCGAACTGCCAGATCTGGCCACGGGCGGCGAGGAGATGTTGTGTTCTGAATCAGCGCTTTCCATCAACTAAGGCACCAGCCCGCCGCCGCAGGCGAATCAGCGGAACCGACAACAGCACGGTGATCAGCACATAGATCAGGATGCCCAGCTTCAGCCCCGGCCGCTCGGGGGCATAGGTGTTGGCCAACAGCAGCGCCAACCCCGGATTGCGCATGGAGGTAACCAGGGCAGCGGTGAGCTTCTGCTCCCCGGATGTCCCCCCGAGGCCATAGCCCAGGGCCAGGCTGGCAGCCACCACCACCGCCATCAATCCCATGCCGCCCAGGTTGGCGGCGGCGAAGGTGACCAACTTTGGTGCGGTGCGGATCAGGATGGCCAGCACCAGCACCAGCAGCAGGCCATTGGCCAGCCGATCCAGGGGGCCCTGGAGGCGGCGGATCGGCTCGGGCCAGACCCGGCGCAGGGTGAGGCCGAGCAGCAGCGGCAGCAACTGCACCGAAGCCACCTGGCCGGCCACATCCCGCGGCAGCACATTCCAGCCCTGCACCCCAAACACCGCTTCAGCGGCATGGGCCACCACGGGCACCGTGATGATGGCCAGCAACGCCGCCCCCACCTGGAGCAGTCCCGCCAGCGAAGCATCGCCTCCGGTTTTCGCCGCCTTGCGCAGGATCAGGGGAGCGCTGGGGCAGGCAGCCATCAGGGCAATCGTGGTGCGCACCTCCATGGAGAGCTGCTCCGCCGGAGGGGTGAGCAACAGCAGCCCGGCCAGCAGCGGCACCAGCAGACAGGTGGCCAGCTCGAGCCGCAGCACCAGGGGCCAGGTGTGGCGCCAGCCACGAAAGGCCTGCAGGGGCAAGCCAACCCCAAGGGCCAGCATCACCGTGAACAGACTGAGGGGAACCAGCAGGGAAACCACACTTTGAATCGTCATCCCAGTACACCAGAGAGAAGAACTCCCATGGCCATCAGGCCGATCAGGGTGATCAGGATGGCGGTTGCTGCTGCGATCCGGGGTGATTCGAGATAGACAAAATCATCCCGGCGAAGCCGCCTCAGTTCGCGCACGTGCTGCACGGTGGCGGCGGCCATCGCCAGGATGCCGGTGAACACAAAGGCCAGCGCCACCGAAATCACGCCAGGCCTGGGGCCCTGATCACCGGTGGCGCGATCGATGGCGGCCACAATCTTGTCCAGACCAAACCCAAAACTGATCAGCGAGAGGCAGGTGCGGATCCAGGCCATCAGGGTGCGCTCCGCGGCATCGCGGTTGCGCTGGCGGGCCAGTTCGTTGGTGAGATTCACGGCGGGGGAACGCTGGGGTGCGGATCGGTGTCGGTTCGCTCCTGGGCGATCTCTCTGGCCAGGAACACATTCAGAAAGGTGCGGATCACGGCCACCGCGGCCAGCTGGATCAACTGGTCGCCATTCGGATTCACTGTGGTGGCCACGATGTCGGCAGCCAGCTGGAATTCCAGTGCCATCGACAGCGAGCGCCCCAGATGAAGGCGAATGGCCTCCAGCCGCGAACGCCTGCCCACCAGCCGGAGGCTGCCCAGAACCCCCAGGGCCACCGTGACCACCGACAAACCCTCTAGGGCCTGGCGCAGGCCGAGGGCCACGGACGACAGGAGGTGCTCAGCTGCGAGCATGGGCGAAGGGCACCAGGGCGCACACGAGGAACGGCCGCAGGCTAGGCAACTGGTGCGATCAGCCTGAAATTCAGTCAGGCAAAGCACAAACCGCAACACAGATAGGCGTCAGTTTTGCGCACATTTGTATGGTTCACGCCAGGAGAACCGGCCCGGCTCTCTGCCTTGCCTATCTGCAGCGCCAGGCCAACCCCCTCCCGCGCAGGCAGGATTCTGGCCTAGCTGGTAAATTGTAAATATCTGATTCACATTTGATGGGTTCTGCGGCCGAAGCTGGCCATCCCGGAGACCTCCAGAACGAGGACCTTCAGCATCAGCCCCAACCCACCCCCCTGCAGAGGCTGCCGTTTCACAACGACCAGGCCCAGGTGGACAAGGATCCCCAGGTGCTGGCCGAGCGGTTGGCCCTGCACTACGACGTGCTCGACTTCGGTCCCTGCAGGGGCCATGAGTCGAGCTTCCTGCACCGAACCAGCACCTGCAAGGTCGGCGACCTCCAGCTCTCGGGCGGCTACACAACCCCGATCCAGGGAACCATCGGCATCCGGGAGGGGAAGGGCTCCGTGAACCTGATCCTGAGCGGCTGGAATCACTACGAGTGTGACGGCCAGCATCTTCCCATCAGCCCGGAACGCCCCCTCTTCTTCTCACCTGGACAGGAATACAAATATACCATCCGCGAACATTTCAACGGTGTTGTTTTTGATATTGATCTACAACGCCTCAAGAGGACAGCCGCCGCCATTGCCGGCATCGGCATTTCAGAGCGGCGGTTTGGAAGTCAACTCGATTTCGCCCGAAGCCTCCAACCACAAGACCAGCGCGCACAGGAACTGATCGCTGTTCTGCGCCAGTCCTTTCGGCTGCTCGATCACCCCAGTTTGCACAAAACAGGGGATCTCGATCTGCTGAATATTGATGACCTGATCTATCGCACACTCGCCCTGTTGCTCTGCCCCAACCTGGCCCAGATCACCCAGAGCGACCCCACCGTTCGCAGCAGCCGCGAGCAGATCTTCGACGACCTGCTGGAGTGGTCACGGGCCAATCTGCACACCCCGATCAACCTCAGCCAGCTGGAGGAACGCAGCGGGTATTCCAGGCGCAACCTGCAGCTGGCCTTTCAACAACGCTTCGGCTGCGGACCGATTCAATGGGTGCGCCGGCAGCGGCTGGAGCAGGCACGCCAGGATCTGCTCGATCCTGTCCCCACCGACACGGTGGCCGGGATTGCCCAGCGCTACGGCTTCAGCAGCCTGGCCGTGTTCAGCCGGGACTTCCGCTCCCGCTACGGGCTGCCTCCGTCCCAGTTGTTGCGCGAAGGCAAACGCCATCGCCAGGCGGAATGAAGGCCTGATCGGAGCACCGGTCAGCCTTCGGCGGCACAGCGGGGGCACAGGGCCCTCACGTTGAGCACACATTCCAGCAGGCGGAAGCCGTGACGGGCCGAGGCATGTTCCCCCGCCAGCAGCACGGCCGCGTCCTCGAACTCCTCGGTGCAGCCACAGCGCACACACACGAGGTGGTGATGGTCGCGGTGGGCATCACAGGCCAACTCATAGCGCCGCCCCCCTTCGGGCAGCTCCAGTTCCTGGAGCAGGCCCATGGAGCTGAGCAGCCGCAGGGTGCGGTAGACGGTGGCCAGCGACACCTTTTCCTGCTGGGCGAGGAGGCGCTGGTGAACCACCTCGGCACTGAGATGGTTGCCGGCACCGCTCTGCTCAAACAGGGTGAGCACGCGCTGGCGCTGGGGGGTGAGCCGCTGACCCCGGTCGTGCAGCGTGGTGCGCAGGTCACCGTTGCCCACCGCAGGGGTGAGGGCTGGGGCCGCCGGGCGGGCCGGGGCTGCCTGGGTGAGGCTGGGCTGGGAATTGCTGGCCTGGGAGGGGGAGAGCTGGCTCGAGGCTTTGGGCACCAGGTCAATCCCGCACTTCTCAATAATAGGAGCAGTTGCGAACAGTGGGCCACACCGGTGGGCCCGTTCAGGCCCGGGCGCGTTGATCGATCCAGCCGTCCAGCTGAACCAGGCCTGCCGCCAGCAGGTCGGTGACGGTGGTGACCAGGCGATAGCTCAAGGCGATGGCCAGCAGCGGCGCCTCGGGGATGGCACCGCCGAGCCGCAGCAGCAGGGCCGCTTCGAACACCCCCAGTCCGCCAGGCGCTCCCGGCACCAGCAGACCCACGGCCCAGGCCAGGGCAAAGCCCGCCAGCCAGACCGGCCAGTCCAGGCTGGCCTGCATGTCGAAGGCCAGCACACAGCAGGCGAAGCCGCCGAAGCGCAGCAGCACGAAGGCCAACAGCGAGAGCAACGGCAGCAGGGGATAGCCCCCCAGGGCCTGGCTGAGTGAGGGCGGCAGGGCATCCGCACCAGCTGGGTCGAGCTCCGCCTCCAGGCGCAGACGGCGGGCCTGGCGCAGCTCCAGCCGCCGCAGCAACGGCGTGAGCCAGCGGGGCCAGAGCAGCAGCAGGGGCAGCACACCGAGCAGGGCCAGCCCCCCCTGCCAGCCGGCCAGAACGGTGAGGCCGAGGGCGGCTGCAGCCGAGAGAAGCGGATCCAGCAGCACGGCCACCAGGGCCAGGCCCAGGGGTGCCGGTATCAGCAGCACCCCATCGGCACTGCGCAGAGGCTGCAGCCGGGCGGTGAGATGCCAGATCCCCCCCGGCAGGTACTTGCGCAGATTGGAGGCCAGGTAGAGCTGAACCAGCCCCCCCCAGCGGGGACGCAGACCCAGCCAGCGCAGCACCACCCCGAGGCCAAGGCCGTTCACCAGCAGGGCCAGCAGGCTGGTGCCCACCCCCAGCACCAGCCAGGTCCAACCCTGGGGATCCAGGTTGAGCTGCAGCATCTGGGCACCGTGGCCCCGCAGGGCGGCCAGCAGGAACCCCAGGCTGAGCAGGGTGACCCACAGCGAGATTCCGCCCGGCAGCGGCGGCAGCTGGGGGAAGCGGCGCAGGAGCGCCGGGATGGCGAGCACGGGGCGGGGCAGTTTCATCACGGGGTCACAGCCCGGGGATGGGCGGGTGCTGCTGGTCGATCAGGGACAGCACGCTGGCACGAACCTGGTCCAGGGACAGGCCATGGGAATGGGCCAGGGACAGGAGGTCATCATGCTCGGGCTTGGAGCGCCAGCGGCCATCCGGCAAGCGGGCCTGTTTGAGTCGCACCGTGCCCAGGGGGGTCTCAAGGCGCACCAGGCGGCGGGGCAGCACCCAGCGCTGCTCCAGGCGTTCGCGCACCCCCAGGGTGGTGCTGTGCTGCCACCACAGGGCCCGCAACCGCTGGCCCACCTCCCCCGCTGGCGCCAGCGCCGTGACCAGCCAGCCGGACCGCCCCTTTTTCATGCTCAAGGGCTGGGAAAACACATCGAGCGCCCCGGCGTGGCGGAGCACATCCAGCAGAACGGCCAGGTCCTCCGGCGTGGTGTCGTCGATCTGGGCCTGCTGCACCAGCACGCTCTCCTGCCGGGGGGCGCCCCGCTCCGCGGGGGCGTCGCCGGAGAGGGGCTCGGCCAGCACAAGCCGCAGCAGGTTGGGACGGTCGAGCTGCCGCGTGCCCAAACCCACGCCCACCTGCAGCGGCACATGGCCCGGATGGGCCCCGAAGTGATCCACCCAGCAGGCCGCCAGGGCCAGCCCCGTGGGGGTGGTGAGCTCGGCGGCGGGCAGATCGGCGGCGGCCGCCAGGGGGATGCGCTGCCGCCGGGCCAGCTCCAGCACGGCCGGAACCGGCACCGGCAGCACCCCATGGGCCGTGCGCACACTGCCGTGACCGGCGGGAGGAGGGGTGCACACCAGCCGATCCACCCCCAGGTGCAGGAGTCCGGCGCAGACCCCCACCACATCCACCAGGGCATCGATCGCTCCCAGCTCGTGGAAATGCACCTGGCCGGCCGGCTGGCCGTGCACCACCGCCTCCGCCTCCGCCAACAGGCTGAACACACGCACCACCCGCTCCCGCAGGGCCGGCTCCAGCGGAGCCTGCTCCAGCTGGGGGCGCAATCGGCTCCAGTGGCGCAGGCCCGGCTCCGGCTCGAGCACCTCCACGTCGAGGTGCAGGCCCCGCAGCCCACAGCTGCGGCGCTCCTCGAGCACGAGCCGGTAGGCCCCGGCGAGGCCGAGGGCCGCCAGCGGCTGGTCGAGCAGGGCGGGGGGCACGCCCAGGTCGAACAGGGCCCCCAGCAGCATGTTGCCGGCCAGACCGGTGGGACAGTCGATCAGGGCAAGGGCCATCTCAGCCCACCGCCAGCTGGGCGCGGCCGAGGCGCGGGGCCGCCCGCAACAGCGCTTCAGCCTCCGACTCCAGCAAGGGCCGCTGCTGCCGCAGCTGCTGCTCCATCTCCCGGCGGGCCCGCCGGAGTTCCCGCTGGGCCGTGGCGGCGTCATGGCCGGACAGGCCCCAGATCCGGCCCAGCAGGGCCCGGTCATCCGCCCCGCCCAGGCTGCCGCCATACACCACCTGTTCGGCGGCCATGCCCGCCTGCAGCACCCGGCTCCAGCGACGCAACTGCTCGAGCGACAACTTGGCGTGGTCGGGGGGGTCGAACTCAGTGATGCCTCCGGCCGGTACTCCGGCACGCAGGCAGGCCAGGCTGCCGATCAGCACCCGACGCACCGGCATCGCCTCGGCGGCGGCCACCAGCGCATGGCCCGCCTCATGCACGGCGATCCGGCGCAGGCGGGCCTCACCGCCCGGGAGGGCCTCGGCCAGCAGGTGGCCTCCCCGCCCGGAGAAGGAGGCCGCGTCGATGGCCAGGGAGGCCAGGCCTACGGCCACGGCGCCGGCGATCCACCCGGGGGGAATCCCCGCCAGCGGACCCACGATCGCCACCACGGTGACCAGGGCGACAGCGGCACCGGCAGCCAGGGGCGAGGTCATGGGCGCGGGGCCGAACTCAACGGCCGGGACGGATCACTGCCGTGCGCGGGGACGAACCCACCCCCTGGCCCGCCGGAGCAGGGCTCTGTCGTCCGCCACTGCGGCGCCCGTCACGCCGACCCTTCCCACCCCGGTTGCCCCGCTGCACCACGGGAGCGATCACCTCATAGCGCTCCACCAGGAGCTGCTCGCCCTGCCGGCGACCATCGATCGCCACGAAGTGGCGCAGGTGCTCCAGGGGGATCTCTCCCCGCAACTGCAGCTTGAAGGGGGCCGGTCGCTGGCCATCGGCCCGGGGCAGCTGGCGCACCTTGATCACCAGATCGCCGGTTTCGGGCTTGGTGAAGATCAGTTCCCCGCGCACCGAGAAATACTCATCGCCTTCCGGCAGGGTGTCACCGGGGAGCTCCGAACCGGGCTGCTCCCCGTCGGCCTCATGGTCTGCCGGCGCCGGGCTGCTGGCCAGGGTGCTCGGTTCCCAGATCCCCACCAGCTGCAGGTGCAGGCCGCCCTGCTCGCGGCTGCGGGGGTAGGCCACCCAGAGGTGGGGCTGGGCCAGGTCGATGTGGCGCCGCATCAGGGTGAGCAGCCGGCCCAGCACCACCGCTTCAATCTGCTCACCAGCCTCGGTGTGGATCAGGCCACGGGTGATCTGGTCGGCATCGGCGGGGACGTAGGTGCCACGCACGACGCCAATGGCCCGGTACTGGAGCGGCTCGCTGACCGGTGGGATGGGATGGGGACGCATGCCGACAATGTAAGGGGCTCAGGCGCGGGGCCGCCCCGGCAGACTGCAAGCGTGCCACCACAAACCGGCTGAATGGCGTCCCTCCCTCCCAGGCGTGCCCTCTGGCTGGGGAGCGGCGTTGCCACGATCGCCGCCGCAAGCCTGGGACTGGGCTGGTGGCTGGGCCAGCTGCACGGCAAAGGGACTCCCGCCGGCGATGCCGGGAGGGCGGGCATGGAACGGGATGTGGCCCAGCTGCAGGGCAAGCTGGCCAGTGGGACGGCCAGCCCCGCCGAGCAGCAACGGCTGCTGGAGCTGCTGGTGGCCTTGGGCCGGCGTCCCCAGGCCACACCCGTGCTGGAGCGGCTGGCCGACCAGGAGCCCCAGCGGTGGCAACTGCGGTTGCTGCTGGCCGAGCTCCGGCGCGACCAGAACGACAGCGCGGGGGCGGAACGGGAACTGCGGCAGCTGCTCAATGCGCGGCCGGATCAGATCGAAGCCCTGCAGCTGATGGCCCTGATCCAGCTGGAAACGGGCCGGGCAGCGCAAGCCCAGAGCCAGCTGGAGGCTGCCCTAGCTCGTGCCAGCACGCCCAAGCTCACTCCGGAGGCCCTGCCGATCGGCCTGCTGCTGGCCCAGGTGCTGCAGCGCAGCGGCCAGGCCACCCAGGCCGATGGGGCTCTCACCCGGCTAGCGGCCCGCTTCCCAGCGGACCCGCGCCCACTGCTGGCCAGGGCCCTGCTTCAGCACGAGCGCGGCGATGGGGCCGCGGCCCAGAAAACCCTGATGGAGGCCCGCAGCCGCCAGAGTGATCGCAAGCTGCAGGAGCAGCTCGACCGGGTGGCCTCGGCCTGGGGCCTGACCAGCCTTAAGGCGCCACCATCGAGCCCGAACCCGACGCCGCAGGGTCAGGCTGAAAGTCCCTGAGTGCTGCGTCAATGGCATCCGAGGGGGGCGTGGCGTTGTCGAAGGCACTGGCCCGCCGCAGGCGGTTCATCAGCTCAATGGGGTTGGTGGCATCAAGCGCAGAATTGCGGGAAGGGGCACCGGTGCCGGCGTCCAGCTCCCGCTCCTGCTGGGGGGAGTTAATTGTCTGGCCATAGCCTTGTTGCTGGGCTCCCACCGACCCGGCGCCTGCCAGCAGCAGGGGCAGGCCGCAGGCCAACGGCAGCAGGGCCTCCAGCAGCGTCCGATGGCCGCGGTGAGGAACTGGCTGACAGGGGGTGCTCATGGGATGGGCTGCCGACCTCAGCATTCATGCTAGGGGGCTCTGCCGCAAGCTATGCGCATCGCCAGCTGGAATGTGAATTCGGTGCGTACGCGCCTCCACCAGGTGCTGGCCTGGCTCCAACAGGAGCAGCCGGATGTGCTCTGCCTGCAGGAAACCAAGGTGGACGATCCCCTTTTCCCCCATGGGGCCTTCGACGAGCTGGGCTATAGCTGCGCCATCAGCGGCCAGAAGGCCTACAACGGCGTGGCCCTGCTCAGCAGGCTTCCCCTGGAGGACGTGAGGATCGGCTTCGGTGCGCTGCTGCCAGGCGATGGCGAAGCAGCCCAGCTGGATGAACAGAAGCGGCTGATCAGCGCCCGGGTGGAAGGGCTCCGCATCCTCAACCTCTACGTGCCCAACGGCAGCTCCCTCAAGAGCGAGAAGTACACCTACAAACTCCACTGGCTGGAGTGCCTCGGCCGCTACCTGGCCGCCCAGGAGAGCCAGGGTGAGCCCCTCTGCATGCTGGGCGACTTCAACATCGGTCCCGAGGCCAGGGATCTGCCCCACCCCGAGCGCCAGACGGGCGGCATCATGGCCAGCCCCGCCGAACGGGAGGCGCTGCGGCAAGTGCTGGGGGAGCGGCTGCAGGATGTGTTCCGGCTGTTCGAGCCCGGCACGGGCCACTGGAGCTGGTGGGACTACCGCAGCGGGGCCTGGGAGCGGGACCAGGGCTGGCGGATCGACCACATCTATCTGGACCCGGAGCTGCTGGAGCTGGCCACCGGCTGCCTGATCCACAAGGCCACCCGCGGCAACCCCCAGCCCAGCGACCACGCCCCCGTGGTGGTGAACCTGGCCTGGCCGGCCGAATCCGGGGAAGACGCCGAGGGCAGCGAAGAGACCGACTGGTAGGCCCGGCTCAGAACACCGATCTCAGAAGACCACCGCCTCGGCTGGCAGGGAGACCCCGGCCGCCCGGAGCACCTGCACCCGCCGGGTCGATTCGGCGCAGCCCCTGGGCGTGGGAAAAATCTTGCCGGGATTGGCCCTGCCCAGGGGGTCGATGGCCCGGCGCAGCAACTGCATGGTGGCCAGGTCGTCCGGCGTGTACATCCAGTCGAGGTAGCAGCGCTTGTCGCTGCCGATGCCGTGCTCGCCGCTGATGCTGCCGCCCGCCTCCACGCACAGCCGCAGGATCTCGCCGCCGAGCTCCTGCACCCGCTCGCGCACCCCGGGTTCGCCGTCGCGATAGAGGATCAGGGGGTGGAGGTTGCCGTCACCGGCGTGGAACACGTTGGCCACCGGCAGGCCATGGCGCTGGCTCAGCTGGTCGATCGCGGCCAGCACCCGGGGCAGGGCGCTGCGGGGCACCACCCCGTCCTGGAGGTAATAGCTGGGGAAGCGCCGACCCAGGGCGGAGATGGCCGATTTCCTGCCCTTCCAGAGGCGGGCGCGCTCCGCCTCTTCCCAGGCCTGCCGCACCTCTCGCGCCCCGGCCTCAAGGCAGAGCCGCTCGGCAAGCGCGGCGGCGGCGAGCACCTCGCGCCGCTGGCCGTCCAGCTCGATCAGCAGCACGGCCGCCGCATCCGCCGGATACTCCCGCTCGCCGCTGTCCCCACCGAGGTAGTCGTTCACCGCCTGGATCGTGAGCCGATCCATCATTTCCATCCCCGCCGGCAGCACGCCGGCCGCGGTGACCCGCCGCACCGCCTCGCCGGCGGCCGCCATGCTGCCGAAATCGGCCAGTAACACCGCCACACACTGGGGAGCCCGCAGCAGCCGCAGGGTGATGGCGGTGGCGATGCCGAGGGTGCCCTCGCTGCCGATGAAGGCTCCGCGCAGATCCAGCTCCGGCGTCTCGTCGAGTCCTCCGCCGAGGGTGGTCACCGTGCCGTCGGGCAGCACCACCTCCAGGCCCAGCACGTGGTTGCTGGTCACGCCGTACTTGAGACAGTGCACGCCGCCGGAGTTCTCGGCCACGTTGCCGCCGATGCTGCAGGCCACCTGGCTGGAGGGGTCGGGGGCGAAGTAATAGCCGTCGCCGGCCACCGCCCGGGTGACCCAGCTGTTGATCACCCCCGGCTGCACCACCACCCGGCGGTTGGGCAGATCCACCTCCAGCACCCGGCGCATGCGGCTGGTGGCCACCACAACCGCCTCGGTTTCCGCCACGGCCCCACCGGAGAGACCGGTGCCACTGCCGCGGGCAACAAAAGGCACTCCCTGCTGGTGGCAGATGCGCAGCACGGCGGCCACCTGGTCGGTGGTTGCCGGCAGCACCACCAGGGGCGGCTGGTGGCGATGCAGGGTGAGGCCGTCACAGTCGTAGGCCAGCAACTCCTGGCGGGCAGCCACCACCGCGCGGGGGGGCAGCACCTGGCGAAACAGCCGCTGCAGCGCAGGCCAGTCGTGGCTCACAGGGGGCTCACCAGACGAGGAAGAGTGGGGAGGGGCAGGGAAGGGGAGAACAGGGTCGGGCCCACCAAGGCGAACCGGCAGGTTCTGGGTCAGGATAGGCAGCGGTTTTCCTCCCGACCCCGGGATCCCCCTTGACCACGGCACCTGTTTCGGCCCCCGCCTTGAACACCACCCGCTCCCAGTCCGTCTTCAGTGCAGCCCAGACCCTGATGCCCGGTGGGGTGAGTTCGCCGGTGCGGGCCTTCCGCTCCGTGGGCGGCAACCCGATCGTCTTCGACCGGGTGAAAGGGGCCTATGCCTGGGATGTCGATGGCAACCGCTACATCGACTACATCGGCAGCTGGGGTCCCGCCATCTGCGGCCACGCCCACCCCGAGGTGATCGCCGCCCTGCACGAGGCCCTCGACAAGGGCACCAGTTTTGGTGCCCCCTGCGAGCTGGAAAACCGCCTGGCCGAACTGGTGATCGAGGCTGTGCCCTCGGTGGAGATGGTGCGCTTCGTGAACAGCGGCACCGAGGCCTGCATGTCGGTGCTGCGGCTGATGCGCGCCTTCACCGGCCGCGAAAAGATCATCAAGTTCGAGGGCTGCTACCACGGCCACGCCGACATGTTCCTGGTGAAGGCCGGCTCCGGGGTGGCCACCCTGGGCCTGCCCGACTCGCCCGGCGTGCCGCGCACCACCGCCGCCAGCACCCTCACCGCCCCCTACAACGACCTGGAGGCCGTCAAGCGGCTGTTCGCCGAGAACCCCGGCGAGGTCGCCGGGGTGATTCTCGAGCCGGTGGTGGGCAATTCCGGCTTCATCCCCCCGGTGCCCGGCTTCCTGGAGGGCATCCGGGAACTCACCAAGGAGAACGGCGCCCTGCTGGTGTTCGATGAGGTGATGACCGGCTTCCGCATCAGCTACGGCGGAGCCCAGGCGAAGTTCGGCATCAGCCCCGATCTCACCACCATGGGCAAGGTGATCGGCGGCGGCCTGCCCGTGGGGGCCTACGGCGGCCGGGCCGACATCATGGCCATGGTGGCCCCGGCCGGCCCGATGTACCAGGCCGGCACCCTCAGCGGCAATCCCCTGGCGATGACCGCTGGAATCAAAACCCTGGAACTGCTGCGGCAACCGGGCACCTATGAGCGGCTCGATGCCATCACGAAACGCCTGATCAACGGCATCCTCGAAGCTGGCCGGGCCGCCGGTCTGCCGATCTGCGGCGGTTCGATCAGCGCCATGTTCGGCTTCTTCCTCTGTGAGGGGCCGGTGCACAACTTTGAACAGGCCAAGGCGGCAGACGCTGTGCGCTTCGGCAAGCTGCACCGCGCCATGCTCGAACGGGGCGTGTACCTGGCCCCCAGCGCCTTCGAGGCCGGCTTCACCTCCCTGGCCCACTCCGACCAGGACATCGACACCACCATCGCCGCCTTCCGCGAGTGTTTCGCGGCAGTGGCCTGAGGGCCGCCTCCCAGCGAAGGGCCGGCCGTTGGTTGGAGCTCCCGGCCCATGCTGCGCCCGGCAAGCAGCGTTGAGCACACCAGGACGGGCAGCCAAGACTGGAACGGAGTTCCGAGAACCCTGGCGACAGCTGGTCTAGGCGCAGCTGTTGCTGAGGTCCCACTGTTCCGTCCGCAAGCACCGCCACAGGTTCGAACGCCTTCACCGGCGCGTTGTAGCCCCAAGGGCAAGCTGGCCACTACCCAGCCATGCGCCCACCGGCACAGGCAGGCATCGGGGCAGGCATCGGGGCAGAGGGAATCCCCCGAGCGGGAATTAGCATCGCGCCAGCCCCAAAATGCTCCTGTCCACTCCGCCCGCTGTCGCCGCCGGCTCCTCAGGCCTGGAGTACCGCCGGCGAGGCGCCTTGCGCCTGAGCGCGCTGTTGGCGGCGGGATTCGGCGCCCTCGCCCTCCTCGGCCAGCGGGCTGATCCCGCCGCCAGGACCATCCCCCCGGGCGAGGCCCTCACCCTCGGGGCCGTGATCGCCCTCACCGGCAACGCCAATCTCTACGGCCAGGACCAACGCCTCGGCATCTCACTGGCTGAGCAGTGGTTCCACGCTGGAGGCCAGAAGAGCGCAAGCGGCCCAACGCACCCCCTGCAACTGCAGCTCGAGGATGGCGGCAGCGATGAGGCCACCGCCATCGCCGGCTTCAACCTGCTGATCAACCGTGGCGCCCTCGCCCTGATCGGTCCCACCCTCTCCCAACAGGCCTTCGCCGCCGATCCGATTGCCCAGCGCCACGGGGTGCCCGTGGTGGCACCCTCCAACACCGCCCAGGGAATCCCCCAGATCGGCCACTTCATCAGCCGTGTCTCCGCCCAGAGCGCGGTGATCGCGCCGCTATCCCTCGGGGAGGCCCTCCGCCGCGATCCGTCAATCCGCAGGGTGGCGGTGTTCTATGCCCAGGACGACGCCTACAGCGCCGCGGAAGTGGCGATCTTTCAGAAGGCACTGGCTGCGCGCAACCTCACACCGGTGACGGTGCAGCGCACCCAATTGGCCGACAACGACTTCCAGAACCCGATCACCGCAGCCCTGCAACGCAACCCCCAGCTGGTGGTGATTTCGGTGCAGGCTGTGGCGGGCGGCAACCTGATCCGCCAGCTGCGGGAACTCGGCTATCGGGGCCAGATTGTGGTGGGCAATGGCCTGAACACGCCCAACATCTACCCGATCTGCCAGCGCTGGTGCGACGGCATCCTGATCGCCCAGGCCTACAGCCCGGAACTCGACACGCCGATCAACCGCGCCTTTCTGCGGCTGCATCAGCGTGCCAACCCAGAGCAGCCGCCCTCCCAGATCACTGCCCAGGCCTTCACGGCCTACCAGGTGCTCGCCGAGGCGATCGCCCGGCTTCAGCAACGGGGCAAACTCCAGGGCATCACCCTGGGCCAGGCACGTACCCTGCTGATGCAAGAGCTGCTGGCCGGCAGCTACGACACTCCGCTGGGTCCGATCCGCTTCCGTCCGGATGGCGAAGTAGTGCAAGGTCGCTTCTACGTGGCCGAGGTGCGCATGCAACCTGATGGTCGCCGCGGCCGTTTCACCCTGGTGCGCGACGTGAGCCTCGACACCGAGCTTGCGGAGAAGCCTGCAGACAGAGGGACGTCATGATCGAAGCCCTGTTGCAGACCCTGCTCAACGGAGCCGCCGCCGGCGGTGTGTACGCCCTGGTGGCCCTGGGTTACACCCTGGTGTTCTCCGTGCTCGGGGTGATCAACTTCGCCCAGGGCGCCCTGTTCTCCCTGGGGGGCTACCTCACTTACCTGCTGATGGGGGGCCAGATCAGCGCCAACGGTGGCCTGCCCGGGTGGGGATTAGCGGTTGCCCTGCCCTTTGCCCCCGCCCTGCTGCTGGCGGCGGCAGGGGCCGCTCTGGCATCGTTGCTGGTGGAGCGGCTGGCCTTCGCGCCACTGCGCCAGCGGAACGCCGAGCCGCTGCTCTCACTGATCACCAGCCTGGGCGCCGGCCTGGTGCTGGTAAACCTGCTGCAGCTGCTGATGGGGGCCGAGGGCTATGCCTTCCCCGCCGGCACCCTCGCCGGCCTGCCCTCGGCGATCAGCCTGGGCGGTGCCCGCATCCGCAGCGTGCAGGTGCTGCTGCTTCTGGTGTGCGCCGTGGCGGTGCTGGGGCTCACCCTCTGGCTGGAACGCAGCCGCGGCGGCCATGCCCTCCGGGCCGTCGCCGAAGACGCCACCACAGCCAGGCTCCTCGGAATCGACAGCGACGCCATGGTGAGGCTGGCCTTCCTGCTCAGCGGAGCGCTGGCTGGTCTGGGCGGCGGCCTGGTGGGCGTGAGCGTGAGCCTCCCGGGGCCCTATTTCGGCATCGGCTACGGGCTCAAGGGACTGGCGGTTCTGGTGCTTGGGGGACTGGGAAGCGTGCCCGGGGCCATCGCTGGAGGCCTGCTGATGGGGCTGGCTGAGGCGCTGGTGCCAAGCGACGCCTCGGGTTGGCGCGACGCCCTGGCCTTTGCGCTTCTGTTCGCCGTGCTGCTGCTGCGCCCCACGGGCCTGCTCGGCCGTCGCTTGGTGGAGAAGGTGTAGGGCCATGCCCAAGGCTCAGGCTGGAGGCCCGGCCCCATGATCGACAACGGCCTGCTGGTGCAGATGCTGATCGGCTCCCTGCTCGGGGTGTCGGTGTACCTACCTCTGGCGGCGGGCCAGCTCTCCCTCGCCACCCCGGCCTTCTATGCGGTGGGCGGTACCCTCGCCGCCCTGCTCTCCACCCGCTGGTCTGTGCTGGGTGCCGGTGCTGACGGCAGCTTCCCCCTGCCCTCCTTCCTTCTGGAGCTGGTGCTGGGCGGGATGCTGGCAGGCCTGCTGGCCCTGCTGGTGGGCCGGCTGGTGCTGCGCCTGCAGGGCATCTACCTGGCGATCGCCACCATCGCTCTGGTGGAGATCGTGCGGGTGGCGATCCTGAATCTGCCCTTCACCGGCGGCGCCATCGGCATCTTCGCCATCCCCCAGCCCTTCGCCACCGCCGCCGGCTACCTGGTGCCAGCCCTGGCCCTGCTCGCCCTGGCGGCCTGGATCTGCCAGAGGCTGGAGACCATGCCCCTGGGGCGGGCGATGGTCGCCATCCGGGACGACGAACTGGCGGCCCGGTGCATGGGCATCGACACCACCGCCACCAAGCTCAGCGCCTTCGTGCTCAGCGCCGTGCTGGCCGGCAGCACCGGAGCCCTCGCCGCCCACTTCCTCAACACCTGGAATGCACGCCAGGGAAGCTTCGACGCCAGCATCACCACCCTGGCCTTCGTGATCCTCGGCGGCTCGCGCAGCTGGCTCGGGCCGGTGGTGGGAGGCCTGCTGCTCACGGCCCTGCCGGAGCTGCTCCGGCCCGTGGGCGATGTGCGGCTGGTGCTGTTCGGCCTGGTGATCCTGCTGGGTCCGGTGTTCGTTCCCCAGGGTCTGATCACGCCGACCCTGCTGGAGCGGATCGGCGGCCGCCGCCAGGGAAAGCAGCCATGAGCAAGCCCCCCGCCCGGCTGCCCGCCCTGCTGGAGGTGAAGGAGCTCAGCTGCCGCTTCGGGGGCCTGCTGGCCCTGGATCGGGTGAGCTTCTCGGTGCAGCCGGGCGAGATCTTCGGCGTGATCGGCCCCAACGGTGCCGGCAAGACCACCCTGTTCAATCTGATCTCCGGCGTCACCACGGCCAGCGGCGGATCCGTGTGCTGGCGCGGGGAGCCGATCACGGCCCTGCCCCCCCACCGCCGCAACCGTCTCGGGTTGGCGCGCACCTTCCAGAACCTGCGCCTGTTCGATGGCCTGTCGGTGCTGGACAACCTGCTGGTGGCACTGCAGCGACAGCCGCGCAGCACCGCCTTGGGCGGGCTGCTCAACAGCCCAGGGCACAGGCATGCCGAGACCCAGCGGCTGACGCGGGCCCGGCAGCTGCTCGAGGAACTCGGGCTCCAGGGGCTGGCGGAGCGCCAGGCGAGCACCCTCGCCTACGGCGACCGGCGCCGCCTGGAGATCGCCCGCGCCCTGGCCACCCGGCCGCACCTGCTGCTGCTCGATGAGCCGGCCGCCGGTCTCAACCCAGCGGAGAAGGAGCGGCTGGCCGAACTGATCGAGGGGCTACGCAGCCGCCATCAGCTCACGCTGCTGGTAATCGAACATCATGTGCCGCTGCTGATGCGCGTCTGCGACCGCATGGCCGTGCTCGACTTTGGCGTGCGGATCGCCCTGGGCACACCCGAGCAGGTGCGCCGCGATCCGAAGGTGATCGAGGCCTACCTGGGAGGGGCGGCATGAGCGGCCGTGAGATGGGCGGCACTCCACTGCTGCAACTGCAGGGTCTGCAGGTGCGTTACGGCAGCGTGCAGGCCCTCCATGACGTGAGCCTGGAGGTGCGCCAAGGGGAGCTGGTGACCCTGCTGGGGCCGAATGGCGCCGGCAAGAGCACCACCCTGCGGGCCATCTCCGGCCTGGCAGCGCCGGCCTCGGGCCGGATCCTCTGGCGCGGTGCGAACCTGGCCGGCCTGGCTGCGCACCGCATCGTGCGACTCGGCATTGGCCACTGCCCCGAAGGACGGCGGGTGCTGACGCGCCAGAGCGTGGCCGCCAATCTCGAACTGGGCGCCTGGCTGCGGCGCGATCAAGCGGCGATCCGCCACGACCTGGAGCGCTGCTACAACCTCTTCCCCCGCCTGGCGGAGCGACGCCAGCAGCTGGCGGGGGGCCTCTCCGGCGGCGAGCAGCAGATGCTGGCGATCGCCCGCGCCCTGATGGGTCGCCCCACCCTGCTGATGCTCGACGAACCGAGCCTGGGCCTGGCGCCGCGGCTGGTGGGCGAAGTGATGAACGCCCTCGCTGGCCTGCACCGCGAAGGCCTCACCATCCTGCTGGTGGAGCAGAACGCCCAGGCCGCCCTCAGCATCGCCGACCGGGGCTACGTGCTCGAAATCGGCACCATCACCCTGACGGGGCCAGCGGGGCAACTCCTGGCCGATGAAGGCCTGCGCGCTTCCTATCTGGGCGGGTGAGCGGCCCGGGTGCCGATGGAGCGGCCTGGAGTCATGCCGATCCTGCGATGCAACGGAGTTGACCTACTTGTGGAACGCAGGGGCAGGGGGCCAGATGCCCAACCAGTGCCCCCACCAGCATCAGCCACGCGCTGCCGTGCAGGGCCTCACTCCCCCAACGCCACCGCCACCGCCCGCTGGAACACGACCTCGTCGGGGGTCACGTCTGTCCAGCACTGGAAGATCTGCATGGCCAGCTGCACCAGCATCTCCACCCCATCCACCACCGGGCAGCCCCGCTGACGCGCAGTGGCCAGAAAGGGGGTGATCCGTGGGTTGGTGATCACATCCACCACCGTGCAGGCCGAGTCCACGCTCTCCCACTGCACGGGCACGGGCTCCAGCTCGGGCGCGCAGCCCAGATGGGTGGCATTCATCAGCAGCGTGGTGCCCGCCGGCACGGCCACCTCCCCCTGCCACGGTTGCCACACCGCCGGCACACCGCTGGCGCGGGTCACGGTGGCAGCCACCTCCTCGCCCTGCTCCTGACGCCGCGTCACCAGGGTGAGATGGGACGCCCCCGCCCAGGCCAGCTCCACCGCCATCGCCCGGCCGGCACCACCGGCCCCCAGCATCACCACTCGCTGGCCCGCCAGCGACGTGATCTTCTCAATCGCCTTCACCACCCCCTTTCCGTCGTTGTTGTGGCCGATCAGGCGGCCAGCTTCGATCGTGAGGTAGTTGGCGGCGCCGATCGCCCTCACATCGTCGTCAACAGCATCGAGCAGGGGGATCACGGCAACCTTGTAGGGCACGGTGATGCCAACCCCCCGGTAACCCAAAGGCCGCAGCGCCTTCACCGCCAGGGCCAGGTCGGCCTCGCTGGCGATGTCGTTCTTCCAGAACTGCCAAGACAACCCGTAGTGGGCATACACCGCGTCGAACATCCGATCGATCGGGTTCTCGGCCACCGGGTGGCCGAGCATGCCGGTCATCTGCTTCTGGGGAGGGATCACGGCGGCGGGGCGACAGCCCTCAGCATGGCCATGGCGCGGCTGCAGCACCGCCGGCCGCACCAGCAAGAACTGCCCGAGCCCGTCACTCGGTCTGCGCCGCCTCAGCACCGAAGCAGTGCATCAGGGCATCGGCCTAGCTGTTGATGCCAGCCAGCGCCCGGGCCTGCTCCCGCAGCAGCACGGTCTTGTCCACGACGTGGCCATGGGCGGCGGCTATCGCCACGATGTCGTCCACCCCCGCGGCGGCCTGCACCTGGCTGTGCAAGGCGTCATCGGCGGCGACGCGGGCGCAGAAAGCCTCGAGGGACGCGACGGACATGGCTAGGACGGCAACCGGAGCCCCATTGCCAGCCACGGGTGCCGGTTCCAGGGGGATCAGTCCCGCCCCGAACCCCCCACAGGGGCACCAGAAACGCCCGGTTGTTCATACGTTGACGGCAGCAGCACTGCAGCGATGGCCCCGGAGCGGTTTTTTCTGGAACTCGAACCGCCCGGCGACATCGGCGCCGAGCTGCCCCATGTGGTGATCGTGGGAGGGGGCTTCGCCGGCCTGAAGGCGGCCCAGGCCCTGCGCGGCAAGCCGGTGCGCGTGACGCTGATCGACAAGCGCAACTTCAACCTGTTCCAGCCCCTGCTTTACCAGGTGGCCACCGGGCTGGTGTCGGAGGCCGACGTGGCCTCACCGCTGCGCCAGCTGCTGGGCAAGGCCCCCAACATCCAGATCCTGCTGGGGGAGGTGGAGGAGATCGACCCCACGGCCAAGGAGGTGGTGTTCAACGAGCGCCGCTTCGCCTACGACCACCTGATCCTGGCCAGCGGCTCCGGCAGCAGTTACTTCGGCCATGAGGAGTGGCGGGCCGAGGCACCGCCGATGAAGATCATCGAACACGCCGACGAGATCCGCCGGCGGGTGCTGATGGCCCTGGAGGAGGCCGAGCAGACCCCCGACCCCCAGCGCCGCCAGCTGCTGCAGACCGTGCTGGTGATCGGCGCAGGCCCCACCGGCTGCGAGCTGGCCGGATCGCTGGCCGACCTGATGAAGCACGCGGTGGCCCATGAGTTCAAACAGCTCGACCCCGGCCACAGCCGGGTGGTGCTGATCGATCCCGGCGACCGGGTGCTACGGGCCATGCACCCCAGTCTCTCGGCCGCCGCCGGCAGCTATCTGCAGTCGCTGGGGGTGGAATTAGAGCTGGGCGGACGGGTGCAGTCGATCGCCGCCGGCGTGGTGACGCTCAGCCGCAAACAGCCCGACGGCGGCAGCAACACCCGCACGCTCGAGGGCGCCACCGTGTGCTGGACCGCCGGCGTGCGCGCCTCCCACCTGGGCAGCCTGCTGGCCCAACACACCGGCTGCGAGCTGGACCGGGGCGGCCGGGTGGTGGTGCAACCCGACTTCTCCATCCCGGGCCATCCGGAGATCCGGGTGGTGGGCGACCTGTGCAGCTACAGCCACACCGCCGATGCCAAACCCCTGCCGGGCATGGCCGGCCCCGCCGTGCAGATGGGCACCTGGGTGGCCCAGGACATCCTGGCCCGCTGCCAGGGCCGCGAGCACCCTGCCTTCCGCTTCACCGATTTCGGCAGCATGGCCGTGATCGGCCGCACCTTCGCCGTGGCCGACCTGCGCGGCCTGCGGCTGAGCGGGTTTCCCGGCTGGCTGCTCTGGGGCCTGGCCCACCTGGCCTTCATGCCCGGCACCGAGAACCGCCTCACCCTGCTCACCAAGTGGCTGTGGCAGATCGCCACCAACCAGCGGGCCGCCCTGGTGATCACCGGCCGGTCCAACCAGCACATCGGCGTGGAAGTGGGGCTGGAGAAGCGTGAACTGGGCCTCATCAGCCCTGTCGGCGGTGGAAGCGCCCCAGGATGAGGGCGATCAGGATCGCCACATAGAGCTGGCCGGACACGGTGATCGCGGAACTGATCACCTGGGCCGTCACGTTGCGGGGGTTGAGCAGGTCGGTGCCCGCTGTCGTGAGCAGGTTCATGGCGCCGGCCATCAGCGCCGGCGCCGCACCGAGACGGCTGAAGGCCAGAGGCCCACTGCCCACCGGGGGCATGGCCGGGAGATTGAACGCCTCGGGCTGAAATGCCCACAGCGCCGTGAACAGCAACCCTCCGGCAATGCCGATCAGCAGATAGCCACCGGCGGCACCCATCACCACCGACACCGTGACGAACGGCTCCCGGACCAGGCCTTTCACCTTGCGGATCAGCACCAGCCCCAGGAACACCACCCACACCACCACATGCGGCACGGTGAGGGCCCCACTCCAGCGCGGATCCAGCTGGTGCAGCAGATGCCACAGCAACTCCAGCGTGATGGCCAACCCGCCGAACACGAACACGATGGAGCGCGACCGCCGCATCAGGGAATAGCGGCTGAGAAACAGGATCAAGGCACCTGCCAGCAGCACCAGCAGCAGCGACAACAGCCCTGGCCACAGGGCCGCCAGAGGAAGGCTGAGAATCACCAGCACCTCCACGGCCAGGGTGAGCTGGTAACCGCGATGACGCTTGCGCAGCCGCTCGACGTCCTCCCTGGTGTAACGCCTGCGGCCGGCCCTGCGGCCGAGCGTCACAGGCCGGGGCTGCTCTGCATGATGCCGCCGTCGGCGAAGATGCTGGTGGCGGTGATGTAACTGGCGGCATCGCTGGCCAGGAAGGCCACCACCTTGGCGATTTCCCCCGGCTGGGCCATGCGCCCCATCGGGATCGCCGCATTGAGCTTGGCCAGCAGCTCGGGGTTGTTCATCGTGGAGTCGTTGATCGGTGTGGCCACCGCCCCCGGGCCCACATTCACGATGGTCACACCCTGGGAAGCCAGCTCCACCCCGGCGGTGCGGGTGAGCATGCGCACGCCGCCCTTGGCCACGCAGTAGGGCGTGTTGTTGGGCATGGGCCAGTCTTCGTGCACGGAGGAGATGTTGATGATGCGGCCGCCGCTGCCCTGGGCAATCATCTGTTTGGCGGCGTACTGGGTGGCGAAGAACACCCCGCGCAGGTTCACATTCAGCACCTTGTCGAAATCCTCGGGCGTGGTGTCGAGAATCGAGGTGCGGGTTTCGATGCCGGCGTTGTTCACCATCACATCAAGGCGGCCATAGCGGCTCACCGCCGCCTCCACGAGGCGCTGCAGATCCTCGAGCTTGCCCACATCGGCCTGCACGCCGAAGCTGCTGCCCCCCAGTTCGCCGATCTCCTCTTCGATGGCCTCGGTGGCTTCCGGGTGGGAGCGATAGTCGATCACCACCTTGGCGCCCAGGCGGGCCACCTCCTCCACGATCGACTTGCCGATGCCGCTGTTGCCACCGGTGACGATGATCACCTTGCCCTGCAGCAGGTTGGCCAGGGATTGCTGGGCGTAGGGATTGCCGGTGCTCATCGGTGGATCAGGCCTATGGAGGGACGCTAGACACGCTGATCGCGAGCCAAAGCCAACTGAAACACCAAGGGGGCTGACATTCCATTCGAGCTGCCTACGTTGAGCGCACGCAGCTGGCCCGCTGGCCCGCATCTCAGCCGTGAACAGCCCCACCCCCACCGACCCACCGGCCATCGCCTACTGGCATGTGTGGACCGACGCGGACGGGCTCAGCCGTCAGAGCCGCGGAACGATCGAGCGGTTCAGCATGCAGTCGATCAGCTCCGGTGCCAGCGCCCAGTGGATCGGGGAGAAGGCGAACGGCAGCGCCACCGTGCTGTTCACCGTGTTGCCGCCAGGCTGGCAGGGCGACTGGCATGAAAACCCCGCGCCCCAGTGGATCATTCCTCTCCAGGGCCGCTGGGCCGTGCAGACCATGGATGGCGCCCAAGTGGAGATGGGGCCTGGTGACGTCTCGTTCGGCGCAGACCAGGGCACCCGCCCTGTGGATGGCAAGCAGGGCCACCGCTCCTGGACGGTGGGCGACGAGGCCGCCGTGCTGATGCTGGTGCAGCTGGGGGCGGGGATGGAGCGACCGCCGATTCCTCCCAGCATCTGAGCAGGCGCGCCATGGGCACCATCGACCTGGCCCGGAACCTCGAGAGCCACGACCCGCGCTTCGAGCCGCTGCTGCTGTTCAACGCGGAGCTGGAGCTGCTGGCCGACGGCTTCCGCTGGCTGGAGGGGCCGGTGTGGTTCGGCGATCAGCGCTGCCTGCTGTTCAACGACATCCCGAACAACCGCACCCTGCGCTGGAGTGAGCAGCACGGGGTGACGCCCTTTCTGGAGCCGTCGCAGTTCGCCAATGGCCAGACCCGCGACCGCCAAGGCCGGCTGATCCAGTGCCACCACCGCAGCCGCTGCCTCAGCCGCCTGGAGCATGACGGCACCACCACCACCCTGGTGAGCGAAGCCCGCGGCCAGCGCCTGAACGCCCCCAACGACGTGGTGGTGAAGAGCGACGGCTCGATCTGGTTCAGCGATCCTCTCTACGGCCTGATGAACGACTACGAGGGCGGCCGCCAGAGCTCCGAACAGCCGCCGGCCCTCTACCGGCTCGATCCCACCAGCGATGAAGGCGGCATCGAGCCGGTGGCCGTGGCCACGGATTTCGACGGCCCCAACGGCCTGGCCTTCTCCCCCGATGAACAGCTGCTCTATGTGGCCGAGTCCGGGGCCCCGGGCGCCAGCGAGCCGCGCCAGTACATCCGCCGCTTCTGGGTGAGCAGCGACGGCCGCAGCCTCAGCGGCGGCGAGGTGTTCCACAAGATCACGCCGGGCTGGGCCGATGGCTTCCGGGTGGATGAGCACGGCAACCTCTGGTGCGGCGCCGCCGACGGCGTGCACGTGATCGCCCCCGACGGCACCCTGCTGGGCAAGGTGCTGGTGCCGCAGCGCGTGAGCAACCTCTGCTTCGGCGACCGCTTCGGCAGCCGCCTGTTCCTCTGCGCCTCCACCGCCCTCTACGCCCTGTTCACGGGCACCCGCGGCGCCACCTGGCAACGCTGAATCCCCCCATCCTGTCCGCCATGGCCAACCCCCAGCTCGAAACCTTTCTGCAGCAGGCCAAGGGCGACACCGCTCTGCTGGCCCAGCTGGGCAGCTGCGCAAACCTCAACGCCATCGCCGCCCTGGGCGCCCAGCACGGCTTCACCTTCACCGGTGTGGATCTGGTGAAGCACCAGGCCGAGGCCACCCTGCGGCTGGGGGAGAGCGATCTGGAGGCCGCCGCCGCCGGGGTGGAACTGGAGGGCCACCTCTGGCTGATGCGGATCGTGTGGGGCTGAACCGGATGCGCGCCGCCTTCGTTCTGGAGCTCGCCGATGCGGAGCGCCTGCTGGCAGCCACCCTGGCCGAGGTCCGTCGCGATCGATCCCGGGTGGCCGCCGCGGTGGTGGATGGGGGCGGGCGACTGATCGCCTTTCGCCGCCTGGATGGCGCCAGCCCCGCCGCCGCCGAGGCGGCGATCGCCAAGGCCCGCATGGCTGCCCTCACCGGCAGCGACACCGCCGGCCTGGAGACCGCCATCAACGGCGAGCGGCCGGCCCTGCTGCAGCTGGCCCCGGCCCTGGGCCAGCCGGCGGCGGCCATGGGCGGTGGCATCGCCCTGCGCTGGAGCGGGGAGCTGCTGGGCGGGCTGGGCGTGTCGGGCATGACGCCCCAGCGCGACGCCCAGATCGCCGCGGCCGGCGCCGCCGCCCTGCCCCCCTGGCCCCACCTGGACGCGGTGAGCTTCAGCTGCGCCGACGCCGAGGCCTGCGCCGCCTTCTTCTGCAGCCAGCTGGGCTTCCGCCGGCTCGACGCCATCGATCCCGGCCCGGGCTACGCCAGCCTGATCGGCCTGCCGGAGGCCCGGCTCAAGCTGGTGCGGCTGGCCCTGGGCCGCGAGCGGTTGGAATTGCTGGAGGTGCAGGCCCTGGGCCCCGGCCAGCGGCCAGGGCGCCCCTTTCCCGCAGACAGCCGCAGCAACGACCTCTGGTTCCAGCACATCTGCATCGTGGTGCGGGATCTGGAACGGGCCTGCGCGCCGCTGCGCCAGGCGATCGAGGGCGCCGGCCTGCAGGCGATCTCCTCAGCACCCCAGCGCCTGCCCGCCTGGAACAGCGCCGCAGCCGGCATCGAGGCCTTCAAGCTGCACAGCCCGGAGGGCCACTGCCTGGAGTTGCTGCAATTCCCGCCAGACAAGGGCGAAGCCCACTGGCATGGCCTGGAGAACGGGACCAGCGCCGATCCGCCCGGCCTGTTCCTGGGCATCGACCACAGCGCCATCGGCGTGGCCGACACGGAGCGCAGCTGCCGCTTCTACGAGCAGCTCCTGGGCCTGCGCCATGGGGGCGACGGCATCAACGAGGGGCCCGAGCAGGACCAGCTCGATGGTCTGAGCGGCACCCGGGTGCGCATCAGCAGCCACCGCTGCCCCAGCGGCGCCGGCATCGAGTGCCTCGACTACCGCACGCCGGAGGGGGGGCGACCCATGCCCGCCGATCTGGCCCCCCAGGACCGGGCCCACGGCCAGCTGCGCCTGGTGGTGGGGCAGGGGCCCGGACAGCTGGAGGAGATCGCCGCAGCGATCGAGTCCCACGGCGGCCGGCTGGTCAGCTCCGGGGTGGTGACGCTGTCTGCTGTGGAAGCCCGGGAGCTGGGCTTCAGGGCCGGCCTGCAGGTGAGCGATCCCGACGGCCATCGTCTGCAGCTGGTGGTGCGCTGAGAACACCTGGGGCGGCGCCCACCAGCAGCGCCACCACCGAGCGGGGCTGCACCCGGTAGGCCAGCTCCGACAGGGGTGGGGCGTCTTCCCAGGCAACGATGTCCTGCGGGCTGGGCAGGGCGGTGTCGATCCAGCGGTGCCAGTGCCCATCCACCACGCCCGTGGCGGGCAGGGCGAACCGCAGCGGCTGCCACCAGGCATTCACCATCAGGTGCAGCCGGAAGCGATGCTCGGCACTGGTGTAGCTGAAGGCCAGGGAGTGGGAATCGGGGCCCCAGTCGGGCCGATGGGGCTCCACCCCGTGCCACTCCACAGCGCAGCGGCGCAGCAGTTCGGTCAAGGGGAGGTCGTCGTGGTGGAGCACCACATCGCGCCGTTGGCGGAAGGCGATCAGGCAGCGGGTGAAGCGCAGCAGGTCGGCCTGGCGCTCCACCAGGGTCCAGTCAAACCAGCTGAGCGGGTTGTCCTGGCAGTAGGCGTTGTTGTTGCCCCGCTGGCTGCGGCCCACCTCATCGCCCATGGCCAGCATCGGCGTGCCGGCCGAGAGCAGCAGCAGGCAGAGGGCGTTGCGCATCTGGCGGCTGCGCAGGGCCAGCACCTCCGGGTCCTCCGTGGGACCCTCCACACCGCAGTTCCAGCTGGCGTTGTCGTCGGAGCCGTCGCGGTTGTCCTCGCCGTTGGCCCTGTTGTGCTTGCTGTCGTAGCTCACCCAGTCGGCCAGGGTGAAGCCGTCGTGGCAGGTGATGAAGTTCACGCTCAGCTCCGCCTCCCGGCCGCGCTGGCCGTACACATCGGGGCTGCCGATCAGGCGCTGGGCCGCCGGCCAGGCATAGCCCGGATCGCCCTTGAGGAAGTGGCGCAGGTCGTCCCGGAAGCGCCCGTTCCACTCCTGCCAGCGCTCGCCCACGAAGCTGCCCACCTCGTAGAGGCCGGCGGCATCCCAGGCCTCGGCGATCAGCTTGATGCCGGCCAGTTCCGGATCCGTGTCGAGATCGAGCAGGATCGGTGGCCTCGGCTCGGGATTGCCCTCCTCATCCCGGGAGAGCACGGCCGCCAGATCAAAGCGGAAGCCATCCACATGCAGGTGCCGCACCCAGTGGCGCAGGCTGTGGCGAATCAGGCGGCGCACCACAGGATTGTTGGCGTTGAAGGTGTTGCCGCAGCCCGTGAGATCCAGATCGCCCAGGCCCCCGCCGCCATCGCCCTGCAGCAGGTAGTAGTCGTGGGGGGCCAGTCCCCGGTAGGAGAGCGTCGGTCCCAACGCCAGACCCGCCATCGCCCCCTCGGCGGTGTGGTTGAACACCACATCGAGGATCACCTCGATGCCGGCGCGGTGCAGGGCCTTCACCAGGTGGCGGAACTCATCGAGGGCTGCCAGCGGATCGCAGCCAGCGGCATACCCCGGATGGGGGGCCAGCACGCTGAGCGGCTGGTAGCCCCAGTGGTTGCTCAGCCCTGCCGGTGCCGCCTGGGCATCGAAGGCAAACACCGGCAACAGCTCCACGGCCGTGACCCCCAGCTCCTGCAGGTAGGGGATCTTCTCGATCAGACCGAGGTAGGTGCCGGCCCGCTCCCCGGGCACGCCGGAACTGGGATCGGCCGTGAAACCGCGCAGGTGCAGTTCATAGATCACCGTGTCGCAGGCGGGCCGGCGCAGGGGGCGATCCCCCTCCCAGTCGTAGCCGCCGGGGTCGGCCACCACACCCTTCATGGCCCCGGCCCAGCCACCCGCCGCGCCAGATTCGGTTGCCCGCCGCTGGCCCCGCCGCCGGCAGTAGCCCTGCGGCACGGCCACCGCCAGGGCATAGGGGTCGAGCAGCAGGCAGTCGGGATCGCCGGGCAGGCGATAGCCGTAGAGCTGGCCGGGCTCCACCCCCGCCAGCCAGCCATGCCAGTAGGAACCGCTGCGGTGCTGGTCGCCGCTGAAGGCAACCACCGCGGTGGGTTCGGGATCCTCGAGACCCTTGAACAGGCACAGCTCCACCCGATCGCACTGCCGCGCGTGGACACTGAAATTCACCCCGCCCCGCTCCAGGCTGGCCCCCAGCGGCGCACTGCTGCCGGGGGCGAGGCAAAAACGGGGATCGGGCACAGCCGGCCACGGGGTGCGGAGTCACCCGCCCATGGTGGCCAGAGCAGGGCTGGCTGCCTACGTTGCAGGGCAGATCCGGCCGGGCCCCATGGAGATCACGGTGGTGGAGCTGCTGGTGCCGGCGGCCCCCTCAACCGCTGCCCAGGCGGCCCTGCTGGTGCTGCGCCTGTTCCTGGGCGTGTGCTTCATCCGCCATGGCTGGCCCAAGCTGCGCAACCTCGACACCTGGGCCACGGCCCTGAACACCCCGCGCTGGCTGTGCTTTCTCTCCGCCGCCTCGATGTTCGGCGCCGGCATCGTCCTGCTGCCGGGCCTGCTCACCCCCCTGGCCGCCCTGGCGATCCTGGTGTCGATGGCCTACGCGATGGTGCTGGAGATCCGCTCCGGCTTTCCCTTCATCGCCCCCGATCCCTACCAGATCCCAGCTGGTGACTACGCCGGACCCCTGGGAGTGGGGGACCCCCCCAGCTGGGAGAAGGCGGCCATGTACGTGGTGATGTGTCTGGTGCTGATCGGCTGCGGTGGGGGCCTGTTCTCCCTCGACAACCTGCTGATCGCCGATCTGCTCGAGCTGGTGCTGGCCTGAGTGGCTGATCTGGAAGCGGGCCTGGCAACCCTGGGCCACTGGTTGCTGGAGCTGGACCGCGGCTTCGAGATCCTGCTGCTGGTGGGGCTGTCCATGTCGCTGGCCCACCTGTTCGCCCTGGTGGCCAACCAGCTCACACCGCGGCAGATCGTGACCCAGCTGCTGCTCGATGCCCTGGTGCTGGCGGTGGCCCTGCTGCTCGCCACCCTGGTGGACATGGCCCTGCTGGCCCTGGTGGTACGGGGACCGCTGCAGCCCTGGGCCCTGTTCCAGAGCATGGGGGCCGCCCTGTTGCCGGGCGTGTTCTACGTGCTGGTGGCGGCCCCCTACGTGAGCGACCTGATCGCCGTGACGATCCTGGTGCTGATTCACCTGAACGTGGTGGCCGTGCTGCAGGCCCGCTTCGATCTGCCGGCGGGCCAGGCCCTGGCCCTGGCCACCCCCGGCTACGCCCTGGCCCTGCTTCTGGTGAGTGCGATGTTTTACCAGGGCTGGCAGCGGGGCTACCGCCGCCTGGCCGACACCCTGGGCCGATGAGCAGTCGGGCCACGCGCTTCTTTGCCCTGGGGCGGCGCTGGCTGCGGATCAGCCTCGGCGGCTGCCTGCTGCTGGGCGGACTGATGGTGGTGGCTGCCCTGCTCCATGGCGGCCTGGAGCGGTTCGGGCTGGCGGGCAGCAACGACCTGCAGGAGCTGGCCCTGCTGCTGGCCTGGCTGGTGGGCCTGCTGGTGCCGCTCACGGGGATCTATTCGGTGGCGGGGCAATACGCCTTCTGGAACGGCTGGCTGGGCGGGCTGCCCGATCCGGCCACCCTGTTCGCCCAGAGCGATCCGCCCGAGGGAGCCGCACCCGCCACCGTTACCGGATCGCAGCCGCCGCCTGCTGACCGCTTCGTGGTGTATCTGGACGGCATCCACCAGAGCGTGGAGGAACATCCGCCGCGGGTGGCGGCGCTGCTGGGGGAACTGGCGGCCGGCCTGCCGGCCGGCACCGTGCTGATCGAGGGCGTGCAGACCTACACGATCAGCCCGGCGGAGCTGGCCGCCGACGCCGGCAGCCGCTGGTTCTGGCGGCGCCTGTTCGCCCTGCAGGAGCACCACCCCAATCGGTTGGTGAACACCATCTGTGCTGCCCTAGTGCAGGCCAACAACGTGATCAAGGTGGGGATCTCGGCCGACCGGCGCTACGGGCCGATCCTCAACTACGAACTGGCCCTGAAAGTGGCGCGGCGGCTGGTGGAGGCCGGCCTGCAGCAGGGCAGCGGCCAGCGGATCGTGCTGCTGGGCTACAGCGGCGGCGGCGAGATGGCCATGGGCATGGCCGACGTTCTCCAGGTGCTCTGCCGCTGCCCGGTGCAGATCCTCACCTGCTGCGGCGTGTTCAGCGGCAACCAGCGGCTCGACCAGGTGGCCGGCATCGCCATGGTGGTGGGCAGTCGCGATCCAGTAGCCGCCCTGGGGCCGCTGCTGTTCCCCGGCCGCTCCCCCCTGCTGCCCCTCTCCAACTGGAACAAGGCCCGCTTCGCCGGTCGGGTGAGGCGGGAGGTGGTGGCCGGCATGGGCCACAACGGCCGCGGCGGCCCCTTCTCCCCGCGCCATCGCAGCACCGTGGTGGCCCTGATCCTGGAGCACCTCGCCTGGATGGATCAGCCTCCGGCAGGGCCGCCCTCCTCCCCGGCAACCTGACGACCGACCAACTGCCGACTACCGGCCGAACCGCCCGCGCAGATGCTCCGCCACCCGCAGGGCATTGGCGATGGCGGTGAGGGAGGGATTCACCGCACCGATGGTGGGCATGAAGCTGGTGTCCACCACGTAGAGGTTGTCGAGCTCGTGGGCCTTGCAGTGAAGATCCAGCACCGAGGTGGCCGGATCGCTGCCGAAGCGGCAGGTGCCCGCCTGATGCCCCACCGCGGCGATCGACATCGTGCTCTTGATGTAGAGCTGGCGCTCCACCAGGTGGTTGCGCAGGTAAAGCCGGTCGAGCATGGCGGTGAGCCGTTGCACCAGATGATTCGAGGCGCTCTGGTTGTTGGCGGTGTAACTCAGCTGGATGCGCCCCTCAGCGTCCACCGTCACCCGGTTGTCCGGGTCGGGCAGATCCTCGGACGAGATCCAGAAGTCGAGGGCGTGCTCCGCGATCCTGTCCATCGACCAGCCCGGCATCAGGAAGGTTTCCAGCGGCGCATAGCCCTTCATGATCGTGCCGTTGGTCTTGCCGGTCATCTGGATGTTGCCCATCGGATAGGCAAACTCCGCATCGCCCAGGTACCAGTCGTTCAGCGACACCGTTTTCTGGAACACGGTGGTGTTGGGTTCATGGGCGAGCGCCACCATCGCCTTGCTGTTGTGAAACATGTAGTGGCGGCCCACCTGGTCGGAGCCATTGGCCAGGCCGCGCGGGTGCCGGTCGTTGGCCGATAGCAGCAGCAGGCGGGCGCTGTTGGCCGCCCCGCAACTCACCACCACCACATCGCCGCTCACCCGCAGGGATTCCCCATCGCGCAGCAGCTCCACCGCCGTCACCGAGCGGCCCGATGGGTCGGTGTGCAGCCGGCGCACCTCGGCCCGGGTGAGCAGTGACACGTTGGCGCTGGCCAGGGCAGGCCGCATGCCCAGCACCTCGGCATCGCTCTTGGCATGCACCAGGCAGGGGAAGCCGTCGCAGCAGTTGCAGCGGCGGCAGCGGCTGAAGGGCATGCTGGCCTCATCGAGCAGCACGCCACTGGGGGCATGGAAGGGGTGGAGTCCCGCCGCCCGCAGATCATCCACCAGCTTCTGCATGCGCGGCTCGTGGGCCACCGGTGGATGGGGGTAGGGCCCGCTGCAGGGGGGCTCGGTGGGGTCCTCCCCGCGCAGGCCATGCACCTGGTACATCTCCTCGGCCTGCTGATACCAGGGCTCGAAGTCGCTGTAGCGCAGGGGCCAGGCCGGCGAGATGCCGTCGTGGTGCACCAGCTCCTCGAAATCCTGCTGGCGCAGGCGGAAGTGGGCGGCGCCATACATCTTGGTGGCGCCGCCCACGAAGTAGTGGCTGCCCGGCTGGAAGGGCTTGCCGTGCTTGTCGAACCAGGTGTCTTTGGACACGTAGCGATTCTTCTGGAACACCTCCTCGGCATCCCAGTTCTGGGGCTCCTGGGGCAGCCAGTCACCGCGCTCCAGCACCAGGATGTTCAAGCCCGTGGGCGCCAGGGCCCGGGCCAGGGTGCCGCCACCGGCACCACTGCCGATGATCACCAGGTTGAAGTGATCACCATGGCCCACCTCCAGCTGGGCCGCGCCGGGCAGCACGGAGGCGTGCACACCGGTGAGAGAAACCGGGGAAGGGGCCTGGGCCATCGGAACGGCAGCGGAGAACAATCCGTCAACCCGGGCAACCCTCTCCGCAGAGGGGATCAACCGGTGGGATAACGGCTCAATTGGTTGATCATCTTGGCCACCAGGGCCGTCCAGCCGGTCTGGTGCGAGGCACCCACCCCGCGGCCGTTATCACCATGGAAGTATTCGTTGAACAGGATCAGATCCCGCCAGCAGGGATCGTTCTGGAACAGCTCCACATCGCCATTGAACGCCCGCCGCCCCTGGCCATCACGCCGGAAGATGTTCACCAGGCGGGATTGCAGCTGCAGCGAAGCGTCCCACAGGTTGATCCAGTTGCCGGAGCGGGTGGGGAATTCCACCTTGAAGCTGTCGCCGTAATAGTGGGCATACTTCTGCAGGGATTCAATCAGCAGGAAGTTGATCGGCATCCACACCGGCCCGCGCCAGTTGGAGTTACCACCGAACATCGCCACGGGGCTGTCGGCCGGGCTGTAGGCGAGCACGTCACTCTGGCTGCCCTCGCTGTAGCGATAGGGATTTTCTTCATACACCTTGGAAAGGGCCCGGATGCCATAGGGAGAGAGAAACTCCTCCTCATCGAACAGCCGCTCACAGATGCGCCGCAGTCGGCCTTCCGGCACCAGGGTGAACAACAGCCGGTCGTTGTGCCACTGGCCCAGGTTGGCGGCCAGCCAGGTGGGGGTGGTGCGTTCGTGCACGAACCAGGCCATGCTCTGCACCACGTCCAGCACGGGCACGCGCGCCACCGTCTCCACGTCGTAGCTGGCAACGGCCAGCAGCGGCACCAGGCCCGACACCGAGCGGGTGCGCAGGTAATCGGTGCTGCCATCGGGGCGTTTGATCACGTCGTAGTAGAAACCATCCTGCTCATCCCAGTTCAGATAGCCCCGCTCGGACGGGGCATTGAGGGTGAGAGCCAGCTGCACGAAGTCGAGCACGAAGCGCTCACACAGGTCGGCATACTCGGGCTCTTCATGGCTGAGCTCCACGGCGATATTGAGCAGGTTGAGGCTCAGCGAGGCCATCCAGGCGGTGCCATCGCACTGCTCAATGCGGCTGCCATCGGCCAGGGGAAACCGCCGATCGAACACGGCGATGTTGTCGAGGCCCAGGAAGCCCCCCTCAAACACGTTGTCGCCGGAACGATCGTTGCGGTTGGCCCACCAGCCGTACTCGAGGGTGAGCTTGCGCAGTGCCGCCCGCAGAAAGGCCAGATCACCACTGCCCCCATTTTGTCGGCGTTCGATCTGGAAGATGCGCATCACCGCCCAGGCCCCGATCGGTGGATTGGGGTCGGAGAGCGCCCACTCGTAGGCCGGCGTCTGGGCGTTGGGAGCCGTGAAATGGGGCGAGCGCAGCAGCATCGCCTGCTGCTTGGCGGTGGCCGGATCCACGATCGTGAAGGCCATCGCCTGGAACATCAGATCCCACTGACAGAAATACGGGTATTCCCAGGCATCGGGCATGGAGATGATGTCGTGGGCGTGCAGGCGCTTCCACGTGGCGGTTTCCGTGAGAAGACGGCCCGCGGGCGGAGGTGGCTGGGTGGGATCACCCTCCAGCCAGCGCAGCACACTCCAGCCGTAGTACTTCTTGCACCACAGCAATCCGGCGATGGCGCTGTTGTGGATCAGCCGGTCTTCCGCACCCAGCCCCGGCACACAGTGATCCATGTGGGCCAGCCACTCCTGCTCGCGGGCGGAGAAGGTGTCGGCAAAATCCGCACCAAAGGCGGCTGAGGATGAGGTTGAGGATGAAGCAGTGGAGGCGGCAGGATCGGCGGCCCGCAGCCGCAGTTGCACCGTCCACTCCTCACCCGGCTGCAAGGTGTGGCGCAGCCAGGCCGCGGCCTTGGTACCCTCCCCGGCCGGGTTCACCGCCCCCGCTTCCCCCCCGATCAGGTAGCGGTGAAAGCCGTCCTTCTGGTAGGGGAGGGGATTGGGCTGGCCGTAGAGCCTCTGGTGGTTGGTCTCGTTGTCGGTGAACAGCCACTCCTGCAGCTGCCCGGCGGCTTGGGGATCGAGCAGCAACGTGTAGGGGGGCAGGTCGGCCAGCTGGGGCGTGAGCAGGCCCCCGTCCCGCTGCCGCAGCGGCTGGCGGGCCTCGTCGGGATAGCCCCAGGCCCAGGTGTTGCGCAACCACAGGGTGGGCAACAGGGAGAGGGGGGCGGGGTCGGGACCCCGGTTCACAGCCCGGATCCGAATCAGCAGATCGGTGGCCGAGGCCTTGGCGTACTCGATGAAGACATCGAAATAGCGCCCTTCGTCGAAGATGCCGGTATCCACCAGCTCAAATTCGGGCTGGTCGCGGCCGCGGCGGCCGTTCTCCTCCAGCAGCTGGGCGTAGGGGAAGGGGGCCTGCGGATACTTGTAGAGCCCCCGCATGAAGCTGTGGGTGGGGGTATTGGCCAGGTGGAAGAAGTAGTCCTTGCCGTCCTCGCCGTGGTTGCCCTCGGGGTTGCCCAGCCCGAAGGGGCGCTCCTTGAGAATCGGATCCTGGCCGTTCCACAGGGCCAGGGAAAAGCAGAGGCGACACTGCTCGTCGCAGATCCCCAGCAGACCGTCCTCACCCCAGCGGTACACCCGGGAGCGGGCGTGGTCGTGGGGAAAGGAGCGCCAGGCATCCCCATCGGCGGAGTAGTCCTCCCGCACCGTGCCCCACTGGCGCTCCGGCAGGTAACTGCCCCACAGGCCCCAGGGGGACTGGCCGCTGTCGCGCTCGGCGATGCGGCGGGCTTCCGAGCTGAGGTCAGCCGTCACGCCCATCCGAGCACCGCCCTGAGCTGCTCCGCCACCCGCAGGGCATGGGCGATCACGGTGAGCCCCGGTCCCACCGCCGGACAGCTGGGGAACACACTGGCATCGGCGATCCAGAGGTTGCCGAGGTCGTGACAGCGGCCCTCGAGATTCACCACCGATCGGGCGGGGTCGCTCCCCATGCGGCAGGTGCCGCAGGCGAAGCCCATCACACTCAACGGCGCCTCCCCACGGGGATAGATGGGCGCCCGCTGCACCACCTCCGTGCGGGGATCGGCCTCCGTGGTCTGGATCGTGTCGAGCCAGCGGTACACGAGCCGATCGTGGGCCTCCCGGTTGTTGGCGAGGTAGGCCACGTCGATGCGGTCACCCCGCACGGTGACGCGGTTGTCGGGATCGGGCAGCACGGCGCTCATCGCCCACCAGGTGATCGAGCGGTCGGCCAGCCACTCCAAGGCCCCATCGGGCAGCAACCGGCTCACCAGCGAGAGCAGCGGCGGCGACTCGGCGAACAGGGGATCCTGCAGCACGCCACCGCCATTGCGGATCGAGCCGAGGGCGTAACGCACGTTCTTGTCGCCCCAGTAGTAGTCGGTGAGGCCGAGGGCCGGGGAATAGCGCCCGGAGTTGGGGGCGCTGGCCCGCTGCAGAATCGCCGTGAGCTGGGGCTTCATCAGATTGCGCCCCACCTGGCCCGAGCCATTGGCCAGGCCGTGGGCATGGCTGTCGCCCACCGAGCGCAGCAGGATCGCGGCGGTGTTGATGGCGCCGGCGGCCAGCACCACCTGGTGACTGCGAAACAGCCAGCGGTCACTGCCGATGCGGGCCTCCACCCCCTTCACCTCCTGGCCGGCCGGATCCACATGCAGGGCCTCCACCACCGCACCGCTTCGCAACACCACCGGGGTGGGGGCCGCCAAGGCCCGCGCGATGCCGAACAGCTCCGCGTCACCGCTGGGGTCGACCGGGTTCTCGCTCCAACTCAGGGGCAGGGTGTAGGGGTGCAGACCCTGACGCTGCAGGTCGCCGCGAAGTTGCTCCAGCACCGGCTCGATCGGCCGTGGCGGATGGGGATAGGCGCCCCTGCGGGGGGGAGCCGTGGGGTCGGCGCCGGCCTGGCCGTGCACCCGGTAGAGGGCCTCCGCCCGGTCATAGAAGGGGGCGAGATCGCCGTAGCGCAACTGCCAGTCGGGCGAGCGACCCTCCTGCATCTCCACCCCAGCGAACTCGGCTTCCCGCAGTCGCTCCAACACCGCCGCCCAGATCTTGGTGTTGCCGCCGTGGGCATACACCATCTGGGGATAAAACGGATCGCCGTCACTGCCGAACCAGGGTTGCTCCGGGTGGTAACGCTGCTTGCGGAACAGGTCGATATCGGCCACGTTCTGGTCGATCAGCGGCAGCCTGGTGCCGCGCTCCAGCACCAACACCCGGCGACCCGCCTCGGCCAGATCGGCAGCCAGGGTGGCACCGGCAGCGCCACCGCCGATCACCAGTACGTCATACAGGGTGTCGTCGATGATCATGCCCGCTGCCACACATAGATCAGCACAAATAGGATGATCCAGATCACATCCACGAAGTGCCAGAAGAGCGACACCATCATGACGCCCGCATCGCCGCTATCGTAATTTCCAGGCCGAAAAGATCGGATCAGCATCAACCCCATCAGCAGCACACCGGTGATCACATGCAGGCCATGAAAACCGGTGAGCAGGTAGAAGCTGCCCCCATAGATCCCGCTCTGCAAGGAGAAGGGCAGGCCGGCCCACTCCACCGCCTGGCCGAACACGAAATAGGCCCCCATCGCCATCGTGAGCCCCCACAGGGCCCGAAAAGCCCAGAGGTTCTGGCGCCGCAGGGCCCGCTCGGCGAAATAGGCCACGAAGCTGCTGCTCACCAGGATCACCGTGTTGATCAACGGCTCGCGCACCTCGAGGCCCTCCACCCCCTCGGGCAACCACACGGGCGAGGACGACTTGAACACGGCATACCCGGCGAAGAACGCCAGGAAGATCACGCTTTCCGAGAGCAGGAAGATCACCATGCCGGTGAGGTTGTGGCCGCCATGGCCGTGGTGGCCACCGGGCTCCAGCGGAGCGGACGGGGGGCTGACCACTGGGGAACTGCTCATCGGATCAGGCCTCCTGGGCGCGGGCGACGTAATGGGCTTCGTTCTCCACCAGCGGCCGATCCAGGCCATAGCCATAGGGGCCGCTGATCACCGTGGGCACGTCATCTTCGAAGTTTTCGGCCGGCGGCGGAGAGGGCAGCAGCCACTCCAGGCCGATGGCGTGCCAAGGATTGGCCGGTGCCTTGGGGCCCCGCGCCCAGGAGCTCACCATGTTGAGGATGAACGGAATCGTGGCCACCCCCACCAGAAACGCCCCGAGGCTGGCGAGCACGTTGGCCAGGGCGAACTCCGGGTCGTAGGAGGCCACCCGGCGCGGCATCCCCATCAGGCCGGCCCAGTGCATGGGCAGGAAGTTGAGGGCGCTGCCCACAAAGGTGAGAGCGAAGTGCAACTTGCCCAGCCCCTCGTAGTACATGCGACCGGTGAACTTGGGGAACCAGTGATAGATCGCCGCAAACACCCCGAAGGTGATAGTGTTGAAAATCACATAGTGAAAGTGGCCCACCACAAAATAGGTGTTGCCCACATGAATATCAACGGGAACGGTGGCCAGCATGATGCCGGTGATGCCGGCGAAGATGAAGTTCACCAGCCCTCCCAGGCAGAACAGCATCGGCGTGCTCAGCCGCAGCCGGCCGCGCCAGAGGGTGGCGATCCAGGCAAACACCTTGATGCCGGTGGGAACGGCAATCAGCATGGTGGTGACCATGAACAGGTTGCGCATCCACTGGGGCGTGCCGCTGTAGAACATGTGGTGCACCCACACGATCAGGCTGAGCCCGGTGATGGCGAAGGAAGCGATCGCCACCACCTCGTAGCCGAACAGGGGCTTGCGGGCATACACCGGAAAGAGTTCGGAGAAAATGCCGAACACCGGCAGCACCATCACATACACCGCCGGATGGGAATAGAACCAGAAGAAATGCTGGTACAGCATGGGATCGCCGCCGCCCTCCGGCCTGAAGAAACTGGTGCCGAAGCTGAGGTCGAACAGCAGCATCAGCGCCCCGCCGGTGAGCACCGGCAGCCCCACCAGCTGGATCGTCTGGGCGGCGAGGGCAGTCCAGCAGAAGATCGGCATGCGAAAGAAGGTCATTCCCGGCGCCCGCATGCGCAGGATCGTGGTGCAGAAGTTCACGGCCCCCATGATCGAGCTCACCCCCGAGAGGGCCACCGCCAGGATCCAGAGGAACTGACCATTGATGAAATGGCCCAGGGGGTTCTGCAGGCTCACCGGTGGATAGGCCCACCAGCCCGAACTGGAGGGACCTCCCGGGATCAGGAAACTGGCCATCAGGATCACCCCGAACACGGGAAACAGCCAGAAGGCCGCGGCATTCAGCCGCGGAAAAGCCATGTCCGGCGCACCAATCATCGGCGGAATCAACAGGTTGTTGAAGCCATTGAGGATCGGGAACAGAAACAGGAACAGCATCACCGTTCCGTGCATCGTGTAGAGGCCGTTGTATACACTGGGATCCACCAGGTCGGCCGGCGGCGTGATCAGCTCGCCCCGCATGATCATCGCCAGCAGGCCACCAATCAACAGGAAGAATAGCGCCGTAACGATATACTGAATACCAATCACCTTGGCGTCGGTGTTGAAACTGAAGAAGCGCTTCCAGTTGTCCGGCGCCCCCGGCACCGGGTGGGGTGCCTTGAGTACCCGGGGGTCGAAGGGCAGGCCGGAGGAGGAGGCCATGGGAACGGGGCTCAGGAGGGGAACGAAGACAGGCGAAGCGGTTGGGGTCAGGCGTCGTGGCGAGCCGTCGGGTCGGCGTCCACGTTCACCGCAGGGGGAGGAGCCGGCGGCACGGTGGCCCAGCCGCGATCGCCCCGTTCCAGGCGGCGGCGGTAGAGCGCATCGGCCGGATTGGCGGCCGGCTGGAGCGGCAGGCGGGCAGCGGCATCGAGCCAGCTGCGATAGGCCTCCTCGCTCTCCACCACCACATCGGTCTGGTTGCTGGCGAAGTAGCCGCCGCTGAACTGGGAGTCGCGCAGGCGGTAGCGGCCCTCCCGGGTGGGGGTGAGGCGATAGCTGATCTCACTGCCCGGAATCAGGTCCTGCTTCAGGCGGAAGGCCGGGATGTAGAAGCCGTGCAGCACGTCCATCGAGATCAAGCGGAATTCCGCCTGGCGGTTCACGGGCAGATGGAGCTCCGTGCTGCGCACGCCGCTGGGATACACGAACTCCCACGACCACTGGCGGGCAATCACCTCGATGGGCGGCTCCGCGATGCCGCCGTCGCCCTGGGCCGCCTCCCCGGCGAGCAACTCAGCGCCGTGCTGGTGGCCACCGGTGGTGCGCAGCTTGCCGCCCAGGGTGGCCAGGGTCTGGCTCACATCGATGGCATGCCAGGCGATCGCCATCACCAGCACCAGGGGGATCAGCGTCCAGGTGATCTCGAGCCGCAGGTTGCCTTCGATCGGATCGCCGTTGGCCAGGTCGTATTTGGGGGCGCGGTTGAAGAGGATGGTCCAGAGGATCACCCCACAACAGCCCAGGAAGATGAAGGTGCCGATGCCGCACTCGAGGGCGAACAGGTCGTCTACGAGGGGGGCTGCGCTGGAGGCCGGCACGGGCAGCCAGCTGTGGGACAGGCGGGCCACGGCCAGGCTCGCCCAGCCGTCGAGCGCCACGGCCAGGGCGATCAGGGCCAGGCCGGCGGCGGGAAAACGGCGGCTGGTACTGCTGGTCATGGCAGGGCCTCGCGCAGGTCGGCTCCAGCCGCCAGCAGCTGGTCGGCGGTGATGTGCACGCCGAATTCGGCGGCCAGCTCGGCGCCCAGGGTGCCGTGCAGGCCGATCACGCCGAACAGCACGAGCCCCACCACCAGATAGCTCCACTGCACCTGACGGCCCAGGTCACGCCGCCAGGCGAAGCGCTGATACCCACGCCACACGGTCATCGCCACGATCACCAGCAGGATCACCACGCCGCCCACGCCGTGCCACAGCATCGTGGCCGCACTGCCCAAACCGATACTGCTCACCACACCGGCGATGGGCTGGGCGAGCAACATCTCATAAAAGCCGGCCCCCACCGTGAAGAAGGTGATCCCCGCGCAGGCCAGGAGGTTGAACCAGCCCACATCGTGCAGGCCCGCCCTGGTGACGGGCAACTGCAGGAAGCGGAACAGGCGCTTCTCCAGGGGATACAGCGCACCGGCCAGATCAAACACAATCGCAATCACGAACAGGCCGATCGTGAAATGCACCAGATTCGGATGAATCGGCAGGGCATAGGGGAGGCCATTGGGCCCCAGGGAGCGGGCCAGCTGCTCAAGCGGCGCCTGGGCCAGCGACAGCCCCCCCATCACACCAACCCCTGGCGAATCGCTTCCACCACCGGCACGGTGTGCAGGCCGTAGGTCCAGATCAGCTGGTTGCCCAGGGTCACCTGCACCGCCACCAGCAGCAGCAGCACCCCGCCGGCCCCGAGGAAGGCCATCGGCAGGCGGCGGGGATCCTGGCTGCGGATCACGTAGCGCCAGGCGGTGAGCACCGCCAGCACGCCGGCCAACGACCAGCCGAGGGTGCTGTGCAGGTTGAGAATCTCGCGGGAGGCGCCATAGGGCTCAGCCAGGCCCGCCTCCACCTGGCCAAAAATGATCGCCACGAAGATGGCCACGGTGGCCACCAGCAGGTTCCAGAAACTCACCTCATAGAGGCCTGGCTTGCGGGCCAGGCTGCCGATCAGGTCGAACAGCACGGCCACCACCGCCATGGCGATCACGAAGTGCACCACAATCGGGTGGATGGTGTCCATCCAGGGAAGATTGTGGTCGTTGAGCGGCGGCAGCAGCTCAAACATGGGCACCGATACCGGCGATCCCCTTCACCTTGCGAAATCCGAACGGTGGCAGCGAGCAGCTGTGATGATTCGCCACGGAGCGACGGGTGAGCATCAGCAATCGCTCATCAATGCCCAACGGCCAAAACGGCGATGCGGGAGAGCTGTTCAGCGGCCCACCGTTCCGCGGTCCACTGTTAGCGGCCCACCTAGGCTTCGCCTTTGCTTCTCGCCCGGTGTCGGTTCCCGCTTCCCCGGCCCTGCGCTGGCTGGCCGCCATCGCCCTGTTCGTGGGGGCCGGACTGTCGATCACGCTGCCCTTTGTCTCGGCCACCCTGCTCACCATCGCCGTTGGGGCGGCGGCGCTGATCGCCGGGGTGTCCCAGCTGCTGCGCCTCACCGGCGAAGGCGATGCCAAGGGCAAGATCTTCCGCCTGCTCTCCGGCCTGCTCTACCTGGGGGGCGGCATCTGGGTACTGGCCTTCCCGATCGAGAGCGAAGTGAGCCTCACCCTGTTCGTGGGCTTCCTGCTGGCCTTCGAAGGCGTGATGGAACTGGCCGCCGCCGCTACGAACAACGCCCCCCCCCGGGGCCTGGTGCTGCTCGACGGCATCATTACTGCCGTGCTGGGCGGCATGCTGATCGCCCAGTGGCCCACCGACAGCCTCTGGGCGATCGGCCTGCTGTTCGGCATCGGCCTGGCCTTCTCGGCCGTGAACCTGATCACCGCGCCGAGCGCCCCAGCAAACTGAGGCTGAGCTTCCTGCTTACTCGGCCACTGCTGCCGCGTCGAGTCGGCGCGGATCAGCCACCCCGAGGCTGCGGCCCAGCTCGCCGGCGGAAGGCTGCAGCTGATGACCGCGGCGGCGCAGCAGCTCCAGGCTGTCGGGGCTGATGCCCTGCTCATGGCTGATCTGGTCGGGCCAGAGCTGGCTGTGCACGCGCGGGCTGGCCACGGCGCCGGCCAGGTTGAGGCCATGCACAAGCCGGTCCAGCAGCACCTGGAGCACGGTGGTGATGATGCGGCTGCCGCCCGGGGTTTCCAATCAATAGGTGTCACCCCCCGCTGGTGACACCTATTGATTGGAAACTGCTGCTCGAAGCCGACGCCCAGGCCAAGCAGCAGCTTCTGCTGGCCCAGGCGCGGGCGGAGGCGGCGAAGGAGTTGGCCGCGGCGATTGAGGCCAATCCGGCGGCGGCGGAAAACCTGCGGCGGCTGCTGGCCCGCGACTGGATGGCGATGGGCCAGGAGATGGCCCGGGCCCAGGGCGGCAGCGTGCTGATAGTGAACCCCCAGAGCCCGGCCTCGCTGCTGGCGGCGCTGAAGGGGTTGCAGGAGAGGGGCTGAGCGCCATTAGCCTGCCTTGGGATGACACGTTCGATGGATTATCAACCCCCACGCCATCTGCTCGAAGTTCTGCAAAAGATTGAGTACGAAGAGGCATTGCCCGATGGGGATCCCCGGTACGTGGATTCGCTTGAGGCGCGCGGTAGCGAAAAAACCTTTACGCGCTTAGCGCGAAAGTTTGGCTGGGATCCAGTGAGCAATGCTTTTTTTGCGCCCCATGAAAAGCACATCTTGTTCTTTGGCCACATCGGCATCGGCAAGACCACTGAATTGCGCCGGTATGCCGGCCTACTGAACGCCTCGAGACGCTTTTGTGTGGTTGAGGTGGATGTGTTGGCCAAGTTGGATCGCAACAACCTGCAGTACACCGAAGTGCTGATGGCCATGGCGGAAACCTTGCTGGAAAGGCTCCAAGGCGACGGCGTTACCTTGGCTGCGGTGGCCCTGGAGCCCCTGCAACGTTGGTTCGGCAACGTGGTGGAGACGAAGACCACCACGAAGGAGCTCAGTGCTGAACTCAAAACGGTGGCCGAGGGGGGTGGCGGGATTCCTGGTTTGATCAAGCTGTTGGCCACGTTTACGGCTGCGTTCAAGACCGGGTCGAGCCAGAAGAGTGAATGGCAACGGGAAATTCGCAATGATTTCACCGCGCTGGCTCTGGCTTTTAATACCCTGATTCGCCAGGCTGAGGCGCAGCTGGCCCGGGAAGGCAGGGCCAAGCGGCTGCTGTTTCTGATCGATGGTACCGACAAGATGCGAGGCGAAGATACCCAGCAATTCTTCGTGCAGGATGCGGAGCAGTTGCTAGCCATCGAAACCCTGGTGATCTATACGGCGCCGCTGCATTTGAAGTATGACGGGCGTCTGGGCGGCAAGCTCGATGCCGACATTGTGTTGCCGATGATGAAGCTGCACGCGCGAGATGGCTGCACCTTTGAAGCCGGATGGAGAACGATGCGCAGCCTGCTGCTGTTGCGAGCCGACCGCCGTCTGTTTGCGAGCGATGCGGAGGTGGATCGCCTGGTGGAGTTCAGCGGCGGCCATCCCCGGGAGCTGTTGCGCCTGCTGAAACTCTGCTGTGAGGTGGCTGATGATCAGATTGATGCCAATGTGGTGGAAACTGCGATAAAAATATTGGCGGCCGACTACCGATGTTTTCTTGAGCCGGCTGATTACGCCTTGCTCAAGAGAATCGACAGAGACCCCGGCGACGGTGGAAACGACGAGAAAACGCAAAAGTTGTTGTACGGGCTGGCGTTGCTGCAGTACAACGACGGCAGCTGGCGCCGCAGCCATCCGGTGGTACGCACCCTGGAGGGCTACGCGGCGGCAGATGGCTGAGCCTGCATTCCTGCCGCCATGGTGAAGGCTGACTTCGCGATCGAGCAGGCGAGGCTGGCGGAAGCCCGCCAGCTACCCGTGTTGTGCCATGACGACTTTCTTCGCCTCAGCCGCACTCTGATCCATGGCCCCCCGTTTCAGTGGCTGCTGGTGGAGGCGCCGGATGAGGGGGTGCGGCGGCAGGTGATGGACGCCCTCGACCGGGTGCTGCAGCGCGCGGGATTGCGCAGCGATCGGCTGCCGCTGAGCGACAAGATTGCGGATGTGCCGATGCTGGAAGCCCGGCTGGTGAACAACGCGCGCCAGGCGGCTGTGGTGCACGTGATCGGCCGCCCAGGCTGGTTTGACGCCGCCCGCTGGGAAGCCTTCAACACCCGACGTGAGCGCCTGGCGTCCGAGGCGCGGGCTCGGCTGGTGTTCTGGCTGGATGGGGAGGCGATCGCCCTGGCCTCCCGCAGCGCACCCGACCTGTGGGCCTGGCGGAGCGGTGTGTATGCGTTTCTGCCAGCAGCCATCTCAGGAGCCCAGCCACTCCAGGGTATGGAGATGCCGTTACCAACCCTCTCTGCAAGCGGCCATGGGGCTGTGGACAGCCGCTCGATGGCCGAGCGCAGCCGGCGGGTGGCCGAGATCCGGGCCTGGCTGGCGCAGCACCCGGAAGCGCCCGATGAGCTGCGCATCACGCCTGTCGATGAGCTGGGCAGGTTGCTGTTCAGCCTGGGGGATTTCGATGAAGCCCTCACCCACTGGCGTGAGGTGGAGATCCCCCTCCATCGCCGGCTGGCGGATACCAGGAGCGAGGCCATCACGATGGGGCAGATCGCGGATGTGTTGCAAGCGCGAGGGCAGCTCGATGAAGCGCTGCGCATCCGCCAGGAGGAGGAACTGCCCGTCTATGCACGGCTGGGTGATGTGCGCTCGAAGGCCGTGACGATGGGGCAGATCGCGGATGTGTTGCAAGCGCGAGGGCAGCTCGATGAAGCGCTGCGCATCTATCAAGAAGAGCAACTGCCCGTCTATGAACGGCTGGGTGATGTGCGCGCGAAGGCCATCACGATGGGGAAGATCGCGGATGTGTTGCAAGCGCGAGGGCAGCTCGATGAAGCGCTGCGCATCTATCAAGAAGAGCTACTTCCTGTCTTTGAACAGCTGGGTGATGTGCGCTCGAAGGCCGTGACGATGGGGAAGATCGCGGATGTGTTGCAAGCGCGAGGGCAGCTGCCTGCAGAAACTCCGCCCAGCTGAGAACAGCGCAAGACACCTGCCATGAGCCGGATCAGCCCCGCAGCAGCGAGCGGAACCCTTCGCTGTAGAGCAGGCCGGTGCAGAGGATGCCACCGGCCCAGCCTCCGCTGCGCAGCGGAGGCACGTTGGCCACGTAGGCGCCGATGTAGCCCAGCCGCAGCAGCGGATGGAGCCAGGCGGCGATGGGGCTGATGCCGACGGTGGCGGTGAGGTTGGGGGCGGCGATCAGCACCAGCAGGCAGGCCGGGGCGTGCAGGGTGAAGGACTCGGTCACCACTCGTTGGTGACACCTCTTGATTGAAAACCTGCAGGCGTCGATGCGCAGCACCACCAAAGGGGTGGTGTCACCGCTGCCGGCTGGTGTCACCCTGCCGCCGCTCAAGAAGGCGGATGTGATCGAGTTCAACGCCGAGCTGCTGCGCCAGGAGCTCACCCTCCACGACGAGAGGGGTTTTCGACGGAAATAGCGCAGCGGCGCCTGCTCAAGCCAGTCCCGCCAACCGGTCGGCCAGCACGGCAGCGATCCGTTCCACAAGGCCGTCAGCCTCGAAGAAGCCCACCAGCAGGCTCCAGCTGAGCACGAAGGGATAGGTGAGATCCACATGGCAGGCAGCCACGCAGAACAGCTCGTGCAGCACCGGGTGGGGGACCCGGCCCACGAGGTGGATCCGGCCCAGATCGAGCCGGCCGTCCAGCTCCTTAAACAGCAGCTCCTTCCAGCTGCCGCCTCCCGCTGGCGGGGTGCCGTAGCTCACCGATCGATCTGGGTTCAGGTCTCTCCGGCGATTTCAGCCTGGTGTCTGGTCTCGTCTGCCTGGTGACCCTCGGCATCTGCGCCCTTGCCCAGGACAGCCAGGACAACAACGACGACGACTCCAACCCCGGCGGCGGCCTGATGCAGCCTGTTGCCTGATCGGACAGCAGGGCTGCGTGGCGGGCTGAAAGTACTTCAGGCGTCCAGCTCACCGCGCCGGTAAGCCGCCGGCACCAGCACCAGAAACAGCCACCACCACACCAGCACCACGGCGGCGACAACTGCACTGATCCACCAGCGATGCAGGATCAGCCAGCTGCCCCCTACCACCACAACGCCGGTGAGCACGATGCTCCAAGGCTGGCACCACCAGGGTTTGTGCTGCCAGATCGTGTTCTCCTCTGCCACGTTCAACCCGTGATCCCCGAGCCATTCTGCTGCGCCCCAACGCCGGCACCGTGCGCACGATGGAGTTCGAGCAGCCGCCAACCGAGATGCAGGTCGATCCGGCAGGCCACTGGGACCTTGGTCCCGAGAGCATCGGCCCCTGGCCGTGGGTGTGCGAGCTCTGCCTGGTGCATGGCGATCGCCGTCGCTGGGTGGTGGTGCGCCATGGCAATGACACGATCGAATCGATGCCGTGCTTGTGGATGTCGCGGCCGCGGGTCACCACTCGTTGGCGACACCAATTGATTGGAAACCGTGCTGGGCGGCATGCTGATCGCCCAGTGGCCCAGCGACAGCCTCTGGGCTATCGGCCTGCTCTTCGGCATCGGCCTGGCCTTCTCGGCCGTGAACCTGATCACCGCCCCGAGCACCCCGGCCCCCTGAGCTTCTCGAGGCCCACCGCCAGCCCGCCTACCACCCGCCGGCAAGGCGCCCTATTCGGCCACGGCGGCACGGTGCCCTATTCGGCCACGGCGGCCGCACCCAGGCGCCGGGGGTCGGCCACGCCGAGGCTGCCGCCTTCCAATGCCGGCAGCACCTCCACGCTGTTGGCTGAACCCATCGCCGGGGCGAGCTGCAGGCTGTGGCCACGCTGGCGCAGCAGCTCCAGGGTGTCGGGGCTGATGCCCTGCTCGTGGCTGAGCTGGTCGGGCCACAGCTGGCTGTGCACCCGCGGACTGGCCACCGCCCCCGCGAGGTTGAGGCCATGCACGAGCCGGCCCAGCAACACCTGCAGCACGGTGGTGATGATGCGGCTGCCCCCGGGGCTGCCGGTGGCCAGCCAGGGGGAGCCATCGGCGCGGAACACCAGGGTGGGACTCATCGAGCTGAGCGGGCGCTTGCCGGGGGCAATGGCGTTGGCCTCCCCCTGCACCAGGCCGTAGGCATTGGGCTGGCCGGGGCTGGCGGTGAAGTCGTCCATCTCGTTGTTGAGCAGGAAGCCAGCCCCCGGCACGCTCACGCCATTGCCGTAGGCGAAGTTGAGGGTGGTGGTGAGGGCCACCAGCCCGCCCTGCCGGTCGGCCACCGAGAGGTGGGTGGTGTTGGGGCCCTCCCGGCCCGGGGCGCCAGGTGGGGCGAGCGCCGCCGCCGGACGGTGGCGCCGCAGATCGAGCTGGCGCCGCAAGTCAGCGGTGTAGGCCGGACTGAGCAGGTGATCGAGGGGGATGGCCACCTGGTCGGGATCGCCGAGCCACCGGTTGCGGTCGCGGTAGGCCAGATTCATGGCCTCCACCAGGACGTGGATGGCGGCGGCGCTGTTCAGGCCCCAGCGCTCCAGGGGCAGCGGATCGAGGATCTGCAGCAGCTGCAGCAGGGTCACACCGCCACTGCTCGGCGGAGGCATGCCCAGCACGGTGGCACCCCGGAAGGCACCCCGCAGGGGACGCACCAGCTGGGCGCGATAGGCGTCAAGGTCGGCCTGGCGGATCAGTCCACTGCCCCGGCCCATCAACGACACCAGGGCCTCCGCACTGGGACCGCGATAGAAGCCGGCCTCGCCGTAGCGGGCGATGCGGTTGAGGCTCACGGCCAGCTCCGGCTGGCGCAGCAGCTCGCCGGGGCGGTAGGGCTCCGGCTCCCCGCCCCGACGACGCGGTGCCCCGTAGAAGAGCCGGCGGGAGGTGGGATCGGCCTGCAGCAGCGGTGCCGCCTGCCGCAGCGACCGGGCCAGCTCGGGCCCCACGGCAAAGCCCCGCTCCGCCAGCTGGATCGCCGGGGCCATCACCTGGGCCAGGGGCAGGCGGCCGTAGCAGCGGTGGGCCAGCAGCAGGCCGGCCGGGGTGCCAGGCACCGCGGTGCTGACCAGGCTGCGGGTGGCCCGCTGGCGATCCACCTGGCCATCGGCCGCGAGAAACATGCCGGGGGTGGCCGCCAGCGGTGCCGTCTCCCGGAAGTTCACGGCCACCGCATGACCACGGCCGATGGCCAGCTCGGGGCTGGCCTGGAAGCAACCCCGCCGCCAGGCTGGCGAGGGACCCGGCAACCACAGCACGGCGAAACCGCCGCCGCCCAGGTTGCCCGCCTGGGGCAAGGTGACCGCCAGGGCAAAGGCGGTGGCCACGGCCCCATCCACGGCATTGCCGCCTTGGCGGAGCACCGCCGCCCCGGCCTCCGAAGCCAGCCGGTCCTGGCTGGCCACCATGCCGGCGGCAGACCAGTCGGGCTGAAAGCGTGAGCGCCCCTCCTGCAGGGGGTTGGTCCGGCCTGGCAGGGGTACGGCGTAGAGCAGGGCCAGCAGCACAAGTCCGGGCGCCGCTCCGGGGCGTCGGGATCGGGGCCGCCGCTCTGCTTCCACCCGGAGCCGCTCCTTCATGCCGGCTCCTTCCCACCAGCCGAGTCAGCGCCGTAGCCCCCGCCGCCGGGGGTCTCGATGCGCAGCGCCTCACCGGCCTGCAGCTCGAGGGCGCAGCAGCCGGGCAGGGTCTCGACACTGCCATCCACCCGCAGCAGCAGGTTGCGCCCGCAGGCCCCCGGTTCCCCACCCGCCAGCCCGAAGGGCGCAACGGTGCGGCTGCCGGAGATCAGCGACAGCGTGAGGGGCTCCAGGCAGCGCAGCTGGCGCACCACGCCGTCGCCCCCCGGCCAGCGGCCAGCCCCCCCGGAACCCCGGCGGATGGCGAACTGCTCCAGGCGCACGGGAAACCGCCGCTCCAGCACCTCCGGGTCGGTGAGCCGCGAATTGGTCATGTGGCTCTGCACCGCCGCCGCGCCGGCAAAGCCCACCCCGTCGAGACCGCGGCCGCCACCGGTGCCGCCGCACAGGGTTTCGTAGTACTGCAGCCGCGCATTGCCGAAGCTGAGGTTGTTCATCGTGCCCTGGGCGGCCGCCTGCACGCCCAAAGCGCCGAACAGGGCATTGGTGAGCGCCTGGGACACCTCCACGTTGCCCGCCACCACCGCCGCCGGCGACCGGGGATGGAGCAGACAGCCCTGCGGCACCACCAGCTCGAGCGGCTCCAGACAGCCGGCATTGAGCGGGATCGCCTCCCCCACCAGGCAGCGGAACACGTACAGCACCGCCGCCTTGGTCACGGCCAGCGGCGCATTGAAGTTGTCGGGACGCTGGGGGGATGTGCCGCTGAAGTCCAGCCGCGCCCGGCCGGCCCCTCGGTCGAGCGTGATCGCCACGGCGATGCAGCCGCCGCCGTCGAGCTCCTGGCGGAAGTGGCCCTCCCGCAGCTGCACCAGCACCCGCCGCACCGCCGCCGCCGCATGGGCCTGCCCATGCCGGGCGTAGGCCCGCACCTCGGCCAGACCATGGCGCTCCACCAGCTGCTGGAGCTGGGCCACCCCCAGCTGGTTGGCGGCCGCCTGGGCCTGGAGATCGGCCAGCAGCTGGTCGGGGTTGCGCACGGGCCAGGGCCCGGCCTGCAGCCGCTCTCGCCAGTCGGCTTCAGCGAAGCGACCGGCCTGCACGAAGGGCTGATTGTCGAGCAGCAGGCCCTCCTCGGCGATCGTGCGACTGAACGCCGGCATGGATCCGGGGCTGATGCCCCCCACATCGGCATGGTGGCCGCGGCTGGCCACGTACAGCACCGGCCCATCCCGCCCAGGCACTGGGGCGTCCGCCAGGAACACCGGCGTGATCGCCGTGATGTCGGGCAGGTGGGTGCCGCCGTTGTAGGGATCGTTGCTGAGCACCACATCGCCGGGGGCCAGCGGCGCCCGTTCCCCCCGCGCGATCGCCGCCAGCAGGGCGGCAACGCTGTCGCCCATCGAGCCCAGGTGCACGGGAATGTGGGGCGCATTGGCCACCAGGGCGCCGCCTGCGTCGAACACGGCGCAGGAGAAGTCGAGGCGCTCGCGGATGTTCACCGAGCGGGCGCTCTGCTGCAGGCGGGCACCCATCTGCTCGGCCACCGCCATGAAGCGGTGGTTGTAGAGCTGCAGCGTGGTGGGATCCGGAGTGGCGGGGTCGGGGGCGGTCCCGGCGTGCTGATGGGCAGGGGCGGCCGGGGCGGGATCCAGCTGCTCCAGCAGCAGGGCACCGCCGCCCAGCAGCCGTGCCTGCCAGCCCGCCTCCAGCACGCTGGTGGAGGTGGGGTCACTGATCAGGGCAGGCCCCCGCAATCGCTGGCCGGGCTGCAACTGGGCACGCTGCCAGTGGGGCACCTCCTGCCACTGCCCCCCCTGCCAGAACCGGGCCTGGCACGGCCCCTGGGGCGAAGCTGGCGGCGGGAGGGTCTCCGGGTCGGGGCAGGCGCCGGAGGCGACCATGGGGGCAGCTGGTTCCGGCGCCTCCAGCTCCAGCAACAGCCGCTCCACGATCAGTGCCTCGCCAACCCCCTCCGGCACGTAGCCGAAGCGGCGGCGATGGCTCGCCGCAAAGCCCTGCTGCAACGCCAACACCGCAGCGGCCGGCTCCCTGTCCGACGCCCCGCCGCCATCCGGCCAGAGCAGCTCCAGCCCCTGATCACTGCCGGGGTAGCGCAACTCCAGCCGCACCTGCCACCCGGGGCGCACGGCGGCGCCGAGGCGGATGGCCCCCTCGTCCGCCAGCTGGTCGCAACACCGCCGCAGCTGGGGCAACAGGGCCGCCGTGAGCGGGGCACCCACACTGCGCTCCAGCAACAGCCGCGGGCGGGCCATGCCGATGCCATAGGCCGACAGCACGCCGGCCAGGGGATGATACAACACCTGGCGCACCCCCAGCACCTCGGCCAGGCGACAGGCATGCTGGCCGCCCGCACCGCCGAAGCTCACCAGCAGGGCCGTGCGCAGGTCGTGGCCGCGCTCGATCGAAATGCGGCGGATGGCGCCAGCCATGGTCTCGATGGCGATCGCCAGGGCACCGGCCGCCACCTGCTCGGGTGTGGTGCCGCTCGCCACGGGAGCCATGGCTTCGGCCAGCGCCGTGAAGCGGGCCCGGGCCGCCTCGCGATCGGCGGGCTGGTCGGCGGCGGCACCGAACACCGGCGGCAGGGCATCGACGGGGAGACGCCCCAGCAGCAGATTGGCGTCGGTGATCGTGGCGGGGCCGCCCCGGCGGTAGGCGGCGGGGCCGGGGTTGGCGCCGGCCGATTCCGGGCCCACCAGCACCCGCTCGCCGTCAAAGCGCACGATCGAGCCACCGCCGGCCGCCACGGTGTGGATGGGCAGCATCGGTGCCTGGAGCCGCAGCCCGGCGATCTCCGTCTCCAGCTGCCGCTCCCAGGCCAGCTCGCCGAGGTCTGGGTCGAAATGGAACACGTCGGTGGAGGTGCCGCCCATGTCGAAGCCCACCACCGGCCGCGGGGCGAGGCCGGCCGCAGCCAGGGCCTGCTCGGCTGCCGCCACGGCACCCACCATGCCGCCCGCGGGCCCCGAGAGAATCGTGTCCTTGGCATGCAGCTGTTCTGGATCCGCCAGGACGCCACTGGAGGCCATCACCCGCAAGCTGGGGCCCGGCCCCAGGGCCTGGCGCACCTGGGCGAGGTAGGCGTCGAGCACCGGCGCCACCGCCGCCTCCACCAGGGTGGTGTGGCCGCGGGGCACCAGGCGGGGCTGGCCGCTGAGCTGGTGGGAGAGGGCGACCTCGGCGAACCCGAACGGCGCCAGCCAATCCGCCAGCTGCCGCTCATGGGCTGGCTGGCGGCTGCTGTGCAGCAGCGCCACCGCGCAGCTGTGGTAGCCCGCTGCCCGTGCGTCCCGCAGCTGGCATGCCAGGGCGTCGTCGAGCTGGAGCGGCTCCAGTTCCCGGCCCTCGGCATCGAGCCGACCGGCCACCTCCACCACCCGCAGTTCCAGGGGGCGGGGCCGCTGGATCGCCAGGGCAAAGATGTCCGGGCGGTGCTGATCGCCGATGGTGAGCAGGTCGGCCAGGCCGCGGTTGATCAGCAGCAGCACCGGCGCGCCCCGGTGCTCCAGCAGGGCGTTGGTGGCCACGGTGGTGCCCAGCCGCACCTCCGTTACAAGTCCCTCCGGCAGGGGCTCCCGGGGCCCCAGGCCCAGCAGGTCCCGCACCGCCCGCACCGCCGGATCCCCATCGCAGCCGGGCTGTTCCGAGAGCACCTTGCGCACCCGCAGCTGGCCGGCGGGATCGCAGCCCACCACGTCGGTGAAGGTGCCGCCGCGGTCAATCCAGAACCGCCAGCCCCGCCCCTGTCGATCCGCGCCTGCAGCCATGGCGGCAGCGTAGGGGCCCGGCTCAGGCGGACGGCTGGAACACCTGCTGGGCAAACACGTTCTGCACCACAAACAGCAACCCATAGGCCAGCAAGGCCGCCAACACGGGCGTGGTAACCCAGCCCGAGGCGATGCGGGCCAGCACCGGCCAGCGCACCTGGCGCAGACCCCGGCGGCCCTGCAGCAGGGCCACCCCCACCACCGCGCCGATCACGGCCTGGGAACTGGACACGGGGATCAGGGGAATCGGGGGCAGCCCCAGCCCCACCACGGCGCTGGAGAGCGGCTGGGAGGAAAACACGAACAGCACCAGCCCGTTGGCCAGCACCACCACCAGGGCCCCGAAGGGCGAGAGGGGCATCAGGGTCTGGCCCACCGTGACCATCACCCGGCGGGACTGGGTGTATACGCCGACGGCGATCGCCAGCGCCCCCAGCAGAAAGAGCTGCTGGGTGCCGCTGAACACCAGCCCGCCCGGCAGCGGCAGATCGGCAAAGGGGGCTGCCGGCACGAACACCCCCATCACGTTGCCGATGTTGTTGGCGCCCAGGCTGTAGGAGCCGAACACCCCCGCCAGGATCAGCCCCAGGCGCAGGCCTGCGTCGAGGCGCAGCAGGTGGGGCTTCGAGCGGCGCAGCAGCCAGGCCCCGAGCAGGTAGAGGCCGGCGGACACCAGGGCGGCCAGCAGCGGGCACAGCACCCAGGTGCCCACGATGCGGCTCAACTGGCTGAGGTCGGTGGCCGAACCGCTGAACCAGTTCCAGCCCACGATCGCCCCCACCACCGCCTGGGTGGAGGAGACGGGCAGGCCGACCCTGGTCATCCAGGTGACGGTGAGGGCGGCGGCCAGGGCCGTGGTGAAGGAGCCGGCCAGGGCATTCACCGCCCCCAGTTGCCCCAGCCCGCCGCTGGCCCCGGCCCCGGCGCTCACCGCGCCGAGGAGCACGAACGTGCTGCAGAGAAAGGCGGCCGTGGAGAAGCGCAGCATGCGGCTGCCCACGGCCGATCCGAACACGTTGGCGGCGTCGTTGCCCCCGAGCGACCACCCCAGAAACAGACCGCTGGAGAGAAACAGCAGACCGGAGGCGAGCACTAGATCACCCGCTTGATCGCCAGGATCGAGAGCTCGTCACTGATCTCCTCGGCCAGATCGGCCAGCCCGTCGATCACCGCCAGGGCGTCCCGCCCCAGCATCTTCTGCTCGAGGGGGCGATCGGAGGCGAACAGGGCGGTCTTGAGGCGCAGGGTGATCCCATCCGCCTCCGATTCGTACACGCGGATCTGATTGATGTGGTCGCGCACCGCCTCCGGGTTGCGGAAGAAGGCCCGCGACCCCAGCACCGCCGCCTGCACGCTCTGCATCACCACCCCCACCAACTCCTTCACCTCGGCCATGGCCTCCTGCCGGTTGAGGGCCTCGGCGTACTCGATCACAAACTCCTGAAATGCATTCTTGAGGGAATCGAGCAGGCCATAGAGGTGGCTGAGCAGGCGCAGCACATCGCCGCGGAAATCGGGAATCAGCATCTCGCTGTAGAGGGTGTTCACCACCTCCCGGCGCAGCTGGTTGCAGCGCTCCTTCAACTGGATCAGCTGCCGCATCTTCTCCTGGGTTTCGGGAGCCAGGCCCCGCTCCAGCAGCAGCACCATCCCCCGCTCAAACAGGATCCCAGCCTCGGCCACCTTGTCGAGGAACTCGTCGATCCGCACCTCCAGGGCGCGGCTGTTGGCGAACAGGGCCAGGGAATGGGGCACGCGCTCGGGCACTGTTCACACGGTCGGCGGAAACAACGGATCAGCGGTAGTTCTCGAACTGCAACGGCACCTCGAGATCCTGCTCCTGCTCCCGCAGCAGGGCGATCACCTGCTGCAGGTCGTCCTTGCTCTTGCTGGTGATCCGCAGGCTCTCCCCCTGGATCGCCACGGTCACCTTCTTGATGCTGTCGCGCACCGCCTTGCTCAGCTTCTTGGCCAGCTCCTGGCTGAGGCCCTTGCGCAGCGTCACCACCTGCTTCACCTTGTTGCCACCCACGGCCTCCGGGTCCTGGAAGTCGAAGATCTTCAGCGAGAGATTGCGCTTGGTGGCCTTCTGGCGCAGCACGTCGGCCACCGCCTGCAGGGTCATGTCGCTGGCCGTGGTGATGACCAGACTCGCCTCCTCCAGCTCGATCTCGGTGCCGGAGTCCTTGAGGTCGTAGCGCTGGATCACCTCGCGACGCACCTGGTCCACCGCGTTCACCAGTTCCTGGCGGTCGAAGTCAGAGACCACGTCGAAGGAAAAGGTGTCAGCCATCGGAACGGTTGCGGCCTGCGGAGGCACGGAGTTTTCCGGAGCCTAGATAGCCACTGGCCGGCCGGCCGCTCAACGGCGGGCCACCAGCACCCGGTGGCGCGGGTCACAGGGATGGGCGCGCCCATCCCGGAAGCCCGCCTGCTCCAGGGCGGCGGGAAGATCGAGCCGGAAGTAGTCCTCCAGGTAGGGCTCGGTGCTCTTGAGCAGGGTGGCGATCGGCGCCGGCAGCCGCCGGATCACGGCCGAGCCCGGGTCCTGGTCCACCAGGGCGATCACACCGCCGGGCCGCAGCAGACGGGCCGCCTCCGCCAGCACCGCCCGGGTGGCCGCCTGAGGCAGTTCGTGGCAGACGAACTGGAGGGTGATCAGATCAAAACTGGCGTCCGCCAGGCCCGTGGCCTCGGCGGCGGCGTGGTGCCAGGCGCAGATCCGCCCAGCGGTATCGCGCACCCGGGCCACCGCCAGCATCTCGGGGGAGAGATCGAGCCCATGCACGGCCGCGGGCTCGGCCTGCCGGCCGTCCAGCCAGTGAGCCAGGGCGAGGGTTCCGACCCCCACCGAGCACCCCAGGTCGAGGGCATCGCGCACCGGGCCGTCCAGGCTGGGGGCAACCACGGCGAAGATCGCCTGGCGCAGGCGGTGCTGGGCCTGCTCGGGGCTGAGCTCCTCAGCCGGCCACACCCGCAGCGCCATGGCATCGGTGGCCTGCTCGGCCTCGGTGGCGGCGGCCCAGCAGAGGTTGCCCTGCTGGTAGGCATGGAAACGGGCCCGGTAATAGGCGGGGGTGCGGGTGGCCGGGTTGGCCGCCACCGGCAGCAGGGGCTCCGCCTGCCGCCGCAGCTGCTCACGGCGGGCCCGCCAGGCGATGCCCCGCTTCTCGGCCGTGCGGATGATCACCTGGCGAGCCTGAACAAACAGCAGCCGGCGCAAAGGCTCCACCGCCAGCAGCCCATCGATCAGGCGACCGAGGGGATGGGCGTGATCCACCCAGTTGGGCGGAGCCGACGACAGCGGCAGGGCGGAGGAAGCGGGGGTGGGGGGCACGGAGCTGGCCACGGGAGGGGCGGGTCGCCCGGAGGTCGGCCGGCCCATCGTCGCCCGGGGCAGGGGGGTCGACGCAACAGACTGGACTCCCCCCGTGCCGCCCCCTCCTCCATGGCCTCTCCCACCGCTGCCCTCGCCCCCTTTGTCTGGTCGCTGCTGCTGGCTGCCGGGGTGGTGGTCTTCAGCGTGGTGCCCCTGGGGGCGGGTCGCTCCCGGGCCAATTTCCAGGCGACCGACCTGGCCGCACCCCGGGCCATGTTCGAGCGGTTGCCGGCCTGGGGCAAGCGGGCGGCCTGGGCCCACCAGAACTGCTTCGAGGCCTTCACCCTGCATGCGCCGGCCGCCCTGCTCTGCCTGGTGGCCGGGGTCGTGAGCCCGGCGGCGGTGGCGGCGGCCTGGATCCATCCCGCACTGCGACTGGCCTACATCGGGGCCTATGTGGGCAACGTGCCGCCGCTGCGCGGCCTGTGCTGGGCCGGGGGCCTCACCTGCAGCGGCATTCTCTATGCGGAGGGGCTGAAAGCAGTGCTGGCTGGCTGATGCTTTGCCAAACCAAGTCAGCGGGGCCGGCTTTTCACCATCCTCGTGCTCTGCGGGCGGGCCAGCTGGGCCAACCTGAACAGCCCAACGATCTTCTTCGACCATGAAATTCTGCTGGGCCCCAGCCCGGGTGCGCTGGCTCTGATTGAATTCGGCTGGCTGGGTGCGCCGGTGGGAATCAGCGCCGCAGCCGCCACCATCCGCCCCTGGGGCCATCCCTGCGCAGCCATTGCTCTGCAAGCCCAACTGCTGTGGCAACAGCTGCTCTTCCGTGATTGGAACGGCGGGCGCAGCCAGATCGGCAACAGCCCCATTGTTGTGGCCACCATCGCATTCCGGGTGGTGCTTGGTCTGCCCCTCAAAGCGCTGCTCCATTCCTGGCACCTGCAGCTGGATTGGCAGACCATCGCCACTCTCACCGGGGAAGAAGCAGCAATGGGCGTCGTGAAGGCCATCGGCATCCAGGGCCAAAGAGGCGCCCTATCCCTACGGGGCCTTACATTTACCAGCCAACTGGTGCTGATCAGCCTGCCTGCAACCCCGAATTTCTCTGCCAAGGGTCGGCAGATCACCAGCTCAACCCTTCAGCAGCCCCAATAAAATATTCGGGCTAATCTTGAGATCATTCGCACGCTTCTCAAGGAAGAGCTAAGGGCACCTCGAGTAATCAGTATTTGGCCGCGAAGCGATTGCCGAGAAGCTTGAGCGCCTTCAGCAAGTGGAGACAGTCAAGCGAAGACACTTACTATTCGCCTTACTGATGCAGGGATGGCAATGCTAGCGGAGCTCAAAATATTGAGAAGTAATTTTGTGCATTTGAGAAATTTGTTGCCGAGCTTATAAGAGATGAATATCGAAAAACCTGGAAAAGCCATAGTTCTGTACTTCCTTTCTGCGGGTCGTCTCTAGGCAGCTTCCCTAGGGCTATATCGTCCTTATTACTCGTCTAGGATCGCCCATACATCCCCGCGTCGCAGCCAATCATGGCTGGCAAATTGTTCTTTATAACCCTGGTTCTCAAGCAGGCTTACGATTTTATTCCTCTCTTCTCTGCGAAAGTTGTGCTCAACTGTTAGAATGCGTGGCTTTGCGACTGAGCTCCAGTCGATACTACTGAGAATGTTTAATTCCGCGCCTTCAACGTCCAGGGAAAAATAGTCGTAGTGCTTTTCTTTCAGCAGGCGCGTAAGGCCAATGCCTTTTACGCTTTCTGATTGGCGTGAGGCCAGGCGTGTTTGCAAGTGCATATCCTTCCCCTCGTGCCCCTCTAGGGCGGAAAGCTGACCAGCCAGCCTTAGTCGAAAACTTTCTTCTTTCCCACTTGGGGAGATGGCTAAATTGAAGAGAGTATTGCCTCCCCTGGATATGACTAGATGTTTGTATTGCCTTGGGTCGGGCTCGACCAAAGTGCCTTTCCAGTCAAGTTCCTTCTCGAGTGAATAAGTGTTGGAATGGGTGTAGCCATCCGCACCGCCAATCTCCAGAAAAAGCCCGCCCCGTTTCAGGTTGCTCGCAAACATTACAAATATGTCCTGCGACCACTGGGATGAGCTTAAGCTCCAGTTGTTACAATAAAAATCCATAAATGATATAAGTTCTGCGTCGCTGGACAGCTGCTTGTGGTTTGCAATAAAGTGCGATAACGCTTCGGCTGCTCCGCTTGCTCCAATCGCCTTTGTGGTTACTTGAATGTTAGATTGAATGTTAGATTTTACTCTTGCCGAATGACGGGCAACCTCAAGGTCCATTTTGGCGAGTAGCGATTTTATTGCATCTTTTAATAAATCCTGCATGACTTATGAGTGGCTTGGGGTGGTTGTGCAAGGGCTAATCATATATTGAGTTTAGGGTGCTGGCGTCCCCAGCGGGCAGGGAAAACGCTCGGATGGGGCACCAAGAACCGTGGTGCGAGGTTTCTCGTAGATCGCCCATAACCCCCCATGCGGCGCATGAGGTTTGGCACCCGGTCACGGCTGATCGGGATCCCATCTCTGGCCAGGTAGCCCACCATCCGGCGGCTGCCGCTGCAGGGGTTTTCCAGGTAATGTACATCGATCCTGGCCATGATCCGCAGCGTCGAGTCCCGCACCGGTGTGGGCCGGTAGTAGAGCGTCGATCGGGGCAACCCCAGCGGCATACATTGCCGGCTGACGCTGAGCTCTGGATGGTCGTGATCGACCAGCTTGCGCAGTCCACGGGCATCAGAGCAGCTGAGACTTTTTTTGAGCCACTCCAACTCCATCTGCAGTCGGCCGATCTGCTGGAACAGTTCCCCCCTTTGCCTGCCCCTCCTCCTTGTCCTTGGTCTTCTTGCCCCTTGTGAACAGATCGCTGGCGCCCTCCAGCAGTGGCTTCTTCCACTGGCTCACCTGGATCGGGTGAATGGCGTGGTCGGCAGCGATCTCCTGGATCGTCTTTAGGCCATTGATCGCCTCCAAGGCGGCCCTAGCCTTGAACTCGGGGCTGTGGGTGCGTCTCTTGCTCATAGGTGGGAGCCCCTTTCAGGGGCGGTACCCCGCCTCAGAGGTTAACGATGGGCCCTGTCCAGAAAAACCAGACCACCTCAGTTGTCCGAGTCCAGGGCGCCGCCAAAAGGCACATGGAAATCCTCGATTAAGAGCTGTCCGTTATGATGTTTACGCTATATCTGCAGCGTTCAGCAGTTGTAGCAATCGTCGATTGCCCATCTCATGGCGAGTTTATCGGGCCTCCGTCGCTGAAACAAGTTGCGCTGCAATGGATCTGCCTCTTCAGTAGCCCCTAAACTACAGCAGGATCCATCCGATAGAAATTCATGGATCACAATCATTCTTGCTCAGTCAGTGTGCTCAGGCATTGGCCTGCTGATCAGTGCAGCCATATCCTGCAACCATTCTCCGCCTGAAAATGACAGGGAGAATCAAGCGATTCCATGCCACTTCTGGAGCCCAGCAACATCCAGAAACTGAATCGATCCAACGCAAATCTTCGCATCAGCGAGCAGCAACATCGACTGCTGGCCGACAACGCTCCGACGTGATCACGATCTGGTATGACTGCGATCAGACCACCTATGTCAGTCCTTCGATCAAAAGCAACCGCGGGGATGGTCACCAGAAGAGGGCCTGAAGCTGCTGCTCAGGGACCAGCTGAAAGCATCAGGCTGGCAGCAGATTCAAGAAAGTCAGTGTCGGATCGAGCAGGCCCACACAGACGACCTGACTGGACTGCTGAATCCCCGTGCACTTTTTGAGCACATGAGCCAACTGCTGGAGAAGTTCAATCAGCGTCAGCCCGATCAGATCGCCGCCTTTCTATTCTATGACCTCGACTCCTGCGAAGAGATCAACGATTCCCTCGGGCACTCCGTTGGAGATGCCAGATTGCAGATCACGGCCCAACAGATGCCCAGCATCCTTCGCGAACAGGACAAGGCTGCCCGCATCGGAGGTGATGAGATCGTGGTGGTTCTCAACGGGGGGTCCGGAGATCACGGCAGTCCTGACCGCTGCCACCAAGATCCTGCACACCCGCGCCCGCCCCGGAGAAGAGGCGGAGCCTCTGATGAATCGTGCCGATCAGGGAAAGCACCGAGCCAAACGGTCAGGCCGTGGACGCACCATGGCCAGCGATTGATCGCCGCCGGATCCAGGCTCCACCACCCAAGCCGGAGTCAGGCTGCCTGCAGCTGGGCCAGCTGGTCACGCAGGCGCTGGGTCAATCGCTTCTGCACCAACGTGCAGAGGTCGTCCACCAGTTCACCCTCCACCTGCCAGATCGTGCGGGCCCCCTCCCGCGTGCAGCGCAGCAGCCCAGCCCGCTGCAACTGGCCGAGTTGGCGACTGATGTGCGACTGGGAGAACCCCGTGGCCCTGATCAGGGCGGCCACATCCATCGGTCCCTGCCTGAGCTGGCAAAGCAACTGGAGCCGGGCGGGCTCGCTCAACAGCCGGAAGAACTGGCTGTACTCCGCGAGCAACTCAGGGGAAGGCAGGGAACCCGGGGCGCCCATGACAGCGGAGTATGACGGTACCGGCATTATGCCAGCTGGGTTGAATCGGTTGGCAACAGGCCAAGGGGCCCCTGCCCGGGAGTAAGCGCCCCACGGGGGCAGGGGATTCTTCCTAATCGAAAAACATCAGGCTCACCACCTTGCCCATATCCTCCGCCACGCGCACGCTGGCCAACAGGGTTTCACTGTCGTGAAAGGCATAGCAGATCAACTGGTCGCAGCGGCTGATGATGTCCTGGTTGCAGAGGCTGCTGGCCATCGGCAAGGGCAATTCATCGTGCTCTGGCTTCTCCACCAGATGCAGCACCTGTTCAAGCTGTTCACGGGATTCGCTGGGCTGTCGATCCAGGCTCTGGGGCAACAGCACCGTGAGGCGAGCGGGATCAATCTCCAACACACTGCGGATCACGGCCGCATTCACACCCTGTGCTCCAGAGGTGATCAGATTGTGGCCCTCCTGGGCGAGGGAACGGGCCACCAGTTCCACCAGGTGGATCGACACCACCGGTACATGACGACTGCCCAGGATGGCAATGCGCCGCTTGCTGCGGTCCTGGAGCATCGCCAGCTCTTGGGCCAGCGTATCGATCCGATCCAGTGAAGCAACATCCAGAGACCGGGTCACCACAAGCCCACAGTCGGCACCAAGAAACTAGCAGTGCTCAAGGGTCGTCAGGGCACCGGATGGGCCAGACCGATCCTTGCAAACAGCCCGCCAAAATCGCAGTGTTCCTCCACCAGACGCACCGCATAGCTCGCCTTCACCGCCTCGTGCAGCCGCACATGGCCAAAGGCCTGCTCAATCACTTCCACGGTGGTGAGGGTGTCGTGATCCACCTTCAACAGGGGAACCTCCAGTTCTTCTGCCCTGATGACCAACTGGGGCAGGGGCTCACCGGCACCGGTGAGAATCAGGCACTGGGTGGAAGCCTCGAGGGCGGCCAACTGGATATCGGTGCGATCGGCCCCCGTTACCACAGCCATGTTGCGACGGCGGCGGAAGAACTCCATGGCCGAATTCACGTTCATGGCGCCGATCGACAGGGTCTCCACCAACAGATCGAGCCGATCACGGCAACAGAGCACCTCCGCCCCCAGGCGCCGGGCCAGTTCCTCCACGGTGACGCTGCGCAGCAGCGGGCTGCGGGGCATCACGCCCACCACCGCCAGACCCAGTTGCTCCAGGGCCGGCGCCACATCCCTGCGCAGCTGGTGGATGTCCTCCGGGTTCACGGCATTCAGCACCACGCCGGCCAGGCGATCGCCGAGTTCCCTGCGTGCCGCCAGCAACGGATCCACACTGCGGCTGTCGGTCCAGGGATGGACCAGCAGAACATGGGCCGCCAGCCCGCTGGCCAGCTGGGCCAGACTGAGGCCATAGAGCAGGCCCTCATGGAGGCTGCCCGCTGCCTCCAGCATGGTCAGGGCGCCGGAGGGCACGGCTGCAAGCTGATCACGCAAGGGCAGAAACCCCGGGCCCGGATCGAGATCGCCGGCCAGCAGGCGCTGTTCCGCACTGCCGCCCGCCAGCACGTGCAGCGAGGGAATCAAGCGGTCGTCAGCCAGTCCCAGGGTGGCACCGACAAACCGCACGTCGGCGTCAATCAGGGGATCACCGCTGCGGATCTGCCCCGGTTCCAGCGTGGTGGCCAGCGGTTTGCCGAAGCGCAGCGGCACCCCTGCCCTGATCAACTGGCGACCCAGCCCCAGCACCACGGCAGACTTGCCGCTGAAGGGTTCACAGGAGCCGATCAGCAGAGTGGGGGCCATGGAGCGTGCTGCGGCTCGCTTCAAGCTAGGCGACCCAGGCGCAGCGCCTCAGCCTTTGGCTTCCCCGGGTCCGGGCTCCTCACCGGTGAGCAACCAGCGCCAGAAGCTCTCCGGCAGCTGCTGATCCTGGCGCTGCATCAACCAGTACACGAGCTCATAGGCGGGAATGGTGAACCGGTAGGCCAAGTTAGGAAGATTCGGAAACGCCAGGGCACAGTCGAGGTTCTGCAGCGGCGCCGAAACGCCCTGCCAGCTGAAGATGAACCGATGGCTCCGGCCGTCGGCGATGGGGCGCATACCCGTCCACGAACCCTGCAGCAACTGGGCCACGGCCGGCTCCAGCAGATGCCGGTAGGCCACCCCCCCGCAGTAGGGGGCAAACAGAAGGATCTGGGGCTCCAGGTCCTGGGGCTGGGGCTGGGACGTTTGGGCGAAGTCCCCAGCGGAGGTCATGGGTATCTCGGGGAAGTGCCTGGAAACCGGGGAGCGCGCAAACGAAACGCGGCACCATGGCCGACAATCCAAGTTAGCGGCTGCCTGGGCGCACCAAGGCAGACGGAGCCTTGGTCGGCGAACTCACCCACGAACTCACCCACGGACTCACCCATAGTGGGGGCTCCAGGCGTGGGATGGGGTGGTCGCGAGTTCTGCCTGTGTTGCCATCACGGGTGCCAGTGGCGCCCTGGGTCAGGCCCTGCTGCGGCGCTGGTACAGCCGGGGCGCCCGCCTGATCGCCCTGAGCTGCGGGCCACGGGAGCTGCGCTTGCAAGATGCCGCCGGTGAGACCATTCCCCTGCGGGATGAAACCTGGTGCGTCGGCGACGAGGAGCGGCTGCGCCCCCTGCTGCAGGACGTGGACATCCTGGTGCTCAACCACGGCATCAACGTCTACGGCGACCGCAGCCCTGGGGCCTGCGAGCGCTCCCTGGAGGTGAACGCCCTGAGCGGCTGGCGGCTGCTGGAGCTGTTTGCTTCCGTGGTGGCCGAACGCACCGCGGATCAGCGTGCGGCCCGCCCCAGGGCGGAGGTGTGGATCAACACCTCCGAGGCCGAGATCCAACCGGCCCTCAGCCCCCTGTATGAGCTGAGCAAACGGCTGCTGGGGCAGCTGGTAAGCCTGCGGTCCCTTGACCTGGCCAGTCCGGAGCTGCGGATCCGGCGGCTGGTGCTCGGACCGTTCCGCTCCACCCTCAATCCGGTGGGGGTGATGGGTGCTGACTTCGTGGCGGGGCAGATCCTGCGCCAGGCCGAGCTGGGCTGCAATCTCATCATCGTCACCCCCAATCCGCTCACCTACGTGCTGATGCCCCTGGCCACCCTGGGCCGCTGGTGCTACTTCAGCCTGCTCACCAGGGCAAGAAGCTAGATCCGGCCGTGAGCTAGATCCGACCTGAAGGCTAGAACTCCCGGTCGGTGAGGATCTCGCAGCCGTCGCTGGTCACGGCGATGGTGTGCTCCCACTGGGCCGAGAGACTGCCGTCCACGGTGATCACGGTCCAGCGGTCCCGCAGGGTGCGGCAGGCCTTGCTGCCGGCATTGAGGATCGGCTCCACCGCCAGGGTCATGCCGGCCCGCAGCTTCATGTTGGGCAGGTCGCGGGTGCGGTAGTTGAACACCGAGGGCTCCTCGTGCAGGTTGCGGCCCACACCGTGGCCCGTGTAGTCCTCCACCACGGCATAGCCATGGGCTTCAACGTGGTCCTGCACGGCGGCGGCGATGTCGAACAGGGTGTGGCCTGCCCGGATCTGGGCCAGGCCCTTCATCAGCGATTCCTGGGCCACCCGCGCCAGGCGGCGCGCCTCCTCGGGGGTCTCCTCGCCGACGCAGATGGTGATGCAGCTGTCCCCGTGGTAGCCATCGAAGTAAGCGCCGGTATCCACCTTCAGCAGGTCGCCGGGCTTGATCAGCCGCTTGGCGCTGGGGATGCCATGCACCACCTCGTTGTTGATCGAGGCACAGATGCTGGCGGGGAAGCCGTGGTAGCCCTTGAAACTGGGCGTGGCGCCCATCTCACGGATGCGCTTCTCGGCGTGGGCGTCGAGATCTCCGGTGGTCATGCCCGGGGCCGCCAGCTCCATGATCTCCCGCAGCACCGTGGCCACGATGCGGCTGGCCTGGCGCATCGTTTCGATTTCGCGGGCGCTCTTCACTTCCACGCCCCGGCGGCTCTTCTGGATGCGGGGCCCCGTTTCCACCAGGGGTTTCGGCTTGCTGCCCTGGGCCATGCCGGCCGCACCGGAGGAAGCCGTGCTCCGCCCGGAGCCGGTGGTGCTGGCAAGCAGGTCGGCGAAGAGGTTCATCGGGCGGATTCGGGAGGGCGTGAACAACGGCAGGGGCGACGACCGAAAGATCCCAGACCCGGGCTGCACCAGCCATGGGTCGAGCCGGCATCAGCTGGGAATTGCCAGCTGAAGTCTTCTGGGCCTGGAGCCACACTTGACGACTCTGGGCAAGCTATCAACGGTCGTCGCTCCACTGTGCCCGCTCCCAAACCAAAACCGTTGGCGGTGCGGCTGCGCCAGGTCCATGCCGGCCTCGCCCCGCTGGCGCTGCTGCCCCTGCTGGTCACGGTGGGAACGGGCCTCAGCTACCGGCTGCTGCGGGACTGGGGTGGATGGGGGCGCGACCAGGCCCACCTGCTGATGGTCCTGCACGAGGGGGAGTGGCTCAACCGCTGGTTCGGCAGCAACGGAGAAACCGTATACGTGCTGCTGAACGGTGTCGGACTGCTCTGGATGCTGGGCACGGGGGCGGCCCTGCTGGCCCAGCGCCGGCGTCGTGGGCCAGGGTGACCCCCCAGCCGGTACAGTGCTTGTTTGGTCAGCCGTTGCGGCACCGCCCTGGCGGCCCCGCCCATGCAACCCTGACCGATCCGCGCCAGTCCGACCCGAGCCAGACCGTGACGTCGATGACCACCGAAACCGTAGAGCCAGCTGATGAGTTGGCAGCTGGAGAGCCGGCGGTGGCCGTGCAGGCTGCCCCTGCCCCCGCGAGCACCGGCAAACTGTGTGCCGCCGACCTGATCAAGGCGTTTGAGTCCGAGCAACTCAAGTCCGACCTTCCCGACATTTACGTGGGCGACACCGTGAAGGTGGGCGTGCGCATCCGGGAAGGCAACAAGGAGCGCGTGCAGCCCTACGAGGGCGTCGTGATCGCCAAGCGCCATGGCGGCCTCAACGCCACCATCACCGTGCGTCGAATCTTCCAGGGTGTGGGCGTTGAGCGGGTGTTCATGCTGCACAGCCCCCAGGTCGCTTCCGTGAAAGTGGAGCGACGCGGTAAGGTGCGCCGGGCGAAGCTGTTCTATTTGCGGGACCGCGTGGGTAAAGCCACCCGGGTCAAGCAGCGCTTCGACCGCTGAGCACAGCTCCAACGGGAGTTGGTCTCGCCACCTCCAACCGGGGACATCGGGCCCTGCGCCGTTAGTTCAGTTGGTAGAACGCAGGTCTCCAAAACCTGATGTCGGGGGTTCAAGTCCTCCACGGCGCGTTCGATGTCCCCGGTGGCCGGAAGAATCATCCAGATTGGCATCGCCCATCATGGAACGACCAGCTTCTGTCCTTGTTTGCCCTGCAGTTTTCCCTTCCCGAACATGGAGTTGGATCTTCAACCCGGAGATGTGGTCAAGGTTCTCGAATCCGCAGCTCTAGGCTGGGTTCGTGCCCGTGTGATCCGGGTCAAATCCGGTGGCCGTGTCGTTGTCCAAAGTGACCAAGGCAGGGAATTCACGGCCCGCGGTAATCAGGTCCGCCTGATCGAACCGGCCGGGTTCCGTCCCTGAGCATCCCCGAGGCACCGCACTGGCCCCCTAGCCCACCCCCGTGGGGGTGGGCTTTGTGCTGGGCAGGGTCCGGACAGAAAAACCCCGGCTTCCGCCCTGCGGCCGTGGCCAGGCCAGTTGACGGCGGGGGGGGCGGCAATGGATACTTTTCTAGTCGCAACGGCGACCCTTGATCGCCCCAAGGTTCCAGGTCGCAGCTGCGGCTTGGCTACCTCGATCAATGCAGGAGAAATGCAAAAGTGCGCTGGCACTTTTGCAGATAATCTTCGGCATCCAGGTCAAAACCTGGGACTGTAGTTCAATCGGTTAGAGCACCGCCCTGTCACGGCGGAAGTTGCGGGTTCGAGCCCCGTCAGTCCCGTTTCACTTCAGGAGATTCCCGGTGTCAGCTGTGGAGAATCCAGCGCGTCCCGTCCGCGTTCGCCTGGCTCCAAGCCCCACCGGCACCCTGCACATCGGCACCGCCCGCACCGCGGTATTCAATTGGCTGTTCGCCCGGCACCAGGGCGGCCAGTTCCTGCTTCGGATTGAGGACACCGACAAGGAACGCAGCAAGGCCGACTACACGGCCAACATTCTGGAGGGCCTGAAGTGGTTGGGGCTGAGCTGGGACGGTGAGCCGGTGATCCAGAGCGAGCGGGTTGCCCTGCACCGCGCCGCCATCCAGCAGCTGCTCGACAACGGCCACGCCTACCGCTGCTACGCCACCGAGGCGGAGATCAGCGCGATGCGTGAACAGCAGGCGGCCCTCAAGCAGGCCCCCCGCTACGACAACCGCCACCGCGACCTCACTCCGGAACAGGAGCAGACCTACATCGCCGAAGGGCGCAAGCCGGTGATCCGCTTCCGCATCGACGACGCCCGCACGATCACCTGGAGCGACCTTGTGCGCGGGGAGATGCGTTGGAACGGCAGCGATCTGGGCGGCGACATGGTGATCGCCCGCCGGGCCCCGGCCGGCCAGATCGGCGATCCCCTCTACAACCTGGTGGTGGTGGTGGACGACGCGGCCATGGCGATCAGTCACGTGATCCGCGGCGAAGACCACATCGCCAATACCGCCAAGCAACTGCTGCTCTACGAAGCCCTGGGGTATCCGGTGCCCGCCTTCGCCCACACGCCCCTGATCCTGAACCAGGAGGGCAAGAAGCTCTCCAAGCGCGACGGTGTGACCTCGATCAGTGACTTCCGGGCCATGGGCTACACCGCCCCTGCCCTGGCCAACTACATGACGCTGCTGGGCTGGTCGCCGCCGGAGGGCATGGGCGAGCGTTTCTCCCTGGCCGAGGCAGCCACGGCGTTCGGGTTTGCCCGCGTGAACCGGGCCGGCGCCCGCTTCGACTGGGACAAGCTCAACTGGCTCAACGGCCAGGTGCTGCGGGAGCAGGGCCCTGAGAGCCTGAGGCAGCAACTGCTGCCGCTGTGGGCCGAACGGGGTTGGAACGTGAGCCCGGATCCCGCAGCCCCCCCCGCCAATCCCATCCACGCCGATCCGGCCTGGCAGCTCCAGCTGATCGAATTGCTGGCCCCCTCGCTCACCCGACTGGCCGATGGGGTGGAGCAGGCGGAGCCCTTCTTCAGCACCCCCGCCCTGAATGAGGCGGCTCAGGCCCAACTGACGGCCGAGGGGGCCCGGCCCGTGCTGGCCGCCCTGGTCACCGCCCTGGAGGCCCGCGATCCGGCCGCGCCCCTGGAGGGCGATCAGGCCCAGGCCCTGCTGTCCGAGGCAGCCAGCACCGCTGGCGTGAAGAAGGGCGTGGTGATGAAAAGTCTGCGGGCGGCCCTGCTGGGCAGCCTGCAGGGTCCCGACCTAGTGACCACCTGGCTGCTCCTGCACCGCAGCCACGACGCCCTGCCTCGCATCCGGCGCTGCCTCTGAGGCCGGGGGCGACGGTGGAGGTTCGGCAGGGTCCACCAGCCCGAGCCGACGGGCCAAGGGGCCGGCACTCAGACCCTGCAGGCCCACGGTGAGCAGGATTGTCAGAAACACCAGGCCCTGCAACCGCCCAGCCCCGAGCACCCCAGCCTGTTCCAGCCGAATGGCGAACAGGCTGGCCACCGCAGCGGTGACCACCCCCCGGGGCGCCAACCAGGCCAGCAGTGTCTGCTGCTGGAGGGTGAAGCCCATGCCCCAGGTTGCCAGGCCGATCGCCAGGGGGCGCTGCAGCAGCATCATCGCCAGCACGCAGACCACCCCGCCCCAGCCCAGGGGGCTGAGCTGGGCAAAGCTCACGTCGGCGGCCAGCAGGGGGAACAGCATGGTGATCGCCAGCTGGGCCAGCTGGCGGATCAGCTCATCCAGCCCGGCGGCATCGGTATCGGGCCGGCGGCCCACCACTACCCCGGCCGCCACGGCCGCCGGCAGGCCCGACTCCGGCAGCAGCAGCTCACAGCCGGTGAACATCAGGAACAGGCTGCCCAGGGTGAGCTGCAGCCGCAGGGCGCTGGCCTCCCGGGCGGGGATGCGGCGCAGGGCCTCGGCGAGCAGCCAGCCGGAGGCGGCCCCGATCAGCACGCCCCCCCCCAGGCGCACCAGCAGGCCCGTGGCCAGGGCGCGCCACCCCTGCAGATCGCCCAGGGTGAGCTCCAGCAGCAGCAGCGCCAGCACGGCACCGATCGGTTCCAGCACCAGCCCCTCCCCCTCGAGCACCTCCCCCAGGGGGGGCTTGAGGCGGATCTGCCGCACCAGGGGGTTCACCACCGTGGGCCCCGTGGCCAGCACGATGGCGCTGAACACCGCGGCCAGGGCCCAGTTGAGACCCGCCAACCAGTGGGCCACCAGCAGCCCCCCCAGCAGGGCCAGCACCAGGCGCACGGCACAGATGCGCAGCACCGCCTGGCGGGTGCCGTCGTTGGGAAGGCGGAGGTTGAGCCCTCCTTCGAACAGCACCAGGCTCACCAGCAGGCCGGTGATGGTGCCCAGGCCGCTGCCCAGGTCGAGCGGCTCCACCAGGCCCAGCCCGGCGCGACCGATCAGCAGGCCGGCGCTGAGCAGCAGCACCACCCCAGGCAGGCCGGTGAGCCAGGCCAGGGCCTGGGCCAGCGCCCCGGCGAACACGGTGACGCCCCAGAGCAGCCCCAGCCGCTCAGGCGTCATTCATCGTCGAGCGCATTGAACCGGGGCTCCACCCGGATCGCGATCACGGCGCTGGGACGCACCACCAGGTACTCCCCGTCGAGCTCGGAAATCGGCACATTCACGTAGGTGTCGGCCGCGCCGGCCGTGAGCACACCGCCATACCACTGCTGAAACGCTTCCAGGGTGGCGAACATCACGGATTCCGTCTGGCCCCCACTGAGATGGAGATGGATGGCATAACGCCGGGGGATGCGCGACATGGCTGCAGGCCAGGGCAGCCCTCAGGATGCCCCAGAGAACCGCAAGCCTGCCAGCACCAGGGCTGGGGCCGCCGATCGGCGGCCAGGTAGAGGGGGTGACGGGGCTGGCCGGCGGCGGTGACGCCCAGGCTGAAACAGGGGCGCCCAGGGCCCTCGTCCGCCAGGCGCGCCCGCAGCAGGGCCAGCACGGCCCGGTCGCGGCCGGCCCAGCGGCCGCCGGTGCCCCAGCCCAGCCACAGGGCAGCCTGGGGCTCCGCCACCAGCCGCGCCCGGATCCAGGCGTCGGTATCGGTGCCCACCGGATCGGCGGCCCGGCGCAGCAGCGCCGGCGAGGGACTGATCCGGGCGAACAGGTTGAGCACCTCCAGGGCGCCAAAGCCCCAGCCCCGGGCGAAGCCCTGCAGCCGCCGCAGGGTGGGGTCGTCGCGCTGGCCATCAGCCCGGGAGGGATTGAGACCGATGAAGATCAGCCGCGGCCGCTGCGGCGACCACTGCCGCTGCAACCACCAGCGGTAGTGGCCGCAGCCGCTGAAGCTGGCCGCGCCCAGGGCCAGGGGTGCATCCTCCATCGCGGTGAGCCGGATCCCGGCACCAGCCTGGCCGCGATCCCTGCAGAGCGCCGCCCTGGTGGGGATCGCCCCGGCCCCCTGGCAGCCCTGAGCTCTGGCAGGCTGACCCCCACGCCAGCGCCGCTCTGTGGCCCCCGAAACCGTGGCCCCCAGCCCCAAGCCCCTGCTGCTGCTGATCGACGGCCACTCCCTGGCCTTCCGCAGCTACTACGCCTTCACCAAGGGGGGCGAGGGCGGCCTGAGCACCAAGGAAGGGGTGCCCACGAGCGTCACCTACGGCTTCCTCAAGGCCCTGCTCGACAACTGCAAGGGCCTGCAGCCGAACGGCCTGGTGGTGGCCTTCGACACGGCCGAGCCCACCTTCCGCCACGAGGCCGACGCGGCCTACAAGGCCCACCGCGACGAGGCGCCGGAGGAGTTCTTCACCGACCTGGCCAACCTGCAGCGGATCCTCGCCGAGAGCCTCGACATCCCGCTGGCGATGGCGCCGGGCTACGAGGCCGACGACGTGCTCGGCACCCTGGCCCACCGCGCCGCGGGCCAGGGCTGGCGGGTGCGCATCCTCTCGGGCGACCGCGACCTGTTCCAGCTGGTGGACGACGAGCGCGACATCGCCGTGCTTTACATGGGCGGCGGCCCCTATGCCAAGAACAGCGGCCCCACGGAGATGCGCCGCGAGGGGGTGATCGCCAAGCTGGGCGTCACCCCGGAGGAGGTGGTGGATCTCAAGGCACTCACCGGCGACAGCTCCGACAACATCCCCGGGGTGCGCGGCGTGGGGCCCAAGACCGCCATCAATCTGCTGGCCGCCCACGAGCACGTGGACGGCATCTACGCGGCCCTGGAGCAGCTGGAGCAAGCCGGCCCCAAGGCCAAGGATCCCAAGGGCGTGCTCAAGGGCGCCCTGCTGGGGAAGCTGCGGGAGGGCAAGGACGACGCCTACCGCTCGCGCATGCTTGCCGAGATCCTGGTGGACATCCCCCTGCCGGCGGAGCCGCGGCTGGAGCTGGGCAGTGTGAACAGCGAGGCCCTGGCCGGCAGCCTGGAGGAGCTGGAGCTCCATTCCCTGGCGAAACAGGTGGCCCGGTTCGCCCAGCTGTTCTCAGCCACACCGCCGGCGCCCAGTGGGGAGCCCAGCCCCGCGGGCGGCGTGGCCGTCACAGCCGCCACCAACCCAGCCGCTACCGACCCAACTGCCAGCGAGCCCGGCGGTGGTTCCACCCCGGGGGGAGCGTCCGCTGCTCCTGGCGCCCCCCCCAGCCCGGCAGCGGACCTGGCGCCCCGGCTCAGCCCCGAGCTGATCACCACCCCCGCGGCCCTCGAGGCCCTGGTGGCCCGGCTGCTGGCGGCCACCGATCCGGCCACGCCGATCGCCCTCGACACCGAGACCACCGCCCTCAATCCCTTCCGCGCCGAGCTGGTGGGGATCGGCCTGGCCTGGGGTGAGGGGCCCGCCGAGCTGGCCTACATCCCCATCGGCCACCAGCCCCCCCCGGCGGCAGACCTGCTCAGCGAACCGCCGCCAACGCCCGCCCAGCTGCCCCTGGATGAGGTGCTCAGCGCCCTGGCCCCCTGGCTGGCCAGCCCGGAACACCCCAAAACCCTGCAGAACGCCAAATACGACCGGCTGATCCTGCTGCGCCACGGCCTGGCCCTGGGCGGGGTGGTGATGGACACGCTGCTGGCCGACTACCTGCGGGATGCCAACGCCAAGCACGGCCTGGAGGAGCTGGCCGTGCGCAACTTCGGCTTCCGGCCCACCAGCTACACCGAACTGGTACCCAAGGGGGCCACCTTCGCAGCGGTGCCGATCGAGGCGGCGGCCCAGTACTGCGGCATGGATGTGCACCTCACCTGGCGGCTGACGCCGCTGCTGCGCAGCCGGCTCGCCCAGCTGGGCGACCGCCTGCCCCAGCTGCTCGAGCAGCTGGAACTGCCGCTGGAACCAGTGCTGGCGGCGATGGAAGCCACCGGCATCCGCATCGACATCAACTACCTGGCCGAACTGGGCGAGGAGTTCACGGCCACCCTGGCGCGGCTGGAGGGGGAAGCCCGGCAGGCCGCGGGAGTGGACTTCAACCTGGCCAGCCCCAAACAGCTGGGCGAGCTGCTGTTCGACACCCTGGGGCTGGACCGCAAGAAGAGCCGCCGCACCAAAACGGGCTGGAGCACCGATGCGGCCGTGCTGGAGAAGCTGGAGGCCGACCACCCGGTGGTGCCGCTGGTGCTGGAGCACCGCACCCTCAGCAAGCTCAAGAGCACCTATGTGGATGCCCTGCCGGCGCTGGTGGAGGCGGAAACCGGGCGGGTGCACACCGATTTCAACCAGGCGGTCACCGCCACCGGGCGCCTGAGCAGCAGCAACCCCAACCTGCAAAACATCCCGATCCGCACCGAGTTTTCGCGCCGAATCCGCAAGGCGTTCCTGCCCCAGGAAGGCTGGTCCCTGATCTCCGCCGACTACTCCCAGATCGAGCTGCGGATCCTGGCCCACCTGTCCGGCGAGGAGGCGCTGGTGGAGGCGTACCGCAGCGGCGACGACGTGCACGCCCTCACCGCCCGGCTGCTGCTCGACAAGGACTCGGTGAGCCCGGACGAGCGGCGGCTGGGCAAGACGATCAACTTCGGCGTGGTGTACGGCATGGGCGCCCAGCGCTTTGCCCGCGAAACCGGCGTGAGTCAGGCCGAGGCCAAGGAGTTCCTCAGCCGGTACAAACAGCGCTACCCCCGGGTGTTCGCCTTCCTGGAACTGCAGGAGCGCCTTGCCCTCAGCCAGGGTTATGTGGAAACAATCCTGGGCCGCCGCCGCCCCTTCGCCTTCGACCCGGGCGGTCTGGGCCGGCTCCTGGGCAAGGATCCGCTGGAGATCGAGCTGGAGGTGGCCCGCCGCGCCGGCATGGAGGGCCAGCAGCTGCGGGCCGCGGCCAACGCCCCGATCCAGGGTTCCAGTGCCGACATCATCAAGCTGGCCATGGTGCAGCTGCATCACCAGCTCACGGCCAGCGGGCTGGCGGCCCGACTGCTGCTGCAGGTGCACGACGAACTGGTGCTGGAGGCGGCCCCCGGGGCCCTGGAGGCGGTGCTGGCCCTCACGCGCGACACCATGGAGCGGGCGGTGCAGCTCAGCGTGCCGCTGGTGGTGGAAACCGGAGTGGGCACCAACTGGATGGACGCCAAATAGGCGGCCTCAGCGGATGCCGTACACCAACCGCCCGATCCACTCGCGCAGGGCCCGGCTGCTGCTGTCCAGCCCCCCGGCTGACGGCAGGTAGCGCAGGGGATCCCGCAGGGGCTGGCCCGCCCAGCTGCCCGTGGCCTGGAAGTCCACCGGGAACGGCACCACCCGCAGGCCCTGGCGTTCAAACAGCCGCTGGGCGCGGGCCATGTGGAAGGCCGAGGTCACCAGCACCACGGTGCTGCCGCCGGGCAGCTGGGCGGCGATCTCCCGTGCCTCCTCGGCCGTGTTGCGCACCCTGGCCGTGCTGCGCAGATCCGCCGGCGGCAGGCCGACGGCCAGCGCCTGCCGGCGCAGCACATCCCCTTCGGGGGGCAGCGCCGGCAGGGTGGGCCACCAGCCGCCGGTGAAGAACAACAGGGGAGTCTGTCCCTGGCTGCGAAGCTGGCGGTAGGCGTCGATGCCGGCGAAGAAGCGGTCGGCATCCCCCCACTCACTCACCCGGGCCGGACCCGGTGCCGGGTGGCGGCCGCCCCCCAGCACCACCACCGCCGCCATGGGCGGGCCAGCCCGGCCGGGCCCGGCGGCAGCCAGCACCGCCGCCGCCGACTGCCGCCGGTGGGGCCACTCCAGGCTGCGCCAGAGGGCCTCGGCCGTGAGCGGCGTGGCGAACAGCCAGAGAACCACCAGAGCAGCCCTGGCGGGCCAGCGGCTGGGGCGGAAGGCCCCGAACAGCAACAGCAGCAGCGCCAGCCCCAGGGGCAGCACCAGCAGCGGCAGGAGTTTGCTGAGCAGAAACATCGCCAGGGCGGAGGAGGGAGCCGGAGCCGCGCCAATCCTGGGGTCACCCATCGCGATCGGGGGGCCTTCCGATCCGCTGTGGCACGATCCATCCCAGCCAGGCGATGCCCGTGACCCTGCAGCTCAGCAACACCCTCAGCCGCCGCCTGGAGCCGTTCCGACCGCTCGAGCCTGGGCGGGTGAGCATCTACTGCTGCGGGGTCACGGTGTACGACCTCTGCCACCTGGGCCACGCCCGCAGCTACATCAACTGGGACGTGCTGCGTCGCTACCTGATCTGGAGCGGCTATGCGGTGACGTTCGTGCAGAACTACACCGACATCGACGACAAGATCCTGGGCCGCGCCGCCGAGGAGGGCAGCTCGATGGAGACGGTGAGTGAGCGCAACATCGAGGCCTTCGTGGCCGACATGGCCCGGCTGAACATCCTGCCGGCCGACCGCATGCCGCGGGCCACCCAGAGCCTGGGGGCGATCCGCGCCCTGATCGAGGAGCTGGAGGCCAGGGGGGCGGCCTACTCCGCCGATGGCGACGTGTACTTCGCCGTGATGAAGCACGCCGGCTATGGCAAGCTCTCCGGCCGCGACCTCCAGGAGCAGCAGGACAACGCCGCGGGCCGCGTCGCCAGCGAAGAGGAGGCCCGCAAGCAGCACCCCTTCGACTTCGCCCTCTGGAAGGGGGCCAAGCCGAGAGAACCGAGTTACCCCTCCCCCTGGGGCCCGGGGCGGCCGGGCTGGCACATCGAGTGCTCGGCGATGGTGCGCGAGGAGCTGGGCGACACGATCGACATCCACCTGGGGGGCGCCGACCTGGTGTTTCCCCACCACGAGAACGAGATCGCCCAGTCGGAAGCGGCCAGCGGCCAGGAGCTGGCCCGCTACTGGCTGCACAACGGCATGGTGAACGTGGGCGGCGAGAAGATGAGCAAGTCGCTCGGCAACTTCACCACCATCCGCGCCCTGCTCGATTCCGGCGTGTCAGCGATGACCCTGCGCCTGTTCGTGCTGCAGGCCCACTACCGCAAGCCGCTGGATTTCACCGCCGAGGCCCTCGAGGCCGCCGCCACCGGCTGGAAGGGCCTCAACGCCGCCCTGGAGCTGGCATTGGCCCAGGGCAGCACAGAAGCCAAAGCAGCAGGCAAAGCTGGTGAAGGCGGGGATGGGGCGAGCGCTGGGGCCCGTGCGGCGGAGGCGGTCGCCATCACGCCGGCGGGCCAGGCCAGTGATCCGGCCGGCCTGGCAGCCGAGCTGGTCGATGCCCGGGCGCGCTTCGTGGCGGCGATGGACGACGACCTCAACACCGCAGCGGCCCTGGCGGTGATCTTCGACCTGGCCCGCCCGCTGCGCGGCCTGGCCCATCGCTGGGAGCGCGGCGATCAGACCGCTGCCGAAGAGGCCCGAACCCCCGAGCTCTGCGCCCAGGGGTGCCTGCTGCTGGAGCTGGCCGCGGTGCTGGGCCTCAGGTCGGAACCCCAGGCTGCCGCTGCCCAGGCCGGGGCTGGCGGGCCCGGCGACGCCGAGATCGAGGCCCTGATCGCCCAGCGCCAGGCCGCCAAGGCCAGCCGCAACTTCGCCAGCGCCGACCGGATCCGCGCCCAGCTCAAGGAGCAGGGCATCGAGCTGATCGACAGGCCCGGTGGCGTCACCGAGTGGCTGCGCAGCTGAGGGGCTGCACCAGGAAGCCAAACAGGCGGCAACCGCCTCAGCCCCTGGGCCGCTGCTGATCGCGCATCAACCGCTCGATCCGGCGGATACGGGCCAGGGTGAAGGTCCACACCTCCAGCTGGAAGCTGCGTTCGCCCGCGCCGGCGTCCACGGCAGCGCGGCATTCCTGCACCAGGGCCTCCAGGTCTTCGCCCCGCTCAAAGGCCTCCCAGAGCTGGCGTTCCAGCCGGGCCCGCTCGATGAAGTTCCAACGCTGAAGAAAGCTCATGGCGGAATCTTCGCGCAGCTGGGGCACGGCCCTCAGCCCGCCCAGCTGCGCACCAGGTCGGTGAGCGACACCGCCAGCCCCACACTGATCGCCGCTGGAGAGATCCAGCGCAGAGCCCACAGCAGGCCCCACACCTGGCGCGGGTCACCGCCCGCCTGGAGCAGGTCGGTGCGGTAGCGGCCCGGGGCCTGCCAGCCCATCAGCAGGGCCAGGGCCAGGCCACCGGCCAACAGCAGCACGCCGCCGAACAGGGCGTCCATCCGTTCCAGCACCCCCACGTCCAGGGCAGAGGGCAGGCCGATCACGGCGATCAGCGCCACACACAGCCACACCGCCCGGCGGCGGCTCCAGCCCACCCGGTCCATCAGCGAACTCACCGGCACCTCCAGCAGCGCCACCGAGGAGGTGATGGCCGCGATGTAGGCCAGGGCAAAGAAGATCACTGCCACCAGGCGGCCCACTCCCCCCAGCGAGGCCAGGCCTGTGGGCAGGGCGATGAACAGGGTGCCCACCGTGCTGCCGCTCACCACATCTCCCAGGCCGAAGCTGGCCACCACCGGGAAGGTGACACAGCCGGCCATCAGCCCCACGGCCGTGTCCATGCTCACCACCGCTGCCGCCACGCCGGGGATGCCGCTGCGCCGGTCGAGATAGGCGGCATAGGCCAGAACCGCGCCGATGCCGGTGCCGATCGAGAAGAAGGCCTGGGTGAAGGCGTTGCGGATCGTGGCGGGATCCACGAGCTTGGCCGCCTCCCAGCGCAGCAGGAAGGTGGCGTAGCCCTGGCGCGCCTCGGGCAGGGCGGCGGCCCACAGAACCAGGCCGAGCAACAGCAGAAACAGCAGCGGCATGCCCCAGCGGCTGAGTCTCTCGATGCCGCCCCGGATGCCGGCCGCCACCACCAGGCCCGTGAGGCCCAGGCTCAGGAGGTGGCCCAGCACCGCATTGCCACCGCTGCTGATCGAGGCGAAGTAGTCCTGGGCGGCGCCGATGTCCGCCGGCAGGGGGCCCAGAAGGGCATGGAACAGGCTGCGGCCCGTCCAGCCCATCAGCACGGCGTAGTACGAGAGGATCCCCACCGCCGCCACCAGGAAGAGCCAGCCCAGGGGCTGCCAGCGCCGTCCGCCGGCCGTGATCGGCGCCAGCAGGGGGGCATGGCCGGTGCTGCGGCCCAGCACCATCTCCGCCACCAGCACCGGCAGACACACCAGCCCCACGATCAGCAGATAGAGCAACACAAAGGCGCCGCCACCGCCCTGGGAGGCCCGGTAGGCAAAGCCCCAGAGGTTGCCCAGCCCCACGGCGCTGCCCGCCGTCGCCAGCATGAACCCGAGCCCCGAGCTCCAGCGCTCCGGCGGCCGGCCGTGCTCGACGCCGCTGCTGTCCAGTGCCATCGATGGGCCATCAGAGATCGCCCCAGTTTCCGGCGCAGCGCAAGCGCAGCGGCTGGCCGGTGATCGGATGCTGCAGGCGCAGGCCAGCGGCATGGAGCTGCAGGCGACGCACCGGGGGGCCGCTGGCGCAGGCGGCCGGGCCATAGAGCGGATCGCCCAGCAGGGGATGCCCCAGCCAGGCCAGATGCACGCGCAGCTGGTGGGAGCGGCCAGTGTGGGGCTGCAGCAACAGGGGGCAACCGGCCTGGGCACTCTGCCTGGCCCTGTCCAGCCGGCGCCAGCGCGTGAGCGCCCGCTTGCCGCCCCTGGCCACGGGCACCACGCCGTAGCGGGGAGGCCGGGTGCCGAGGCGGGCCAGGGGCTGATCGATCCAGCCGCCCCGTGCGGCCGGCACCCCGTGCACCCAGGCCAGATAACTCTTGCGCACCCGCCGCTCGGCGAAGGCCGCACTCAGGCGGCGGTGGCAGTCAGCATCTCGGGCCAGGAGGAGCAGGCCGGAGGTGTCGCGGTCGAGGCGGTGCACCAGCCGGGCCTCCGGCCAGCGGCGCTGGGCCCGGCTGATCAGGGAATCGGCCAGTTCCGGGCCCAGGCCCGGCTGGCTGAGCAGACCGGAGGGCTTGGCCAGGGCCAGCAGCCAGGGATCGGCGTACAGCAGCCGGGGCTCCATCGCTCCATCAGCTGCCGCCACCCCGGCGCCCTGGTGCTCAGCCACCCATCTCGGCCATGCCGCGCCGCTCCTGCAGCTGCTCCAGACCCACCACCAGCACCACGCCGATCGCCGCCAGCAACAGCGCCGCCAGCAGGGCCCCACCATCGGGGGGCGCGGCCAGGGCATCGCGCAGCACCACCAGCTTGCCCTTGGCATTGGTGGTGCTCTCCAACACGGTGCGGAACGGCCAGATCTTCCACAGCGAGCCGGCCATCACCCCCACCAGCAGGGCCACGGTCTGGCCGTGCCAGCGGGCCAGCAGCCAGCGCAGCAGCCGCACGAAGGCAGCCAGACCGATGGCGCAGCCGAGGGCGAACGGCACCAGGGTGGCGAGATCCAGCCCCTTCACGGCCTCCATCACGTGCTGGTACTGCCCCAGCACCAGCAGCAGAAAGGAGCCGGAGATCCCGGGCAGGATCATCGCCATGATCGCCACCGCCCGCTCCAGAACAGGGTGAAGGGATCGTGGGGCATCGTCACCGGCACCCGGGTCACGAACACCAGGGCTGCGGCCGCCCCCACCGCCATGCCCACCAGGCCACTGGCGCCCCAATGGGCATGGCGGGCGATCAGCACGATCGAGCCCACGATCAGCCCGAAGAAGAAGGCGAACAGCCACACCGGGTGCTGGTCGTACAGCCAGGTGATCGGCCGCACCAGCAGCAGCACAGAGTTGGCAATTCCGGCCAGCAGCGGCACCAGGAAATCAAGATGCCCATGATGAAGGCCATCGAGCCGCCACTCACCCCCGGCACCACGTCGGCGGCGCCCATGGCCAGCCCGCAGCCGAGCACGTAGGGCTAGCCCAGGGAGGGGGGGCGGGCAGGGCGTCAGCCCTGGCGGGAGGCGTGCGGATGGCAGGCATCCTGCCGGGGAGGCGGCACCCGGTGGGACACTGGTGCCCCTGGACCCTCGGAGCCCCGCCGTGAAAGCCCTCTCCGTGCTCGGCTCCACCGGCTCAATCGGCACCCAGACGCTGGAGCTGGCCGAGGAGTTCCCTGACCGCTTCCAGGTGGTGGCCCTCACCGCCGGCAACAATCTGGATCTGCTGGTGGCGCAGATCCGGCGGCACGCCCCCGAAGTGGTGGCCCTGGCCGATGCCGGCAAGCTCGCCCAGCTGCGGGAGCGGCTGCACGCCCTCGATCCCGCCTCCCGGCCCGCCCGGATGCCGGAGCTGCTCGGCGGCCCCGAGGGCCTGGACGCCGCCGCCGCCTGGTCCAGCGCCGACCTGGTGGTGACGGGCATCGTGGGCTGCGCCGGCCTGCTGCCAACCCTGGCCGCCATCCGCGCCGGCAAGGACCTGGCCCTGGCCAACAAGGAAACCCTGATCGCCGCCGGGCCGGTGGTGCTGCCCGAGCTGGAGAAGAGCGGCTCCCGCCTGCTGCCGGCCGATTCCGAGCACTCCGCCATCTTCCAGTGCCTGCAGGGCACCCCCTATCCCGATACCGCCCGCCTGAGCACCGGCCGCCCCACCCCGGGCCTGCGCCGCATCCAGCTCACCGCCTCCGGCGGCGCCTTCCGCGACTGGAACCCCGCCGATCTCCACAAGGCCACCGTGGCCGATGCCACCAGCCACCCCAACTGGAGCATGGGCCGCAAGATCACGGTGGATTCGGCCTCGCTGATGAACAAGGGGCTGGAGGTGATCGAAGCCCACTACCTGTTCGGCCTCGACTACGACCACATCGAGATCGTGATCCACCCGCAATCGATCATCCACTCGATGGTGGAGCTGGCCGATTCCTCAGTGCTGGCCCAGCTGGGCTGGCCCGACATGAAGCTGCCGATCCTCTACTGCCTCAGCTGGCCCGAACGCCTGGAAACCCCCTGGCGCCGCCTCGATCTCACCGCGGTGGGCCAGCTCACCTTCCGCGCCCCCGACCCGGCCAAGTACCCCTGCATGGAACTGGCCTACGCCGCAGGGCGCGCCGGCGGCACCATGCCGGCGGTGATGAACGCCGCCAACGAGCAGGCCGTGGCCCTCTTCCTGGAGGAACAGGTGCATTTCCTGGATATCCCGCGCCTGATCGACGCGGTGTGCGAGCGCCACAAGGCCGATCTCACGGCCAACCCCTCCCTGGACGACGTGCTGGCCGTGGACGCCTGGAGCCGTGGGGCAGTGCGGGAGGCCGCGGCCCGACTCACCACACCCACACCCGTCAGAATCGGGGTCTGAGCAGCCAACCACCGGCGGGCCCCATGCAGTTCAACGGAACCCTTCAGGAACTCCAGGCGGTCGTCTGCCTGCTCCACCTCGAAGGCCACTGGGTCGATGAGGGGGAGTTCCACTGCTTCCGCTGCAGCAGCGGCGAATGCATCAATCTGTGGCCGAAAAAGGCAGAACTGCACGTGACTGGGCACCCCGAGGCCAGCCGGGCGCTGGAGCACCGGCTGCAGCAAGCCCTGGCCTCTACCCAGGCCTGAGGGGAGGCGGCCGTGCCCCTGGTGAGCCACCACCTGCTGCTGTGCGCCACCCCCAGCAAGCCCCTCTGCTGCCCGGATCCGGCCCTGGGCGCCGCCAGCTGGGACACCCTCAAGCGGTTGGTGCGGGAGCTGGGGCTCGAGGATCCGGCCCGGCCCCAGGGAATCGTGCTGCGCAGCAAGGCCGACTGCCTGCGGATCTGCAGCGAGGGTCCGGTGCTGTTGATCTGGCCGGAGGGGGTGATCTACGGCGGCGTCAGCCCGGCGCGGGTCGAGCGCATCGTGCGCGACCACGTGATCGGGGGCATGTTGATCGAGGACTGGATCGTGCGCCGCTACCGATGGAGCCCGTCGCACTCACCCGCCTGATCGCCGGGCCAGCCACCCCACCACAGCCCGATCGGCCCAACTGGGCCGAACCGTCAGCGCCTGAGCCGCGGCGGCCGAGCGATCGGCTGGGGCATGGAAGCCATTGTGGCCGCCCTGGGGGGGCAGCAGGAACTCCAGCCCCGCCGGCGAGCGCTCCTGCAGGGCCAGCACCGCTGCCGCAGGCACCCAGGGGTCATCGCGGGCATGGAGCAGGAGGATGGGGGGCAGGGACACGCCCCGGCCCAGCGGCAGCAGCGGTGAGGCCTGCTCGTAGTAGTGGTCTACCGAGCGGTAGCCCCAGCGCGGCGCGGTGAGCGCCGCGTCGAACTGGCGAATCGTGCGGATCGATCGCAGGGCATCGGTGCCGAGCTGGGCCTGGCGGTCGGCCAGGGTCTGCCGAATCAGGCCCCCCAGCAGCACACGCTGATACAGCCGGTTGCGGGGTGCATCGATCCGATCAGAACAGGCGGCCAGGTCGAGCGGACTGCTGACGCAGGCCAGGCCGTCGAGGCCATCCGCCTGCGCCAGCACGGCATTGAGCAACACCGTTCCCCCCAGCGAGAGCCCCACCCCCAGCAGCGGCAACCCGGCGGCCCGTTGGCGCGCCGCCGCCAGCACCGGCAGCAGGTCGGCGTTGCAGGCCGCCGCATAGGTGCCCGGGGCCAGCCTGCGACCGGCACCGGCTCCGCGCAGGTTCAGGCGCCAGACGCCGAACCGGGCCGCCAGCAGGGCCTGGGCCAGGCGCCGAATCCCAGGGCGGTCGCTGCTGCCGCCCAGGCCATGCACCAGCAACACCCAGCCGCGCGGCTCCGGCAGGGGGGGCTCGTCCTCCAGCAGCAGCAGGCCACTGGCGCAGGAGGTAGCGGAGGAGGTGGCCGAGGAACTGCTAGGGGAGGTTCCGGAGGGAATGGCCACCGTCCAGGGCTGCCCCCGCTCCGTTGGCAGGGGATCGCGGCACAGGGTGTCGCGCACGGTCTGCAGATCGGGACCGATCCAGGGCCAGCGCTGCTGGAAGGGGGGAGGGGGCCAGGGAAACACGAATGAGGGCCCGATGGGAAAGGGAAACGCGCTGGCCGCCAGGTCCGGCAGAGGGATCAGGCGGCCAGGGTTTCAACCAACCTCCGTCAGCTGGAACTGCGCAGCTCACTCACCAGCGACTGCAGCACCGCCTTGGCATCCCCGAACACCATGGCGGTCTGGGGCATCTCGAACAGCCCGTTGCGAATGCCAGCGTATCCGGCACCCAGGCTGCGCTTCACCACAAACACCTGGCGGGAGCGATCCACCTCAAGCACCGGCATCCCATACAGAGGGCTGGCGGGATCGTTCTTGGCATCGGGGTTCACCACATCGTTGGCCCCGAGCACGATCACCACGTCGGTGCGGGGGAAGTCGGGATTGATGGCATCCATCTCGGCCAACTGCTCGTAGGGCACATCGGCCTCCGCCAGCAGCACATTCATGTGGCCGGGCATGCGCCCCGCCACTGGGTGAATGGCGTAGCTCACCTCGGCCCCCTTCGCCTCCAGCACCTTGGCCAGCTCCCGCAGGGCATGCTGGGCCTGGGCCACGGCCAGGCCATAGCCGGGCACGAACACCACTCGCTCGGCCCCCTCCAGAGCGATGGCACATTCCTCAGCGCTGCAGCTGGTGATGCGGGAGTAGCCGGCCTCATCGCCGCCGCCGCCCACGTGACCGCCTGCCGAAGCCCCCAGGGCCCCGCCGAACAGCACATTCAGCAGCGAGCGGTTCATCGCCTTGCACATCACCTGGGTGAGGATCAGGCCGGCCGCACCGACCATGGCACCGGCCACGATCAGCAGCGGACTGCCCACCACAAAACCGGCGGCGGCCGCAGCCACCCCGGAATAGCTGTTCAGCAGCGAGATCACCACAGGCATGTCGGCGCCGCCGATTGGCAGGGTCACACCCACACCGAGCAGGGAAGAGGCCGCCACCAGCAGCCAAAGAGGCACTCCGGTCGGGTCGGAGGGAAGCACAAAGCCGGCCACCAGGGTGGTCAGGGCCAGGGCGATGTTGAGGCCATGGCGCACCTGGCTCTGGGTCCAGCCCGGGGTACCGATCCACCCCTGCAGCTTGCCCATCGCCACCAGCGATCCGCTGAAGGTGATCGCCCCCACCACCAACGAAATCACGATCGAGATCACCTCCACCAGCCCGGCGCCGGCGCTCTGGAACAGGGCCACGCCGAGGGCCACCAGCAGGGAGGCCATGCCGCCGCAGCCGTTGAAGAGGGCCACCGTCTCCGGCATCGCCGTCATCGGCACACTGCGGGCAGTGAGCAGGCCGGCCAGGCCACCGATCGCGGTGCCGACGGCGATCCAAAGCCAGGCCACGGGCGTGAGGGGCGACTGGATCAGCAGACCGACCACGGCCAGGCCCAGGGCCAGCGCCGCCAGGCCGTTGGCGGAGCGCGCCGAACGCACCTTGGAGAGGCCCTTGAGGCCGAGGGCCAGCAGCAGCACCGCCAGCAGGTCGATGGCCCAACCAAGGGCCGAAGTGAGCGAAACCATCAGCCCTTCCTCTTGGGAGCAAACATGGCGAGCATGCGGTCGGTGACCAGGAAGCCACCCACCACGTTGAACAGGGCGAAGGCCAGGGAGGCGGACCCAAGCACCAGCAGGGCGGGGTTGCCGTCGGCCCTCGCAATCAGAGAAAGGGAGGCCAGCATCGTGATGCCACTGATCGCATTGGCCCCGCTCATCAGGGGCGTGTGCAGGGTGGGAGGCACCTTGCCGATCAACTCCAGCCCCAGCAGGCTGCCCAGCAGCAGCACCCAGAGGCCCTGTTGGAGGCCACTCATGCCACCACCTCCAGCACGCGCTCGCTGGGTTCTCCGAGCACATCGCTGCGCAGGGAGGCGCCGGCATGGGTCAGCAGACAGCCGGCCACGATCGGATCACTCTGGTCGAGCTGGATCGCGCCGGGTGTGGCCGGGGGGCTGTCCAACAGATGTTCGAGCAGGGCCGCCAGATTGCGCGCATAGAGGGCGCTGGCGTGGTGAGCAACGCTGCAGGGCAGGGCATCGGCGCCGATCAGGATCACCCCATTGCGCTCCACCACCTCGCCGGGCAGCGTGGCCGCGCAGTTGCCACCCTGGCCCACCGCCAGATCCACCACCACCGATCCGGGGCGCAGATGGTCGAGCATCGCCTCGCTGATCAACCGCGGCGCCGCCCGGCCGGGCACCTGGGCGGTGCAGATCACCATGTCCGCCAGGGCCAGCTGTTCGCAGAGCTGCTGGCGCTGGGCCTCCAGGAACGCTTCGCTGGCGGCCTTGGCATAGCCCCCCTGCTCGGCGGGAGCCTCCTCCTGTTCGGGCGGCGCCAGGAACCGGCCGCCGAGGGATTCCACCTGCTCGCGGGCCGCCGGACGCACGTCACTCACCGTGACCACCGCCCCCAGGCGTCGGGCGGTGGCCACGGCCTGCAGACCGGCCACACCCGCGCCCAGGATCAGAGCCCGCGCCGGCTGGATGGTGCCTGCGGCGGTCATCAGCATCGGCACGTAGCGGTTCAGGGCTGCCGCAGCCACCAGCACCGCCTTGTAACCGGCGATGTTGGCCTGGGAGGAGAGCACGTCCATGGTCTGGGCCCGACTGATGCGGGGCAGCAGCTCCAGGGCCAGGGCCGACACCTGCCGGCTGTTGAGCTGCCGGGCCATGGCATGGGCCCCATAGGGCGCCAGCAGCCCCATCAGCAGGGCACCGGAGCGCAGCTGCTGCAGCTGTTCCGGCTCGGGCGGATGGACACACAGCACCACGTCCGCCTCGGCCCAGGCCGGATGCCCGGGGGGCAGCAGGCTGGCACCCGCCTCGGCATAGGCCTGGTCGGAGAAGCCCGCCGCTGCGCCGGCATCCTCTTCCAACAGGAGCTGGAGGCCGCGGGCACAGAGACGGTGAACGGTCTCAGGTGTGGCCGCCACCCGGGTTTCCCCTGGACGGCGTTCCCTGGGGATGAGCAACTGGGTCAACGACGGCACGGTCTTACTAAATCCATTTGGGGGCCGATCCCACCGCAGCGGCAAGCAATTGGTGCCATTTGTGGTTCACTGCCCACAATTGGGCCGCCCAGAGCCCGGGCCACCCGGCTCAGAACAGCGGCAGCAGCTCCTGCTCCACGCAGAGGGCGTGGCCGCGGGCACCCCGCCGGCGCAGTTGCCGTGCCCGGAGTATCAACGGATCAATGTCACAGTCCCGCTGCCAACAGCGCGCCAGGTGACCTCGCAGGCCCGCGGCCCGTTCGCCTTCACCGGGTGCGTGACCATCCTGGGGAAAGGCCATGGGGGCAAGGCCATGGGCGAGCCATGGGGGCCGGAAATCTGGGCCGAGGGTAAGCAGCCTGGGGCTGCGGCCCATAGGCCAGAACACTCATTGCGCCGGCCCTCCCCCCACAATGGCGGCCATGCACAGCTCGCCGGCGTCGCTCTCCTTCGCGCTCAGAGGGCTTCCGGGCCCCAGCGGTGCTGACCCGGCCCGGTGCGACCTGCAGCCACGCCAGTGGCAGCGCCAGCTGATCCAGCTGCTGCGGGCCCGTCTGGTGCAGGCCAGGCCCGGCGGCCAGGATGTGCTGATCCATGCCGGCCCCGGCGCCGGCAAAACCCTGGGCGCGCTGCTGGGATTCCGGCAGCTGCAGAAGGAAGGACGCCTGCAGAGGTTTGTGGTGTTCTGCCACCGCACGTCGATCGCCCGCCAATGGCAACAGGCAGCCACGACGCTGGGCCTGGAGCTGCGGCCGTGGGAGGAAGCCCTGGGGGAGGCTGCCCAGGTCGGCGATGCCAGCTGGGACGGCCTGCTGCTCAGCTATCAGAGTGCCGCCCGTCAGCGCCAGCAACTTGAGCGGAACTGGCCTGCGGCTGCCCTGGGCCGCTGGCTTGCGGTGGCCGATGAAGTGCACCATCTCGGCCTGGACCCGGATGAACCGGAGGCCGCCGCCTGGGGCCATGCGTTCAGCACGCTCACCCGGTCGGCCGACCTGCGCCTGGGGCTCACCGGCACCCCCTTCCGGGCCGACAACCTGGCCTTCTGCGCGGCCCGGCGGCAGCAACTGCGCCAGGGCGATCTGGTGGTGGAACAGATCGTGCCCGACCTCTGCGTGGAACCGCGCCAGCTGATCGCCGCCGGCGATGTGCGCCCCCTGGAATTCCGGTTCCAGGACGGCTGGGTGGACCATGGTCTCCCCGCGGCCGATGGCGCGGGCAGCGGCGACAGCGAAACCTCCCCCCTGTCCGCCGAGACCCGCGAGAGCTGGCGGGCCCGCAACCTGCGCCGCGCCATCCGGCTCGGCGATGGCAGCAGCATCGCCCTGCGGCTGCTGCTGACGGCCCGCCGCCGGCTCGAACAGCTGCGGCACCAGCAGCATCCCGGCGCCGGGGGGCTGGTGATCGCCCGCGATATCGCCCACGCCCAGCAGATCAGCCAGCTGCTGGTGGAACAGGGCGACCGGGTGCATCTGGTGCATTCCCAGGATCCAGGGGCGAGCGAGCGGCTGGCCGCCTTCCGCGCCGGCGAAGCCGACTGGCTGGTAAGCATCGACATGTGCGCCGAGGGCTTCGACGCCCCCCGGGTCCGGGTGGTGGCCTACCTCACCACCGTGGTGACCCGCAGCCGCTTTGTTCAGGCAATCACCCGGGCGGTGCGCATGGACGGAGACCGGCATGGGCTGGAGCCCGTGCCACGCCGGGCGTCCTACGTGTATGCGCCGGCCGACCCGCTGCTGATCAGCTATGCCCGCAGCTGGTCGCTGAGCGAACCCTACCTGCTGCGGGCCCGACAGGAGAGCAAAGGGGCCCTGCAGCCCGGTCCGCCGAGTGGGGACCGCCAGGCCCTCCAGGCGATCGATGCGTGGGCCGGCGCCCTGCTGCGGGTACGCCCCCCGGAGTTGCCCGACTTTCTCCCGCGCCGATCCCCCACCAGGAGCGAGCATCCCCCTGGGCCGGAGCCCACCCGACGGGATGATCCCCTGGACCGGGAATCCGAGATCCCACCACAAACACTACAAAAGATCTGCAGTTTCGATCTAATTCAAGCATCGATCTGCGATCCCGGCATAGAAGAAGACTGGCCCGCCGGCCAACTAAACTCCTACTTGCTTTGCAGCATATTCCCTGCACATGGGCCGCGTCTTGACAATTTACGAACAATCGACCCCCGCAAAATGACTGGAATGCGCAGCTGGGAGCGAAAAGCTTGCGACGTTGTGTCAACCAATACTCCAGATCCGACCGTGCCCCGGCAGCGTGGTGCCACCAACGGGGGCAGCGGATCATGGACGCCGCAGTGAATCGCAGACTGACCGTTGCCGTGAGCTGGGCCCTGGCCCGCAGAGCCACGCTCGACGCCCTCGAACATTTTGAAGAGAGCTACGCCCTCACCGAGGAGTTCCGGGAATGGCTGCTCTGCCTGGAGGACCACCCCCACCTGCTCGACCCCAGCGTGCTGATGGTGCCGCGCAACCTCGCCGACCTGCTGCCCGGCTCCGGGAGCGGCCGCGGCCCCTATCCCGAAACCGACGGGCTGCTGGAAATCTGACGGACCGGCGACGGCGGCCCCCATCGCCTAGCCTCAAGTCATAGTTGCTCCGCTTTAGCTGTGATTGCAGAGCGTCCAGCCCCTGGCTCCAGCGTTCCCGAATCCACCGGTTCCGAATCCACTGGTTCCGAATCCACCGTTGATTCCTCCACCGCCCGGTCCTCCGGCGGGCCAGGCCCAGCGCGGCCGGAGGTGGAAAACGTGGTGATCGTGGGTTCCGGCCCCGCTGGCTACACCGCCGCCATCTACGCCGCCCGCGCCAACCTCAATCCGCTGCTGATCACCGGCTTCCAGGACGGGGGCATTCCCGGGGGCCAGCTGATGACCACCACCCACGTGGAGAACTTTCCCGGTTTTCCCGACGGGATCCTGGGACCCGACCTGATGGATCGGATGAAGGCCCAGGCCGAGCGCTGGGGCACCACCCTGGTGCTGGCCGACGCCAGCGAAATCGATCTGTCGCAGCGCCCCTTCCGGATCAGCGCCGATGGGGTCACCTACCAGACCCAGAGCGTGATCCTGGCCACAGGCGCCAGCGCCAACCGTCTCGGTCTGCCCCAGGAGGAGCGCTTCTGGAGCAGCGGTATCAGCGCCTGCGCCATCTGTGATGGAGCCACCCCCCAGTTCCGCAACCAGGCCGTGGCCGTGGTGGGCGGCGGCGACTCCGCCTGTGAGGAGGCCGTGTACCTCACCAAATACGGCGACCACGTGCACCTGATCGTCCGCTCCGGCCAGCTGCGGGCCAGCAAGGCAATGGCCGACCGGGTGCTGGCCAACCCCGCCATCACCGTGCACTGGCACCGCCAAGTGGCCGATTGCAGCGGCAGCGACTGGCTGGAGGCGATCACCCTGCGCGATGTGGTCAGCGGCGCCAGCGAAGATCTGGCCGTCAAAGGCCTCTTCTATGCCATCGGCCATACCCCCAACACCCGCCTGGTGCGGGGCCAGCTGGAGGTGGACAGCCACGGCTACCTCGTGACCCAGCCGGGCCGCCCCGAAACCAGTGTGGAAGGGGTCTTCGCCGCCGGCGACGTGGCCGATGCCGAGTGGCGTCAGGGCGTCACCGCCGCCGGCAGCGGCTGCCAGGCGGCGCTGGCGGCGGAGCGCTGGCTCAGCCACCACAACCTGGCGGTGGAGGTGAAGCGCGACGCGGTGGAGCCCGAAGAGGTGGGTGAAACCAAGCGCACCGCCGAGAGCGACGAGGCCAACTTCGACGCCCATGCCCTGTGGCAGAAGGGGAGCTACGCCCTGCGCAAGCTGTATCACGACAGTGACAAGCCCCTGCTGGTGGTCTACACCTCGCCCACCTGTGGACCTTGCCACGTGCTCAAGCCCCAGCTCAAGCGGGTTCTCGATGAGCTCGGCGGGGCTGCCCAGGGCGTGGAGATCGACATCGAGGCCGACCAGGAGATCGCCCAGCAGGCAGGGGTCACCGGCACGCCCACCGTGCAGCTCTTCTTCCAGAAGGAACTGCGGCAGCAGTTCAAGGGCGTGAAACAGCGCAGCGAGTTCAAGGCTGCCATTGAGAACCTGCTGGCCGTCCACGCCTGAACCGGACCCTGCCGATGCCCCCCTGCCCCCCTCAGGGGGATGCCGGGGGAACAGGGCAGGGTGAACTCAACGGCGCCGCGGACCGCCGGGCCGGTTGCCGCCGGGCCGGGGGCCAGTGGCGCCCGCATTGCGCTCCCGGTAGGTGATCCGACCGCGGGTGAGGTCGTAGGGGCTGATCTCGACCAGCACCTTGTCGCCGGCAAGCAGCTTGATGCGGAACTTGGTGAGCTTGCCGGCTGCACGGCAGAGGCACTGGTGACCGGCAGGCTGCTCCAGGGTCACCAGGTAGAACCCGTTGCCCTGCTCCTTCTCAATCACACCAGAGGTCTCAATCATGCAGGGGGCTCAGTTCGGATCAATGTTGAATCCCAGTTTAAGCGCCGCCTCGCCCCCCTCCCGTCGAGCGATAGGGTCAGGCCTCTCCAGCCCCTGCTGATGCTGCTGCCACCCCTCTCGATGGACCTGGGCCTCCTGCTGATCTCGATCGGCGTGGTGAACCTCTGGAAAGCACGCCAATCCTGAGTTTCTGCCTCTCCTGACCACCCTGCTGTTCCACAAGCCCTACGGGGTGCTCAGCCAGTTCACCCCCGAGGCCGGCAGTCGCTGGGGCTGTCTGGCCGACTTCATTGCCACGCCCGGCGTCTACGCAGCCGGCCGGCTGGATGCCGACAGCGAAGGCCTGCTGCTGCTCACCGACCAGGGCCGGCTGCAGCAGCGGCTCACCGATCCGGCCTTCGGGCACTGGCGGCGCTACTGGGTGCAGGTGGAGGGCAATCCAAACACCACGGCCCTGGATCAGCTCAGCAGCGGCGTGCTGATCCAGGGGCAACGCACCAGGCCCAGCCGGGTGCGGATCCTCTCCGCAGCGGAACTTACCGCCGCTGCCATGCCTGAGCGCGACCCGCCGATCCGACACCGTCTGCGCGTGCCCACCTGCTGGCTGCAGCTGGAGTTACGCGAGGGGCGCAACCGCCAGGTGCGGCGCATGACGGCAGCGGTGGGCTACCCCACCCTGCGGCTGATCCGCATGGCCATCGACCTGATGGACGGCCAGCCCCCCCTGCAGCTCTCGGGTCTGGCCCCGGGCCAGTGGCGCCCGGTGAGCCGCGGCGAAGAGCAGCGCCTGCACCAGCTGCTGGGCAGGGGCCCAGCAGAGAGGAGCCCAGCAGGCCAGACCTCGCCCGGACGTGACGGGCGCGCCGGCGGTGGGAAGTCGGGCCGGGCCGGCGGCGGCGGATAAGGGGGCCTGGCGACCGGGGGCACGCTGCGCCTCAGCCCAGGCAATCCCGCAACTCCCGCACCGTCTGCAGCTGGCCGTAGTAGTAGTTCGCCCGGGCCCGGCGGTCGGGGTCCTCCAGGCTGTCGAGGGCATCGAAACCGAGGCTCTGCCAGAGCTCATGGCCACAGGCCCGGTTGAGCTCATCACAGGCCTCACTGTCCAGATTGGCCAGGCGGCGCTGCAGGTTCTTGATCTGAGCTACCGACATCAACTCCGCTCCCAACGGGGTAGTGATTGAAAATAGTACAGATGCACCAGACCCTCTGGTGCCGACACAGCGCTCCTGCAGGCAGGCTCAGAAGGGCAATTTCTTCTTGGCGTCCTTGTCGAGGTCGGCCTCCATCTCCCGCAGCCGCTTGAGGATCGTGTCGTAGTACTCCTGCAAATAGGCCTCCAGGGTGGTGGTGTCCGCCGAATCGAGGCCGAAGGCGGCGTAGCTCTCCTCCATCGGCGCGTCCAGGCGGGCACCACCGCCGATCACCCGGTCGAAGCTGAGCCGCTCGGCCACATTCAAGCTGGCCTCAAAGAAGCTGGTCACGCTCCGCATCAACCGCAGCAGGGCCGGAGGCACCCGGAATAGCCGGGCGTCCTTGCCGGTGTAGCGCTCGCAGAGCTGGGTGATCTCGCCGGTGGTCCAGGCCCGGGGACCCACCACGGGGAAGGCCTGTCGCACCGTTTCGGGATGGTCCAGGGCCGCCACAGCGAACCGGGCCATGTCCTGGGTATTCATGTAGGCAATCGGTGTGGGCGTGCCGCTCACCCACACCGTCTGCCCCTCCAGCACGGGGATGGCGAACTGGCTGATCAGACCCTGCATGAAGGCCACCCCGCGCAGGATCGTGTAGTCGAGATCGGAGGCCTCGAGCCACTGCTCGGTGCAGGCCTTGATGTCCATCAGCGGCACATCGCGATGACGGTCCGCATCCAGCAGCGACACGAACACCACCCGCCTCACTCCGGCGCGCTGGCAGGCGGCGAACAGATTCTGCTTGCCGCTCCAGTCAATCTCATAGGCACTGCCGGGATCGGTGGCCCGGGCCGTGGCCGCATCGATCACCGCCTCCTGGCCCTCGAGGGCGTAGTCGAGGCTGTCGGGCTCGAGCAGATCGCCGCGGGTGAGCTCGCAGCCCCACTCCTGCAGAAAGGAGGCCTTGCGGGGGGAGCGCACCTTGCAGCGCACCTGGTGGCCGGCATCGAGGGCCTGGCGGGCGATCTGTCGACCGAGGGTGCCCGTGGCGCCGACAACCAGAACCTGCATGGACACCCCGCGAGCGGGCCTGAGCCTAGGGGTGCGATCGCCGCAGGCGAGAGGCCGCCCCCCGCCGATTGGCTCAGTCCTGGTCGGCGAACTTCAGCAGCAGGGCGCCACCCAGCAGGCCAACGGGGATCAACACCCAGAACAGCGCTGCAATGCCGAAGATTTCGGAGGCCATGGAATGGCACGGAAAGAGGGCCTTCCTATTTAGCAGCACCCGCAGCAGAAAAAGAAGAAGAAGCAGCCGCAGCAGACCGGGCCGACAGGTTCCCCGCCACGGAGAGGATCTCCGCCCAGGGGGCATCGCTGCGGATCTGGGCGGCCATCACGGCGCTGGCCTGGGCCTGGAATCCCCGCCGGCGCAGGGCCTCCACCAGCCCCTCCAGCCTGGGCGGGCCACCGCCCAGGCGACGGCCGATCTCGGCCAACGGCCAGCATCGCGCCGGAATCCCCGGATCGGCCTGCAGGGCCGCCAGCAACCGGGCCGTGGGGGCAGCCAGGCTGGCGGGCGAAGCCAGGGCCTGCTGCTGCAGAGCCGCGAGGGTGGGCGGATGTTGCAGGGGACCGGTCCAGAGCGGGCCACTCACCGCCAGCGGTGGTACCGGCCCACCGCGACAGAGGCAGGCTGCCCAGCCACGCAGCCGCACCAGACTCTGCACCTGCTGGTCGCCGCAGCCATGGCAGTGGGCCAGCAGGCCCAGGAAGCTCTCCTCCCCGGCGGCGGCCCGTCGCCGCAGGCGCACGGCCGTCCGGAACGTGCGCCCCTCGCTGAAGCTGAACAGGGGTTCCACCCCGCGGCCCATGGCCCAGGCCGCCCGGGCCACCGCACCCAGCTGCAGGCGCAGGGCCAGTTCCCAGCTGGCGGGATGGGCCCGGGCTGCGGCCCCCAGCCGCCGGATCGCCGCCACCCGGTCGTGGCCGGTGGGCGAGCGACCGTCGGTGCTGGCCAGGTAGAGCACGCCGTCAAAGGCCACGGCCTCCAGCGCCAGGGGCAACAGGGCGGCTGGGCAACCGAAGGCATCCAGATCCACCAGCTCAAAGCGCCGCTGCCGCAGCAGGCAGTGGGCGAGCAGCTGCTGGGCGGTGCGACTGGTGATCTGCACGGCCATGGGGCTCTGCTGCAGGACGGCCAGGTTGGCGCGAAGCAGCGGCAGGCGCTCGGGGTCGGCATCGTTGGCCCAGACGGCCGTCGCATCGGCCTCGAGGGCGTAGCGCAGGGCACGGATGCCACAGCCGGCCATCGCATCCAGCAGGCGCAGGGGGCCCGAGGCCGCCAGGTGGCGTGCCAGCAGCACACCCAGGTCGCGGGACGGCCGCGATTCCGGCCGGAAGAAACCGCCGCCGAGCTGCAGGCGGGCCGCCCCTTCGCAATAGTGAGCGTCAGCAAGGGAAGCGGGAGGAATCAGGTGCACAGCAGCGCCACCCAGCCTGGCAAGGGGGAGGCCGGCTGGGGACAGCACAGCCAGTGGATCTGGCGAGGGCAGAGCTGCCACTGGCGCCGGCTGGGCAATCCCGACCACCCACCGCTGCTTCTGGTGCATGGCTTTGGTGCGGCGAGCGGCCACTGGCGTCGCAATGCCCCCGTGCTGGCGGCGGCGGGATGGTGTGTGTATGGGATGGACCTGATCGGCTTCGGGGCCTCCAGCCAGCCCGATCTGCCCCTCGACAACCGCCTGTGGGCCCGGCAGGTGCAGGCCTTCCTCGCCCAGGTGGTGGGCCATCCGGCGGTGCTGGTGGGCCACTCCCTCGGCGGCCTCGTGGCCCTCAGCTGCGCGGTGTTCTTCCCCGATTGGGTGCGGGCCGTGGTGGCAGCGCCCCTGCCCGACCCCACCCTGCTCACCGACCGCGGAGGCCGACCACCGCGGCGGTCTCCCCTGCGGCGACGGTTGAAACGCTGGCTGGTGCGGCTGCTCTGCCGGCTGCTGCCCCTGGAGCTGCTGGTGCCGCTTCTGGCCCACTCCCCCCTGCTCGACCTGGGTATCCAGAGTGCCTATGCCACGCCGGTGATCGGCGATCAGGAGCTGCACCGGCTGATCGCCCGGCCGGCCCGACGCCCGGGGGCCGTGCGGGCCCTGCGGGCGATGAGCATCGCCATGGCCCTGCGGCCCCACGGCGCCACGGCGCCCGCCCTGCTGCGAAGGTTGCGGCGGCCGTTGCTGCTGATCTGGGGGGAGCGTGACCAGCTGGTTCCCCTGCGGGTGGCCCAGCAGGCCATCGGTCACCGGCCTGGCCTGCCCCTGGCCGTGCTGGAGCACTGCGGCCACTGTCCACACGATGAGGATGCCGAGGCGTTCAATCTCACCCTGCTGCGGTGGTTACGGGAACTGCCCACTGGCCAGCCGGCCTCCCTGGCCCGGTAGCTTGGCTGGATTGCGCGTGCCGGCACGACCTCCCAGCCATGAAACACACCCTCTCGGTGTTGGTGGAAGACGAATCCGGAGCGCTCAGCCGCATCTCCGGCCTGTTTGCCCGACGGGGCTTCAACATCGAGAGCCTCGCGGTGGGGCCGGCGGAGAAAAATGGCGTATCGCGGCTCACGATGGTGGTGGAGGGCGACGACCGCACCCTCGAACAGATGACCAAACAGCTCGACAAGCTGGTAAATGTGCTCGGGGTGATCGATCTCTCGACCATTCCCGCCGTGGAGCGCGAACTGATGCTGCTGAAGGTGGCCGCCCCGGCCCGGCAGCGCTCCGAAATCCTCGAGCTGGTGCAGGTGTTCCGGGCCAAGGTGGTGGATGTGGCCGATGAGGCCCTCACCCTGGAAGTGGTGGGTGACCCCGGCAAGCTGGTGGCGCTGGAGCAGGTGATGGAGCCCTACGGCATCCTCGAGATCGCCCGCACCGGCAGGGTGGCCTTGGAGCGGGCCTCCGGCGTCAACACCGCCTGGCTGAAGGTCACCTCCTCCGACAAGAGGGTGCCCGCCTGAGCCGGCACCCTCCTCAGCTGACCGGCCCCCTCCTCACCAGTCTTCGCCCCGGCCTTCGCGGTTGAATCACTGCGACTGAATCACTGCGGCGCCGCGGCCGCGGCGGTGCTGCCGCCCTTCACCAGCTTGCCCCCTTCCACCACGGTGGCCTTGAGGATGCGGTCGCCCTGTTCGATGCGATCGATCACTTCCATGCCAGCACTCACCCGGCCGAACACCGCATAGCGGCCGTCCAGCTCGGGCAACGCCTGCAGGGCCACATAGAACTGGGCACTGGCCGAATTCGGATCGGCCGAACGGGCCATCGCCAGGGCACCGCGCTGGTGGGCCAGAGCCAGCTGACGGGTGATGCCGGGCGTGGTGAGCTCCTGGCCGTAGGTGGGCGCATCGTCCTGCTTGAGCCGGATCTCCAGGGGAATCAGCCGGGCTTCTCCGTTCTCGATGAAGCTGCCCTGGCCGTACTGGCTCTGAGGCGTCATCGGATTGGCGCTGAGGGGGTCACCTCCCTGCACCACGAAGGGCGACGGTTGACGCACCACCCGGTGAAACGCGGTGCCGTTGTAGGCGCCCTTCTGCACCAGATCCACGAAGTTGCCAGCCGTCAGAGGGGCGGCGGCGCCATCCAGCTGGAACCGCACCTCCCCCTTGCTCGTCTGCATGGCCACCGTGGCGGTGCCGCTCAGACAGGGGGTAGAGGCGGCGGCACAGCCGGCAGGGCGGCCGGCCGAGCCCTCGGTCATGCAGCCGCTCACCAGCCCGCTGGCCAGCAGAGCGATCCCGCCGATCAGCAGCGGGCGGAACCAGGCAGGGCGGCTCATACGCCCTCCAGGGGCACGCCCAGGAAGCGAGCCAGCTGGGCGCCGGAGAGCTCGAGTTCGGCGAGGGGCATGGGTTCGCCCACCCGGGTAAGTGGCAGGTCACGGCGGCCCTGCAACCGGAGGGCCAGCCGGCGACGGGGGTTGAGGCCATCGCGAACCTCCACCTTCACGGCCTGGATGTCGCGCAGGGGGATCTGCACGTCGATGCGCTGCCGGAAACCCCGCCGGGTGATGGTGGCCTGGCCGGCGGCGCGGTCGAAGCGGTTGCTGCCACTGCCCACATCGATGCCGATCACGGTCCAGAGATAGGTGGCCAGCAACACGGCCGCCACGCCATACAGACCCATCACCAGCCCCTGGGGAACCCACTCGAGGTCGGAGGGATGGCCCACCGGCAGCAGGTCGCGGTGGAGGTAGCTGGAGAGGCTCGTGAGCAGAAAACCCAGTCCCCCCACACTCACGGCCAGGGCCACGAGCAGGTTGGAAGGGCGGCGCGAGCCGAGCACCGGCTGCTCCAGCAGGTCGTCGGGGGAAGCCATCCAGCTCAGGAATCGATGCAGCGCCATCTTGGCGCCTGGAGATCGCAGCCAGTGCTGGAGCGGCTATGGCAGGCGTGCAGAAGCGAGATCCGGCAAGGGATTTCAGCCCGTTGCAGAGCACCTCGCAGTCGCTGGAAACGTTGTTACCATCGCCCGGTATCCCGCTGATTCCATGACGATCGCTGTAGGGCGCGCCCCAGCTGGTCGGGGATGGTTCGACGTCCTCGACGACTGGCTCAAGCGCGACCGCTTCGTTTTTGTCGGGTGGTCCGGTCTGCTCCTGTTCCCCACCGCCTACCTGGCGCTGGGCGGCTGGCTCACCGGCACCACCTTTGCCACCTCCTGGTACACCCACGGCATTGCCAGCTCCTATCTGGAGGGCTGCAACTTCCTTACTGCCGCCGTCAGCACCCCCGCTGACGCCATGGGCCACAGCCTGCTGCTGCTCTGGGGCCCCGAGGCCCAGGGCGACTTCGTGCGCTGGGTGCAGCTCGGCGGCCTCTGGCCCTTCGTGGCCCTGCACGGTGCCTTCGCCCTGATCGGCTTCATGCTGCGTCAGTTCGAGATCGCCCGTCTGGTGGGCATTCGCCCCTACAACGCCATCGCCTTCTCCGGCCC